>JAYFNH010000001.1:0-57121 GCA_034933545.1 Oscillibacter sp.
CAAGGGCGCCAGCCGCCGGATCACGACTTCCGGATCCTCTTTCATGTCGTTTTTGATCCAGTCCAGCATCAATCCCACAAAGGCAAACTTGTAAAAGTCGGCGATAAAGCGTTTGTCCTCGTCCCGAACGGCCATCCCCGCCGCTTTTTCCTCCACCACGCTGATGAGAAGATCATAGGTCAGCTTGTAGAGATACAGCTCCACCTGCTCCCGGCTGACGGAGTGATACACGTTGAGGATAAAGGGCCGGTTGTCCAGCACAGCCTCGAAGATCTGGTAAAACCCCTGCTGCCAGGTGTCGTAGGTCTTTTTTCCCTCCAGTGCCCGGGTGGCGTCCTCCACGCAGGACCACTCCACAAGGTCGTAAATATCCTTAAAATGGTAGTAAAAGGTCATGCGGTTGATGCCGCAGTCCTCGGCGATGTCGTTGATGGTGATCTTATCCAGCGGCTTTTTCAGCAGCATATGTTTGAGTGAGGCCTCCAAGGCCCGTTTTGTCATTTGTGACATACCGTATCTCCTTGGCAAAACAGCGATTATAAAAAGGTAATGGCCTCGGCCCGTCGGGCATAGCCCTCCTCCAGCTCGTGCTGATGGTATAAGTACCCCGGATCGTCGTAGTATTTGGCGCCGGCCGGGCATTTTTTCACGCAGGCGCAGCACTTGATGCAGATGCCTGTGACCAGGGCGGGGTCTTCTTTGTCAATGGAGCCCATAGGGCAAAGAGAGGCGCACAGGCCACAGCGGGTGCATTTTGCCATGTCCGTTTTGGGCTTCACCTTTAAGATGTTGATGGGTATTCCCACCCGGTCTCTGGGCGTATAGTAGGGCCGCAGGGGTGACTGCCCCGCCGCCTCCACGGGGGACGGCGTTTCTTGCAGGGAGGAGATCTTCTCCGCCGCTTTTCGGGCAAAAGACGCCAAAAGCGCCATGTCGCCGCTATCCGGCCGTCCCTGCCCCAAGGTATGGGAGAAGGAGTGCTCCCCCACGAAGGCGGCCGCCGCCGCCGTGTGAAAGCCGTCCTTTTCCAGAATGTCCCGCAGTTCGATAAGGGCGTCGTCAAAATTCCGGTTGCCGAAGAGCACCACCGGCACCGCCAGCGCGCCGCCTCCCCGGAGTTTTTCCGTGAGATATGGCAAAAGCACATTAGGCACCCGCCCCGCGTAGGTAGGTACGCCCCACACCACCAGGTCGCCGGGCGCAAAGCACCGTTCCTCCCGCCGCACGGCAGGAGACGTCCAGTCCAGTTCCTCCAGCGGCGCTCCCAAACGTTCTGAAAGCTGCCCCGCCAGCGCACGCACCACTTTTTCGGTGGTGCCTGTGCCGCTGAACCAGGCGGCCCAAACACGGCGAACCTCCATTGACTCCACACCCCTTCCCTGTCTTCTTTCTTTTTACAAGGAAAAATCCTCTTTTTTCAGTGTACTGGTATCCAGCTTTTCAGGCCGCGGCGGCATCCGCTTCAACGGGTCATAACGAAAGCTGGGGCAGGCGTCCCAGGGGGCAACGACGCCCCGCTTGACGCAGGCCACTTCCGTTTCGCTGATGACGCTGCCTTTTTTGCAGTAAGCGCACCGCGGCTCCATATGTTTCCGAAACAGCATGACAGCCTCCTTTAGAGCGTATAGAGCTTGACCTTATCGTCGTCCACCGTTGCCTTGATCTGGGTAATGGGATTTTCGTAGCTTTCGATCATCCGGGCGGCAATGGTGTCCTCCAGTTCCTTCTGAATGGTGCGCCGCAGGTTGCGGGCGCCGTAGATGACGGAGTAGGACTTGCTGGTGAGATAGCCCACCAGTGCCTCGTCGTAGGTAAAGGTCAGTCCCTTTTCCTTCAAAGAGGCCTTCAGCTCTTCCAGCATGATCCGGGCAATGGGGTGGAAGTTCTCCTCGGTGAGCTGGTTGAAATAGATGATCTCGTCCACACGGTTGATAAACTCCGGCCGCAGGAACTCCCGCAGGGCCTTCATGGCCCGGTCGCGGCCCTGCTCGTTGGCGGTTCGGTTGAAGCCCACAGAGCCGTCTTTGCGGTCGCTGCCGGCGTTGGAAGTCATGACGATGACGGTGTTTTCAAAGTTGACCTTACGGCCGTGGGCGTCGGTGAGTTCGCCGTCGTCCAGGATCTGCAAAAGGATGTTCAGCACATCCGGATGGGCCTTTTCGATCTCGTCGAAAAGGATCACGGAATAGGGCTTGCGGCGGATCTTTTCCGTCAGCTGGCCCGCCTCGTCATAGCCCACATAGCCGGGAGGCGAACCCACCAGCCGAGAGACGGAGTGCTTTTCCATAAACTCCGACATATCCAGCCGGATCAAAGCGTCCGGCGTGTTGAAAAGGTCGGCGGCCAGTTGCTTCACCAGCTCCGTTTTGCCAACGCCCGTGGAGCCCACGAAGATGAAACTGACGGGCTTGTGCTTGGGAGAGATGCCCACCCGGTTGCGCCGGATGGCGGCGGACACGGCGGCGATGGCCTCGTCCTGGCCCACGATATGGTTTTTCAGGCGGTCTTCCAGCTCCGCCAGACGCTTGAACTCCTCTTCACGGATCTTGCTGGCGGGGATCTTGGTCCACAGCTCGATGACCCGGGCGACGTTGTCCATGGTCAGCTCGGGGGCACCCTTGGCCTCCAGCACGGACAGCTCCTCCTGCAAGCGCATCTCCTGACTGCGAAGCTCGGCAATGCGGGCATAGCGCTGATCCAGCTCTTCGCGGGTAAGCTCCTTGCCGTCCGGGTCTTCGGTGGACATCAGCGTCTCCCGCTCAAAGGTCACGTTTTCAAGATCCCGCTTCACTTCCATACGCCGATTGATGGAGGGATCCCGCAGGTTCATGTCAGAACAGGCCTCGTCGATGAGGTCGATGGCCTTGTCGGGCAGATACCGGTCCGTGATATAGCGCTCGGAGAGCACCACCGCCTGGCGGAGAATGCCGTCGGGGATCTTCACGCCGTGAAAGGTCTCATAGTAGTGGGCGATGCCCCGCAGGATGGCAAGGGTGTCTTCGATGTTGGGCTCGCTGACGATGACGGGCTGGAAACGGCGCTCCAGCGCGGTGTCCTTTTCGATATGTTTGCGGTATTCGTTGAAGGTGGTGGCGCCGATGACTTGAATTTCTCCCCGGGAGAGAGCCGGTTTGAGGATGTTGGCGGCATTCATGCTGCCCTCGGCATCCCCGGCGCCCACGATGTTGTGTACCTCGTCGATGACCAGAATGATGTTGCCCAGCTTGCGGATTTCCTCGATAAGGCCCTTCATCCGGCTTTCAAACTGACCCCGGAACTGTGTCCCGGCCACGAGAGCCGTCAAATCCAGCAGATAGACCTCCTTGTCCCGCAGCTTAAAGGGGACGCTGCCCGCCACGATGCGCTGGGCCAGTCCCTCGGCGATGGCGGTCTTGCCGACGCCCGGCTCACCGATGAGGCAGGGGTTGTTCTTCTGCCGCCGGTTGAGTATCTGCACCACCCGCTCGATCTCCTGCTCGCGGCCGATCACGGCGTCCAGCTTGCCGTCTCTTGCCTGCTGGGAGAGGTTAATGCAGTAGTTGTCCAGGAATTTCCGTTTCTTGTCCCGGCGTTCTTTTGGCTCACCGGTGGGGGCGCCGCCTGTCTCCCGGGGATTGCTCTCCTGCTTTTCGGGAACGCTGCCGCCGGAGAACAGGCGGTTGAGGAAGGGAAAGGTGGCTGTTTTGCCGTTTTCCTCGTCATCCTCGTCCTCGGCGTTGTCGGGCAGATTTTCCAGATCCTCGGCGCCGCCGAAGGCCTGGGTCATTTCGCTGTTAAGACTGTCCAGGTCCTCGGGCGTAATACCCATCCGTTTCATCATGTCCTCCACCTGGGGCAAGCCCAGGTCGGCCGCGCACTTGAGGCACAGGCCCTCGTTGACAGTCTGTCCCTTCTCATCCAGGCGGGAAATAAAGACCACCGCCACATTTTTCTTACATCTGGAGCAAAGTGTAGGTTGCATGGTATACCTCCGTATTTTACAGTAACGGCCCAACAGGGCCAGGAGTGTTCATTGTCATGCCAGCGACGCGATAACGCTGATGGGGCTGTTTTCGGCGAAAAACCGCAGCAGCACCGAATCTTGTATCAAGTCATCCGTCAGCAGCAGCCCGGTGCAGCGCAGCAGCCACACCCCCAGAAACAGCAGCAAACCGCCCATAGCCAGCCCCAGGATCGCGCCGCCGATGGCGTTGAGCGCGTGAAGTCCCGGCAACTGGGTAGCCAGATGCAGCGGGATGGTCAAAAGGGACAGCAAAAGCCACAAAAGGAGGAACGATACCAGATACACCAGCGCGTAGGCAATGGTGTGCACCATTCCGTCGGCGGCCGCCTGCGCCAGCGACGCCGTGGCGTTTTTCACCGCGTCCGTGGCTTTTTGCAGCACCGACTGCCCCATAAGGCCCACCGACCGCAGCACATTCTGGATCTGCTGGGTGTCCCCGGAGACCGCGGCGGACACAGCGGCGGGCTGTGACAGCGACGACTGCATCCGCTGCTCGATCTTCTGCTGCAAAACCGGCTGGAGCTTCACCGCCACGTCGTCGGCAAAGCGATTGGCCAGCAAAGAGGCGCCCAGCAGGGCGGCCAGCACGATCACCACACCGGCAAGACTTTTGAGCATCCCGCGTTTGGCACCCGAGAGCAAAGACAAAAGCAGCAACAGCGCGATCACGGCGTCGACAAAGATAGCAGGTTTCATATTGTTACTTTCCTTTCAAGGTTACGGCAGATACAAGCTGGCCACAGAGGACCCCGTCAGCAGGGCGGAGCCGTCGCTGCGCACCAGCGCGTATTTGGCGGAGCTGATATCGCTCAGGACGGCGCATTGGTTCATCTCCTTGTCGTAGATGATCAGCCGGTCGGCGTACAGCACCGCCACATAGTTTCCGGCGGCGGAGAGGTGCAGCACTTCGTCGCTGATATCCAGCGAGCCGATGACCTCCCCGTTGCCGTCCACAGTGACCAGTTTTCCCTGTCCTCCGGACTTGTAGCGATCCAGCAGCAGCGCGGCAAAGCCGTTGCCGTCCAGGGAGCAGCCCCGCAGGTATCCGCCGTTGTAGGAGTAGCTGGCCGCCAGCTTTCCGGCAGAGGAGACGAGATCCAGCCGGTCCTCAGCCACCTCGCAGAAATTCCCGTCCAGCAGGCCCATCTGGTAGACGATGCCGCCGGTGGCGCCGTACTGAGCGTCGGGGGTGGTGCTGGTGAGGCGGTAGATCACCGTGTTGGTGAGGAAGCTACCGTCAGACTGGCCCATGGTGGCCGCCGCCACATATTTTCCGTCCTGAGAGACGGCGGCGGTCATGACGAAGCGGTCGGAGGAGTCGAACTCAAAGATCAGCTTCTGCTGAGAATTATAGACATAAACGGCGGCTTTGTAACCGCTTTTGTTGGCGGTGACGGTCAGATAGCCGGCGCTGTTGACGGTGGCGGAGAGGATCTCCTGCTTTCCCTCGCTGGTAAGCGAGGCCGCCAGGCCTTTGTTGTTCAGCACCAGGATCTCAGAGCCGCCTATATCGTAGACCACGGCGGTCTTCCCGCTTTGGGTCACGGCCGCCTGCGCAAATTTTACATTCTGGGAGTACAGCGATTCTCCGTTTTGGGCCAGAAGGCTGACGGTGGTATTGGACGCCACCAGCAGGCTGTCGCCAAGGTCGGCGAAGCAGTTGCTCTTGTCGCTGCTGTAATGGTACAGCTCTGTGCAGTGGTTGGCGTCGGGCTTGGCGGCGCGGTAGGTGACGGAGCGGCGCAGCGCGTCAAAGGTGGGTGAATTCCAAAATACCGCCAGCAGGATCACCAGCACGCCCGCCGCGATGGACAGCAGTAGCACGGTCCATTTTCTTTTTTTCTTCTGCACTCTTCTGGCAGGCAGTTCCTCCTGGGGATCACCCGGAGTAAATTGTAATTCATCCATTGAGCCGTTCATCCTCATACCACAGTCTTGTCAGGTACAGTCCGCCCGGCGGCGCGGTAGGCCCGGCCAGGCGTCGGTCTCCCGCGTCCAGAATGGCGGGGATCTCTTCGGGTCGCATCTTTCCCTCGGCGGCGTAGAGCACGGTGCCGGTGATGGCCCTTACCATGTTATACAAAAAACCGTTGGCGCATACTTTCATTTCCAGCAGCTCGCCGCTGCGCTGCACCCGGCAGTAGTAGATGGTACGGACGGTGCTTTTCACGTCGGTGCCCACGGAGCGCACGGCGGCAAAGTCGTGAGTCCCCTCAAACATCCGGGCGGCCCGGTCCATGAGTTCCTCGTCCAGCCGCTTGGGGTAAAAGTAGGCCCGGTCGACGTAGAAGGGGTTTTTGATGCGGGAGTTGTAGATGCGGTAGGTGTATTCTTTTTTCAGGCACGAACCGATGGCGTTGAAATCCTCCGGCACCTCCACAGCCTCCGTCACCACGATATCCTCGGGGGTGTGGGTATTGACGGCAAAGGGCAGGCGCTCGGCCGGGATGCGGGAGGAGGTGTGGAAATTGGCCACATAGCGCTCTGCGTGGACGCCGGCGTCGGTGCGGCCGCAGCCCACGCAGTGGACACGCTCGCCGCAGACGGCGGAGAGCCCCTTTTCAAGCGTCTGGCACACGGAGCTCTCGGTTTTCTGCACCTGCCAGCCGTGGTAGGCGGTCCCATTATACATCAGTTTCAGGGCAATATTACGCATAAAATTGTTCCTTATTTTAAAGTCCCATCTTTTTCAAAACGATGATCCCCACCGTGAGAAGCAGGAAGCCCACCAGCACCAGCACATCGGAGCGCTGATAGCGCAGGATGTGGAGGGCGGTGCGTCCCTCTCCGCCGTGATAGCAGCGGCACTCCATGGCGGTGGCCAGCTCGTCGGCCCGGCGGAAAGCGCTGATGAAAAGGGGCACCAGAATGGGTACCAGTGCCTTGGCCCGGCGCAGGAAGTTGCCGGACTCGAAGTCGGCGCCCCGGGCCTTCTGGGCGGACATGATCTTGTCGGTCTCTTCGATGAGGGTGGGAATAAAGCGCAGGGCAATGCTCATCATCATGGACAGCTCATGCACCGGCACCTTGATCTTTTTTAAGGGGCTCATCAAGTGCTCCAGCCCGTCGGTGAGGGTGATGGGGCTGGTGGTGTAGGTGAGAAGAAAGGTGCCCATAATGAGCATCACAATTCGCAGTACCATGAAGAAAGCGGCCCAGCAGCCCTCCACGGTGATATGGCTCAAAAGCCAGCCCTGTCCCAGTGGGGTACCGCTGGTAAAAAAGAGGTTCATGACGGCGGTGAACGCCACCAGAATGAAAATGGGCTTGAGACCGCGGGTCAAGGCCCGGGGCTTCACCCGTGAGACGCTGATGCACAAGATCAGCACCAGTGCCATGATGGCGTAGGTCACCAGCCATTTGGCGTTGAAAAGAGCCACGATGTAAAACACGGTGGCAATGAGCTTGGTGCGGGGGTCCAGCCGGTGAACAAAAGTGTTCCCCGGAAAGTATTGGCCCAGGGTAATGTCTTTAAGCACGGGCGGAGCCTCCCTTCAGCCGGAGCAGCTCCGCTTCCAGTCCTTCCAGGGTGTAAACGGTGGGGTCGATGTCGAGGCCCCGGCGTTTCAGTTCCACGGCCACCTTGGTGACCTGGGGCACGTCCAGTCCCGCCCCCTCCAGTTCCGCGGCATGGGAAAAAACCTCTTTGGGCGTCCCCTCCATGTAGTTGCGGGCGTTGCGCAGCACCAGAATGCGGTCGGCGTTGCGGGCGATCTCCTCCATGCTGTGGCTCACCAGCAGCACGGTGTTGTTTTTGGCCTTGTGATAGGCCCGGATCTGAGAGAGGATGCTCTCCCTTCCGTGGGGGTCAAGGCCGGCGGTGGGTTCATCCAGCACCAGCACCTTGGGGTCCATGGCCAGCACGCCCGCGATGGCTACCCGGCGTTTTTGTCCGCCGGAGAGCTCAAAAGGGGATTTATCCAGCATACTCTCCGGCACGCCCACAAAGGCCGCGGCCTCCCGCACCCGCCGGTCGATTTCGTCTTGCGGCAGACCCATGTTGCCGGGGCCGAAAGCGATATCCTTGTAAACAGTCTCTTCAAAAAGCTGATACTCCGGGTACTGGAACACCAGCCCCACCCGAAACCGGACGTCCCGAATCTTTTTGGGGTCGCCCCAGATATCCCGCCCATTCAGGCGGACGGTGCCGGCGGTGGGCTTGAGAAGTCCGTTGAGGTGCTGGATCAGCGTGGATTTGCCGGAGCCGGTGTGGCCGATGATGCCCAGGAGTTCGCCGGGATAGGCGGTGAGATGCATGTCCTCCACCGCGTTTCTTTCAAAAGGAGTCCCGGCGCTGTAGGTGTGCGTCAGGTGTTCCACTTGCAAAATTGGTTCCAATTCGTTCTTCCTTCCCGCGTATCCGCCTCATTGTATGCTGCGGCAGACCGCGTCCGCGCATTCTTCCACGGTGAGAGCGCCCAAAGGCACCTGCCAGCCGTGTTGTGTCAGATCGTACAGCAGCGCCACCGTGTCCGGCACGGTAAGGCCCAGGGCGCGCAGCTCCTCCACCCGTGAGAAAATATCCCTTGGCGTACCGTCCATGACGGCCTGTCCCTGGCTCATGACGATGACCCGTCCGGCCCGGGCAGCCTCGTCCATGTGGTGGGTAATGAGGATCACTGTCATGCCCTGCTCCCGGTTCAGCTGTTCCACCGTGTCCAGCACTTCCCGCCGTCCCATGGGGTCCAGCATGGCCGTGGCCTCGTCCAGGACGATGCACTCCGGGTCCATGGCGATGACGCCGGCGATGGCCACCCGCTGTTTTTGTCCGCCGGAGAGGAGATGGGGCGCGTGCCGGGTAAATTCGGACATTCCCACGGCGGCCAGCGCGTCGTCCACCCGTTTTCGGATCTCCAGCGGCGGCACGCCCAGGTTTTCCGGGGCAAAAGCCACATCCTCTTCCACCACGTTGGCCACGATCTGGTTGTCGGGGTTTTGAAAGACCATGCCCACCCGGCGGCGAATCTCCAGCAGGAGTTCTTCCTCTTGGGTGTCCATGCCCTCCACCCACACTTTGCCGCCGCAGGGCAAAAGCACCGCGTTGAACTGCTTGGCCAGCGTGGATTTGCCGGAGCCGTTGTGTCCCAGGATGGCCACAAAGCTGCCTTTTTCTATGGAAAGCTCCACTCTCCGCAGCGCCGGCTGCCCGGCCTCGTTTTCCCCCGCGGGATAGGTAAAGTCCAGATCTTTTGTTTCGATCATTGTACTCATTGGTTTTCTATGTTCTCACTTTCTGATGTTGGGCAGGCAAGCCGCCCCCGGCATCCGGCGCGCCCGCACAGCCAGAAGCCGCCCAGCACGCCAGCCGTATTCAAAAGCAGGTCGCCCACGTCAAAGGCTCTCCCCACCAGCAGCTGCCAGCATTCGATCCCGCCCGTGAGGCAAAGGCCCGTAAGAAGCGCCCGCCTCCATCCAAACTTTCGCCACAAAAGGGCAGGACAAAAGCCAAAGGGCAGAAACATGATGATGTTGCCCAGCAGATTGAACCAGCCGTCAAACATATGCAGCGGGTCAAGATCCACGGTACCCAGCTGAAAAAAGGTTCCCTTGTAGCCGTGCCGCAGAACACCGGGCCACCAAAAGTCCCAGGGCATCAGCGTCAAAAAAGCCACGCCCCCGGCAAACATCCAGAAAAGAAGCAGGATCGTTTCCCGCTTCCGGCTGCTTTGCAGCCCACGCGCCGCCAGGCGGCGTATCCGAAAGGGCCGCAGCGCCGCGTATAAAAGGGCGGCGGCCAGCAGACCCGGCGCCATCGACAGAACATAGCGCTGCGCCATCATCAGCCAGATCCGGCCTTCATCCAGCAGGCATTTCATCATTTGATCCCGCTTATTCGCTCATCCACCGTCCGGTGGCGCCGCAGGGCAGTGCCATGCCGGAATCCCGGCAGGGCAGACCCAGCTCGTCCCAGCTTACCTTGCCGCCCCGCTTTTTGCCCACCAGCAACTGTAAAATATAACCCAACACCGAGGGCGCCAGACCCGTGGTGTAGGAGTTGAGGATCACAAAAAGGGGCTTGTCCGACAAGACCTGGGCGCAAAGCTTCACAAAGGGATAAAGGTTTTCTTCCAGCTTCCACACCTCGCCGGAGGGGCCCCTGCCGTAAGAGGGCGGGTCCATGATGATGGCGTCGTAGGTCTTGCCCCGGCGGATCTCCCGCTCCACGAACTTGGCGCAGTCGTCCACGATATAGCGGATGGGGACCTCGCCCAGGCCGGAGGCTTTGGCGTTTTCCTTGGCCCAGGCCACCATGCCCCTGGCCGCGTCCACATGGCACACAGAAGCGCCCGCCGCGGCGCAGGCCACGGTGGCGCCGCCTGTATAGGCAAAGAGGTTCAGCACCCGGATGGATCGGTCGGCGTTTTTGATCTTGTCCATGGCAAACTCCCAGTTGGCCGCCTGTTCGGGGAACAATCCAGTGTGTTTGAAGTTCATGGGCTTGACCAGAAAGGTGAGCTCACCGTAGCGGATGGGCCACTGCTCCGGCACCTGCTTTTTGTCCCAGTGCCCGCCGCCGGTGGCGGAACGGCTGTACCGGGCGTCGGCTTTCTGCCAGAGCCGGTCGCTGTGATCCGTCTCCCAGATGGCCTGCGGATCCGGGCGCACCAGGATCTGACTGCCCCAGCGCTCCAGTTTTTCGCCGCCGCCGCAGTCCAGAAGTTCATAATCCTGCCATTGATCCGCCATCCACATAAGGGGTATACCTCCGCATCGAAAATAAAGAATATTGCAATCAAACAATTATACAATAAAGGTATAGCCGCGTCAACCGGCGGCAGGCTGTGAATTTTTTCGGTTTTGTAAACTTTTTGGCAAAAAAGGAAGTGCTTTTTTGTTTTTTGTGATATACTGTTTTTTATCAAGCAGAAAAGGTGGTGTCTGTCGTGGCCAATCAGAAGCAGAAGCTGTTGTATCTGGTGAAATTTCTGCGGGAAGAGACGGACGAAGCGCATCCCCGGACCGTCCAGGATATGATCTCATATCTGGCCTCCTACGGTATTTCTGCCGAGCGCAAATCCATTTATGATGACCTGAAGCTGCTGGAATTTTACGGAATGGACATCCAGTCGGTGAAAAGCAAGACCTTCGGCTATTTTCTCGGGGAGCGCAGCTTCCAGCTGGCGGAGCTGAAAATGCTCATCGACGTGGTGCAGGCCTCCCCCTTTCTGACCCAGAGCAAGAGCATGGAGCTCATCGGCAAGCTGGAGAGGCAGACCAGCCGCAGCAACGCCAAGGAGCTGCGCCGGCAAGTGTACGTTATGCACCGTGTCAAGACCAGCAATGAAGCGCTCTATTACGCGGTGGACGGTATCCACGCCGCCATCAACAAAAACAAAAAGATCTCATTCCGCTACTTCGACTGGACGGTGAAGGGGGAAAAATCCTTCCGCCGGGACGGGGACTCCTATGTGGTTAACCCCGTGGCGCTGTGTGTGGACCGGTTTTATTACCTCATCGCCTATGACCCTCTTGGGCAGGCGTACCGTCATTACCGGGTGGACCGCATGACCGGTCTGGAGGTGCTGCCCCAAAGCCGGGACGCGCTGCCGGAGGGCTTCGACTTAGGCAGCTATGTGAAGACCATTTTTGATATGTTCAACGGCGAGACCCAAACCGTCCACCTGCGGTTCCACAAAGACCTGCTTAACGTGGTGATAGACCGTTTCGGCGCGGACGCCCATCTGCGCCCCGACGAGCCCGAATACTTTGAGCTTTTCGCGCCGGTGGAGGTGGGGCCCACCTTCTTTGGCTGGCTGTTCCAGTTTGGCCCCCAGGCCAGGATCGTCGGCCCCGACGAGGTGCGACGCGCCTATCTGCGCCACTGCCAGACGGCCATCATGGCCTACCTCCAGTGAGCCAAAAGCACAGCAAAAATGTTAAAAACGAATCAAAACACAGCGGGCCGGTGCAAAAACCGGCCCGCTGTGTTCTTCTTGTTTCAAACCACGGCGTTGACCGTGATACGCTCCAGCCCCACCTGTACCCAGTGGACGGTGATGCGGTCGGTGAGACGCTCTTCCTCGTCCCTTTCCGCCGAGGCACAAAACCGCCAGTCCCCCATTTTCCCTTCCACCGGGATGGTGCTGCGGCGCAGCGGCGAAAAATGGAGAATATACGTCAAAAGCTCCCGGATGGCCCTGTCGGACAGATCCGTTTCCAGCAAATCAAACAGCTTGTTCATCTGTGTCACTCCTTGCGTTTTTCGTGAAAAATCATCCACATTTTTTTACCGTTTTTCACGGTTGTTTCACTCTTTTTTTTGGATTATTCACATTATAGCAAAAGAACTATCCGTTTATGCGGGCAGTTCTTTTGCTATTGGAGCCGGCGGCGGTGCCATAGAACCAGCACATTTCCTCCCGGTACACATAGCTCAGCGGCACAGCGTAGGGATAGCCGTCATTTCCGCTCAGCGGCTACCGCTTCCATCTTATTTCTCTCAAGGCAAATCAGCTTCTTTTTGGCTATTTTGCTCGCTTTTACCGGGGCGTCAGCAGTTTCAGACCGATCATACCCGCCAGGGTCAGTCCCACGCAGAGTATCTGGGGCAGCTGCACCGAATCGTGAAACAGCACCACCCCCAGAAGAAACGTGCCTGCCGTGCCGATACCTGTCCAGGCGGCGTAGCCCGTTCCCAAAGGCAGGTGCTTGAGCGCCACAGACAAAAGAGCAAAGCTAGCGATCATTCCCACCACCGTCACAACGCTGGCACCAGCTTGGAAAAGTCCTGGGAATACTTCAGGCTCACCGCCCACACCGTTTCAAAAGGCCGGCCACAGTCAGATAGATCCGCTGCATTTTTTCACCTCCACCACACAAAAATACGGCAAAAGCCTGGGAAATCCTTACGATCTCCCAGGCTTTTGTCCCTCCGTGCACACGGTCGCCCGTGTGTTTTATCTCGGGCCAGACCGACGTTTGACCGCCGCGGAACCCTATAAAACCACAAACAGTATATCACGCTGCGCCAAGCGGCTGTTTTCCACACTGCTCTTCTCCATACCTCCTAAAAAACGGCCGACGGCGCGGCTGCGGCAAAACGGGAAAAACTGCCAAATATCGGCAATCTTTTTGCGTTTTTAAGTTGTAAAGCATTGCCACGGCTGATATGATAATCTTATCAAAATATTGGGTTCGGTACGGAAGAAGGCGAACATATCCGTGAAAACACATCTATGGCGCATCGGAGCTGCGGTAGCCGCGGCGGTTCTTCTTTTCAGTGGGCTGATCTCTCCGGTCTACGGCGCGGAGCCCTCCGCTACACGGACTGTCCGCGTGGGGTGGGATCCCGTCAAGGGCGTCCATGACGGCAACAGCGCCGACACCATGGGCGGCTATGAATACGAATATCTCATCCGCATCGCTCAGCTGGCCCATTGGGACTATCAGTTCGTTTACGGCGACTTTGAGGATCTGGAGCAGCAGCTGCGGAACGGCACCATTGATATGATGGGCGATCTGGGCTATCTGGAGGAGCGGGAGGCCTACTACGACTACTGCGACTATCCCGACGGCTATATCCGGATGCTGATCCTGGGCCGGGCCGACGACGACCGCTACACCTACGATGATTTCACGGTTTTTGACGGCGCGGTGATCGGTACGCTCGCTTCCTCCTTCCGGGAAAATATGCTGCGGGAAGAGGCGGAGGAAAGCGGTGTCACCGTCAACATCCAGTCCTTTGATTCCATGGAGGGCGCCTTTTCCGCTCTGGACGGCGGCACCGTGGACGCGGTGATCACCAGCAATCTGAAGCTGGACAAGCCTTACAAGGTCCTCTACGAATGGCCGCACATCTCCACCTATTTCGCGGTGAGCAAAAAGCAGCCCGAGATCCTCGCCCAGCTCAACCGCGCCATGCGGGAGATTCAGTTCATCGACCCCTATATGCAGGAGCGCCTTTACAAAAAATACTTCGATCAGGGGGACAGCAGCGCTATGGTGGCGCTGGACCGGGCGGAGCTGAGCTATGTCAGCCAGTCCGCCCCTTTTACCGTGCTTCTGGCGGCGGATCAGGCGCCCCTTTCCTACTGGGAAAACGGGACGGCCAAGGGCGTTATCCCCGACTATCTGTCTGTCATTTCCGAAAAAACCGGGCTCACCTTCCACTATGAAATCTGTGACACCTACAAGGATCTGGCGCGCCGCTTTTTTGACGGAGGCGGCGACATGGCCGGGCAATTCTACGACTACATCGATCTCCACCAGCCCGCGGTGTTTCAGCGGACTCAGCCCTACCTCACTATCAACTACGGCCTCATCTACCGCAATTCCGGCAGCATCTCCCCCGATGGGCGGGTGGCTGTGGTGAACGGCGACGATCTCACCGCCCGGCGGCTGGAAACCATGGGCATGACCCCTGTTTTTTACCCGTCTCCCTCCGCCTGTCTCAACGCCGTGACCGGGCGGCAGGCGGAAGCGGCGGCGCTGCCCACGCTTCTTTATGAGCACCTGGGCTATCACGCCGCCTACGCAGGGCTCACCCTCAAGTTACAGCCCCAGCTGAGCACAGGGCTGTGCCTTTCCGTATGCAACAGCAACGGGCAAAACGCCCTGCTGCAAAATATCCTTCTCAAAGCTGTGTCCTCCGTCAGTCAGGACACGGTGGACGCTCTGGTAAGGGCCAACAGCCTGCAAGAGCACAGCTACACCTTTGCAGACCGCCTTTACAGCAACCGCACCTGGGTCACTGTGGTGACCGCCCTGCTGGCCACCATGTTCTTTCTGATCCTCTGGTTCAGCCGCCAGCACCGGTACAGCAGCGCCCTGCGAAAAGCCAACGCCGAGCTCCGCGCCGCCAATAAGCAGATCCGCCGGGACACCGACGCCAAAGCCATGCTCTTTAGCGACATCAGTCACGATATGCGGACGCCCCTCAACAGCGTCATCGGCTTTGCGGAATTGGCGGAGCAGGAGGCCATTTCCCCCCAGGTCCGGGACTATCTGGCCAAGATCAAGGTCTCCGGCAAGCTGCTGCTGCAGTTGGTCAACGACACGCTGACCGTGTTCAAACTCAACAGCGGCAAGCTGGAGCTGAAGTGCCAACCCGTCAGCACGTTGGAGGTGGCGGAAGCCATCATCGTCCCCATCGGCGCCGCCGCCGAGAGAAAAAACGTCACCTTTATCACCGACTTTTCCCAGCTCCACGGCCGAATGGTGATGGCCGACAAGCTGAACCTGCAAAAGATTTTTCTCAATCTTCTTGCCAACGCCGTGAAATTTACGCCCGCCGGCGGCCACGTCTTTTACACCGTGAAGGATGATCCGGAAAACGGCAGCGATCCCGACATCGTGGTCATCGTCCGCGACGACGGCATTGGGATGTCCAAAGAATATCAGGAGCGGCTCTATGAGCCGTTCCACCAGGAAAAACGCACCGGGTACGACGCCGTGGGCACCGGGCTGGGGCTTTCCATCGTCAACCATCTGGTAAACCTGATGGACGGCACCATCGAGGTGGAAAGCGAAAAGGATTACGGCACCGTTTTTACCCTCCGCTTTCATTTTGACCCGGTATCCGCCGCTGTTTTGCCGTCGTCCATTCCCGGGCCGCCTCTCCAGACGCTTCAGGGAAAAAGAGTCCTGCTGTGCGAGGACAATCTGCTCAACCGGGAGATTGCCTGCACCATGCTGCGCGCCAAGGGACTGGATGTGGTCACGGCGGAAAACGGACAGCTGGGGCTCGACGCTTTCCGCGAGAACCAGGTGGGCTTCTTTGACGCCATCTTGATGGATCTGCGGATGCCCGTGATGGACGGTTTTGCCGCCACCGCCGCCATCCGCGCGCTGCCCCGCCCCGATGCCGCCGTCATTCCCATCATCGCCATGACGGCCGACGCCTTTACCGAGGATATCGAAAGGTGTCTTCGCTCCGGCATGAACGCCCATATTGCCAAACCGGTGGACCCAGCGCTGCTGTATGCCGTTATGGCGCAGCAGCTGCAAAATATCCAAGAAGGAGACTCGCAAGATGTCATCATCTGACAAAACCACAGCAGGTCAGCCCCTGTTCGACGCCCTCCGCCAGCTTTTGCGGAACAACGACGACTATATCTTCATCAAAGATCCGAATCTCGTCTATCTCGGCTGCTCGGAAGCCTTTGCCTGCATGACCGGCAGAGCCTCCGCCAAGGAACTGGTGGGGAAAACAGACTTTGATCTTTTCCCCAAGGACATTGCCGAAAAATACCGTTCCGACGACCGGCAGGTGCTTGACACCGGGACGCCCATCACCGACGTGGTGGAACGGTTGCCGGACCGGGACGGCCACAAATGCTGGGCCAAGACCCAGAAGCACGTTGTCTTCGACCCACAGGGCCAGCCCATTGCTCTTTACGGCATCAGCCGGGATATCACCCATCTGATGGGTCTGGAAACAGAGGCGGCCCTTTCCCGGAAATACACCGATCTCGTGCGGAATATGCCCGGCGGTACCGGTATTTTCCACGTGGAAAACGACGCCCTTGTGCTGGACTTCATCAACGACGGCTGGGCACGGGCCCACCATCTCAGCGGCATAAAGGCGCAGACCCTGGTGGGCGGCAGCGTCATGCCGCTCATCTACGAACCTGATCGGAGCCCTTTGCTGGCCGAGTACCACCGCACAGAGCAGCAGGACGGCAGCGTGGGTTTTTCCACATACCGCACCTACGGCGATGACGGCAAGCCGCACTGGATCAGTATCCAGTTCCGTTTCGCCTATTTTGAAGCCTCCAACCGCTACTACTACGGCTCCTATACCGATATGGACGAGCAGAAAAAAGCGGAGGAAAAGCTACGGGACAGCCAGCACGCTTTGCAGGAAACGGTTGCCAATTCCGATATCCAGTTCTTCACCTATTTTCCCGCCTGCCACCGGGCGGAAATCTACTTCGTCAACAACTGTCCGGTGGAAATGCCCTCCGAGTGGAATGATTTCCCCGATTCCTTCCTGGCCTTTACCCAAGCCTCGGATGCTGACAAGCAGGCATATCGGCATATGATCGCCGCTATCGACGGCGGAGAGGACGAGGCTGAATGCCTGGTTCGCCTCGCCTACAACGGTATCTATACCTGGGAACACATCCGCATCAAGGCGGTTCGCGACGGCGACGGACACACGCTCCACGCCCAGGGGTACTCCCTTAACGTCACAGAGAAGAAGACGGCGGAGCAGAGAGTGCAGGAAGAGCACCTGCGCCTCAAGACTTTGGAAGGCAACACCTTTGAGGCGCTTTCCTTCCACCTCTCCGGAAACAGGCAGCCCTTCTTCCGCTCCCGTGACGCAGATCTGTCCGACGCCCCTGTGGGCAACGCTTTCCTGTCCCAGGCGCTCCGCGCTGTCCCCTCCCTGTGCCAGACCGATTCCGAAACACTGGATTTTCTGCTGCGGGCGGCCGTCCGTATTCCGGAGGAAAAGGACCGGCAGCTGTTTCTCTCAGCCTGCTGCGACAGCGGCGTGCGCCGTCTTGTCAGCGAAGGGCAATACAGCACGGAGATTCTCTACCGCCGCGCGGTGGACGATATGGTTCGCTGGGTCTCCACCCGGACAGAGATCCTGCCCGATCCCGAGTCCGGCGATCTGATCGCCTTTTTCTACACCCAGGACATCAACGACAAGGTGCAGATGGAAAAGATCACCGACCGGGTTCTCCGCCGCAACTACAAATCCGTAGCCTGCTGGGATCTGCAATCCGACCGGTTTTTCTTCAAAACCGGTGAGGATATCGTTTCCCTCCACCGGGACGGGCTTCCGTATCTCCAGTTGGTGGAAGCCGCCGCGGCCTATATTCTCCCCCAAGAGAGGGCATCTTTCCTTGCCAAAATGGCGCCCGCCCACATTCGGGCGGAACTGGAAAAAGCCCCCGTCTATACCACCTACATCACCCGGATCCAGCAGCCGGGCGGTCTCCCGGAACAGACTCCGCGCAAGATCAAAATCGACCTTTTCTATCTGGATGAGTACCGGGACACCGTGGTGTTTCTCCTCACCGACGTGACGGAGATCTTTCAGCAGGATCAGGAAAACAAGGAACAAATGGCCAACGCGCTGGCCGCCGCCCGACAGGCCAGTATGGCCAAGTCCGATTTTCTCTCCCGCATGAGCCACGAGATCCGCACGCCCCTCAACGCCATCATCGGCATGGACACCATTGCCGCCCAGGCCATCGGAAACCCGGAGCGGGTGGCCGACTGCATCTCCAAGATCGGCATTTCAGCCCGGTACCTGCTCTCCCTCATCAACGACATCCTCAATATGTCCCGCATCGAAAGCGGAAAAATGCTGCTGAAAAACGAGACCTTCTCCTTCCGTGATTTTATCAGCGCCATCAACACTATGATCTACAACCAGGCCCATTCCAAGGAGCTGGACTATGAATGCACCGTTTCCAGCGAGATCGCGGAATCCTATGTGGGCGACGCCATGAAGCTCCAGCAGATTCTCATCAACATTCTGGGCAACGCCGTGAAATTTACGTCCTCCGGAAAGGTGACGTTCCACGTCCACTCCCTCTCCCACGCAGGCAATCAGTCGGTGGTGCGCTTCACCGTCAACGACACTGGTATCGGCATCCACGAGGACTTTATGGACCGGCTGTTTGAGCCCTTTGAGCAGTCCGATACCTCCACCACCTCCGTCTTCGGCGGCACCGGGCTGGGGCTCGCCATCACCAAAAATCTGGTGAATCTAATGGGCGGCAGCATCCATGTGCGCAGCATCGTGGGCGTTGGCAGCGAATTCACCGTGGACGTTCCCCTCACCGTGGACGAGAGCGTGCTGCTCCACGCAAAGCCGGATCTCCACTTCGAGAAAATGCACATGCTCATCGTGGACGATGATCTGGTGGTGTGCGAGCAGGCCAGCCACATTCTGCGGGATATCGGCATGACCGGCGAGTGGGTCACCACCGGCGCCGAAGCCGTGGAGCGTGTCAGAAGCAACTGCGCCAAATCCGTCTTTTACGACTTTATCCTGATAGACTGGAAAATGCCCGATATGGACGGCATCGAAACCACCCGCAAAATTCGCAAAATCGTGGGTCCCGATGTGACCATTATCATTATCACCGCCTATGACTGGGAATCCATCGAAGCCGACGCCAAAGCCGCCGGCGCCAATCTGCTGGTGTCAAAGCCTCTGCTGAAAACCACGCTGGTCTCCGCCTTCCAGAAGGCACGGGGCGCCAGTGAGTCCCAGCACGCCGAGGAGCCTGTCTTTGACTTCACCAGGAAGCGAATCCTGGTGGCCGAGGACAACCAGATTAACGCCGAGATCGCCAAAACCCTGTTGGAAAGCAAGAATTTTCATGTGGAAGTGGCCGCCAACGGTCAAAAGGCTCTGGAGCTTTACGCCCAGAATCCCGCCCACTACTACGATGCCATTTTGATGGATATCCGGATGCCGCTGATGGACGGCCTTCAAACCACCACCAATATCCGCCACTGGAACAAGGAAGACGCCAGAACCATTCCCATCATCGCCATGACCGCCAACGCTTTCGACGAGGACGTGGACAAGAGCAAGGCCGTGGGTATGAACGCCCATTTGTCAAAGCCCATCGATTCCACGCTACTGTTCAGCACACTCTATCGGATCCTTTTTGAAAGCGACAGCTTCTGAAGGCGGCCGCTATCCATAGCCATCTCCGCCTGTTGACCGGCGGCACGGGATACCGTGCCGCCGGTTTTTGCCGCGCCGCCGGAGAAGGCGAGATCTGCCGCTTTTTGCCGCAAAAAAAGGCTCATCCCGCCGCACTTTTCGTATTGACATTTATCAATGTTTGCTGTATGCTTTTTCATATAGACAACAATTAATGTGAGGTGCTTCTATGAATGCAACAGATGCCGCGCTGATGGGCAAGGCGCTGGGTGACCGGAGCCGGGTGCAGATCGTGGGAATGCTGGCCAACGGGGAAATGTGCGCCTGCAAGCTGTTGGAGCGTTTCGCCATCACCCAGCCCACGCTTTCCCACCACATGAAGATCCTGTGTGCTTCCGGTCTGGTGGCGGTACGCAGAGACGGCAAGTGGTGTCACTATTCCCTGCGGCGGGAAACGCTTGAGGCCTACGAGGCTTTTCTTGCCGGGCTGACACAGGCCGATAACGGAGGGTGCTGCGATGGTCGGTGACTTTATTCAAAATCAAATTCTGGCCATGAAATGGCTCAATGTCCTCATTGGGCGGGGACTGGGCGCGCTGGGGCTGGACATCACCACACGCTGGGGCGGCAGCGTACAGTTCTTCTTGTACGACGTCATCAAAATCACGATTCTGCTGTGCTTTCTGATCTTTCTCATCTCCTATATTCAGAGTTATTTCCCGCCGGAGCGCAGCAAAAAGATCATGGGACGATTCCACGGCCTGTGGGCCAACTGCATCGCCGCCTTGCTGGGCACGGTGACGCCCTTTTGCTCCTGTTCCTCCATTCCGCTGTTCATCGGCTTCACCAGCGCGGGACTGCCGCTGGGCTTGACGTTCTCCTTTTTGATCTCCTCCCCCATGGTGGATCTGGGCAGTCTTCTTTTGCTGATGAGCATTTTCGGGGCCAAGGTGGCGGTGGCCTACGTGGTGGTGGGTCTGGTGGTGGCTGTTATCGGCGGCACCATCATTGAGCGGCTGCATATGGAAAACCAGGTGGAGGACTTCATTCGCTCCGCCAGCGCCGTGGACATTGACTCCCCCACGCTGACCCAGAAGGAGCGGCTGGTTTACGCCAAAGATCAGATGTCCGGCACCTTTAAAAAGGTTTTCCCCTACATCCTGGTGGGCGTGGGCATCGGCGCCGTCATCCACAACTGGATTCCCGAGACCTGGGTGGAAACCGTGCTGGGCAGCCGCAATCCCTTCGGCGTGGTGCTGGCCACCCTCATCGGCGTGCCCATGTACGCGGATATTTTCGGCACCATTCCCGTGGCCGAGGCTCTTTTGGGCAAGGGGGCGCTGCTGGGTACCGTGCTGAGCTTTATGATGGCAGTAACAACTCTGTCGCTTCCCTCCATGATCATGCTGCGCAAGGCGGTGAAGCCCCGTTTGCTGTGGCTGTTTATCGCCGTCTGCACCGTGGGCATCATTCTGGTGGGGTATCTTTTCAACGCGTTTTCTTTTTTGTTTATTTGACCGATTATATAACAGGAGGATTTGCATCATGGGACTGTTTGGAAAAAAGGAAGAGACTCCCTGCTGCGGCGGGGACGTGACGCCTCAGGAGCGGGCACAGGCGGAAAGCGCCAAATCGCCCTCCGGCGTGAAGGTGCTGGGCTCCGGCTGCGCCAAGTGCAACGCGCTGGAAAAGGCTGTGAAAGAAGCGCTCACTGAGTTGGGCATGGACACCGCCATTGACCATGTGACGGATTTTACCCAGATCGCCGCCTACGGCGTGATGACAACGCCGGCACTGGTGGTGGACGGGAAGGTGCTCTCCTACGGCAAGGTACTGAAAAAGGAAGATGCCGTGGCGCTGCTGAAAAAGGCCCGGGGCTGAAACGCCGGCAGGGTCTCCGCCGCGAAAAAAGACAGTCCTCCGTTTCCGGAGGACTGTCTTTTTTGATGAGAAAGCGCCTATCTGGCTCTGAGCTGCCAGAAGGCCACGGCGCTGGCCGCCGCCACGTTCAAGGAATCCACTCCGTGGGACATGGGGATGCAGACCGTGTCGTCGCACGCTGCCACGGTGTGGGCCGTGAGGCCATCGCCCTCCGTCCCCAGTACAATGGCCAGCTTTTCCTCCGCCGCCAGACGGGGATCGTCAATGGGGACGGCGGTATCGCTCAGCGCCATGGCTGCCGTGCGAAAGCCCATGTCCCGCAGGCGTGTCAGCCCCGGCTGAGGCCACTCCGCCGCGATCTTGCCGATATACGTCCACGGCACCTGGCAGACGGTGCCCATGCTCACCCGCACCGCCCGGCGGCACAAGGGGTCGCAGCAAGACGGCGTGACCAGCACCGCGTCCATATGCAGCGCCGCCGCAGAACGGAAAATTGCCCCCACATTGGTGGCATCCACAATGTTTTCCAACACAACGACCCGGCGGGCGGAGGCGCACAGTGTCTCCGCCTCCGGCAGCGCCGGGCGACGAAAGGCGCACAGCACGCCACGGGTCAACGCAAAGCCGGTGAGTCGGGCGAGAATGGCGCTCTCCGCCGTATACACCGGCACATCGCCGCAGCGGGCCAGCAGCGGCGCCGCCTGCCCCGTAATATGCCGCCGCTCCATGAGAAAGGAAAGGGGGCTGTATCCGGCGTTCAGCGCGTTTTCAATGACCTTGGGACTTTCGGCAATGAAAACGCCCTTCTCCTGCTCCCGGCGGCTGCGGAGCTGCGCCTCTGTCAGGCGGGCAAACACATCCAGCTGGGGGGCTGCAAAATTGGTGATCTCCACAATGTTCGGCATGATCTTCTCCTCTTGGCGCCAGGTCTGGCACCGCCTTCTTCGCCGCGCCGCCGCGGGTGCGGCGGACGTCCGCTTCTGGCCCTATGATAAGCGCAAAGAGCGGGAAAAGCAACCCGCCGTTTGGGGCATCCGGGAAATTTAGGAATTGACGGGCACGCCTTGGACGCTATAATAGATTTATTGGCTGCCTGGCAGAAGATTGCTTTCCGGCAGCGCGGAGAAAAGGAAACGCTTTATGCCAAAAGCACAAAGTTCTTAAAATAACGCTTCTTTCGCGGGCGGCCTTGCTGGCGGTGTGCATCGGCGGCTTTTTCATCTGGGCCGGCGCTTATTCCCACGCCGAGGACGTGGCGGTGCAGGGCGATCACACCATGCAGGTCAGAGACGGTCTGACCCTTCTCTCTCCCACTGTTCCCAGCAACACGGGCATCATTTTTTATCCCGGCGCCAAAGCGGAGGCCACCGCGTACCTCCCTTTGCTAGAAAAACTGAAAAACAACGGCCACACCTGCGTGCTTGTGGAAATGCCGCTGCGAATGGCTATTTTTGACCCCAACGCCGCCGACCGGGTCTTCGCTCAGGTGCCGGAGATCCAACACTGATCGCCTGCCCGGCGCAGAGACCGCACCTGGCAGGGTCTTCGCCCAGGTGCCGGAGATCCAACACTGGTACATCGCCGGTCACTCCATGGGCGGGGCCATGGCCAGCAGCTACGCCGCCATGCTCCCCGACAAGGCGGAGGGGCTTCTTCTGATGGACGCCTATCTTTACGGCGACTATCTCACCCAACAAACGCTCACCGTTTACGGCACCTTTAACGCAGGCCTTGAAAAGAACATTTACTACACCGACAACATCGTCAAAATCGAAGGCGACAACCACGCTCAGTTCGGCAACTACGGCCGGCAAAAGGGCGACCCCGACGCCACCATCTCCGCCGACGAGCAGCCGCGCATCACCGTCCAGGCGATCGCCGACTTTATCACCGCCAAAAAAGTCAGGCTGTCCTGCCAGACATTCCGGCCATACGAGAGGAGTTTTTCCCATGACCTTGCAAGAAGCCATTGCCGCCCGCCATTCGGTGCGCCGGTATGTAAAAAAGCCCCTGCCGCTCCAGATCACACAGCGTCTGGCAGAGGAGATCGATTGCTGCAACAGCGACACCGGCCTGCACATACAGGCCGTGTGGAATGAGCCGAAAGCCTTCGGCGGCCTGGCCGCTCACTACGGCAAGTTTGAGGGCGTCGAAAACTATCTGGCGCTGATCGGCCCCAAAGGCCCCGGACTGGAAGAGCCAGCGGGCTATTGGGGCGAACATCTGGTGCTTCTGGCACAGATGCTGGGGCTTAACACCTGCTGGGTGGCGGGCACCTTTTCCAAAGGCGCCGTCCGCTCCGCCATCACTGTGGAGTCGGGTGAAAAGCTGGCGTGCGTGATTGCCCTGGGCTATGGCGCCACACAGGGCGTTTCCCACCGCTCCAAACCGCTTGAAACGCTGTGCCGGTGCCCCGATCCCATGCCCGGTTGGTTCCGCTCCGGGATGGAAGCCGCCCTGCTGGCACCCACCGCCATCAACCAGCAGCGCTTCCGCATCGCTCTTTCCGGCGGCGGCGCCGAGGCGAAGGCTCTTTTGGGCCCCAATTCCCACATTGACCTGGGCATCGTCAAATACCACTTTGAGGTGGGCGCCGGGCGGGGGCCGGAGGTGTGGCAGGTGAAATAAGCTTTTGTCAGTGTTTTCTTGTTTCGTCGCAAAAAACGAGATTGCAAGTGATTTTTTGTCAGATTATAAGAACGCTGCGATCCCCTCTGCGGGGAAAAAGAGCGTCGGAGGATGGAAAAGCCGGGTGAATTTCCGGGCTGGTGCGCCGGCATCTGCTTTATGGCCGCGGTACTGACCTACATCGTCAAATGGGTACACAAGCGCCGGATCCTGCCGCTGCCAAAAGAGTCCCCCGTGCGGCAGCTATATGGCAAAGGCATGAATGGGTCATCAAATACCACCGGTGTTTTGGCCTTGGCGCGGCGGGCTGCCGGCCTTCCTCGTGCAGCCGCTTTTGGCGGGATACCGTCACTCCATCGAAAAGCAATACCGCCCGGACGGCCTGTTTTGTCAGGCTGTCCGGGCGGTTGCTTATTGTGTCAGTCCGCGTCCTCTTCCAGCGCTTCCACCAGAAAACTCACCGGGCGGAAGCCGTCGTTGCAGGAGAGCATGGCTGCTTTCTCGTTTTTCATCCAGCCGTCATACAGGTTGCTGCCGCCGTGGGTCAGGGTCATCACAAAGGGCGACAGCGTCTCCCACGCGCTCTCACACAGGCCCTCCGGCCGCCGCCAGCCGTTGGTCGCGAATACCTGTCCCTCCCGCATATCGCAGGCGTGGGCAATGGGTTTTTCATACCGGGCGGCCAGCTCCGGATAGAAGGCTTTTTTCATCACGGTGATCCGGCACTTTTTCATGGGCCACGCTCCTTTTCTTTTTTCCATCATAACACTCCTAAGCCGCTTCGGCAAGCGGGAGTTGGCAGGTGTTTTTCTCCTCTATGATAAGAATGTTCTATATGGAACAGTTCAAAATAGGTGTAAAGGAAATACCCATAAATATTTTTGATTTTTTTACCGCCATCAAGGAGCCTTACTCCCAGACGGTGGCACTCGTGTGCAAAAACACGCCCTGACTTTTATGGAATTTAGCATGCTGCTGTTTTTGGCCAACAACCCGGCCTATACAGCGGCGGCTGACAAAATTCCACGGTTCCCTGTCCGTCCGCTCTTTGACGGAGCGGGGGGCTGCTGCGGGGCGAATACCAGGGAAACAACCGCCGCACCGTGCATCTGCTGGTATGCGACAGCGTCGATGGCATCATTTTACCGCACAGTTCAAAAAAGCCATGACTGCCCTGGAAAAAAGCAAACAATAACCAAAAAAGCCTGCCGAAAACGGCAGGCTTTTTTCTTTTCACGCACGGGGGCAGGGCTTTACTGGAGGATATAGGCGCGGACGATCTTTCCGTAGTAGGCCACATGATAGTCCCTGTTTTCCATGGGATGGGAGCCGTCCACATCCTCGGGGTACATGGCTTTCCGGATGCTCTCCGGGATGGCGTTTCGATCCTGCATCTGGTGATAGAGCACCTTGCACTCCAGCGTCAGCGGCAGTTCCAGAATGCCGGGCGCCGCCACTTCCTCCGATTCCACCAGCGTCAGGCCCAGATCCCGCGCCTTATCCACCTCTCGGCCGCTGTGGGAACCGCAGTACCCAAGGATCTTCTTATCAAAAGTGCCGTACGGGATATTGACCGTAAACTCACGGCTTTCATCCAACAGTTCCCGGGTAAACCGTCCCTCACGGACAAAGGCGATAAAGACACTCTCGCCCCACTCCACGCCCAGCGCGCCCCACGCAATGGTCATAGAGTTCACCGCGCCGCCGCTCTTTGTGGTGAGCAGCACACCCTTTGGCAGCGCACCCACGATCTCCTGTGCGTATTCAAATACGTTAATTTTCTGTTTCATGCGCTCACTCCCTGTCTCTTTGTTATTTTCTCCTTTTTTGACCGGGCCGCTCCCCTGTCCGGCTCAGCGGGAGCGCCTGAGCACTTCCACCACAAAGGTCCAGACGCGCCGGACGGAGGAAATGCTCATGCGCTCGCGGGGGGTGTGAATCTCGGTGAGATCCGGGCCGATGGACACGCAGTCAAGGCCCGGCATTTTGCCGGAGAGCAGGCCGCACTCCACGCCGGCATGGATGGCTTCAATGCGGGGCTCCCTGCCATACTGGTCACGGAACACCTCCACCATCAGCTCACGCAGGGGCGAATCGGCCTTATACTGCCAGCCGTCGTAATCGCCAAAGATCTCCACTCGGCCCCGGAGCTGCTCTGTCAGGCAGATCAGCTCTTCCACCAGCATCTCCTTTTGCGTCTCCACACAGCTGCGTACACAGAACTGCGCCTTCACCTCCGCCGTGCCGGTGGACAAGACGCCCATGTTCAGCGAGGTCTGCACAAGACCCGGAACGTCCGCGCTCATGGCATGAATGCCGCTGGGGGCACAGCACAAAAAAGCGCCCACCCGCCGGGTGGAATCTTCATCCATGGGAAGTTGGGACACCTGCGCCTCAGATGCCTTTACCAGCGCGCCGGGGTCCGTGACGCGGTACTCGTTTTTCACTGCCGCATCCATGTCCGACACCACGCGCAGCGCGGCATCCTTCTCCCCCACCACCACGGTGGCCACCGTTTCCCGGGGGATGGCGTTTTCTTTCAGTCCGCCGCTCACCGACACAAGGCGCAGCGCGCTGGTCCTGCACAGCTTCTCCAGCAGGCGGCCCATCAACACATTGGAGTTGGCCCGGCCCTTGTCGATCTCCGACCCGGAATGGCCGCCGATGAGACCGCCCACCGTGATCTCCAGCGCCGTGCCTTCAAAAGCCGCCCGGCTCACCGGCAGCGTGCAGACGGTGGAATTGCCGCCGGCGCAGCTGACGGTGAAAATGCCCTCGTCCTCGGAATCCAGGTTGAGGAGCTTGCGGCCTTTCAAGGGTAGGACGTCCAGCGCCTCCGCTCCCAGCATACGCGTCTCCTCGTCCACGGTCAGCACCACCTCGATCCGGGGGTGGGACAGATCGTCGGCATCCAGTACCGCCAGCGCCATGGCAACGGCAATACCGTCGTCGCCGCCCAGCGTGGTGCCCTTGGCCAGCACCCAGTCGCCGTCGATGGCCAGATCCAGTCCCTCTTTTTCCATATCCTTATGGCAGCCGGGGTCTTTTTCGCAGACCATATCCATGTGGCCCTGCAAAATCACCGGCGACGCCTGCTCGTAACCGGCGGTGGCCTCTTTGATGATGATGACATTGTTGGCGGCGTCCTGATAATGCTCCATACCCCGCTTTTGGGCAAAGTCCACGCACCAGTCACTGATGGCCTTTGTGTTGCCCGAACCGTGGGGGATGGCACACATCTCCTCAAAAAACGAAAAGACCTTTCGGGGCTCCAAATGGTTTAATACTGCCATAATTGATCCGCTCCTTTGACATATATTCCGTAAAACGCCCGTTTGGCGGCGTATGCGCCGCCTTCAGGCTCTCTCCCCAAAGTATACAGCCGGGAAACACTTTTGACAAGGGGCGTGTGTTCCGGGTCCAGCGGGACCGTATGTGCGCAAGAACAGCCATTGCCGTTGCCATACGGATTTCGCAGTGCTATAATAGATACACATCAGAAATACGCATCAGAAAAAGAGCGAAGATGGTCATAGAAACCAAGCGTTTGACGCTGCTTCCCCTTTCCGCCCGGCAGCTGAAGCTGTGGCTGGACGACACCGCCGCGCTGGAACGTGAGCTGACATGCGTGTATCAGGCAGAGCCGCTGGAGGGCTTTTTCCGTGAAATCGTCAGGGGGCAGGTCGCCGTGGTCGAAAACGACCCCAGCGGCTTCATGTGGCACACTTTCTGGCTGCTGCTCCGCCAAAGCGACCGGGTCGTTGTGGGCTCCGCCGATTTTAAGGGTGCGCCCGGCGCAGCCCGGGAGGTGGAGATCGGTTATGGACTGGGAAAGGCTTTTGAACACCACGGCTACATGACAGAGGCCGTGGAAGCCATGTGCGCCTGGGCACTGCGGCAGGAAAATGTGCGCCATGTGATCGCCGAGACGGAACCTGACAATCTTGCCTCCCAGCGGATCTTACAGCGGTGCGGCTTTTATGAAACCTCGCGGGGTGAAACGATCTGGTGACGACGCTGAACGCGTTTAGACCGGGCAGTGCGCCGCTCAAGCGATGCGCCAAGCACAGAAATGAGGAGTGCCGCCATGCAATATCATCAGCAGATCCAACTGAAAAACGGAACCGTCTGCACGCTGCAAAGCCCCGGCCCCGAAGATGCCACGGCCATTCTACGCCACATGGCCGTCACCTCCGGGGAGACCGAGAACATGCTGCGTTATCCCGAAGAATTCGACATGGCGGTGGAAGAAGAGGCGGCCTATCTTGACACCATCTTAAGCAGCTCCGACGCCATCATGATCGCCGCCTTTGTGGACGGGCAGATCGTGGCCAATGCCGGTTTCAATCCGGTGTCCAGCCTTACAAAGTGCAGGCACCGGGCGGAATTGGGCATCTCTGTCCGAAGAAAATACTGGGGCTGCGGCATCGGCTCGGCCATCATGGCCGCCCTTCTGGCGGCGGCGCGGCAGGCAGGCTATGAACAGATGGAACTGGACGTTGTCTCTGACAATCGGCGGGCCATCGCCTTGTATGAAGCATTCGGATTCCGTGTCTACGGCACAAATGAGCGGGGCTTTCGCACCCGCAGCGGCGGCTATCAATCTCTGCTGCTTATGTCCTGTCACCTATAAGCGCCCATGTTATTTGAAAAGCCCTCCCAAGCCGCTTCAGCAGCTTGGGGGGGCTTTTTTCAGCGGAAAAATGTTTACCGCTCTTCCGGTGCCTGATAGGCCGGGCATTGATAGCGCGGTTTTCCCACGCTGGTCGTTCCATACTCGATGGCCGCTGTGGGACAAGAGCAGATGCAGGCCATGCAGTGGGTGCAGCGGCTGCCCCAGACAGGTTTTTTGTCCCGCAGCTCAATGTTGTTCAACACGCACCGCCGGACGCACTGGCCGCAGCCTGTGCAAGCGTCGGAAACGGTGAATTTTGTCGCCTTGACGATAAAACGATAGAAAGCGGCATTGACAACGCCGGATTTCAGCCGGTCAACAGTACCCGCCTTTTGTGCCGGAAAATCCCGGTTTTCCCGGATACAGACGGTGCCCTGTTCAATGCAGGGCATGGCATCATCCACCATCTTTTTTGCCTCCGCCTCTTCCGGCGCGTCATACAGCGCAATGTAATTTTCCGGCATGACCACCGGCAGCGTTCCCCGGCAGGTCAGTCCCTTTTCCCGGCAAAGCGCCCGGTTTAAGGCGTCCGCATTGCCGGTCTCGTTGCCGCAGGTCATGACAAAATACGCGTCCCGGCTGCCGGAAAAGCTGCCGGAACGGATAAAATCCGCAAAAACGCGGGGCACTTGCCAGGCATAGGTGGGCGAAACGAACACCCACGGGCGCTCTGACGTCAGCGCCGCCGCTTTTCCCTCCCGGATGAATGGAAACGCGTCTGTGAGCGTATCTTCCAGCCGGTGGGCCAGAACCTGCGCGCCGTATCGGCTGTTGCCTGTGCCGCTAAAGTAAATGATCATGGCTTTCCTCCTTCAGATACAGCTTTTCTCTCAGCCGCATCGCGGCGTTTCACGCCGTGTTTGTCGTGTTTGCCGGCTCATTTCGGTTTTTGACCTAAAACGCGAGTTTTCCCGTTTTCAGGCACTGTGCCGGTGTTTTTATCATACCACAGACGCCGCCCCGTTGGCAAAAGCCTTTTTTCTCAGCGCCACGGTGGACACGGCAGCCTCCCGCTGTGTGCCTCTTTGGTCACGGAGCGATCTTTGTTTGCAGCCGGATACGCAAGCTCTCTATCAGCGCCTGCAGATCCGAAGCGGATGCCGCGCATTGCTTTATATCCCCTTCGGCCGCCGCGGCGGCGTCCTCCGTGGTCACTGTATAGGTCTGAGGGCCCGCATCGGTGATATATGACCAGGTGACGGTTCCCAGGTTCGCCACAGTGGCCAGCATGACGCAGGCATCCGCCTTCATAATCTCCCGCGCGGCCGATTCATCTTCGTGGGCTATGTGCGTTTCCAGCAAAAGTGTCCAGCCATAAGGCTCCGCATCCGTCCGCAGTTCATTGGTGTATGGCCCCAGCTGCTCCGCAACGCCCAGGACCGAGGCAATCCTCCCATTGGCGGACATATCGCCTGCATGCGGATTTTTCGCGGCATACAACGCGCCCGCCATAGGACTGACGGCGGTGCCGTTTTCCCAGAGGATCAGATCGCCCCAGCGCACCATACTGACCGGCCCTTTCGCCGTATACCGCTCCTGGATGGCGCCGCTGTTGAAAAACGCCTTGGGCACCTGGCGGATTTTGATCGTGATAGTCCCATCGCTCTCCTCAAACACAACGCGGGCCACGCCGCTGCCGCTGAGGCTGCCGTTGACGGACACCACATTGTCCGAAACCGAAACATAGCAGTTTCCGTCCGCCCGGCTCATCTCACTGCCAAAAAGATAGACATACGAAAGAAGCAACAGCATTCCCACAGCCAGCATTCCCACGCCCCAGGAAAGCGCCGTCTGCCTGCTGCGGCGGCGGGCCTTTTTGAGATAGTCCACCTCCGGGTCAGCCTGCGGTTTTGGGGCCTCCGGCTCCTTCATGAGACGCAGCGCCTCCGCACAGCGGCAGCAGCCGGCCAGATGCTCTTCTATCGCCGCGTTTGTGATGTCGCTCGTCAGCTGATCCACATAAGACGGCAGCAGATCGCGGACGATGGCGCAGTCAAGTTTTTTATCCATTTGGCTCCAGCTCCTTTTTCAGCTTTTCTTTTCCACGATAGTACGTCACTCTGGCCCAGTTTTCCGTCCGGTCCAGAATCTCTCCGATCTCACGAAAAGACAGGCCTCCCAGCGCCCGCAAATACATGACCTCCCGCATTTCCTCATTCAGCAGGTGCATGCCCCGCAAGATCTCCAGGCAAAGCGTGCTGGACAGCGCGTCCTCCTCCGTGGAAGACGTCAGGATGAGTGCGTCTTCCCACGGCTCCGTCTGCGGATGCTTTCGGCGATAAGCGGCAAAGAGATTTTTTGCGATGGCGCAGAGCCAGGTGGTAATCTTGCAGCTGCCGTCAAAGCGGTGGATGCTTTTGATGGCCTGATAAAAAGTCTCCTGCGTCAGTTCCTCCGAGACGTCCGCATCATGGGTGAGCGAGAGAAGGTAGCGATAAACGGTCTGGGAATGGGCGCGGTATATTTCATCCATAGACTGCATCGGGCGGCCTCCTTTCTCTCCTGCTGCTTATTCATGCGGAAAACAGATGATTCGTTACAGCTCCGCACTTTTTATTTTTTATGGCTCATCCCAGTATAACAGACGCCCGCCCCTAAAGGAAACCTAAACAGTGAGAAAAGGGTATGCCCGGCGGCGGGAGGTACCGCTTATCGCCCCGATATGCCCCATTGACCTTTTTCAGCATTGCAGGCCGCAAATTATCTAAATATACTGTAAATAAGTGATTATATATTGTGCCGTCACGGGCAGTGGAAAGCGCCCCCTCCGTGGCGTTGGGGATGAGTTTCTGTTTTACCGCAGCGGCCAGCCCGACGATGACCGGCACACGGGCGCGGGAATACGGATAAAAAACGGCGCGGCCGATTATGAACAGCCTCCCGCATGCTCGCACGCGGGAGGCTGTTGTGTTACGATTACGTCACAGAACTTTTTTATGCAGGCGATAGAAACCAAGCCGAAGTAAGATCACAAGCGTCATCATTCCGAGAATTTTATTATGCCTTGCTCTTTTCCCATTCGCGCAGCGTGGCCAGCTGTCCGGGGGTATGAAACCAGTGGTCGCCATTTTCCATGACAGTCAGTGCCGCGCCATGGGCGGCGGCAAACCGCTCTACGGTCTCGCGGCCGGTCATGTTGTCCTGCCCGGCATAGAGGATCGCCGTGGGGCAGTCCCAGTTTTGCACCGGGTGCTGCCGCTCCCAAGTGAGATAGCGCCACGAGAGGGTCTGGCCGAAATCGGTGGCGATCTCGCCCCGCGCTTGTAGTTCCTGTTCGGTGACGCCCGTCCAGCGCATCATGTCAGCGATCAGCCGCTCCATATCCACGATGGGCGAGACGAACAACGCCTTGTGAATTGCCTCCTCCGCAAAGGCCAGCATGGAGAAATGCGCGCCGATGCTGTTGGCGCGCAGGCTGATCTCGCTCCATCGCGGCTTCATATACGTCAGCACCTCTTGCAGCTCCGGCACCGCCGTCCAGGGGTTGAAACGGTTTTCTTCTCCTTTGCGCACGCCGTGCTCCGGCAGGTCGATGGCCAGCACCTGAAACTCCTGGGAACAAATGACCTCGGCAAAGGCCGCACCTTCCTCCTTGCACCCGCACTGGCCGTGGACAAACAAATACGCCCACCGGGACGGCTCACCATAGAGCACGGCGGGGATACGGCCGATCAAAAACGTTTCTTCTGTCATTTGGAGCCCCTCTTTTTCGGCTTCGGCAGCGGCGTGATGGGCTCCAAGATCCCGATGACCGTCTGCACCAACACCCTGTCCTCTATATCCAGGATATAATGGGGCTTGCCGCCCTCGTAGGGAAGCCCGATCTCCGCCCCCGCCAGCACCTCCGCGAGCTCCGGCAGGATCTTCACAAACACCGTGTTATCGCAGACCAGCAAAAGCGGTTTGTCGTTCACATACACCATGTATTCTCCGAACATTTTGCGGCGGCGCACAGCGCCCGTGCCCGCAACCTGCTCGCAGACAAATTCGATATATTCTTTGCTCGTCGCCATGGCTTTCCCTCCAGCATTTTATTTTTGCATTCCCAGGCAGCGCAGCTGCCGGTCAGGGGACAAATACGCTTTTCCGGTCCCGATTCAGGTGGCTCGATCGTATGGTAATAAAAACTTCTTCCACCGCGGAGGCGGCGGCAACAGCGCACAAAAGGATACCCCCGGCCTTGATTCCCAATACCGTGAAAATCAAGGGAAACGCAAACAAAAGCACGCCGGCGCCCTTGTTGGCGTAAGTGTGCAGGGCGGAAAAAGCATGATACTTCCCATACCCGATGGCGTACCCAAGGAACCGAAGCAGGGCAATCAGTGCCGCACAGACCCACAGCCAGGCTGGGATCGAGACATGGATCACCACGACCCCGGCAATGGCACAGGCAAAAACGAAGTCCGCAACACTGTCCAGCCGCGCGCCAAAGTCGCTCTCCTTGTTCTGCGCTCTTGCAACAGGCCCGTCCAGCAGATCACTCAGCCCGGCGCACAGATAACACACCCAAAACGCAGCTGAAAACGGGGCGAAAAGCAGCATGGCAATGGCAAAGCCGATGCGAGACGCCGTGATAAGATCGGCCGCGTTTTTCATAGCTTTTCCTCCCATCTCCTGACTTGTTTTTTTTATCATACCACGGATTCCCAAAAATGCACAGCGCAAACACAAAAGGCCGCCGGGGCAAACAGCTCCGGCGGCCTCGCTTGCGGGTAATGATAACCAACCCTACTTTTTCTGATCGACCGCGATCCAGATCTCGCAGGTGTAGTCCGGGTTCTGAGTGTCCGCTGAAGGGTACACCTCCAGTTCCACACCCTGCCCGTACTCGTAATTGCTCTGCGGGAAAAACTCCGTGCAGATGCGGTTATAGGTATCTTTGAAAGCGTCTGGCATCCTGCCGCGGCAGGTAAACACCGCGTAGGTATAGGCCGGAATCTCCACAATGTCCAGCCCCACGTCGGTCAATGGCACGCCGTTCCACTCCGCGCCGATGCCGTAAGGAAAGCCGGAGTCCGCCAGCTCACCGCTGAAGCAGATGCCCAACACGCCGTGGTAATTGTCGAACTTGCCGTACCTGCAGATTTGATCCATCGTGCCGTCCGCGCCGACCTCATTCCAGAACGCGGAGATGTCCGCCGTGGCGGTGTCACCCTGGGGCTTCGTGACCTGCTTCTTTTTGCAGATGAGCTTGAATGCGTCTTTCTTTTCGATCCTGTAATCCATGCTTGTTCCTCCCGATAAAATCAGTTTTACGGAGAGCCGGGAGAAGGATTTGACGCTCCCGCCGTGCCGCGCCTGAGTGGGCGTGACGCCGTGAAAGCGGGTGAACGCACGGGAAAAGCTCTCGGGCGTGTCGTAGCCGTACCGGTACGCGATGTCGATGACCTTGTCGTCCATGCGCATCAGGTCCTCGGCGGCAAGGGCCAAGCGGCGCATCCGGATGTAGTCGCCCAGCGTAAAGCCGCAGAGCATGGTGAACATCCGCTGGAAGTGGAAGGGCGAGGAGCACGCCGCTTTTGCGGCCTCCTCATAGTCCACCTCGCCTGTGAGGTGCGCCTCGGTATAGTCCAGCGCCCGCTGGATCCCCGTGATCCAATCCATTCTTCAGCCTCCTTCCGTATGCTGTCATTCTATCGCAGTTCGCCGGCAGTCTCATGTCTTTCCTTGCGGAGTTGTGTCAGGGAGGAATCGTTCAAGCGTACAGCGCTGCGATCTCTTGAATTCTTTGCTTTAGTTCCGCGCGGACATGGGGCGGCTCCAAGCACTCGCATTTGTCCCCAAAACTCAGAAAAATATCATAGTAATATTCATTTTCAAGGAAGGGAAAGTCCACAATGAAATGCTCATCACCGTCGAGCGAAAAGTCTTCATAAGCGCAGTAATCGAGCATCCTGTCCATGACTGACTTGTGAATACGAATTTTGATTCTTGTCTGCATGGTTTCCAACATGTCGGCAAAATCCAGCTGCGGCTTTTCATAATCCTGAGGCGCGAAAACCTCCTCTTCCATTTGCAGGTTTGACATGCGGGACAGCTTGAATAAGCGAAAATCATTTCTTTTATGGCAATACCCTTGCAAATACCAATGACTACTTTTCAGTACAAGCTGATAGGGTTCAACTGTTCGTGTAGTCTTATTTCCGTGGTGGGCTATATATTCAAAGGTCAGCAGCCTACTTTCCTGCAAAGCTGTTTTGATCATCTCTAAATAGGGTTGTATGTTCCTGTTACCCATCCACGGACTTAAATCTATCCATATTTGATTTGCTTTTAATTCAATGTCTTTCGCTCTGTCGGCGGGGATAAAACTTCAGTCGTATCTGCGATTTTATGGAATAAATCTGGTGAAATATCAATGCCTGTAACAATTTCTCCATTTATGAGGTCTTTGTGAATGGTTACAGGCGTGGAAGCGAACATACCAGTTATGCGAGGTATTTTCTTTTTCTTATTTGGTACAGCTTCATGAAATCTCAATAGTCGCATATCAAACTGATCTAAAAACGGCTTTTCAACTTCTCGCGCAAAATAATTATTGCATTTATCGCACACATATCCTAAAGGCAAGACGAAAGTACTATTTCCTAACGATTCTGGGATGATATGTTCTATACTTTTAGTTGCAGATGAATCCTTTTTGCAGAATAAACATCGCATGATATAATCACATCCTCAATATGTTTATTATATCATTCCAAATAAATCCTGTCACTCGATTTTGCTTTCGAGTGTAATTATAAGACTTCTACCAAATCCAACGTCCGCAAACCCGCATAAATTCTGGCATAGCAAAAGACCGACAATTTAAAATCGTCGATCTTCTGATGGTCGGAGTGAAATTATAGGACTTGGAGAAATCCAATAAATATCAATGGTTTATAGGCAATCGGAAAGCAGTATTTACACAAAAAAGCACCTTGGTTATAACGTCCTGTCAATTACCGTCACCTGCGTGAGCAAGGCCCCGTGTGAATGAAACACTCATCTTTTAGGTCACTTTCATCTCACATTTATTCCGCCCACTTTTCCGGATAAAGCATGCCTTCTTGAAATCTCTGAAGGAATAGACCGACATGGTAGCCATCCGCGACGGCATGATGCACTGTTATGGAGAGCGGCATCATTTTTCGGTCGCCTTTGTCAAAGAATCTTCCCGCCTGCAATACCGGAAAATAGTTGTTGCCGCTTCCGTAAGGCACGGGAGTATAGCTCGTAAACTGCGTCCAGGGCAGCATACCGACCATGTAATTGTTATCGGGGGGATCGGTCTTAGCAACTACTCCGTGATTGCCTGCGTATTGCCTTTGATCTTCCATATAATTGCTATAAAAGGTCTCGAAATCGGAGTCGTATTCCGTCCATAGGCTGGACATGGTCTGGTCATCCTCATGGAAGCAGGCATAGGAAGGATGGAGCACTTCATAATATCCCAATTGTTCATTCTGTTCGGCAATGCGGAATTCCTGCTGCCGGGAAATCAGACGCGATGCAAGATACAAATAAACAGGAAAGAATTTTTTACCCGTTTTTTTGACCGTATGATAGGTGTTTGTAATGTCCACATCAACCGTAAGGCTGTACCCGGTGGGAAGTATCTTTGTAAAATAGTAAAAATACGGCGTCCTACTCCAAGTATTCCGATCAATAAAATGAAATTCATGATTCATGATCAAGCTCCATTTCCTGTCGGGTGATCTGTGCTCTCCAATAGCGGGAGCCATCCCGTTCGCGACACAAAAGGCCGTGATCAACGAGTTCCCGCCGAAGGAGGAAGTAATCCCCAAAGGTGTGCCACTGGCTGCAGATACCATTGACTTCCCGTTCAGAATACATGCGACCTAGCACGAATTTTCCGGTGAGGTATTCCAACACGGCTTGCCTCGCTTTCTGTTTTTGCGGCAGCTGCGTGATTTTTCCAGAACTGTCAAGAAACTGTTTGACTTTAATGATCTGTTCCATGAGAGACTCCTTCCTGCTGATGTTTTTCCAACCATATTTCAAGGAGAGTTTTAATATCCTCCGAGAACTCATGTTCTGTTTGGGTTTCCTTCCGCTTCAGTTCCTCAAGAATGGCAAAAGAAAACGATTGTGCTCCATATTCCATCCACTCCGTCTGCATGGCCGGTTCCGGACAGGAATTGGTCGAAACGGAAAAGGCGAACTTGTTTCTCTGCCCCACCAGATTTGTTGTGGATTTCACCCATGCGCGGCCGTTCCCCCTGCACTGGATGCGGTAAATACCGCCGATGGCAACTTTATCTTTATAGGCGTTTTTCAGTTCCTTCCGTTTCACAGAATCCATGGTGTGACACCTCTTTTCATCTTCTTAATATCTTTATAAGACATATAATCCATGTCTGCTGCAGCAGTAATAAAACCTTGTGCTGTATTTGTGTAGTAGCGGGCCTATTTTGGGCATCCTTACGGAAGCTTCCTGTTCTGGGTAAAGTTTTACCAACAGGAGCTTCTCGTTTGTGACATACGCAACAAAGGAGATATAATGGCCTTTTTTCATTTCGTGATGAAACGTAACGTAGGATTCTCCGTCTGTATCTTCTACCGTTGCCCGGTGCTCGTTGTCAGCAGGTTTGGCGGTAAGCGGCGACAGCCTGCGCCCACAGCAGGAAATCTCTGCATTACCGGTACTGGTAATCACGTTCCCGCAGGCGGGGCAGACATAAAATTTCAGGCACCTGAAATTGCCGGAATCGAGTGCGTTCGGTTCCAAATTCCCGTTCAGAATTTTTTCAATATTGATCTCAAACAAGTTGAAAAGTTCCCCGAGCAGGCTTACGTCGGGACAACCCAAACCGCGCTCCCATTTGGAGACCGTTTTATCGCTGAGATTCATGCGATCGGCCACCTGCTTTGCTGCAATCCAATTTTGATTCCCCCATCAGACATATAGTGTAAGCGATTGTTGGAGAATAATCAATCAACGCTCCGTAGAGTTTTCGATGAGAGATTTGCAAATCCTGTCACTCAGTTTTGCTTTCGAGTGTAATTATAGGATTTACGACACGCTTAAAGTCCGCAATCCCGCATAAATACAGGCAAAACAAAAGACCGACGATTCAAAATCGTCGGTCTTTTGATGGTCCGAGTGTTCATAAGGACAAACTCGGGGACCCGCACAAAATAAAGGTTTTTGGGGCATCAAGTAAACGAATATTACAACACTCTACATTAGCCTATTTACTATATGGCCAAAAACTAATATAATAATTATATATTATCGCATAACGGGGTGAGCATTTTGTTGAGAGAAGGCTACGATTACTCTTCCGCATTAGCAATTACTGGCGAGACACTGCCATGCAATATGAAGAAGTACGGAAACAATGAAATATACACCCTCAGTAATGGCGCAAAAGCCTTAATGAAGTTTTCTAAATACTACCCTGATAATAAAGCGTATTGGTATGGAATTACCCCTGGGCAGGTTGATTTATTTTCTAGTGAGCCAATTGACTATTATTTCTTTATTACAGGATATGTTGGAGTCCTAAAAGTTCCCGCAAAACTACTACAACCATATCTAGTTACCTGTAATGTTTCTCAAGCTAAAGGGCATCCCGATAAGATACGCCATTATCATGTCATGATTCAGTACGTTGATGGAAAGGTTTCTTTTCGTAAAGGCCCGGATATAACCAACTATTTCTTTTGTGATGATGAATCAGATGGAATACTTGAGGATGACATCAAATCGCAACCTATTGCCGATATTCTTGAAGATGCAAAGAGGTTTGTGGACTCACCTGAAGCCTATGTCATTGTTGAAGGTGAGAAGAAAATACGAAAAGAAAGCCGAGCTCAAAAATACCGTATTGCTTGCATTGAAGATTTCACATGTCAAGTATGTGGTTTTAAAGAAAGCTACATGGATAAATCGGGGAAGATTAAATATATCTATGAAGTGGATCATATTAAAAACAAAGCATTAGGGTATGGGGAAAATATAAATAATCTCTGGGTTCTATGCCCCAACTGTCATGAGAAAAAGACAAGAGGTGTCATCACAATAGACCTGGATCATAAACAGGTTTTAGAACGCAATAAGGTAATTAGAATAAGAGATCGCCACTTATTTGTTGACAAATAAACAAACACATTATATATCTACAAAATAACAAAAACAGGCTGACACAGATATCAGCCTGTTTTTTGTCCTTATTCATAAGGACAAACCCGTAAACTCACATAAAACAAGGTTTTCGGCACGAGCAAACGAATATTACTATAGATTCTATGGATAATGGGAAGTATATTGCCAGTTTAAAAATTGGATTTCAAGAGAACAACCTAACTTTCCCCATTATACTTTACCACTTAATAACCGATGGATTCCCTATACGCTTTTGCTCTCTCACAGAACTCTTCATAGTCGGGAGAATCAACAACACGTTTAGATTCACATATGGTATCGTTTCTATCAAGTATGCAAAATGGATATTTTTGTATTATTCCGCTGCTTTTTTCAACAACAATTAGATTGTTTCTCTGGTGGATGAACACCACATCAAAAACACTATCGTTTATCGACTTCAGAATCAACTCGACGCTTAACGGTGCCGTATTCGGATGTAGATCTTCATCAGAAATATACAATCCGCGCCGCAAAAACCTCTTGTATTCAGGGTATTGTAAAAAATTTTTGGATTTCCTTGCGATTGCTTTAACAATTAGGTTGAGTGGTTTGTCATCATCATAACCGCCACCGCTCATAAGAGAAAATCTATTAGAGCCAGGAAGTTGTTTAGGCTCACTACGATATTTCTCCGGGTATTTTAACTTGCGAATATATTCATGAGCAATTTCATATGTTGGGCAGGCAAGAGCTTCTGAATCAATTTGACATTGTTCTGCCTGTTGAGAATCGATTGCTCTTGTTACTTCGATTCCAAAGTTGCCCACTTGCAAATCAGGCCTATCTTTCAACCAATCAACGGAAAACGGCTCACGGATTTGGGCAGTTTTTACTAAGACCAAAGCGGCATATGCTTCTGATTCCCTATTTGTCATAAACATTATCCTCCTCAGTAGTGAAAAATTCGAAGCTCTGATTATAGCCATAATGTCAACTTTGTACATTATAACATATTATAATCGCTCATGCGATTGTGGTTTTTTCTGCATAGCAAAAACAGGTTGATAAATCACCAACCTGTTTTTGTCCTTATGAACTCCTGAAGTGTTTTAGGGTGGTCCGAGTGTTAATAAGGACAAACTCAGAAACCCGCATAGAATAAGGAAATCCGACATCAAGCAGACGATTATTACATTGAATTTTGTATCAAAGCATCGCCCAAGTGAGACTGTGGGCGGTGCTTTTGTATAGATAACGATACTTCGGGCCAAATTGACCCGAAGTGGAAAGGAGTGGTATAAAATCCCCGCCGGGTCTGATTGAAAAATCAGGCCCTTTTTTGCTGCCATTTTAGATGAAGGAGGTAAAGCGCATGGCAAAAAGCGAGTCAAACATAAAGGATGATGTGAAAACCACTCCGGAAAACGAGCAGACCGCGCAGGTCGCGGATGTTCCGACCTTGAAAATGAGCGCCGAGGAAGCGGCAACGCTGGCCCATGAGGGCGAAGCGGCGCTGCACGACATAGGCGACGACGGGCTTGAACCGCCCACGTCCTTTGACATTGCCGCACCCGCCGACGTAATTGTGCCACTGGATAACCCCCCTGAGGCTGCGCAGGAGGTCAAACCGCCCGCCGCCCTGGAAAAGCAGGAAGCAGAAAAATCGGATAAGGCCCCCAAAAAGCAGGCGCGGCGCAATAAAGCGGCCACGCAGGAGATACAGGAGTCCGGAGCCGAGGATACCCGGCAGGAATGGGAAAAGCCGCTTTCCGAGGTCGAGCCGAAAAAAGAGCGCAAGCCCCGTTTGGAAAAGCAGAAGCCCGACGGCGAGAAAAAGGAACCGGCAAAGGAGGACGCCCCCGCCCCGGAGCCGATAGCGCCGCAGGAGCCGAAGGAGGCCCCGCGCAAGGGCGAAGCGGAACAGATTGTTTTCATTAACCTGTCCGAGCTTCACGCTTTCAAAAATCACCCGTTTGGTGTTCGTGACGATGAAGAAATGCAGGCTATGTCACGGCTTGGCCGCGACTACTTGCAGGTCGGCTACTACACCGACAATTTTTTCCCGGAGCATAATGTCCGATTTATCGCGGTCAATGACGGTGTGGACAGCGCCGAGGGCGAAAACGAGTTTGCCCCGTTCCGCAATATCATGAATGAATGGTACGCCAGAGACATTTCCCGCAAGATACGCAGTTCTCAACGCTTACGCGGCTCCGCCGGTGTTCCGCTTTCCCAACCTATGTATGGGTACATAAAAGACCCGGAAAACCCCAAACGCTGGATTGTGGACGAGGACGCGGCAAAAGTCGTGCGCTCTATCTACAAACTGTGTATAGATGGCATGAGCGAATATCGCATAGCAGACCGTTTGGAAAAAGAGCAAATCCTTACCCCCACGGAATACTGGAAAAGCAAGGGTATCCGCAGAAGCGGCAAAAAGGGTGGTTCGTTTAAAGACAGTCCCTACTATTGGTGCAAGACCACGGTCAATAAAATCCTTAACGCCCGCGAATATATGGGGGATGTGGTAAACTTCAAGACCTACTCCAAGTCGTTCAAGAACAAGCGGCGCTACGAAAACCCGGAGGAAAATTACGCGATTTTCGAGGGCGTCCATGAGGCGATTATTGACCGTCAGACGTGGGAAATGGTGCAGCGTATCCGGGAAGGTACAAAGCGGAGAGCGCCAAAGACGATGGAGAAAAATATGTTTTCCGGCCTTCTCTATTGCTCCGATTGTGGACGCAAGCTCTATTTCAATGTCAACCACCCGAACACAGACCTCAAGTATTTCAACTGCGCCAATTATAAGGGCAACCGCGGCACCTGCAATTCCACCCATTACATCAGAGCAGACGCGCTGGAACAGGTGATGCTTTTGGAAATCCGGCGTATGACGGCCTTTTTACAGGACAAAGAGGAAAGTTTTATTAAGCGCTTAAAGGCTCAATCCATGCAGGAGGCCGAAAAGGACAGCAAGCGCAGGGCGCGGGACCTTCGGGCCATGTTGGCCCGCTGTGCCGAACTGGACAGCCTTTTCACCAAAACCTACGAGGATAACACAAGCGGAAAGCTCTCCGACGAGCGGTTTATGATGATTACCAAACGCTATGACGAAGAGCAGCTTTCGCTGAAAAAGAAAATCTCCGCCCTGCAAGCGGAGATAGATGCGGAAGAAAAAAGCAAGCACAGCGCGGCCAGTTTTCTTCAAACGGTGAAAAAGTACACCGATATTCAAGAACTGACGCCAACGATCCTGAATGAGCTGGTTGAAAAAATCGTTGTCTATCAGGCGGAGGGAACGGGAAAGGGCAGAACGCAGCGGCTTGAAATCCATTATAATTTCATTGGCATCCTTGACACGCCGGAAGTTGCCTGCCTGCCGCAGAGCGTGATGATAGACACCCGGCAGGGCGTAGCCGTTGAGTACATTACCCGCAAAGCCGGATAAAAAGAAAGATAGGAGCAATCTTTCGATTACTCCTATCTCCCGAATGTTCACTGTCCTTATGAACATTCGACATGGTCGGAGTGAAATTATAGGACTTGGAGAAACCCAGTAATATCAATGGTTTGCAGGCAATCGGCAAGTAGTATTTACACAAAAATTTCAATTTTGAGTGCAGACGTCGCCCAAAGGAGACTATGTACGGCCTTTTTATATTGTAATTGGTTAAAGCTTAAAAGCACAGGAAGTCCTTATCGCTGTAGCGCTATGAAATATTATTTTTACTTTTATCTGCCCATTTTTGTTCAAAATTAATTGATAGGCAGAGATATATTATAATCTCTCGTGCTAGCCGCAGTAATTTATGTGTATTATCCTCAATTTTACCTTCCACAGTGTATTTCGTAAAAGTAGTATCAAATGACCGTTTCCCCGTCCGTAAGCAATTATGTTCCATGTCATTCCGCATTCGAAAAATAGGCTCTGCGTTGGGACTGGTTATATTGGTTTTCTTATCTTCAAAAAAATCTTTTTGCAACCAATACATGGCTTTGACTAACGGATTGTTTCCATGTGAACTCATAATAGGGTTTGGTATGTTGAAATATACATTGCCTTCTGCATCGCGCAATTCATTTTTCCAAATATTTTTGAAGCTAACTTTTGTATCTGATAGACCTATGCCATAATACTCATTTATAAAAAATCCAATCCTATCGAAAATGGAATAAATAGTTCTAAGTGCAGTACGCAGTAAACCTTCTCTCAAAGAAAAATCCGCACAATCCCCGGCTTCTATAAAATCCATTTCCTGATCAGCAAAATGGTTCATTGGTTCGTTGATTACTGTCGTTTTGTACCACAAATATCTTGCCAAGTTATACTCTTGCTTAATCTGATTAAACAAACCTATAAATTCTTTTTGCCTAGAACATAGAGTTGTTTCAAATGGTAGGTTTAAACTGTCAACAGCAAAGCATGGTGCAGATAATATATCTAGGCAAGGTTCTAAAAACAAGCGAAATGTAAGCATATAATTTCGATAATCTATTTCCATAGAATTATTGACACCGAACGAGGGCAAATCAAGCGGCTTACTCAGATAGTTCTCAATATATTCATCAGCAAATATTGAGATGGTTTCTTTAAGACGCTCTAGGTATTTTTGATCTTCTAAATTAATCTTGTACTTTTCGGATTCCTTATAATAGTAATAACAAGCATGATGGTAGTAATTTTGCTCATAAGATTTAATTTGAAGTTGAGCATAACTAAAGAGGACAAATGAAAGATTTAGACTTGCCATTGAAAATGCATTATTTATTATAAGTGCATTTTGAAAGCAATCTATCGCGACTATATATCTCCCTATGGTACGCATGGCGTTTCCCAAATTTGTATATGTTCGCATCGCGATATATCTTGCAACCTTTGCGTCTACTTGCTCAGAAACATCATCTTCATCCTCAAAAAAGTTACTTTCATACATATCAAGCGCATTTCGGAGATAATATATCTCTTTTTCTAAATTGGGTTCATTATTATCTTGACTAAGTACACGTAAATCATTGTAAGCATTTGCGATGTCGTAGCTGATTTGCATTTTACATGGAACATTGTAATTGCTTTTTAACATAGCCATTGCCGTCCCAATAGTTGCCGCTATAGAGGCGCTATTCTTTTCAATAAACAACCGATCAAACGTTGCTGAAAGGTTTATGACGGCTTGTTCTATGACAGAAGTAAAATTTTTTTCAAATTCTTCTTTTTTCTTTTCATATTCTATCATAATACATCCACACATCCCTTTTTATAGCATGAGATTGCTTTATTAGAACGATCATAATTTGTCAAAGAAATTCCACGGAGTATCCATATACTCATATGCAAATCTTTGTTCTTCCTCTTCCATTTCTCGATATAAAACCTCAAAATTTGCATGGGCAATAAGGGCTTCTTGGATACCTGCTCCCCATTTATCCCAAAGTCGCGGCGAGATAATAAGAGCATCTGTCCATCTTGGCATTTGGTTGTTAAGATAGTTTTCTTTATCTCTTACGCTCAATTTCATGAATTGTTTGGAGAAAGGCATATAAAAATCATCTGCATTTTTAGGCCATGACCAAATACAAAACGATTTTTCCGTACTGGGTAATATGTTTAAGTAAATACTTTTCGTCACCTGGTCTATAGCCATGTTATTCAATGATTGTCCAAGAATATCATGTTCTAATTCGAGCATGGTTGAAACTGCAAAATGTATCTCATATGGAATCTCCCAAACTGTACAAGAAATATCCGAATAATCATTTCCAGTCAGACACCTATCAAAAAACATTTTTTTCTGATCATTATCCTGTTGACACAAAGATAAGTTTTTCATGAACTCTTTTAGCTCAACTGAGCGAATGGGAACCTTTTTTTCAAGGTACAATTCACGCGCTATCTGCTGTAATTTCTTATGATAATGCCATGCGAAGGTACGATATGTAAATAGAAATATTTGTTTATCGCTTCCTTGAAATTCACAGTCTTCAATATCTTGAAAGGTAGTCTTATCATGATATTCGCAAAATCCAGAAAATGTAGTTGCTATTTTTCTACCTTTACTTTGAGCATCCTGAAAAAAGATATTAGACACACCATTCATAGTTTGTACTAATCCGTTGACTGCAAGCTTTGTAAGGATACGATTGTTTTGTATAGCATGGGCTTTCACAATATGCCCACAGCAATTCTCTTGCTGTGGGTGCAAGCAAAATTTTATACTGTTTCCTTCTTTTCTTGCTTCTGGAAGTGCATCTATGAAATCCTGCAACGGATTTCGCACTTCTTCAACTCTGTTCAAACAACATTTTTTGTATTTGAGACCGCTACCACAGGGGCAAGCATCATTCCTTCCAATCTTATTTCTCATTCTAATCTCCTTGCCTTACGGTAAATTAAAGCTTTTAATAAGTATAGCACAATATTAGACGATTTGGGAAAAATGTGACTGATTGAAAATTATAAGCAACATTTTATAGGAATTATGTATCGAGGAGGACATTTTCTCATAGGCCAATCTGTAAGGCTTCGAATTAGTATAACAACTGTATTTTTTAGCAAGCAGAATGCCGTCCAAAGGAGACTATGGGCGGCGTTTTCATATAAAATGACGCATTGAAAGGAGGAAAACGTTTTCCCGAGGCCAAGCCGAGAGGTTTGGTCTTTTCTTATGCCATGAAAAGGAGGAAAAACTGAATGGCAGACAACAAACAGCCTACGGGCCCCGAGGAGCATATCGCGCCCGAGGTCGCCACGCCGGATATGTCCGGCCCGGTTCCCGAACCAGAATTGACCGCCAAAAAAGCGGTCACGCTGGAGCAGGAGAACCGCGCCGACCTACAGGAAAAGGGCGAGCCCCTGCCCGGTTCCGGAGATAATGTCGTTCCCTTTGCTGCGGCTGCGGCTGAAAGGCCCGACTCCGAGGAGACGGGTAAGCCGGAAAAGGTTATGCCTACCCCGGAGCCCGAGAAGCCGAAGGAAGCGGCAAAGCCCCGCAGGGGCCGCCCGTCCAAGGCTGACAAGACGGCTCCCACCAAGGCCACGCCGCCCAAACGGGACAAAACGTCCCCAAGCAGAAAAGCCGCTGAAAAAATGCCCCCAGCCAAGGATGAGATCCCGGCCCCGGAGCCGGAACAGCCGACCGTTCCCCGCGACGCCACCCGATCCCAGGAGCCGGAGCAGATCGTGTATCTCAATCTTTCCGAGCTACATGCGTTTAAAAACCATCCGTTCGGCGTGCGGGACGACGCAGAAATGCGTTCCCTTATGGAGAGCGTAAAGACGGGCGGCGTAAATCAGCCCGCATTGGTACGCCCCCGTGCAGATGGTGGCTATGAGATCATCGCGGGCCATCGCCGCCAGAAGGCCAGTGAACTTGCCGGGTACGCAAATATGCCATGTATCGTCCGCAACATGACCGACGACGAGGCCGTTCTCGCCATGACGGATGATAATCTCCGGCAGCGCACAGAGATTTTACCCACCGAAAAAGCGCAGTCCCTGAAAATGCAGGTGGAGGCCATCAAGCATCAGGGCGTCGCGCTTATGGGCGAGTCCGATCAGAAAGACATCGGCAAACGCTCCACAGAGGTTGTCGGGGAGCGCAACAACATGAATTACAAGCAGGTGCAACGGTATATCCGGCTGACCGAACTTGTCCCCGACCTGCAAAAAATGGTGGACGAGAAAAAGCTGTCCTTTACCCCTGCTGTGGAAATCTCGTTCATCAAGCCCAAAAATCAGAGGTATATCGCCGTTTCCATCGAAGGGCAGCAGTCCTCGCCGTCTCTATCCCAAGCGCAGAAACTCCGGGAGTTGGACAAGGAAAGCAAGCTCAACGGCGATGTGATCGACGGTATTTTAAGCCAGGAAAAAAAGGAGGTAGACAAGGTGATTATTTCCACCGCTGAACTGAACAAATATTTCGGCAAGGAGAAAACCCCTCGGGAAATGAAGGATCAGATCATGGCCCTGCTGGACGATTGGAAATCCAAGCAGCCGCCCGAGCTCTCCAAGCCCGAGAAAAAGACTGATTTGGAGAAGTAATATCGGGTCAGCCTCGGGACAAAAAGTCCCGAGGCTGCCAGCAATAACGAAACGGAGGTTTTACATTGAAAAGACCCCTTGCGTATATCACCGCCGCATGGTACGGCGAAACTGAGGAGCAGGCGGCGCGGTACTGCCGGGCCGTGTACGAGGCAGGATTTTCGCCTATCTGCCCGGCGCTGTATCTTCCCCTTATTTTGAACGACGCCATCCCGGAGGAGCATAAAAACGGCATAGACATGGGCCGCGACCTGCTTCGGCGCTCCCATGTGCTGGTGGTGTGCGGACACACCGTCACCGAATCCATGAAAAACGACATCGCCGTTGCCCAGCGGCTGGGAATCACCGCAACCACGCTGGAGGGCATCCTCACCGTCAAGGGCCAGGGGCGCGGCCATGCTTGAAGCCTATGTCACCAACCTCGGCAAATACAACGAGGGGGCTCTGGTTGGCGAATACCTGAAGCTGCCCGCTTCCACCGAGGATGTACAGGCGCTTTTGAAGCGGATCGGTGTTGACGGCGTTCGGTATGAGGAGATTTTCATTACCGATTATGAAACGGACATCCCCGGCCTGTATGATTGCCTCGGTGAATATGAAAGCATAGACGAGCTCAATTATCTGGCGTCCCTGTTGGAAGAACTGGACACTGGCGACATGGAACGGTTTGCCGCCGCCGTGGACTATGGCGAACATACCGGCAGCGTGAAGGAGCTCATCAATCTTGCTCAAAATCTCGACTGCTACGACTTTTATCCCGGCGTTCGGGATGAGGAGGAGCTCGGGCGTATCTATATTGAGGACATGGACACGCTGGCGGTGCCGGAGCACCTGCGAAATTACATCGACTACGCGGCATACGGGCGCGACATTGCGATGGAAGAAAGCGGCCACTTCACGGGAGACGGGTATGTGCTCTATACGGGCGGCTTCACGGAGTCCTATTCCGGGCGTGAGGACATTCCCGAAGAATGCCGCGTTTTCGCCTACCCCAAGCTCAATATCCGGGAGACAATGGCCGCATACAAGGATGTTATAGACAGAAGCGCAGAAAAAATGGAAAGGGGCCGCTCTACCGCAAGTCATGAAGAACGATAGGGCTGCTTTGCGACAAAATGTCCCGAGGAGGTGGTTTGACTGATAGAAGAGGACGTATCGCGCCGGACAATTGCCATTTCTGTAAAAACCAGCAGGCTGACGGCGCGGGGGCTGGCGTATGTGCTGGGCGCGACAGGCCGGAAGATCCAAAAGGCACGCCGGGCCAAGCTGACGCCCCATGGGAAGCAGAGCGTCAAAAAGCTCATGGCCCACGGCGCGGCCACCAACAGTATCGAGCTTTCCGGTGATACCAAGCTCTTTGACCGGGTGGCCCGGAAATGGAACGTGGACTATTCCTTTCATAAGGCCGGGCCGGACAAATATCTGCTGTTTTTCAAGGCGGGACAGGCCGACGCCATTACCGCCTGCTTTTCCGAATATTCCAAGCGAGTGCTGAATAAATCCAAATCTCGGTGCGTCCCCATCCGCGAACAGCTCAAACGGGCCTCGGAGGAGCTTGCAAAAGAGCAGCCCGGTAAGAAAGAATGGGTAAAGGAGGCGGCGCGTGAGGACAGATAAAATAAAAAAATATATTTTCCCCAACCTCCCGTATCTGTTCATCCTGTGGGCCTGTCTGAAAGTGGGCACGGCCTATCGGCTGTCGGCGGGAGCCAGTTTCGGGGAAAAGCTGCTCGGCATGACGCGAACGCTCGGTTCGGCCTTTGAGACGATAGCGCCGGGCCGAGTGCCTTTTGACTGGCTCATCGGGATCGCGGGAGCCGCACTGTTCCGGTTGTTCATTTACTACAAAGCCAAACACGCCAAGAAGTTCCGGCGTGATCTGGAGTACGGCTCGGCCCGGTGGGGCACGGCGAAGGACATCAAACCCTTTGTCGATCCCGTGTTCAAAAACAACGTTATCCTGACCGGCACGGAGTTTCTCACCATGAATACCCGCCCGAAAAATCCGGCCAACGCCCGGAATCTTAACTGCTGCGTCATCGGCTCCTCCGGCTCTGGCAAAACCCGGTTCTGGCTCACGCCGCAGCTTTTGCAGGCTCATTCCTCCTATGTGGTGGTCGATCCGAAAGGCGGGGTGCTGGCTCAGGTGGGCAGCTTTTTGCAGCGGCAGGGATACAAAATCAAGGTGTTCAACAGCATCAATTTTTCCAAGTCGATGCATTATAATCCCTTGTCATACATCAAAAACGAGGCCGACATCCTGAAATTCGTCAATACCCTGATTGCCAATACGCGGGGAGACGGCAAGGAGGCCGATCCGTTCTGGTCGAAAGCCGAGACGCTTTTGTACTGCGCTCTGCTTGCCTACATCATTTTCGAGGGTCCGGAGGAGGACAGAAACATCAATACGCTGGTGGATATGATCAGCGGCATGGAGGTGAAAGAAGACGACGAGGCGTTTATGAACGCCGTGGACTATATGTTCAAAGGGCTGCAAAAACGCAAGCCGGATTGCTTTGCGGTCAAGCAATATGTGAAATACCGCTTGGCAAGCGGCAAGACAGCAAAATCGATCTTAATTTCCTGCGGCGCTCGGCTGGCCGCCTTTGACATCCCCCAACTTCGGGAGATCATGAGCTATGACGAGCTTGAACTCGACCGCATGGGCGACCGGAAAACGGCGACGTTCTTCATCATTTCCGATACGGATCAGACCTACAACTTCATCGTCGCTCTGGCTTTCTCTCAAATGTTCAATCTTTTGTGCGAACGGGCCGACAACGTACACGGAGGCCGTCTGCCCCATCATGTGCGGGTGCTGTGGGATGAGGCGGCGAATACCGGGCAGGTGCCCAATCTGGAAAAGCTGGTGGCCGTCATCCGTTCCCGCGAAGTCAGCCTGTGTCTGCTGTATCAGGCGCAAAGCCAGTGTAAAGCGATTTACAAGGACAACGCCGAGACGATTCTCGGCAATATGGACAGCGTAATTTTCCTCGGCGGTCGGGAGCACACCACGATCAAAGAGCTTTCAGAGGCGCTGGGCAAGGCGACGATATCAATGCAGACGGAGAGCCGGACGCGGGGGCAATCCGAAAGCTACGGTCAGAACGTGCAGCGTTTGGGCCGCGAGCTCATGGCCCCGGACGAGCTTATTACCATGGATGGGAATAAGTGCATTTTGCAACTTCGCGGCCTGCGCCCATTTCTGTCCCCAAAGTACGATCTGAAAAAGCACCCAAATTACAAATACACGGCCGAAGCAGATAAACGAAATTTCTTTAATCTCGACAAGCTCAACACCCGGCGCAGGACGCCGGAGCCGGAGGCACTCTGCGAGGTGTACAAGGCGACGGTACAGGACGAGGCACTCACAGACGAGGACGAGGACATCTTCAACTATGACGACCTTGACGACCCGGATGCATTTGACTGACATCGTACCAATTGGGCCTGATATATGCTCACCCACCAGAGTGATAATGCTGGTGGGTGAGCATAACAATGAAAAGCAATATATGCTTATTATTTATTATAAAAGTTCATGTTATTTTTTTTAAGGATTGAATAAAATGCAATATTATTTTTAATTTTACTCTTTTGAGCAAATTCTTCTTTTGAAAGATAATTGTGCAAATATAATTGGTAACATAGAATCCATGACTTGGATATATTCTTGCATTCTTCTTTCATTTTAGATGTTAAAGAAGTTTGGAATTCCTCAATCATCATAATAATTGCTAAATCATTTCCGCTGCGTATAATTTTATACATTAACTTAGCAGGAAGCCTTTTTTTGCGCAATTGCTTCCTTAGATATAGCAACCAAACAGCTTCCAAATGATTGTTATTGTCTAAATGCTGAATCAGCAGATTTTCAATAATCTGAACATCCTCTTCTGTAAACCTAAGTTTGCGTTTTTCCTTAATCATCAATTGACATACTTTTACAAGGGAACGCTCATCATTAACTAAAACATCTAGCAAATAGGATGTATACAGATTTCGATCAGAACAAGTGAAAGCATCATTCAACGACTTAATCAAGAAACGAACGGCTCCTTTAGTTCCATTAGCTTCTAATTCAAAATATGTATTAAACATCTTCATGATTTCTGCGGATTCAATGGTTTTCCCAGTATACGCAGAATATATCTTTTCAAGGTTTTCAACAATATAATATGGAAATTTAGTATATTTTGTTTTTTCATTATTTAATGCAAGAAAATATTTTTTTAGTATTGAAACTATGGAATTTTGCGTCTTTATAATCTTGCTTTCATCATAGATGAATATTTCAAAATCATCAACGTATCTAACAAAGCAAATTCCTTCATTCCCCAATTCCTTGTCAATACGAGACAACAATGCCTCTGCTAAAAATTGGGAGACTAATATTCCTGGAAGGAGTCCATTTGTTCTTCCGCCATTCATATTCCTTATGAATTCATCCAGCTTGACATATTTTCTGTAGTCTGCACTTATAGTGGGATCGGTATTATTTGCCTTACTCGCTTTGTATTGAGCTTCAGCTTCGTCATATCCAAGTTTAATACTTGGAATAAGATGTGTGTATATACTTGTATAAAAATTTGAAATATCAACAAATAGAATACCTTTGGCTCCTTTTGATCTTTGAATCTTATCAATTATATTTGGAATGTAAGATGATTTGATAGCATCTTGATCTGCTTGTCCAACATCAAAATAGTAATCGCGTTCATGGCGGGTCATATCTCCATTTTTTTGCAATAACGGTGAAAAAGAGTGCGGATCTTTAGCTACGTTGATTAGGTCTTTAAGTATGTTCTGTTCCTTCATGTACTTTACTGTTGCAATATATGAAGCCAATTCTGGCACGAATATTGTCCGACGTCTACCATCTTCAGTAAATCGACTCATATTGAATGACAATGGTTCAACTAAGTCGGATTTTTGACTTAATTCAACGCCGAAGACATCAAATCCATTTTTCAATGTGTATGCAGAAGGTAAATATTCAGAAAAGAAGCCATTCTTCATGAATTCGTTAGCGATTTTAATATAATCTATGCTTGTCATTGTTATTGCTTCCTCTCCATCATTACTTAACTACGATATTCATAGCAAATTATATTTCAAGCAATCGCTTGTTATTAAGTGAATTGTTTAATTATATACCAAAATTCTCCACGGAACAATGAGAAAGGAGTATTTTCGATTGATACGTGCGCCCCCTGACCCATATAAACTCATTTGTAGCCGCCATGACAGGCGGCTTTTTTCATGTCCAAATATGTAACGGAGGTATATTTTATGGAATTCTTTTCATCAGCAGTAGATACCTTGCAAACCCTTGTCGTCGCTCTTGGCGCAGGCCTCGCGGTGTGGGGTGTGGTCAACCTTCTGGAGGGGTATGGGTCGGATAACCCAGGTGCGAAATCGCAAGGGATAAAACAGCTCATGGCTGGCGGCGGCGTTATCGTGCTCGGCCTGACACTTATCCCGATGCTGTCAACTTTGTTTTAAGGGCGGCGGCCTATGGGTATTCTCACCGACTGGATCACGGACTGGCTGAAGGAGCTTCTGATCGAGGGCATCATGGGCAACATCGACGGACTTTTTGATACGGTCAATACCAGAGTCGGAGAGATTGCGGTGCAAGTGGGGACGACCCCGGCGGCTTGGAACGCCGGGGTTTTCTCCCTCATACGGCAGCTTTCCGAGACGGTGGTACTGCCGATTGCCGGGCTGATCCTGACCTTTGTCGCAACCTACGAGCTCATTGAGCTCATTATTGAAAAGAATAATCTACACGATCTGGACTACTGGATTTTCTTCAAATGGATGTTCAAAACTGCGGCGGCCATCCTCATTCTCTCCAATACGTTCAATATCGTAAACGCGGTGTTCGACGTCACGCAGAGCGTCATCAACAGTTCATCTGGGCTGATCCAGGGCTCCACCGACATCACGCCGGGTATGATGGACACGCTGGAGGCAACGCTTGAGGAAATGGAATTGGGCCCCCTGTTGGGGCTCTGGCTCCAATCCTCGCTCATCGGAATTACCATGTGGGCGTTGAATATTGCTATTTTCGTCATTGTGTACGGGCGAATGCTGCAAATCTATTTGCTGACCAGTTTAGCGCCCATCCCGTTTGCCACACTGAGCAACCGTGAAATTGGTAGCATGGGCCAGAATTATTTCAAATCCCTGTTCGCCGTAGGCTTTCAGGGACTCTTGATCCTCATCTGCGTGGCGATCTATGCGGTGCTCGTTCAAGGCATCGCCGTGGGCGACGATCCCATCGGCGCAATATGGGGATGCGTCGGGTACACGGTCTTGCTCTGCTTCATGCTGTTTAAGACAGGTTCGCTGGCGAACAGCGTGTTCGGCGTTCATTAGAACTTAATTGGAACTAATTTGACCATTGAATGTAAATCAACAACACAGTATTCGCCGTTCTGCTCCAATAGCTTTAAATGCAATTGGCATTCAGGTAGCTCTCCAGCAACGCGCTCAATATTTTTTACAAGAGAGGTGATATTTTCTTTTATATAAATTTCATTGAGTTTCAAGGTATTATGAATTTTCTGGCATATAGAAACCACCTCATAGCTATGTCCGGTAGACATATACCCACCACCAGGCGAAAAATAGGCTATGCCTTTATCAACGAAAATTGGTGTGGTAATTCCGCTATTCCGTAGCAAGGAATATTCCTGATCTGTAGGTAGCTCAAGACTTGTAGGATATAGTTGAATCCCTTCTAGAAGCTTATATTTCTTGATCGTTTCGGGCCAGTTGTTATGTAGAATTTTCACCATTCCTTGCTTCGACCAAGGCGAAGCAACACCTTTTCCGTGAAAGTATACGTTAATGCAATAGACATTTCTATCATCAACCTTGGCAAACAAAACAGGCCCAGTCCGAGTTATACGTCCAGTTTTTCTATCAATCGTTTCTCCTAAATGAAAATGGTAAATTCCCCAGTCATACAGTAACGCATCGAATTCAGAGGCACAGTGTGCATCCTTGCTTAAATTTAAGGAGACATCATCGCCAATTTCAAATTTATGTACAAGTATTTTCAGCCCGTTTTGAAAATCTGCCGGGCATGAAAATTCGTTTGAAAACCATACCTTTCGTTTTTGGGGCTTGATCTTCTTCTTTTGCAGATTAAAGAATTCGTACCACAAATCCTCACCTGTTTTTTCGGATTGTATTTCCTGTTGCCTCATCCAACTTTGTACTAACTCGCTATAATCTCTGCACAAATCCATTGTAATTTCATACTGCAAAAAGTCGCCCCCTTTATTCGAATTGTATCATACTTGGCGCTAAAGCGCACAGAAAGGAAACACAACTCATGACAGATAACATCACCTTGAGACAAAACGTCCCAAAGGCCCCGGACGGGCGGGTATTAGAACCGAACGGCATTTTCCTTATGGACGGGATCGAGGGGCTGAAATCTCTGCCCCGCCATTCGGTGGATATGCTGCTGACTGATCCGCCCTACGGCACGACGCGCAACTATTGGGATGTGCCGTTACCTTTGATCGAGTTTTGGGAGGCGGTCCGCTGGGCGGTGAAGCCGGAGGGCGCGGTGCTGCTGTTCGCGCAGTGCCCCTATGACAAGGTGCTGGGCGCGTCCAACCTCGAAATGCTCCGCTATGAGTGGATATGGTATAAGGAGCGCGGCACCGGCTTTCTCAACGCCAACCGCGCCCCGCTGAAAAAGTCCGAGAACATTCTGGTGTTCTACCAGAAAGCCCCGGACTATTATCCGCAGTTTACCTACGGCATACCTTACCAAAAAATTCACTCCCTCAGCGGCACCAGCCCTAACTACGGCAAGTTTGAGCGGAGCGGCTCCGAATCCAGCGACGGGCGGCGCTATCCCGGCAACGTGCTTTTCGTGCCCACGGTTACGGGTAGCATTCATCCCACGCAGAAGCCGGTGGAGCTCTGCGAATATTTCATCAAAACCTATACCCGAGAGGGCGAGGTGGTGGCCGACTGCTGTGCCGGTTCCGGTACAATCGCCGTGGCCGCGCTCAACACAGGCCGCCGCTTCATCTGCTTTGAAAACGCGCCAGAGTTTTACACGCTGGCAAAAAACAGAATATACAACGCAACATCCGAGGAGGAGTGATATTTTAATTTATTGTTGTGATATAAATAGCGCAACCGCTGAAACGGCGAGTGCTGCGATAGACACAATTGCTGAAAAGTAGGAAACCAAAAAAGATCGATCCGTTTCCTGCTTAAGAGTCCTTATTGCTAAGTAGCAGAATACCAACAGCAGTACACTTATTACGACGATTGCAATTGCAGAAACCAATTGTTGATTTAGAAAAAGAGCCCACACATATGGAACTCCGCCAAACAATAGCAACGCCCCATATACAATCTTTATTGCTGTCAAGTTTAGCGGCTGTTTCTTCTTGTGTTTGTGATTGATAACTCCGAAAGTGATAATGGCTGATATGAAGGCAAACCAAAATACGGATGTTAATGAGGTCTGTAAAACATCCTTTGGAAAATCGAATAATGTATAGGAGAATACGATACCTACGATGATAAATATTGCTAAAAGAAAAATGCCGGCACCAAAAATTGCTTTTAATAAAAGTATTAGCGGCATAGTCAGATAATCGTTTTCAATTTTCTTTTTCTCTATCTCGGCTTCCTTCTCTTTAATGATTTGGTTGGCTTCTACGATGGCATCTCGCAGCTTGCTGCATTCAAGACTGTGAACAGATGGATCAATAACAGTAGACTGAGAAGGCCGGGGACTATCCGTTTGCTTCTTACTACGATTCTTAGCCATTGTTTCCCCCTTCTTTCGTAATGGAATACCATTATTCTACTGGATTTTGTACATTTATTCTACTGGATTTTGTACATTAACGCAAACTATTAAACAGTGAGAAAGGTAGGAGAATTCCTGAGCAAAAAATATTCAATTATTTACGCCGATCCCCCGTGGCGCTACTCGCAAAAGGGTGTACAGGGCGCGGCTGAAAATCATTACCCCACAATAGGGATTGAGGAATTGTGCGCTCTGCCAGTGGCCGAACTTGCGGCCCCGGACAGCGTGCTTTTTTTATGGGCCACGTTCCCGCAGCTTCCCGAGGCTCTGCGGCTCATCAAAGCGTGGGGCTTTCAATACAAGTCCGTCGCTTTCGTTTGGCTGAAGAAAAACAGGAAAACGGATAGCTGGTTTTACGGTCTCGGTTTCTGGACGCGGGGTAACGCGGAAATCTGCCTGCTGGCAACGAAGGGCCACCCACACAGGCGGGCGACCAACGTCCATCAATTCATCATTTCCCCGGTGGAGGCCCACAGCAAAAAGCCGGACGAGGCGCGGGAGAAAATCGTCGCCCTCATGGGCGACCTGCCCCGCGTGGAGCTCTTCGCCCGGCAGTCCCCGCCCGGCTGGGATGTGTGGGGCAACGAGGTGGAGAGCACCATTCAGGACTTCGGGACGTTTTGTCCCAAACAGAAGGAGGCTGAAATATGCCCTATGTGAACGTGCCAAATGACTTATCCAAAATCAAGACGAAGCTGGCGTTCAATCTGACGAAGCGCCAGTTAATTTGCTTCGGCGGCGGGGCCGCCATCGGCATCCCGGTCTATCTGCTTACCCGTAGCGCCCTCGGCGGCAGCGGGGCCCTGTTTCTCATGCTGGGCATCATGCTCCCGGCATTTTTAATGGCGATGTACGAGCGGGACGGGCTTTCCTTTGAAAAGGTGGTGGGCAATATCGTCCGGGCCCGCTTCCTACGGCCCGGCGTGAGGCCCTATCGGACGGAAAACATTTACGCCCTATTCGCGGGAAAGGAGGAAACCCGTATTGCAAAAAACACAAAAGCAAAAATCAGGGGCCGGTAAAAAACGGGCGGCTCTGTCGGCCCAGCAAACGATCCCCTATATGGCGATGCACCCGGACGGCGTATGCCAACTACCCGGAAACCTTTACACAAAAACGGTGGAATACGAGGACATCAATTATTCCGTCGCGTCCACCGAGGATCAGACCGCCATTTTCGGCGGCTGGAGCAGCTTTCTCAATTATTTTGACAGTACCCTGCCGTTCCAGATGTCTTTCGTCAACCGCCGTTCCCGTACTGGCAGCCGGTACGAGGTGAATATCCCGATGGCCGAGGATGAATATGACAGCATCCGGGGCGAGTTCGTGGGGATGCTGAAAAACCAGATTGCCAAAAGCAACA
>JAYFNH010000002.1:0-11962 GCA_034933545.1 Oscillibacter sp.
GACCCGCTGCTGCTTTATTGTCTTTTGGGATAATAAACACGCTCGATGAGGTGGACGGTGGTGTTGCCCACGTTCCGGCACCGCCAGGACAGTTCACCCGCCAGACGGACGCTGTCCCGCCCCTCCAGCACCCAGGTGTCCTCTCCCACCTGTACCTCCAGTGTTCCGGAAAGCACCGTCAGATAGATCTGGGAGCCGGGAATATGATCCTGGGACTCATAGCCGCCGCTGATAAAAATATCCAGCTGACTGCTTTCGCACCTGGCATAGTCGTCCAGCGGGAAAAGGGGATAGCGGATGACCTTACCGTCATAGAGACGAACGCTGCCGGTTTCCAGCGTCCGGTATACGCAGACCGCGGGGGCTTCGTCATGGACGATCAGCTCCGACAGCGGGACACGCAGTCCCTCCGCAATCTTTTGCAGGACCGAAATGGTGGGGTTGACCCCGCCCCTTTCGATCTGGCCCCACATGCTTTTGGAAACACCCGACAGCTCCGCCGCCCGGTCCATGCTCAGCTTTTCTGTTTTCCGAATGCGGTGTATGTTCTCAGCCACCGCCTGATTAATGTCCATCCCGCCACCAGGCTTTCATGATATTGTGCATTTTCTCTATTATATTACCTGTTTCGACCGTTTTTGTCAATGGCGGCATCGAGCGCTTAACTGCGATATACGGCGGTAGAAGCCGCCCACGGACATCAGACTCGTTTCCACTTAGCGCCGCCGGCCACGTCGGCGACTTCCACGCCCATGGCCTTGAGCTCATCACGAATACAGTCGGCCGCGGCAAAATCTTTGGCCTTCTTGGCGTCAGCCCGGGCACGGATCTTTTTCTCCACAGCCGAGTCTTGCTCACCGGATTCAGAGATCACGGTAAAGCCGCCCACAGTGGAGGCGGCCGCCTGCTCGGTACGCTTTTTATCCGCTGCCGCCAGCAGATCAAGGCTCAGCACCTTGTCAAAGTCGGAGAGAATAAACAGCTTGGTCTTGTCGTTGGTCTTGGCCTTGAGCACGTCGTAAAGGACGGTGATGGCCAAAGAGGTGTTGAGGTCGTTGTCAAGAGCGGAGCGAAACTTGCTTTGCATCTGGCTGATCATCTCGTCATCCAGCGCGTCGGCGGGTTCTTCTTTCAGCGCGGCGATCTTGGCGATCAGCTTGCTGTAAGCCAGGGCCGCGTTGTCCAGATTTTCGTACGAGAACACCAGAATCTTACGGTAATGGGACTGGAGGCAGAAGAAGCGATAGGCCATGAGATCATAGCCCTTTTGCTCCAGCAGCGAGGCGGTGAGAAATTCGCCCTTGGACTTGGACATCTTTCCGTCGTTGGTGTTGAGGTGCAGCACATGAAACCACCAGTTGCACCAGTGATGGCCAAGGAAGGATTCGCTCTGGGCGATCTCGTTGGTGTGGTGGGGGAAGGCGTTGTCGATACCGCCGCAGTGGATGTCCAGATCCTCGCCCAGGTGCTTCATGGAGATGCCGGAGCACTCAATGTGCCAGCCGGGATAGCCCACGCCCCAGGGGGAGTCCCATTTCAGCGCCTGATCTTCAAACTTGGACTTGGTGAACCAGAGGACGAAGTCGTTCTTGTTGCGCTTGTTGGTATCCTCCTCCACGCCCTCGCGGACGCCCACCGCCAGGTCTTCTTCGTTGTGTTCGTTGAAGATATAGTATTTATCCAGCTTGGAGGTGTCAAAATACACGTTGCCGCCGGCCTGGTAGGCGTAGCCCTTCTCCAGCAGACGGGTGATAATGGTGATATACTCGTCGATGCAGTGGGTGGCGGGTTCCACCACGTCGGGAGTCTTAATGTTCAGCTTCTTGCAGTCGTCAAAGAAGGCGTCTGTGTAGAACTGAGCGATCTCCATGACCGTCTTGTGCTCCCGGCGGGCGCCTTTGAGCATCTTGTCCTCGCCCGCGTCGGCGTCGGAGGTAAGGTGCCCCACGTCGGTGATGTTCATGACGCGCTTGACGTTATACCCCACATACCGCAGGTACTTCTCCAGCACGTCCTCCATGATGTAGGACCGCAGGTTGCCGATGTGGGCAAAGTGATACACCGTGGGGCCGCAGGTGTACATCTTCAGAATGTCGGGATGGTTGGTCTTGAACTCCTCTTTTTTATGGGTGGCGGAATTATACAGATACATATACATACACTCCTTTGCTGTGCGAATTTGCTGTGCGAAATTTTTGAAAAATAATAAAAAACGCCTCTCATGTTCCATCAGAAACATGAGAGGCGTTCATCGCGGTTCCACTCTCTTTTATCACTCAAAAGGCCTGTAACGACGGCCGGTCGGAGGGCTTCTTCATCCCCCGCGCTCCCGGATGCACTTTCTTCCCCCTTGCTGCAAAACCGCTTTCAGCCGGTGACGGTCTCTCTCTTTTCAGCGCCGCTGGATTACTCTTTCCGATCCTCGCACTATTGAATTATGGTTTATGATATCAGCTTTTTTACCCTCTGTCAAGCCGATTTGATCACATCTCGGTTCTTCACAAAGTACTCGGTGCCGGAATACACCGTGGTCACCAGGATCACCGCCTGGCAGGTGAGGTTCAGCCACTGAGGGATACCCAGCAGCATCAGGCAGATACACACCATGGTGCTGAAGGTTTTGATCTTGCCGGACCAGGCCGCAGCAATGACCCGTCCCTGTTCCACGGCCACCATGCGCATACCCGACACCGCAAACTCCCGGAACAGCACCACCGCCAGCACCCAGCCGGCCATGCCGCCGCACTCCACAAACCAGCACAGCGCTGCCATCACCAGCATTTTATCCGCCAGCGGGTCCATAAACTTGCCAAAATCCGTCACCTGGTTATAATGCCGGGCAATATAACCGTCCACAAAATCCGTGAGACAGGCCACGGCGTAAATGCCCAGCGCCCAGTAACGGCTGCCGGGAAAGCCCCAGTACAGCACCACCAGAAACACCGGAATCAGCGCCATGCGCATCATTGTCAGCTTATTGGCTGTTGTCATGTTTCAGTCCTCCCACAGTTCGCCGGTGAGTTCACCGTCCATGCTGCCCGTAATGCGCACGGGCACAAATTCGCCCTCGCTCACATCCCGCGAGGCGGTAAAGTAAATGCGGCCGTCGATATCGGGAGATTCGGCATAGCTGCGGCCGGTATAGCGCATGGCCTGACCGTCCCAGCCGGTACACAGCACTTCCCTGATCTTTCCCTGAACGCTTTCGTTGTATGCGTCCATAATCCGGGACTGCACATCCACCACCAGCTCCGCCCGGCGCTCCGCCTCGGCGCTGTCCACCCGCTCCATCAAGGCCGCAGGCGTTCCCTCCTCCGGGGAGTAGGGGAACACGCCGGTGCGCTCGATGCGCACCTCCTGCAAAAAGCCGCACAGCTCCTCAAAAGCCGCCTCGTCCTCACCGGGCAGTCCGGCAATCAGACTGGTGCGCAGCACCAGTCCGGGAATCTTCTCCCGGAGCTTCCGGAACAGCGCCGGCAGATATTCCTTGTCGCCCCGGCGGTTCATGGCCGAAAGTACCCGGTCGTTGCAGTGCTGGATGGGAATATCCAGATACTTGAGAATCTTGGGTTCTTTGGCGATCTCGTCAATAAGTTCGTCCGTAATCTCATCGGGATAAAGATAGTGCAGGCGGATCCAGTGGAAGTTCATGCGGCAAAGCTCCTGCAAAAGAGCTGAGAGCTTGCGTTCCCCGTACAGGTCAATGCCATAGCGGGTAATGTCCTGGGCGATGACAATGATCTCCCTGACCCCCCCCTGCTCCAGCTTTCGAGCCTCTGAGAGCACGTGCTCCATGGTACGGCTGCGGTATTTGCCCCGAAGGGAGGGAATGACGCAATAGGCACAGTGATTGTCGCAGCCCTCCGCGATGCGGAGATAGGCATAATACCGGGGCGTGGTCAGCACCCGGTCAAACTCGTCGATATCGGCATGGATGCTGTCAAAGTAGAAGGGGCTGCCGCCGGAGAGCACCTCCTGCACCGCCTCCACGATCTTCCCGTAGCTGCCGGTCCCGAGAATGCCGTCCACCTCCGGCAGTTCCCTCAAAATTTCCTTTTGATAGCGCTGAGAAAGGCACCCCGTCACCAAAATTTTCTTCACCCGGCCGGCCGCCTTCTGCTCCGCCACCGACAAAATGGTGTCGATGGCCTCCTGTTTGGCGGAGTCGATAAAGCCGCAGGTGTTGATGACCGTCACGTCAGAGCTGTCCGGCTCCTCCCCCACAGCAAATCCCGCCTGACGGCACAGGGCCATCATCTGCTCCGTATTCACCAGATTCTTGGCGCAGCCAAGGGATATAAACGCAACTGTTGTTCCCACCGTATCCGTTCTCCTTATGTTTCGTCAATTTCATCCGTCAGGCGCCGCAGCACCGGGCGAATCTCCTGCCAGGTAAAGCCCCGGCGCATTAAACTCTCGCTCAGCCGTTTCACGGCTTTTGGGTCGCTGCCGCCCCGGTACTTCTTCGCCACAAGAACCGCCACAGCTTCCTCCGCCGGCGGCAAGAGGGCAAAAGCCTGGTCCCACAGCGCCTCCGGTACGCCCCGGCGGCGCAGCTCTTCCCGCAAGCGCAGCCTGCCGTACCCACCGGCGGCACAGCGGCGGGCCAGCGCCGCGGCATAGGCGGCATCGTTCACGGCACCCAGATCCTCCAGCCAGTCGGCAGCGTCCCGGGCATCCTTCTCCTCCGCCCCTTTTTTCACCAGGCGGCCGGTGAGTTCCTTCTTGGAGAGCATCTGGCGGCCGATCATCTCCGCCCCTTTGGCCCGGGCTTCCGACGCGCCGCCGAATTTTTTTAATTGTACCACATCTGCCGCGGATAAGTCCATACCCGGGCGCAAATCAAAACGCAGGAGCTCCTGCTCGGTGATCCGGAGGAGGGTACCCTCCTCCAGAAACACCAGCACGCGCCCCTGCTTATGCTTTGACGGTTCGATTTTCTCAATCTTCATCGCTGTCGTTGAAGTCATCGGCCGACACATCCACCGCGCGGCCCGCGGCGCGGGCGGCGATCTTGGACTGGTTGCTCATCAGCTTGTGGAAATCCCGGCGCACATCCTCGTCCAGCTTGTCCGCCTCTTCCGGATGATCCTTAAAATACTGCTTGGCCGCGTCACGACCCTGGCCCAGGCGCACTTCGCCCATGTTGAACCAAGAGCCGCTCTTCTGCACCAGATCCAGCTTCACCGCCAGGTCCAGCAGCTCGCCTTCCCGGGAGATGCCCTCGCCGTACATGATGTCGAACTCCGCCTCCCGGAAGGGGGGCGCCACCTTGTTCTTCACCACCTTGGCGCGAGTGCGGTTGCCGATCATCTCGCTGCCGTTTTTCAGTGTTTCAATGCGGCGCACGTCGATACGGACGCTGGCATAGAATTTCAGCGCCCGGCCGCCGGTGGTCACTTCGGGGTTACCGTACATCACGCCCACTTTTTCACGCAGCTGGTTGATAAAGATGACAATGCAGTTGGTCTTGTTGATGGCACCGGTGAGCTTGCGGAGGGCCTGGCTCATAAGGCGGGCCTGCAGACCCACAAAGCTGTCGCCCATTTCGCCCTCGATCTCCGCCCGGGGCACCAGCGCCGCCACGGAGTCCACCACCACCACGTCGATGGCGCCGGAACGCACCAGCGCTTCGGTGATCTCCAGCGCCTGCTCGCCGGTATCCGGCTGGGAGATCAGCATGTCCTCAATATTGACGCCCAGGGCCCTGGCATAGGCCGGCTCCAGAGCGTGCTCCGCGTCCACAAACGCCACTTCGCCGCCTTTCTTCTGGGCCTGTGCCAGAATGTGCAGCGCCAGCGTGGTCTTACCGGAAGATTCGGGCCCATAGATCTCAATGATACGCCCTTTGGGCACACCGCCCACACCCAGGGCCAGATCCAGCGACAAGGAACCCGTGGGGATCGCCTCCACGTTGACCTCCATCCCGTCGCCATAGCGCATAATGGAGCCCTTGCCATACATCTTTTCAATCTGCTGCATGGCCGTTTCAATGGCCCGCTTTTTATCAGAAGCGGGAGCCGCGGTGGGCACGCTGTCTTTTTTTACTGCCATAAAAATGATCCTCCTCTTTTGATACAGGCGGCGGCTTTGCGGCCTCACGCCCACCATATACAATTCGATCGGCGCGGGTGCTTCTCTCCGCGTCCCGCCACAGATACATAATACCAAAAGTTCTGTCCCAAAAGGCGGCCTTTTAAATCTCGTGATACACACGACCGCAGACCACACGTGGAATCCCCGCGGTATCGGACACCACGTCCAGATCACCGAAGCCGCTGTGCATCATCAGATGCTCCACTCGGTCGGCCTGACCGATACCCACCTCAAAAAACAGCCTGCCGTTCTCGGCCAGCGCGTCCCGCCACTGGGTACAGACCGAGCGGTAAAAGTCCAGACCGTCAGCGCCGCCGTCCAGTGCCATATGCGGTTCATAGTCCCGGACAGACACGTCCAGTCCCGGAATGTCGTCGTGGGGAATATAGGGGGGATTGCAAACGATGCAGTCAAACTCTCCCAGCGACCGGGCCGGCTTTTCCAGGGCGTCGATCCGCAGTGCCGACACGCGCCCGCCCAGATTGCTGCGCCGGATGTTCTGGCGGCAGATGCGCAGCGCGCCCTCCGACAGTTCGCCCAGCACCACCCGCGCCTGGGGCACATGGTGTGCCAGCGCCAGACCAATGCAGCCGCTGCCGGCGCAAAGATCCAGTATCCGGCAGTTTTCCAGCGCCTGAAGACCGGGCAGCGCCCGTTCCACCAGCACCTCGGTATCGCTGCGAGGGATCAGCACGCTTTCGGAAATATCCAGCGGCAGACCGTAAAACTCCCATTCGCCAATGAGATAGGCCACCGGCTCTCCGGCCAGGTGGCGCTGCACCAGAGACCGGGCCTGGTGCTCCACCTCCTCGGGCACATACAGATGTCCGTCCCGAATCAGCTGCTGGCGGGTCTTTCCGGCGGCGTAGCACACCAGCTCCCGGGCCTCAAGCGTGGAGGCCTCCATCCCCAATTCTTTGAATATCTGGCGAATATCCAGATAGAGATTGTTATATGTAATGGCCATGCTCTCTCACCACGCGTCCTTACCCTTTTCCTCGGGCAGCACCAGCGTCAGCGCCTCGATGGCCACCTCCAGCATAGAGTCGTCCGGCTCATTGGTGGTAAAATTTTGCAGCCACATACCGGGCCTCGCCAGAAAATTGGTCACCGGATTATCATGCCGCCCCACATAGCGGTTGAACTCATAGGTAATGCCCACCACCGGCACCAGCAGCAGCAGATGCATCGCCACCCGCACCCACAGGTTCCGCCAGTCCACAAAGCTGAACACAACGCTGGAGATGAGAATGGAGACGATGATGACCACAAACAAAAAGCTGGTACCGCAGCGGGGATGGTGCTTGGGCTGGATCCGGGCATTTTCCACTGTCAGCGGCAGACCCGCTTCATAGCAGAAGATGGTCTTATGCTCCGCCCCGTGGTAGGAAAACACCCGCTTGATATCCTTTTGTTTGGAGCAAAACACCAGATACGCCACAAAAATGGCGATCTTCAAAACACCCTCCACCAGATTGTGGACCACCACGCTGTTGATATACGGATCCACCAGTCCCGCCACAAAGGTGGGCAAAAGCACAAACAGCACCAGCGTCAGTCCCAGCGACAAAAACACCGACAGCCATAAAACCAGACTCTGGGCCTTTTCCGCCGTAAAATGACGTTCCACCCACAGGTCGAATTTGGAGGGCTGAGCCGCTTCATCATCGGGAAAATAATCCGCCGAAAACATCAGCGCCTTGACGCCCTTGACGATAGAGTCCAAAAAGGTGACAGCGCCCCGGATGATGGGCCAGCCCAAAACGGGGTACTTGTCCCGGATCAGCGTCAGCTCCTCCACCTTTGTCACCAGACCCTCCGGCGAACGAACCACGATGGCCTGTTTCTCCGGACCGCGCATCAAAATGCCTTCGATCAGTGCCTGTCCGCCAATGGAGGTGCGAAAATTGCAGGATCTTTTTTCTTCTTGTGCCATTGATTCAATCCTTCCTCAAAAAAGAGCATATCACATTCTCACCAGGAATGCAACAAGTGTTCCATTATTATTTGCCTATGGGCAGAGAGATTGTCACCACCGTACCGCCGCCCTCGGCGTTGCCGATGGTAAAGTTGCCGTTGTGCAGGCGCACGATCTCGTCGCACACCGCAAGGCCGATGCCGCTGCCGCGGGCCTTGGACGAACCCTTATAAAATTTCTGCTTTACAAAGGGCAGTTCGCTTTCCGGGATGCCGGGGCCGTAGTCCCGGATGCGGATGACCTGATATTCGTCCTCTTCTGTCAGTGTGGCGGTGATGCGCTTGCCGGCGCCGCCGTGCTTGGCGGCGTTGTCCAGCACGTTGCAGAATACCTGCTTGAGCCGCTCCGGGTCGCCGGGAATGGGCTCCATGGCTTCTTCGGAGCACTCGTACTCCAATGTAATGCCGTCTTGCCGGAACAGCTCCCGGTAGGTATAGACGGCGTCTTCAAACTCCGCCTGCAAATCCAGCTCCTCCACTTGCAGCGTGAAGCGCCCGTCCTGCATTTTGGAAAATTCCAGCAGCTCCTCCACCATGTTGGTGAGGCGCCGGGACTCCTTCAATATGATGCCGATGCCCCGGCGCAGCTGGGCGATATCCCCGCTTTCGTCGCTGACCAGGGTCTCGCCCCAGCCGTTGATGGCTGTCAGCGGGGTGCGAAGCTCATGGGACACAGAGGAGATGAACTCTGTCTGCATCTTTTCACTCTGGCTGATTTTCAGGGACATATTGTTGATGTTGTCCACCAGCTCGCCCATCTCGTCGCTGTACTTGTTTTCGATCTGGACGCCGTAGCTGCCTTTGGAAATGCGCTTGGCCGCCTCCGTCACCACCGCCACCGGCGCCACCACGTTCCCGATGAAGATTAAATTGGATACAAAGATCAGCACGCCCACCAAAAGGCTGATGCCGATGATGACCAGCACGCTGAAGAGGATCTGGCGGTCAATGTTGCGGGTGGCCGTGACATAGCGCATGACACCCACCACAGAACCGTTGAACTTCAAGGGGCTGGCCACAGACAGGATCTGCTGCCCCGTGGCCGGGTCCTTGCCGCTGTAGATCCCCATTTCGCCGCTTTCCAGCGCGTGGGAGATATCCGACGTGCCGGGAGATGTGCCCGCCGTCAGGCCGCGGGTGGACACCTCAATCTTGCCGGAGCCGTTGATGAATTGCAACTCGATCTTGTCGCTGTCCTCAAAGGTCTCCGTGTAAAGGGTGGCCGTGCGGAAATACTCGCTGTAACTGCCCATGGTATAGGTATTGAAATAGTCGGCGCCCGTTTTCGCTTTGGTCACCAGTGTATTTTGGGCGCTGTTGTAAAAGCTGCTGGCGATACCCGCCGAGATCAGCACGGCGGTGAGGATCAAACACAGCAGAATGGGGCCGATACTGTTGACCATCCACCGCTGCCGAAGGCCTCGCACTTTCAGCTTTTCTTTCATCAGCGCGCCTTCTTTACTGACTTTACTCATGCATCAAAAGCCCCACTTGTAGCCGTAGCCCCACACCGTGGTGATATAGGTGGGGTTGGTGGCGTTGTCCTCGATTTTCAAACGCAGACGGCGAATGTTCACGTCCACGATCTTCAGTTCTCCAAAATAATCCCGGCCCCAGACCAGATCCAAAACTTCCTCCCGTGACAGGGCCTTCCCTGGGTTTTCCATAAACATCTTGATGATGGCGTACTCCACCTGGGTCAGCTTCACCCGCTGGCCGTTTTTCTCCAGTGTGCGGTTGCGCGTGTTCAGCAGGAAAGGGTCCTGCCGGATCTCGCCGGAGCGTTCCTCTCCGCCGCCGCTGCGCCGCATCAGCGCATCCACCCGGGCCGTCAACTCTGCGGGGGAGAAGGGCTTTGTCACATAGTCGTCCGCGCCCGTCATAAGGCCCGTGATCTTATCCATCTCCTGGGAGCGGGCCGTGAGCATGATGATGCCAATATGGGAGTTGGTCACCCGAATGCGGCGGCAGACTTCAAACCCGTCGATACCGGGGAGCATAATGTCCAGCAGCGCCACGCGCACATCTGGCTGGTCTTTTAGCTTTTCCAGCGCTTCTTCGCCGGACTCCGCCTCCACCACGTCATAGCCGGCGCGGCGCAGATTGATGACAATAAAACTGCGAATACTGGATTCATCCTCCAGAACCAATACTTTTTTCATTGTTGGGCCTCCTTTCAGTTTTCCACCGTGGACCATTCGCTGACGATCAGATGAAAACCTTGTTTCATGGTGGCAGCGCTCATGGTGCTGCCGGCGCCAAGCAGTTCCCCGGCGTAGATAGCGGCCGTCTGCCGCTTGAGGATCACGCGGTTGCCCCGGGCGGCACGGTTTTCCCGGTTTTCGCCGGTGATGGTATAAATGGCCATCACCGGGCTGCCGTCCACATAGAACGTCACCGCGTTTTCATTGGGGCCGCTTTCCGAGGGAACGGCGCTGAAACGGTTTTTCCAGTCGTTGGGCAGCGCAAAATACCAGCCGGAGATCTTGTCGTGATAGGTGGTCTCCACCTCTTTGAATGCGCCGGAGGTATCATATCCCTGCCAGATCACAAGGCGGCCGCTGTCCTCCGTGTCCCGCACAACAGGGCCGGGACACGGCACCTCGATAAAGCCGTCTCCGTTGATATCCTGGGGCTTGATGGCCAGGTCGCGGTATACCACCCGGGAAAGCCCCGTCCGGCTGTCCAGCGCCACATTCACAAGGCCGCTGCCTGGTTTGTAGACCAAAATGTCCGTAATGGCCTCCTTGGCATCGGAAACGCCGGTAACGAACAGCGCCCGGGTGGCCTCGTCGATATAGCCCGAAACCACGCTGCCGCTGCTGAGCTCCGCCATGGTCACCGACAGCTTGCAGCTGTATTTGATGGAAATGGTGTCCTGGTTCCAGCCGTAGCATTCCGCCACGCTGCTGCCCTCGCTGTCCGTGCGGAACACCGTCAGCTCCATGGCGTTGTCCTGGTCAATGTCCATCATGGTGTAGCGGCTGTAAGTGCTGCGCATCAGCTGTTTCGGCTGCGAGCTCACGTTGTAGACGGCCACCGACTGCACGTCCGAGCTGATTTTCCAGCCCACCACCACTTCCATGCGGCCGTCGCCGTTGAGGTCGCGGTAATAGATGCTGTTGATGGCGGTGCCGCTGCTTTCGATCACGCACAGGGGGTGATAGCCGTCCTCCTCCGCCTTGAAAATGTATACCTTCAAAGGCTTTTCGTCCGTGGGTTTGCGAAAAAAGGCAATGGCCTCCTCCGTGCCGTCATTGTCCAGATCCGCCATCTGCACAGACTGGATGTTGCGACCGCCGGTGGGCGCCGCGTACTCCATACCGGCGGATAAAATATTGTTGATCTGCCCCTCCAGCTCCGTATACTCGCTGGGCAGCTGAGGCAGTGTGTAAAGTTCTTCCACAGAAGAGTCAAAAAGGCAGCCGCTTAAAAGAAGCGCCGCGCACAGCGCCGCGCACACAACCCCAATTTGACGGAATGGCTGCTTCATGTCTGATCCTCCCGGTTATAATCTATCGATTTTATGATACCACAAAAAACTTTTCTTGGGTAGTCCTCTTTTGGCGGGAAAAGGCGGCCTTTCCCTGGAAAAAGTGAAAAAGCCAAAAATTATTCTTGAATTTGAAAAACAGATACGATATAATGATTGCTACATGACAGGCCGGTGTGATGGAATTGGCAGACGTGCGGGACTCAAAATCCCGTGGTGGCGACACCGTGCGGGTTCGACCCCCGCCACCGGCACCATAAAAATTACTCACCAACGATGTCCTGCGGATAAAACCGCAGGACATCAAGCTTTTTCAGGGTTTTTAATACTGATTTTGCCCGTCAAAACGGATGCCCATTTTAGAGATATCATTTGACCTATTTTAGCCTGTGAGTG
>JAYFNH010000003.1:0-307923 GCA_034933545.1 Oscillibacter sp.
AAAATTAAGCTCGGCATCCGCACCGCTTTTGGTTTTCGTAACGCCGACAGCCTGATTGCGATGGTGATGCTGACCTGCTCAGAGGTTCAGCCAAGGCTTCCTGGACGCTGAGTTATTACCCACACATTCTACCGAAGCCTCAAATAACTTTGTAAATAACACTTGCAATTCTCTCGTATGTATGATACCATTACATTTGCCTTTGTGAAAAGAGGACTATTGCACCAGAAAGAGGTGAACAAGAGCAATGAAGGAAGGAATCCATCCCAATTATCAGCAGACTACTATTAAATGCGCCTGCGGTAATGTAATTGAGACAGGTTCTACCAAGAAGGATATCAGGGTAGAAGTCTGCTCTAAGTGTCACCCCTTCTTCACCGGCAAGCAGAAGCTGGTGGATACCGGCGGCCGTGTGGCGAAGTTCAACAAGAAGTTTGGTTTGGACAAGTAATTTGCTGCTTATTACAAAACCCGCATCGTTTTGATGCGGGTTTTGTTTTACTTTTTGGGGAAGATACATTATAATAATTTCCAATCATGAATCCAATATGATGCATTGGGCCGCCGTACTGCGGCACCGATTAAGAAGGAGCCTATGGAACTGAAAGCACAAGAAGAGAAAAAACGCGACTATGCGGTGTTGGTGGGTTTGTGCTGCCCTATTTTGCGGCAGGATAACGCCGATGAAAAAAGCATGGAGGAGCTGGCCGCGCTGGTGGAGACTGCCGGCGGGCAAGCGGTAGGCTCCATTTTACAAAACCGTGACAAGCCCGACGCTCATTCCTTTATCGGCGAGGGAAAAGTGGCCGAGGTCAGGGAAATGGTACAGGCGCAAAACGCCACCATGGTGATCTTTGACAACAACCTCTCGCCCTCTCAGATTCGGGTGCTGACGGAGATGACCGGCGTTCAGGTGCTGGACCGCAGCGGACTGATCCTGGATATCTTTGCCCAGCGTGCCCGCACCAAAGAAGGACGTTTGCAGGTGGAGCTGGCCCAGTACCAGTATCTGCTGCCGCGTCTTGTGGGTATGTGGACGCATTTGGAGCGGCAGGCCGGTACCAGCGGCAAAGGCCCCATTGGCAGCAAGGGCCCCGGCGAAACGCAGCTGGAAACGGACCGCCGCCACATCCACCGCAAGATCGACAAACTCAAGGAAGAACTGGAAAATGTGCGCCGTGTCCGCGGCACACAGCGGGAGCGTCGGATGAAAAATGAGATCCCCGTGGTGGCCATCGTGGGCTATACCAATGCGGGCAAATCCACGCTGCTCAACGCGCTGACAGGCTCGGATATCCCGGCTAACAACCGCCTTTTCGATACGCTGGATACCACCACGCGCCTTTTGACCGTCAGCGACACGCTGGACGTGGTGATCTCCGACACAGTGGGCTTTATCCGCAAGCTGCCCCACCAGCTGGTGGAGGCATTCAAAGCCACGCTGGAGGAACTGGAATACGCCGATATGCTACTGCACGTCATCGACGTGTCCAATCCCGAGTGGCAAGATCAGGCCCGCATCGTGGAAAATCTGATCCACGAACTGGGTGCCGACCAGATCCCGTGTCTCAATGTATACAACAAGTCAGACCTTACCTTTGGGGCAGAATATCCCCACCGAGAAAATGCCGTGGCTGTGTCGGCCAAAACCGGGGAGGGTCTGGATTGCCTGATGGCGGCCATTGACCGGCAGCTGGACAAGGGAACGAAGCGGGTGGTGATCCACCTGTCCTATGACAAGGCCGGAGTGCTGGACATGCTTTACAAAGACGCCAAGGTGGAGAAAGTGGAGTATGGGGAGACCATCGACGTGACGGCGGTGTGCGTGCCAAAGGTACTGGGCATGATGAAAGCGTATATCGAGGACTGGAAAGAGCCCAAAGAGGACTGGGAGCTATGAGCCGTTTTCTGGTTCCCTATGAGGCGGCGGAGAGCGAGTTTACGGAAAAGCGCTCTCGCTTTATTAGCCACGTCTGGCCGGTGACCACCGAAGAAGAAGCGCAGGCCCGGATCCGGGAGATGAAGGCCCGCTATCACGACGCCCGCCACAACTGCTGGTGCTATCTGCTGCGGGAAGGCCGCGTGCAGCGCTACTCCGACGACGGGGAGCCACAAGGGTCGGCGGGACAGCCCATGCTGGGCGTCTTTGACCGGGAAGAGGTTTGGGACGTGTGCTGCGTGGTAACGCGGTACTTTGGCGGCATTTTGCTGGGAGCGGGCGGACTGACCCGGGCCTATGCCAAAGGCGCCAAAGATGCGCTCAACGCCTCCGGCGTGGCGGAGATGCGGCTGTGGGCCAAGGTGGAGGTACCCTGTACCTACTCGCTTTTGGAGCGAATGAAGCTGGAGATCGAGGCTTCACAGGGTCGGATAGAAGAAATCGCCTATGCCGCCGATGTGAGGATTTCGGCCCTTTTGCCATCAGAGCAAGAGGGGGCGCTGCAAGAGCGCCTGACAGAGCTTTCAGCGGGAGCGCTTTCCATTACGGTACAAGAAGAACGGTTTCGGCCCGGTCCCCGACAAGAGTCCCGATAAGGCAAGAGCAGACCAGACAGACGCGATGGCGTGTCTGTCTGGTCTGTTTTTCTGTTTTTTAGAAAATTTCACTGTTCTGATGGGTGGGAAAGCATTTTGTGCCTGTATGATTTCAGCGCGTAAAAACCCGCTTCACAGCGGCGGCGATTGGGGGTATAATCAACCTATGATAAAATATCCGCGGAAAGAGGAAATCGTATGTATTATTCTTTCAAAAACGGCGTACACGCCGTTAAGATGGATCAGTGGGATGAAAGTGAATTGACAGCGGGCTGTATGACGCCGGAGGATTGGAAGAAGAGCGGTGTGGCGCTGGGATTTCCAGAGGACGCTGTCGGGAGATATGACGAAGAAACACATCATTTTCACACCCGGGTGGAAAATTATGAGGGTTACAGCTTTATTTTCTTTCGCCTGCCGGAAGGCAAGGAGGAAAATAATGAGCGGAGCGTGGCGCTGTATCTGCGAAAAAACCGGCTGATGATCGTGGAACCGACAGGAAAGGGAAACCAACTGCGAGAGCGCTTTGAAGCAATTTTGCAGACGGTTTCTTTGGTAAACCCCAGTATGGGCCGCCTGCTGTACGCCTTATTCAACTCACTGCTGGATCGGTGTGACGCCGCGCTGGAGACGGTGGAGCGGCAGATCGAGGAACTGGGCGACATGGTGATGAGCGAGAAGATCGAAGACAAGTTTACCCAGCGCCTGATGCGGGTCAAACGCCACCTTTTAAAGCGCCATACTTTCTGCGATGCGGTGATCTTGCTGGCGGAAAAGCTGGAGGCGGCGGAAAACGGCGTTCTTTTCGAGCGCAGCGATATACGGTTTTTGCGCCTGCTCTCCGAACGCTCTACACGCCAGCTCAACGACATTGCCACACTGCGTGAGGAATCGGCGGCGGTATGGGAGGCCTATCAGACCACCATTGATCTGCGTCTGAACAACATCATGAAGGTTTTCACCGTGGTGTCGGCCATTTTCCTGCCGCTGACGCTGATCACCGGCTGGTACGGCATGAACTTCACCGGCATGACAGAACTGTCCTGGGAATACGGCTATCCCGCGGTGGCAATATTGTGTAGTCTGGTGATACTGGTGTGTATCTGGTTCTTTAAGAAGAAGCATTGGATGTAAAAAACAGGGAAGGCAAAAGCCTTCCCTGTTTTTTATTTAGAAAATGTTCGCGTTTCCATGTACCAAAAAGGGGGTGGAAGACGTCATAAAGAAGAGAACGGTCAATAGTTGGCGGCGTGAAGCTCGAAGTAGCTCTGGGGATGATTGCATACGGGGCAGACATCAGGGGCCTTGGTACCGACCAGAATGTGTCCGCAGTTGCGGCATTCCCAAACCTTTACTTCACTCTTTTCAAAGACCTGCGCCGTCTCCACGTTCTTCAGCAGGGCGCGATACCGCTCTTCGTGGGTCTTTTCGATAGCGGCGACACCGCGGAACTTGGCGGCCAGATCGGGGAAGCCTTCCTTTTCAGCGGTATCGGCAAAGCCGGCATACATATCGGTCCACTCATAGTTTTCGCCTGCGGCGGCAGCGCCCAGATTTGCGGCGGTATCACCGATGCCGTTGAGCTCCTTGAACCACAGCTTGGCGTGTTCCTTTTCGTTTTCGGCGGTGTGCAGGAACAAAGCGGCGATCTGCTCAAAGCCCTGCTTCTTGGCCACGCTGGCAAAATAAGTGTACTTGTTGCGGGCTTCGGATTCGCCGGAGAAAGCGGCCTTCAGATTCTTCTCGGTCTGAGTACCAGCGTATTTGCCGGCTTTTACCGGATTGCCTTCCAGCTTCTCCAGTTTGTCGCCTTTGGCGTGGCACTTGGGACAGACAGGCTCCTGACCGTCCTCCACCTCAAAGATGATGCCGCAAACCTTGCACTTATACTGAGTCGTCATCATATAGTCCCCCATTCTTTCGTTTTAAATTGGCTATTTTTGGATGTTAGTAGATTATAACATGTAACATTTGGGAATGCAAGGGCCGCCATATTTATTTAACATCTTGTTCACAGCTTACCCAGGGCAAGCCCATTTAACCGCATGAAAGGTAAAAAGTAGGCGGCTGCAAATCTTACAGAAATGTAAGATTCACGCCAAAAAATGTAAGGGCTTATTAAGGCGGGGAAACCGGAAGGACGGTATAATCAAATCATACTTGAGCGATCCTTTCCGCCGCTCAAGGGAAAAAGAGAAGCCACCCTGCCGCCGCATTTTGCCGACAAAAAGCATCTTAAGAAAGTCTTATGAATTTGACTGATTGTTTCTTAATCTACAAATCCTTATGATATAGATGTCGGCAGGGAAAGCGAGAAGTAATACAATGAAGCAAAAAAAGATGAGAAAAGAACTGACACAGCAGCAAAGGAAAACAGCGGCGGTGGCTGCCATCGTGATCTTCGCGGTGCTGACCGTACTGGTGGTCTGGTTTGTGGGACGACCAATGATGCGCCTTGCGTCGCAGCCGGAAGAGTTCCGCGTTTGGGTCAGCGCCCATGGGCTCTGGGGCCGGGCCGCTTATGTGGGTATGGTGCTGCTGCAGGTATTTGTGGCGGTGATCCCCGGCGAACCGCTGGAAATCGGAGGCGGATACGCCTTTGGCTCCGTGGAGGGGACGCTGCTGTGCATGCTGGGTGCCACGTTGGGCAGCGTTTTGGTGTTTGCCTTTGTGCGCCGGTTCGGTACGCGGGCGGTGGAGATCTTTTTCCCCCGGGAAAAGATCCGGTCACTGCGGTTTTTGCAAAGCTCCCCCAAACGAAATTTCTGGTTTCTCTTTATCTTTATGGTGCCGGGTACGCCAAAGGATCTGCTCTGCTACTTTGCGGGACTGACCGATATGAAGTGGCCCGCGTGGCTGCTGATCTGCTCGCTGGGAAGGATTCCCTCCATCGTGACGTCCACTGTGGGTGGCGATGCGCTGGGAATGAAAAATTATTGGTTTGCCATCATCGTGTTTGCGGTGACGGTAGTGGTCAGTATTATAGGGTTACTGATGTATCAAATTATTTGTAGAAGGCAGGAGAGTCATGGAAATCATTCAAGCACTGAGACTGATTAGTATCATTTTGTCCGTCATGTTGAGCATTTGCTACCTGTATCAGTTCATTTATCTGTTTGTGCCATTCTTTCTCAAGCGAAAGGCGCATAAAGACGCGAACCAACACCGCTACGCGGTGCTGGTAGCGGCCCGAAATGAGGAGAATGTGCTACCCTATCTGATGGATAGTATTGAGGCGCAGGATTATCCCAAAGAGCTGGTGGACGTCTATGTGGTGGCGGATAACTGCACGGACAAAACAGCGGAGCGTGCCGCGCAGCACGGCGCCACCGTGTATCAGCGTTTCAACAAAATGCAGGTGGGCAAGGGCTATGCCCTCAACTATCTGCTGGGGCGCATGAAAAAGGACGGAAAGCTGGATACATATGACGCTTTCCTGGTCTTTGACGCCGACAATTTGCTCAGCTCCAATTACATCACGGAGATGAACAAGACCTGCTCCGACGGCTTTGAGGCATTCTGCGGCTACCGCAACTCCAAAAACTACGCTGACAACTGGATCTCCGCCGGTTACGCCCTTTGGTTTTTGCACGATTCCGTGCATCTCAACCAGTCCCGGATGCTGGTGGGTACCACCTGCGCTGTCAGCGGCACCGGCTTTGGCTTCACCCGCAAGACACTGGAATCCTGCGACGGCTGGAACTTTTTCACCCTCACCGAGGATATCGAATTTGATACCTGGTGCGCCACTCACGGCGTCCGCATCGGTTTTTGCCCCGACGCCATGCTTTACGACGAGCAGCCCACCACCTTCGGCAACTCCTGGCGTCAGCGCACCCGCTGGGTGCAGGGCGGTATCCAGGTCTCCATCCGCTATGCAAAAGAGCTGATCCGCGGCCTTTTCAAAGGCGGCCGCATCAGCTACGCCAGCTTTGAGACAGCCACGCTGTCTCTGTGGGGTTACGGTACGTCCGCGCTGATCATGGGCTTTGCCATGATCACCACCATTCTCTCCGGCGAGTGGCCGGGCGTGCTTTGGGTGATGCTCAACACCATCTTGTGGATGTACGCCTCCATGTTCCTGGTGGGTCTTTTGACCACCATCACGGAATGGAAAAAGATCAACGCCACCTCCCGTCAGAAGATCCTGTACCTCTTCACGTTCCCGGTGTTTATGATGACCTTCGTGCCTGTGGCTGTGTGCGCCATTTTCTGCAAATTCCAGTGGCAGCCCATCGCTCACACCGTGGCGGTCTCTGTCAATCAGGTGGCAGCCGGCGAATAATCTAAAATAACAGTTGACATACAACCGTATCACTCATATAATACAGTTAAGAACTGTGTTAGTTGAGTGATACGGTTTTGCGTTTGAAAGAAGGTGAGACGCCGGTGGTATCTTTCGAGAATTTTGTCATGGAGGATGGAAGCCCCATTTATGGGCAGATCCTGCGCTTTATCAAACAGGGAATTGCCGCGGGGGTCATGGGTGACGGAGATGAAATGCCCTCCCGGCGGGTGCTGTCGGCGCTGCTGGGGGTGAACCCGGCCACGGTGCAAAAGGCCTATCACTTTTTGGAAGAGGAGGGGATCGTGACCTCCCGGACAGGGGTGAAAAGCTATATCAGCGCGGATGCGGAACGGACGGAAGCCATCCGGCGCCAGCTCTTTGAAGGGGAGGCACTTTCGGCTGTGGCGGCCATGAAGCGCATGGGAATGAGCCGGGAGGAGGCACTTTTGCTGGTGGAACGGCTGTGGAAGGAGGAAGAACAGTGAGAAAACATCTGTCGGTGGGAATACTTCTGGCAGGAAGCACCATTGTGCCAGTGATAGGGCTGCTAATGGCCACGGCGGCCGTGGAGGCAGCGCTCTTTTTCACCACGGCGGCGGAAGAGCGATATCTCTTTTTGACCGAGGGCAAGATGCCCTTGGTTTGCGGCATCGGCTTTGTGGGTTTGTGCGCCGTTTTGACGCTGACAGGCTCCCTTGGCAGCAAGACGCGGTATACGCTGGAGCGACTGTCTGTCACGGAGCGGACAGTGACGCTGTGGCAGGGCATTTACAATGCGGTGTGCCTGCTCATCGCCTGGGGCGCGCAACTGGGGCTTTTGCTGCTTTTCTGGCACCTGACCCGGCAAACGGAGGGCACCGGGCTTTTCGAACAGGAGGCGTTTACCTACTTCTATAAAAATGGCTTTGCCCACAGCCTGCTGCCGCTGTCGGAGCCGGTTCGGCTGCTGCGAAACGCGGTGCTGCTGCTCTCGCTGGGAATGACGGGGGCCTGCTTCAGCCGCCGTCTGCGGCAGGGAAAGTGGAGCGCGGCCTTTTTGGTGCTGGCGGTGGCGGCGGTCCTTCTTTTCCCCATGCCGGCAGGAAATATGACCATGGACATTTTGATGATGATCGGGGCGGCCGTCTTGACGGCAGCGGCGGTTTACCGCTTGTGGGAGGTGTCCGCGAATGAAATTTGAAAAATGGGTGCCGGTTGGCATTTCAGCTGCCAGAGAGCGGTGGTGGCTGCTCTCCGGTATAGGCATACCGCTGCTGATGGGGGTGGGCTTTCTGCTCCGGTACAGCAATGCCTGTCAGTATTTGTATCGGATGGTCAACGGCCGCAAGGAATTGATTGATGGGGAGAAGATACCGGACTTTATCGAGCTGCTGCGCCCCATGCCCGCGCTGTCGCTGGCGGGCGGCGCACTGGTGATGCTGGGACTGCTGATGTATCACTGGCTGTATCACTATCAAGGCAGCCGGAGCGTCTACCTCATGCGGCGTCTGCCCCAGCGTTTCGAGCTGGCCCGCCGCTGCTTGGCGGTGCCGCTGGTGGAGGCGACGGTATGCCTTGCGGCGACGCTGGTGCTGGTGCTGCTGTTTTACTGGCTCTATCAGTCAGTGACGCCGGATGTGTGTCTGCGGCCGAGACAGTGGCAAAAACTTTGGATGGAGGGACTGCTGTGATGATCGAGATTTCTCATTTGACCAAGAGTTACGGCGATAAAAAAGCACTGGACAACGTAAATCTCTCCATTGGCCCAGGAGAGATCGTGGGGCTGTTCGGGGAAAACGGCGCGGGCAAGACCACCCTGATGCACTGCGCGTTGGGCTATCGCCGCTTTGAAGGCAGTATTCTGCTGGACGGCGCTCCTGTCACCTGCCGCAATATCACCCGTATGTCCTTTGCCACCTGTGAGCATTCCTTTTTTCCCCAGCTGACGCCGCAGGAACACCGCACCTTTTACGCCGCGCACTTTTCCACGTTCGATGACCGGCGGTTTGCGGCCCTGATGGATTTTTTTCATTTGCCGTTGAACAAGCCGCTGCGCAGCTTTTCCACAGGGCAGAAAAACCAGTTTGAAGTGCTTCTGGCATTAAGCCAGGGGGCCAATTATATGTGGATGGATGAACCCTTTGCGGGCAGCGACGTGTTCAACCGGGAGGATTTTTACAAAGTCCTGCTAGGCATTTTGCAGCCCACGGAAACGGTGATTCTGGCCACCCATCTGATGGAGGAGGTGGAGCATTTCATCAGCCGGGCCGTGCTGCTGCGGGAGGGACGCATCATCGGCGACACGTCTGTGATGGAACTGGAGGAACAGGGCGTGGGTCTGATGGACTATGTGAAGTCGGCTTACGGCTACCGGGGCGACCGGGTGAGCCGCGCCGTTGCGGACCTTGCCGGAGAGGAGGAGCCATGAAAGGAAAGCTCTGGCTGACCGGGATTTTGGCCATATTGTCCATCGCCGTGCTGGCGGTGGGCTGGCACACGGCGTATGCCCTCCGAAACCGTGTAGAGATATCGGAAATGACACTCTCCGAGGGAAAATCCGCCGTGGAGGGACTGGAGGTCACGCTCCATACCCAAAGCGATTGCCGCCTCCACTGGGACAGCGTCTATCCGGTAGGACAGGAGGATGGGGCGAAAACGTCTTTTTATTACACCGCAGAGCAGTCGTGGCCGTTTTATCCCTACGTTTATAATGGCATGTGTATGGATAACATAACCTCGCAAAACAGATTGCCCAAAGAGTACAGCGGCGTATATCAACTGCTGCAGGATGTGGCGCAGCGCGCGCCGGCGGGGAAAACGTATACGGAAACAGTGACCCTGGCGGATTATTACGACACCTATCCGCTGACGGTGTCAGTGGGCCTTCCCAACTGCTGGTATCTTAGTGGAAGCTTGATGCAGAGTAATACCATCCAGGAAAATAACGACTGGGACAAACTGATCCAGAGTTACTTTCAGATTCCGGTGGCGGCGGGGCATCAGATCGAAGTAACCTTGCAGAAAAACGCGGCCGGCACGGTGACAAAGTGCGAAGCCCGTGCGGTGAGTGAGCCGGGGCCGCGGTCGGAGAGCGGCATCCAATCGGAGAGTGTGGTGTCGGATGACCGCTGCTATTTCACCATGGGTCCCACCATGGACGGGCGCTTGCTGGATTTCAGCGGGACGCCCGGCGGCTACGGCGTTTGGTGCTTTGACTATAACAAGGAAAGACCACAGGCGGTGGGAACGATCATCAGAAATTTCTATCCGGTGGATCTGTCTCAGGCGACCATCGAAAAACTGGGGCTTACGCCTGACGGCAAACACCTGTTGATCGTGACCAGTAAAAGCGAGCGCCTGTGGCTGACCGTGCTGGACGCTGCTTCGGGGGAACTGCTGCAAAAGTGCGACCTGATGGATTTTGGCTGGCAAGATCATATGTTTCAGATATTTTGTCAGGATGATGTGATTGTGGTCATGTGTTTCGACGGCCGTTTTACGCTTCTGACGCCTTCCGATACCGGCTATGAGGTGGCCTTTTCCAGTGTTTACCGAAGCCCCGATCTGTCCGACAGTCTGGTATTTGCTTTTGGACAAGGGAAGCTGGCGGTGGCGGATGCGGATGATGACAGCGAAAGCGAGAGATACAGGCTGTCAGTCTTTGATGCCACGGGCCTGCTGTTCACCGGTACGTACCGCACCGGCGGCGGGTATTATACCGCACACAGTCTGCTGAATAGCAGCAGCGTTTCGTTAACATGGCAAGGTACGAGCGACGGTTCATGATGTCGAAAAAGAAAATAAATTGCAGAAAAATATTTACAAAGGTTAAAAAAAGGTGTTTAATAAAAGTGTAAACATCTATTAACCAGTGCCATTTGTCCGATTTGCGGGGAAAGGAAGAGCTGTTGTGTTAAAGGCAAGAAGGTGGATGTCCTGGGCGCAGATCCTGTTCGGCATTTCCGGAACAGTGATGGCTGTTTTGGCTTTGCTCCGTAAGGTGGATTGGGCTTACAGCATTGCTTTACTGGTTGTCACAGCGGTTTTGGCAGGCGTCTGTTTGATCTATGATATCGAACGGTTCCGCCGTGGGAAAAATCCGTATCAGGACTGACCCAGGCCTGCAAAATGACATGGTTTTTGAACCGCGCGGTTCTTTCCGAAAAGGGGAGCCGTGCGGCTTTTTTATGTCCGAAAAGAAACCTTTCGCCTCGCTTACAAAAATGTAAGCGAGATTTTCTGTTTTGTAAGGGTAAATTAAGGCAGCGGGCGGATACTTGTCCTATGATAAGACCATGAAAACACATGCAGGACAAATGCGGTGCTCCCCGTCGCCGGAAAGGTTGGATCACGATGTCAGATTACATAGAACCTTTGAAAACAGCTCTTTTGGTGTATCCGTTTGTGGCGCTGCTGTGCAGCGGGCCTTTTATATGGGTGCAGTACCACCGGTACGGCTCCTTTTCCATTAGTAAGGCAACAGCGCTTTACATATTCTTGTTTTACTTGGTTTGCGCCTACTGCCTGGTGATTTTGCCCCTGCCGGATCCCACAGCGGTGGCAGCCATGACGAAGGGGGAAACACAGCTTGTGCCGTTCCGCTTTCTCTATGACCTCGTCACCAAAACGCCGTTTCGGATCTCCCAGATGCAGACATGGCTGGCTGGCCTTACCGACCCCACCATGCTGGTGCCTGTTTATAATATTTTGCTGGTGCTGCCCTTTGGCGCTTTTTTACGCTGGTACTGGGGAGCGAGTGAGAAAAAGACGGTGCTCTTCAGCTTTTTGCTCAGCCTTTTCTTTGAGCTGACACAGCTGACGGGACTTTACTTCCTCTATACACGAGGCTACCGCATCTTCGATGTGGACGACCTGCTGCTCAATACCGCGGGCGGCCTTCTGGGCTGGCTGTGCGCCAAACCGCTTGTCATCATTCTGCCAAGTCGCGCCGCTATGAACATCCGGGCCCTTGCAAGAGCGTCACGGCGCCGGGAAGCCGGGCTGTATCTGGGACAAAACGGGATGGGCAGCCTGCTGGCAAGCCTGAAGCTGCTGACAGAAACACATTTGCTGTCAAAATAATGTCAAAATAGCAGGTTCTTCTTGAAAAATGAGAGAAAAAGTGGTACGATCAAAATATCAATATTGTGCGCTGCGGCACCGATGAACAGCTGCGGACCTTCGGATGCCCGGCGGGGAGGGACGAGGACAGCATGAACCAACTAATCAAGCGTTTGAGACAAGAGGGCTGTGATGTAAACAGCGCCTTGACGATCTGCATGGATATGGAAGACTTTTATGTCAAGATGCTGAAAATGCTGGCCGGTGACAAACAAATGGAGCGTCTTTGCCTGGCGGTGAAAAACCGGGATCCCCGGGAAGTGTTTGAAGCAAGCCATGCCTTGAAGGGGATGTTTGCCAACCTGGGGCTGACACCGCTGACGGAGCAGAACACCCTCTTGGTGGAAGAAAGCCGCCATGGCGGTTTGGCAGATGTGGACAAAAACTATGCGGCACTCAGAGAAAAATATGATTATTTCATGGATCTGGTCCGAACGCTGTCCTGAAAGAGTAAATATGATAAAAAATGTCTCCGACAATGCTCTGCCGGAGACATTTTTCCATCACAGGCATTATATTTTCGCCGAATTTTGACGACAAAGAGGCAGAGGAATTAGGAACAGTTGTTGTATGGGGCTGAATGATATGGTAGAATAAGAAAAAACAACGAATATTGAGACATAAAACGGCGAAAAAACAATTTTTCACGCATTACTGCGATGTATCCGTTCAGCGGCGTACCTGCGGCCATCAATGATTTTGGGGCTGTTAGCCCGTGCGCCATGTATCATACCATAAGGAGGAGAGCCGAACGAATAAAATTCTGATCGCGGATGACGACAATATCAGCCGCTCTATATTGCAGACCATGCTGGAGATGGAAAATTGGGAAATCCGTCAGGCGGAAAACGGGCAGCAGGCCATCGACATGATGGAGCAGGAACATTTTTCCTGCCTGCTGCTGGGTATCCATATGCCGGAAAAAAACGGCTTTGACGTGCTGGCATACATGAAAAAACACGGCTTTCTCACGGGAACATCGGTCATCATTATCACCGGCGAAGAATCCCGGAAGGTGAGAGACAAGGCCTTTTCCATGGGTGCCTCCGACGTGATCCAAAAGCCCTTTGACCGCAATTTGGTGATCCGCCGTGTGCGGATTGCCGCCATGCTTTCGGAGCAAAGCGCGCAGATCAATCAGTTTCGTCAACAGGTCGACTATGACTATATGACGGGTCTTCTGAACAAGAAGGCCTTTTTTGCCACGGTCAAAGTTGCCATGGAAAAATACGACAGCGGCGCTTTCTATATGCTGGATATCGACGGGATGAAAACGGTCAATGATTCGCTGGGTCACATGGCGGGCGATGCAGTCATCAAAAAATTTGGTTCGATCCTGAGCGATTATTTTACGGATCATGCCATCATCGGGCATCTCAGCGGCGACGAATTTGCCGTGTATGTGCCGGGGCAGGACAATCCGCGTCTGGCGCTGGAAGAAGGGCGGAAGCTGCTTGACAACGTGCAGCGGGATCTGACGATCCCGGATTTGACGCGTGTGCTGTCGTCCTCCGTGGGCATCGCTATGTATCCGCAGCAGGCGGCGGAGATGACCACACTTTACAATCTGGCAGATTATGCCATGCTGTATGTAAAAAATCACGGCAGATCCGCCTGCCATCTCTTTGAAGCGCAGGATAACCTGCAGGAAGAGGCAAAGGGGCGCGAGGAGTGTACCTATTCCGATGTGGAGCGCGTGTTGGCCGGACGGCGGGAAGAACAACAGCAGCTTTGGGTGAAGTACAGCCATTTTCATATGATCTGGTCCAGCTTTGTCAGTTCGGAACATTCCCGGGCGGCGGCGGGGCTTATCACGTTCTCCAGCGGCACAGAGGGCAGACAGATCGAAAAGCAGGTGCTGCACCCTATCACGGAAAAGCTGAACGAGTATATCCGGCTGAACAACTACGCCGGCGTTTTCAGCTGGTACAGCCAAAATGAGTTTCTTCTGATGACATATCAGCTGGAGGAGATGGACGCGCTGCTGCGAAACATCGCCGGTCAACTGGCGCCTCTTCTGCGCGCGGCAGACCTGACCATGCAAACAAGTGTCCGCCACAGCGGCGGTATGGAGGAGGAGCCTGCCAGGGAAATCTGCACAGAGGAAGCAGATCCCATTTTCAGAGACATCCTTTGCGCCTTTGTGGACGTGATCATCGACCTGGATCTGGATACCTGTCACTACAAAGCCTATCGTTACAACACGCAGCGGCAGCTGACAGCGGACGAGGGTATGGAGTTTGCCGACGAAGTAAACCGCTATTTGCAGGAGTCAGTACACCCCGATGACAGGGCAGGTGTCTTTGCTCTGGAAAATGTGGATATGCTGCGGACCTGCTTCCAGTCGGGACAAAAGCGGGTCAGTGAGCGATACAGGATCCGCCGTGACAACCAGTGGGTGCTGATGGAAACGCTGATTTTCTTCACCTATGCTAACGGACACCGCCACGCCTATCTCATCGACCGCAATGTGAAAGAGACGGCGGCTGTTCTGGAAACAGAGAAAAAGTGGCAGGATACGGAACAGGACTACAACCGTTTGCAGATGAGTCACAATGTAAACGAAGAGCTGATGGACGCGCTGGCTGCCATTGTGGAGTACCGTGATATGGAATCCGGCGAACATATCAAGCGGATCAAGGGCTACACAAGGCTTCTGGCGGAAACGGTGATGCAGAAATATCCGGAGTATGATCTGACGCCGGATAAGATCAACCACATTGTATCTGCCTCGGCGCTGCACGACATTGGCAAGATCGCAATTCCCGACCATATCTTACTCAAGCCGGGCCGCCTGACGCAAGAAGAATTTGAGCTGATGAAAAAGCACTCCATCCGCGGCAGCGAGATCATTCGCCGCATTTCCGGTATCCAGGACGCGGAATACACAGCGTATTGCTATGACATTACCCGTTACCACCATGAGCGGTATGACGGCGGCGGCTATCCGGACGGCCTTGCGGGGGATGATATTCCCATTTCAGCGCAGATCGCTTCTCTGGCGGACGTATATGACGCGCTGATCAATAAGCAAATCTATAAAGACGCTTATTCGCTTAATGAAGCGTTTGAAATGATCTGCACGGGGAAATGCGGCATTTTTAACCCCAAGATCATCCTGTGCTTTCAGGAGAAGAGAGAGGGGTTTGAAAAACTGGCCCGGCAGAGGACAAGACGCAGCGTTGAAGAGCGGCTCTGGCTGCAGCACGCGCTGAACTTTGCCAACCTCCGTGTTCTGGTGGTGGATGATGTGGACGTGAACCGTGAGATTCTATGCCACATGGTGCAGAATTTGGGGGCCACGGCCATTCCGGCAGACAGCGTCCTTGCCGCCATCCGCATGGTGGCTGCGGCGCAGGAAGGGTATTTTGACATGATCTTCACCGACATCAATATGCCGGATACGGATGGATATACGGCGGTAAAACGCATCCGTCTGATGCAGCGTCACGACGTAAAGACCATCCCAATCGTAGCGGTGACGGCCAACTCCGAACAGGAGAGCGGCGAAATGGCGCGGGACTGCGGCATAAGTCGCTTTATTCACAAACCGGTGCGGCCCGAAATGATGCTGACCTGTATGGAAGACTTGCTGCCCCGGTAGTAAGGGAAAGAGAACACAATGAAAGAACATCCCTTTGGGCCGGGTGCGGGTAAACTGTCACCTGGCGGCTTCTATGAAAAACTGATACAGATCCAGACCATTTTGTTCGACGCCCATCAAAGCGAGGACAGCTTTCTCAGAGCGCTGGAGCTGCTGGGAGAAAGTGAAGAAGCCGACCGGGTTTATCTGTGCGGCCGCAGGGCTGGCACACGTTACTATTATGAATTTGAGTGGTGTGCCCAGGGAATTGCTCCCGGTATGAAGGGCGTTTACGAATTTGACATGGAGGTGTATTTCCCGGACTGGCACCAGACGCTGGAGGCGGGAGAGCCGATCAACTTCACTTACACGAATGGGATCTATGCCCCCAGTTCTCTGGGCGCGGAGCTTCTGAAAAACGACGACGTAAAGAGCGTGATCCTGGTGCCCGTCCTTCAGCAAAATGGCTCTCTGATGGGCTTTTTGGGATTTGACAATCCGGCGGAGGGGAATCGGGACGCGGCGTATCTGCGCGCCGCGGCGGTGACATTTTCTCTTTGTTACAGCAACCGTGCCTATTATCGCGAGCAGATCCGGCTCACGGCACAACAGGAGAAGGAGCGAGCGCAGCGGATTTATCTGGAAGAGAAGCAAATTGACGAAGAGGTGGCGGCCTCCTGCTATAAAGAGGCCGCCACCATCGGCGTTTTCGACAGAAACAGCGGCCGCCTGCGCTTTATCAAGCGGATGTCGGAGCTTTGGCTTGAAGAGGAAATGAACAAAGACGCGGCGGTCGAACGTTTTTGCGCCCATTTTGTTTCCCAGCAGGATCGCGGTTATTTCCTTGGCAGGATCGCGGAAGAAGCTGTGAAAGAAGCGCTGGCCGTCCATAACGAATATGTGTTCCGCCTTCGCTGTCGCACGCACACCGGCCTTCGGTGGACGAAGTGGCACATACAGGCGATCCTTTCCAGCCATGGCCGTCTGCTGCTGATCAATGTGCTGGATATTGAAGAAGCCGTGCAGAAGAAGCAGAAAAGAGAGAACCTGCAAAATATCGCGGCGGCGCTGTGCGCCAAGTATGACAGCGTTACCTATCTGGATCTGAAGACGGAAATTATGTACCGGGCCAATCTGAAAGAGGGGGAGCTGGTACAGGCTGACCGGCAGAAAATCGCGCAGCTCACCTCCAGAACGGTGAAGGCCTTTGTGGCCGAAGAGTACCAAAAACATCTGCTGGAACTCCATTCGCCGCAGTACATTCTGCGTCTGGCGGAGAACGGCACGCAGAACCTTGAGTACGAATATACCATCCGCCGCAATGGAAAAGACCGCTGGGAGCGCCTGAATGTCACCGTGATCCGGAATGAACAGGCAGCGCCGTTTGCCGCTGTGTATGGCTACGCGGACATTACGGAGGAGAAGGAACAAGAGCAGCGGCAGATCAAGGAAAAAGTGGTGCAGCGTTTTTTGAACGATGCCTTTGATGCTGTTTATCTGGTGAATCTGACAGATGATTCCTATGAGATCTTTCGCACTTCGGAGGAGGTGCTGGCCGCCTGCCGGCGCTATCCCAATTATTCCATGCTGTATAACGCGGCGCTGCGACGGGTGCAGGTGCTGAGCGGCCACGAAAAAGTGGTGGATCTGTCGTGGCTCCGCCGCCATATTTACGACCAGGGCCTGCAAAGTGAAAAGACCTTCTGCCTGGGCGGTGATATCTATCACCGTGCGTTTTTTATTCCCTATCTGATTCCCGGCAGTCAGATCCCCTATCTGATCGTGGCGGAGAAGGATGTGACGGAGGAAATGCGGCAGGAGCTGCAAAGCCGCCGGAACAAGGAGATCCTTCGTCAGCTCAGCGGAGAATTTACCGGGATCGCCCTGCTGGATCTGGAAACGGGGATATGTGAGAACCGGGGACAAAGTGATATTTTTGGCATCAAGCCGGGTGGCGTGTGCCTTACAGAGCAGCTGGCCCAGCGATTGAACGGCGCGATGGCGCCGGAGGATGTGCAGCGCTGCTTGGCGTTTCTTGATCTGAAAACGCTGAAAAGGGGCCTGTTTGAAAAAAGAGAGAATAAGGAGTTTCAGTTTCAGCTTTCCAGAGGCCCCTGGATTAGAATGGTGTTTGTGCCCTATCGGGAAAATGACCGGCTTTACAGCATTATCTACGGGCTGGATATTTCGGCAGAGATGATCCGCCGGCGGCAGCTGGAGGAGAACATTCAGCTTTTGCAGCAGAAACGGGATTTGGGCAATGTGCTGGAGGCCTTGTCAGAATATTACATCGCCTATTATATGGTGGATGAACGCAGTGGCCGGACCCGGCCCATCAAGATGTCGGAGCCGCTGCAAAAGCTGCTCCACCCCTATCTGGAGAGCTGTTATCAGACCATGGAGGTCTACGCGCGGGAGCTGGTATCTCCCGCATATCGGGAGAGCCTGTTGCAGGCGATGAAGGATTTTCGGGCAGGACTCAAGCCCAACAGCAAGCATAAATATGTGTATCGGAAAAAAGACGGCAGCTGGTTTGCGCTGACGCTTTATAAGCAGGCGCGGGAGGATCCGCAGACCATCTGGATCTTTGAAAGGGCCGATGAACAGGAACGGGCCCGCCAGCAAATGATGCTGCTCAACGAACAGATGCTGCATATCGGACAACAGCTGTACCGTATGGAAATTTTTCTGGATGTGGAAGAAGACGAATGTCGTCTGCTGTCTTTCCAGAACGATGCGCTGCACAACGCCACCGGCTGTTACAGCCGCATGATCGAAAGGATCTGTGCCCGTGTGCAGGAGCCTTACCGCAGCCGTCTGCTGGAGAAAGGAGGCCTCCGGCAGATCAAGGAGCAGATCAGCCGCGGCGTAAAAAACGACGTGATCGAATATCCTGTCCGCTGGGATGACGGAACCTTGCGGAATATGCGCAGCGATACTTTTGTGGATATGATCCAGGGAAAGCCCTATGTGCTCATCACCGTGCGGGATGTGACCCAGGAGATACGCCAGCGGGAGCAGGAGCAGGCCTATCAAAGATCCATCCAGCAGGCGCTGGAGGCGGCCAATGCCGCCAACGAGGCAAAATCCGCCTTCTTATCAGATATGTCTCACGATATTCGCACGCCCATGAATGCCATCATTGGCATGACCGGGATCGCCCAGACGTATATTGCCCAAAGCGGAGAAGGGGGCGACTGCCTGGAAAAGGTGTCGGACTGCCTGAAGAAGGTGATGTTCTCCTCGCGGCATCTGGTGGGGCTGATCAATGATGTGTTGGATATGTCGCGGATCGAGAGCGGGCGTATGACACTGGGGGACAACGGCTTTTTGCTCAGCGATATGCTGGAGGAGGTCTCTTCCGTTATTTCGTCCCAAGCCCAGACAAAAGAGATCTCTTTTCATATCGAAAAAGAGCGCGTGAAGGATGAAGCGCTGCGGGGTGATATGGTGCGTCTGAGCCAGGTGCTGGTGAACATCCTTGGAAACGCGGTGAAATTCACCGACGCGGGCGGCTTTGTGACGCTGCGGGTGGAAGAAGGGGAAATGCGCGGCGAAACGGCGAGCTATCGCTTTGTCTGCCGGGATACGGGGCAGGGGATGGACCCCACATTTCTGCCCCATCTGTTTGAGCCTTTTGCCCAGGAACGCCGACAGGCGCATGAAACGTATGTGGGGACGGGACTGGGAATGTCCATTACCAAGTCCATTGTGGACTTGATGCACGGCACCATTGAAGTGGAAAGCGGTTTGAACCGGGGCACTGCGATCACAGTGGAAATTCCGCTGACACTGGCAAAAGAAGCGCCGCGGAAAAGCAGCCTCATGGCAAAGCAGCACAGCGTTTTTGCCGGCCGACGGGTGCTGGTGGCGGAAGACATTGCTGTCAATGCGGAAGTGGTGTGTCTGATGATCGGCATGCACGGCGGCACAGCCGAGGTGGCAGGGGACGGGCAGGCCTGCGTGGAGCTGTTTGAAAGCCACGAACCGGGCCACTACGATTTAATCCTGATGGATATTCGAATGCCGCGGATGGACGGCCACGAAGCGGCCCGCCGGATTCGATCCATGGATCGCAGCGACGCGGCGACGATCCCCATCATTGCCATGTCGGCAGACGCTTTTTCCGACGATGTGGAGGCGTCGCTTTCCTGCGGCATGAATCACCACCTGTCAAAACCCGTTTCTTTTGAAATGCTGGAGAAGACGGCGGCCATCTATCTGGACTGAAGCCTTCCGTGCCGGGAAGGGAAGACGGATTATTATTTGGGGAAAGCGGCCGATATAAAAAGGGAGCTCCAAAGTACAGCATCCACGAAAGACCCAACAGGAGGACACTATGCAGTATGTGAGAGAATATAACGTCTGCGCCGTTTTGATCGCAGCCGTCACCATGGGCTACTTTTTCAGCAACCCACGGCTCAACGACAGACAAAACAGAATGTATGGCGTTGGGGGATGTCTGGTGTTGCTGGAGTGCAGCTTGAATCTGCTTATGTTCCTGCTGGATGGGTATGCGCCCAATGGGATCGTAGGCGTCAGCCATCTGCTGTATCTGTGGGCCCTTCACACATTGCCGCCGCTGATGTTTGCGTATGTGACGCTTCTGACAGGGCGATATCTTAAAAGGTGGCAGGAGGCGCTTGCACTAATCCCCTACGGGGTGGAAATGCTGCTTCTTTTTACATCGCCGCTCACCAGCTGGATCTTCCGTGTAGAAGACAGATCCTACTATCAGGGCCCATACTTTGCCGCTCTTTATATCGGAGCCCTGTTCTACATTCTTCTGACGCTGGCGGCCCTGCTTACCACGAAAAAATATTTGACGCGGCGCAAGAAAGCGGCAGCCGCTTCGTTTGTCGTTTTGCAGCTGACGGCCGTCTGCCTGCAGTATTTCAATCCGCAGTATCTGCTGGTAGACCTGGCGGCGGCCATGTCTTTGCTGGTGATGTATATTGCCATCCACTCCTCCGGCGAGGTGACAGACCCACTGACGCAGGTATATAACAATGTGGCGCTGAACACACTGATGGCGGCGCGGTATGAGGAAAAGAAGCGGTTCCTTCTCCTGGGCTATGAGGTCAGCGGTCTGCGGCGGATCAACGAAGTATATGGCGATACCTATGGCGACGGCCTGCTGTGCTATGTGGCCAAGGAGCTTAAAGAGATCGTGGGCGGCACGGTGGCCCGTGTCTACGGCGGTGAGTTCTGCGTATTGCTGGATGGAAAGATCACACCGGAAGAAGCGGCGGCCCGGGCGGCTCTGGTGCCCACTGTCTGGGAAGACGGGGATTATGAAGCTGTGTTCGACGTGAACCGCGTGGTGCTTCGCAGCGAGGATTTTTCTTCTCAGCTGGAGATCACGGAGATGCTGGAATTCGCGTTTCGCATGGCGCAAAAATCCGGCACACAGAATCCCATTTTGATGAATCAGCAGTTTAAGACGCAATACTACCGTCGGGAGCGGGTGCACGAAGCCATCGCCAATGCGCTGGCGGAAAACCGGGTAGAGGTGGTGTACCAGCCCATCGTGGAAACCGGTACCGGACGTGTGATCGCGGCTGAGGCGCTCTGCCGCATGACGGACCCCGATCTGGGGCCTGTTTCACCGGCGGAGTTTATTCCCGTGGCAGAGCAAAGCGGTCTCATTTTGCAGCTGGGCGTGAGGGTAAGGAACGTCGTATGGAACCTTTTGAAGCATTACGATATCCGCAAGGCGGGTCTGGACCATATCTCCGTGAATCTGTCGGCGATGGAGTGCACCCAGCAGTCGGTGATGGACACCATTGTGGAGGAGGCCGAACAGGCCCGGCTGGAAGAGGGACTGATGGACTTCGAGATCACCGAGACCGCCGCCATTTCCTCCATTGGCGTTTTGGCGGCCAGAATGGAGCGGATGCGGGAAAGAGGATTTTCGTTCCACCTGGACGATTACGGCACCGGCTACTCCGGCATCACCAACCTCATTACCCTACCGTTTAGCATGGTGAAGCTGGACAAGTCCATTTTGAATCTGGCGGAGGATACCGTCCGCGGCGGTCTGGTCAAGGGAATGATCGCCCCCTTCCATGACTATCAGATCCGTGTGGTCTGCGAGGGAGTGGAGACGCCCGCCCAGGTGCATATGGTCACCGGCTGGGGCGTGGATTATTTGCAGGGGTATTTCTATTCCAAGCCACTGAGCCGGGAAGATTTTTTGAAATTTGCCGGCATTGAAAAAAGAGAAGCATAAAAACGCCGGAGCAAAAGGCCGAGTGTGCTTAAAAAAAGGCACTGAAAACATTTGAGCGTTGCGGGACAAAGAAAAATGTGAGAGCACAGGAATGTGTTTCCCGCATTTTCTTTTTGCCTTTTTATCAGCGCATTCGTAAGATGCAGCCACCGAAAAGTCCGGCGGACCGCCCACAACAGCCCGCTGATTTTCTTGTCTGCCGTTTACCCGCAAAACGTGCACTCCGCACCGCATCCAATCCGAAGATAGGATTATGATAGGGGGCAGCACCGGTGCGGCGATCTATCAGCTCGGTGGTGCGGACGCGATCCCTTATGCCGAAAAAATGACTCTGAAAACCGAAGGAGCAGTGAGCGGCGACTCTATCTTAGCCATTGATATGATGCCTACGGCGCTTCAGCTACCGTGACCAACGCCGCGCTCAGCGGTACCAAAAATGGGACCTGTGCGGATTCTTATACCGTGAGCGAGACCTGCGTGAATAAAACCCTCTATTTCCAGAAGAACGGCAAAAAATTCTCCATTTCTGTCAGCGTAAGCATTGATAAGACCGAGCCCGCCGGCCGTGTTACCGTCGGTACCCATTACACAAACCGGAGCCGCTCCCTGATCGGGCAGGTCCGGTTTCTGGCGTTTATCCCCCTAAATTCTGCGCTGGAAAGCGGCGGACAGGCAGTTTTTTAATTTAACATAGATTTTACACTTGTGCGCTTTTCTATTTAACAAGCAAACGGTATAATAAAGATAAAAAACGGAGAATGGGGGAGTACCATGATCTATCTGCTCGAAGACGACGACAGCATCCGCAAATTGGTAATCTATGGCCTGGAGAGCCAGGGCTTTGAGGCGCGGGGCTTTGAGGCGCCCTCTGTTTTTTGGAAAGCCATGCAGCAGACAGTGCCGGATCTGGTACTGCTGGATATTTCTCTGCCGGAGGAGGACGGTCTGTCGGTATTGAAGAAGCTGCGTATGGCGCCGCAGACACGGAAGCTGCCTGTGGTGATGCTCACGGCAAAAAATACGGAGTATGATAGGGTGATCGGTCTTGACAACGGGGCGGACGACTTCGTTTCCAAGCCCTTTGGGATGATGGAACTGATGGCCCGCGTACGGGCGGTGCTGCGCAGGACGGTGCCGGAAGAGCAAAACAGGGAATACCAGGTGGGGAAGCTTTATGTATGTCCCGCCCGCCACACGGTATCGGTGAATGGCGAGGAAGTGACGCTTACCTACAAAGAATTTCAGATCCTGTGCCTGCTGCTGGAGAACCAGGGGATGGTGCTCAGCCGGAACGCGCTGATGGATCAGGTCTGGGGTATGGAGATTGACCGGGAAAACCGGACGCTGGATGTCCATATCCGGACGCTGCGGTCCAAACTGGGAGATGCGGGGGCCTATATTGAAACGGTGCGGGGCGTTGGATACAAAATCGGAGGCGCCCCATGAGAGGGAAGATATTTCGCTATACTTTTTTGACAGGCATTTCTATCCTGGTGCTGTGTGTCACGCTTTTTTCTGTGGTGCTGTACCAGTATTACGAGCGTCAGATATTCAACAGCCTGTCAGCCGAGGCGGCCTATGTGTCGCAGGGGCTGACGGCGCTGGGAGAGAACTATTTTTCGGATTTTTCCTCGCCGGACCGGGTGACCTGGGTGGCGGCGGACGGCCGTGTGCTTTATGACAGCGCGGCGCAGGCGTCCACCATGGAAAACCACCTGAACAGGGAAGAGATTCGGGAGGCGCTGGAAACGGGCAGCGGACAAAGCACGCATTTTTCTGATACGATGATGCAGAAAACGCTGTATTACGCCAAGCTGCTGTCTGATGGAACGGTGCTGCGGATATCCTGCACCCAGCGGACGGTGGGGGCTGTGCTGCTGCGAATGGCGGGCCCCATCACCTGGGCGGTGGGGCTGGTGGTGGTTTTGTCGGGCTTTCTGGCCTATGGTCTGGCCCGGCAGATCACCCGTCCCATTAACACCATGGATCTGGACGTGCCGGAAATTCGTCCGGCCTATCCGGAATTGCAGCCGCTGGCGCTGCGCCTGCAGGAACAAAACCGCACGATTTGCCGCCAGATGGAGGAACTGAGCCTGCGCCAGCGGGAGTTTTCCGCTATCACGGAGAATATGGGCGAGGGCTTCCTGCTACTGGATCAGAAAAAAAATATCCTCTCCGGCAACCACAGCGCCCACCAGCTGCTGCGGGTGCAGGACGCCAAAAACATCAAAGAAGTCAAATGTGACGCTGTTTTTTGCCAGGCGGTGGATCGTGCTTTGGCGGGAGAACGTGCGGAAGCATTGCTGACAGAAGGCGGCGCTTCCTGGCAGCTGATCGTCAGTCCGGTCCAGGCGGAGGGACAGGTGACAGGCGCCGTGGTGATCCTGCTGGATGTCACGGAGCGGGAGCAGCGGGAGACGCTGCGCCGTGAGTTTTCCGCCAATGTGTCCCATGAATTGAAAACGCCGCTGACGTCCATCTCCGGCTTTGCGGAGCTGATGAAAGAGGGTCTTGTACCGCCGGAGAAGATCCCTGAATTTTCGGGTGATATTTGGCGGGAGACGCTGCGCCTCATCGACCTTGTGAACGACATCATCAACCTCTCCCGGCTGGACGAGGCCGCGGAGCCCTTTGAGAAGGAGCGGGTGGATCTGTACGCGCTTTGTGGGAGCGTCTTACAGGGCTTGCAGCTCCAGGCCGACAAAAAGCAGGTGTCACTGCGCCTTGCAGGGGAGCACCTGTCCATCAACGGGGTTCCTCAGATCCTTCAGGAGACGATCTTTAACCTGTGCGACAATGCCATCAAATATAACCGGGAGGGCGGCAGCGTAACGGTTTCGCTGGAATTACAGGCCAGCGAAACAAGACTGTCTGTGGCCGACACAGGCGTTGGCATCCCGTATGCCGCCCAAAACCGTGTGTTTGAGCGGTTTTACCGGGTGGACAAAAGCCATAGCCGGGCGGTAGGCGGCACCGGACTGGGCCTTTCCATCGTCAAGCACGGCGCGCAGTATCATGCCGCACGCATTGAGCTGCACAGTACGCCGGGCGTGGGAACTGTTATCACGCTGATCTTTCCCTGAGACAAGTGAATCCCCCGGCAGGAGCAGATGGAATGACATCTGCTCCTGCTTTTTTATGTAGAAAAAGGGAAAATAAATTTACATGGATTTAAGGCGTTTTGGGTTTTGGATTTAAGGGAAGAATCGTTTAATAAAAGTGTACTTGAGAGATATAAAAATACGAAAGAAAAAAGGAAATGAATATGAAAAGAAATGAGGAAATGAATGTGAAAAGAATTGTTTGTACGCTGCTATCGCTCGTGTTGGCAATAGGGCTCTTGGGTGGCTGCGGCAGCAAGAAAGCCGCAACTGACAACGCTGACTCACTCTCCGGCAGTGTTTCCACCAATGGTTCTACCTCTATGGAAAATGTCATTGGTATGCTCAAAGAACAGTTTACCAATGACCACAACGGCGTTACCGTTTCCTATGACGCCACCGGCTCCGGTACCGGCATTGAATCCGTGTCCAACGGAAGCTGCGACATCGGCCTTTCCTCCCGCAAGCTCAAGGACTCGGAAACAGGCCTTACCGCCACCACCATCGCCCTGGACGGCATCGCTGTCATTGCGGGGTCCGGCTGCAGGGTGGACAATTTGACACAGCAGCAGATCAAGGATATTTTTACCGGCAAGATCACCAACTGGAAGGACGTGGGCGGTGCGGATCTGACCATTGCCTGCGTCGGCCGGGAATCAAGCTCCGGCACCCGGGACGGCTTTGAATCCGCCACCGGAACCAAGGACGCGTGCGTGCTGACCCAGGAATTGACCTCCACCGGCGCGGTGCTGGAGGCTGTCAAGAACAGCTCCAACGCCGTGGGGTATGCCTCCTTCTCTTCCGTCACCGGCAAACAGGGCATCAAGATGCTGACCGTGGACGGCGTGGCCTGCCAGGAGGAGACAATTCTCAACGGCAGCTACGCCATTCAGCGTCCTTTTAATCTGGTGACCAAGGACGGTGTGACACTTTCCGCCGCCGCCCAGGCCTTTGTGGACTACGCCACCTCCAAAGAAGCCGGCGACCTCATCCGCCGCGCCGGCGCCGTACCGATTGCTTGAGGCATATCGGCATGAGAAGCAAACAAACGGCAGAGCAGGGCGTTCACTTGATCTTTCTTTTGTGCGGGATCGTATCAGTGGCCTTTGTCCTCTTTATCAGCGCCTATCTGATCGTGTCGGGAATCCCGGCCATCCGAGCCATTGGCCTTAAAGAGTTTCTCTTTGGCACGGTCTGGTCGGCGGGGACCCAGCAATTCGGCATTCTCCCCTTTATACTGACATCTTTTTACGGGACGGCAGGCGCGGTGCTGCTGGGGGTGCCGGTGGGCATTTTCACCGCCGTGTATTTGTCCAAGGCGGCGCCCAGAGGCGCGGCGGCCGTCATCCACACCGCTGTGGAGCTGCTGGCGGGCATTCCCTCTGTGGTTTACGGTCTGGTGGGAATGATCGTGCTGGTGCCGGGCATTCAGAAGCTGTTTCACCTGTCCTCCGGCGCCTGTTTGTTCTCGGCCATTCTGGTGCTGGCCATCATGATTCTGCCCTCTATCATCGGCGTTTCGGAGACGGCGCTGCGGGCGGTGCCTCCGGAATATGAGGAAGGATCTCTGGCCCTGGGTGCCACAAAAATGGAGACATGGTTCCGGGTCTCCGTACGGGCAGCCCGCAGCGGTATCGTCACCTCCGTGGTGCTGGGCATTGGACGGGCCATCGGCGAGGCCATGGCCATCATCATGGTATCGGGCAATGTGGCCAATATGCCGTCCCTGTTCTCCTCGGTCCGTTTTCTCACAACGGCCATCGCCTCGGAAATGTCCTACGCGGCCTATGGCAGTCTCCAGCGCCAGGCGCTGTATTCCATTGGCCTGGTGCTGTTTCTCTTCATCATGCTGATCAACGCTTTTTTGAACACTGTTGTCAAAAGGAAGGGGGGCTGACCCGTGTCACAAAATCGAAAATGGCACGATAGGCTGCTGCGGGGCGTCATGTACCTGTGCGCGGGGCTGACGGTGCTGTTGCTGGCATGCCTCATCGGGTTTATTTTGTGGCGGGGCATCCGCTATCTCTCCTGGCAGATGCTCAGCTCCCAGAGCAGTTACCTCAAAGGGACCATCGGCATCATGCCGAACCTTGTCAACACGCTCTATATTATTTTCACCGCCATGGCGGCGGCGCTGCCGCTGGGCGTGGGCGCTGCCGTGTATCTGACGGAATACGCCGGCAGCCGCCGACTGGTGCGTATCATCGAGTTTGCCGCTGAAACACTGACGGGTCTGCCCTCCATTCTCTTCGGCCTTGTGGGAATGCTGGTGTTTACCCAACTCTTCGGCTGGAAGCAGGGGGTGCTGGCCGGCGGTCTGACGCTGACGGTAATGATTCTGCCCACCGTGATCCGTACCACACAGGAGAGCTTGAAAAGTGTCCCTCAGTCCTATCGGGAGGGAGCACTGGCTCTTGGCTCCGGCAAATGGCACATGATCCGCACCGTGGTGGTGCCCAATGCCATCGATGGTATCGTCACCGGCTGCATTCTGGCTGTGGGTCGCATTGTGGGGGAGTCCGCGGCGCTGCTTTTCACCGCCGGGTTCGGCCTTGAGTTCAACGACTTTCTCACGGCGCTGCAATCCTCCTCCGCCACGCTGACAGTGGCACTGTATGTCTACGCCAGCGAGAGGGGCGAAACGGACGTGGCTTTTGCCATCGCCGTAATATTGCTGGCGCTGACCTTCCTTTTGAATCTGGCGGCCAACTGGGTTGGCAGAAAATTGAAACGTAAGAGGTAATACCCATGGAACAAGTCATGGAAACCAAGAATCTGAATCTCTGGTATGGAGATCATCAGGCGCTTAAAGATATCAATATGCAAATCCCGGCCCGACAGGTCACGGCGCTCATCGGCCCCTCCGGCTGCGGCAAATCCACTTTTTTGCGTACGCTCAACCGCATGAATGATCTGATCCCGGGGGTGCGGATCGAAGGGACCATCCTCTATCAGAACAAACCCATCAACGATCCCGTGGTGGACGTGACCACGCTGCGCCGGCAGATCGGTATGGTGTTTCAAAAGGCAAACCCCTTCCCCATGAGCATTTTCGACAATGTGGCGTACGGCCCCCGGCTGCACGGCGTCCGCTCCCGGACGGAGCTGGAGGAGATCGTGGAAACATCCCTGCGCGCGGCGGCCATCTGGGATGAGGTGAAAGATCGGCTGAAGACGGGCGCACTGCGTCTTTCCGGCGGTCAGCAGCAGCGGCTGTGTATCGCCAGAGCCCTGGCAGTGGAGCCGGAGATCCTGCTGATGGACGAATCCACTTCCGCCCTGGACCCCATTTCCACAGCCAAGATCGAAGAGCTTATCGGAGAACTGAAATATCGCTACACTGTGGTCATGGTGACGCACAATATGCAGCAGGCCGCCCGTGTGTCTGACCGCACCGCTTTTTTCCTGATGGGGGAGCTGGTGGAATGCGGCGATACTCATCAGATTTTCAGTGAACCCGCCCACCAGAAGACAGCTGACTATGTCTCCGGACGTTTCGGCTAAAAATTGACAAATCTTCCTCATTTTACACGGATTTAACATTAATTTGATTTTGGATTTAAGGTCAAGATAGTAAGATCAGGATGTTAAAGAAGGGAGATGAGGAAACCGTGGAAGACAGAAAACGAATTGCCTTGATCGCGCACGATAATATGAAGCCAAAACTCATTGAATGGTGTCTGGAAAACAGGGAGGCGCTGTCCCGTCATTTCCTCTGCGGAACGGGAACCACCTCCAAACTGGTGCAGGAAGCTACTGGGTTGCCGGTGAAGGGCTATAAAAGCGGCCCCTTGGGCGGCGATCTTCAAATCGGCGCCAAGATCACGGAAGGAGAGGTCGACATTGTGATCTTTTTCTCCGATCCGCTGACGGCGCAGCCCCACGATCCGGACGTCAAGGCGCTGCTTCGCATCGCGCAGGTGTGTGATATTCCCATTGCCAACAACCGGGCTACCGCTGATTATGTGATCCACTCGGATCTGTTTGACAAGTGAGGAAGAAGAGATGACGATTTTTGACGGTTTATCACTTTTAGGAGGCCTGTGCCTATTTTTGTTTGGCATGAGCCTGATGGGGACCGGCCTTGAAAAAAGAGCCGGTAGCGGCCTTAAAACCATCCTCAGCCGGCTGACCACCGGCAAAATGAAGGGCCTTTTGACGGGCCTTGCCGTGACGGCGGTGATCCAGTCCTCCTCTGCCACCACCGTGATGGTGGTGGGTTTTGTCAACTCGGGACTGATGACGCTGCGGCAGGCGATCAACGTGATTATGGGCGCCAACATCGGCACCACCGCCACCGCATGGATCTTGAGTATGACAGGCATTTCCAGCCAAAACCTGTGGGTGCAGATGCTCAAGCCCTCTTCCTTTACGCCTATTCTGGCGCTGGTCGGCATCATCTTCTATATGATGAGCAAAAACAGCAAACGCAAGGACACGGGCTTGATCCTTCTGGGCTTTTCTCTGCTGATGTTCGGTATGGATTCCATGTCGGCGGCTGTGTCGGGCCTGCGGGACGTGCCAGAGTTTCAGAATCTGCTGCTGCTGTTCTCCAACCCCATTCTTGGTGTGCTGGCGGGCGCTATTTTGACGGCCATTATCCAGTCCTCCTCTGCTTCTGTGGGTATTTTGCAGGCAGTGGTCACCACCGGACAGGTCACCTTCGGCAGTGCCATTCCCATTATCATGGGACAGAACATCGGCACCTGCGTAACGGCGCTGCTGTCTTGTGTGGGAACCAACAAAAATGCCAAGCGTGCCGCTGTGGTGCACTTGAGCTTCAACGTCGTCGGCACGCTGGTGTGCCTGACGCTGTTTTGCGTGGCCAACGCCATCTTTAAATTTGCTTTTGTTCATGAGACCATCAGCCAGGTGGGCATCGCCGCCGTCCACAGCACATTCAACCTGCTTTGCACCGCGCTGCTGCTGCCCATGAGCTCCCAGCTGGAGAAGCTCTCCCGTTTGATCGTGCCGGACGGCAAGGAAGCGGAAACGATCCCCATGCTGGACGAGCGTCTCATGGCCACGCCCACTATCGCCGTGGAGCGCTGCCGCGTTCTGACGGAGTCCATGGCTTCCATTTCTTTCAAAGGGATCCAGAGTGCCCTCAAAGAGCTGCGGGTATATAATGCCCAGGATGCCGAGATGATCCGCCAGTATGAAAAGGACGCGGATCGGTATGAGGATCTGCTGGGTACGTATCTTGTGAAACTCAGTGCTCATGACATGACGGAAAAAGACAGCACTGAAGCGGCCGAGCTGCTGCACATGATCGGCGATCTGGAACGGATCTCCGACCATGGCGTGAATGTGCTGGAATCCGCCGAGGAGATCCGAGAGAAGAACATTCAGTTCTCCGATGCCGCATGGCGAGAGTTGTCCGTGATCACCGCGGCGGTGGAGGAGATACTGGATCTGTCGCTGACGGCCTTTTTGCACGACGATATAAAGACCGCAGCACTGGTAGAGCCTTTGGAGCAGGTGGTGGATACGCTGAAGGATCAGCTACGCTCCCGGCATATCCTGCGGCTGCAAAAGGGAAGCTGCTCCATTGAAGCGGGCTTTGTGTGGTCCGATCTGCTGACCAATCTGGAACGGGTGGCGGATCACTGTTCCAACATTGCCGGCTGTGTGATCGAGACGACTCACGAAAGCCTGGACCTGCACAAGTATCTCTCCGAGATCAAAACCGGAAACCCGGAGTTTATGGAACGCTACAACGTTTATGCCAGAAAATACGCGCTGATGGAAGCGGAATAAAGCCACGGAATCGACCAAAAGGAGATGTTCTTTTCAGAACGTCTCCTTTTTGCGTCTTTTTGCGCCGGGGAATTGCAATAAGGCGGAAAGAACAGTATAATAAGTCCATTACAGTGACAAAAGGAGAGAGCGTATGCATAAGATCCTGATCGTGGAGGATGATCTGACCATTGCCACAGCCGTGCAGAAGCATCTGACGGCCTGGGGGCTGGAAGCCCGCTGTGTGGATGATTTTCAGAATGTGCTGGGCGAGTTTGCCGCCTTTGACCCACAGCTGGTGCTGCTGGATATTTCCCTGCCCTTTTACGATGGCTATCACTGGTGCCGGGAAATACGCAAGGTATCCAAGGTACCGGTGGTCTTTCTCTCTTCCATGTCGGACAACATGAATATCGTCATGGCCATGAACATGGGCGGCGACGATTTTATCTCCAAACCCTTTGATTTCAACGTACTGATGGCGAAGGTGCAGGCGATTTTGCGCCGTACCTACGATTTTGGCGGCCAGACCCGTGTGCTGGAGCACCGGGGGGCGGTGCTGAACATGGCCGACGCCAGCCTGACCTTTGAGGAGGAACGGATCGAACTCACCAAAAATGATTATCGCATTTTGCTGGCGCTGATGCAGAGCAAGGGACAGGTCATCAGCCGGGACACGCTGATGGAGAAGCTGTGGGAAACGGACAGCTTTGTGGATGAAAACACACTCACCGTCAACATTGCCAGGCTCCGCAAAAAGCTGGATGCCCTGGGGCTAGAGGACTTCATCGTGACCAAAAAGGGCATGGGCTACATTGTGCAGTAAGGAAGAAAGGAAGAGACAAAGATGTTGCGGGAATACATCAAGGCCCACTGGCGGGCTGCGGGGATCTTTCTTTTGTTCAGCGCCGTGTTTACCGTCGTATTTTCCCTTTATGGACTTCCGGCCGGCGCGGTGTACTACGCCGCGCTGATCTGTTCCTTTCTGGGCTTGCTGTTTTTTATCTGGGATTTCCGCCTTTTTTACCATAGGCACCAGCGGCTGCAGCAGCTTTACCGGGAAGTGGCGGTCACACTGGACAGCCTGCCAAAACCGGATTCTCTTACGGAGAGCGACTATCAGGATGCCTTGTGGGAGCTATACCGCGACCGGCAGAAGCTGGAGCGTGAGAAGGAGCGGCGCTATACGGACCTGGTGGAGTATTACACCCTCTGGGCGCACCAGATCAAAACACCCATTGCGGCCATGCACCTTTTGCTGCAGGAGGAGAATTTGCCCCAGGCCAGAGAACTCCAAAATGAGCTGCAGCGGATCGAGCAGTATGTGGAGATGGTTTTGTGCTATCTGCGGCTGGACAGCGAGTCCAGCGACTATGTGATCCGGGAATATGATCTGGATGATATTGTGCGCCAGGCGGTTCGGAAATACGCCAATCAGTTTATCCGGCGCAAGATACGGCTTGCGTACGAGCCGCTGAACTGCCGGGTGCTGACGGATGAAAAATGGCTGCTGTTCGTCATCGAACAGGTTTTGACCAACGCGTTGAAATACACACGCTCCGGCACCATTTCCATTACGCTGGAACCGGAAAAGACTCTGTGCATCCGGGATACAGGCATCGGCATCGCACCGGAGGATCTGCCCCGGGTCTTTGAAAAGGGTTTCACCGGCTATAACGGCCGAGCCCAACAGCGGGCCACGGGCATTGGCCTGTATCTCTGCCGGCGTATCATGAACAAGCTGGGCCACAGCATTTCCATCGAATCAAAGCTGCGGGAGGGCACCGCTGTGCGACTGTGCCTTTCCTGTGACAAGCTGGAAGTGGAATAGTGTCTCGGCGTGTCAAAAAAGAGCGCTGAAACCTGGTGCCTTACAGATTTGTAAGAAACGACCGGAAAAATGTAAGCCAGACCTAAGGCATACATTTTTCCGGTCTTCTATAATAAAACCTGTTAAAACACAGGAGGAATGTATAATGCCTATTTTAGAAGTCAATCATGTGAAGAAAATCTATACCACCCGTTTTGGCGGCAACAAAGTGCAGGCGCTTTCCGACGTCAGCTTCGCTGTGGAAGAAGGCGAATATGTGGCCATCATGGGTGAGTCCGGCTCTGGCAAAACCACATTGCTGAACATTCTGGCGGCGCTGGACAGACCGACCTCAGGTGAAGTGCTGCTGGGTGGCCGGGAGCTGAGCTCCATCCGCGAATCGGAGATCGCTGCTTTCCGCCGGGACCACATGGGCTTTGTGTTCCAGGACTTCAACCTGCTGGATACCTTCTCCTTGCAGGACAATATTTTTCTGCCGCTGGTGCTGGCGGGGAAGTCCTATGACGAGATGCAGGTAAAGCTGCAGCCCATTGCCAGAAAGCTGGGGATCAGCGATCTTCTGGCCAAGTATCCCTATGAGGTGTCCGGCGGACAGAAACAGCGTGCCGCTGTGGCCCGCACGCTGATCACCAAGCCCCAGCTAGTGCTGGCGGATGAGCCCACCGGCGCCCTGGACTCCCGGGCCACCGACGAATTGCTACGGCTTTTTGAAGAAATCAACCGGGGCGGACAGACCATTTTGATGGTGACCCACTCGGTCAAGGCTGCCAGCCACGCCGGCCGTGTCCTCTTCATCAAGGACGGCGAGGTGTTCCATCAGATCTACCGGGGCGGCGGCACCGATGAAGAGCTGTATCAGAAGATTTCCGACACACTGACCATGCTGGCCACTTCCGCAAAGACTATAGGCGGTGAACACCATGCGTAAGAGCCTGCTCTATCCGCGTCTCGCGTGGAACAACCTGAAAAAGAACAAAAAGTTTTATCTGCCGTATCTGCTGGCCTGCATGGGCACTGTCATGATGTTCTGCGTGCTTTTGACGCTGGAGGGCGATCCGGCTCTGGACAATCAAACCAGCGTCCGGGCAACGCTTCAGCTTGGCACGGTGGTGGTGGGGATTTTTTCCGCCATTATCCTGTTTTACACCAACAGTGTGCTGACCAAGCAGCGCAAAAAGGAATTTGGCCTCTATAACATCCTGGGCATGGAAAAGCGCCACATCGGTCGTGTGCTGCTGTATGAAAGTCTCTACACCGCGGTGATGTCGCTGGCGGGCGGCCTCATCGGGAGCTTCGTTTTTTCCAAGCTGCTGCAGCTGATGCTTTTAAAAATGCTGAAGCTCACCGCTGATTTCGCCTTGCGGATCGATCCCAACGCTATTGGTACCACTGCTTTGCTGTTTGCGGCCATCTTTTTGCTCATTTATCTCAATACGGTGCGAATCATTCGCTTCGCCAAACCGGTGGATCTGCTGCATGGCTCCAGCGAAGGGGAGCGGGAACCCAAGTCCAAGTGGCTGCTGGCTATTTTGGGCACCGGGTGTCTGGCAACAGGCTATGCGCTGTCTTTGATGACCAAATCGGCCGCCGCCGCGCTGATGCTCTTTTTCGTGGCGGTGCTGTTCGTCATCGCGGGCACCTATCTGCTGTTTACGGCGTTTAGCATCGTTTTTCTCAAAGCGCTGCGCCGCAATAAAAATTACTATTATAAGACCAAGCATTTCGCCACGGTTTCCGGTATGCTCTATCGGATGAAACGCAACGCGGCCGGCCTTGCCAGCATTTGCATTCTCTCCACCATGGTACTGGTGACGGTGTCCACCACCGTGTGTCTGTATCTGGGTGTGGGAGACATGGTCAGGCAGCAGCACCCCACGGAGATCGCCGTGGAATACTACGATCTGACACAGGAGCAGCTTATCCAGTCAGCGCAGAACGTCTGGAACATCATTGAGGCGCAGGGCCGTACCGTGCTGGATGCACACAGCTATCCGTATCTCCAGTTTGGCTCTCAGCGCCAGGGCGACGAGCTGATCTTACAAGAGCGTTCCTCCTCTCAGATGGGACTTGACACGTTGACGATGGTATGGATCACGGACGCGGAAGGATACAGCAACCTGACAGGTATTAATACAACTGTTCTGCCGGGACAGGTGCTGGCCTGGTCGGACGGGGCCCCGCTGGACGACACGGTACAGCTGATGGGGAACACTTACAGCGTAAAGACCCTGGACAGCTTTCCTGTCAGCGGCGGCTATCTCTCCCTGAACGTGAAGACGGTCTATCTGGTGGTGGACAGCGAAGCCACGCTCAACGCCATTGAGGCGCAGGAACAGCAGATCTACTACAATTCCGGCAGCAGCATTGCCTATGCCATTACCTGTAATCTGGACGGCACGGACGAGGAGAAGATCGCCTGCGGCGATGCGGTTGGCAGAGGGATCAGCATGGAAAACATCGGCTATTCTTTCTCCGCCCGCCAGGTGGATTATCAGGACCAGTTGGGGTTTTACGGCACATTCTTCTTCATTGGTATGTTCCTTGGTTTGCTGTTCCTGCTGGCCACTGTACTGATTATCTATTATAAGCAGGCGTCCGAGGGCTACGATGACCGGGAGCGGTTCGTTATTATGCAGAAGGTGGGCATGACGGAAAAAGAGGTGAAGGGTACCATCCATTCACAGGTCTTGATCGTCTTTTTCCTTCCGCTGGTGACGGCGGCCATCCATATCTGCTTTGCGTTCCCCATGATCCACCGCATTCTGATGGCGTTTGGCATGATGAACGTATCGCTGTTCGTCTGCTGCACAGCCGCGTCACTGCTGATTTTTGCCGCTTTGTATACGGTGGTGTATATGCTGACCTCCCGCACGTATTACGCCATTGTCAGCGGCAGTGACACCAATAACTGACGTTTTACCCAAAAGTCGCCGAAATAAGAGGTGCTGCGCCTCTTTTCGGCGGCTTTTGCCGTGGGCGGCTTGCGAAAGAGTGGTGCCGGGACTATACTGAAGAAAATATTTGGGAAAGCGGAGGGAAAGCTATGAGAGAACTGACAGCCTGTGTGCCTGCGGAAAAAGCGGGACTGTCGCTGCACTCCTTTTTGAAAAAGCAATGGGGCTTTTCTGATTCGCTGCTCTCTCATTTGAAATTTATGCCCGGTTCCGTGACAGTCAACGGTGCCTCTGCCAAAATGCGTGATGTTCTGCCGGGCGGCGCGTGTGTGACAGTGCGGATGGAGGAGACCGCGGCGCATCCCGTGCGGCCGGTTGCGGTGCCGCTGTCTGTTTTGTGGGAGGACGAGGATCTTCTGATCCTCGATAAGCCCGCGGGAATGGCAGTGCATGGGGCGGAAGAGCGGGGTGGCTGCACCGTGGCCAATGCGCTGGCGGCCTACTGGGGTAGCGACCGGGTGTTTCATCCCGTGAACCGGCTGGACAAGGGGACCTCGGGCACCATGGTGGTGGCTAAAAGCCGCCTGCTTCACGATCGGATGCGTTTGATGCTCCACACACCGGACTTCGAGAGAACGTATCTGGCGGCATCGGTGGGCGTTCCCCAGCCACGGAGCGGACGGATCGACCTGCCTGTGGGCCGTGCGCCGGGCGCGTCTGTGCGCCGGATGGTGCTGCCGGAGGGCGCTGCGGCCGTCACAGAATACCGGGTGCTTGCCGACGACAGATGCTGCGCGCTGATAGAGGTCCGGCCGCTTACCGGACGGACCCATCAGATTCGAGTCCACTTCAGCGCCATCGGCTGTCCGTTGGTGGGGGACTGGCTGTACGGGGACCCATCAGACAGCCTGCGAAGACCGGCGCTTCACGCCTGGAAGGTGAAGCTGGCCCATCCGGTCACCGGGGAACAGATCACTGTGGAAGCACCTTTGCCGGAGGATATGCGGATTTTTGCCGCCCGGCGGGGATGGCTGTAAACAAAGAGAGGAGAGGACCGCTGTGAAAGAAAGATGGATCTTGCTGCTGCGCTTTTTGCCGGCGGTGATCTTCTGCGGATTTTTGAGTTTTGGCGAGGCTGTTCCGGTTCTTTGGTGGAACGCGGTGGTGATGATCTGCGCGGTGTACCTGATCGACGCCGTTTTGAGCAAGTATATGAAAGGGAAGTCGCCGGCGGGGAAACTGCTGCTGGCGCTGGCTCTTTTTTTCCTGTATCTCTTTGCGGCTGCCGCTATACCCAACAGTATTTCGGTGCCGCTTTCCAAGCCGGCCAAGACCGTGGAGGTACGCGGTGACACGGTAGGGGAGGAAAGGGCCCGTCTGGTCACCACCAATCAGGAGGCGCTGGAGCAGCGGCTGCGGATGATCGATGAGGCGCAGATGTCGATCGTGCTTAATACGTTCGAGTGGTATCCCGATCACAGCGGAACGGATGTGATGGCCGCCCTTTATCGCGCGGCGGATCGCGGCGTGCAGGTGCGGATCCTGGTGGATGGCTTCACGGCGGCCATGGGACTTGACACCGATCCGGCTTTTTGCGCCCTGGCGGCTCACCCCGGTGTGGAGGTAAAGGTATATAACCGGCTGAATCTGCTTTTGCCCTGGCGCAGTGCAAGCCGGATGCATGAAAAGTATCTTATCATTGACGATGCCTGCTATCTGCTGGGCGGGCGCAACACCAGCGATCTGTTTCTTGGCAGCTATCCTGTCAGCCGCACCAACGATGATATGGAGGTGCTGGTCTGGCAGCCCTCCGCCGCGCCTGACAGCTCGCTATCGCAGCTTCGTGCCTATTTTGAAGCCATGTGGGCCCAGCGTTATTGCACGGCCTTTGCCGGACACCGGGGAGGGGAAACACAGCTGCGGGCCGCCTATGAAGCGTTGCAAACAGAAAACGCGGCCTATCTTGCCCCCTATGACTACCCGTCGCACACCAGCCCCACCCGTCAAATTACGCTCTTTACCGGCCCCACGGTGCCGTTAAAAAAGGAACCGGTTCTTTTTTACGAGTTGTCATCTCTTATGCAAGCGGCCCGGGAGCGTGTCATCGTGCACACGCCTTATGCCATCTGCAACAAGCCCATGTATGATGAACTGACGAAGATCGCATCCGGCGTTCCACGGGCGGAGCTGATGCTCAACTCGCCCCAGAACGGTGCCAATTTATTTGGCAGCAGCGATTATCTGACGCAAAAGGCCAGGCTTCTGAGGACCGGATTTTCCCTTTATGAGTATAACGGCGGCGCTTCCTACCATGGCAAGCTGATCCTCATCGACAGCGATATCAGCGTGGTGGGGTCTTTCAATATGGATATGCGCAGCGCCTATCTGGATACAGAGCTGATGGTGGTGATCCACAGCGAAGAGATCAATCAACAGCTGGAGGCGTGCATGGCGCAGACCCGTCTCACCTGCAGCCAGGTGCTCACGTCCACGGAGTATGTACCGGGCGGCACAGTATCGGAACTGGGATGGAAAAAAATGCTGTTTTACGATGTCCTCAAGGTGGTCAGCTATCCGCTTCGCCACCTGCTCTGACAGGCATAAAAGCGGCGACACTGCTTGCTTTTTGACAAGAATATATAAATTGTCAAGAGAAAAGTAAATTTTTGTTTAGAAACACAAATATGTCGTTCATAATTTGTTAAAAATTTTTTGTGAAATGCTTAACGGAAACTTGACATTACAAGAAGAAAGAAGGTATGATATAGGTACCAATTATTGAGGAGGTAAAACACTCGTATGGAAAACAAGAAAAATCGTGTGGCATATTTCGTGGCCCTTGGCGTTGTTGTAGTACTGCTGATTGTCCTCGGCTTTGCTTACAAGGATGTTGAGACCGGGTTTGCCGGTACCATCTGGTCCCTGCTTCCCCCCGTGGTAGCCATCACCCTGGCACTGATCAGCAAAGAAGTGTATTCTTCTTTGTTCCTGGGTTGCCTGGTGGGTTCATTGCTTTATACCCAGTTCAAACCTTGGGATACCCTGGTTCAGCTCATTGGCGGCGATCACGGCATCACCACCACCATTGCTGATCCCGGCAATATTGCCATCATCGTGTTCCTGGTGATCCTGGGTATCATGGTGGATCTGATGAACAAGGGCGGCGGCAGCGCCGCGTTCGGCCGCTGGGCCAAGAAGGCTGTTAAGACCCGCTGCGCGGCACAGCTGGTGACCATGGGGCTGGGCGTTCTCATTTTCATCGATGACTATTTCAACTGCCTGACCGTGGGCGCCGTGATGCGTCCTGTGACCGAGAGCCACAAGATCAGCCGTGCCAAGCTGGCCTACATCATCGACGCCACCGCGGCGCCTGTCTGCATGATCGCTCCTGTTTCTTCTTGGGCGGCTGCGGTTTCCGGCTATGTGACTTCCGATTCCGTCAACGGTATTGAAATGTTTGTCAAGCAGATCCCCTATAACTATTACTGCCTGCTGACACTGGTGATGATCGTCACTATTTCTCTGATGAACCTGGACTACGGCCCCATGCTGACCCATGAGTACAACGCCCAGGTAAAGAACGACCTGTTCACCACCCCCGAGCGTCCCTTCGAAGGCGCTGATACTTACGAAGAGGGCAAGAACAAGGGCAGCGTGCTGGATCTGATCCTCCCCGTGGTGGTTCTGATCGCCACGTGTATCATCGGCCTGATCTATACCGGCGGTTTCTTTGATGCGGAGAGCGAGAGCTACAACAAGTTTGTGGATGCTTTTTCCAACGCTTCTTCCGGTGCGGGCCTTGCGCTGGGCGCCATCATTGCCCTGATCTTCACCTATGTTTATTTCTGGCTGCGCGGTGCTTTCACCTTTGAGAAGTCCATGGAATCCGTTCCCAACGGCTTCATTCAGATGATCGCCCCCATCCTGATCCTTGCTTTTGCGTGGACGCTGTGCGGTATTACCCGTTACGGTCTGCTGAGCGCTGACTACGTCACCAACGCCATGTCCGGTGCCGGCGATCTGAAGAAGTTCCTTCCCGCCGCCATCTTCATCGTGGCCTGCCTGATCGGTTTTGCTACCGGTACTTCCTGGGGCACCATCGGTATCATGGCACCTATCGTTGTCAACGTGTTCAACTATGACGTGGAGCCCACTTTGTGTGTCATCGGTCTGGCAGCTGCCTGCGCCGGCGGCGTCTGCGGCGACCACTGCTCTCCCATTTCCGATACCACCATTATGGCTTCCGCTGGTGCACACTGCTTCCATCTGAACCATGTGTCCACCCAGCTGCCCTATGCCATCACTGTGGTGTGTGTCTCCTTTGTGTCCTTCATTCTGGCCGGCCTGCTCCAGATGGTGTGGGTCTGCCTGGCAATCTCCATCGTGCTGATGATCGGCACACTGATCGTCATCAAGGCCATCATTTCCAAGAAGCATGCTGGCATGTTCGCGGAAATGGCGGAAGCCGACAAGCTTTTGTACGGCGTCAAGTAATTTTCTTTTGACTTACAAAAAAGAGATCGCTTCAGAAATGAGGCGGTCTCTTTTTTGCGCAAAAAGTGTCTCCCTCTTCCAAAGGGAAGAGGGAGACACTTTCAGAAATTCTTTTCAATGTACTTGTTGTACTTTTCTGCATCCATATAGAGCTTGTAGTCATTGCGGAACCGCTTGACAGTCAGGCTGTTGAACTCGCATACTTTCTGATACTTTAAAAGCCCCAGGATCAAAGGAAGAATGCCGGAAAGGTAGCCATAAGGTCTGAACTTGTAGCAGGTAATGCCCAGAGCCACCAGGACGATACCGGCGATCACCACAGCCGCGATCATTTTTTTCGGCTGGATCATTTTCACATCTTCTTCTTTGACAACGCCCTCCACCACCATCATAGCCGAGAATTTTTTCTGAATCCCGAAAACGGAAACGGCGCTGAGCAAACAGGGGGCAACCGCGAAGAAGGCAAACAAAGCGATAATGGCGTTGAACAAAAGAACGGCAAAGGAACTCATGCTGGTAATATCCAAACAAAACACCTCCAGAAAATTAGCGCATAATCAAAAGAGCAAACACTCTCTATGCATGAAGATAGCGAATATGAACGCCCCTGCTGGCCGTGGCGTAGAGCATGGTGGAATAGGTGACGTAAAAATCGATGACATCGCCCACCTGAATATCTCGAGGGCAGTTTTCCACGTCCAAAATGCAGTGATCCGACGCACCGCCCAGCACCTCGATGCCTTCATCGCAGGGGATCAGCTGCTCCAGCTCACCCACGTCGGCTCGTCCGATCCCCAGCAGCGCCCGCTTCCGCATGCCGCGGTCGGTATAGGTGGGACGGCGGCCAAAGGCGTCGATACCAATTTCCCCCACAGGATAGCTGGGCTTTGTTTTCATTTCGATGACCTCGGCACGAATGCGCATGGTATCCATGTGGAGATACTTCATATCGTGGATGCCCCATGCTGTTTGCAGATCCCGCGCCAGCAGCACACCTTCACCGATACGCAGATGATTGATACGCGGCGGCATGGTACCCCAATGGACCAACGTGTACGAGCTGGTGGCGCCGCCGGAAATAATCTCCAGCCTGCGTCCGATACGCGATTCCACCTGCTCGGCCAGTTCCACCAGTTCCTGCATCTTTTCCGGTGTGGGAACGATCGAACCGTAACAGCCCAGATTGACGCCGATGCCGGCCAAATGCAGGTGCGGCAGATGCCGTTCCACATGAAGGCAGGCGGCGATCAGTTCTTCGTGGGACCAGAAGCCCTCCCGCAGGTCGCCCAGGTCTGCCATCACAATGACCTGGTGCTGCTTTTTCTGGCGTCCTGCTTCTTCGTTTAGCACGTCCAGCACAGCGGTTTCGCTGTTCAAAGACATGTCACACCATCGTACCACCTCTGGGACTTCGGAAAGCATGGGGATCCGCAGCAGCAGATAGGGGCCGGGAATACCGGCTTCCCGGCAGGCCGTGATCTGTTCCATGCGGCTGGAAGCCAGCTGGACCGCTCCGCAGTCGCGGTAGGCCTGTGCCAGAGGGGGCAGAGAGTTGCAGCCTTTGATAACGCCGCAGACCTGAATCCCGGCGGCCTGGCACCGGGTAATCACAGCGGACGCGTTTTCACGAAATTTTTGCAAGTCGATCTCGATTTGCGGATAAATACGATTCATTTGAAAGTCCTTTGATCCTTTGTGATTTTTGCTGTAGAGCCATAATACGGTTATTATACCATATGTTTTTCGTTTATGCCATGATATTTTACATGGGAGAAAAAACCATAAATTTTTTTAGGATATCAAAAAAATTTTGTAAGAAACGGCCGAAAATGGGATTCTTTTATTGCCTGTCAGCAAAATGTATAGTAAAATAGCTGGTACAGAATAGAGATGGCCGCTGGAAAAGCAGGGCGGCAAATCAGAAGGGATGATTGACGGCATGGTGGATATTTTTGACATTCTGGGCCCGATAATGGTGGGACCGTCCAGTTCTCACACAGCCGGCGCTACCAGGATCGGCAATATGGCGCGTACACTTTTGGGGGATGAGCCGGTTTCGGCCAAGATCCATCTGTTTGGTTCTTTTGCAAAGACGGGCAGCGGACATGGAACAGACAAAGCCATTGTCGGCGGTCTGCTGGGCATGCGGCCCGACAATCTGCACCTTCCGTTCTCCTTTGAAGAGGCCAAAAAGAGAGAGTTTACCTTTACCATTGATGAGATCCGGCTTCGGAATGCCCATCCCAACACGGCGGTGATCGAGCTTGTGGGGAAAACCGGAAAGACGCTGGTGATGCAGGCTGCGTCTGTGGGCGGTGGCCGCATCGTTGTGAACAAGCTCGACGGCATCGACGTGGGCTTTTCCGGGGACTATAACACGTTGGTGATCCGCAACCGGGATGAAAACGGTTCTGTGGCGGCGGTGACCTCCATTTTGAACCAGTGCCGCATCAACGTGGCCAATATGAGTGTCTGTCGCCATAAAAGGGGAGCGGACGCGCTGATGGTGATCGAAACGGATGAACGGGTCAAACCCATTCAACTGGAGTTCTTGTCGGAACTGCCGGGTATCTTGTCCGTTACTTACTACGACAGGGATAAGGGGGAAGACGAAGATGGCGATTGATTCCATGCAGGATATTTTCTGCCAGATGGAGGCCAAAAAGAAACCGTTCTGGGAAGTTATCCTGGACGCGGATGTGGAGGAACGTCAGGTGACGCGGGAGGAATCCATGGCCAGAATGCTCACCGTGTGGCAGGCCATGAAGGAAGCCTCCGACACGTACACCGGGACTCGGCGCAGCGTCAGCGGCCTGGTGGGCGGCGACGGGCTGAAGATGCACCAGTATGCTAAGCGCGGCAGCGCCATGAGCGGCGGCTATGTCAGCGACGTGATTTCGGAAGCTTTGTCCATGGCGGAGTCCAACGCCTGCATGCGCCGCATTGTGGCGGCGCCCACGGCAGGGGCCTGCGGTGTGCTGCCGGCCGTGCTTCTGCCGCTGTCTAAGTACGCGGATTATGAGGAACTGAGCCAGCGTCAGGTGCTGGAGGCGTTGTATGTGGCCAGCGGTATCGGGGCGGTGATCGCCGCCAAAGCCGGCATTGCCGGCGCTTCCGGCGGCTGCCAGGCAGAGATCGGAACAGCCTCCGCCATGGCGGCGGGAGCGCTGGTGGCGCTGCGGGGCGGCAGCGCCAAGCAGATCGGCGATGCGGTGGCAATGGCGCTGAAGAACCTCATGGGCCTTATCTGCGACCCTGTGGCGGGTCTGGTGGAGGTGCCCTGTGTCAAGCGCAATGTCATCGGCGCGGTGAACGCCGTCAGCGCGGCGGATATGGCCCTGGCCGGCATCGAAAGCCGCATCCCGGTGGATGAAGTGATCGACACCATGGGCGAGGTGGGCCGCCGTATGCCGGTGGAATTCAGAGAAACAGCGCTGGGCGGTCTGGCGGCGTCCCCTACCGGACGGAAGATCGAAGAGCAGATCCAAAAGAAGAAAATTACTTTCTGAGAAAACAAGGCGGAGGCTGTCACAGCCTCCGCCTTTATTATGTAACGGGCCCGGCGCCGCGAATCTACAAGATCAGCAGCAGACCCAGTGCGATCAGCAGTTCCTCATCGGCTTCTTCCTGAAAGAGAAAGAACAAAATCAGAAGCAGCAGCATATCGCCGGAGTCGATATCCCCCAGGTGAAGCTTTGCCAGAATGCGGTCCAGAAATTTTGCCTCCGGCGCCCGTTGGCAGCCCTCTTCCTCTGGTGGAGAGGGTGGTGGTGGCTTGGGCGGTGGCGGGGTGTGGTCCTGTCGTGACTCATAGGACGGGCGTTCCTGCGTCCGAGGCGGAGGGGGAGGCGCGTCGGGCTGCGGCACCCGGGTATAAGCCCCGGCGTCATCCCGGATATAGCGGTTATACATGCTATCCCTCCCACTGCGAAAAGAACTTTTTGCCGATATGGATCAGTTTGGCCAGCCGTGCGGCCCGTTCGATTTTATCCCGTTTCTCTTCTTTTAAAAAAGGCTGTAGGGCCATCAAAAGACGCATGGTGTTGCTGTTGTCGGACTGGAACTCCTGCAACAGCGGCAGGTATTTCATCAGCAAAGCCGGATCAAAATCACCAAGGCCCAGCGCGGACAAGGGATTGCCGGCAGAGGCCGGCCGATCGGCGGTTTTTTCCGTCTCCGATCCTTTTTTCGACTGTTTTTGGGGTGCGGATGTACTTTCTCCGCCGGATGGTTGACCGGCGGAGAGCGTTTGTGCCAGCTTCATGACCTGCGCCATGCTGTCCGGGTTGGACAGCAGTGCATTTAGCTTATCCTCAAATTCGGACACACCGCTGTCCTCCTTCCCCTTTTATTTTTGCAGACTTTGGTTGATGCGCTGCGCCAGCTCGGCCCCTTGGGGACTGTTGAGCACGCTTTTGAGCAGCTGTGAAATGGCTTCCGTATTGCCGTTGGCTGCCTGCTGGGCGGCATTGTTCAGCGCGGCGCCGCCATCCGAGGCGGTGAGCATCTGCATGAGCTGCTGGCCGTCTTGGGACTGCATCACGGACTGTACGGCCCGGGGGTCGCTTTTGAGTTTTTGGATGGTGTCTTTGAAATCCATAGGTCTACCTCCTGACAGTGTTTTTCTGTCTGGTAGTACTATATGAGCCAAAGCGAAAAAAAGTGCCTGTCACACTGGCAGGCACTTTGCATTTTGCGCTTATTTTTCTGTTTTGGGATAGTTGCACAGGGAAAAAAGTGGGCAGCTGACACATTGGGGATTGCGGGCCATGCAGAGGGTGCGTCCGTGCAGCACCATGCGGTGACAGAAATTGCTGGACTCCTCCGGCGGAATGACGGCGCGCAGCTGTTTTTCCACCAGAAGCGGATCCTTGCTGCCGTCGGTAATGCCCAGCCGCCCTGTAATGCGAATGCAGTGGGTGTCGCACACGTAAGCGGCCTGCTGATAAATGTCGCCCAGAATGAGATTGGCTGTTTTCCGTCCCACACCGGGCAGCGAGAGTAGCTCTTCCATGGTGCCCGGCACCTTGCCGTCAAAGTGCTGGAGCAGCATCTGCGCGCTGGCCACGATATCCTTCGCCTTGGAGCGCCAGAACCCGCAGGAGTGGATGTACTGGCCCACCTCGTCGGCGCTGGCGGCGGCAAAATCCTGCAAGGTGGGATAGCGGGCAAAGAGCGTGGGCGTCACCAGATTGACCCGGGCGTCCGTACACTGGGCGGCCAGACGCACCGAAAAAAGCAGCTCGTAGTCTTTTTCATAGTCCAAAGAGCACTGGGCGTCCGGATAGAGTTCTTTCAGTCCGGCAATGATCCGGGTTATTTCCTGTGGCGTTTTCATATGGTATCACCTCATGGCCATTGTACCATATGGCGACCCGCAGCGCCAGAAAAAAGAGAAAAATGGGTGCAAAACCGGCGCGGGTATGGTAAAATAAAGATTCCAAGAGGAAGGAGGCGATGGTATGCAGCCGTTGGCGGACGAAATAAGACCCCAGACGTTGGATGAAGTGGTGGGACAAAAGCACCTCTTGGGACCAAACGCGCTGCTGCGCCGTCTGATCGAAAGCGGCACCTCGGCCAACATGATTTTTTACGGACCCTCCGGCACCGGAAAGACCACTATCGCCAACCTCATTGCCAAAAGGACCAGCAAAACGCTCTATCACCTCAATGCCACCACCGCCTCTTTGCAGGACGTGAAGGACATTATCGGCCAGCTGGATACCATGCTGGCGCCCAACGGAGTGCTGCTGTATCTCGATGAGATCCAGTATTTCAATAAGAAGCAGCAGCAAAGCCTGCTGGAATTTATGGAAAACGGCAAGATCACCCTCATTGCCTCCACCACGGAAAATCCGTATTTTTACATCTACAACGCGCTTCTTTCCCGCAGCACCGTGTTTGAGTTCAAACCGGTGGAGCCGGAGGAGATCCAGACGGCCGTGGAGCGGGGACTTCAGATCGAAAAGGAGCGCAGCCAGCTGCCATTCACATGGGAAGAGAGCGTTCCTCACACCATTTCCTACGCCTGCGGCGGCGACGTGCGCAAGGCCATCAACGCCGTGGAGCTGCTGTATCAGTCGGCGGCGGTGACAAAGGGTCAGCTATATGTGACAAGTGAAGACGCCTTACAGTTGGCACAGCGCAGCGCGATGCGCTATGACAAGGAGGGCGACACCCACTATGACCTGCTGTCGGCGCTGCAAAAGTCCATTCGAGGCTCCGACCCGGACGCGGCGGTGCATTATCTGGGACGGCTTCTGGAGGCGGGGGATCTGCTCTCGCCCTGCCGCCGGCTTTTGGTGATCGCGGCGGAGGACATCGGCCTTGCGTATCCCCAGGCCATCGTGGTGACGAAAGCATGTGTGGACGCGGCGGTGCAGCTGGGGCTGCCGGAAGCGCGGCTGCCGCTGGCGGAAGCGGCGGTGCTGCTGGCCACGGCGCCAAAATCCAATTCGGCCCACAATGCCATCATTGAGGCCATGGCGGATATCAGAAAAGGAAAAACAGGAGAGATCCCCCGGCATCTGCAAAACGTCCATGCCGACAGTACAGGCACCGGAAAAACGGCGGCCTATCTCTATCCCCATCAGTTCCCCCACCACTATGTCAAGCAGCAGTACCTGCCCGACGCGCTGAAGGGGACGACTTACTACACTTACGCCGACAACAAGACAGAGCAGGCGGCCAAGCGCTATTGGGAGGAGATCAAGGGGCAGTGAAGTCTGTGACCACCGGATCTTTTGCGTAATCCGGCGGAGAATAGCACCAGCGCTGTATCCGGCCATCGGTGATTTGATAGTGCAGCGGCGGGGGAGCGGTGACACTCTCCAGCGTCTGAATGATCTGCAATTTCACTTTCATGCGCTCGGACTGAATGGATTTGATATGTACCGCCACATGCGTACCCGGTGGGAGCGGCTCCCGATAGTCGGCAAGGCCGGAGAGATTGGGCGTCAGCTCCACAAAGATACCATAGTCCTTGCTGCCGCGGACGATGCCGGAGACGGTTTCCCCCACCTCGAAAAGGCTGGCGTTTTCAAGCCAGGTGCCCAGCAGTTCCTTGTGAGTGAGGTAGATCCGTTTCTGAACAGGGTCAATGCGCTCTGCCACGGTGAGGATCTTCTGACCCAGTGTGAATCGTTCCGCCGGATGACGGATACGGGCCACGGAGATGGAGGCCAGTGGGATCATGGAGATCACGCCGCCGCCGATGTCCACGAAGGCGCCGAAGCTGTCCAGATGGGTGACCCGGGCGGGCAGCACCGAACCGGGCAGACAGTCTGTGCAGAGCTGCTGCATGATTTTTTCCTGTGCCCTGCGGCGGGAGAGCATGAAATAGGTGTCGCCCTTAGGCGAGATGACCATGCTGGTGACAAGAAAGCTGACGGTTCGTCCCACGCAGGATAGAAGAGCGATGCCCTTTCCCGCGCCGGAGATAAAGGGGGCTACGCATTCTGACTCCGGGATGATCCCCGTCCAGCCGTCCAGATCCACGATGAGACGGTGCTTGATGTCACAGCGGACAACTTTCCCTTCCAGAATATCTCCTTGCTCCATGGTGCCTTTTAAAAAGGGCAGGGTATAGGGGTGGTTTGGGTCGGAGAGCAGCCCCTCCGGCGGATACAGAGTATTGTTCACATCGTATCATCCTATCTGCTTTTCAAAAGATAGTATACTATATGCAGCCATTTCGGTTGAATTGATAGAAAAGAGGAACGGCAATGGATTTGAAGCTCCATGACATGGTGGAACTGAAGAAAACGCATCCCTGCGGGAGCCGGGAATGGGAAGTCCTGCGGGTGGGAATGGATATCAAGCTGCGGTGCTGTGGCTGCGGACATGAGATCATGCAGCCGCGCAGCAAAGTGGAGAAAAATATCAAACGTATTGTGCAAAAGGAGGAGAACGCATGAACCGCAAGTGGATCAGATATGTGGCGATGGGCATTGCCTTTGTGATGGCGCTGGTGTTGCTGCTGACCTTGGTGGTGCCCTATCTGAATTTATAATAGAACCGGCTGATACATGAAAAAACAACGTGGTTTTGACCGCGTTGTTTTTTTGACCTTTTTTTTGGGAGACAGCCTCTATAATCAAACCATCACAAAAGACGAGGTGCCGCCTATGACGGTGATCTATATAGACAGGGTCTTCCTGCTCAACGGGATCGTGGATTATCTGCTGCTGCTGTCCACTGCGGGACTGACAGGCGTCCCCTTTCGCAGGCGCCGTCTTCTGCTGTGCGCCGCCGGAGGAGGTCTTTACGCGGTGGCAGTGTTTTTGCCGGGCTGCACGCTTTTGGCGTATCCGGCGGCCAAACTGCTGTCAGGTTTTTTGATGGCGCTGGCCGCTTTTGGCTGTGAATCAAGGCGATGGCGGCTGATCCTGCTGTTTTTTCTGCTCTCCGGCGGCTTGGCCGGCATTTTGCTGGCGGTGGGACTGATGCTGGGCTCTCCGGGGGAGCTTTGGAGCCGCGTGTACCGTGCCAGCATCAACTGGAGAGTTTTTTTGCTTTCCACGCTGGGCTTTGCGGTGGTGCTGCGGATCGTGTTCCGACAGGCGGCCCGCCACACGGGGAAACGGGGAAATTTGCTGCCGGTAGACCTTCTTCTGGAGGGCCGGCAGGTACATATGACAGCGCTGCATGATACCGGCAATACCCTGCGCGATCCGCTTTATGGGACGCCGGTGCTGGTAGCGGAGAAAACGGCGGCGGCAAAGCTGTGGCCGACGGAGATCCAGCGCGTATTGAAAGAACACTTACCGCCGGAGGAGCAGCTACTGCTTCTGGAGCGGTTTTCCCAGCGGTTCCGTCTGATTCCTTTTCAAAGCGTAGGCGTTGCGGGCGGATTGCTTCTGGCGGCGCGAAGCGACCTGATCCGGGTAAATGGAAAAGAATATCCTCACATTCTGGTGGCGCTGTCAGATACGCCGCTGAGCACCGGTGGTCATTATCAGGCATTATGGGGAGAAGCGGAGGAAAAGAAAGCGTATGAAAAAGTTAATTCGCAGCATCTATCTGTGGCTGGCACGCCTGCTCCAACCGGAACAGGTGATGTATATAGGCGGCAGTGATACACTGCCGCCGCCCCTGTCCCGTGAGGAAGAGGCTGATCTGATGGAGCGTCTGAACGATCCGGGTGTGCGTCAGACTTTGATCGAACGCAATCTGCGTCTGGTGGTCTATATTGCCCGGCGTTTTGAAAACACCGGCATCAATATTGAAGATTTGATCTCCATTGGCACCATCGGCCTCATTAAAGCCATCAATACCTTCCAGCCGGAAAAAAATATTAAGCTGGCCACCTATGCGTCCCGCTGCATTGAAAATGAGATCCTGATGTATCTGCGAAAAAATTCAGCCCAGCGGGTGGAGGTCAGCTTTGACGAGCCGCTGAACACCGACTGGGACGGCAAAGAACTGCTGCTCTCCGACGTGCTGGGCACGGACAGCGACGTGGTCATGCGGCCCATCGAAGCGGATGTGGACCGTAAGCTGTTATCGGATGCGGTGGCAAAACTGTCCGTTCGGGAACAGGACATCATCAGCATGCGCTTTGGCCTGCGTGGCCAGAAGGAACTGACGCAAAAGGAGGTGGCGGATCGTCTGGGTATTTCCCAGTCCTATATCTCCCGCCTGGAAAAGCGCATTATCTCCCGTTTGAAACGGGAGATCATCAAGATGAGCTAAAACGAAAAAAAGGACGCGAAAGCGTCCTTTTTTTTAAGCTTTATGATCCCGGGGAATGGGGTAGGGCGCCGAGGATTTGGCAGGAACCTCTTTCGTCTTTGTCGTATCTGCCGGCTTTTGAATTACCTTGCGCTTGGTATAGATAAATCCGAAGAGGATCATGGGCACGTTGACCGCCAGCGAGATCCAGAAAGCGGGAGAGGAGAGACTGAGTTCGCCGCCCGCAATGCTCAGACAGATCATACCCGGCATAATGGCGATCCAGGAGCTGACCAGATAGGTCAGATATTTGACACGCATCATGCCAAACAGCACGCCCAACACCTCCATGTTCAGCCCTAGCATATGAATGGAAAAACAGGCAACAAAGCCGTAGTCCCGTGTGGTGTTGAAATACCGCTTCATGCGGGGACGCCTGTCCAGCTTGGCTGTCAGCGAATCCGCCTTGGTAAAGTATCCGATAAAGTAAGAAATGGAAAGACAGATGGCTGTTCCCAGGGCGTTAAGCAGCAGCGCCGTGGGCAGATCGAAGATGAGAGAAACCACGACCACCAGCACATTGTAGACCACCACGCCTGAAAAACCCTTTGCGACGAACAGCACCAGTACCAGGAAAGCCGCCGTCACGGGTCGGTCACGCACCAGATCCGGAATGGTTTTAAGATCGATGACGCCAGATAGAAGAAGAGTGCCGAAGACGATGGTGCAAAGCAACATCAGCAGCACCGGCGCGTAATTTTTAAGCTTCTTCATGATCGTATGCCTCTTCCCGAAACGAAACTAAAGTATTATATAGCAGAAGAATATGAACAAACTGTTAACAGGAAAATAAAAAGACAGATTCTTGACAAAAATACGAAAATTGTTTATACTATCCGCATATAGCAAACAGCGAGGATGGGAAGCAGTAAGCGCTGACGGATCTGAAGAGAGGGAACGGCTGGTGGAAGTTCCCGTGAAGCGGCGCCCAAGTCGTCCCGGAGCTTTGGGCTGAAAGGAAAGTAGGCCCCAACGGTTTTCCTCCGTTAACGGGAAACGGTATGTTTGTACCGGCAGAGTGCGGGATTTTCCCGAATACAGGTGGTACCACGGACTTGATAGTTCGCCCTGTTTTGCAATGGCAAAACGGAGCGGACTTTTTGTTTTGCCAAATACTCGAAAAGGAGAAGCAATATGCGAAAAGAATTGCCGAAAGTGTATGATCCCAAGGACGTTGAGGCGCGGATCTATCAGATGTGGATGGATAACGGCTGCTTCAAGGCGTCCCCCGATCCCAAGAAGAAGCCCTTTTCCATTGTCATGCCGCCTCCCAATGTGACGGGCCAGCTGCACATGGGCCACGCCATGGACTCCACCTTGCAGGACATTCTGATCCGTTTCAAGCGGATGCAGGGGTATTCGGCGCTGTGGCTGCCCGGCACGGACCACGCGGGCATTGCCACCCAGATCAAGGTGGAGGAAAACCTGCGCAAGGAAGAGGGACTCAGCCGCTACGACCTGGGCCGTGAGAAATTTTTGGAGCGTGTCTGGGAGTGGAAAGAAAAGTACGGCAACCGGATCGTGGAACAGCAAAAAAAGATGGGCGCCTCCTGTGACTGGGACCGCTCCCGCTTCACCATGGATGAAGGCTGCTCCAAGGCCGTCCGTGAGACCTTCTGCTCTTTGTACGAAAAGGGCCTTATCTATAAGGGGAGCCGCATCATCAACTGGTGCCCCCACTGCCTGACGGCTCTGTCCGATGCTGAGGTAGAGTATGTGGATAAGCCGGGCCATCTGTGGCACATCCGTTATCCCATGACCGACGGCAGCGGGTATCTGGTGGTGGCCACCACCCGTCCGGAGACCATGATGGGCGATACCGGCGTGGCAGTGAATCCGGAGGATGAGCGCTACAAGGGCATTGTGGGCAAAACCTGCATCCTGCCCATCATGAATCGTGAAATTCCCATCGTGGCGGATGATTATGTGGAGCTGGGCTTTGGTACCGGCTGCGTGAAGATGACGCCCGCCCATGACCCCAACGACTTTGAAGTGGGGCTGCGCCACAATTTGGAAAGCATTCGCGTCATTGCGGACAATGGTACCATCAACGAAAACGGCGAAAAATACGCCGGCATGGACCGCTATGAATGCCGCAAGCAGATCATCGCAGATCTAGATGCCCAGGGGCTTCTTGAAAAGACAGAGGAATATTCCCACAACGTGGGTACCTGCTATCGCTGCCACAACGACGTGGAGCCGCTGATCTCCGCTCAGTGGTTCGTGAAGATGGAACCCCTGGCCAAGGAGGCCATCCGTGTGGTGAAGGACGGCACCATTAAGTTTGTGCCGGAGCGTTTCACCAAGACCTATACCAACTGGATGGAAAATGTCCATGACTGGTGCATCTCCCGCCAGCTTTGGTGGGGTCATCAGATCCCTGCCTGGTATTGCGACGACTGCGGCCATATCAACGTGAGCCGTGAAGATCCCACCAGATGCGAAAATTGCGGCAGCACCCATCTGACCCGGGATGACGACGTGCTGGACACCTGGTTCTCCTCGGCCCTGTGGCCGTTTTCCACCATGGGCTGGCCCAACATGGAGGCGGAAGATCTGAAATATTGGTATCCCACCTCGGTGCTGGTCACCGGCTACGACATCATCGTCTTCTGGGTGGCCCGCATGATCTTCTCCGGCATGGAACAGATGAAAAAAGAGCCCTTTAAGACGGTGCTGATCCACGGCCTGGTGCGTGACGATCAGGGCCGGAAGATGTCCAAGTCTCTGGGCAACGGCATCGATCCCCTGGAGATGGCGGACACCTATGGCGCCGACGCGCTGCGATTCAACCTCATCACGGGCAACAGCCCCGGCAACGATATGCGTTTCTATGTGGAAAAGTGCGAAGCCATGCGCAACTTTGCCAACAAGATCTGGAACGCCTCCCGGTATGTGATGATGAACCTGAGCATTGACAAGGTGGAGTTGCCCCAGAAGCTGGAACTGGAGGACAAGTGGATCCTCACCAAGTTCAATACGTTGGTGAAGGAAGTCACTGAAAACATGGAGACCTTTGAACTGGGCGTGGCCTCTGCCAAGATCTATGACTTCATCTGGGACACCTATTGCGACTGGTATATCGAGCTGACCAAGACACGGCTCTATGGCGAAGACGAGCAGGCCAAGACGGCGGCGCAGCAGGTGCTGTGCTATGTGTTGCTGCAAACGCTGAAGCTGCTGCATCCGTTCATGCCTTTCATCACGGAGGAGATCTGGCAGGCGCTGCCCAACGAGGGTGGCTTCCTGATTTCCGCCCAGTGGCCCGTTTACCGTGAAGAGTTCCGTTTTGCCGCTGAGGAAGAGGCCATGGAAGCGGTGAAGGATGCCATTTCCAGTGTCCGTGCCCGCCGCGCGGAGATGAACGTGCCGCCTTCAAAGAAGGCCAAGATGCTCATCGTCACCAAAGACCCCGCCATCTATGAGCAGGGCAGCCACTTTATCACCCGTCTGGCCTATGCCAGCGAGGTAACGGTGGGAACGCAGGCGCCGGAAAGTCTTGCCGGCATGGTCAGCGTGGTAACCCACAACGCCAACGTCTATATGCCGCTGGCCGAGCTGGTGGATCTGGAAAAAGAGCGGGAGCGCATTGCCAAGGAGATCGCCAAGGCTGAAGAAAATCTTGAGCGGATCGAAAAGAAGCTGTCCAACGCCGGGTTTGTGGATAAGGCGCCGGAGGCCGTGGTCAATGCCGAGCGTGAGAAGGCGGAAAAGATGCGTACCCTGATCTCCAAGCTGCAAGAGTCCGCCGAAGCGATGAAAAACTAAAATTTCTGAAAAACCACCCGTTTTTCGACAAAAAAGAAAATAGGGGACAAGCTATAATCACCGTAGATTCATCATCTGCGGTGATTATTTTTTTGTGCCAAAGGACAATATAGCCACACATATAGGGGGAAAAAAGATGGAACTGATGACAAGCTGTTCCGACAGAAATTTGACCATTTGTCTCATAGGGGAGCTGGACCATCACGGAGCCAAGGAGAGCACCCGGGAGCTGGAGCGGGCGGTGGAAAGCGCGCTGCCGCTGACAGCGACACTGGACTTTTCCGGCGTCACGTTCATGGACAGCTCCGGCATCGCCGTGGTGCTGCATCTGCTGCGCCGAATGCGGGAAGTGGGCGGCACGCTGCATCTGATTCATGTGCCGCCGCAGGCAAAGCGTGTGTTTGACGCAGCGGGCATTTCCAAAATGGTCGCCATGGAATAAAGGGGGAGATACATATGAAAGCCGAAAACTATATGAATCTGGAATTTCTCAGCAGAAGCAGCAACGAGGGGTTTGCCCGGGTAGCCGTGGCCGGCTTTACAGCCCAGCTGGACCCCACATTGGACGAGATCGGAGATATCAAAACGGCCGTCAGCGAGGCCGTGACCAATGCCATCGTCCACGCCTATCCCAACGAGTTGGGGAAAATCTCCATCAAGACCCGCATTTACGAGGGGAAGGTGTTGGAGATCGTGGTGCGGGACTGGGGCCGAGGCATCGAGAATATTGACCAGGCGCGTCAGCCCCTTTTCACCACCGGCGGTGAAGAGCGCAGCGGTATGGGCTTTACCATCATGGAGAGTTTCATGGATAAGCTGACCGTGCGCTCTGTGCCCGGTCGGGGTACCACTGTGACCATGCGGAAAAAGATCTCTGTCAGGCTCTCCGACCGTTTATGAGCAGCACAGAACTGTTTGTTCTGCTGGACAGGGCTCAAAACGGCGATGACGGCGCCTGCCAACAGGTACTCTCCCAAAATGCCGGACTGATCTGGAGCATCGTCAAGCGCTACTATGGCTGCGGTGTGGAGGTGGATGACCTCTATCAGCTGGGATGTATTGGATTTATAAAGGCTGTAAAGGGATTTGACATCACATATGGGACCCAGTTCTCCACCTATGCCGTTCCCAAAATATCCGGTGAAATCCGCCGTTTTCTTCGTGACGACGGCAGTATCAAGGTGGGGCGCAGTATCCGGGAGAAGGCGCAGAGTTTATGGAGCGCCCGGGAGCGTCTGCGGCATCAGCTGGGACGGGAGCCGAGGCTGTCAGAACTGGAAGCGGAAACGGGTATCCCCGCCGAAGAGATCGCAAGTATCGAGATCGCCACAGGGACACCGGAATCCCTACAGCAGGAGACAGCGGACGGGCTGACGCTGGAATCCACCATCGGCACCGATGGGCCGGAGGAGAATCTGGTAGAAAAAATCGCGCTGCGAGAGGCGATCGACTCGCTTCCCCAGCGCGAAAGAATGACCATCCTGCTGCGGTTTTTCAAGGGTCTTACCCAGGAGCAGACGGCAAAGATTTTGAAAGTCTCCCAGGTGCAGGTGTCCCGCCTGGAGCGGAAGGGGCTTGCGAAGTTGCGGGAGATCCTGGCGGAGTAAAATAGGATGCGGGCTGAAACTCCGTCATGGTGCCCCGGTACCGCTTGGGCATCTGCGTGTTCTGACAGCGAGGATTGTACCGTTCTTTAATGGCAATCGTGTCGTAAAACTTTTTCCAGAGATTTCTGTAAAGGTATTCATCTTCACAGGGATTTGCCATCTCAAAGCTATCCGCCGTCAACAGTCGGGAGGTGCCTTTGGCGTAAAGCAGCAACTCCCGATGCGTTCTGTCGTAGATGAAGAAGGATTCATTGGCATAGCGGGCGCAGAAGTGGCGGCGCAGCAGCGGCAGAACCCGGTTTTTAGGCTCGATCTCAGCCCCCAGTACGCCGCCCAGATCGGAGAAGCGGACAAAGCCCCGCAGCTTTTCCAGCTCGCCGTCCAGATGCCGGATGGCTGTGGCCACCGAATAGTAAGCCTCGTCGCTGCGGTTTTTCAAAATGCCGCCCCCTGTGTCGTACAGACGGCGGGCCAGGGCATACAGGTGTTCTTCCCGCTGCTCCATGCAGGTGAGAAAGCCTTTGCGAAAGACCTCGCCCGCCGAAGGGGAGCGCTTCATCAGGCTCAGATACACCCGCCGCGCGTGCTCCGGCACCGTGATGACCGTCCGCACAGGACAAAGGGAAAAAACCCATTCCCCATCGCTGTCAAAGGCGATGGGGAATTCTTTGTTCACATAACTCTCGTAAATACAGCACAAAAAACCATCGAATGTGCCGTCGTACTGATAGACGGTATCTGTCATGACATCACCCCACCGCGTTGAAAAGCGACAGCTGTTCCGGCATATGCTGCGGCAGCAACCCCCGTTCCATGGCCTCCAGCTGCGGCACCATCGTTTCGGGGGTAAAACGCAGCCCCTCTGCCATTTTGTCGCCGCAGGTGATAAAATACTGGGCACGCTTGAGGACCACCCCCAGCTTTTTGAGATTGTCGAAAGAGAGTGGCCCCGTGCGGCGCGCGGAAAGGATCCGCCGGGCGCCGATAGGACCGATGCCTGGGACCCGCAGTAGCATTTCATAGTCCGCCTTCATGATCTCCACCGGAAACTGTTCCATGTGGCCGATGGCCCAGTTGCACTTGGGATCCAGCGCCGTGTTGAAATAAGGCTGGGTATCGGGCAAAAGCTCTTCCGCCCGGAAGCCGTAAAACCGCAGCAGCCAGTCCGCCTGATATAGCCGGTGTTCTCGCAGCAGGGGCGGTTTCGTGGTCACGGCGGGCAGCAGAGCGTTTTCCACCACAGGCACATAGGCAGAATAGAACACCCGTTTTAGCTTGTACTGATCGTACAGCGATTGTGTCAGATGGAGAATGTGGCGGTCAGAGTCCCCGGTGGCGCCCACGATCAGCTGGGTGCTTTGACCGGCGGGCGCGAAACGGGGCGCATGGCGATATTTGACCAGTTCTGATTTATTTTCGCTGACCTTGTCCCGGATCAGCCCCATCGGCCGCAGAATAGCCGTCTTGGTCTTGTCCGGCGCCAACAGCCGCAGTCCTGCCTCTGATGGCAGCTCTATGTTGACGCTCATGCGGTCGGCCAGCAGTCCGAGCGCCGACAGCAGCTCCGGCGCTGTGCCGGGGATGGCCTTGGCGTGGATGTAGCCGTTGAAACGGTATTCCTCCCGTAAAATGCGCAGTGAGTGGATCATCAGCTCTGTGGTGTAGTCCGGGTTCCGCACCACGCCGGAAGAGAGGAAGAGCCCCTCAATGTAGTTCCGTCTGTAAAAGCCGATGGTCAGCTCCGCCAGCTCCCGTGGACTGAAGCCTGCTCGGCGCACGTCGTTGGAGCGTCGGTTGATGCAGTACTGGCAGTCAAAGACGCAGTAGTTGGTCATCAGCACCTTCAGCAAGGTGACGCAGCGCCCGTCGGCTGAAAAGCTGTGACAGCAGCCGGCGATGGAGGAGGACGTATTGCCGATCTTGCCCGACTCATAGCCACGTCGTGCTCCGCTGGAGGTGCAGGCCGCGTCGTACTTGGCGGCATTCGCCAGAATGGCGAGCTTTTCCAGCAGTTCCATGGTCAGTGCGCCATGCGCTTCTTATAGGTCTTATGATGGGTTGGGTGGTCCAGCCGGTCGATCAGCCGCACCAGATTCACGGAAACAGAGGCCGCCCCCAAAATCACGATCATCAATCCAAAAGCAGTCATAGTCAAAACCTCCTGTGAAACTTATGTTCTATATGCATTATAGATCGAACAAATGTGCTTGTCAAGAGAAAATAGAACAAAAATTCTACAAATTCTGAAAGAGCGGTTGACCGGGCCTGGAAACTGTAATAGAATAAAGACAGAATTTACGAGATGGAGACAGATCATGGGAGAACTGGAAACAAGGTTTATAGAAGCAAGACGACGCGTGATCGCCTTGGACTACGCGCATTTGAATCCGCCGCAGCGCAAGGCGGTGCTGAGCACGGAGGGACCGCTGCTGCTGCTGGCAGGCGCTGGCTCGGGGAAGACCACCGTGTTGATCCACCGGGTGGCGAATCTGCTGCAATACGGCCGCGGCAGCGATACAGACGAGATCCCCATGCCCATCGGCGAAGATGAAGTGGCTTTTCTGGAGCAGTACGCATCGCACCCCGTGGAGGAGCAGAAGCCACTGGCTCGCTATCTGTGCGCGGTGGAGCCTGCCGCTCCCTGGGAGGTGCTGGCCATCACCTTCACCAACAAGGCGGCGGGAGAGCTGCGGGAGCGACTGGAGCGCATGCTGGGGGAAGAGGCGGCGCGGGACGTATGGGCTTCCACTTTTCACGCCGCCTGCGTGCGAATCTTGCGCCGGGATATCGACAAACTGGGTTTCAGCCGTGATTTCACCATTTATGATACGGACGACAGCAAGCGGGTCATCAAGGATCTCATCAAGGAGATGAGTCTGGATGAAAAGGCGTTTCCGCCCCGGGAGGTGCTGTCGCTGATCTCCCACGCCAAGGACGATATGCAGACGCCGGAGGAATTTTACGCCCAGTGGGAGCAAAGCGGTGACTGGCGCAAGGTGCGCATCGGCAAGCTTTACGCGGGCTATAACCACCGCCTGCGGGACGCCAACGCGCTGGATTTTGACGACATCATTTTGCATACGGTGCGCCTTTTGCAGCGGGATCAGGCCACCCGTGAATACTATCAGAAAAAGTTTCGCTATGTGCTCATCGACGAGTATCAGGACACCAACCATATGCAGTATCTGCTGGCGGCGCTGCTGGCCGGCAGGCGCAAAAACATCTGCGTGGTGGGCGACGACGACCAGAGCATCTATCGGTTCCGGGGCGCCAATATCGAGAACATCCTCCATTTTGAAAAACAGTACGATCACTGCCGTGTCATTCGCCTGGAGCAGAACTACCGTTCCACCCAGAACATTCTGGACGCCTCCAACGCGGTGATCCGCCACAATACGGAGCGCAAGGGCAAGACCCTCTGGACGGAAAACGGCGAGGGCGAAAAGGTCACCGTCAAGACGGTGTTCAACGAAAGCGACGAGGCCAACTATGTGGCCGGCGACATCATGATGCACTGCAACCGGGGCGCCAACTGGCGGGATCACGCGATCCTCTACCGCATGAACGCCCAGTCCAACGCACTGGAATATGCCTTCAAGCGCAACGGCATTCCCTACAAAGTCATCGGCGGCACCAAGTTCTTTGACCGGGCGGAAGTGAAGGACATGCTGGCATACCTGTGCGTCATCAACAACCCCACGGACGACCTGCGCCTGCGCCGGATCATCAACGTGCCCTCCCGCAAGATCGGCGACGCCACGGTGGACAAGGCCCAGATCTTGGCCACGGAGCATGGCGTGTGCCTCTTTGAGATCATCCAAAACGCCTCCCGTTACCCGGAAGTGAAAAGCACCGCTGCCCGTCTGGAGCAGTTTGCCCGCCTCATCGAAGAGCTGCGCGCCGTGCGGGAGACCATGGAGCTGACGGAGTTTTACGCCCACGTCTGCGATCGTAGCGGTTATGTGAGGATGCTGGAGGAGAAGAACGACATGGAGAGCCGCGGCCGTCTGGAAAACGTGGAGGAATTGAAATCCAGCATCATGGGCTTTTTGGAGAATCAGCCCGAGAACCCCACGCTGGCGGGCTTTTTGGATGAGATCGCGCTCTACACCGATCTGGACGACCAGAGCGACGCGGACAACTGCGTGACCATGATGACCATGCACAGTGCCAAGGGCCTGGAATTTCCCTATGTCTATGTGGTGGGCCTGGAGGACGGCATTTTCCCGGGCAACCGCGCCATGGGAGAGCCGGAGGAGATGGAAGAGGAACGGCGTCTTTGTTATGTGGCCATGACCCGGGCCAAGGAGAAGCTAACGCTGACCAATGCCCGGCAGCGCATGCTGTTTGGCCGCACCACGCCCAATATGCCCTCCCGCTTTCTTCAAGAGATCCCCGAGGAGAACATGGAGTGGCTGGGAAAGCCGGAGCCCCGGCGGGAGACGCTGCCCTGGGAGGAAGCTGCCATGGACGACGGCCGGTTTTACGATCAGCACGCCACCAAGCCGGCCTATACCGTTCCCGCGAAGAAGGCGGCCGCACCCGCGGCCCCGCTTTTGTCTCTCCAGCCCGGCGAGAGCATCCAGCACACCGCCTTTGGAAAGGGTATGGTGCTCAGCGTGCGGCCTATGGGCGGCGACGCACTGATCGAGGTGGCCTTCGATCAGGTGGGCACCAAAAAGCTGATGCTGAAAACGGCCGGCGTCCATATCACAAAACTCTGAACATACATCCGGGGCTGTAAGCCCCTTCGTAAGGGAGCGTGACAGAATTGAACGGGATCCGCATATTGGCGATCGTGGCATCTGTTTTCTTTGTGGCCATCGTGGTGATGACCGGCTGGCAGGTTTCCCGCAATGTAAAGCGCCGTCAACGGACGGCGGCAGAGCGGGCCGAGGGGACTATCCGGGCAAAGCGGCAGGAGGGAGGCGCCTGCTATCTGCTCTTTGCACTGTCCGACGGAACGGAGCGGGAATTCAAAGCGGACAAACTCATCTTTGACGCCGCCGCCGAGGGAGACGCGGGAACACTGACCTATCAAGGGCGGATGCTTTCCCATTTTGAGAGAAAGGCGGAGCGGGCATGAAGCTGGAAATGCGTCTGATGATGGAGCGCGGCATCCGCACCGGCCGAAGCTGGGAGGAGATCGCGTTCATGGTGAATCAGAAGTTTGCCTCTCGCTACACCCCGGCGGAACTGCGGGCGGAGTATGATCAAATGCCGCATCTGGGCGATAAGCTCCGCGGCCTCGTCAGAGACCCCAGAAACAAGAAGCCGTAATAACGGCAAAGACATAAAAAGCACGCCATTCTTCTTTTGAAAAAGGCGTGCTTTTGTGTTTGATTATTTCGGTATCTGGGGCAGCAGCTCTTTAAAACTTTTGATGTAGCGGTGACACACCTGCCGCATGGCCTCTTCCGTGGCGGCGAAATAGGGGTCGTAGACGCCCACAACGCGCATCCCGGCGGCCTTGGCGCCCCGGCAGGCCTCCACCGAGTCGTCGAACACGGTGCACGCCTTCGGGCTGACGCCCATCAGGCGCGCCGCCTCCAAAAAGATTTCCGGGTTTTTTTTCTCCATCCCCAGCTCCTGGGCAAAGATCACCCGCTGGAAAAAGGGTTCCAATTCCAAATGATGCAGCGCGCTCCGGCAGTGCGCCGGCACGCTGGAGGTCAGGACGATGCAGGGAATGTTTTCCGTCTGACAGTGCAGCAGAAATTCCCGCACCCAGGGCTTTACGGGCACGCGGGTGGCATAGGCGTCGCCGGCCATTTCCATCCACTCGGCCATAATTTCCTCCGTGGATTCCGGGAGACGGCAGAACTCCTTGGTAAAAACGGCGGCCAGAGGGAAAATGGTGTGTGCCACACCCTCGTAGTAGGCCTTGGTGTAGGGCAGGCCCCGCTTTGAGAGAAACGCCTCGTCTACCTCTCGCCAGATGCCGTTGGAGTCCAGCATGGTGCCGTCCATGTCGAAAATATACATAGATGTTGTTATCCTTTCTTTTCCAGCCAGAAGCGCCAGGGGAACTCCACCGCCTCTTCGGCATAGTCGATACCAATCCGCCGTCCAGTGCGGATGGTGCGGGGGGCTTCGGACACATCGGGCAGCCCCGCGTCGGTGGGAGAGGTACACAGATAGAGCGTGTCGCCCAACAAATCAACACCATTCAAATACCTGTCAAGTGATAACGCCTTACAGCACTTTCCGGGGCCGTTGAGAAAATTCTTCTGCTGGCAAGGTGCCAGATCCGCCAGCGGCTTCCCGAAGCGCAGCTGCGCCATTTCTTCTGTGTGCCCTACGCTCTCCAACCCCCGCAGCAAAACGGCGGACGGCTCGCCCTCAGGCTCTGTGACAAAGTTGAGGCAGTGATACATCCCATAGATGAGGTAGATGTAGGCGTGACCCGGCGGGCCAAAAAGCGTTTCGGTGCGGGCCGTGCGGCGGTAGCCGTAGGCGTGGTAGGCCTTGTCCATCCGGCCCACATAGGCTTCCGTTTCCACGATGCGGCAGACCAGGGGAATGCCGTTCCAGACACGCACCAGATAGCGGCCCAGGAGATTCTGAGCAATTTCTACGGTGTCACCGCTATAAAATTGACGGGAAAGCCTTGCCATTTGATCACCTCAATGGTACTATCATACCATTGATCAAAAGCTGTGTAAACGGTAGAAATCGGTGGTTTTCTGCCGAAAAAGGAAGGAACATCCATGCAAAGTACCAATTATCGCAAAGGCCTGCTGTTTATGCTGGGCTGTTTTTTTATTTGGGGATTCCAGCCGCTGTACTGGTATGCTATGGGAACGGTAGATACCTTTTTCCTGATGGCCAGCCGCATTATCTGGGCCGGTGTGTTTTCTGTGGTCATCTTGTGGATACAGGGAAAACTCCCGCAGCTGTGGGCGGTGTTTCGTGACAAGGCGGTTTTGAAGCGGGAAATTCCGGCGTCGCTGTTTCTTTTTGGCGACTGGATGGTGTACCTGTGGGCCGTGAAAAACGGTCATGTGCTGGAATGCAGTCTGGGCTACTATATTCAGCCCCTGGTGGTCTTCGCCTTCGGGGCGCTGATCTTCAAGGAAAAGGTGGGGTGGCGTCATCTGGCGGCGCTTGCCTTTGTGGTGGTGGGCATTGTCCTTTCCACCGGCGGCTTTGGCTCCTTTCCCTATATCACGCTTTCGCTGGCGCTGATGTTCGCAGTGTATGCTGCCATCAAAAAGAGCCTGACCATTGACTCCATCGTCAGTACCACGGCGGAGATTTTAATGCTGGTGCCGCTGGCCTTGCTGTATATCTTGTTTTTCCGAATGGGGGATAATGGCTTGGGAGCCGTCACCCTTTCCCGGCAGGTGTTCTTGATGGGTGCGGGTGTAGTGACGGCGGTGCCCATGCTGCTGTATGCGCTGGGTGTGCGGAATCTGCCCTTGATGACAGCCGGCATTTGCCAGTATCTCAGCCCCACATTGTCTATTTTCTGCGGAATGATCATGGGCGAGTTCCTGACATCTGGAAAATTGCTCAGCTTTCTCTTTATCTGGGCGGGCGTCATTGTGTATACGGTGAATCTGTTTTGGGAAGAGCATAAAAAAAGAGCCGCATTCACGACACAGCAAAAAAGCTAACGGGCGCGTTTGCGCCTTTGCGAGCAGGATCATGATCCGACATTCCTCTCTGCTGCCCGGGCGACGTGGTATTTTGGGTTTTTTCGTGGACAAAAGAGGGGACGTGTGGTAAAATAAATAAATCTGTGCAAACAAGGAATAGGACTATGAACGGAAAACTCATTGTATTTGAAGGAACGGACGGCTCCGGCAAAGCCACCCAGACCCGCCTTTTGTGCCAGGCGCTGGAGGAAAAGGGGATTCCCTTTAAAAAATTGGATTTTCCCCGCTATCAGGAAGATTCTTCGGCGCTGATCCGGCTATATTTAAAAGGGGCGTTCGGGCAGCACCCAGACGATGTGAACGCTTATGCGGCGGCCACCTTTTATGCGGTGGATCGCTACGCCTCCTATAAACAGGACTGGGGTCCTTTCTATGAAGCGGGCGGGCTCCTGATCGCCGACCGCTATACCACCTCCAACGCGGTGCATCAGACGCCCAAGCTTCCCAAAGAAGAGCGGGAAAAGTTTTTGAACTGGCTCTTTGATTTTGAGTATCATCTGCTGGGCCTGCCGGCGCCGACACGGGTGTTGTATCTGGATTTGCCCACGGACTTGACGGAGCAAATGATGCGCCGCCGGGAGCATCAGACCGGCACAAAAGCGGATATCCACGAGCAAGACGATACGTATCTGCGTCAGTGCCGGGAAAACGCGGAAGCGGTGGTGCGGTACTGTTCATGGCAGAAGATCGACTGTGCCAGGGACGGAAAGATTCGTTCCGCGGAGGACATTCACACCGAGGTGCTGGAGCGGGTGAAGGATCTGCTTGTCCAGCCGTGACATACGGAAAAGGGACGCCAAGGCGTCCCATCCGTTATGGACGTTTAGCAGCAGGAGCAGTTGTCTCCGTTGCCGTTGCAGTGGTTGCCGTTGCCGCAGAAGCAAAGCACCAGAACAATGATGATGATGAGCCAGATGCAGGAGCAGTTGTTATTGGTGTCGAAGCACATTGTTGTCACCTCACTTGTTATTCTCTGCCTTATCTTATGAGAGCAAATGGCGTTTTGAATCTTGTCCGGCAAAAATAAGTGAGGAAAAGAATTTTTTCCATGAAAGGAATGTTATTTTTATGGCCGATCAAAATAAGTTTGACACGACCCATTGGGACGTTGATTCCGTTCACCGGGAAAGCCAGGGAGAGCCGGAGAAGCCTCGCCGCGAAAAGAAGAAAAAGATCAATTGGCTTGCCTATATAGCGTTTGTGCTCATTGTGTCGGCGCTTTTGGCGGGCATTGGCTGGCTTTTGGCCAACGATCTGTGCGCCCTCAATAAAAAGCCGCTGACCGCCACCATTACGGTGGATGAGGGGGATTCTCTGGGCAAGGTGGCGTCCAAGCTGAAAAAGGCTGGCCTGATCGAGTATAAGGGCTTTTTCATGCTTTTTGGTTCCATTGCCGATGCCAACGAGAAAATTGACCCCGGCATCTATGAGCTGGATACGGATATGGACTACCGCGCGCTGATCGCCCATATGAAGAGCTATACGCCCAGCGACGGTACCGTCATGGTGACCATCCCGGAGGGCTACACGGTGATGGACATTATCAAGCTGATGGCGGACAAGGGCGTTTCCTCCGCCGACGCGCTGACGGAAGCGGCCAAAAACCATGTGTTTTCCGATTATTCCTTCGTGGACAACGACAATCTGGACAACATCTCCCGGCTGGAGGGCTATTTGTTCCCGGATACTTATGAGTTCTATATTGGCGAGCAGCCCATCAGCGCTTTGAACCGGATGCTGGAAAACTACCAGGCGAAGATAACGGGCGAGCTGACGGATGCCATCAACGGCTCCGGTTACAACATGAAGCAGATCATGACCATGGCCTCCATCATTGAAAAGGAATCCATTGGTGACGATGAGGAGCGCGCCAAGATTGCCTCCGTGCTGTATAACCGCTTGCAGACCAGCAACCATGAAACAGTGGGCTATCTGCAGCTGGACTCCACGGTGGATTATGCCATGGAAGTGATGGGCATTCCCGATGCGGATTTCTCCACCAAGCTGGAAAGCCCCTATAACACCTATCTCTACCAGGGACTGCCCGCCGGGCCCATCTGCAACCCGGGCCTTTCCTCCATTCAGGCGGCGCTGCATCCCGCCTCCACGGATTATTACTACTTTGCCTACGGCAAGGATGGCGTCAGCCACTTCTTCCGCACCTATGACGAGCATCTGAACTTCGTCAACAGCGATATGTACGCCACGGCGGCGGAGCTTGGGAAGTAATGAGAAAGAAACCGGAACTCCTTTGCCCCGCTGGAGATATGAAAAAATTGAAAATGGCGGTGCTTTACGGAGCGGATGCCGTGTATCTGGCCGGCACCTCTTTTGGCATGCGGTCATTTGCCGGCAATTTCACGCCGGAGGAACTGCCAGCGGCGGTACGTTTTGCCCATGACCACGGCGTGCGGGTCCACGCCACCGTGAATACCATGCCCCGCAATGAGGAACTCCCCGCCATGCCGGCCCATCTGGAACAGCTGGACGCGGCGGGAGTGGACGCGCTGATCCTGGCGGATCTGGGCGCCTTTACCATGGCGGGGAAGTACGCCCCTCACTGTGAGCGCCACATCAGCACCCAACAGAGCATTGCCAACTATGCTTGTGCCGCCGCCTGGTATGACCTGGGCGCCAGACGGGTGGTGCTGGCCCGGGAGTTGAGCCTTAAAGAGATCCGGGAGATCCGGGAAAAAGTACCGGAGGAACTGGAACTGGAGGTTTTTGCCCACGGCGCCATGTGCGTGTCTTATTCCGGCCGGTGCCTGCTTTCCAACTATATGACGGGGCGGGACAGCAACCGGGGGGAATGCGCCCAGCCCTGCCGTTATCAGTACGCGCTGATGGAAGAGAAGCGCTCCGGTGAGTATTTCCCTGTTTTTGAAGATGAAAAGGGCACCTATATTATGAACTCCCGTGATATGTGCATGATTGACCATCTGGATGATCTCATTGACGCCGGTGTGGATTGCCTGAAGATCGAGGGCCGCGCCAAATCTGCCTATTACGCTGCCATTGTGTCAGGGGCTTACCGCCATGTGCTGGACGACGTGTATGATGGCAAAACGCCCGATCCCGTCTGGCGCGACGAAGTGGAGCACGTCAGCCACCGGCATTATGCCACCGGCTTCTTTTATGGGCAGCCCGGCCAGTATTACGCCAACTCCCGCTATATCCGCGATTGGCAGATCTGCGCGGTGGTGGAGTCCTGCGATGAAGAGGGCCGCGCCGTGCTGTCTTTGCGAAACAAGTTCAGCGCGGGTGATGCGGTGGAGATCGTGGGCCCCGATTGCAAGCCGTTTACCATCACAGCGCCGCTGATGGAGGACATGGAGGAGCAGACACTGGACTGCCCCCGGACACCGCAGATGCGTTTTCGGATGCGCCTGCCCTGCCGGGTCCCGGCATACAGCGTTGTGCGCCACGCGATGGAGCTGTCGCCGCTGGAAACAGAATAAAATGAAAAAAGTGCTTTCTTTTTCCGCAAAATTTTCGGAAAAAAGAAAGCACTTTTTGACTGCCTGTTTATTCGGTAACGGCATCCACCGGCAGGTCGTCGTCCAGCAGTCTGATCTTTTCGTACTGCTCCTCGCAGGCCACCATGTAGTAAGCCAGCACTGTCAGTGGAATCCCCAACCACGCACCCCGCAAAAAGAGGAGTTTCACGGCAAAATAGCTGATGGAGGCACCCACATGAAAGGCCAAAAGGGTGTATAGATAGAAGCGGGCCTTCCGGAAATGGGTGGTATCCCGGTCACAAAGATACTGAGCAAAGGCAAGAGATGCCTGCTTTGTGTTGTTGGTGGAGAAGATGGTGGAACTGACAAAATCCTGCGCCCCGCTGAAGGAACTCCACTGAAAGGACATGGCAAAGAAAATGGGGTAAAGGGACAGCAGCACGTTCATATCCTGGGGCAGAAAGCCCAGCAGCAGCAAGGCGGCCGCGTCAATGACTGCCGACAGGTGATGGTTGTTGAGCCTGAAAAAATGGGGCAGAAGCACGGTCAGCATAGTGCCGGCCACATAGACGGCCAGAACGCCAAGATGCAGCAATACCGCCAAAAAGTTACCGCGCAAGGCATTGATGACCAGCTCCAGCAGGTTCATGGTCTGCGCGTTTGCCAGAATGCCGCTGCGGCACAAAAGAGCATAGGCACCAAAAAATCCGCCGGTCATGGCAAAGGACAAGTGTCGGTAGAAGTCTATTTTTTGACTGTGAATCATGGCATAATCATCTTTTCTGTTCGTTTGTGGCTGCTCCGAAGAAAAATCTAAACGGAAAATTAGCACTGGATTCAGTATAACAGATTGAAAAGCGGTTTCAACCCTCAACTACCGGAATCTTGCCCAAACTTTCCAAAAGATTCGGGGGAGCTTGTTGACAAAGAAACAAAATGTGCTAAAATACAAAAGAAAAGGCGATGAGGAAACCAGCTTGCGGCAGCAGTCTTCAGTGAAACGGGGAGAGTGAGAACCCGTTGGCACAGCGCGGCAGGCAGCCATTTCTAAGCCGACTGTGAGGAGCAGCCCGTCCCACCCGCGATACTGGGTGACTGAGATGGCGGCTTGTCCGCCAATTAGGGTGGTACCGTGAAGGAAACCTTCGCCCCTATGTGGTGGGCGGAGGCTTATTTTTTTATCAGAACCGCCAAAGAAAAATGATCAAATTTAAAATACAAAGGAGAAATCAATATGGCACATCCTTACCATGGCCTCAATGAACTGCGGGAAATGTTCCTGAGCTATTTTGAGAGCAAGGGCCACCTGCGTCTGCCCAGCTTTTCGCTAGTGCCCCAGAACGACAAATCCATTCTGCTGATCAACGCCGGTATGACCCCCATGAAACCCTGGTTCAAAGGTGAAGAAGAGCCGCCGTGTCACCGTGTTTGCACCTGCCAGAAGTGCATCCGCACCGGCGATATCGACAACGTGGGTAAAACGGCACGGCACGGCACCTATTTTGAGATGCTGGGCAACTTTTCCTTCGGTAACTACTTTAAGCATGAAGCACTGGCCTGGTGTTGGGAATTTCTCACCGATGTGGTGGGCCTGGAGGCCGAACGCCTGTATCCCTCCATCTATGTGGACGATGACGAGGCTTTTGAGATCTGGAACAAGGAAATCGGCATTCCCACTGAGAGAATCTTCCGTTTCGGCAAGGAGGACAACTTCTGGGAGCACGGTTCCGGCCCCTGCGGCCCCTGTTCCGAGGTGTACTATGACCGGGGCGAGAAGTACGGCTGCGGCAAGCCCGGCTGCACGGTGGGCTGCGACTGCGACCGATATATGGAAATCTGGAACAATGTGTTCTCCCAGTTCGACAACGACGGCAACGGCAACTATACCGAGCTCAAGCAGAAGAACATCGACACTGGCATGGGCCTGGAGCGTCTGGCGGTGGTCTGCCAGAACGTGGAGTCCCTCTTCGACGTGGATACCGTCATGAACATCACCCATAAGGTATCCGACATCACCGGCGCCTACTATGGCCAGAGCCAAAAAAACGACGTGTCACTGCGTGTCATCACCGACCATATCCGCTCCGCCACCTTCATGATCTGCGACGGCGTGCTGCCCTCCAATGAGGGCCGGGGCTATGTGCTGCGCCGCCTGCTGCGCCGCGCCGCCCGCCACGGAAAGCTCTTGGGTATAAACCGTCCCTTCCTCTATGAAGTGGTGGACACCGTCATTCATGAAAATGAGGGTGAATACCCCGACCTGCGGGAGAAGCAGAGCTATATCACCAAGGTCATCAAGACCGAGGAGGAGAACTTCGCCCGTACCATCGACGGCGGCATGAAGATCTTCGATGAGATGCTTACCAGCCAAAAGGAAAACGGTAAGACCATATTTTCCGGCGCGGACGCTTTTAAGCTGTATGATACGTTTGGATTCCCCATCGACCTGACCGTGGAAATGGTGACCGACGAGGGGATGACCGTGGATGAAGCCGGTTTCCAGAAGCTGATGCAAGAGCAGAAAGAGCGTGCCCGTGAGGCCCGCAAGGCATTGGGCGATCTGGGCTGGGCCGGCGTGGAATTCGGCAAGGAAGTGCCGTCCACCGAGTTTATGGGCTACGATCACGATACCACCGAGAGCAAGGTGGTGGCCATCGTGGCGGAAGAGGAGCTGCGCGAGAGCGTGGGTGAGGGTGTCGAGGCCATCGTGGTGTTGGATCAGACACCTTTCTACGCGGAAATGGGCGGCCAGACAGCGGACCACGGCGTTATCACCGCAAACGGCATGGCCTTTGAGGTTCACGATGTTCAGAAGAACAAGGGCGGCAAATTCATGCACTACGGCGTGATGAAAAAGGGCGAGATCAAAGTGGGCGATACGGTGACTGCCTCCATTGACACGGAGCGCCGCCGCGCCATCCGCCGGGCCCACAGCGCCACCCATCTGCTGGACGAGGCACTGAAAAAGGTGCTGGGCGACCATGTGCATCAGGCCGGCTCCCTGGTGGAACCGGACCGACTGCGTTTTGACTTTACCCACTTTGAGGCCATTACCCCCGACGAAATGGCGCAGATCGACCAGATCGTCAATGACGAGATCCTGGCGGGTGAGCCCATCGTCACAGAGGTTCTGCCCATCGAAGAGGCTCGGAAGAAGGGCGCTGTTGCCATGTTCGGCGAGAAGTACGGCGACGTGGTGCGTATCGTGGAAATGGGAGATTTCTCCATGGAATTTTGCGGCGGTACCCATCTGGACAACACAGCCAAGACCGGCCCCTTCCGCATTAAGTCCGAAAGCTCCATTGCTTCCGGTGTGCGGCGTATCGAAGCGACCGTGGGCAGGCTGTCTCTGGACGTGATGAACAAGAACCAGGAGCTTCTGTTCCACACGGCGCAGATCCTCAAGACAAATCCCGGCGAGCTGGCTGCCAAGGCTGAACAGCAGATTAACGAGATCAAGGAAATGCGGCACAGCCTGGAAAAATTTCAGGCTGAGGCCTCTTTGGGCGAAGCCCGTCAGTTCCTGATGGCCGCAAAGGACATCAAGGGACTTCATGTGGTCGCCGCCAACCGCCCCGGCCTTGACGCCAATACCATGCGGCAGATGGGCGACTTCCTGAGGGATAAGGACCCCATGGTGGTGGCTGTACTGGCCTCTGTCAACGAGGAAAAGATCTCCCTTCTGGCAGTGTGCGGCAAAGAGGCTGTTGCCAAGGGAATCAAGGCCGGCGATATTATTAAGGCCATTGCCCCCATTGTGGGTGGCCGCGGCGGCGGCAAACCCGACAGTGCCATGGGCGGCGGCATCGACCTGCTGAAAATCGACGATGCGCTGGCCGCTGTGGACGACTTCGTATCTGAAAAGACTTTCAGATAGAATTGTTATAGCTGCCGGAAGGATAGACAAATTAATTTAAAGGAGGAACTCATGAAAACGGATAAAGATTGCCTGTTTTGCAAGATCGTCAGCGGCGAAATCCCCAGCAAGAAGCTCTATGAAGACGAGCAGGCGGTGGCGTTTTATGATGTGGCGCCGCAGGCGCCGGTTCATTTCCTGGTGGTGCCCAGGGAGCACATCGCGTCGGCCAACGAACTGACAGCGGAAAATGCCGCCATCGTTGCCCACTGCTTTGAAGTGATCGTCCATATCTGCAAGGACCAGGGCATCACGGATTATCGCATCGTGAACAACTGCGGTGACCAGGCGGGCCAGAGTGTGAAACACCTGCACTTTCACGTTCTGTCCGGCCGGGATATGACGTGGCCTCCGGGCTGATAACAGGCAAAACCGCCGGAAGAAAATTTCTTCCGGCGGTTTTTTGTTGAGCAATGGTGTTTTGGTTGTTTTGAAAGGAGAAATTTGCTATAATACTTCCATATCAAACTGAGGGGAGGCGCGCGGCGGTGCGAAGTTTTGCGACCATTTCCTTTTCTTTCGCGGTTGCTGTGACTTTGGCCCAGTACGTGCTGCCGCAGATGTGGCTGCTGCCCATCTCCGGCCTCCTTTTTTTGTTGGCGGTCCTTGCGATTTTTCTGCGGATTCCCGCGTTTCGGGCACATAGATATGTAAAAAAACGGCTTGGCCTGATGGCTGTCGCCGCCATGGCGGGCCTGCTGTATTTTGCGGGGTTTACCCATTGGGTTCACCAGCCCGCAGCCGTGCTGTGCGATAAAGAGCGGCCTTTTACCGGCACGGTTTGCGACTATGCGGCCCGAAGTGACGGAAAAGTGAAAGTCACGCTGCTGTTGGAGGACGAGGGCCTGCACAGTGTGAAAGCAGTTTTATACGGGAATCAGTCGCTTTTGGATATTGAACCGGGACAGAGCATCTCCGGCCAGGCCTACTGGCAGGATGCGGCCACGATCCATGAAACGGATGTGACCACATTTACCTCCCGAGGGATCCATGTTCTACTGTACCGGGGAACAAATCTGGAAATAACAGCGGGGAGACAGGGGAACTGGCGGTATTTCCCGCAGCGCGCCGCCAAAGCGGTAAAAGAACAGATTCTCCAGATCTACCGGGAAGATCCCATCTGTGCCGCCTTCATGACGGCGGAGCTGACAGGGGATCGTTCCCTTTTTTCCACGCAGGATTATACGGAGCTTTCACAGGTGGGTATGGCGCATTTGTTTGCCGTGTCAGGCCTGCACTGCGCTTTTCTGGTGTCCCTCATCGGCTTTTTGATTCCGCCGGGAAGACGGCGCCTTTTTGCCGGTGTCGCCATCGGATCCCTCCTTTTTTATATGCTGATGGTGGGCTTGACGCCTTCTGTGGTGCGGGCGTGCATTATGCAGATCTTTTTGCTGGTAGCACCCCTTTTCAAAAGAGAAAATGATGCCTTGACCGCCCTGGGGGCGGCGTTGCTGGTGATTCTGGCGGTCAATCCCTTTGCCATCGGAAGCGTCAGTTTGCAGCTCAGTTTTGCCGCCACCTTCGGCCTTGTGGTGCTGGCCCCTAAAATCATGGAGGCGTGGCAAAATGCGGGAGAAAAATGGCCTCGGCCGGCCAAAGCCGTGCTGCGCTTTTTGCTGGCCAGCATGGCTGTAACTGTAAGTTCACTTGCCTTTACAGTTCCTTTAGCGGCTTACTATTTTAATATTCTGACTTTGATATCACCTTTGAGCAATTTGCTGATCGTATGGGCGGCCGGCTGGAGTTTTATGCTGGGCTTTTTGACAGTGCTGCTCAGCTTCCTCTCTTTGGCGGCAGCGCAGACGTTGGGTGTTTTTTCTTCCATTTTGATCTATTATGTGCATACAGTCACGGCTTTGCTGGCGAAAATCCCCTTTCATGCGGTATACTTTACAAATCCTTTGCTGAAGTATTGGGTGCTTTACAGCTATGCGATGTTTGCCGTCTGCTATTTTCTGGGTGGACGCAGGAGAAGATATGCCGCCGCATCCGCGCTGGCTGCTTTAACGCTGGCGCTGACAGTGGCAGTGAACGCCCGCACCTATTATGGCGGCGACCTGAACATGATGGTGCTGAACGTGGGGCAGGGGGAATGCGTACTGCTCTATTCCGGCAAGACGGCCGCGTTGATCGACTGCGGCAGCAGCGGCAGCACCGATCCGGGGGCGGAAGCAGCCGACCTGCTGGCAACGATGGGGATCCACCGCCTAACCTATGTGATGCTGACGCATTATCACGCCGACCACACCAATGGAATGGAAAATTTGTTGGCGCGTGTGCCTGTGGATCGTCTGTTGCTTCCTGATATAGAAGACAAATATGGTGTAAAAGATAAGATTATTACACTTGCTGACACATATCAGATTTCAGCCAGTTATGTGGAGTCAAAGACAGAGTATTCCCTGGGAGAGGCGTCTTTGACTGTTTTTCCGCCGGTAGGGGACGGTGATCTGAACGAGCGGGGCATCAGCGCGCTTTGTTCTTTGGATCATTTTGACGCGCTTATTACGGGAGACATGGACGGCACCACGGAGGGTAAGCTGACAAGCGAATTCCAGCTGCCGGACACGGAAGTGCTGCTGGTGGGACATCACGGTTCCAAATACTCTTCGTCCACAGCTTTTCTGGATACCATCAAGCCAGAGGTGGCCGTTATCAGCGTGGGAAAAAACAACAGCTACGGCCAGCCGACGGATGCCGTACTGGAGCGCCTGCAAAAGGCGGGTGCCGAGGTTTACAGGACGGATCGGCAGGGAAATATAATGATTGCAATACAAAAAGGAGACCCATAATGGCGGAAAAAAAGAGCAGAACAGGAGCATCTGATCAAGAATTTGAAAAATTAAAGGTTGATCTGAAAAACGGGACGACCCAGCGAGTTTATCTCTTCTACGGAGAGGAGACTTACCTGCGCCAGCAGTATGTGGAAATGCTGCGCAAGCTCCTGGTGCCAAGCGGCTTTGAAGAATTCAATTATCACCGGCTCAATGGGGCGGGCCTGACCGTGCAGGAACTTACGGAAGCGGTAGAGGCGATGCCCATGATGGCCCAAGCGACCCTTGTGACAGTCACGGATATGAACCTCTTTGGCCTGGATGAAGCCCAGCGCAGTGCCGTGATCGAGCTCTTGTCAGATTTCCCGGACTATTGCACGCTTGTTTTTGTCTACGACGAGATCCCTTACAAACGGGATGGCAAAATGAAAAAGTTGACAGCGGTACTGGACCGTTTTGTTCATGAGGTGGCTTTTTGCCAGCAGAATCAACAGCAGCTGTACCGTTGGATCTCCAAGCATTTTCAAGCGGTGGGCCATGAGATTGACCCGACTGTGGCGGAGCACTTGACTTTTACCTGCGGAACGCTGATGACGGGGCTTGCCTCCGAAATCGAGAAGATCGGCGCCTATGCCAAGCATAAAAACATTACGGTGGGGGATATTGACGCGGTGGCGGACCCAGTGCTGGATGCGCGAATCTTTGATATGACCAATCAGATCACTGCCGGAAAATTCGACGCGGCGGCCAAAGTACTGGGCGATTTGCTGCAAGCGCAGGAAGAACCCATCATGATCGTGGGCGCCATCGGGAAGGAGCTGCGCCGCCTCTACACCGCGCGGCTGGCGCTGGACCACGGAAAAGATCGATTTTGGCTGATAAAAACCTGGGGGATGTCGGACTATCCAGCAAAGCTGCTGATAGGGGCTGCCCAAAAAGTCAGTCATGAGTGGTGCAGTGACGCTGTGCGCCGCTGTCAGGTATTGGATCGCCGCATGAAAAGCGAGACGGGTATGGATAGGGAGAACGAGCTGAAGTTGTTTTTGATGACGCTGGCACAGAAGTGAAGGATATGAGAAAAATCAGAGAAGTGATCGTGGTGGAAGGGCGCTACGACAAAAATGCGCTGTCCCAGGTGGTGGATGCCACCATTGTGGAGACGGGCGGTTTTGCCATCTTTAACAGCAAGGAGAAATTGGCGTTTTTCCGCACGCTGGCGCAAAAACGGGGACTGATCCTGCTGACAGACAGCGACGGCGCCGGTTTTGTTATCCGCAATTACCTGAAGGGCACCATTCCCAAGCAGCAGCTGAAGCAGGCATACATTCCCGATGTATATGGAAAAGAACGACGCAAAAAAGCCGGCGGAAAAGAGGGAAAGATCGGCGTGGAGGGAATGCGGCCGCAGGTGTTGCTGGAAGCGCTGGAACGGGCCGGGGCAACCTTTGAGGACGAACAAACCGCTGGGGAGGGAGGGCGCATGCCCATCACCAAAGCTGACATGCTGGCGGCCGGTTTGATCGGAGCGGGTTCCGCAGAAAAAAGACGGCGCCTGCTGGAAAAGCTGCATCTGCCGGAACACCTGACGCCCAATGCCATGCTGGAAGTGCTGAACCTGCTCATGACCCGGGAGGAGTTTTTCCATGCAGAAAAAGGAGATTGAACGAAAATATCTGATCCGATACCCGGAATTTGACAGCCTTGCCGGACAGTGCAGTCATGTGTATACCATAGAACAAACCTATCTTTTGAGCCGGCCTAGCGTTACTCAGCGAGTCCGCAGGCGCTCCGAAGGCGAAAAAACCGAGTATTTTTATACCGAAAAGGAGCGAATCAGCCGCATGACGGCATTGGAACGGGAACGCAAAATTTCCCGGGAAGAATATGAGCACTTGCTGGGCCGGAGAGATCCGTCTTTGCAAACGATTCAAAAAACACGGTATTGCCTTCCGTGGGGAAATCATCTTTTTGAAATTGATGTTTATCACTTTTGGCGTAAAATCGCCACAATGGAAGTGGAGATGGATTGGGAGGGAGAAACGTTTGATATACCGCCGGAATGCCACGTAATTAAAGATATAACAGACGACTATAGTTTTAAAAACGAGTCACTTTCCAGAAATACTCCTGATGAAAATCTGGTACTTTTTTGTTAGAATGCAAAAAATATTCCAGGATAAAAATTCCTGGAATATTTTTATTTCGACAACTTTCGACAGAATCGGAAGCGCCATTGTGGTACACTCCGGCAAGAGGGAGTGAGATGCAAATGCGTGAGATTCTGGTAGGAAAAAAGACAATCGCCGAAAAAGAGTACAACTATTCCATTTTGGTACAGGAACTTTGGCAGGAAACAAGAATGGTATGCGAGGAATACGGCGTGTGTATCCGGGGAAAGGAAGAGGAAATGACTATATCCGGTATCACAGTGTCGGCGGACAGGATCCGCTCCCTGGCGGAGCTGCTGCTTCGCAATCGTGTAACGCCCATTTCCCTGCCGGAAATAGTGGAGGACTGGCTGTAGAAGTTCTTTCTACAGCTTTTTTACTTCTTTGGAAGCAGAAGCTTCATATCATACCAGACGGCACCGCCATGCACGGAAGAAGAAATGCCCTGCGATACAAAACCAAACTTGGCATAGTAGGGGACAAGCCGTTCTTTGCAGGCAAGTGTCAGGCCTGCCAAACCGGCTGCTTCAGCCGCAGCAATGGTGTGGCGCAGCATGGCGCCCGCAACGCCCTGCTGGCGGAAGGAAGGGTCTGTGACAACACTGAGAATGGCCAGATATGAGCCGGTAAAACTTCCGGAGGGCTCGTAAAGAGAATCGTCAATATAATCAAGTGGTGTACACCGATTGCTCATGAGACCCACGATCTGTTCATTGGTTTCGGCCAAAAAGAACCAGTCGCCCATATGTGACACACGGTAGGCAAAGGCTTCCGGTGTAGCGGCTTCCGAGGCGGGATAGCTGCGCTCTTCCAAACGCACCAACGCAGGCAGGTCTGCCGGCTGGGCGTTTCTGATCAAAATATCCATGAGTTCCTCCTAAATTCAGTCATGTATCAGCGCCGCAATTCCGACCAGAGAACAATTTGATCGGCGGCGCGTGTTTTTTTCAAATCAATGACCCGCTGATTGCGGGAACCCCGGAATTGAAGCGAAATGTCTTTTTGCGCCTGCACAAACCGGCCGTCCACAAGGATGTCAATGCAGGCAAGCATCTCATCGGTCGTTTCACAGCGGGGATAGGAGCCGTCCCGCAGAAGCTCGTCATCCAGCCGAAAACCGGTAAAACACCAGATATCTTTGCTGGGATAGCGCTGCCTGATCTTTTGTAAAAGGGGCAGCAGCACCCGCTGATTGTCAGGTTCAAAAGGCTCACCGCCCAGCATCGACAGACCGCGGATAAAGGGTTTATCCAACTCCTGAAAAATCAGAAACTCTGTTTCTGCCGTGAAAGGCTTTCCGTAATAAAAATCCCAGGTTTGAGGCTGAAAACAGTTTTCACAGTGGTTTGTGCAGCCGGAAACAAACAGCGATACACGCACCCCGATGCCATTGGCAATGTCGCAGGTTTTGAGTTCTCCATAGTGCATAGCAGTATCTCCTTTTAATGCGTACCGCGTTAAAAATCCCCTGTATCAAAACAGGGGATTTTTTCGTGCGGATCTAATATTCAGCTGACATCCGGCGCGGCGGCTTACAGATGAAGTACCCGGTCCTTGATCTCCTGCGTACGGCCCTGGTTCCAGAACTGCGTCCCGATGTAGCCGCAGGTCCGGCGGGCCACATTCATCTTGTCCTGATCGGTATTCCCACAGTTGGGGCATTTCCAGATCAGCTTGCCATCCTCTTCCACGATGTCGATCTGCCCGTCCCAGCCGCAGACCTGGCAGTAATCACTCTTGGTGTTCAGCTCGGCGTATATGATATTGTCATAGATGAACTTCATCACTTCCAGCACGGCGTCCAGATTCCCCTGCATATCCGGCACTTCCACATAACTGATGGCACCGCCGGGGGAGAGATGCTGGAACTGCGCTTCAAACTTCAGCTTGGAGAAAGCGTCGATGTGCTCCCCCACGTGGACGTGATAAGAATTGGTAATATACCCCGTGTCCGTAATACCGGCAATAACGCCGAAACGCTTTTGCAGGCACTTGGCAAATTTATAGGTGGTGGATTCCAGCGGCGTTCCATAGAGGCTGAAATCAATGTTGTGCTGCTTTTTCCACTTGGCGCATATCTCGTTCATATGGTGCATGATCTCCAACGCAAAGAGCGTGGCGGAGGAATCGGTATGGGATTTGCCGGTCATATACTTGACGCACTCATAAAGACCCGCATAGCCCAGAGAGATGGTGGAGTACCCGCCGTAGAGCAGCTTATCGATGGGCTCTCCCTTTTTCAGACGCGCACAGGCACCATATTGCCAAAGAATAGGCGCAGCGTCAGACAGCGTCCCCTTCAGACGGTTGTGGCGGCACATCAGCGCCCTGTGGCACAGCTCCAGCCGCTCATCAAAAATCTTCCAGAATTTGTTGAAATCACCGTTGGAGGTAAGCGCCACGTCGGGCAGGTTGATGGTGACAACACCCTGATTGAAGCGCCCGTAATACTTGGCCTTGCCGTTTTCATCCACATAAGGCGTCAAGAAACTGCGGCAACCCATGCAGGTATAGCAATGGCCGTCGCCGTTTTTGTCCACCTTCAGTTCCAGCATTTTCTTCTCGCTGATATAGTCCGGCACCATGCGCTTGGCGGTGCATTTGGCCGCCAGGCGGGTCAGATACCAATAAGGCGCGTCTTCGTGGATGTTATCCTCCTCCAGCACATAAATCAGCTTTGGGAAGGCGGGGGTGACCCACACGCCCTTTTCGTTTTTCACGCCCTGGTAACGCTGGAGCAACGTTTCTTCAATGATAAGGGCCAGATCCTTCTTTTCCTGCTCGTTCTTTGCCTCGCCCAGATACATGAAGACGGTGACAAAGGGGGCCTGCCCGTTGGTGGTCAGCAATGTGACCACCTGATACTGGATGGTCTGCACACCGCGGCGGATTTCTTCCCGCAGACGCTTTTCTGTCAGTTCATTAAGCTTTTCCACGGAAATATCGGCGTCAATGGCCTTCATTTCATCCGCGATGGTGTGGCGCAGCTTTTCCCGGCTGACCTGCACGAAAGGAGCCAGATGGGCAAGGGAAATGGACTGCCCGCCGTACTGATTGGAAGCCACCTGGGCAATGATCTGCGTGGCAATGTTGCAGGCGGTGGAGAAGCTGTGCGGCCGCTCGATCAGCGTTCCGGTGATGACGGTGCCGTTTTGCAGCATATCCTCCAGATTCACCAGATCGCAGTTGTGCATATGCTGGGCAAAATAGTCGGCGTCATGGAAATGAATGATCCCCTCGTTGTGGGCTTCCACGATCTCGGGGGGCAGCAGCAGGCGATTGGTAATATCCCGGGAAACTTCACCGGCCATATAGTCACGCTGCGTGGAGTTGACCACCGGGTTCTTGTTGGAGTTTTCCTGCTTGGCCTCTTCGTTGTTGCACTCGATCAGAGACAGGATCTTATCGTCCGTGGTGTTGGATTTACGCACCAGAGAGCGGGTATAACGGTAAGTGATATAATGCTTGGCCACCTCAAAAGCGCCATGTGCCATAATCTGGTGCTCCACCATATCCTGGATTTCTTCCACGGCGGGAGAGCGTCCCATCTGCTGGCACTGCAATTCCACCGACTCCGCAATGCGCTGAATCTGCATGGGGGTCATGCGCTCAGATTCTGCCGAGGCTTCGTTGGCTTTGGTGATGGCAATAATAATTTTGGTGATGTCAAAAATAACCTCAGAACCGTTGCGCTTGATGATTTTCATTCCCGTGTCCTCCCTGTTTTCTCTCTTCTCTACTTCCAATATATGGGGCTGTCGTGGAGTAATCCATGACAAGCAATCGTTACCGAACATCATCATATACTATATCTTGTGTCATTTCAAGGCATAAAACCTAAATGTTGAAAATTTACTTACCAAAATTCGGGAAATGATTTTAGCAAATCTGCACAAAGTTGCACAAAATAAAAAGACGGCAACAAAAACGAAAAGAAGAGATCATCTTGCTGATGCCGCCGGTAAAATGCTATAATAGCAGCGGGCAGAAAACGCAAGGCAAGAGAAAAGGGAGCGGTAAACCATGAAGATCTGCACACCGGATCAGTATGAGCAATTTCATTGTCTGGCAGGCGCCTGCCGGGATACCTGCTGTGCCGGATGGGAAATGCCGGTGGATGAGAAGACGGCTGCCCGTTACGCACTGCTTTCGGGCGAATGGGGAGAAAAGCTTCATGACGGCGTTTTGACTGTGGACGGCGAACGGCAGATGAAACGGAGAAAAGGGCGCTGTATCTTTTTAAATGAGGAAAATCTGTGCGAGCTATATACCCATCTGGGAGCGGAGGCTCTGTGCCAAGTCTGCACGCAGCATCCGCGGTTTATCGAAGAATACGGCGCCTGGCGGGAGATCGTGCCCAGCTTATCCTGCCCGGCTTGGAGCGACGTGTACCTCATGTCGGACGAGCCTGTGCGTTTTACAATAAAAGAAGACGGAGCCCCTGTGACGACTTACAATGACATTGACGGCGTTTGGTTTTACCGGCTGAAAAAGGCGCGGGAAGAGGCGTTTGCCCTGGTACAGAACCGGGAAAAGCCGCTGGGCGACCGGGTGGAGGAACTGCTCTGCTTTGCGGAAGCCATGCAGGAGGGGATCGGAGAAAAAGAGAAGAGCCTGCCCGGTAAAATATGGCCGGTTTATCGCCGGAAGCTGCAATCACTGGAAATTTTGACACCCCAGTGGAAGCGGTTGCTGAAAGAGGACGCAAAGCGGGAGACAAACAAACTGTTTCCATGGCAGGATATGGTAGGGGAGCGGGTGCTGATGTACTATCTGTTTCGGTTCTTTATGCGCGCTGTATATGACGGCGGTATTCTGCCTTGGACAAAGATGGCGGTTTGGAGCTGGATCGCCGTGCGGACGCTGGGCAGAGGATGCGAAACACGGGAAGAGTTTTGCGAAGTGATAAGACTTTACAGCAAGGAAATAGAACACAGCGCCAAAAATGTGGATGCGCTCCACCGCGTCCTGTGTCGGCACAGCGGACGCTATGGCGCAGCAGGGCTGTTGGCAGGCATGGAGGAATGGGCATGAAGCTTTGGCAGGAATTGGAGATACACCCCGGTGTGACGGCCATCATTGGCGGCGGCGGCAAAACGACGCTGCTGTTTCACTTGGCAGAAGAGCTGGAAGGGTCGGTGCTTTGCTGCACCACGACGAAGATATGGCCGCCGGACCATCTGCCGTTGCTGCTGGATCCCACGGAGGAACAAGTCAAGACGGCGCTGAAGGCCGATCACGCGGTTTGTGTGGGTACAGCCACAGTGGAGGGGAAACTGACCGCGCCGGGTTTGTCCGTGGCGCAGATGGCCGCTCTGGCGAATCATGTGCTGGTAGAGGCGGATGGCTCCAAAAGATGCCCACTGAAGGCCCACACGCCACATGAACCGGTGGTGCCCGTCGAGGCGAACCAGACCATCTTGGTATTGGGCCTGTCGGGGATTGGGTGCCCCATTGCCCAGGCTGCCCATCGCCCGGAACTGTATGCCGGCTTGGCCGGGGTGGAGGAAACGGCGCTTGTGACGCCTGCCATAGCAGCGAGCGTCATTACGAAAGAGGGACTTCCCACCAGGGTTTTCTGCAATCAGGCGGAAGGCAGGGAGGACCTGGCGGAGCAGCTGGCCCGGTTTCTGGACTGCCCGGTGGTGTGCGGCAGTCTGAAAGAGCGCTGGTGGCGCAAAATCCGGTGAACCACGTTTTTGCGTGAAACACAGATAAATAAAAAAACGGCGACCCGCTTCTGCTTTACGGGCTGCCGCCTTTTTTATGCGTTTGAGTTAAGCAAGCGTGCTGTTATGCTTCTTTCTCCTCCAGCATCCGCTGCAGCGTATTGGCCAGGTGGGCATAGTCCTCCAAACTCAGCCGCTCACCGCGGATGTCGGACGGCAGGTTGCAGGCGGAAAGGCAGTCGGTCAATTCCTCTTTGGACAGCTGACTGCCATAGGCTGTGGCAAGAGAGTTTACCAATGTCTTGCGCCGCAGGGCAAAACCCCCGCGCACCGTGCGCCAGAGCATATCCTCCGAATTCACCGACACAGGGGGCTGGGAACGGACGGGACAGTGGATCACAGCGGACGTTACCTTGGGCGCCGGCATAAAACAGGTGGGGGGAACGGTGAAAAGAAGCTCCGGCGCTGTATAGTACTGCATCAGGAGCGTAAAGGCACCGTAATCGGCGGTGCCGGGAGCGGCACAGATCCGCTGTGCTACCTCTTTTTGAATGAGGACCGTCAAAGAGGAAAAGCAGCGGGCTTCCATGCACTTGGTCAGTAGGGGCGTTGTGATGTTATAAGGAAGATTGGCACAGAGTAGGGGCTTCAAACCTTGAAAATGCTCTTTTACCAGCGCTGCAAGATCCAGCTTCATTACGTCCCCGGACACCAGAGTGAACTGGGGGAACGGGGCCATGGTTTCTTCCAGGATCGGGAGCAGCCGCCGGTCCAGCTCCACGGATACCACTTTCCCGGCCCGGAGGCAGAGCTGCTGCGTCAGCGAACCAATGCCGGGGCCAATTTCCAGCACACCGCAGCCGCTGTCTGCCCTGGAGGCGTCTGCAATATCATGGGGCACCCAGTCCTCAATCAAAAAGTTTTGCCCCATGGCCTTTGAAAAATGAAAGCCGTGGCCATTCAGCAGCTGCTGAATGGTCGCTCTATCACACAGATTCATTCCATTTCCGCCTTTGCGTCAGTATAGTACTCTTATTGTAGCACAGAGAAGAAAAAATGGAAAGTTGGTCTTTTCGCGAGAGTCATTATATGGTATGATAAACCGGATTTAAACAAGAGGGAGAGGATGGATTGAACGAACTGGTGCGTATGTGCCTGATCATCTGCCCGCTGGTGCTGTGCGCCAGTTTTGTGGACTCTGTGGCGGGCGGCGGCGGTCTGATCGCCATACCGGCTTATTTACTGGCGGGCGTGCCGACTTACATGGCGCTGGGAACCAACAAGGTGGTCAATGGGATCGGCACGGGATTTGCCGCTATCAACTATATCCGCAGCGGTAAGGTGCAGTGGCGTCCGGCATTGTGGTCGGCCGCGGCGGCTCTGGTGGGTTCTGCTCTGGGGACCAGACTGGCACTTTTGATCCGGGAGGATGTGCTGCAGCTGCTGCTGTTTATTATTTTGCCTCTGGTTGCCATTTTTCTGACAGTGAAAAAAGATTTTGGGCAAAGCAAAATGGAACGCGCACTGACGCCCTGGCAGGAGCGGATAGAGAGCGGAGCCATTGGCCTTTTCATCGGCTGCTATGACGGCATGATCGGACCGGGAACGGGGACTTTTCTCATTATGGCCTATACGGCAGTGATCGGGATGGATCTGCTGACGGCCTCCGGCTGCGCAAAGATCAGCAATCTGGCCTCTAACGTGGCTTCAGCGGTGGTGTACCTGCTTCACGGGAAGGTGCTTTTTGCCGTGGCCGTTCCGGCCATTTTCTGCTCTGTAACAGGCGCCTGGCTTGGATCGCGCTTTGCCATCCGCGGCGGCAGCAAGCGGGTGCGCGGGATGATCTTCGTGGTACTGGGTATCCTGTTTGTGAAGATGTTTTATGAACTGCTGACATAAGATAAAAGAGATAGAACTTTTTATGGCCACAATACAACATGAAAAGCACCGCAAAACCAATCGGTTTTGCGGTGCTTTTCATGTGGCGCAAGGCTCTGAACCTCACGCGTGTTTGATTCTCTAAATGTGCCTCAAAAAAAATTAATCCAAAATAAAGACAGAACAGCTACGGCGTCCCCAGCGGCAGCTTTCGTCGTAGGTGCTGAACCATAGATCGACGATATTGCCCTTGATGGCGGAGCCACAGTCCCGTGCCACTGCCATGCCGTATACAATGGCACCGCTGGTGGTCCGAATAAACATCCGTGTGCCGTAAGGAATAACGCTGGGGTCCACGGCGATGTTGCCCACTCCGGTGGGGTAGCCGCTGGCCGTCATGGTGCCGCCGGAATAAGCGGTGGCAGAGCAAATCATTTCCGAAGAAAACGACATGGTCTCTCCGGTGTTAAAGGCCAGATAGCCGGAGCCGTCACTGTTGGTCACAACGTCCACCACGCTGGCGGAGCTGTCCACAGAGGTGACGCAGGTGCCGCGCTCGATAATCTCGGCAACGGAATTGTCTTCCGTCTGGCTCACAAGATCAGTGCTGACAATCTGGCCTTCCGCGTAGGTGTCGGCGTATGTTTGGGTCACAAGGCCCTTGACGCCGGATTGTACCACCTGCTCCGTATCTTTTGCCAGATACGGATTGGTGACATACTCCGTGGCATAATCGGTCTCCACATTCACGTCCCGATAGTAGACCAGAGAAGTGTCGATCTGAATTTTCACGTTGTCCCCGGAGATATCCACGGCGATCATGTCGTTTTCACCCGGGACAATGTTCAGCCGGCGCAGCAGGTTGGCGACCGTCTCTGTCCGGGAGACAGCAGTGATATCCGCGCCGTCATAGGAAATAGTCACGGTTTCTCCGGATTTGAGGACGATCTGGGCATCGGCGCCTCCGTCGTCCTTGCTGATCTGAATGAGCTGGGACGTATAGCTGTCTGCCGGTTTCCCGTCGACCACGAATAAATCTTCGTTGTTGGTGATGACATAAACGGCGTTGGCGGTTTCTACGCTATTGAGGCACAGGGGGAGCATGACGGCAGAGAGAATCAAAGCCGGCAGCAGTTTTTTCAAACTGTTGTTTTTGTTTGATTGAGTAAGCAACTGTTTCATAAAACCTCCTGAATGATAAGTTTTCCCATATATGGTTTCCGCTTGAGAATCGAATTAAACAGCGGAAACACGATCAGAAACAAAGATGTTACTTTTGTAACTTATGAGAAAACATGGGTGAAGTATACCATGTACTCCCACATTTGTCAAGCAATAGGCTGTAATATGCGTTATGCCCACCACTTTTCAAGGAAATAAAGAGGAATATCTTGGATGCGACTGCGCAAAAAATAATGAATTAGTTACAGAAAATTAACAGTCGTAAACAAAAAACACCCCCGCCGGGCGGGAGTGTTTTAAATGAGAAAACGCTCTTTATGACTGTGAGACCTCGGGAGAGACCTCGGGAGTGGAAAGGCTCTCCGCGGCAAATTCCTCTTTGGCCTGCGCCAGTATTTTGCGGTCGTGCTTGGTGGTCAGCTGGCTTTCATCAAACAGGGCGAAGAGATCGGGGCGGCGGCGCATGGTGCGCTTATAGCTTTCCTTTTGGCGCCAGTCGGACACATTGCCGTGGTGACCGGACAGCAGCACCGAAGGGACCTTGCGGCCATGCCATTCTTCCGGCCGGGAATACTGGGGATACTCCAGCAGATGGTTCCAGTGGGACTCTTCCGTATAGCAGCTCTCTTCCGGCAGAACACCGGGGACCATGCGACAAAGACAATCCGCCACTGCCATGGCGGGGATCTCTCCGCCGGTCAGCACAAAATCGCCAATGGACAGTTCCTCGTCCACGCACTCCTCCAAAAAACGCTCATCCACGCCTTCGTAGTGTCCGCAGACCAGGATCAAATGGTCATAGCGTGCTTTCAGCTCTTTGGCCACTTCCTGGGTAAACACGCGGCCGCAGGGGGAGAGGTAGACGGTGTGTGGCCTGTAGCCCACTTCCTCACAAGTGTGATCCCAGCATCTGTAAAGGGGATCAGCCTGCATGACGGCGCCCCGGCCCCCGCCATAAGGATAGTCGTCCACCTGCATCTGTTTGTTGGTGGTGTATTCCCGGATCTGGTGAGTGCGGATGGTGACCAGCCCCTTGGCCTGCGCCCGTCCGACAATGGATTGTGACATCATGGCGTTGATTGCGTCGGGGAAGAGGGTCATGATATCAATTCTCATCGGTAGCCAGTCCTTTCATATAGTGGATTTTCATCATACCCGCATCCGGATCGATGGATTCAATAAAAACACCGGGGACGGCAGGGATCAGATATTCACGCTGTCCCTTGACCTCATAGACCTTATGTGCCGGGTAGGTCAGCACATCGCTCACAGTGCCCAACACCTCTCCTGTTTCGCAGTCAGATACCGTCAGGCCCAAAAGCTCCGCGTCAAAATAGGAACCCTGGGGCAAATGGGCGTCCGCCCGGCGAATGGAGAGTATTTTTCCTTTATAGCCAAGAGCGGTATCCATATCCTCCACGCCGGGCAGGGTCAGCAAGAGCGTGCTTTTGTGCACACGTTTTCCTGTCGGCTTTACCGGAGAACCGGAGAGATAAAACGTGGCAAAAAGGGATAGAAATTCCGGCGTAACCCCAAGGGGATTGACTTTCAGTTCGCCACGCACGCCATGGGTATTCACAATTTGACCGACTTCAATGAATTCGGGACGCATCATAGTTCTCCTTCTGGGGCAGGCGCAAAAACAAACCCCATCTGTTTTGGATGTTTATATTTTAATAGTATACCGCAAACAGGTGTCCCGGGCAATAAAAAAGTTCCGCCCAAAAGGACGGAACCTTTTTCATTAGTCCACGATGTCAACCGAAACCTTGACGCCGGTGCGCTGGGCATAGGAGCGTACAACAGTACGGATCTCCTTGGCAATTCGGCCCTGACGACCAATTACTTTACCCATATCGTCGGGTGCGACGCGCAGCTCCAGCGTCAGCTCGCCGTCACCCTGGACTTCCGTGACGGAAACCTGATCGGGATGATCAACGAGGTTTCTGGCGATGTAGAGCAGCAAGTCCTTCATGGTCTGCCCCCCCGGATTAAAGGACGTCTGCTTTCTTCAGCAGCGCACGAACAGTATCGGTAGGCTGGGCACCGGTCTTGATCCACTCCTTGGCGCGCTCGGCATCAATGCTGATGACAGCGGGGGAGACGCAGGGATTGTAAGTGCCCAGTTCTTCGATAAAACGGCCGTCGCGGGGATAGCGGGAATCAGCCACCACAACGCGATAATAGGGAGCCTTCTTGGCACCCATTCTTCTCAGTCTAATTTTAACCATGTGTTGTTACCTCCAAAATTTTTACTTAAAAAGAAGTTTTATTTCATAAATGCCTTTGCACTTATAGACGGATCAAAATCAGTGAAAACGCTTTTTACGGCCAAAGCCGTGAGACATCCCCATACCGGGGAAACCGCCGCCCATACCGGGAATACCGCCTCGGAACTTGCCCTTGGACATGGATTTTGTCAGCTGCTGCATCATGTCAAAGGTTTTCAGAAGCCGGTTGATGTCAACCACTTCCAATCCGCAGCCGGCGGCGATGCGGCGTTTGCGGCTGGCGTTGAGAATTTGGGGATTTTCCCGCTCCAGAGGAGTCATGGACTGGATGATGGCCTTGGTGTGCGCCATCTGCTTTTCGTCGATCTGCGCGCCTTCCATCTGCTTGGCCATGCCGCCGGGCAGCATACTGGTGATCTGGCTGAGGTCGCCCATGTTTTGCAGCTGTTCCAGCTGGTCATAATAATCGGAAAGCGTCAGCCGGTTCTTTTTCAGCTTTTCTTCCAGCTTCTTGGCCTTTTCCTCGTCGTACTGCTGTTCAGCCTTTTCGATGAAGGTCAGCATATCGCCCATGCCGAGAATCCGGGAAGCCATTCGGTCGGGGTGAAACAGTTCGATCATATCCAGTTTTTCGCCGGTACCCACAAATTTAATGGGTTTGCCGGTGGCCGCCTTGATGGAAAGAGCCGCGCCGCCGCGGGCGTCGCCATCCAGCTTGGTCAAAAGAACACCGTCAATGCCAAGCGCTTCATCAAAGGCGGTAGCCGCGCTCAGCGCGTCCTGACCGGTCATGGCGTCCACCACCAGCAGAATTTCCGTGGGGTGAACGGCGGCTTTAATGCGCTTGAGTTCGTCCATCAGCGCCTCATCGATATGGAGGCGGCCGGCGGTATCCAGAAACACCACGTCGTTGCCGTGGTCACGGGCATATTTGATACTCTCTTCGGCAATGGTCACAGGAGCGCCCTGTCCCATTTCAAAGACGGGAATGTTCAGCTGCTGACCCACCACTTGCAGCTGCGTGATGGCAGCGGGACGGTAGACATCACAGGCGGTGAGCAGAGGGCGCTTGCCGTACTGACGCCGGAGAAGTCCCGCCAGCTTGGCGCCGTTGGTGGTTTTACCCGCGCCCTGCAAGCCGACCATCATGATGACAGTAGGCGGCTTGGAAGCAAATGTCAGCCTGGAGCCTGTGCCGCCCATCAGAGCGGTGAGCTCCTCGTTGACGATTTTAATGATCTGCTGCGCGGGAGTCAGACTGTCCAGCACATCGGCACCCACACAGCGCTCCGTGACTTTGGCCACAAAATCTTTGACGACTTTATAGCTGACGTCGGCCTCCAGCAGAGCCATGCGCACCTCGCGCATACCCGCGCGGACATCGTCTTCGGTCAAGCGGCCCTTGCCGCGCAGGCGTTTGAATGTGGCATTCAGTTTTTCTGAGAGTCCCTCAAAGGCCATGGTATAATGCTCCTTACTCCTTTAAAGCGGCGGCTGCGTCGGCGATGGTCTGTGCCAGTGTTTGCAGCCGGGGGTTTTCATACTGACGGTAGTTGATGGTCTGGATCTCCTCCGCCGCGTCAGCAATAAATTGCAGCTTGTCCTGCATCTGCATAAAGCGGCGCAGAAGCCCCGTTTTATCTTCCAGCTCGGTCATGATCTTTTCCGCGCGGACGATCACATCCCGCACACCCTGGCGGGTAATACCGTAGTTTTCCGAGATTTCCGTCAGCGAAAGATCATCGTTATAATATAAGTCGTAAAATTCCTTCTGACGATCGGTGAGGATCTCACCGTAAAAATCGTACAGCATGGTCATACGAAAGGTTTGGTTCTTCACGGAAACTACCTCCTGTAAAGCTTTATTCCTTTACAACAAAAACTATCATACAGGATTTTGCCTCAAAAGTCAAGGCCATTTTAGGGGGAAAAGGGCAGAAGTAAAATTTTTCCCAACTGTAACGGATAAAAGGGGGGAATGAAGAGCAAAACAGCGCGCCGCTCCTACTGAGCGGCGCGCCGTGTATCAATTTTTTACAGATCCAGCTTCAAATCGCCCTCTTTGATCCAGCCCCACTTCCGCAGCGGCAGGCTCAAAAGCCAGGTGAGAACGGCGGGGAGGACAAAGGAGATCAGTAGTAGCCCAATCCAGTCCCAACCGGTGACAGCGCCTTTCAATCCGGCGGCCACATCGCTGACCCAACCGGTATAGACGCCGATCTGTCCCACAAGGCCGCAGGTGCCCATGCCGGAGGAAACAGCGGCGCCGTTCATCTGCAATCCGAAAAGGCAGGTGGCGATAGGGCCCGTAATAGCGGAGGCCAGCGTAGGGGGGATCCAGATGCGGGGATTGCGAACGATATTGCCCATTTGCAGCATACTGGTGCCGATGCCTTGCGCCACCAGACCGCCCCAGCGATTTTCACGGAAGCTCATAACGGCAAAGCCGATCATCTGCGCGCAGCAGCCCGCCAGAGCGGCCCCGCCGGCCAACCCCTGCAAAGAAAGAGCCGCGCAGATGGCCGCCGAGCTGATGGGCAGCGTCAGCGCCACACCGATGATCACAGAAACGATGATGCCCATGAAGAAGGGCTGCAGCTCAGTGGCCCACATGATGGCCTTGCCCACAGCGCTGGCGGCAGTGCCGATAGGAGCTGCCACCAAGTACGCAAAGCCAACGCCGAAGAGAATGGTCACGATCGGCGTGACCAGAATGTCCACCTTTGTTTCCTTACTGACGATCTTGCCCAGTTCGGTAGCCACGATGGTCACAAAAAAGACGGCCAGCGGCCCGCCGGCGGCGCCCATGGCATTGGTGGCAAAGCCGACGGGGACCAGAGAGAACAGCACCAGCGGCGGCGCTTCCAATGCCCGACCGATGGCCACCGCCATACCCGGCCCCACCATGGCCGACGCCAGGCCGCCCATGGTATAATGCAGAGCTCCGTCACCTTTTCCGATGGCCACCAGCACCGCGTTGAGAAAACCGATGTGAAACTGAGTTCCCAGCGTATTGAGGATGGTGCCCACCAGCAGCGTGCAGAAAAGGCCCTGTGCCATGGCGCTCATGGCATCAATAAAGTAGCGCTTTGCGGAGAAAACCACGTTTTTCCGCTTCAGAAACGTAGAGATGGCATTCATAGATCTACCTCAAACTATAATGGTATTTACATGTGTCAAGACACCTGCAAATACCATTATAGAGCGCAATTTTGATTTGTCAACTCTTATCACTGCGTCTCGCTGAGAAGAATACCCATGGCACGCAGTAAATCTTTCAGGTGGAGATAGATCTCTTCACTGGGGCAAATGAGCGTGTGCAAATGAACGCCCTCGGTGAGCATGGAAAGGGGGAGCGCATCGGAATCCTTCATTTTCATCAGAAATTGCTGCACATCATAGCGGCTGGTGATTTGAAGGGGGGCGGTCAGCTGCCCGTAGATGGGGTGCGCCACGATCACATCCAACACCGTGCAGCCGCAGTCCACCATGGCGTTGAGTTCGGCGGCGGTGTCGGCGGCGTCATGGACGCAGGCGACCTGCCGGATGAGACCTTGCGGCTCCTGCTCAGCCAAATACCCGCGCGGGGTGGCGGAGATATGGTTTCCGGCGGCTCGCAGCAGGGCAATGTCATTGACAATGACCTGCCGGCTGACGGAAAAACGCTGTGCCAGAGTGGTGGCGCTAAGCGGCTGCTGCGCCGAGGAGACAGCCTGAAAAATGGCATCACGGCGCTGGATCGCTGTCATGAAAAAGACCCCCTTTCCAAACACTTTGCTTGTTTTATTTGCTTCATAGTAGCACCTCTTGCCGCGCTTTGCAATTTACTGACGCAAAAAATTTTCCCACTGGGAAAAAATATGGTAATTTGACCCCGAGAGGTGTATACTGTTTCATATTCCTATTTATTAAGGGAGGACGGAAGAATGAGTGACAGACGCAGAGAGATCATGGAAAATGTATATCTGACCTATCTGCCCGCTGAAAAATTCAAAACCGGTGAATTATCGGTGCAGCTGGTGACCCCGCTGCGCCGTGAGACTGCCTCGCTCAATGCCCTGCTGCCAGCGGTGCTGCGCCGGGGCACCATGCGCTGCCCGGATATGGAATCCCTGGCCGCTGCGCTGGATCGGCTCTATGGGGCACAGATCGACTATACCGTTCGGAAGAAGGGCGAGAATCAGTGCGTGGGCTTTGTGGCCAGCTTTATTGACGACGCCTTCGTTTCGGCGGGGGAGAGCCTGATGGAGCAGGTCTGCCGCCTGACAGGGGAACTTCTGCTGGATCCTTTGACGCGCAACGGCCGCTTTCTGCCGGCCTATGTGGACAGCGAGAAAAGCAATCTGATCGATGCCATCCGCGCCATCCGCAACGATAAAAGAGAATACGCCGACTTGCGCCTGCTGCAAGAGATGTGCGCCGATGAGCCTTACGGCGTCAGCCGGCTGGGCGACGAAGCGTCGGTGGGGCATATCCACAATCAGAATCTGTATCAGCACTACCAGCGGCTGCTCAGCACCAGCCGCGTGGAGATCTTCTACTGCGGCAGCTGCGCCAAGAGCCGGGTGGAAAGCGCCCTGCTGGAAGCACTGGCTGCGCTGCCCCGGGGCATGGCTGACGCGCCGGTCACGGCGGCGTTTCGCTTGCCGCCCACTCAGCCGTGCTATGTGTCCGAAGAGATGGATGTGACGCAGGGAAAACTCTCTATGGGATTCCGCTGCTTCAGCGACGATGTCCCGGCCATGATCCTGGTGAATCTGCTCTTTGGCGGCTCCAGCAATTCCAAACTGTTTCTCAACGTCAGGGAGAAGCTCTCTTTGTGCTACTACGCCAGTTCATCTTTTCACAGGGTCAAGGGGATCATGACAGTTTCCTCCGGCATTGAGACCGGGAACTACCAAAAGGCCTATGATGAGATTCTGCGCCAACTGACGGCTGTGCAGGAAGGCGATTGGGAGGACTGGGAAGTGCCGGGCGCGCTGAGTACCATGCTCAACTCCCTACGGTCCTTGTCCGACACACAGAGCGGTCTGGAGAACTTTTATCTGGGACAGGCGGCAACAGGCCAGATGGAAGCACCCGACGATCTTGCCGAGTTGCTGCAGCAGGTCACCAAGGAGCGTATCCTCGCCGCCGCCAATACCGTACGCCTTGATACGGTTTATTTTCTCAAAGGAAAGGAGAACAACCTGTGAAGGAAACTGCCTATACACGCATTGGAGAAAAAACGCTCTGGACAAAATTAGACAATGGACTTGCGGTTTGCGTCGTGCCAAAGCCCGGCTTTGCCAAAAAATATGCGTTTTTTGCCACCCGGTACGGCGGCATGGATATGCGCTTTGAGCGGGGTAGGGAATGGCTGGATACACCCGCCGGTATTGCTCATTATCTGGAGCATAAAATGTTTGATACGGAGGCGGGTAACGCCTTGCAGGAACTGGCAAAAAACGGCGCGGAGCCCAATGCCTTCACCAGCAACGCCATCACCGCCTACTATTTTGACTCCACGGAGCATTTTTATGAAAATCTGAAGATCCTGCTGTCGTTTGTGTCGATCCCTTATTTTACGGAGGAGAGCGTGGCCAAGGAGCAGGGCATCATCGGCCAGGAGATCGACATGATCGAGGACAATCCCGAGTGGCAGGTCTATAAGCGGCTGATGGAGTGCCTTTACCGTACCAGCCCCGCCAGAGTGTCTGTGGCCGGCTCGGTGGAGAGTATTTCCCATATCACGGCCAAAACGCTGTACGACTGCCACAAAGCCTTCTATACGCCATCCAATATGTGTTTGTGCGTGGTGGGTGATGTGGACGAAGAGCAGGTGCTGTCCATCGCCAGGGAGATCCTGCCCAAGGAGGGAGGCCCCGTTATTCCCAGAGACTACGGCGAGGGGGAGGAGTTGAAGCCTAACTGCCGGGAGACCGTTTGCCGGATGGAGGTCTCCATGCCAACCTTTCTGCTGGGTTTCAAGTGCCCGCCGGGCAGCGGCGGTATGGAACAGATGCGCCAGAATCTCATCGGCGATCTGGCCTGCGATCTCATGATGGGCGAGTCCAGCCCGCTGTATGCGCGGCTCTATGAGAAGGGGCTGATAAACGGCAGCTTCGGCAGCTGCTATGAGATGCTGCCGGGGGCCTCGTACGTGTACGCGGGGGGAGATTCCAACGATTCCGCTGCGGTGCGGCAGGCCATTCTGGATGAGGCGCAGCGCCTTGTGACAGAAGGGTTTGACACGGATTATTATCAGCGTGTCTGCCGGGCCAATTTCGGCAGTACGCTGAAAAGCCTCAATTCCTTTGAAAACATCGCCGTCAGTATGGCGGAAGGATATTTCCGGAACTATGACCCCTATCGTTTCCCCGAGGTGTTTGATGCCATTACACCGGAAGATATCACCGCTTTTATCAAAGAAAACATGGTGGAAAGCCGCGCGGCGCTTTCCGTTATCAACCCCAAGGAGGATTCACAGCAATGAGCGTACTCAAGGATAGTCCCATCAGTTTTCCGGGACTTTTTGGCGACTGGCAGTTTACCGTCAGTTCCAAAGCAATAAACATCGGACACGGCGTCTACTGGTACGGCATTTTTATCGCGCTGGGGCTTTTGTTGGCCGTCTGGTTTTGTCTGAGCCAGCGAAAAAGATACGGCATTTCGGAAGATAATCTGCTGGATGCCGTTCTCTGGGGGATCCCCATGGGGATCCTGGGGGCCAGGTTATACTATGTGATCTTCTTTCTGGATCTTTTCAAAAACGCCGACGGCAGCTTCAGCTGGAGTAAAGCGGTGGCTATCTGGGATGGCGGCCTTGCCATTTACGGAACGGTGATTGCCGCGTTTATCACGGTGCTGGTGCTGAGCAAGGTGAAGAATTTCAAGATGGGAGCGCTGACAGATCTTTGCGTGATGGGCCTTCTCATCGGGCAGGCGGTGGGCCGCTGGGGCAACTTCATGAACCGCGAGGCCTTTGGCGGCGAGACAACGCTGCCCTGGCGGATGCGGCTGATGACCACCGCCGGCAGCTATATCGAGGTACATCCCACCTTTTTCTATGAAAGCCTTTGGAACGTGATCGGCCTGCTGCTGATCGTCTTTGTGGTGTCGAAAGCCCGCCGGTTTGACGGCGAAAACACCTGGTTCTATTTCCTCTGGTACGGCGTGGGCCGCTTCTGGGTGGAGGGACTGCGGACTGACAGCTTATACCTCTTCAACTGGGATCTGTTTGGCCAGCGGGTCCGCGTGTCGCAGCTTTTGTCGGCCGTGATGGTTTTGGTATCGCTGTTCATGCTGGTGTATTTTATCAAGATCAAGCGCCGCACACCGGATACACTGTATGTCAATCAGCTCAACGGACAAAGTACGCCGCCTGTCGCAGCTGCGGAAAAACCGGCAGATGCGGAAGCATCTGACATTTCCGAGGAACAGCAGATCAAAGACGCCGCGGGCAAAACGCCGCGGGAAACCGCTGAAGAACCCGATAAAGAGTAAACGAGAGAGGGCGTCTTGATATGACGCCCTCTCTTTTATACCGGAAGCGGCGAATTCGTGCCTTACTATGCCGGCAAATAGAAAGCCCCCGCGCTTCATGCGCAGGGGCTCGTTTTTATCTTGTCGTCATCTCATCACAAACGGCGCCCGGTCAGATAATGACTGGCGTAATAGGATTCACCAAGAGAGGAGATGGTGACGCAGTAACTGTTGCTGGAGGAGGAGGCATGAATAAACTGCCCGCCGCCGATATAGATGCCCACATGGGATGCGGCGCTGTAAGAATAGTTATAGTCTTGGAAAAAGACCAGATCGCCCGGCTGAAGATCGCTCTGGGACACAACAGAACCGTAATTTAGCTGCCCGGTAGCGCCGTGAGGCAGACCATAACCAAACTGGGCAAAGACATACATGGTAAAGCCGGAGCAGTCAAACCCGCTGGGAGAAGCACCACCATACACATAAGACACGCCCAAAAACGACTGCGCCAGGGACACGACGCTTCCATAGCTGCCGGAGCCGGCAGAGGCGCCGCTGGGCAGAGAAGAAGAGGAGGGGGCAGCGGCGGAAGACGACGAAGAAGAAGCGGCTACCGCGGGAGCGGCAGGAACTTCCCTCACACTGGTCATGTAAAGGCTGTCGCCCGTTACATAACCGGTGTGCCCGTCATAGGTGACCAGATACCAGCCGCCCACAAAACCACTGACATCCACATAGCTACCGCCGCTGATCTTCGTCAGAGCATCGCTGCCGCCGCTGGGCTGGGTACGCAGTGTGGCGTCATCTGTCAGCTTGCCATAGGTGGAAAGGCCGTAAACGGCTGTCTGAGCGGAGATATAATTGGCAGAAATATAGCCTTCCTGGCCCTCGGAGTTCACCAGATACCAGCCGTCTTGAGATCGCAGGATTGAGACCAGCGCACCGGCGCCGGGAACAGCCAGTGAATCGGCGTCGGCGGCAGGAGCGCTGCGCAGCAACACCTCGGGATCAAGGACTCGTCCCACGGCCACTGTGCCCGTAGAACTGACAGTGAGCGCGGTGGGGAGGACAGAGAGAAAATTGGAAGCAATGTAACCGGCGGCGGTGCCAGTTGTGACGCGGTACCAGCCATCCAGCGTCTCAGCCACCGTCACAATGCCGTTCTTATCCAGAAAAGTAATGACATCCGTGTCCGTGCCGGCGCCGCTGCGCAGCCGGACTTCTGAATCGTTCACAACACCGTATGTGACGCTACCGGCGGCGGAGGGATCCGTCAGCATCAGAGAAGCGGAGGGAACATAGCCGATGTAACCTGCATAGGCAATCTGATACCAGCCGCTTTGAAAGCCTGTCACATAAAGGGGCGTGCTCTGGGCCACTGTGGCAAGAGGGGCCGCCTGGTCGGACGCGGCTGTGCGGAGCGTGGCGTCGGAGGCGGTCACTTTGCCGGCGGCGGTGGTCAGATCGTGGGCGGATTCGGTGTAAGAGATGAAATCACCATACACATAACCGTCCATACCGTTGTAGGCAATATGATTCCATTCGCCCGACTGACCGTAAACAGCCACAATGGCATTGCGGGAAGCCAATCCCAATACGGTGCCGCCTAAATCGGCGGAAGTGCGAATGCGGAGGGTTTCACTGATGACGCGGGCCACACCCATCACCTGAGGTGAAGGGGCGGAACTGGCGCCGGTGTCAAGTGTCGGGGAAGCCGTGTCGTCTGCAAAAGCGGAAATGACGCACAAAGAGATCATAACGGATGCGGCCAGAAAGCCAGCCAGTAGTTTTTGACAGGTGTGCTTCATTGAACGGGGCTCCTTTCGTTAAAAAAAGGCAAAATTACTTGCCGGAAAGCGCGCGGTCCAGCCAAACAGCGCCCACATCCATTGCCGCGTAAAGACTGTCTTTTTCGGCACGTTTGACCACACGATCACGGGACTTGAGATCCGGGTCGGTAAATTGCAGCTGGACGGAGACGCGCGTGGCCACATCCATATCCTTTTCTTTTTTAGACTCCAGAATCTGAATCATCACGATATACTTATCCGCCATGCTGCCGTAATACATCAGATTATCGATCCGGCGCAGTGGATGCCCTTTATAAACAAGGCCTTCAACCTTATTCTCATCAGCCATACTTTGAACTCCTTTATATTTTTTGTAACCAAATTGTAACACACGATTCTTATTATGTCAATTCCACAAGGTGTTAAAAAACTTTGAATACATTAAAACAAGAAATGAAAGCAACGGCGAAAAAGAACGGGCCTGGAAAAAACAGGTCCGTTCTTGTCTAAAAAAAGAATCTCAAAAAGAAAGACGGCTGCATACCAGACGAAAGAGATACTCCGTGCCGTAGGCCAAAGCCTTTTCATCCATCAAGTAACGGCTGTTGTGATGCGCAACGGTGCAGCCGGTTTCCTCATTCCGGGCGCCCAGCTCCACAAAAAAACCGGGACAGAAGTCAAGAAAGGCCGAAAAATCTTCCCCCGGCATCAACGGGTCGATCTCCAGCACGGCCCTGTCGCCAAACGTATCTTGGATCACCTGGCGGCCGACCTGCGTCAGCGCTTTGTCGTTGAAGACAGAGGCGTAGCCAGGGGTAAAACGAAACGCATAGGCAGCGCCGTTGGCATCGCAGGTACCACGTACCAGCTGCTCCAGAACAAGAGGCAGAGAACGCCGGGTGTCCTTGTCAAAAGTGCGTGTGGAGCCGGTGAGACTGACGTCGCCGGGGATGATGTTATATGCCTGTCCCGCCTGGATCATGCACACGGAGACCACAGCCGGTTCCACGGCCCTGATCTTCCGCGACACAACGGTTTGAAGCGCGGAGATGACCTGAGCCGCAGTAACGATGGGGTCAATGCACGTTTCCGGGAAAGCGGAGTGGCCGCCTTTTCCGATGATCTTGATATCAAAACGGTCTGTGGCGCTGGTCAATGCGCCGGCACGGACGCCGAAAGTGCCGGTAGGAAAGCTGGAGCTGAGATGCAGCCCATACACCTCCGACACACCCTCCATGACACCGGCCGCGGCCATCTCCGCAGCGCCGCCGGGAGGCAGTTCCTCCGCGTGCTGGAAAAGAAAACGCACCTCACCGCAAAGCTGCTCTTTCATGGGAGCGAGCAGGGCGGCGGCAGCCAGCTGCATGGCGACGTGCCCGTCGTGGCCGCAGGCGTGCATGACGCCGGGCGTACCCGAGGCAAAGGGCAATCCCGTCTCCTCCGTGATAGGGAGGGCGTCAATATCGGCCCGCAGGGCGATGATGGGGCCGGGGCAGGCGCCTTTCAAGGTGGCCACCACACCGGTCTTGGTGGGAAAGGACAGTTTCAGGCCCGGTATTTTTTTCAGTTCTTCCGCAAGAAAAGCGGTGGTGTGGAACTCTTGAAAGGAGAGCTCCGGGGCGGCATGCAGATGGCGGCGCCACGCGATGATCTGGGGCTCCATCTCTTGTACTTTTTTTGACAGCATATACGATCCTCCCTTAAAAACTGCGCTGATCCACATTTCCGGCGCTGAACTGCTCCCAGAAGCGCAGATAGGTCTCACGGGTAAATTTGGGCGTATGGTCGGCCTTGACCCGCTTTGCCATCGCCGCGTCATCCCACAACAGGTCGATGACGGTCATGGCCATGGCCTTGGCTGGCATCACATAGGCCATCTCTTTATCGCAGATGGTAAATTCCTTGCTGTGGGCATTGCCGGTGTAGCCGCCGGTGGACAAATGAATGAACGGCATCAGAGAGCTGATGTCACCGGCGTCGGTGGCGCCCATCAGCTCCTGTCCGTAGATATTGCTGCCTTTTCCCAGCAGCGTTTCGGCATTTTCGGCAAAAAGGCCCGACATGGTGCTGTTCTGGATCAGCGGCAGATAGCCGGGCAACTCCCGGATGTCCACCTCCGCGCCGATGGCGTAGGCGCTGCCCTTCAAGGAGCGGTTCACTTTCTCCGAGGCGTCCAGAATGGCCTCCAGATTGGTGCCGCGCACATAGGTCTCCATCCGTACATCTGCCGGCACGATGTTCACCAGGTCACCGCCCTTGGTCATGATGGGGTGGATGCGGATACGGTCCTTTTCCCGGAACGTCTCCCGCTGGGAATTAATGGCCATCAGAGAAAGCGCCGCGGCGTTAAGGGCGTTGACGCCGTCAAACGGCCGGGCGCCCGCGTGGGCTTCACGGCCGGTAAAACGCACCAGCTTTCCAATAAAGCCGGAGCTGTCGCAGTCAATGAGAAAGTGCCGGCCCGCCACACCGGCGTGGGAATGGATCATCATGCCCATGTCGATATCGTCCAGCACGCCCAGCCGGATGTATTCCTGCTTCCCGCCAAAAAAACGGATACTGCCGTCTTCTTTCAAACGCTCCCGATACTCCAGCTCCACATATTCTTCCGCAGGTACCGCCAAAAAGGCCACATCGCCGTCCAACTGCCCGGCCAGAGGGGCCAGCCCGATGGCGGCGCCCAGCATGGCGGCGATCTGCGAATTGTGCCCACAGGAGTGAGCGGCACCGGTTTGCAGATCAGCCTGGGGGTGCAGGGGGCAGATGACGGCATCCAGTTCACCCATCACCATCACGCGCACATCGGAGCGCCGGCCCTTCAAATTTCCCTTGACGCCGGTAAGCGCCAAATGATCCTGATTGGGGATACCGAGATCCTCCAGGGTCTGCCGCACCAGCGCTGCCGTGTGCTTTTCTTTAAAGCCCAGTTCGGGGTGGGCAAAGATCTCATCCCCGATGGCAATAATGGCTTCCTTGTTATTGTCGATGATATTTACGCAATTTTGTTTAAAATCTTCTTTTGTCATATTACATCCTTTACTCCATGGGCGTTTTATGCCATTTGCAATATATACGGCTTTCGTTAATGAACATATTACACAAAAAAACCTTTTTTGACAAGCGCTGGTTGACAGTTTTTTGGTCAAAAGTTATAATATATTATATAATTATTTGTTCAAATTGTAGATATTAGCAAATGTAATGGCTCGTATGCCGCAAAGGAGGGGATTTTGGTGCTGACAACCGCTGTTCATGCCGCGATGGGAGAGCACCCGTTTGATCTGCTGATCCGCGGCGTCCGAATCGTGAATGTGTTCAATGATTCCGTCAGTGACGGTAGCATCGGTATTCTGGATGGCCGCATTGTTTACGCGGGACCTGTGGATTTCCCCTGTGAGGCCAGGGAGACGGTGGATGGCGGCGGGCGCTATGCGCTGCCCGGCTTTGTGGACGCGCATATGCATTTGGAAAGCAGTATGCTGACGCCTGCCCATTTTGCGGAAACTGTCATGGCTCGCGGCACCACCACGGTGGCGGCCGATCCCCACGAAATAGCCAATGTTCTGGGCCGTGCCGGCGTGGAAACACTGCTGGCGGCCACGAAAGCGCTGCCGCTGCGGGTGCTGGTGATGGCTCCTTCTACCGTTCCGTCCGCACCCGGCTTTGAAGCGTCCGGCTATGCGGTGGACGCGGAGGAAATGGAACGCCTGCTGGCTTTGCCGGGGATTGCCGGGCTGGGCGAGGTCATGGACTTCAACGGGGTGGCGGCAGGGGAGAGGCACATCCTTTCCGTGGTGGAAGCGGCGAAGCAACGCGGTTTTTTGCTGGATGGACACGCCTCCATTCTAACGGGGCGCCGTTTGCAGGCCTTTCGTGCCGCGGGCATCGACAGCGACCATACCACGGGCAGCGCTGAAAAACTAAGAGAGGAGCTGGCGCTTGGCTTTACGGTGCAGATTCAGTCCTGCATGCTCAGTGAAGAAATGGTAAAAGCCATGAATGAAGCGCCTGTCCAGGATCGGATCTGCCTTGTGACGGATGATGTGCCGCTGCCCCGGCTGATGAGGGAGGGACATCTCAATGCGGTGGTGGAAAAGGCGGTGGCGCTGGGACTGTCTCCGCTGCGAGCCGTGCGGTATGCCACCATTAATCCGGCTGTACGTCTGCGGCTTTACGATGTGGGCGGCATTGCGCCCGGCATGGCGGCGGATCTCCAACTGGTCGGTGACCTGTCCCATCTCCGGCCCAGCCTTGTGATCAGCGACGGCAGAAAGGTCTTTGAAGACGGCCGCTTTTTGGCGGAACTTCCGCCACTTCCTTCGGCGGAAACGATGCACCACTCGATTCGACTGCATCCTGTGAAGCCGGAGGATTTTTTGCTGCCCTGCGCTGTGGCGCCATCGTTTCAAAGCGGAACGGCGCTGGTTAATATGATCGGGCAGGACGGACGCACGGTGCGGACCCGGCTTACGCGGCGGGAGCTGCCGCTGCGGCGGGATTCTGCCGGCGCGGCTGTTGTGGAGACCGCTCCGTATCTCAAGATGGCGGTTTTCAACCGCTACGGTCAGCCCCGGCACGGCCTTGCCCTCATCGACGGCATGGAAGGCGTTTCGGGCGCCGCGGCGCTGACCTACGGCCACGATTCCCACAATCTGACGGTGTTCGGCGGCAATGACGGCGATATGGCTCTGGCGGCCAACGCCGTACGGGAGGCGGAAGGCGGCCTTTGCGCGGTGCGTGACGGGCGTGTAACGGCCATAGTCCCGCTGCCCCTTGCGGGTCTTTTGAGCGAGGAACCTCCACAGAGACTGTTGGCGGAATTGGAAAATTTTTTGGATCAATGCCGCAATATGGGATTTTGCCATGAAGATCTGATGTCGTTTTTTACCATAATGCCGCTGGCGGTATCGCCGGAGATCAAATGCACCGACCGGGGACTGCTGGATGTGACGCACAAGCGATTTTTGCCCTTGATCGAGCGAGTAAAGGAGAATGTGTAAATGAAACATAAGAAGCAGGCGTTTTTGCTGGCGTTGCCTGCGGTACTGGCACTGCTGATTTTTTTCATCGTCCCTATGATCTATATTCTGGTCAGAACGCTGATGACGGATGGGATCTCCGACTTTCAAAAGTTCTTTACAGATCCCTTTTATCTCAATATTCTCTGGACCACCGTGCGTGTGTCCTTTGTATCCACGGTGATCTCGCTTTTGCTGGGTTACCCGGCTGCCTATTTTATCGCGAGAACGGAATCCAAACTGAAAAACGTGATGATGATCGTGATCCTCTTCCCGTTTCTGGTCAGCGCGGTGGTGCGTTCTTACGGGTGGATGGTGATCCTGGGCACCAACGGCCTTCTGAATCAGCTGCTGCAGGCGCTGGGCCTTATTTCCCAGCCGCTGAAGATCTTGAACACGGAAACGGCGGTGATCATCGGTATGATCCATTTGCTGATTCCATACATGATCCTCTCTCTTGTGGGTGTGCTGCAAAGCATCGATCCCAACGTGGAATACGCGGCGTACAGTCTGGGCGCCAGCCCCGCCAAGACATTCGGCAAGGTGGTGTTCCCGCTGAGCCTGCCGGGCATTATCTCCGGCTGTGTGCTGGTGTTCACCATGAGCATGACCTCCTACGTTACACCCAAGCTGCTGGGCGGCTCCAAGTTCCGCATGATGGCCACCATGGTGGTACAGGAGATCAACGTCAATTTCGACTGGGGCGCGGCTTCGGCCATCAGCTATATTCTACTGGCCGCCATTCTGGTGGTGCAGGTGCTGGTGGTGACGTCCACGGCCAACTATATGAAACGGATGGGAGGCGGTAAAAATGGGTGAAAAACGGACCAACTGGCTCTGCCGGCTCGTTGCCATACTGGTGATGCTGTTTTTGATGGCGCCGCTGGTGGTGATCGTCATTGCCTCGTTTACGCCGACGGCACTGATCACATTCCCGCCTCAGGGCTTTTCACTGAAATGGTACGCCAATATTTTTCAGTCCTCCAACCACTTTATGTCAGGTCTTGCCAACAGCCTGAAGATCGGCCTGATGGCCACCGGGCTGGACGTTTTCCTGGGCGTTACGGCGGCGCTGTCCATCTGCCGGTATAATTTCAAAGGGAAAAACGCCCTTTTGAACTATTTTACATCGCCCATGTATGTGCCCAGCGTGGCGTTTGCCTTCGTTCTGCTGCAAATTTACAGCCAGATCGGCGGCATCTCAGGCATGGTGCGTATCTTCATCGGCCATTTCATTATTATTCTGCCGTATATTGTGCGGAACACGGTGTCTGTGCTCCATGTGTTCAACTGGACGCTGGAGGACGCCGCCACCTCGCTTGGCGCCAATCCCGTGCAGGTGTTTTTCAAGATCACCATTCCGCTGGCAAAGCCCGGTATTCTGGCTGGCGCGCTGTTGGCGTTTTTGTACTCCTTCGATGAGGTGGCGCTGAGCAGCCTGCTGTCCAGCCCCAAATTCATCACGCTGCCCATTCGGATCATGAACTACATGGAGCTGACATTTGATCCCACACTGGCGGCGATCTCCACGCTTCTAATCCTAGGGTCTCTGCTCCTGATCGTATTGATGGAGAAGTTCATGGGGCTGGATATGTTTGTGAAATAAGACAGAAAGGCGAACCGATATGGCAACATTGGAAATCAAGAATCTGACCAAAAAATTTGGAGACTTTACAGCCGTGGACGGCATGAATATGACCGTGGGGCAGGGGGAGATGATCGCGCTGCTGGGCGGCAGCGGCTGCGGCAAAACCACCACGCTGCGGATGATCGCCGGCTTCACGGAGCCCACCGCCGGCGCCATCGTGGTGGACGGGAAGGACATTGCCAGGATCCCGCCTTACAAGCGGAACATCGGCATCTTTTTCCAAAATTACGCGCTGTTTCCCCATCTGACGGTGTTTGAAAACGTGGCCTTTGGCCTCAAGCTGCAAAAGCTGCCCAAGGCGGAGATCCGCCAGCGGGTGGAAACGATCTTGTCCCTGGTGAAGCTCACGGGTTTTGACGGGCGTTATCCCCGCGAGCTCTCCGGCGGGCAGCAGCAGCGGGTGGCGCTGGCCCGGGCGCTGGTCACGCGCCCGTCCATCCTGCTGTTGGACGAACCTTTATCCAATCTGGACGCCAAACTGCGCATCGAGATGCAGGTGGAGATCAAGCGGATTCAAAAGGAACTGGGGATCACCACCATCATCGTGACTCACGACCATGAGGAGGCAGTCTCTCTTGCCGACCGCGTGGTGGTGATGAACGCGGGAAAAATTTTGCAGATGGGATCTCCACAGGAGATTTTCGACCATCCGACCAGCGCGTTTGTGGCGGACTTCATGGGCTTTTCCACGTTCCTGCACGGTACACTGGGTGCGCCGCAGGACGGGAAGCGTCCGGTCACCTGCAGCGGCCATACCCTCTACGTCCCGGAGGAAGCGGCGCGGGGCCTTGCGGAAGGTACATCCTGTACACTGACCATCCGATCGGAGAACATTCGTCTGGCGGAGGAAATGGGGGAAAATACAGTGGCGGGCGACGTGCAGAGCGTGACCTATAAGGGCCACCATACACGTCTGGAGCTCACGGGCTGTTTTGAAGAGACGGTCTGCGCGGCTGTAAGCGATTATATGGCATCTGAGCACGGGAAGCACGTTTTGGCACAGCTTCCCCGTGAGCAGATCTGTATATATAAAAATGATTTGGAGGAAAAGTGACATGATGAAAAAACGTCTGATGGCTCTGGCTTTGGCTTCGGCCATGCTGCTGGGGATGACTGCCTGCGGCAATTCCGGCAGCAGCGGCAGCGGCACAACCGATTCTGGCAGCGGCACAAAGGATTTTAAGGGTGCCGAGCTGGTAGTCGCCACCTGGGGCTGGGCAGAGGCCGGCTTGAAAAACCTCTGTGCCGATTTTGAGAAGACCTACAACTGCACCATCGTGGTCGATCCCACCAGCGGCAACGGTGACCGGCTCAACAAGCTGATGGCGGAAAAGGCGGATCCTACGGCGGACGTGGCGCTTTTGACCAAGAGCTTTGCTCAGACCGGCAACCAGGCGGGCCTTTTTGAAAAGGTGGATACCTCTGTGGTGACGGACCTGAACAATCTGTATGGCTTTGCGGTGAACAGCGACGGCTACGGCCCCTGCTATTCTGTGTGCCGTTATGGCATCATGTACAATGTGGACGCGCTGAAAAAGGCGGGTCTGCCTGCCCCCACATCCTATCAGGATCTGTTTGACGACAAGTATGCCGGTATGGTGGCTCTGCCTGACATGACCTCCACCGCCGGCCCTTATATGCTGGTGGCTATGGCTGAGGCCATGGGCGGTAGCCAGGAGGACGTCTCCGCCGCCATGTCTTTGATGCAGGCCAAGAAGAACAACATCGACCTGTGGTACACCACCTCTTCCGACGTGGTCAACGCCCTTACCACCGGTGAGGACAATATCGCCGTCTTTATGGACATCAATATGCCCGGCCTTACCAAGAGCGGCATGAATATGGCGTGGGTAGACGCTTCCGAAGGCTCCTTCGCGGCGCCCGCCACTGTCAATGTGGTCAAGAATTGCAAGAACCCGGAGCTGGCCCAGCTGTTTGTGGAGTACATGATCTCTGATGCCACCCAGAGCAAGATCGCCGGTGTTCTCAATGAGGCGCCTGTCGGCAAGAACGCCACCATGGCGGACGAACTCAAGACCTATCTGGCTTTCGGCGAAACGTCCATCAATGCCCTTAAGGAATTTGACGAGAGCTATATTGCCTCCGCCAAGGCCGGCTGGATCGACACCTTCCAGCGCACGGTCAACGTGCAGTAATTCCGCATCCTGCCGCGAAAAAGGGGGCATAGAGCCATTCTGTGCCCCCTTTTACAGGCAAAACGGCATCTGAAAAACAAGGAGACATTTCCATGAAGCTGACGGTCCTGTCTGAAAATCATACCCTGTGCCCAATGCTGGCAGAGGAATACGGCCTTTCCATCTATCTGGAAAAAGGGAAGACCCGGCTTTTATTCGACACGGGCACAGGCGGCGCGTGCTTTAAAAACGCCGGGGCGCTGGGCATCGACCTCAAACAGCTTACGGCCATTGCCTTCAGTCACAACCACAGGGATCACTGCGGCGGCTTTGTGCGGATGGACGCTGAAGTGCATCTCACCTGCCCCGTCTATGCCCATACCGGTTTTTTCCGCCGCAAGTGGTGGGATCACAGCTTTGATCCGCCGGAGCAGCCAACACATGAAGAAGCCCTGGAATTGGTGGGACCTCCCATGGAGGCGTCTTTTATGTTTCAGAAGGGGATCACAGGTTTCCGCCTGCTGGCCGGAGACGTGTTTTCTCTGGGGGACGGGGTGTATCTGGTGGGAAATTTTCCTGTACCGGAGGGTCTGGAAGCGGTGCATCCCTCCTCCGTGATGGAAGAGCCGGGCGGCCGCGTGGTGACGGATACTTTCCGGGATGAGCAGGTCTGCGTAGTCAGAACGGGGCAAGGATTGGTGGTGCTCACCGGCTGCGCCCACAACGGGATCATGAATATCCTGCGGACGATCGGGCAGCGTTTTCCCGGCGAGACGATCACGGCGGTATTCGGCGGCACACATCTTCTTCCACCTGTGCCGGAGCGTATCGAAAAGACGACGGCCTTTTTTGAAAGCATCGGCATTGGCTGCGCGGGCGTTTGCCACTGTACCGGCGCTGACGGGACAGCCGCGTTCAGGAGGCGGGTCCCCGGGTATACGGAAACCGGCGCTGGCTTTTGCTGGCAAACGGAAGACTGAAGAAAAGCGTTCTTATCGTCTGATATGTGACCCATACAAAACCACTCTGGCGACCGCTTAACGGCCGAAAGAGCGGTTTTGTTTCATATTTCAGTAAAACAGGAAAATAAAGCAAAATTCTTTTGGCGCAAGACGGATATTTGTTGCTTTTATGTGTTGTATATCCTAAAATTAAAAAAACGCAGTACGAAAGAGAATGGAGGATGGCCGTGAGCTTTATCGAATTTGAGAAAGTCAGAAAAGTATATGCCACCGGTGAAATCGAAATTGAAGCCCTGCATGACGTTACCTTTGCGGTGGAGAAGGGGGAAGTCTGCGTGATCGTTGGCCCCTCCGGCGCGGGCAAGACCACTCTTTTGAACATTCTCGGCGGCATGGACACGCTGACCGACGGCACGATCCACATGGACGGGCAGGAAATTTCCAGGCTGAACCGGCGGCAGCTGACCAACTACCGCCGTTATGACGTAGGCTTTGTGTTTCAATTTTACAATCTGGTGCAGAATTTGACCGCCCTTGAAAATGTGGAGCTGGCCAATCAGATCTCAAAAACGCCGCTGGACGCCAGGGATATTCTGACGCAGGTGAGCCTGTCGGACCGTCTGGCCAACTTTCCCTCCCAGCTCTCCGGCGGTGAACAGCAGCGCGTCGCCATCGCCCGGGCTCTTGCCAAGCGACCCAAGCTCCTGCTCTGCGATGAGCCTACCGGCGCACTGGACGACCAGACCGGCAAGCAGATTCTCACGCTGCTGCAGGACAGCGCCCGCCTCAATGGGGTCACTGTCATTATCATCACCCACAACAGCGCGCTTACGGCCATGGCCGACCGGGTCGTCACCATCAAAAACGGCACGGTGGGACGCATGACCGTCAACGAACATCCCTTGCCCGTGTCGGAGATCGAATGGTAAAGATAGAGGAACAAAACGCATGAAACGATCGCTGCGTAAAATCACATATCGGGAAATTCGGAGCAATCTGGGGCGTTTTCTGGCCATTTTGTGCATTGTGATGCTGGGCGCCGGCTTTTTGGCGGGTTTGAAAGTGACACGAAAGGCCATGCTCAAGACGCTGAACAGTTACAATGCGGAAAGCCGCTTCTTTGATTTTCGCATGATCTCCACGCTGGGCCTGACGGAGGACGACGTGTCTTATTTTACGTCGCTGCCCGGCGTAGAGACGGTGGAGGGCGCCACCGAAACAGATGCGCTCTTTGAAATGCCCGATGACATGGAAAGCGTACTCAAAGTCCACTCTTTGCCCCAGAGTATTAATGAGCCTCTTTTGCGCAGCGGACGGCTGCCACAGGCAGAAAACGAGTGCGTTCTGGACGCTTTTTATTTTGGTGAGGATGTGATCGGCAAAACCATTACGCTGTCCGAGCGCAATGACACACAGCGTCTGGATCTCTTTGATGACCGAACTTACACGGTGGTAGGCCTTGTCAACAGCCCCCTGTATATCAATTTTACCCGCGGCACCACGACCCTTGGCAGCGGCAGCGTCCGAGGCTTCGTGTATTTGTCGGAGGGCGCGTTTACAGCCTCCTATCATACGGATATTTACCTGCGCCTGTCCCAGACAGGCGATGTATATACAGCGGCTTACGACGACGCGGTGGACAGCGTCCGCGACGCGTTTTCCGAAGCTCTCAATGAGCGAGCGGCTCTTCGCTATGAAGAGATCCGCGCGGAGGCGCAGGAAAAGGTGGACAGCGGCCGGGCAGCGTATGAATCCGGCCTTGCAGACTATGAGGCGCAGGCCGCTTCGGCCCGGCGGCAGCTTGCCGACGCCCTCGCCAAGATCCAATCGGGGGAGACGCAGCTGGCGGAGACCCGCACGCAGCTGGATGGTGGTTGGGCATCGCTTCGGCAGGCACAGTCGGATTTGGACGCATCCCGTGCCCAATACGAGGCTGCTTTGCCCCAGCAGCAGGCCCAGATGGAACGTGCCAAAGCACAGCTGTCTGCCGGTTGGGCGCAGTACCAGTCTGGGCTGAGCGCTTACCGGGAGGCTGTGAAGCTATACGGCGAAGCAGCCGTGGCACAACAAAAGGCGCAGCTGGACGCCACAAAAGCACAGCTGGATGAAAGCCAGACGGCCTATGATCAAGGACTTGCCCAGTTGGAGGGCGCGGCCGCCTCGCTGCAAAAGGGACAGGCGGCTATTGACGAAAACCGCCTGACGCTGGAGCAGGGGGAGAGGGCCTATGCCGATGGCGTCGCCAGAATAGCCTCGGCCCAAAGCGACTATGCGGCCGCCAAGACAGAGACGGAGCAGCAGCTTTCGGATGCGCAGCAAAAGCTGGACGATGCCAAGGCGGATTTGGACGACGCCCAGCAGAAGGTGGATGCGATTGAAAAGCCCACTGTCTATCTGCTGGACCGTTATACCAACACCGGCTACGCCAGTTTTAAAAGCGACTCCGGCATTGTAGACGGCGTGGCCAAGGTATTTCCCATTTTCTTTTTCCTGGTATCGGCCTTGGTGTGCCTGACCACCATGAATCGCATGGTGGACGAACAGCGCACTCAGATCGGAACGCTGAAATCCCTGGGATACAGGCCCTGGGAGATCATGAAAGGATATTTACTTTATACCGCTCTTGCCTCTGGCGTGGGCAGTGTACTGGGCGTCTTGCTGGGCTCGGCGGTATTTCCCAAGATGATCTGGAAGGGCTATAACATTATGTATGGCTTCACGGATATCCAGATCGTCTTTGATGTCAGGCAATCTGCCGTCGTGTGTCTGGCGTTTTTGTGCTGTTCGCTGCTTGTGACGTGGGTCACTTGCCGAAAAGAACTCAAAGAGGTGCCGGCGGAGCTGATCCGCCCCAAGGCGCCCAAAGCGGGTAAACGGATCCTGCTGGAGCGGATTCCCTTTTTGTGGAAGCAGTTCAGTTTCCTGGGAAAAGTATCGGCCCGCAATATTTTCCGGTATAAGAAGCGGATGTTTATGATGATCGTGGGCATTGCCGGGTGTACGGCGCTGCTGCTGACCGGCTTTGGGGTCAACGATTCTGTGACAGGTCTGGCAGATACCCAGTATGATGAGATCTCACTTTATGACGCGCAGGTCAATTTCCGATCCGACTTGACGGCGGAGGGGGAAATCGCTTTTCTTTCCGATGGGGGCGCCGCGATCAGCGATTGCGCGTTTCTTTCCATGTCCACGGTGGACGCCGCCGTGGATGGCAGCTTGAAATCTGTGCATCTGGTGGGAACAGATACCACGGATCTGACGCCCTTTGTCCACTTTTCCAACAAGGGGCAGACTGTCTCCTATCCCCAAGACGGCGAAGTCTGCATCAACGACAATCTGGCACGGATCCTGGGCGTGGAAGAAGGGGACAGCGTAACGTTTCAAAATTCGGAGCGCCAAACCATTACCTTGCGTGTCAGCGGCATTTTTCACAATCTGATCTATAACTACGCCTATGTCACGCTGCACACGCTGGAACAGACGCCCGGTTTTGACAGCGGCGTGAACGCCGCCTACGTGAACTTCCGTGATGCCTCAGATGTGTATGGCACGGCGGCAGCCATCGGCGGTCTTTCAAACGTCGCCTCTGTCAGTTTGACGCAGAGCACACTGGATCTGGTGGACCGATCGCTGAGCAGCATGAAGTATATTGTGGGTCTTATTACGTTCTGTGCCGGTGCGCTGGCCTTTATCGTGCTTTATAATCTGACCAACATCAATATCAATGAGCGCATCCGGGAAATTGCCACCATCAAGGTGCTGGGTTTCCGGCAGGGAGAGTCGGCCGCCTATGTGTTCCGCGAAAATCTGGTGCTGACGCTGATGGGCGCCGGGGTCGGGATCCCGCTGGGGATCTGGCTGCATCGCTATGTGATGAACAATATTCGCATCGACATGATCTCCTTTGACGTGAAGATCCTTTGGCAAAGTTACGCGCTGGCGATCGCTCTGACGCTGTTGTTCGCTGCGGTGGTGGACTTTTTTATGTACTTCCGCCTCAATCGGATCAATATGGCGGAATCGCTGAAATCAGTCGAATGAGGGAGGCGGCACGCCTGGTGCCGGGCCTTGCCGCCGGCGCCGGGGCGATCAGCGCGGCCATTTTGGGAGAAGCGGCAATGACCTTGGCGGGGACAGGCTGTCGGGAGGGCAGACTGGCTCTCCGACGGAACCTTTGGGCCGGAGGGAACTATTTGGTGTACGGCGGTATTTATGCTGCTCATCGCGGGACTGCTGGTTTTCAAAAAGAAAAAGGGACCATCCGACGCTATATGAAACGCGGCTATATCCCGGCTATATGAAAAAAGGCTCTGTCCTTTAGCGGACAGAGCCTTTTGCCGGTTGTTATTACAGTTCCAAATAATTTCTCACCAGAACCTGCAACAGTTCGTCACGGTCGATCTTACAGATCAGCGTGCGCGCTTGGTTGTGGTTGGTGATGTATGTGGGATCTTCGGACAGAATATAGCCGACGATCTGGTTAATGGGATTATATCCTTTTTCCTTCAGCGCCTCGTAAACAGCCGTTAGAATATGGCGAATCTCCATATCTTTATCTTCGGCAGCGTTAAATTTACGGGTAAAATCATCCATCGAAACATCACCTCATTTAATGCTATTCATAGTACAACAGTATAGACCTTTTTTTCTTGACTGTAAAGGAAAAATTGGAGAAGCGGGAGAGAAAATCACCGCAGAACGGCATCCAGCTCCCCTTTGAGGGTATTGAGGATGGATCGAATATCCTCGTCAGCCTCTTCGCTGGTTATGCTGCGATCATCGGCCCGCAAGGTCAGATTGAACGCCACGGATTTCATGCCCGTGGGAATACCGGTGCCCTGATACACGTCAAAGAGCGTCACGTCCTTCAAAAGGCCTTTGGCGCCCCGGCGAATGCTGTCTTCCAGCTGGCCTACCGTTACCTGCGTGCGGCAGACCACGGCGATGTCGCGGGTCACAGCGGGGAACTTGGGCAGAGGCTGGTAGATGCTGACATAATGACCGCACTCGTACATGGCCTCGAAGTCCAGCTCGGCGGCGTAAAGCTCATCATCCACATCATAATTGGCGGCCACCAGCGGGTGTACCTGACCCACCACGCCCAGCAAACGCTCACCGGAATAAACCTGTGCGCAGCGGCCGGGATGGTAGCTTGGATTGCTCCTTTCCGCCACAAAACGAATGTCTTTTACTTTCAGTTCCTTCAGAACCGCCTCAACAAGGCCCTTGATGGCGTAGAAATTCATTTTTTCGCCGTAAGCACCCAACGTCAGAAGCTTTTTCTCGTCAGCCAGCGTGTCGTTCTTGTGCTTGAGATAGATCCGCCCCATGTCGTACAGCCGCACATCTTTGTTGCGGTAGTTGTAGTTCCGGGCCAGCGTCTCCAGCATGGAGGGCAGCGTGGTGGTCCGCATGACAGAGGTGTCCTCGCCCAGCGGATTGAGGATCTTCAGCGTATCCCGCAGAGGAGAAGCGGCGCTGATGCGGATCTTATCGAAGCAGGAGGGGGAGAAGAAAGAATAAGTGATGATCTCATCATATCCGCCGGCACGGCAGACCGCGCCTACGGTACGCTCCGCCTTTTGCAGCTCCGTATAGCCGCCCACAGTGGTGGCGGCGGTGTCCATCAGCGTGGAGGGGATCTTGTCAAAGCCGTAGATACGGGCCACCTCTTCGGCCATATCATTGTCGGAGAAGGTGGGGGACACGTCCCGCCGCCAGGAGGGAACGATGATCGTATCGCCGTCGAAGCCGAAACCAAGACGCTTCAGAATGCCGCGCTGGGTGTCCGCGTCAATGTCGGTGCCGAGGACCCAGTTGACCCGGTCGGGATGGAAGGGAATGGTCAGCGGGTTGGTGTCGCAGGAGATTACGTCAATGATGCCGTCCACCACTTCGCCGCAGCCCAGCAGTTCTACCAGTTCGCAGGCACGGTTCACGGCGTCCATGGTCATCATGGGGTCCAGCCCCTTTTCATAGCGGGCGGAGGCGGCGGTACGCATATTCAGCGCGGCAGCCGTGCGGCGGATGGAAGTGCCGTCAAAGTTGGCGGACTCGAAAAGCACCATGGCGGTGTCGCCTTCAATCTCGCTGTTGGCACCGCCCATCACACCGGCCACACCGATGGGCTTCTCCTCGTCGCAGATGCACAGCATGGAGGTGGAGAGCTTGCGGTCGTTGCCGTCCAGGGTTTGCAGCACTTCGCCTTCCCGGGCGGTGCGGACGACGATCTTGCCGCCCTTCACGCAGGAGAAATCAAAGGCGTGCATGGGCTGGCCATATTCCATCATGACATAGTTGGTGATATCCACCAGATTGTTGATAGGACGCATACCCATGGCAGTGATACGCTCCCGCATCCACCTGGGAGAGGGGGCGATCTTCACATTTTTGACCATGCGGGCGGTGTAGCGCAGGCACAGATCGGTGGCTTCCACTTCCACATCGGCCAGATCTGTGATGGAACCGGCACCGCCCTTGACCACTGGCGTGTGGAGCTTCAGCTCTTTGCCGAAAGTCACGGCCGCTTCCCGGGCCAGACCGATCATGGACAGACAGTCAGAGCGGTTGGGTGTGATCTCAAATTCCACAATGTGATCGTCCAGACCCAGCATGGGACAGATGTCATCACCGGGCTTGACAGCAGGTTCGTTGAGAATGAAGATGCCGTCCGTGATGCAGTTGGGGAACTCTTTTTGCTCGGCGTGAAGATCGGCCAGCGTGCAAAGCGCCTGCCGCCCGGTATCAAAGGCCACCTGATCGCCGGCGTGGACATTCTGACAGTCGGTGGTCATTTTTACATTGCCGCTGCCGGTATCCAGTACAAGTTCATAGGTGGCATAGGCTGTGCAGGAAACTTCCTTTACAGCGGCTGCAATCACTTTGCCGTAGATCTTATGGCCGGGCTGTATGTCCGCCGGGATGGAGGGCTTTTCGGGATCGGCGGGGTGGTAGTCGTTGAGCAGCGCGGCGGCCTTGATGACGCCGTAGGGGAAGTGGTGGGTATCCAGTCCCAACTCCTTAAGGGAGCAAAGCATACCGTCAGAGAGAACGCCGCGCAGCTTGCCCCGGGTGATCTCCACGCCGCCGGGCAGCCGGGAGTTATGCTTGGCCACGGGCACCAGATCCCCCACATGGATATCCCAGGCACCGGTGCAGATTTGGAGAGGCTCAGCCTCGCCCACATCAATGCTGGTAACAAACATATGATCGCTGTTGGGATGTTTTTCCATGGTAAGGATCTTGCCCACCACCACATTGCAAATGGAGGCGCTCTGGTCTGTGAAGACCTCCACCTTGGAACCGGTCATGGTCATGGCTTCGGAAAAATCTTTATCGTTGATGTCCTGAACGGAAACGCCGTCCACAAATTCATTGAGCCATTTTCTGCTTAAGTCCATCTTATGAATCCTCCTGTATCTCAATTCCGCCCTTGCGGGATAGGAATGGATCTATTTCATTATGATGCCTACTGTAAGGCTTTGTCAGAACTGCTCCAGGAACCGTACGTCGTTTTCAAAGATCAGACGCAGGTCGGCGATCTTGAATTTCCGCATGGCGGCGCGCTCAAGACCCATGCCAAAGGCCCAGCCGGAGTATTCGTTGGGGTCGATGCCGCTCATCCCAATGATCTTTGGATTGCAGACGCCGGCGCCCAGCAGCTCGATCCAGCCCTCGCCCTTGCAGGTGGGGCAGCCCTTGCCGCCGCACTTGTGGCATTGTACGTCCATCTCGCAGGAGGGCTCTGTAAAAGGGAAGTGATGGGGGCGGAAGCGAGTGACGGTGCCGGGGCCATACATGGCAACGGCCATCTTGTTGAGAGTCCCCTTCAGATCAGCGAAGGTGATATGCTTGTCGATGACAAGGCCCTCCATCTGGTGGAACATGGGGGAGTGGGTGGCGTCCACCTCATCCTTGCGGTAGCAGCGGCCGGGAACTACGGCCCGGATGGGCAGATCCTCCGACTCCATGATGCGCGCCTGCATGGGAGAGGTCTGGGTACGCAGCAGCGTGGTGCTGTCTTCATCGAAATAAAAGGTGTCGGTCCATTCGCGGGCGGGGTGGCCTTCGTCAGTGTTGAGACGGTCGAAGTTGTAGGAGGCCAGCTCCACCTCGTTGCCCTCGTAAACCTTGAAGCCCATGCCGATAAAGATCTCACGGAATCGCTCGGTGGAGAGGTTCATGGGGTGCATATGGCCGATCTTCAGATCCTCACCGGGGACGGTCACGTCCACCGCTTCCAGCTCCAGCCTGGTTTCCAGCGCGGCAGCTTCCAGCTTCACGCGGGCATTTTCCAAAGCGGCCTCCATATTGGCCCGCACATCGTTGGCCAGCTGACCCATCACGGGACGCTCCTCGGCGGAGAGAGTGCCCATCTGTTTGAGCACAGCGGTCAGCGCGCCCTTCTTGCCGATATACTTCACGCGAATCGCTTCCAGATCCTCTGTAATGTCTGCGTTCTCAATAGCCGCCAGGGCGCTTTTCCGGATTTCTTCCAGTTGCTGTTTCATAGTTCCTTTACACTCCTTACACGGTATTTGCGATTGGCAGGGATCAGGGCAATAAAAAAAGCCTCTCATCCCAAAGAAAAGGGACGAAAGGCACAAATGCTTCCGTGGTACCACCCAGTTTCACGCGGAACAACACCCCGCGTGCACTCATTGGCCCCGATAACGGAGGGAAAACCGGCCGCGCATTTCCTCACGACAGTTCCCGGGCGAACCAAGCGACACATCCCGAACTGGCTTTCAGCCGGTGACCAGTTCTCTCTGCGGAATGCAAACTCACTTACCTTCCCGTTCATTACATTTTGATTATATGGACATTTATAACACACCCCGCCAAAAGTTGCAAGGATTATTTTCTCTGATTTAGTCAGAAAAAAGATTCCATCTGAACCGAAGCGTGGTATACTAACAGAAAAAGTCAACGAACAGAAAAAGATAAGGAAGGGTTGTATTTGAAAAAAATCACGGCAGAGTTTGTCAAAAGCGTCATGCCCCGCCGGGATCCGGACGGGCACAAGGGCGATTTTGGAAAGGTCTACTGCCTTTGCGGCAGTGTGGGCTATACAGGCGCCCCGGTCTTTGCCAGCCGCGCGGCGGTGCGGACGGGCGCCGGCCTTGTGTATCTGGGCGTACCGGAGAGCGTCTGGCAGGTGGTGGCAGTCAAGAGCGACGAAGCCATACCCCGCCCGCTGCCGGAGCAGGAAGGCCATCTGGACATGGCGGCGCAGCCCCTGATCGAAAAGGAAACGGCACAGTGCGACGCAGTGCTGATGGGTTGCGGCGTCGGGCGAAGCCCGTCATCGGATGAGCTTTTGCGGGAGTTGACACTGCGCTGTCCCAAGCCGCTGATCCTTGATGCCGACGGCATAAATGCCTGGGAGGCGCATATAGATATGTTGGACAAACGCTCCGGCGTGACAGTGCTGACGCCCCACGAAGGGGAGTTCAGGCGTGTGGACGGCGATCTGTCGAAAGGACGGGAGACTGCGGCCCGGGATTTTTCCCTCCGCCACGGCGTCTATCTGGTGCTGAAGGGCCACCGCACACTGGTGGCCGCGCCGGATGGCCGTCTGATGGAGAACACCACCGGCAACTCTGGCATGGCCAAGGGGGGCAGCGGCGACGTGCTGGCGGGCATGATCCTGACGCTGCTGGGTCAGAAAACGGATCCCTTTGACGCCTGCTGCGCGGCGGTATGGCTTCACGGGCGGGCCGGCGATCTGGCGGCCGCGGATAAGGGCGAGACGGGCATGACGCCTACGGACCTGCTGGAGCAGATTCCTTACGCGATCAAAAACGGATAATCGGAGGATTTGGGCGTGCGTAAATTACTGATGCTTTGCGCACCAATGATACTCCTGCTGCTTTGCTCCTGCGGGTCGGCAACAGGTCAGACGGCAGAACTCCAATCGCGGTATCAGACCATTCAAACAGCCGTTATGGAAGCAGAGGTAACCAGCCATCTGCCAACCGATGACCGCACTTACACGCTGCGGTGCGACTATGACGCGGTGGGAAGATCGGATGTGACGGTGGTGGCCCCGGCGTCACTGGCTGGCCTGACAGCCGGTGTCGAGGGCGACAAGCTGACGCTGAATTATGACGGGTCGTGCTTGGACGCGGGCCTGCTGGGCGACGTGTGCGCGGCGGACTGTCTGCCCCGGCTGATGAAGGCGGTGTCAAGCGGCTATGTGACCGAGCAGAGCCGGGAAAAGCTGGAAGGAACGGAGTGTCTGCGCGTGGTGTTCGACACCACAGGGAGCAGCGGCGAAAAAGTGGACTACGCGGTGTGGTTCACGGCGTCAGATCAGCTTCCGTGCTACATGGAGATTTCCACCGACGGACAGGTGGTTTTGTCGGGTTTGTTTCACTCGTTTACCAAAGGAGAATCGCTGTCCGCGCCGTGAAAACATGATAGATAGACAAAAAAAGGGAGGAACGTCAAAATGGAATCCACATTGCGAAGGACATGGGCGGAGATCGACCTGGATGCGCTGCGTCACAACTATGAAGCGCTGCGCCGCCGCATCGGTCCGCAGGTAAAGTTTTTGGGCGTGGTAAAGGCGGATGCCTATGGGCACGGCGCGGTACAGGTGTCCAAAGCGCTGCAGGAACTGGGAGCGGACTATCTGGCGGTTTCCAGCATCGACGAAGCTATGGAGCTGCGCGAAAACGATGTGGCCATGCCGATCCTGATCCTGGGCCATACGCCCAAGGAACAGGTGGGGCGCCTCATTGAATGCCGGATCACCCAGGCAGTGACCTGCGAGGCCAAGGCGCTGGAGTACAGTCAAGAGGCCGTGCGCCACGGCGGCGCGTTGAAAATACACATCAAGGTGGACAGCGGTATGTCACGCCTGGGCTATCTCTGCGCCGGGGAGCACTTTGAAAGCGGCGTGGACGGCATCTGCCGGGCCTGCCGCCTGCCGGGTCTGGAGGCTGAGGGGATCTTCACCCACTTTGCCGTGTCTGATGAGCCAGATGAAGACAGCGGTGAATATACCCGCCAGCAATTCGCCCTTTTCACCCGGGTGATCGACGAGACGGAAAAGCGGCTGGGACGCCGTTTTCCCATCCGCCACTGCGCCAACACCGGCGCGGTGGCCTGCTACCCGGAGACATTCCTGGACATGGTGCGGCCGGGCCTGCTGCTGTACGGATACGGTGACTTTGCCCAGGGACTGGATCTGCGTCCGGTGATGACGCTGAAAACAACTGTCAGCACCATTAAAGTTTATGAACCCGGCACCTCCATCAGCTACGGCCGCATTTTCAAAACAGAGCGCCGCACCCGGATGGGTGTGGTGCCTTACGGCTATGCCGACGGCTTTTTCCGCAGTCTTTCCAACAAGTGCTCTCTTATGACAGCGGAAGGCCCTGTCCCCCAGAGAGGAAAGATCTGCATGGATATGTGCATGATCGATTTGACGGAGTTGCCCGGCGTGGAAGTGGGCGACGAGGTGGAGATCTTTGGCAAGCGAAATCCCGTGGAAATACTGGCCGCCACGGCAGGAACCATTCCCTATGAGCTGACCTGCGCGGTGAGCCGGCGCGTGCCCCGTGTATACTTCAAAAACGGCCGGGAGATCGAGCGGGAGCTCATGCTGCGGTTTTAATGGCGCACTCTTTCCACCTCCCGGCATAGAATGAAATGGGGCGGGATTCCAAGGAATTTAAAGATACTGACAAAGTATAAATTCCGCAGTTGCGTGGGAGAATGATAGTGACCTGACGGAGAGCGTCGGGTACTTCTTCCGGCGGAGTGTGAACTTTGTGGATACGAACGTAAAGCGCGGCGACATCTATTATGCCGATCTCAGTCCCGTGGTGGGGAGTGAGCAGGGCGGTGTCCGACCGGTGCTGATCGTGCAGAACGATACCGGCAACCGGCACAGTCCCACTGTTATTGTGGCAGCGATCACCTCCCAGATGGGAAAGGCGAAGCTGCCCACTCATATTGAATTGGCCGCTCAAAGCTATGGACTGCCGAAAGATTCCGTGATACTGCTCGAGCAGATCCGTACATTGGATAAGCGCCGTCTCCGGGAGCGGATGGGGCGTGTGGAGGGCGATATTATGGAACAGGTGGACGCGGCCATCGCGGTGAGCTTTGGACTGCAGCGGAACCGACTGGTATGAATTTGTTTTGCGGGTCGCGAGGCATCGTCTTCCGGCTTGCCTGCCAGCATAAAAAATACCGTCTGTGCGTATAAATGCACAGGCGGTATTTTATTGGCGGGGAGGAACAAAGCCATGTTTGTCTCGGTGTATTGCAAAGAGCAGCGGGTGGGTACGCTGGAAATAAAGCCGGAGGGCGAGGACACGTCTTTCTGTGTGGAATGCCCGCTGGTGTCAGAGGGCCTTTATCGTGTCTGGGCGCAGGGGGAAAAGGCGCTGCTCCTTGGCGTGGCGGAAGGCGGCAAACAGGGCCTTGTGCTGCGCCGCCGCTACTCCGAGGCCATGACGGTGCCCATTGGAACGCTGCGTCTGGGCCGTCTGGAGGAAATGCCGCGTCCAACACCGGAAACACGATGGAAAAAACTGTCCCAGCCGGAGACCTGCTTTCAGACGCCGGCGCTGCGAAAGGCGCTGCGAGGCGCCGAGGGCGCGCTTTACTGCAGGGAACGCGGTCTGCTGCGTCTGGCGCTGCCGTTTGATTTTCGCAGGCCTTTTTTGCTGACACAACTGTTTTGCTTCGCCCGGGTGGAGACCATCGGCGCGGAACAGTATGCGGTGTTTTCCTTCGACCGCGACGAATACCCGAAAATACAATAAAAATATCAAAAAGACTCTACCATATTTTGTGGAAATATGTTATAATACCACCAATCTTTTCACCGGACCACAGTTTGGGAAAGGGGAAGGATACGGTCGTGCTGTATCAAAAAAGGGAGGTTGGCTTATGAGATGTCCTTATTGCGGCTATCAGGAGAGCAAAGTGGTGGATTCCCGTCCTGCCGAGGAGGGAAGCAGTATCCGCCGCCGCCGTGAATGCTTGTCATGCGAAAAACGTTTCACCACCTATGAAACGGTGGAAAGCCTACCGATGGTGGTCATCAAGAAGGACGGCAGCCGCCAGACCTTTGACCGGGATAAGATCCTGCGCGGTATTCAACGCTCGTGCGAAAAGCGCCCCGTTCCCTTTGCGGAAATGGAGCGCATGGTGGGCGAGATCGAGCAGGAAGTGCAAAATACCCTGGAGCGCGAGATCAGCACCGAAGCCATTGGCGAGATGGTCATGGAAAAGCTGAAAAAGGCCGACGAGGTGGCCTATGTCCGTTTCGCGTCGGTGTACCGCCAGTTCAAAGACATCAACACTTTCATGAGCGAGCTGAATAAACTGCTTAGTGAGAAGTGATGCTCCCAGCGGCTTTTAAAGCACGTTTTTGATGCTGAGCCGTTCCATTTCGTCCAGCAGCGTCAGCTGTGAGAGCAGTTCGGCGTTGTTGACCCGGAACTCGGAGGCATCCGCTTCCTGGGCCAAGATCAAGCTCTTCTGGATCAGTGCCTGGGCGTTGTCGATCTCTTGATGTTCAATCACAATGTGCAGATATGTCTGTTGTTTGTCCCAGCTTTCTGTAAAGTGGTTTAGCTTTTCACAAGCTGACTGCCAGTCTTCTTGCTGAACGTATTGGTCAATTTCAACCAACTGCGCATTCCACTGGGCGCAGCAGCGGCTTAAATAGGCGCTGTTGAGAAGAGACAGCGCCAGAAGAGCCGCCAATACGGCGATGGAGATTCCCCATATTTTCATGATGCGTCCTCCTTTGGCAGACAGATGACTTTGCCGCCGCCGTCCACCGACATGAAGTAGACCTGGCTGGTGGTGGAGAGCTTGTGGGCTTTAAGCTGCTGGCGGAGCCAGTTTTCGTCCCGGCCCGCCGCCTTGAGATTACGTCGGATCAGCCGCCCGTCATTGACGATGACGGTGGGGAGAGATACGTCGTCCTCTACATCCAGCCCCATCTGGGCCGGTGTCACGGGCTGCTGGGCCGTATAGGGCAGGACGGAAAGCTGACCGTTTGTTTCCAGAATGGCATATTTGACGGATTTGAGATCGCAGATCCCCTGGGACCGCAGTTCTTCCGTCAGTTCATCCACGGTAAGGCGGTTGTGTTTCATGGCCTTTTGCTGTAAAACGCCGTTTTGGATGATGACGGCGGGTTCGCCGCAGAGCAGGGAACGGAAACGGATACAGCGCAGATTGAAATAACTCAGAAGCATGGAAAGAGACAGCAGCGTCATGATGGGAACGACGCCGTTGAGCAGCGGGATTCCAAAGTCCTGCATGGGGACAGAGGCCAGATCCGACAAAAGCATGGTCAACACCAATTCTGTGGGTTCCAGTTCACCGATCTGGCGTTTTCCCATGAAACGCAAACCGATGATAATGAGAAAGTAAAGAAGAACGGTTCTGAAAAAAGCGGTTACCATGAGCGATTCCTCCTTCACGATAGTATTTGCGGAAGAGGGAGGAAATATCAATCCGTTTTCTTCCGCCGCGGGCGGCTGAAATAAACATCGCAGAAAAAGAAAGGAGATTTATAGGGAATCCTATCAAAAGCGCCATGTGCCTGCCTGATGGGCAGGATAACGAGGAGAGAAGAGGATCGAACGTTCGGCGGATGCTTCTCCGTGCGGGTCCGGGCGCGCACACAGCTTACAAAACCGGCAGGCGACTGCGGGACAGAAGGGCTGTGACCGGACAGAAAAGGCAAATTGACTGCGAGTTTGTCCTTTTGATTTTGAACAATTCAATAAAAATCAGGAGGATACTAGATATGTGTGGTATTGTAGGTTATGTAGGAAACGAGCAGGCGTCTCCCATTCTGCTGGACGGACTGGAACGCCTGGAGTACCGGGGCTATGACTCGGCGGGTCTTGCAGTGTGCGGCGAAAATGGCCTTTTGCAGGTACGCAAGGCCAAGGGCCGGCTGCAGGTGCTGCGGGAGCTGACCCACGACGGGGCCGACCTGCCCGGCTGTATCGGCATCGGGCACACCCGCTGGGCTACCCACGGCGTTCCCAACGACATCAACGCCCATCCCCATGTGAGCCAGAGCGGCAAGATCGCCGTGGTACATAACGGCATTATCGAAAATTACGCGGAGATCCGACAGGAACTGACAGCCAAGGGCTATCAGTTCCTGTCGGAGACGGACACTGAGGTAGTGGCGCAACTGCTGGACTATTTTTACAGTGATTGCCAGGATATCTTCGAAGCGGTGGTGCGCATGATCCACACGGTGGACGGCGCTTACGCATTGGGTATCGTCTGCGCCGACCGGCCCGACCGGCTCATCGCCGCCCGCAGGGACGCTCCGCTGCTTCTGGGCTACGGCGAAGGCTGCAACTTTATCGCCTCTGACGTGACGGCCATTATCCGTCATACCCGTGACATTGCCTATATGGAAGACGGCGAGCTGGCCGTCATCGAGGGCGACGATATTCGGGTGTACGACAGTCAGCTTCAGCCGGTGGAGAAGAAGCACTTCCACATCGACTGGGAGATCGACGCGGCAGAAAAGGGCGGCTATGCCCACTTCATGCTCAAAGAGATCTTTGAGCAGCCTGTGGCCATCCGCAAGGCCATCGGGCCCCGCATTCAGGACGGGAAAGTGGTGCTGCGGGATCTGAAGATGACCCCTCAGCAGATCCGCGATATTCGCAAGATATTTATCGTCGCCTGCGGTTCTTCCTACCATGTGGGTATGGTAGGCAAGTACAATTTGGAGCGGATGCTCCGCAAGAGCGTGGAAGTGGTGCTGGCCTCCGAGTTCCGGTATTGTGACCCCATTGTGGGCCCCGGCGATCTGGTCATCGTCATCAGCCAGTCCGGCGAGACGCTGGATACCATGGCCGCTTTGCGAGAAGCCAAAAAGCGCGGCGCCCGGATTCTTTCCATCGTCAACGTGGTGGGGTCTTCCATCGCCCGGGAGTCGGACGATGTGCTGTATACCTGGGCAGGGCCCGAGATCGCCGTGGCTACCACCAAAGCATACAGTACCCAGATGGCGGTGCTGAACCTGCTGGGCCTCTATTTCGCCGATGTGATGGGTACGATGCTCAAAAACGACTACGACGAAGTGGTGGCGGGGTTGCTGGAACTGCCGGATAAAATGGAGTGGATCCTCTCTCGCGTGGAGCGGATCAAAGCTATCGCGACGGAGTGCGCCAAACACGAGGATGTGTTTTTCATCGGCCGCAACGTGGACTATGCCCTGTCTTTGGAGGGAAGCCTGAAGCTTAAGGAGATTTCCTATATTCATTCCGAGGCATACGCTTCCGGGGAGTTGAAGCACGGCACGATCTCTCTCATCGAAGACGGCACGCTGGTCATTGCGCTGAGCACTTATGGGCCTCTTTTCGACAAGGCCATGAGCAACGTGGTGGAGGTGCAGGCCCGCGGCGCCCGCGTGCTGGCTCTGACCACGCTGAGCCACCGGGAGGAAATGGGCAAAACGGTGCCGCTACTGATGTCGGTGCCCGATATCCATGAGATGCTGCTGCCGCAGCTGGGCGTTGTGCCGCTGCAGCTGCTGGCCTACTATATGGCCCTGGAGCGCGGCTGCGACATTGATAAGCCCCGCAATCTGGCCAAGAGCGTCACGGTGGAGTGACCACAGCTACTTTACAAAAGAGGCGGTTCCTGTTGCTGACAGGAGCCGCCTTTTGTGTGGAATCGAGGGAAAATCTGCGGAGAGTGCATTGTAAAGAGTAAATTTATATGCTATGCTAAATCAAAAAGAAGCAATTTTGCACACTGGATATTTTTCTGTGGAGAGGCATTGGATGGATACTTTTTTAGGGAAAATGATATCGCCGGCCATGATTTCCAGCGCGATTCTGATCCTGCTGGCATCGGCTGTCCTGTTTTTATTTCAAAAACTTCTGCACCGCTATCTGAATAAAACCGAGGTCAAAGAGCGCCTATACGGAAAAAAGGAGACCCACATTAAGCTCCTGGGCAACATCCTCAAATCGGCAGTGGTGCTGATCACCGCCATTGCGGTCCTTCAGATGAACGGCATCAACGTCTCCTCTCTGATCGCCGGTCTCGGAATCGCCAGTGCCATTGCAGGCCTTGCCCTGCAGGATATGCTTAAAGATCTGATCATGGGCGCCAATATCATCGCCGATGAATTTTTCGTCATCGGCGATGTGGTGCGCTATAAGGAAATAGAAGGCAAGGTAATTGCCTTTACACTCAAGACCACCAAACTGGAAAACATCTCATCGGGCGACATCATTACCGTTTGCAACCGGAACATCTCTGAAATGACCCGGGTTTCCGGACGGTTTGTGGTTGAGCTGCCCCTTTCCTATGAAGAGGAGCCACAGAAGATCGACGCGGTGTTGGAGCCTCTGTGCCGAACGGTGGGGGAGATGGAAAATGTAAAGGAGTGCCTGTATCTGGGCCTCGGCCAACTGAGCGATTCCTCCGTGGTCTACAAGATTTTTGTGGGCTGCGCACCGGAAGTGAAGTATATCGTGAAGCGGCAGATTTTGCAGCTGGCCTATGGCAAACTGCGAGAAGCGAGGATCGGTTTTCCCTATCCACAGATGGATGTGCATCTGAAGAAAGAGACTTCTTCCGCGCCCGCCGCACAGTGAAACAAAGTGAAAAAACGTTGAAATTTTGGCGAAATTTTCTTATCACACGGCAGCGGCAATGATTCTGCTTGCTGCTGTGGTTTTACGCAGTCAGAAGGAATAGGAAAGGGATGTGTACCGAATGTTGGACAAGTTGAAGAGTGATCTGGATCAGGTCAGGACCATGTCGATCGTTGGTATGTGTAAAAACGCCGGCAAGACAACGGTTTTGAACTGGATTTTAAGTGAGGTGCAGCGCGGCAAATGTATGGCGCTGACCTCCATCGGCCGTGACGGTGAGTCCACCGACGTAGTGACAGGTACGGAAAAACCAAGCATTTTTGTGCCTTCCGGCACACTGATCGCCACCGCCAGCGATATGCTGCGGCTGTGTGACGTGACAAAGGAGATCGTATACACCACTGGGATCCCCACGCCGCTGGGCGAGGTAGTGATCCTTCGGGCAAGGAGTGCAGGCTTCGTGCAGCTGGCGGGGCCATCCATTACCACGCAGCTGACCCACCTTTCTGGCACCTTCTTTGATCTGGGAGCGGAGCAGGTGGTGATTGACGGCGCGCTGGGGCGCAAGTCGTTGGGCGCCAGGGTGGTGGCGGAGGGCGTGATTCTCTGTACCGGCGCTTCCTACCATATGAGCATGGAAAAGGTCATTGAGGACACGGTCAATGTGTACCGGATCATGAATCTGCCCAAAGCGGCTGTGCTGCCGCCGGAGGTGGAGGACAGCCTCGAGGATTGCCTGCGTCAAAACGGAGAGGCCTATATCACAGGTGCTCTCTATGACAGCATGGTTTTGCCGCTGCTGCGAAACGGTACGCTGCGAAACGGACGTCTGGTGGTACAGGACCCCAGCAAGGTGCTGCTGTCCACGGATACGCTTGGCAAGCTGGCCACCAGAAATGTGAAGCTGGAAGTCCGAGACGCCGCCAGAACGCTCTGCGTCACCGTGAACCCTGTATCGGCCTACGGCTGGAAATTTGACAAAGACGAATTTCGTGAAAAAATGCAGGCGGCGGTAGATGTGCCTGTGATGAATGTGAAGGAGGAACTGGGATGATTTCCGTTACATTTGAAGATAAGCAAAAAATCGGTCTGCAATATGCGCTGGACACGCTGCACGGGTGCTCGCCCTTTGGCGGGGAGAAAATCCGCCGCCTGCGTTTTTACGGTCCGGAGGAACGGGAAGAACTGGAAGCGGAACTTTATAATGTGGAGCAGGCTGCCCGCTTCGCCGGCGAACTCAAAATCGAGTATGATAAGATCGGCACGGTACTGTGCCAGATGAAGGATATCCGCAACTCGCTGCGCCGCTGCGCCGATGGAATCTGCCCCGATCACGTGGAACTTTTTGAGATCAAGGGCTATTTGCAGCGGCTGGAGAATCTGCTGCCTCTTTTTGAGAAAGTCAATGAAAAAACAGCCTTTGAGGGGATCGCTTTTTCGGATCCTGCTCTGGCTTTGGCTGTGCTGGATCCGGAGAATACCCGCAGCCGCGGTTTTTACATTCCCGATAACAGCACGCCCCGTCTGAAAGAGCTGCGAGTCAAGAAAAAAGCGTTGGAAGAGCAGCTGTTTCACGCGGAAGAAAAGGAGAAGGACGCCATCCGTCTGGAGCGTACCCGTGTCTGCGCCGAAGAGGATAGCGAGGAAATGAAGGTGCGCGCTGCCATGGGTAAGGCGCTGGCGCCGCTGGTACCGGATCTGCTGGAAAACGCCGATACCGCAGGCCGGCTGGACTTTATGATTCAGAAGGCTTTGTTTGCCGTGCACTACGGCGGCGTCCGCCCGGAGCTGACGGATGGCGCGCTGGAACTCACCGACATGATGAATCCGGAGATCTGCGATCTGCTGGAAGAAAAAAACCGCAGGTTTGTGCCGGTCTCCATCTCTTTGGGGCGCGGTGCCACCGTGATCACCGGCGCCAACATGGGCGGCAAGAGCGTGGCACTGAAAACGGTGGCGCTGAATGCGCTTCTTTTGCAGGCGGGTTTCCTGGTCTGTGCCAAAAAGGCCCGGATGCCACTTTTCTGCAGCGTGAAAATGCTTTTTGATGATTTGCAGTCCATTCAAAGTGGCCTGTCCGGTTTTGGCTCGGAGATCGTGGAGTTCCAGAAGGCGCTCGATGAGGTGGAGCAGGGCTATTCTCTGTTTTTGCTCGACGAGTTTGCCCGCGGTACCAATCCCGACGAGGGCGCCGTCATCGTGCAGGCTGTGACACGGTATCTCAATGGTGTCAACGCCATCTCCATTTTGTCCACCCACTACGACAAGGTGGCGGAAAACGCCAACACCCATTATCAGATCATCGGCCTGCGCGATATCGACCCGGAAGCCATCCGGCAAGAACTGCAGGCCACATCCGATGACGGCATCGAGGTCATTGCGCGCCATATGAACTATGGCCTCTATCGGGTAGAGGGCCGGTCCGACTGCCCGCGGGACGCGCTGAATATCTGCCGGATGCTGTCGCTGAAGCCCGAGATCTTAAAAAACATCGAAGCCGCGTATTGACGGCGCATTGGTTCCGCCCGCAGGCTTGCCGTTCCCGGGGCAAAAGAAGCCTTTGGCATACTTGCCCCACTTAATATGATTCGATACAGGCATTTTTGTTGAATATTTTGCAAAATAACTGAAATATCGACAATATAATTACAATTTACTAAAAGAATTTGGCAAATCCTTGACATTTTTCTGACAAAGTATATTGACATTTTCCTGTGAAATGCTATAATTCAAGATACAGAATTTCATAACAAACAATAGAGGCGCGGGAGACAGGGTACTCGTTCGTATGGGCAACAGGCACTGGCAGCGAACAGGGAAGGGGTCACCCGCCGAAAGGATTATGCACAGCCTGGTGTATAATCCTTGGTAACTGAGCGTAAGCGATGTTACTGTCATGTGTTGATGAAACCATGGAGCGCTATTGGTCATGAACTGACCGATAGCGCTCTTTTTTCATGCCCGAAAAGAAGCGAAGTAGGCCGAATGTTTTGGGATGCTGTAAGATAATAAAGTGCAAAAATTTTTAGAGGAGGAATTTATTATGGAAAAAATCACATCTTTGCTCCGCCTGAGAATGAGCGCTAAGGACGCACATTACGGCGGAAACCTGGTCGACGGCGCACACATGGTTCATCTGTTCGGCGATGTGGCTACTGAGCTGCTCATCAAGTATGACGGCGATGAGGGCCTGTTCTGCGCTTACGACAACATCGAGTTCCTGGCTCCCGTCTATGCCGGTGACTACATCGAAGCCTACGGCGAGATCGAGAAGGTCGGCAACACCTCCCGCACCATGAAATTCGAGGCCCGCAAGGTCGTCGTTGCCCGTGGCGATATCAGCGCCTCCGCTGCTGATGAACTGGCTGAGCCCATCGTTGTCTGCCGCGCCCACGGCACCTGCGTGACGCCCAAGCAGAGCCAGCGCATCGAGCACAAGTAAGAGGCGCATTGATATGGAAAAGCTGATCATCACTGCTGCCATCTGCGGCGCAGAAGTAACCAAAGAGCAGAATCCTGCTGTCCCCTACACGGTAGAGGAAATGGTGAGGGAAGCAAAGAGCGCGCATGAAGCAGGCGCAGCTATCCTTCACATCCATGTCCGCAATGACAACGGCGCCCCCACCCAGGATCGTGAGCGTTTCCGCGCTGTGATGGATGCCATCCGCAAGGAACTGCCCGATGTCATTATGATTCCCTCCACCGGCGGCGCCACCGGCATGACCCCCGAAGAGCGCCTGCAGCCCACCGAGCTGTTTCCTGAAATGGCCACTCTGGACTGCGGTACCTGCAACTTCGGCGATGACATTTTCGACAACACCATGCCTACCATGCGCGCTTTCGGCAAGCGGATGCTGGAAAACAACATTAAGCCCGAATATGAGTGCTTTGAGTTGGGCCATCTGGACACCATTTTGACCATGGCAAAGAAGGGTGAAGTTCCTGGAGCTCCTATGCAGTTCAACTTCGTGCTGGGCGTCAACGGCTGCACCCCCGCTACCGCCGAGAATCTGGCGTTCTTCGTCAACAAGATCCCCGCCGGTTCCACCTGGACCGTCACCGGCGTAGGCCGCGGCGCGTTCCCCATGGCTGCCGCTGCCATTCCCATGGGCGGCAACGTCCGCGTGGGCTTTGAGGACAATATCTATCTGGGCAAGGGCCAGAAAGCCGCTTCCAACGGCGAGCTGGTGGCCAAGGTGGTGCGTCTGGCCAAGGAACTGGGCCGCGAGGTCGCCACTTCCGCGGAAGCCCGCGAGATTCTGAGCCTGAAACCCCTGAAGAAGTAAAAACCCACTTTTATTTATACATTTTAGGAGGAATTTATTATGGCAGAACTGAAAGGCAATAAGTACGGCACTCACAGAGTCATCGAGCCCAAGGGCGTCCTGACTCAGGCAGCTTGGAAGATCGACAACGATATGTCCAAGGTGTACTCTAACGAGATCGTTTGCGATGTCATTTCCCTGAACATCGACTCCGCTTCCTTCACCCAGATCTCCGAAGCCTGCGGCGGCGACGAGAAGAAGATCGGCGAAATGATCATGGGTATCGTTGCCGAGCGCGGCAAGCAGCAGAACCCCGTGACCGGTTCCGGCGGTATGTTCATCGGCAAGATCGCTCACATCGGTGAGGATCTGCTGAAGAAGCCCGATTTCAAACTGCAGGTGGGCGATAAGATCGCTTCCCTGGTGTCCCTGTCCATGACCCCTCTGAAGATTGAGAAGATCCTGACTATCCACAAGGATATTGACCGCGTTGACATCGTCGGCAAGGCCATCCTGTTCGAGACCGCTCTGTATGCCAAGCTGCCCGATGATATGTCCGAGCCTTTGGCTCTGGCTGCTCTGGACGTGGCCGGCGCTCCCGCTCAGGCCCGCAAGCTGCCCAAGGAAGGCGACAGCGTTCTGATCCTCGGCGCCAACGGCAAGTCCGCTGTTCTGTGCGGCTATGAGGCCATGAAGAAGGTCGGCCCCAAGGGTAAAGTCGTCGGCGTTGTCCGCAAGCCTTCTCAGGTTGCTGATCTGCTGGAGCTGGGTGTCTACACCGACGTCGTCGTGGCTGACTGCACCAAGCCCGTGGAAGTGATGGATGCTGCTCTGGCTGTCAACGACGGCAAAGAGTACGACATCTCCATCTGCTGCGTGAACATCGAGAGCTGCGAAATGTCCGCTATCCTGCCCGTGCACGATGACGGTCTGGTTTACTTTTTCTCTATGGCGACCAGCTTCACCAAGGCTGCTCTGGGCGCTGAGGGCATCGGCAAGGACGTCACCATGATCGTCGGCAACGGCTACACCAAGAACCACGCTGAGATCACCCTGAATGTGCTGCGCGAGAACCCCAAACTGCGCAAGCTGTTTGACGAGAAGTACTGCTAAAAAATAGTGACGATAGCGGAGCGGTGAAAGCCGCTCCGCCATTGGAACTTTTGTAAACCTTTCGACCGATAGAGTTCGGCAGGCAGCCCTGTTGCGAAACGCGGCTGAGAAAACCAGCAGGTCCTTTTCTGTGGTACAGAAAAAGACCTGTGCCGGACTTATACCATATTTCGCCGTATATCAATCTTCCCCAAAGGGAGAATAAAATTATTGATTGAGAAGGAGAATTACTACTATGGTAACTCGTAATGGTCTGTTCGCAGACGTTCCCGCAGAGCAGTGGAACGACTGGCATTGGCAGGTTGCCAATCGCGCTGAAACCATCGAAGATCTGAAAAAATACATGACCCTGACTCCCGATGAGGAAGAGGGCGTGAAGGAAACTCTGGGCAAGCTGCGTATGGCCGTGACGCCCTACTATCTGTCCCTGATTGACCTGAACGATCCCTTTGATCCCATCCGCAAGATGGCCATTCCCAGAGCGGAAGAGCTGGAGTTCGCCGATTATGAAGACGCCGATCCTCTGCACGAGGATACCGACTCTCCCGTTCCCGGCCTGACTCACCGTTATCCCGATCGTGTGCTGCTGCTCATCACCGACCAGTGCTCCATGTACTGCCGTCACTGCACACGCCGTCGCTTTGCCGGTCAGAATGACTGTGAAGTGCCTATGGCTCAGATCGACAAGTGCATTGATTACGTCGCACATCATCCCGAAGTCCGCGACGTGCTGCTCTCTGGCGGCGACTGTCTGATGGTTTCCGACGAGAACCTGGAGTATATCATCAAGAAGCTGCGCGCGATCCCTCACGTGGAGATCGTTCGTCTGGGTTCCCGTACGCCTGTGGTGTGCCCCCAGAGAATCACTCCCGAGCTGTGCGCCATGCTCAAGAAGTATCATCCCATTTGGCTCAACACCCACTTCAACACCCCCAAAGAAGTCACTCCCGAAGCCACCAAGGCTTGCGGTATGTTGGCTGATGCCGGTATCCCTCTGGGCAACCAGAGCGTGCTGCTGGCCGGCGTGAATGACTGCGTCCATGTGATGCTGGATCTGGTTCACGAGCTGGTCAAGATGCGCGTTCGTCCTTACTATATCTATGCCTGCGATCCTTCTCTGGGCCTGTCCCACTTCCGCTGCCCCGTTTCCAAGGGCATCGAGATTATGGAAGCCCTGCGCGGCCATACCTCCGGCTTCTGCATCCCCACCTTCGTGGTGGACGCCCCCGGCGGCGGCGGCAAGACCCCCGTTATGCCCAACTATCTGATTTCTCAGACTCCGCGCAAGGTTATCCTGCGTAATTTTGAGGGCGTCATCACCTCTTATACGGAGCCCGAGCACTATGTTCAGGAGTGCCACTGCGATGTCTGCACTGGCAAGAAGCAGGCTGAAAAGACCGGCGTCGCTTGGGTCGCTCAGGGCACCAAGCAGCGTTATCTGGAGCCCACCAAGCTGCTGCGTAACGAGCGTCACGTTAAGAAGTAAGTAAGGGGTAAATTATGGAAAGCAAACTGGGACTTAATTTTGAACTCGTTGATAAGGCCCGTGCATCCGCCGCTCACGTAGCGGCGGATGTGCAGGGTTTCATCAACGAGCATACCACCGTGACCACAGAGCGCGCCGTGTGCCGTCTGCTGGGCATCGATGGCGTCAATGAGATGGACGTCCCCATGCCCAACGTGGTCGTCGACCATCTGATGGCCAACGGCCTGTTGCCCGTGGGTGCTTCCTGGCACATCGGCAACGCCATGGTGGAAACCAGCCTGGATCCCCAGGCTATCGCAGAAAAAATCGACAAGGGTGAGATCGACCTGAGCAAGCTGCCCGCTCACAGCGACGCAGAGATCCGTAAGGTCATCAAGCCCTGTGTGGACAAGACCATTGCCCGCATCAACAAGAACGTGGGCGCCCGCAACGCCTACCTCAAGGACTTCGGCGACAAGGAAGGCCCCTATCTGTATGTCATCGTGGCCACCGGTAATATCTATGAAGATATTACCCAGGCCAAGGCGGCTGCCAAGCAGGGCGCCGATATCATCGCCGTCATCCGTACCACCGGTCAGAGCCTTCTGGACTATGTGCCTTACGGCGCCACCACCGAGGGCTTCGGCGGTACCTACGCCACCCAGGAGAACTTCCGCCTCATGCGGAAGGCGCTGGATGAAGTGGGCGAGGAACAGCATCGCTACATCCGCCTGTGCAACTATTGCTCTGGCCTGTGCATGCCCGAAATCGCCGCTATGGGCGCTCTGGAACGCCTGGATGTGATGCTGAACGATGCCCTTTACGGCATTTTGTTCCGCGACATCAATATGCAGCGTACCATCGTTGACCAGTATTTCTCCCGTGTCATCAACGGCTATGCCGGCGTGATCATCAATACCGGTGAGGACAACTATCTGACCACCGATGATGCCATTACCAGCGCCCATACCGTTCTTGCTTCTCAGTTCCTGAACGAGGCCTTTGCCAAGGAAGCAGGCATGAGAGAAGAGCAGATGGGTCTGGGCCATGCCTTTGAAATGGATCCCGCCGTGGAGGACACTTTCCTCTATGAGCTGGCTCAGGCACAGATGGCTCGTGAGATCTTCCCCAACGCGCCTTTGAAGTATATGCCGCCTACCAAGTATATGACCGGCAATATCTTCCGAGGCCATATTCAGGATGCTCTGTTCAATATGGTGACTATCATAACCGGCCAGCGCCTGCATCTGCTGGGCATGCTGACCGAGGCGATCCACACGCCCTTTATGTCCGACCGCGCGTTGTCCATTGAAAATGCGCAGTACATCTTCCGGACCATGAAGGATCTGGGCAGCGAACTGACTTACAAAGAAGGCGGCATTATTCAGTCCCGCGCCAACGAGGTGCTGACAAAGGCTACCGATCTGCTTTCTGAGATTGAAACACTGGGCCTGTTTACGACCATCGAAAAGGGTATCTTCGCCGACGTGAAACGTCCCAAGGACGGCGGCAAGGGCCTCAACGGCGTTGTATGCAAGGACGAGAAGTATTTCAATCCCTTTATTGAAGAGATGAAGGGGGTTGTGGCGCAATGAGTTCCGGATTGTATAACACCCACAAAATTGATTTCGACACCACACTTGACCTGACTCGTCTGAAGCCCTACGGCGACACGATGAACGATGGCAAGGTGCAGACCAGCTTCACTCTTCCTGTGAAGGATGACGAGCAAGGCGAAGAAGCTGCCCGTCAGATCGCCAAGAAAATGGGTCTGGAAGAACCCAACGTGGCTTACCATGCAGCACTGGATACTGAATACACTTTCTATGTGGTGTATGGCAGCTGCGTCCATTCCGTCAACTATAAGGATATCCACGTTATTACGGTGGAGTCCGATAAGATGGGTATGGAAGAGACCAATGATTATATCCGTGAAAACATCGGCCGCAAGGTCGTGATGGTGGGCGCTTCCACCGGCACGGATGCTCACACCGTCGGTATCGATGCCATTATGAACCGCAAGGGCTTTGCTGGTCATTACGGTTTGGAGCGCTATGAGATGGTGGAGGCTTACAACCTCGGCTCTCAGGTTCCCAACGAAGACTTTATCAAGAAGGCTGTGGAACTCAAGGCCGATGTACTGCTGGTCTCCCAGACCGTTACGCAGAAGGACGTTCATATCCAGAATTTGACCAATCTGATTGAACTGCTGGAAGCCGAAGGTCTGCGTGATAAGTTTGTGGTTTGCTGCGGCGGCCCTCGTATCACTCACGAGCTGGCCAAGGAGCTGGGCTATGATGCCGGTTTCGGTGCAGGTAAGTATGCTGACGACGTTGCCAGCTTTGCTGTGACCGAAATGGTCAAGCGAGGCATGAAGTAAGGAAACAGAATTACGTTCGTCTTGCAAGTCCCCGGCCATGTCCTATGGTCGGGGATTTGCAGGGGTAGAGGAGGAGAATTTATGGACCAATCCAGAATTCATGTTTATTGCGGGGACGGCAAGGGGAAGACCACTGCCGCTATCGGATTGAGCATTCGCGCCGTCGGACGCGGTTTTCCGGTAGTCCTGTCTCAATTCCTCAAGGGAAGCAACAGCGGCGAACTGGGCGTGCTGGAAAAGCTGCCCGGCTATTCCATTGTTCCCAGCCCACAGGTATGCAAATTTATTTTTCAGATGACACCTGAAGAAAAAGAGCAGTGCCGTGCGGATACCACCCACCACTTTGAAGAAACTGTGGAGACCGTGCGGCGTGTACACGCCAAGCTTTTGGTCATGGACGAGGTACTGGACGCTGTATCGACCGGTATGCTGTCGGATGAGGCACTGGCCGCATTCCTCAAAAGCCGGCCCACAGACCTGGAAGTCGTTATGACTGGCCGCGCACCAACGCCTTGTGTGGAACCCCTGGCTGACTATATTACGCGCATGGAAAAAGTCCGCCATCCGTACGATAAGGGGCTTACATCACGAATTGGCATTGAATATTAATCAAGAACGTCAAAGTGCTTGCAATTTTTCTGTTAAAGTGTTTAAATAATAACGATAGAGCTACATCGACTTTTTTAAGCCGGTGCACAAAAATAAGGAGGAACAGAAATGGCAAATAAACCTGTAATCACTGCCAAAGAGGCAGCGGCAATGATCCCTGAAGGCGCCACTATTATGTGCGGCGGTTTCCTGGCTTGTGGTCAGGCAAGAGAAATCGTTAAGGAATTGGCTGCTTCCGGTAAAGGTGGATTCACCCTGATCGCCAATGATATGGCTCGCGCCACCGGTCCTATGGGCGAAGAGTTCTTTGGTATTGCTCAGCTAATTCACAATCATCAGGTTAAGCGCGTCATCGCCACCCATGTTGGTATGACTCCTGAAGTCGGCCAGCAGGGCAATGAGGGTACTCTGGAAGTAAACCTGGTTCCCCAGGGCTCTCTGGCCGAGTGCATCCGTGCTGACGGTGCCGGTCTTGGTGGCGTTCTGACTCCCGTTGGCGTGGGTACTCTGGTGGAGAAAAGTCCTCTGTGCCTGGGCAAGCAGACCATCGATGGCAAGGAATACCTGCTGATGAAGCCTATTCATGCTGACTTCGCTCTGCTGGGTGCTTATAAGTGCGACAGAATGGGCAACTGCTGGTACAAGGGCACCATGCGTAACTTCAACGTTGTTATGGCTACCGCTGCTGACACCGTGATTGCCGAGTGCGAATATCTGATGTCGGTGGGTGAGATCGAGCCCGAGAACATCCATACGTATGGCATGTGCGTGAATTACATCGTGGAAGGAGAAAGAAAGTAATGGAAAAGAGTGAAATCAAAAGCTTTATTGCAAAGCGCTGCGCAAAAGAGCTGAAAGACGGCGATGTTGTTAACCTGGGTATCGGCCTGCCCACCCTGATCCCTAACTATCTGCCCAAGGGTGTTGAGTTGGTGATCCATGCAGAGCTTGGTATTGTTGGCGCTGGTGCTACCCCCAAGGCTGATGACCATAACTATGATCCTTACCACGTGATCGACGCCGGCGGCAGCCCCGCTTCCGTGGCGTTCGGCGGCGGTTTCATCGATTCCGCCTCCAACTTCGGTCTGATCCGCGGCGGCCATGTGGACGCTTGCTTCCTGGGTGCTCTGGAAGTGGATGCCGAAGGCAACCTGGCCAACTGGATCATCCCCGGCAAGAAGATGCCAGGTATGGGCGGTGCTATGGATCTGTGCGTGGGTGCCAAAAAGTGTATCGTCTGCATGGAACACACCGCTAAGGGCTCTCCCAAGATCCTGGAGAAGTGCAGGCTACCCCTGACGGCCGCTCACTGTGTTACCACCATCATCACCGAGATGTGCGTGTTCCAGGTGACTGATAAGGGCCTTGTCATGACCGAGATCAACCCCGAGTTTACCGTTGACGATGTGAAGGCTGCCACAGCTGCCGAATTCACCGTCGCGGCTGACTGCAAGTCCATGATCGACTGATCTTTCCGGCGAGCATACATTAAAACCCGGCTGATTTTACATCAGCCGGGTTTTTTATTTTTTTCCGGAGAACTATGTCTCGTCAGAACAACTTGCAGGCGTCCGCTTTCCCGCTTTATATTGCCGCAAGGCCGCATAAATGACCGCAGCGAACAACATACCAATGTTGTAATAGGCGTAGGGAAAATATTGAGCCGCTGAGATACCCAGCACGCTGCTCATGAAAATACCGCAGGTATTCCATGGTACAAGGGCAGAGGTCATGGCGCCGCCGACGCCGATGCCCAACGCCAGATCACGCCGCTCCATGCCCTGCTTATCATATTGGGCGGCATACATACGGCCGGGAAGGACTATCGCTATGTACTGATCCGGCAGCACCACATTGACACATACACAAGTGGCTACTGTGGCCGCCATCAGACTGACAAAGTTCTTTGTATGTCTAACAATCGGGGCAATCAGCACTTCCATCTGCCCTGTTTTTTCCATCACGCCCCCAAAAGCCATGGCTAAGATAACAATGGATACCGAGTAGAACATAGAAGAAAGGCCGCCAGCGGTCAGCAGATCATCCACGATGCTAAAGCCGGTGTGAGAGGTATAGCCGCTGTAAGCGCAGTCCAGTATGTCACGTATCGAGGCACCCTGCGCAATCATGCCATAGATACAGCCTGTCAAAATGCCAATAAAAATACTGGGAATAGCAGGAATTTTCCATAAAATGCAGGCTAAAAGTATAAACAAAGGCAAAAAAGAGAAAAAGTCCAGGCGAAACGCACTGCCAAGGGCGTCTGATACCGCTATCATATTCTCAAGCGCGTCAGGTGTCATATTTCCGCCATACTTCCAGCCCACGACCGCATAAAGGCCCAGCGTGAGAATCAGCATAGGCATGGCCACCTTGAATATATTGCGGATATTTTCAAAAATTTTGACGCCTGCCACAGCAGAAGCCAGATTGGTACTGTCGGCCATGGGGGAGAGTTTATCTCCCACATAGGAGCCTGAAATGATCGCGCCGGCGGTTATTGGCAGGGGGATCCCCATTGTCTGCGCCATCCCCATAAAAGCCAATCCCACCGTGCCCGCCGTGCCCCAAGAGCCCAAGGCCATGGAAATAAGGGCACACACCAGCATGGCACTGGCTAAAAACAGGTGGGGGGAAATCAGCTTCAACCCATAGTAAATCATCGCCGGCACCACACCGCTGATAATCCATACGCCGATCAGCGTTCCGATCAGCAGCAGGATTAAAACAGCCTCCAAAGACTGTGTAATGCCATCCACCATGCTGCGGCAGATGGTTTCCCAAGGCCAGCGAAAGAGCAACGCGATAACAGCGGATACGCCACAACCCAGCAGCAGGGGAATCTGCGGAGAAAGACCAAGCTTGACAAGGCAGAAAAATAAAACAGCTGCCGTACACAAAAGACCCAGCAGCGCAGCAGCAAACGGTATCTTTTTTGGCATTTCTTTCCTCCTGTTTGTATGATTTCTTATTCTACGCCACCTAATTGTATTTGTCAAAAGAAACAAAGTATTGCATGAAATTAGCTTGTATATTATAATGTATGACAGTTAATAAAAGGGGATGATTTTTTGAAAGCGTATGTGATGGATGCTTTTTCTTCCCGGATCTTCGGTGGAAACCAAGCTGGCGTAGTGCTGCCGGACAGAGACCTCTTAGATGAAACCATGCAGCAGATCGCGGCAGAATTCAAGCATTCCGAAACGGCTTTTGTGCGACTTTTTACAGATGGGAGTGTACAGCTAAAATACTTCACACCACTTGGAGAAGTTGACCTTTGCGGCCACGCTACCGTTGCCAGTTTTGCTTTGCTGCGAAAATTGCAGTGGATCGAAAACGGCGTACATACGGCATTGACAAAGTCGGGAAAACTGTCTGTGGAAGTGAATGAAAGCACCGTCTGGATGGATATGGCAGAGCCAAAAAGCTTGAAAACCCTGTATGGCAGCGACATGGAGACTTTATATGCTGCCTACGGACTGACAGCGGCCGACAGACCCGACGATTTAATGCCGGAACTTGTCAGCACGGGGCTTGCTGATATTATGATGCCCGTACGGGACCATGAAACACTGATGCGTGCTGTGCAGAATGAGGACGCTGTCAGCGCAATTTCCCGCCACTTCGACTGCACCGGCGTCCATATGTTCTGCTTGGGGCAGAGCTGCACGGCCTATTGCAGTAATTTTGCTCCGCTATATGCCATTCCTGAGGAATGCGCCACAGGCACCTCCAACGGCGCACTGACCTATTATCTCTTTGAGCGCGGTATCGTAGCGGAAGGACGGGAAAATCTCTTTTTGCAAGGGGAGCATATGCATCGTCCGTCTGAGATACGTAGCAGGCTGACTTTCAAAGAAGGAAAGCCCTGCGTTCAGATTGGCGGACAGGCTGTCATGTCCTTGGAATGCGAATTGAAGATCTGAAAAAGGCAAAACAAAGCGCCTGTCTTCTGACAGGCGCTTTTACTTTACTGCTTATTATCCGGAATGCTTTGAATTGATTCTTGCTGTGCCGTGCTCCCGGTATCTGTGCTTTTTGCGGGAGAAGTCTTAAACGCCAAAATGACACCCAGCGTGATCAGAACAGCACCGATAACACTCATCACGGAAATGGATTCATGCAGGGCAAAATAGCCCACAATCAAGGTCACGAATGGGGAAGCGTACAGATAATTGTTGGTGACCACAACGCCAAGCCTGTTGAAGGCAATATTCCACAGGGCAAAGCAAACCGCATTGCCGAACACACCCAAAAACAGCCAGCACAGCAGGACAGAAGGCTGGTGGATCAGCGGGAAAAGATCCGGCATACCGTCAGTAAGGAGCATTAGTGGAATGGAGGTAATGCCGGCCCACAGCATCACACGGCGCGTAACCAGAAAATTATCATACTTTTCGGTATATTTTTTAATAAGTACCGAATATACCGCCCAAGCCAAGGCCGCCGCCAATGCCAAAAAATCGCCCGCCGGACTGAGCTTGAGAACCACACTGCCATTGAGAACCACAAGAACCACACCGGCGATGGCCACAAGAGAGCCAAAATACACATATTTGCTCAAATGTTCATTGTGTCTGGTAAAGATCTGGGCCAAAATAACCGTCAGAATAGGGGAGAGAGCCACAATGATGCTGACATTAGCGGCATATGTATAGGTGAGGGCCGTGTTTTGCAGAAAGAAGTAAAAGCTGCCGCCCATAATGCCGATTAAAACAAACATCAGCTCATCACGCCAGCCAAGCTTCAACGTTTTGGGGCGCAAAAGCCACAGTACAGCGTAAGCCAAAAACATACGCAGCGGAATGATCTGAATCGCCGTAAAAGCTGTCAGCAGCTGCTTGGTGGCAACAAAGCAGCTGCCCCAAACCACAATGGTAAACAGGGCAAAAAGGTGCCCAACGGTACGTTTGGAAGTGTTCATGGTTTTTGCTCCTTTGTAAAATAGCCTGTGGCAATCGTCCATATGCGAGAAAACCAACTTAATAAATATACCATATCTTTCTTTCAGTGTAAATACAAATTCAGATAACGACCCATAGAAACGTATAGAAGAAGATGGCCGCAGTCGTTAGAAGACTGCGGCCATCGGTTTGTTTGGCTATTAGACTTATTATTTTGTGTTGCTGCTCAAATCGCTTGTATTGGGCGTTTCCCCATTCATGACCTGCTTGATGAGCAGCTTGGCGTTATTGACCATGGTCTGATCCACGTCCATCACGGCAAGATTCCAACCAGGCATGGAATAGCAGGTGGTGGAAGAATCGTTCTCACCGGAAACGGCGTAGGATGTAATGTTCCAAGCCGCGTTATCCTTCAGTTGCATCTGGACCAGAGCGGAAATCTCATCATAACTGATGTTGGTGGCAAAAGAGGTGGAGGCCGCTTTTAAAACGCTTTGATATTTGGAAAGAATCGCTGGGGAAGTGGCTTTGTCAATGATGGCCTGGATCAGCGCCATCTGGTTCCTTCCGCGCTGATTGTCGCCCTCTTCAAACGCATCTCGCTCACGGACAAAACGAAGCGCCTGCTCACCAGTCACTTCATTATAGCCCTCGACAAAGGAGAAAGATTTGAAAGTGGATTCGTCATCATCCTCACCCATACCAACCGTGGTGAAATCATAATCGGACCAGACCTTTACGCCGTCCAATGCGTCAACAATACCTTCAAAGCCCACAAAATTGACTCGCACATAATACTGCGCGTCAATGCCGTAGAGCTTGTTCAGCGTTTCCATGGAGCAATCAATGCCGTAAAGGCCGGCATGAGTCAGTTTATCCCGAACGCCGTTGGAAACGGAAAGCGGTACATAATAGTCACGCGGCGTATTGATCAGCAACACCTGGTGGGTCTTGGGATTGACAGCGGCAATAATATTCACGTCGCTGCGGCTCTGCACAGTCAAATCGTTGGAGCGGGAATCCGTTCCGCTGAGATAGAGAAGGAACGGCTCCTTTGTCAGATTGCCGCCAACGGCTTGCTCACCCGATGTAACGTATGTCACCAGGTTGTACTGGTAAAGTACCCGCGTATCAGAGGAAAAGGTCGCGTAATTCTGCATATCTCCCAGCGTATCCAGAAAACCATCATTGATAATAATGGCATCCACTACACCATCATACAATGCGTCAGCCAGCGCTGTAATAGATTTAAATGTCTCCGTTTTGACGGCCCCGATTTCTTTGGACAGTACATCAGAGAACTCCGTCAAACTTTTTTGGTCGGCGCTGGAAAGTACGCCAAATGTATATCCCTTGGCATCTTTGATCGTCTCAGCAGAGTCACCTTTGAGCACGATCACATCGATCACTTCCGTCTGCTGGAGTTTTCCCGTAATTTTACTAATGGCGCTTTGCACCGAGTCAACCGCCACGACGCTGTAGACCATCACACCGGAGAGAAGAAGGGATATAAAGCCGCAAATAAGTTTCCCTGTTTTTTTCCGCCGTGTCGGGATCTGCACAATTACATTCACAGCGTTGAGAATAAGCAGACCCGCCATCAACAAAAGTAAATATTTCATGGGAAGCATGTTCAAGGTGAACAGGCGAATGTCCAACAAAAGGCTGCACGCCAGCAAAAGAATCATGCAGACGACGCCAAAATGATCCGCGCCCGTACGGCGCAGACGGCGCCTGCTGATCAGACTTCCATGGGGAGTTGCATCAGTTGGCGGGGCTGTATATCGACTTTGACGATCCATAAATTTGCTCCTACTTGTATCATGATACACTGCGCGCCGCTGTGGGGGGCATACAGTGCTGATTAAATATTATATTATATGTAACATATAAAATCCAGACCAATTTGTAAATTTTTAATGAATCCCAGTAAAAAAGCTGGAATCAGGACAGATACAAGTGGAAAAGTAATGCTTGCCGCAATTGGAGTTGCAACGGGAAAAATTCTGTGCTATGGTATTTACGCGGGTAATATCTTGACTGATATGGGTATATTTTAATCAGTTCGGTGCATCGTTTACCCTGCATATACAGAAAGAAATGTCTAAGACAAACAGGAGGAGCAACAGCATGAAAGCAGCGCTTGTGATTATGGCGGCCGGATTGGGATCCCGATACGGCGGCAATAAGCAGATCGACGGTGTGGGCCCGGAAAATGAGATCTTGATGGAGTATTCTATTTATGATGCCATCCGGGCAGGTTTTACCAAGGTTGTTTTTATCATCAAGCCGGAGATTCAAGAAATGGTAAAGCGCATTTGTGGGGATCGGGTTTCTGCCATGAAGGATAAGGACGGAAACCCTGTGGAAGTCTGCTATGCATTTCAGGACTTCTCCAGTATTCCCGCTTTTTATAAAATCCCCCCTGAACGCGAAAAACCCTTTGGAACCGCCCACGCTGTGCTTTGCGCCCGAAGTGTCATCCACGAGCCGTTCTGTGTGATCAACGCCGACGACTATTACGGCGTGGATGCTTATCCCACCATCTATGAAGAGCTGCAGCACCTTCCCGAGAGAGGGCAGGCCACCATGGTGGGATATCTGCTGCGCAACACGGTCAGCGAATATGGCACTGTGTCCCGCGGCGTGTGCCATGTGGCCGACGGCTGCCTGCAAAGCATCAAGGAAACGCTGAAAATCCAGCTCTTTTCGGATGGTAGTATTGCCGATGTGGCAGACGGAAAGAAGGCTTTTCTTGACCCGAATGCTATCGTTTCCATGAATTTCTGGGGCTTTGTGCCCAGTATCTTTGAAGAATTGGAGCAGTATCTTGACCATTTCCTGCGTCAACTTCCTCCGGACAACATCAAGGCGGAGTGCCTGCTTCCCACCATGGTAGGTGATCTGCTCAGCGAAGGGAAGATCAAAGTGTCCGTTCTTCAATCCGCCGCCCGGTGGTTTGGAATGACCTATCACGAGGACAAAGCGCTTGTGGCAGAGGAACTGAAAAGACTGCACGAGAGCGGCACTTATCCCGCCAGTTTGAAGAATTAACCAAATAAAAAAGGATGCGGCAGATGCCGCATCCTTTTTTAGGGGGGAGAGAGATAAAAACAATGGAAAACAATAATGTAACTTTCTTTTGTTTACAAACCTATTAAACACCATAATTTTGAATAGAACTAATTTATTCTATAAACAAATGATGAACTTTGCAAACAAACTATGAATAAACGGGGGGCAGACCGCAATTTTATGAATTGCGGTCTGCCGTGAGAGCGTTACTTACAATCTTTTGCGTTCTTAGCATTCTTGGTGTTGGTGGCGTTGGAAGTGGACTTGTTGGTCTTGTTGCTGCCGCCGGTGGTGGTATTGTTGTTCGGATTATTGTTGCCGATACCGTTGGTGTTTTCCTTCACATAATTCTTGTTTTCCATAAGGGAACCTCCTTCTGTACTTGTGGTACATGAAGTAGTGTTGCCGTGCCTTTAAAAAAATATACGCGGATTTCAACCCGGTTTTCTTATTTTTACCTCACGGTATCAAAGTGTTAAAATGTGTCTTTTTTTCTGCTTTAAAAGTAAAAAAGAAGTTGACAGCCCATAGAAAGTCTGCTATACTAAACAAGCAAAACAAAGAAGGTCGGTGCATCCGCCCTCACCTCCTGCCTCGGGCAAAGGGGTTAACAACGTTCAAGCAGAGAAACAAAAAAGGTTTCTTGCCATGTTGCGCGGATGCTGGGTTAGCATTCGCGTTTTGTTATTTTGGAATGGAGGTGCTTCGGTTATTAGCAATGTAGTGCATCAACTGAACGAAGAGATTCGCGATAAGGAAATCCGCCTCATCGGGGAATCCGGTGAACAGCTGGGGATCATGTCAGCGGACGAGGCTTTACAGATTGCGGAGGAGCAGGGTTTTGACCTGGTGAAAATTTCTCCGCAGGCAGTTCCCCCTGTCTGCAAAATCATGAATTACGGCAAGTTCCGTTTTGAGCAGAGCAAGCGCGAAAAGGAAGCCAAGAAGAACCAGCATGTGGTGGAGATTAAAGAAATTCGCATGTCTCCGGGCATTGACGTGGGTGACTTTAACACCAAGCTGAAAAATGCACAGAAGTTCCTTTCCGAAGGAAACCGTGTCAAGGTGTCTGTCCGTTTCCGCGGCAGAGAAATGGCACATACCGAATTGGGTAAGGATCTGCTGAATCAGTTTGCCGAACAGTGTGCCGAAGCGGCAACATTGGATAAGGCCGCCAAGCTGGAAGGCAGAAATATGTCGATTTTTCTGTCACCGAAAAGCGGCAAGTAACGCGCACTTTATTTTTTGCAGTTTTGCAAAAAACATATGGAAGGAGATTTATTATGCCTAAACTTAAGACCCACAGCGGTGCTAAAAAGCGTTTCAATCTGACGAAATCCGGTAAGGTGAAGAGAGCTCATGCCTTTAAGAGCCACATCCTGACCAAGAAGGACACCAAGCGCGGCCGTCGCCTGCGTTCTACCACTTATGCAGAGGCTACCACCGAGGGTACCATCAAAAAAATGATCCCTTATAAATAATTGATGCGGTTTACGTTAGAAATAGGAGGCTTAAAATATGGCAAGAGTTAAAGGCGCGCTGATGACGCGTAAAAGAAGAAATAAAACTTTGAAGATGGCCAAGGGCTACTGGGGCGCAAAGTCCAAGCACTTTAAGATGGCCAATGAGCAGGTGATGAAGTCCCTGACCTACGCTTACACGGGACGCCGCCTGAAGAAGAGAGATTTCCGTCAGCTGTGGATTACCCGTATTTCCGCAGCCTGCAAGATGAACGGTATGAACTACTCCACCTTTATGCACGGCCTGAAGGTTGCCAACGTGGAGATCAACCGCAAGATGCTTGCCGAAATGGCGATTAACGATGCCGTCGCTTTTACGGCACTGTGCGAGCTGGCCAAGAAGGCTTAAGTGAACATACTTGCCCCGGAGATTTTTTCTCCGGGGTATTTTACCACAAATTTCCCTCTTTCGTCAAAAATACACTTGACGAAAAAAATTTGCGTACTATCATGAAAGAAGTAAAACACTGATATTATCATCAAAAGAGAACGCGAAAGGAAAACAGTTATGTATTGTGTCAGAAAGATTAACCAGAACTATACATGGATTGGCGCAGACGCCCGCCGCCTGCCCATGTTTGAAGGCGTTTTCGGTGTGCCAAACGGCATTTCCTTCAACAGCTATTTGCTCAAAGATGAAAAATGCGTGCTGTTCGATACGGCAGACCAGGCTGTCAGCCGGGTTTTTCTTGAGAATTTGGAATTTGCCCTGGAGGGAAGAGAGCTGGATTATCTGATGATCCACCATATGGAACCGGATCATACCGCTTTGCTGGGCGACCTGACCCGGCGCTATCCCCGTGTGACCATCTGCTGCTCTGCTATGGCCAAAACCATGATCGGTCAGTTCTTCGGAAATGACTGGGATGACCGGATCAGCGTGGTTAAAGAAGGGGATACCCTCGACACCGGCCGTCATACCCTGTCGTTTATTGCCGCGCCTATGGTTCACTGGCCGGAGGTTATGATGACCTACGACGAAACAGACAAGCTGCTTTTGACAGCCGACGCATTTGGCTGCTTCGGTGCGCTCAACGGGAAGATTTTTGCCGATGAAGTGGACTTTATGCACGAATACCTCAGCGAAACACGCCGCTACTACGCCAATATTGTGGGCAAATACGGGCCCCAGGTCCAGGCAGCTTTGAAGAAGATCACCGACCGGGATGTGCGGATGCTGCTGCCGCTGCATGGTTTTGTCTGGCGTAAAGACCTGCCGGTGATTCTGGAGAAATATGACATGTGGAGCCGCTATGAGCCGGAAGTAAAGGGCGTCATGATCGCCTATGCCTCCGTTTACGGTGACACGGAAAACGCAGCCAACATTCTGGCCTGCCGTCTGGCCGAGCGTGGTGTGAAGGTGGAGATGTTTGACACATCCGTTACACCGGCATCTTATATTGTTTCCGCCGCTTTCCGATTCAGCCATCTGGTGTTTGCCGCCACCACCTATAACGCCGGCGTGTTCATCACCATGGAAGAACTGCTGCAGGATATTGCGGCGCACGCACTGCAAAACCGCCGCTTTATGCTGATCGAAAACGGCAGCTGGGCGCCTTCCAGCGGCAGCGGCATGAAAAAGATCCTTGAGCCGCTGAATGGCTGGGAACTGCTGCAGGCTCCGCTGACACTGAAATCCGCGCTGAAAAAGGAGCAGATCGGCGCGCTGGACGAGATGGCCAAAGTGCTCGCCGACGAGATGGAAAAGAAACCGCAGGCAGCTGCCGCAGAAGGGCAGAAGAAGAGACGTTTTGTCTGCAAGGTATGCGGCTATGTCTACGAGGGTGACGAGCTTCCGGCGGGCTTTAAATGCCCCACCTGCGGCGCCGCGGCAGAGTATTTCAAAGAAGTGCCAGTGGTTGAAAAGAAACATTTTGTTTGCCAGATCTGTGGCTTTGTCTATGAGGGCGAAAGCCTGCCGGCGGACTTCAAATGCCCTATCTGCGGCCGCAGTGCGGAATTTTTTAAAGAAAAAGCCTGATCGCGCGACCTGTCATATCAAAAAAAGAACTCCTTCAAACGAAGGAGTTCTTTTTATTTGATCGTGCGGCAAATGTCAAATAATCAGCGAAGGTTTTCCTTAATTGCTTCAGCAAGTCTCGTAATGCCCTCGACAATCTTCTCTTCCGGCATGCAGGAGTAGTTCAGACGCAGGGTGTTCTCGTGACCGCCGTTGGGGAAGAAGGAACCGCCGGGAACGAAAGCAACCTTCTTTTCTAGGCACTTCATCTGCAATTCCTTGGCATCCATGTACTCCGGCAAGACGATCCATGTGAAAAGACCGCCATCGGGACGGGTGAACTTGCAGCAATCGGGCAGCGTCTTGGCCATGGTGTCGATCATCACGGATCTCCGTCTGCCATAGACTTCGCGGATCTTGGCTACATGGCCATCCAGATCGAACATATCGATCCACTTGGAGGTCTCCATCTGACCGATGGTGGAAGCCTGCAGGGAAGCGGCCTGCTCCATAAAGTTGAAATGAGAGAGAATATTTTCCTCGGCGCAGACCCAGCCCAGACGGTAGCCAGGCGCCAGGATCTTGGAGAAGGTGCCCAGATAAACAACCAGGCCCTTGGTATCCAAAGACTTCAGAGCGGGCAGGAACTCGCCTTCAAAACGCAGCTCACCGTAGGGGTTGTCTTCGATCACGGGAATCTTGTATTTATTGATGATCTCCATAAACTTATGACGGCGCTCCAGATCCCAGGTTCTGCCGGTGGGGTTCTGGAAGTCAGGGATCACATAGATCATCTTGACCCGCTCCGTGGTGGCCAAGATCTTGTCCAACTCTTCCATGATCATGCCACCGTCATCCGTGGGAACTTCCACAAAACGAGGTTCGCAGGCTTTGAACGCGTTAATGGCGCCCAGGTAGGAGGGGCTCTCCAGCAAAACGACATCGCCCTTATTCAGAAAGACGCGCGCGGCAAAATCCAGACCCTGCTGAGAACCGGAGGTAACCAAAATATGATCCGCATCGGTGTGGATGTTGTTCTTTTCGCCCATTCTCTGCGCGATCTGCTCTCTTAAGCGGGGAAAACCTTCCGTGGTGGAGTATTGCAGGGCGGCTCGGCCGTTTTCTTCCAGAACGGTTTTGGACGCCACTTCTACTTCTTCAACGGGAAACAGTTCGGGTGCGGGCAGACCGCCGGCAAAAGAAATGATGTCGGGACGTGCCGTGAGTTTCAGCAGTTCTCTGATCTCAGAGCCTTTAAGCTGATCCATTCTGGTTGAAAATTGAATCATTTTATTTCCTCCTCAAAATTTTGCCCGGCAGATAAACCGCCGGACGCGCTGAATTGTGTATGATTATTTAACCACAAATTCCGGACAAAGTAAATCCGTTTCGCCGGGTAAAACGGAAAAAAACAGGTCCCGTTCACAAAGTTTGGTGATAGCAACAAAAATTTAACCTGTTTTGCTGTCATTTTCACTAAGAGAAAATAATGTAAAAATAGCAGCAAATTAAATAAAATCGGCGATATATATTGTATGATTGTTAGAAAACAAAGCATCCCATAAAAAATGAGAAAAGCGGAGGGCAGTAAATGCCGTCCGCTTTCGAGATAAGGGGAAGAGCCGCATAGCATCCGCCCCTGGCAGGTGAATCTTTTCAAAAAGAATCATTTTTAGGTAAAATGAGGTTCAGTAATACAGCCACCAGTGTGGCTACGACCACGGGCGATTTGCCGAATACCGTAGTGACCCACTCCGGAAAGCCCACCAGCGACGCCGACGCCTGGGCAATGCCCACACCCAAAGCGGCTGAAAGACCCACAATGGAGGTATTCCGGTAGTTCATCCGTTCTGAGGAAACCAGCTTCATGCCTGTCATGGCGATGCTGGCGAAAACCGATACCGTAGCGCCGCCCAATACACAATAAGGAATGGTGGTCAGCGTGGCCGAGATCTTCGGAAACAGGCCCGCCAAGCCCAAAATAACGGCAGCCAGACCCAGTACGCAGCGGTTGATGACCTTGGTGGTGGTCACGATGCCTACGTTCTGGCTGTAAGTGGCGGTGGGAAGGCCGCCAAAAAGACCGCCCACAATATTGCCGAGGCCGTAACCGATGATACCGTTTTGCAATTCCTGGTCTGTGGGTTCGCGGCCCATACTGCCAATGGTGGTGGCACTGTAATCGCCGATGGCCTGTATCGAGTTGATGGCAAATAAAAGGCCCATGGCCACACAGGCGGACAGGCGGAAATCAATGCCAAAGTACAAAAGGCGGGGAAGCTGAAAGTAGGAGGCCTGAGTAATGTTCGTCAGATGCACCATACCAAAACAGGCTGAAAACAGATAGCCTGCCAGTATTCCGATGAGAATGGAAGACAGTTTCCAGATGCCTTTTCCGAAATGGTTAAGCCCGGTGACGACGATCAGGGTAACGACAGCTACCAGCCAGTTTTGCCAGGCTCCATAGTTAGGCGTGCCCACACCGCCCGCCATGTAATTAATGGCCGTGGGGTAAAGGGACAATCCAATGGTAAAAACCACGGTACCGGTGATCAGCGGGGGAAAAAGCTTGCGAAGCTTACGGGTAAAGAGCCCCACCACAGCCGCCACGCAGCCGCCCACAAGCTGCGCGCCCAATATGGCCGACACGCCGTAGCCTTCCGCAATGGCCTGCATTGTCGGAACGTAGGCAAAGCTGATGCCCATAATGACCGGAAGCCCGGAACCAATACCGATTTTCCAGCGGCCGCCCATGGGAAAAAGCTGCAAAAGCGTGGAGAGAGCGGCGATCAGCAGCGCCGACTGGATCAGAATCACAGAATCGCCCGCCGAAAGCCCGGCAACGTTGGACACGATAATAGCCGGTGTAACGCAGCCCACGATCATGGCCACCACATGCTGAAGCGCCAATGGAACCACCTCACGGAAGCCGGGAATGCCGTTCCATTCAAAAATAGATTCGTGGTGATGAGACATTGGGATCATCCTTTCTTTTATGCCTTATGGCAGATAGTCTTTGCGCTTTTCCGCCATCCCACTCACGCATGATAACAAAGCCGCACAAATGGCAGTTCTCTTCTTGTCTATGATACCAACAAAAAAATTGTAAGTTAAACAAAAAAATTTTTAGTTATGAGGGACGAAAAAGCGGCAGCCCCTGTGCTGATAGGGGCTGCCGCAAGAACAAAGGATGATACCTGAAAAAAGTCACTTCTGATCGAAAGAAGGATTCATAAAGTAGACGTTTTTCTGATCCATTTTTTCTTTTGCCAGACGCAGACCTTCGCCAAAGCGCTGGAAGTGAACGATCTCACGCTCACGAAGGAAACGAATGACGTTGTTCACATCGGGATCGTCAGACAGGCGCAAAATATTGTCATAGGTGACGCGGGCCTTTTGCTCTGCAGCCAGGTCCTCTGTCAGATCGGCAATGGTATCGCCCTTCACGGCCATGGAGGCGGCCGACCAGGGGAAACCGGAGGCGGCCGTGGGATAAACACCGACGGTGTGATCCACAAAGTATGACTCGAACCCGGCCTTTCGAACATCTGCTTCTGACAGGTTCCGCGTCAGCTGGTGGACAATGGTGCCCACCATTTCCAAGTGGCCCAGCTCCTCTGTGCCGATATCCGTCAGCAGAGCTTTCAGCTCGGGATAGGGCATGGTGTACCGCTGGCTCAAATAGCGCAGCGAGGCGCCCAGCTCACCATCAGCACCGCCTTACACCGTTTTGCTGCTATACATCGCCGCCAGAACGATAGACAATAGAGAGTGTGGCCGTGGTTTTATCCCATGTACACGAGGCAATGATCGCCTGGCATGCCTCAAGTTTTTCCTGCATAGAGGCTTCGGGGGACGTAAGAAGTTTTATGATATCGCCGGGACCGATGGGGAGGGAGGAGATATCAACCCAGGGCTCTTCCTTGAAAGCGTCGATTGCACGCTGTGTCTCTTCTGCTTCACGCTCCAGGGCGGATTTTTTATTGCTGTATTCCTCCACCGTATCAACACCCGAGAGAAACGCGTCCTGCAGCCGTTCCTTCTTCCTTTTGACACCGGCAAGCTGACGGCGAAGCGCGTCAAGGCGGTCATCGATTTTGCTCTCATTTTGTATGCGGCGGCAGAAAACAGGAGGCATTGCTGAAAGATCACGGCGCAGGCAATTCAAAAAAGCTGTCTCCAACGACTCAACGGCGATATGCTGCGAGGTGCCACACGTTCCCCGCACATAACCGCCGCACTTGAAATAGTGAGGCGCGGCAAAGATAAGCCCGCTGCCGCAGGAGGCGCAGCGCACAATGCCGCAGAGCCAATGATGGCGAGGGGCGTCAGGTCTGGCACAGGGGCGGGGACTTCTGGCTTTAAGCAGGTCGGCCCGGACCTGAGCATCGCTCCATGTGTCAAAGTCGATCAGCGGCTGGTGGCCCGCCTCGGAGACGATCAGATGCTGGTCGTCCCAGCAGCCACGCTTGGTGCGGCCGCTGGGGTTCCAACGCAATTTTCCGATATAGACAGGGTTCCGTATGATGTATTCGATGGTGCGGCGCTCAAAGGCGTTGCCCCGGTGGGTACGGGTCCTCAGTGCATTCATATATTTGGCAAGGGGCAGATATCCCTCGCCGGCGGCAAAACGCCGAAAGATTTCCCGGACAAGGCGGGCTTCCTCCGGTATCGGTACAAGGCGGTTGTTTTCCGCGCGGTAGCCATAGGCAGGCGTCGCCTGCAGCTGACCGCGCGTGGCTTTTTCCGTCATGCCGCGTCTGACCTCCTGGGCCAGGTTGATGGAATAATATTCATCCTCCCATTCAATGATCCGCTCGATCAGTGATCCGAAAGGGCCGTCCGGCAGCGGCTCGCTGATGGACACCACAGATACACCGTTTTGGGCCAGCCGCTTTTTATAGAGAATGGCCTCTTCCTGATTCCGGGCAAAGCGGGAAAATTTCCAAAGAAGAATGGCGTCAATGGGATGAGTCGGAGATCTGGCCAGGGCGATGACCCGATGAAAAGCGGTGCGATTTCTGGCGCTCTTTCCCGAAATGCCCTCGTCCAAAAAAATGTAAGTCTCAGGTAGGAGATAGCCGCTTTTCCGTGCGTAATCCCGGATCACCTTGAGCTGGCTGTCCGGCGAATACTCCAGCTGATCGTCCGTAGAAACGCGTATGTACGCGGCGGCTGTTTTGCTTTTGTTTTCTTCCAAAGCAGGCCCACCTTTCCGTTTGCTTCCGCTGATACCTATCGGCTTATCACGGGCAGTGCCAGACAGGCTCATGAGCTTCTTTCCTTACTCTATTCACATTGGCAAAAGGATAGTTTTGTATTTTGGCATGGGACAGACAACGCACACATAGGGATGGAGCAGGGGGGGCGGGCGGCAATGGGAAAGGCCATCAGTATCAGGACAGTGTCGTATGTATCCGAACATCACGGCCTGCGTCCGGTCAGTGAGTTGACAGAGCCGGAGCAAATACAGCTGGCAGGAGAGCTTTCTCTTGCGTTCTTAAATGAGTTTTACAAGGGAAAGGTTGTCTTTTCCCTTAAGGAGGTTTCCGAAGATCGCAGAAGTCTAAAACAGCGGTATGCCGGTTCATAAAAGCCGGCATACCGTTGCTTCGTGGTTTTTGAATTCCCTGTTACTCCTGGAAGGTGCGGCAGCCTGCGCCGCTTCCACAGCTGCAGTTGTCGATGGTCACCGTGCCGGCTGTGCACTTGCACTGGTCGTTGTGCTTGCAGTTGCAGGCTTTGCAGGAAACATTGGTGGCGGGGCTTGCCGATTGGGCGGCGGCACTGTTGGTGGCAGAGCCACCCGGCTGGTAAGACGCGCAGACCGTTTCGCTGCTGGATGTGGCGTTTTGGCCACCCACATTGATGGACGTAAGGGAGCAAAGGCCGGAACAGTTGTTGCCGCAGGAATTGACACTACAAGTTAATTGGCTCATGATTTAAACACCTTTCTTTCAATGCCTGCCTATATTGTGACCCAAATAAGGCAAATCATGCGCTTTTATGAAGAAAAAATTACCGAACAATTTTCCAAAAAGAAAAAGCTCCGGCCAGCCTGGCCGGAGCTTTTCTTATGGGAAGAATGAAAAAAAATTTGATTACTGATGTTCTGTCAGCCAGTGAACTCCTGCACCCAGTAATTTCCGTCTGCCACGTAACCAACGCCGATGCGCGTATAGGCGCTGTTGAGTATGTTGGCTCTGTGTCCGGAGGAATTCATCCAGCCGTTCATGACCGCTTGCGCAGAAGAATATCCCATGGCAATGTTCTCGCCGGCTGTCCGGTAGCTGACGCCAAAAGCTCGCATCATATCAAAGGGGCTTCCATAAGTAGGACTGGTATGGGAAAAATATCCGTTATCGTGCATATCCTGTGCCTTGGCTTGAGCCACTTCGGTGAGCTTTGCGTCCATGGTGAGGGCGCTGAGCCCCTGTGTCGCCCGCTGGGCATTGACCAGATCCACTACCTGCTGAGCATAGCTGCTGGCGGCAGGTACGGAGGTGGAAGGCACGGGTACCGGCGTTGCGGAGGGCGTTTCCTCGGGCGTTTTCACAGGAGTCTGTGCCGGTGCGGTTTCCGTTGCATCCGTCGGGGCCTGAGAGGCACTATTGCCGGCCGGAGCTGTTGTTTCCGGCATAGATGGCGCCGTCATTTCCGGCTGAGCGGGTTCCGCCGGCGTCTGCGGTGCTTCCTGCTGAGGGATTTCCGTTTCAGCCGCGGCAGGCGGCTCAGCCGCAGGGCAGGATGAACTGCCGATGTTGAATCGGAGCATCAGCTCACCGCAAATCTTATCCCACAGGTCTTTGAAGCTTTGGAGTGAAAATGAATAGTGTACCGCCGCTTGTGCCGTTCCGGCGCACGTGTTCGCCGCGGCGGTATCAGCGGCCATCACGGTGGCGGTGGATGTCAAAAGCGCTAAGGCAATGACAATGGAAACAATGGTTTTTTTCATATGTTTCGCCTCCTTGTTTTTAAATTGTAACATATTGTAACTTTTTTGCAATATTCAAATAATGGTAATTGCCCAATGTGCCGGCAGAGACGGCCGTATAACAGCAAAACGGTGTAAGGACCGCCATACTGGCTGATGATAAATGAAGCCAAGCGGGGGTTGGGATTGGCGATTTTCACCGGGTATTGCAGTTTTTTCTCGTAAACAAACATCAGTCGTTTCCTCCTTCATCCCAGGGCCAAGGATCCTTAATCCAGGTATAGCTGTTGCCGGTCATATCCGTTTGCAGCAGAGGACCATACATCTTCTCGTACTTGACCCGGCCTTCGTTGGCCAGTTTGATATAGGACCAATACAGGTTCAGCGCTTCCGCATCGTTGGCGTGCGTTACCAGGTACAGACCCAGTTCGTCGATGGCAAAATCCAGTGCCATCAGTTCCACCAACGCTGGATTGCCGGCGGGTGCGCGGGCGTTTATCTCGGCGTGGAAGGGCAGATTCAAGCCAGGAAACAAAGTCCCGTTTTGCAGGGCGTCCTGCTGGCTGTACCGCACCGGGTTGTCATTCTGCATGGGAATATAGGGGAACGCCATGGAAGCGCACTTACCGGGCAGGGAGCCTTCCATGGGGCCGCACTCAGGAAGGGGCTGCGCGGCTTGTTTGGGAGTGACCACTTCCTGAACGGGAACGGCGTCAGGAGCGGCAGCAGTTGTTGTCGTATTTTCTGTGTACAAAATGTTTCTCCTCCTTCAATATCGGCTCGCCTGTGCAGCGGGCCAATCCATTCTATGAACAAAGAGCAAAATGCGAAACTGCCATTCACTTTTGCCCTGGGCTGTGGTATAGTGGAGAAATGGAAAAACAGCTCGTACGCATCATGAATAGCGGCCGCGGGCGGGTCATATACATCACTGGGGTGATGTGATCGTGATTGTTCTGATTCGAAAAAAAGTCCTGGCGGCAGCTTTGTCGCTGGTGGTGATCCTGGGGGCGGCGTGGGCCTTTCGCGGGCCGGCGCAGTCTGTTTTTTCCGCCCAGCATACACGGGTGACGGAAACCGTGGTGATCGACCCGGGACACGGCGGGGAGGATGGCGGCGCTGTTTCCGCGGACGGCGTTTCAGAAAGCCAAGTCAATCTGGCGATTGCCCAAAAATTACAGGAAACGCTGGCATTCCTGGGAAAAGAAACCGTCATGACCCGGACGGAAGACGCAGCCATCTATTCCGGTGACGCCGGTACGCTGCGGCAGAAAAAGGTATCCGATCTGAAAAACCGGGTCAAGCTGGTCAACGAAACGGCGAACAGCCATCTTATCAGCATCCATCAAAACGCGCTGCCGGGATATCCTGCCGTGCGCGGGGCGCAGGTGTTTTATAACACGGTGGGTGGTAGCAAGGAACTGGCAGAGACCATGCAGACGCTGCTCAACCAAACCATCAACGCAGGGAATGAAAAACAGGTCAAAAAGATTGGCCCTACCATTTATCTGATGAAAAATGTGACAAAACCCGCCGTACTGGTCGAGTGCGGCTTTTTATCCAATCCGGACGAGACAAAGCGTCTGCAAACACAACAGTATCAGCTGCTGCTGGCGGCATCCATCGCCGCCGGCTATGTAAGCTGCGCAAACGAGGGAACAACATGAAAGCCAAAACAATTTTTTACTGCACGGAATGCGGCAACGAGACACCAAAATGGGCGGGACGCTGTCCCTCCTGTGGCGCGTGGAATACGGTGGTGGAGCAGAAAGAACCTGCTGCCAAAGCGGCAAGAAGCGGCAAAACGCTCCAAGCGGCCCGGGCCGTCCCCATTTCCGGTATTGACACCAGCGAGGAGATCCGTTTTCCCACCGGAATGGGGGAACTGGACAGAGTGCTGGGCGGCGGCGCTGTCAAGGGCTCACTGGTCCTGGTAGGCGGTGCCCCCGGTATCGGCAAATCCACGCTGATGCTGCAAATCTGCAAAAAACTGGGGGAGATATCCAAGGTTTTGTATGTATCGGGGGAAGAATCCGTCCATCAGCTGAAAATGCGTGCCCGGCGGCTGGGTGCGGAAAACGAGAACCTGTTCGTCCTGTCAGAGACCTGCCTGGGCCATATTCTGGAGTCGGTTCGGCAGGAAAAGCCGGATATTCTGATCGTGGACTCCATCCAGACACTTTATGATGAAGAGATGGACTCCCCGGCAGGCGGTGTGGGTCAGGTAAAAAATTGCACCATGGCGCTGATGCAGCTGGCCAAGGGGGAAGGCGTCACCGTCTTCGTCATAGGTCACGTGAACAAAGAGGGCGCTATTGCCGGCCCAAAGGTGCTGGAGCACATGGTGGACTGTGTGCTGTACTTTGAAGGCGATCAGCACATGACATATCGTATTTTGCGCGCGGCGAAAAACCGGTTTGGCGCCACCAACGAGATCGGTGTGTTTGAGATGATGGACTGCGGGCTGCGGGAGGTGGAAAATCCCTCGGAGATGCTACTCTCCGGCCGCCCGGAGGACGCCTCCGGCACCTGCGTGACCTGCGTGATGGAGGGCGCCCGTCCGGTTCTGGCGGAGATTCAGGCGCTGCTGGCGCCTACCGGCGGCTCTGTTCCCCGGCGTACCAGCAACGGTTTTGACTACAACCGGGCCGCCATGTTGCTGGCTGTGCTGGAAAAACGCGGCGGACTGAAGGTCTCCCAGTGCGATGCCTATCTCAATATTATTGGCGGGCTGACCATCGACGAGCCGGCGGCCGATCTGGCCGCGGTGGTGGCGCTGGCTTCCAGCTATTTGGACAAGCCCGTGAAAAACGAGATGGCTGCCATGGGCGAGGTGGGGCTTTCCGGTGAGATCCGCAGCATCAGCCACCTGGAGCAGCGCCTTTCAGAAGTACAGCGTTTAGGCTTTACATGCTGCATGATACCGGCACATCGCGCATCGGAAGTGCGGCATTTTACCAATTTTGAGGTGATTCCTGTGCAGAATATTTCTCAGGCACTCCGAGTCCTGGCGCAGGGGAAATAGGTGTATAGTGTACGCAGGGATGAGCGCCGTCCGGTTTCCCGGCCACCGTGCTCTTTTCCAATGTGCAGATACCCTCGTGCTGGTATACGCAGCCGTCTGTGCAAGGAATAATACTCATACGAAAACTCCCTTCGGACATAGATTTCCCCGCAGCGTTGGTTTTATGAAAAGAAGAAAAGCGTTCTTGCAAAAGGAGCGTTTTTCTTCTTTTTACTTTTATAAATAGGAACAGGCACGGCCCTCACAGCCTTTCGGCCCGGACACCGGCGCTGCCCCGGCGGCATACAATGGGCGTGTGAGGAGGCGTATTATGGACCATACTCTTTTGATCGCCAGATCCATTACGCAGGCTCAGCGGATGGAAAGAACTCTCGAGCAGGTCGGTATCGGTTCGCAGATCTACCGTGCTCCCGCAGGGCTGACCGACCGCGGCTGCGGATATGCGGTCAGTATTCAGACAAAACAGCTTTCACCGGCGCTGCGCAGACTTCAGGAAATGGGTCTCAAGCCGGTCAGAATATATCAGAGCAACGGAAAAAACTACAAAGAGGTGAGATTGTGATTTATTTTGACAGCTGCGCCACCACCCTTGAAAAACCGGAATCTGTCCGGGAGGCCGTTGCGCAGGCTTTGCATACCATGAGTTCCCCGGGGAGGGGGCACTACCCGGCCTCCCAAAAAGCGGAGGAAACCGCTTACCAGTGCCGTGTGGAAGCGGCGGAGCTGTTCCATGTGGACTCGCCGGAAAACGTGATCTTTACCATGAACGCGACCCACGGGCTAAACATCGCCATCAAGACTTTGATTCATCCGGGCACGCACGTTGTGATCTCCGGTTATGAACACAACGCCGTGACCCGCCCGCTGCATACCATCCCCCATGTGACCGTTACTGTGGTGGACGCACCGCTTTTTAAGCCCGCTGAAATGCTTGAAGGTTTTCGGAAGGCGCTGGAAGAGGGGGCGCAGGCGGCCATCTGCAACCATGTGTCCAACGTATTTGGTTGTGTACAGCCGATAGACGAAATTGCCGCGCTTTGCCGTCAGTTCCGCGTGCCGCTGATCGTGGATGCCTCCCAGTCGGCAGGTATTTTGCCCGTAGACCTGCAGCGCTGGGGCGCCGCTTTCGTCGCCATGCCAGGACACAAAGGGCTTTACGGCCCCCAGGGCACAGGGCTTTTGCTGTGCCATCATGAAACAGACACCCTGCTGGAAGGCGGGACGGGAAGCGCTTCCAAATTTCAGGAGATGCCGGAATTTCTGCCGGACCGTCTGGAGGCCGGTACCCACAATATGCCGGGTATTGCCGGATTGCTGGCCGGTATCCGTTTTGTCAGACAGGTTGGCATTGACCGCATCGCGCAGCATGAAAAAGAACTGACGCAATACGCGGTATCGCTTCTGGAAAAGGAAGATTGCCTGAAGCTCTATACCGAACCAGGTCTTGCTTATCAAACCGGTGTCCTTTCCTTTACCGCCGACGGGCGGGATGTAGAGGAAATCGGGGAACGCCTTGCCGATGAGGGAATTGCGGTACGTGCAGGATTACAGTGCGCGCCTCTGGCCCACAAAACGGCGGGGACTCTGGAAACCGGAACCGTGCGCTTCAGTACGTCTTATTTCAATAAAAAACAGCAGGTGAACGTGTTTTTCAACAAGGTGCATGAAATAATTCGGGTCAACACAAGATTTTAGGCGTGGTTATTATTGCATTTCGTCTGTATTTTTTATATAATAGTATCTACTATTGCCTGAAAGGATGACGGTATGGAAGGCGTGTGGACGGTATTTGAAAATATTGGGAGCTATCTGTTGCTCATCAAGCTCTCGGATATTCTGGACATTGCTATTATGGCATATCTGGTTTATCGTCTGCTGTCGCTGGTGCACAGCACAAGGGCGGAAAGCATCCTCAAGGGGATCGCTATCTTTCTTCTGGCGCTGTGGATGTCCTCCGTGCTTCAGCTGCACGGAATCAACTACATCCTCAGTCACATGGTAGAATGGGGCGTGCTGGCGCTGATCATTGTTTTCCAGCCGGAGATCCGCCGCATTCTGGAGGAATTGGGCAGCAAAAACTTTAAGTTTCTGCGCCTCTTTACCACGGAGCAGCAGCTTTCCGAAATGGAGCAGGCCATTGACCAGACAGTGGTGGCCTGCACCGAGATGGCAAAGACACGCACCGGCGTCCTGATCGTCTTTGAACGCAAGATGATGCTTGATGATATGGCCCGCAGCGGCACCGGGCTGAACGCCACCGTTTCCAGCGAACTGCTGAAAAATATCTTTTTTGTGAAAGCCCCTATGCACGACGGCGCCGTCATCGTCCGGCAGGGCAAAATCCTCAGTGCCGGCTGTATGCTACCGCTTTCCAAAAACGTGAATTTGAGCCGTGATCTGGGTATGCGGCACCGGGCCGGCATCGGCATGAGTGAAAATTCCGATGCGGTGGTGGTCATCGTTTCTGAGGAAACGGGATCCATTTCCGTGGCCATCGGCGGTATGCTCAAGCGGCATCTGATGCCGGAAACACTGACAAAGCTCCTGCGGAACGAACTGATTCCGCAGGGAGAGGAAGAAGAGGACAAGCACCGCTTTGCCCTGAGTGAACTGATCCGATTCAAGAAAAACGGAGGTCATGATGGAGAAAAGTAAAAGCAAAAAAGCGGTACAGATCATTGGCTCCATTTTGATTGCTATTGCTCTGTGGCTCTATGTGGACAATGTGCAGGCCCGAAAAGTGACCATGAATGTCAATGATGTTCCCGTGGAGTTTTCCGGGGAGAACAGCGCTTTGGCCGACAAGGGACTGATGCTTCTGTCCGGATACGATACCAAGATCGACTTGAAGCTGCGGGGCGCCCGAAATGTGCTCTACCGCCTCAAAGGCAGCAAGGTTCGTATCGTGGCCGACACCAGCTCCATCAATGCCACCGGCACTCAGACTCTTTCTTACCGTGTGATCTATCCCGATAATATCTCTTCCACCGCCGTGGCGGTGGATTCTGCCAGTTCTTACACCGTGACTGTGACGGTGGGGGAACTGTCCACCAAGGACGTTGAGATCCGCTGTGATATGGTGGGTGAGCTGGCCAAGGGGTATGTGGCGGATACGCTGATCCTGGACCCGGCCGTACTGACGCTGCGGGGACAGCGCGATGATCTGATCAATGTCAGCTACGCAAAAATTACAATGAACTTAAACGACTCGGACAAGTCTATTGTAAACGCTTATTCCTTTACACTTTATGATTACAATGACATCCCCATCAGCAACGATAATATTCGACCTGCCGTTAAGTTGATACAGGCGAATCTGCCGGTAAGAACCACAAAGGAAGTACCTCTTAAGCTGAACTTTGTGGAGGCTGTGGGTTCCACCCTCAGTCACACGACTTATACCATTCAGCCGGAAAAAGTGACCCTTTCGGGCAGCAAGGACGCATTGGCCCAGATTGACAGCATTATGCTGGGAACGGTGTATCTGCAGGATCTGGGTAACTCTCAGACCTTGAACTTTACCATTACAGCCCCCGAGAATACCAAGCTGGAGGGTGACATCGGCACAGCCATGGTGACAGTGGTGGTAACGGGCGTGTCGGAGACTACCCTGACGACAAACCGTATCAGCTTTGAAAATATTCCCGCCGACTTTAAAGCGACCCCTGTGACGGAAAGTCTTAATATCGCGCTGCGCGGCTTGACGACGGAAATTGCCGCGATCACCGGAGAGCAGCTGAAGGTCGTGGCGGATCTCACCGGCATTTCAGCTGTGGCAGGCAACTATACGGTTCCCGCCTATGTCTATGTGGAGGGCTTCCAAAACGTGGGCGTGAAGGGAACTTACCAAGTAATCGTTAACATTTCAGGAGTGACCAGTCCCGGATGACCGGGTGGAAAGGAGTATATGTATGACACAAATTGCAACAGTAGATGCCCTTCTTGACAATGGGTATGTACAGATATCGGTACCGAGGAAGTCTGCCTGCGGGCATGACTGTGAGAATTGTGCCGGCTGCGGAATGACCGGGGCCGCTATCAAAGCCAAGGCCAAGGACCCTGTGGGCGCATCCGTGGGACAAAAAGTGGTGGTGGAAAGCAGCACCAAAAAGCTGATGGGGGTTGTGGCCCTGGTCTATGTGCTGCCGGTCGTTCTGTTTTTGCTGGGATACTTTTTGACCTATTCCCTCAAAACAGAAGGCGTGCGGTATGCCGTCGCTATTGCCGCAGCGGCAATGGCTTTCATTCCCTGCGTGTTTTATGACCGCTATGCTAAAAAGCACGGCACGCTGAACTACACCATCCAGCGCATTTTCTAAGCCGGGATGTTTGGCTACATCAGACCGGCGGCGGACAAGCTGGACGATGAGAATACGGCTCGTTTTTCTGCTTTGTACTGCGGTCTTTGTCACACGATGGGACGGCGTTACGGAGCTGCGGCCCGCTGGATCCTCAACTATGACTTTGCTTTTTTGGCGATGCTGCTCTCAGAGGAGAACCACTGTCAGAGCGAGGGCTGCCGCTGCGCGGTGCATCCCATTCGTGAAAAGCCGGCCCTTTGCCAGACGGCGGCGCTGGAGTTGGCCGCCGACGAGAGCGTAATCCTGGCCTGGTGGCAAATCCAGGACGGGATCAGCGACCACGGCTTTTTCAAAAGCCTCAAATACCGGGCTGCGGCTCTCCTTTTAAAAAGAGCCTATCGGAAGGCAAAGGAGCTGCGGCCTCATTTTGATGAAAGCACCCAGCGGCATTTGCGAGAACTGGCAACCTATGAAAAAGGAAAATGCTCCTCGCTGGATCTAACCGCCGATACCTTTGCCAGTCTGCTTTCCGATGCGGCGGACAGTGTGGAAGACAGCATTAAATGCCGGGTTTTACGGCAGATGCTCTATCACCTGGGGCGATGGATCTATCTGGTGGATGCGGCCGACGATCTGCGCAGCGACGCTAAAAGCGGCAGCTATAACCCCGTGGCCCTGCGCTACGGCCTCACCGACGGGCAATGGACCGAAGAGAGCCGCGCCGCTCTGGCGCTGACGCTGGACCGTTCCATCCGCGTAATGGCGGCATCTTACGAATTATATGATTTTGGCGTTTGGTCGAATATTATACAAAGTGTTGTGTACGAGGGAATGTACGCAGTGGGGCACAGTGTGCTGGACGGTACGTTTCATCAGAAGGCGAGAAAGAGAAAAAAATCCCTGTCTGAATTTTACCTGATATGAAAGGCGGATTCTTCCTATGAACGATCCCTATAAAGTTCTGGGCGTGCCGAGCACCGCAACCGATGAAGAAGTCAAGAAGGCATACCGGGACTTAGCCAGAAAATACCATCCGGACAACTACCACGATAATCCGTTGGAGGATCTGGCGCAGGAAAAAATGAAGGTCATCAACGAGGCGTATGAAGAGATCCAAACGCAGCGCAAAAAAGGTGCCTCCTCTTACAACAATCCAGGCGCAACCTCCTACGGAGGAAACTCTTATGACAACCCCTTTGCCGGCAGCTATCAAAGCTACGGCGGCGATCCCGCTTTTCAGCGGGTGTATATGGCCATCAACCAGGGTGACCTAAACATGGCCGAGGAACTGCTCAACGCGATGTCTGACCATAATGCCGAGTGGAATTTTCTCAAAGGCGTCATCTGCAACAAACGCGGATGGATGGATGAGGCCAGGCGCTATTTCACGACAGCTGTGCAAATGGAGCCCGACAACGGCGAATACCAGCGAGCGCTGGACATGGCCGAGGGCCGCAATGAACCTTTTCAGCCCAACGGTTTTGGGCCATTTTCCACCGGAAGCTGTGACAACTCCAGCTGCTTGAAATACTGTTGCATCTGGGCTTGCTGCAACGCGATGGGCGGCGGCGGATACTGGTTCTGCTGCTAAATTCGTTTTTTACAGAAGGGAGTTATCACAGTGATTAAAAGTATGACCGGCTATGGAAGATCTCGGGAGACAGTGAATAAGCGGGACATTACCGTTGAAGTGCGATCAGTCAACAATCGCTACCTGGATTGCAGCGTTAAAATGCCCCGCGCTTATTCCTTTGCGGAGGACGCCGTGAAGACGGCGGTCCAGCAGGTGGTATCCCGCGGTAAGGTGGACGTATTCATTACCGTTGACGCAACAGCCGCCGATGAAACAGTGGTGCAGGTCAATCACTCTTTGGCCAAGGGATATTTTGACGCGCTCAGTGAGCTGATGGAAACATTTCATCTGGAAGGCGGCATCACGCCCATGGCACTTGCCAAATTTCCCGACGTGCTGACTGTTACAAAGGCCGAAGAAGACGTGGAAACCGTCAGCGCCGACCTTTGTCATGTTTTGAACAATGCGCTTTCCGCTTATAATGGTATGCGCGCGGTAGAAGGAGATAAGATGGCCCGGGATATCGCCGGTCGGGTCGACACCATTGAGGCCGTTATAACCAAGGTGGAAGAGCGCTCGCCCCAGACAGTGGCGGCATACCGTGAACGCTTGGAGACTAAAATGAGAGAAGTGCTTCAGTCCACAACCATTGATGATGCGCGGATTCTCACAGAAGCGGCTATTTTTGCCGACAAAGTGGCCGTGGACGAAGAAACGGTGCGGCTGCGCAGTCATATAGCCCAGCTGCGGGAAATGCTTCGGAGCGAAGAGCCGGTGGGCCGCAAACTGGACTTTTTGATCCAGGAGGTCAACCGCGAGTGCAACACCATCGGTTCAAAGTGTAACGACCTCTCCATCACAAAAGATGTGGTCAATATGAAAGCGGAGGTCGAAAAGATCCGCGAACAGGTACAAAATTTAGAGTGAGGTCGCACAGATGAAATTGATACCTATTGGGTTTGGCTCCTTGGTGTCAGCCGAGCGGCTGGTAGCCATTGTCAGCCCCGAATCTGCTCCGATCAAACGGCTGATCCAGGAATCGCGGGATCGGGGGATGCTGATTGATGCCACCTACGGCAGAAAAACCGCCTCTGTTTTGCTGATGGACAGCGACCATGTGATCCTTTCAGCCCTGTCCACAGAGAAAATGGCACCCCGTTTTGGAGTGAAGCTATCTGACTTTACAGAGGAGGAAACAGAATGAAGAAAAAAGGGAAGACGTTTATTATTTCCGGCCCGTCCGGTGTAGGAAAGAGCACGGTCCTTCGATCGCTGCTGGAGGGGCGGGATGATCTGTATTTTTCTGTTTCCGCCACCACACGTGTTCCCCGCCCCTGTGAAGTGGACGGCGTGCACTACCATTTTATTGACGTGAGCCACTTCCGTGAGCTGATCGGTCAGGATGAATTTCTGGAATACGCCGAATATGTGGGAAATTTTTATGGGACGCCCAAGAAGTTTGTGGACGCGGCCATGAAAAACGGAAAAGATGTGATTCTGGATATTGAGGTGCAGGGGGCCATGCAGGTGTGCAGCAAACGTCCTGACACCGTGAAAATATTTATCGCGCCTCCGTCCTGGAAGGAACTGGAACGCCGCCTGACAGACCGAGGCACAGATACGCAGGAGAAGATCCAGGAACGTTTGATCCGGGCCAAGGTGGAGTGTCAGACCGCCAATGCCTATGATTACTTTGTCATCAACGATACCGTGGAAAAGGCGGTGGAGGAACTCAACGCCATTATGTGCGCCGAACACTGCCGCCCGGCAGAGCGAATGAATCAGATTTTAGGAAAAGAGTAAGCCTGTCTTATTAATTTATTGCCCATGAGGCAGATTGGAAGGAATTTATTATGATGCTTTACCCCGCCATGAACAAACTCAGCCAGTATATCCCCAACCGTTACCTGATGGTGAACGTAGTGGCCCGCAGAGCCCGTCAGATCGCCAAGGACGCTGAAAGCGCCGGAGAGCATTTGGATGATAAGCCCGTCACCATAGCCATCGACGAAGTGGCCGACGGCAAATTTGACGCCTCCACCATTAACACGGTGATCGAGGACGAGGAATAAGTAAAAAGGCATGGGAGGAGAGCGGAAACAAATGACGCAGCTTGCGAAAATTGCGGTAGCCGCAGCCACCTATGCCATCGACAAGCCCTATGACTATCTGGTACCCGAGACAATGGAATCTTCTGTTGGCTCACGTGTCACGGTACCTTTCGGCCGGGGCAACAGGCACACGGAAGGCGTGATTCTCTCCTTGTCCCACGCATACCCGCAGCGCTCGGTGAAAAGTATTCTGGCGCTGGTGGATGAGACGCCTGTCATTTCGCCCGCGGAGATCAAGCTGGCCCTTTGGATGCGAGAGCGGTATTTCTGCACTTTTTATGAAGCCATCAAAACGATTTTGCCGGCCAGCGTATGGTATCATTACCGGCAGGTCTATCGTCTTGCGGCCGCGGAGATGCCGGACAGCCTTTCTGAACAGGAACAATCCATATGGCAGGAGCTTTCGTCCCGGGGGCCGATGGATAGCAAGCAGCTTTCCGCCATCTGGGAGAAGGACCTTTTGCCTGTCCTGAAAAAGATGGAGCAGAGGGGGATCCTTTTTCTGGAAACAGAAGCAAAGCGTCCCATCAGCGATAAGACGGTAAAGCTGGTCAGCTTGACCGTTGACGCGCCCACGGCGCTTGACGGCAAAACAAAGTCGTCGCCCAGACGGGCAGAGGCCATCCGCTTTTTACAGGACTATGGGGAGACCGTCTCCAACGAGCTCTGCTATTACACAGGCATTACGCCTGTGATGCTCCGCCACATGGAAAAAGCCGGTATTATCACCTTTCGTGAGATGGAACAGTATCGGGTCCCCCACTACCAAAAAAAAGAAGCGGCTGTCCCTGTCTCCCTTAATAAAGAACAGCAGCAGGCATTTGCCCAGCTTTGGGCAAGCATTCAGGTAGAAAAGCCCACCGTCTCTCTCTTGCAGGGCGTGACTGGCAGCGGTAAAACGCAGGTCTACATACGCCTTGCCCAGGAAGCGGTGAAACTGGGCCGCTCTGTGATGATCCTTGTTCCGGAAATTGCCCTGACGCCGCAGATGATGGAGCGGTTTGCCACCTGTTTCGGCGACGAAGTGGCCATGCTGCACAGCGGTCTCCGCCTTTCTGAACGGTATGACCAGTGGAAACGCCTTCAGCGCGGAGAAGCGCATATCGTGCTTGGCACCCGTTCCGCCGTCTTCGCGCCGCTGGATCATCTGGGACTGATCGTGATGGACGAGGAGCAGGAAAGCTCCTACCAGTCCTTTAACGCACCCTTTTATCACGCCCGTGATATTGCCAAGTACCGGTGTGTACAGGACAAGGCGCTGCTGCTGCTTGGCTCCGCCACTCCTACTGTGGAGACTGCCTACTTCGCCAGGTCAGGGGTTTACGGACTTGCCAAATTGCTCCATCGCTACAATGAGCGGCCGCTGCCGCAGGTCATTCTGGCCGACCTGCGCCAGGAACTGTGCAGCGGGAACACAGGCGCTGTCAGCAGCGTCTTATACCGTGAGCTGAAAAAAAACATTGAATCCGGAGAGCAGAGTATTCTCTTTCTCAACCGCAGGGGCAACAGCCGGATGCTGCTATGCGGCGAGTGCGGCTCCGTCCCCCAATGTCCCCGGTGCAGCGTCCCTCTGACCTATCATTCCGTCAACGAACGGCTGATGTGCCATTACTGCGGTTACTCCGAAAAGGCCTATGAGACCTGCCCTGATTGCGGTGGCCGGATGAAGCATGTGGGCATCGGAACGCAGAAGGTGGAGGAGGAACTGAGGCGTCTCTTTCCCGGAACAGAGATTCTCCGTATGGACGCTGACACGGTCAGCGCTGCCAACAACCACGAGAAATTGCTGCGCCGCTTTTCCCAACAGAAGATCCCCGTTTTGCTGGGAACGCAGATGGTGGCAAAGGGCCTTGATTTTGAAAATGTCACCCTCGTGGGTGTTTTATCCGCTGACCTTTCGCTGTATGTGGATCACTACACTGCCTCTGAACGGACCTTCAGCCTTTTGACGCAGGTGGTGGGAAGAGCCGGTCGGGGAGAGAAAGCAGGCCGTGCCGTTATCCAGACCTTTACTCCCGGCAATGACGTGATCGAAGCGGCAGCTGCGCAGGATTACGACCGTTTTTACGACAGTGAGATCCGCCTGAGGAAGCTCCGCATGGATCCGCCTTTTTCCGATCAGTTTTTTCTGACGGTAAGCGGGAGGGAGGAAGCACAGGTCCGACGCGCCAGCTCACAGCTGCGAGACGGTCTGGTATCCGCCGCCAAAGCGGGAAACTATGAAATCCTGGATATTTTGGGCCCGGCTCCGGCGCCGGTGGTCAAGGTGAATAACCGTTACCGCTACCGGGTACTATTGACTGGGAAGAATGACAAGACAATTCGCGGCTTAATCGCCGCTTTTATGCGGGAATTTGCAGCAAAGAGTGAGAATAGAGGCATGAATCTCTATACAGACTGTAATCTGGCTGAGTAGGGAAGCGCTGTTCTTTTCCTTGCCCATGCCGCTGCTTTTCAGCGCGCCCGTACAAATATGCACCTATGTGAAAAGGAAAGGAATGGTCCTATAAAATGGCATTGAGAAAAATTGCTGTGCAGGGCGACGACTGCCTGCAAAAGGTGTGCCGTCCTGTGACGGACTTTAACAGCCGCCTGCACACGCTGCTGGATGATCTGAAGGATACGCTGATCGACTCCAATGGTGTGGGGTTGGCCGCTCCCCAGGTGGGGATCCTGCGCCGCGTGTGCGTCGTGATGAACGAGGATAATGAAATTATCGAGCTGGTCAATCCTAACATTATCGCCACCGACGGGGAGCAGACAGGCTTTGAAGGCTGTCTCAGCGTTCCCGGAAAATACGGCATTGTGACACGCCCGGAAAAAGTGCGCGTCCGCGCTCAGGATCGGGACGGCCGCTTCTTTGAAGTGGAGGACGAGGGCTTGACCGCCCGCTGCTTCTGCCATGAAATTGAGCATTTGGACGGGCACCTGTTTGTCGAGCGGACAGATCACCTCTTGACAGAGGAGGAACTGGAAGCATACATCCGCAAGCAGGAAGAAGAAAACGAAGAAGAGGAAGGCTGATACAATGAGGATTCTCTTTATGGGAACGCCGGAATTTGCGGTGGCCTCGCTGCGCCGTTTGCTATCAGACGGTCATGAGCTCTGCGGCGTGTTTACCCAGCCGGACAAGCCCCGCAACCGCGGTATGAAGATGACTTTTTCCCCGGTAAAAGAATTCGCGCTGGCACAGGGGCTGCCTGTCTATCAGCCGCTGAAAATGCGGGATGGTATGACCATGGATCTGGTGCGTGAATTGAAGCCGGAACTGATCGTTGTGGCGGCCTACGGCAAAATCCTACCGGAAGAAATGCTGCGTCTGCCGCCTCGCGGCTGCGTAAACGTGCATTCCTCGCTTTTGCCCAAGTACCGCGGCGCGGCGCCTATTAACTGGGCCATTCTCAACGGAGAAGCGGAGACCGGCGTCACCATTATGTATATGGCAAAGGAGCTGGACGCGGGGGATATTCTCCATGTGAAGAAAACAGAAATACAGCCTCACGAGGATGCCGCCGCCTTAACAGTGCGTTTGGCGGAGCTGGGCGCCGAGGCTCTTTCGGAAGCTCTGCATCTGATGGAGGCCGGGAAACTGGTTCCTGTCCAGCAGGATCACAGCGCTTCCACGTACGCGTCTATGCTGAGTAAAGATCTTTCTCCCATTGATTGGAGCAAACCGGCACAGGTGATCGACTGCCAGGTGCGCGGTCTTATTCCGTGGCCCTGCGCCTCTGCCGTACTGGATAGAAAACCGATGAAAATATTTGAAACGACCATCGGCCGTGAAACGGCGGCTGCCGCCGGTACTGTGATCGCCGCGGACAAGCACGGCATTGAAGTCGCCTGCGGCGACGGACAGACGCTGGTCATCACCCAGCTGCAGGCCGAAGGAGGAAAACGGATGGCGGCAGCGGACTATCTCCGGGGCCATCCTATGCAGATTGATCATGAATGAAAAAAGAAATGCCAGAGACACAGCACTCGATGTGCTGATGTCGGTCCATAAGGCCAACGCCTGGTCGGACGGCAGTTTAAAGCAGGCGATTGCCAAAAACGGACTGGATCGTCGCGATGCCGCGCTGGCTACCTACTTGTGCTATGGCGTGATCCAAAACCGCCTGCTGTTGGACTACTATATCGGCTGCTACTGCACGCAGAAGCCGGAACGGCTTGAGCCGGTGATTTTAAACATTCTGCGCATCGGCGGGTATCAGATCCTTTTCATGGATAAGATTCCCCACAGCGCCGCTGTCAATGAAGCGGTGGAAATGGCAAAGCGCCACAACAGGAGTAAAGCGTCCTGCCTTGTCAATGCTGTACTGCGTAAATTTGTGATCAACTGGCTGAATATGCCGGACATCCCCGCCGACAGCCGTGAGGAATACTTATCCATTCGATACAGTCACCCTCTGTGGCTGGTACGGCGGCTCATGGAACTGCTGGGAGATGAGGAAACCGAGGCACTGCTGCAGCTGAATAACAAGCCGATTCCCACCACCGTCCAGACAAACACGCTGAAAGTGACGGCAGACGAACTGGAGCGGGAGCTTTCTGCCGTGTCGGTGGAGAAGCATCCGTGGCTGGATGGCTGTTTTTCCATCAGCAGCACGGGAAATCTGGCTGAACTGCCTGCTTTTGTCAAGGGACACTGCATGGTACAGGACCCTGCCGCGCATCTGGTCATTTCTGCCGCGCAGCCCCGTCCGCAGGACAAGATCATGGATGTTTGTGCCGCACCCGGTGGTAAATCCTTTGCCGCTGCCATTGCGCAAGGAGACAAGGGCGAGATCCTTTCCTGCGACGTCCATCCCCATAAGCTCCAGCTTATTGAAAAGGATGCTCAGCGTCTTGGTATTTCCAGCATACGCACCGCACTGGCCGACGGCCGTGAAGCGCATAGCGCATGGCTGGAAAGCGCGGATATCGTTTTGGCGGATGTTCCCTGTTCCGGAATTGGCATTATTCGGAAAAAGCCGGACATTCGGTATAAAAACCCGAAAGAATTGACGGATCTTCCTCAAATACAAAGTGATATTCTTGAAAACGCGTCGGCCTATGTGTGCCCCGGCGGTGTGCTGGTTTACTCTACCTGTACGCTTCTGCCGGAGGAGAACGAGCAGGTGACGGAGGCATTTTTGAGCCACCACAAGGAATTTGCCAGGGAAGCCTTTGTGCTCCCCAATCCCATTGGCGGAACTGGCGGCCAGATTACCCTTTGGCCCCAGCGGTTTGGAACAGACGGCTTTTATATGTGCCGTATGCGAAAAAAAGGCAGCGTATGAAAATAGATATAAAATCTCTGACGGAAGAGGAAATAACTCAACTCCTGCTTCAGCGTGGGGAAGCCGCTTTCCGGGGCAAACAGGTATTCACTTGGCTACACAAGGGCGTGCGTTCCTTTGAAGAAATGAGCAATCTTTCCAAATCTCTGCGGGAAATGCTGGACCGTGATTTTTATATTACTGAGCCGTTAGTGGCCCGCAAGCAGGAATCAAAGCTGGACGGTACCATTAAATATCTCTGGGAGCTGACAGATGGAAACTGTATTGAGACGGTCCTCATGTCCTACCATCACGGTAATACCGTCTGCATATCCTCTCAGGTAGGATGCCGCATGGGCTGCGCTTTCTGCGCCTCCACCGTGGCAGGCAAGGTGCGGGATCTGGCCCCCTCAGAAATGCTGGATCAGGTCCTTTTTACACAGCTTGACGCCGGGCGTGAGATTTCCAACATTGTTTTGATGGGAATCGGCGAACCAATGGACAATTTCGATCATGTCATGAAATTTCTGGAGCTGGTCAATCACCCGGATGGACTTCACATTGGGATGCGGCACATCAGCCTCTCTACCTGCGGTGTTGTACCTGGAATTGAAGCGCTGGCAGAAAAGAATTTGCAGCTGACACTTTCCGTTTCACTCCACGCTCCTGATTCTGAAACACGTTCCCGCATCATGCCGGTAAACCGTGCATATGACGTAGAGCAGGTCTTCGATGCGTGCCATCGCTATTTCGAAAAGACCGGGCGGCGTATCTCCTTTGAATACGCCATGATAGACGGGGTAAACGACCAGGATTGGCAGGCAGATCTGATTGCCAAGCGTCTGCGGGGAATGCCGGGGCATGTGAACCTGATCCCACTCAATGATGTGGTGGAGAGTGCCTTCAAACCCAGCCGGCGAATGGCGGAATTTCAAAAGAGGCTTATCTCCCATGGGATCACCGCCACCGTGCGAAGAAGCCTGGGTGGGGATATCGATGCTTCCTGTGGCCAGCTTCGCCGTAAAGAAATGGAAAATAAGAAAGGAGGGAATTCCCTCTGATGAAAGTATGGGGTACAACCGACACGGGACTGGTACGCAAAGAAAATCAGGATGCGTTTTCCGTGGAGACAATGGGGCACTATACGGTCGCCGTCGTCTGCGACGGTATGGGCGGCACAAACGGCGGACAGCTGGCCAGCACCATTGCCGTCAAAACCTTTATGGATGGATTGAAGCAATACTTACGCGAAAATATGAGTCTTAAGCAGTGGGAAGCCACTGCCTCGGCCTGCATTTCTCTTGCAAATACCACGATCCGCAGTGAGGCGGCCATCCATTGTGAGTATGAAAATATGGGTACAACACTTGTTTCCGCCATTGTAAAAGACAGCCAGGCCGTCATCAGCAATATTGGCGACAGCCGCGCCTACATCGTCAATGGAGAGGAGATCCGGCAGATCACCAAAGACCACTCCATCGTGGAGAGCATGGTGGAAAGAGGAGATCTGACAAAGGAAGAGGCGCGCCGGCATCCCAGCCGGAACCTGATCACCCGCGCGCTGGGGCCGGATGCCGTGGCAGAAGCTGATCACTATGCCGTGGAGCTGGAGCCAAAGGATTATCTCCTTCTTTGCTCGGATGGTTTGGTCAATACTGTTTCAGATCAGGAAATTTTATTTGAGATTATCCACAGTGATAAGGTGGACACCTGTCTGTCACGCCTGATAGCCGTGTCAAAAGACAGGGGTGCACCGGACAATGTAACAGCCGTCTTGCTGTGCAACGAATAAAGGAGATGACAAATATGGATCAATACATTGGTAAAATGCTGGATAATCGTTATGAGATACTTGAGCAGATCGGCAGCGGCGGTATGGCCAACGTTTACAAAGCGAAATGTCATCGCCTGAATCGTCTGGTGGCAATTAAGATCCTGAAGAGTGAGCTGGCGGAGGACGCGGATTTCCGCCGCCGCTTCCGGGATGAATCGCAGGCGGTCGCCATGTTGTCTCATCCCAACATCGTTTCTGTTTATGACGTATCCAGAGACGGTGATGTGGAGTATATTGTGATGGAGCTGATCGACGGGATCACCCTCAAGCAGTATATGGAACGCCGGGGTCTGATGGACTGGCGTGAGTCCCTGCACTTTATCATCCAGATCATGCGTGGTCTGAGCCATGCTCACAGCCGCGGTATTATTCATCGAGACATCAAGCCCCAGAACATCATGGTCCTGCGGGACGGCAGCGTGAAGGTGGCCGATTTCGGCATCGCCTGCCTGGCCAACGCGGGGCAGACGCTAACACAGGAAGCCCTGGGCTCCGTGCACTATATCTCCCCGGAACAGGCGAGAGGCGACCGCACCGATGCCAGGTCGGATATCTATTCCGCCGGTGTTGTTCTTTATGAAATGCTGACGGGGCGTTTGCCTTTTGAGGGAAATTCGGCGGTATCGGTCGCCATTCAGCATTTGAGTTCCGTTCCTCTGTCTCCCCGGGACATCAACGAAAAAGTGCCGGAAGCACTGGAACTGATCTGCATGAAGGCCATGAATGCCGATGCCGAAAAACGGTATGCCACGGCCAATGCCATGGTGGAGGATCTGGAAAAATTCCGGAAAGATCCATCCGTTAACATGGACTATATCAAAACGGAGCTGGAAGAGCCCGAAAACAACGAGCCCACCCAGTTTATTCCCTCCGGTGCCGTCAATACCGCGGTAAAACGGGCCAAAAAAGAGAGGGAAGAGAAAGAATCGCTTCTGGACGAAGAGACGCCGGAGGAAAAGAAAAAGGCAAAAAAGAAGATGATGTTCATCATCGGCGGGTTTGCCGCCGCTTTGCTGGTCGTCTTGCTGATTTTCAAAGTCATTATGGGCGGCTTTTCCAGCACAGGCAGCAACTCCTATGAAGTGCCCAGTGTGGTGGGCCATACCGTGGAGGAAGCCAATCAGATGGATGGTGTCAAGGACGTCTTCACCATTACCGTCATCGGCTACCGAACCGACACCAAATACCAGGCGGGGCAGATCGTGGAACAAGATCCGGCGGCAGGCAAGATCCGCAAGGATAACCGGGTCATCAACGTCTATGTCTGTTCGGAAAATGTGTCGACTCAGATGCCCAGTCTGGCAGGCTATGACAGCCAGGAGGCCAAAGTTCTGCTGAAAAATATGCATTTGGACCTGGTCGTGGAGACCTCGGAGCAATTTTCAACGGATGTTGCCTCCGGTAAGGTTATCTCCACCACACCGGCCGCCAACGCCTCCATCGCCAAGGGAGACACGATTTATATGGTGGTCAGCAAGGGGCCGGAGAAGAAGTCCGTCACCGTTCCTTCTTTCCTTGATATGGATGCGGATTCCGCGGCCGCAAAGGCCAAGGGACTTGGTCTGGAGGTCGGCAGCTATAAGTATGAATACAGCGACAAGGCTTCCGGTCTTGTGATCGGTCAAAGTGTGTCCGCCACTTCCACCGTGGAAGAGGGCACCGCCATTGTGTTTACTGTCAGCAAGGGTCCGGAAACCGCCAAACCTGTCTCTGTTACCAAAACCTATACCATTCCCGACAAATACAAGGGGACTGTCACTGTGACCATCATGCAGGGCACCACGCAGGTGTTGGAGAAGAGCATGAACCTTGACACAGACGGAAGGACCGTATCCTGCACCTTCACCGGTACCAGCGGCACCACCGCCCAGGTCTATGTGATCATCAACGGCAACGATACGGTGCAGAGCGAGACCATCACGTTCCAGTGAGCAGGGGAAGGATACAAAAGGCGCTCAGTGGCTTTTACTATGTCAGCGCCGGTGAAAAAACCGTTTCCTGCCGCGCCCGGGGAAAATTTCGGCGGGAAGGGCTCTCGCCGCTGGTAGGGGACTGGGTGGAGTTTAAGGAGCTTGATGCCCAAAGCGGTATCATTGATGCTGTTGAACCTCGTAAAAACAGCTTTACACGTCCGGCGGTGGCCAACATTGACCAACTGGTGGTCATGGCATCGGCTGCCATCCCGGTCACAGACCCCTATCTGATCGACCGCATTGCGGCCATCGCGGCGCTTAAAGGCTGTCAGGTATTGGTTTGCTTGAACAAATGCGACCTGGATCGGGCGGATGACCTGTATGACATTTATGCCCATTCGGCACTGCCGGTCCTGCGTGTCAGTGCGATTTCCGGTGAAGGAATTGAGGAGCTTAAAACGCAAATTCGTAGCAAGCTATCTGCCTTTACAGGTAATTCGGGCGTTGGGAAATCCAGTATTTTGAATGCCATTGATCCCCACTTTTCTCTGCCCACAGGAGAAATCAGCCAGGCGCTGGGGCGGGGACGGCACACCACCCGCCATGTAGAGATGTATTCTCCGGAGCCGGATACATGGCTCATTGACACGCCGGGTTTTTCCTCCTTTGACACTGAAGAACTGAATTTGCAGTTGAAACATTCCCTTCCAGACACTTTTCCTGAATTTGCCCCTTATTTGAACGATTGCCGTTTTATTGGCTGTAGCCACACCAAGGAGAAGGGCTGCGCTGTACTGGCTGCGGTAAAACAGGGGAAGATCCCGGAAGCCCGGCACAACAGTTATGCGCGGCTGTATCATGAACTGAAGGATTTAAAAGAGTGGGAAAAAAGTGGTAAAAACAAATAATATCCGGACTTTTCCGAAAAACGCAGCACAAAAGCGCAGCGGCTTCATTGCCGTTTCGCTTTTGTGCTGTTTCCTTTGCCGGCACCGCGGAATATACTGGGGCAGACAACAGATAGGAGGATGACTATGAGGGGAAATTGCGGATCGGTCTTGGGTATCTGCGCATTGGCCCTGGGACTGGGAATTTTGATTGCCGCGATATTCCCGGTGGGAGCGCTGATGTTCCTGATCGCTTTTTTATTGATTGCCTGCGGCATTATGTGCTTGAAAAAGTGAAAGGAGGGATATAGATGAGGATCGTGGTCTGGAGATCGCCCAAATTTCTCAGCGGCATTTTGCGCCGCATTTTTGGAATCCGTGCATAAACAGGCTGTCTCTCTCATAATTTTTGATAGAGAATTCAAAAACTGAGAGGACTGAAAACATGGAACTTACATTCGACCAAATCATTTGCTATGAAGCGATTGGCAATATGGTAACGACCCACGAGGAGTCCATGGAAACGGCAATTCCGGAATACTGCCCGGATATGGCGCGCATCATCGACACAGTTGGTCAACTAAAGATCCGCAGCAAAAACATCAGTGAGGAGCGGCTGACCATCAGTGGTACAGTGCGCGTCTGTGTCCTGTACAGTTCGGAGGAAAGCATGGGTCTTAGAAACCTGAGCCTTTCGGTTCCTTTCGAGTGCACCATGGATGACAAGCGCTTTGCCCGCTGTGAATCGGTGCGGGTCTGCGGACGGCTGCTTCTGGCGGAGGCAAAACCCATTAATTCCAGAAAGCTTTCTCTGCGGGTCATTCCGGAGTTTACCGTGACTGGCTTTGCCAAAGTAGTACAGCAGCTTTGCAGCGACCTGCCGGAGTCTTCAGCTGATATGCAGGTGCAAAAGCAGCAGATGAATTGCCAGCTGCTGACACAAGTGATTGAGAAACCCTTTACTTTTACAGATGAGGTGCCGCTTGACAAAAATCTGGAGCCGCTGGAGGATCTGCTGCTGGATCAAGTGTCGCTGCACGTTTCCTCGGCACAGGCGGTAGGGAACAAGGTCGTGGTAAAAGGCGAGGCGAACCTATCCGTACTTTACCGCTCGGAAAGCCAAAGGCTTTGCTGGTACGAGGCAAAACTGCCCTTCTCTCAGATCATGGAAGGAACTGATCTGGACGAGAGCTGCACATTTGAAGCAGAAACCCAACTCTCCGAAAGTGACGTGCGCGTCATTCGGGGCGATGACGGCACAGAACTGGGCGTCTCTCTCAGCCTTTCCCTGATGGTACATGTATATCATCCCTGCACGCAGACCTATGTATCCGATCTATACAGCACCCGCTATCCAACGCAAGTACATACACAGCCCATCGCGTTTCCGGCATATCTGCCCAGCGCAGCCGTGCGGGAAGAAAGCACCCAGCGGCTGGAACCAGGCATGAGCTTTGCGTGTCTCACCGATTGCAGCTGCGGATCTGTGAGTGTGGCCGCAGAGGACAGCGGCAGCATTCTCCGTGCCACGGTTTACTATAAGGTGCTGTACTTAGATGAGGAAAGCTCTCCCATGTGCATGGAACGCAGTTTTGAGGTATCCGGCAAATGGAACGGCTCTGCCGGATGCGACGGCGTTTCCGCCTGCTGCCGTGAAGCCGCTTTACAGCAGGGAAGTGGCCAATGGGAACTGCGCACCGTCGTAGAGTTTTTGGTGCCACAGACAGCCCAAAAGAGCGTTCTTGCCGTGAAGGCTGCGGAAATGGATACAGAAGCTGCCTCCGACGGTGCCAGACGCCCCTCTCTGATCCTCAGAAGATTCCGTCCGGACGAAACATTATGGGATATTGCCAAGCAGTATCAGACCACGGCATCTGCCATCAGAGAAGCCAACAATCTGGAGGATAAGAGTCCTCTGCCCGAAGATGTAATGCTGATGATTCCCAGAGTGCGATAATCCCCGTTTATTGGCACATAAGCAAAAAGAGACCGAAAATCATTGCTTTTCGGTCTCTTTTTTGCTATGATAACTGTAATTCTTGACTTAAAGGAGGATGGACATGAATCAGCTTAAAAAACTTTTACCGTATCTGTTGGTCATTGCTTTGGGCTTTTATCTGCTGCCGCTGCTGATTCGTGATACAGGTTCCGCTATGGCGGTTCTGTTGGCTGTTTTCCCGCTGCTGTGCTTTTTTGCTGCGCTGCTGGCCGGTCGTTCTCACGGATTTTACTTTTGCATCCCTTTGCTGACAGCGCTGTTGTTTGCCCCCACCATATGGATCTATTACAACGAAAGTGCGTGGATCTACTGCGTCATATACGGTGCGGTGGCTTTGCTGGGAAATGCGGCAGGCTTGCTCTTTTTTAAGGGAAAAGCAAAAAATAAAGAATAGGCAAAAAATCTCCGATAAGGGAAGAACCTTTATCGGAGACTTTTTCTTTATGAGTTATCTTTTGCCGTTACTACCCGCTTAAATGCCCATTTCTTTGCTGTATGGGCAATCTTTTCGCTGCCTTCTTGAATATCTTCCAAAACCAGACGCATATTGCTCTTGAACATCAGGCTGAAAAAGGAGAGGAGGCGATCTCGCGTTTCCTTGTCCAGATCCTTCATAGCTTTGATCATCGCTCCTGCCGCCTTAAGCTTCTCGACCTTCAGATCCGTCAGCGTGGCGGCGCCGGACGCGGTGAGTACGTTGAAAAGTGCGTCCACAAACGCCTCCCGCTGCGGGCCGGAAAGGGTCATCAGCCATTCCTGCAAAGCAAGATCGCTCAAATGGCTTTGCTTGGTCACCTGGCGCAATGTCACAAAATGATCTCCCATGACAGACCAGGAAAAGCCGTCATGCTGCATAAAGCCAAGCTGGCTGCTGTCCACAACTGTGTAGTTTTCTTCATGCTCCAAAAGCATTCCTACCACCGAGGATTTGGGGACAATGGAATGAATGCGGTCTTCGATCAGCTCATGCTCCGGCATACGCAAAATGTCATCGTGGAAGCCGGGGCCATCGTTGCTGTAAACGGCGATCATTCGCCGCTGAACAGCCGGCGGCGCAAAAACGCCCCCATAAACAGCCAGGTTGCCGCCCTTTGAGTGGCCGCCCAGGATCAGCTTTCGACGCGGAAACTGTTTGGCTACTGAGGCAGTATACTGCACAGCTTTCTTCTGCGCGGGCAGCTCCGATACGCAGCCCAGCATAAAGTCTTCCTTCCAGCCAGCAATGGTGTCGTCTGTACCACGGAAGGAGAGGTACAGCGTCTTGCTGTCCACCTCAACCGTCAGTGCCGCGAATTGTTCCGCCTTCTCAACATCCAACCAGTCAACAAAGCAGTTGAGTTTCATCTGTCCAAAGCGCTTGCTCGCTGCCATTTTTTCCAGCATGGAGGGAATGGCACCCGGCACCAGCACGCCCATATCAATGGCCTCTCCATTTTCTTTGTAGCGGTTGAAAAACGCTTCCGTCGCCTGAGACAGAGAAATGCTTTCTCCCTCGCTGGGCCCAGGTACGATCCCATTGAAATCCACAAAGGATAATTCGGCCAGAATCAGATTGTCGACTTCGTTAAAGGGAGAGGCTTCCCACGTAAGGTCGCCGCGCCAATCCAGATAATCCAATAAATTTGCCATGCAAACGCCCCCTGCCTTTGTGATATGCTTGTTATTATAAAGGAACTTTTCCCGTTTGAAAAGAGGGCGCACCACAAAACAGCATTAAATCTCTTCCATCAGAGCAAAAGGAGACCCCATCACCCTTTGAATAGGTGATGGAGCACTTTTCCTCTCGGTTCTTATCGGTTGGAAAAACGGGAGAGGAACTGCCGGGTACGCTCCTCCTGGGGGTGTTCAATGACATCACGGGGGACACCTTGTTCGACAATGACGCCGCCATCCATAAAGATCACCCTGTCCGCCACATCCCGGGCAAAAGCCATCTCATGCGTCACGATCACCATGGTCATCCTAGCATCCGCCAACTGCCGGATCACCTTCAGGATCTCGCCCGTCAGCTCCGGATCCAACGCGGAAGTGGGTTCGTCAAAAAATAGGATCTGCGGATTCATGACAAGAGCTCTGGCGATGGCCACACGCTGCTGCTGTCCGCCGGAGAGCTGGCATGGATAGGCATCCGCCTTGTCAGAGAGCCCCATCTTTTCCAGCAGCTCCATGGCTGTCCTGCGAGCCGTCTCCTTGTCGACGCCCAACACATGAATGGGGGCGTTTGTCAGGTTTTTCAGCACGGAATAGTGGGGGAACAGGTTAAAATTCTGAAAGACCAGGCCAAAATAGCTGCGGATCTTTTTCAGCTGCTTTTTGTCCGCGTATACCGCTTTCCCGGTCTGCGCATCTGTCCAGGCGGCTTTTTCGCCCAAATAGCTCAGCTCGCCGCTGCTCATATCCGTCAGCAGTGTGGCGCAGCGCAGCAACGTGGATTTGCCGGAACCGGAAGGTCCAATGATGGCAACTACCTCGCCTTCGTCAACGGAAAGGCTGATGTCCTTGAGCACTTCCAAAGAGCCGTCAAACACCTTCTGTACATTTTTTAAAGTCAGAATATTCATCTCGACGCCTCCCTTACTGATAATACCGCATACGATTTTCGATGCGGTTCATGATGTAGTCCACCACCGCGTTAAAAATAAAGTAAAACAGGCCCGCCACGAACAAAGGCATAAAGGTGGTTTTGGCCGCCGAGATCTGCTTGGCCAGCGTAAACATTTCCGCGTAGGCCAGCACAAACGCCATGGACGTATCTTTTACCAGGGTGATCACCTCATTGGTGATGGAAGGGAGGACCCGCTTGAACATCTGGGGCAGGATGATCTTGAGAAATGTCTGCGACCTGGTATAGCCAAGCACCTCCGCCGCCTCATACTGTCCCACAGGAGTGGACTCGATGCCGGAGCGATAGATCTCCGCGAAATAAGCGGCATAGTTGATCACAAAGCCCAGGATCAGCGCGGTAAAGGTCCAACTGGGGGAGAGCTTGGTATGGAACAGATAATAGGGACCATAGCACACCACCAACAGCTGAAGCATCAGTGGCGTTCCGCGGAGAATAGAGATAAAAAAGCGAAAAATGGCGCTGACGGGACGCATGGAACAAAACCCTCTCAAAAGACGGGAGGTGTTGGCCGGGTCTTTCACAAGCCCTTTCAGCGGCGCAAAGCGGGACATCCGCCCGAAGCAGACCAGCAGACCCAGCGGCATAGAAAGCACCAGCGTCAGCACAAAGATCAGCAAGGTCCGGGAGAAACCCGTCAGCAGCTGTTGCAGCATTACTTGAAACGTCATAAATGGTTCGTTCCTTTCCTTTTAGAAGCCGGACAAAGGGCGGCAGGTGACCTCCTGCCGTCCTTTGGGACTCCGTACATATTACTTACCGACGCAAACCATGTCGGCTAATTCATATTTTTCAGCCAGCTTCATGAATGTGCCGTCAGACACCAGCTGATCGAAGGACGCCTGCACCTTGTCCCGCAGCTCTGTATTGCCCAGTTTGAATCCGATTGCATACTGTTCCGTGGACAGCGGCTTTTGAAGCATCACCAAAGAACTGTCGTTGCGGGAGGCCAGCTGATACTTGGCGATACCAATATCCACCGCGATGGCATCCACCATACCGGAGTCCAGATTGGCAAACGCCGTGTTGTAGTCCGCCACTGTTTGCAGCTGGGCAAAAGTCTTGGCCAGGGCCAGATTCTTATCGTTATCGTCTGTTGCGGTCAAGGCGGTATAAGCGGAAGAACCAGACTGGGTCACAACATTCTTGCCGGCCAGATCTGTCTCGGACTGGATACCGGAACCGCTTTTCACCACCCAGACGATGCTGTTGTCCACATAAGCCTTTGACCAGGTATAGTCATTTTCACGGCCGGTCATGGTAAAGCCGTTCCAGATGCAGTCGATGTTGCCGGAATTCAGCTCCATGTCCTTGGAGTTCCAGTCAATGGGTTTTTTCACCAGTTCCCAGCCATTGAGATCGCAGACCGCCTGCGCCATTTCCAAGTCAAAACCGGTATACTGCCCGTCAGCGCCCATATAGCCATAGGGTGCATACTCGGCATCAAAGCCCACGGTAAAAGTCTGCTTCTTCGTGCCAGAGGTCTGCGTGGTCGTCTCGTTCTTGCTGCCGCAGCCAACCAGAACAGATACAAGCATCATGGCCGCCAGCAAAAGGCTGCCCCATTTTTTCATGTTTTTCATTCTCATTTCCTCCCATAAGGGTACCGCAGCACCCAACTTTTTATTACTCTACCATACTAACTCTTTAGCGTAATAATGTAAAGAATCGTTTTGTATAAAAATTAAACTGCATTTTGGAAATTTGATTGTGCAAGTTGCACAATCCCACGTCAAATAAGGATACGGTCGGCAAAAAAAGCAACAGGAACCGCCGGCGGAATACGCCGGCGGTTCCATATGCAGATACGAGCAAGTCTATAAGCCGGGTTCTGTTTTGACAGTCATCTATCTAGTCTCACTGTTGCCGGTGAGATCAAGCCACCCCGGGAGCGGCCGGGCAAGCCATATGCTCCCATAGCGGTGTTGCTCCGGATAGAGTTTACAGCGCCGTGTCGTCTCCGACCGGCGGGTGAGCTCTTACCTCGCCTTTCCACCCTTACCGCGCAGGGCGCGGCGGTATATCTCTGTTGCACTTTTCCTGAAGTTGCCTTCGGCGGGCGTTACCCGTTATCATTGCCCTGTGGAGCCCGGACTTTCCTCATGAACAGGCTTTCGCCTTGTCCCCGCGACTGTCCGTCTTACTCGCAGGCGTATTATACCCAATTCAGCGCTAAAAGTCAAACAACTTCCTCAATTTTTCCTTGTTTCAACCGATTTATTTTTAGAAGTCGCCATTTACTTATAAAGAACGGTTATGCTATAATGCAAGCATTCATCGGAGCCAAACGTTTCGCCCGTGTGACAAGGCAGAAGTTTTCCTCTGGGCCTTTTGGGGATCCCGGTGATAGAATTGAGCAGAAGGAAGAATGAAGCAGCATGAAACTGACCACATTATTGCAGAAAAACCAGTTTTCCATCTCCTTTGAAGTGTTTCCGCCCAAAACGGATGCCACATTTGAAAGTGTTCGCTCGGCAACGGAGAAAATCGCGGCGCTTCATCCTTCTTTTATGAGCGTCACCTATGGGGCAGGGGGCGGCAGCAGCACCTATACGCTGGATATCGCGCGCAACATTCAGCAGCAGTACGGTGTGCCCATCATCGCCCACTTGACCTGCGTTTCCTCCAGCCGGGAGACAGTGCGGCAAAAAGCCGCAGAGATACAGGCGGCAGGCATTGGAAATGTGCTGGCACTGCGCGGGGACATCCCGGAGGACAAGCTGAGTGAGGACCGGCGTTTGTGGCAGTATCAGCACGCCTCGGATCTCATCCGAGAATTGAAAGAACTGGATCCCGCCTTTTGCGTTGGCGGCGCCTGCTATCCAGAGGTCCATCCTGAAAGCGTCAATCAGAAAGATGATATCGTTTATTTAAAAGAAAAGGTGGAAGCGGGCTGCGAATTTCTGACCACACAGATGTTTTTTGACAACAACCTTTTATATAACTTCCTCTATAAGCTTCGTGAATCCGGCATTACAGTGCCGGTGATTCCCGGCGTTATGCCAATCACCAACGCCAAGCAGGTGGAAAAAGCCATCAAACTCTCAGGTTCCTTTATGCCCCAGCGATTTAAAAATCTGGTGGACCGTTTTGGATCTGATCCCGCCGCTATGAAGCAGGCCGGTATTGCTTATGCCACCGATCAGATCATTGACCTCTACGCCAACGGTATTCAGCACGTTCATGTTTACTCCATGAACAAGCCGGAGGCAGCCGCCCGCATTCAGGAAAATCTGTCGGACATCCTTGGAAAAGCATGGTGACCGCTGTTCAGACAAGGCATTATGAAGAGCCCTCCTTTGACAGATCAGAGATCTTGCGTTATGCTGCCTGCCGGCAGGAGCCTTCTTCTGAAATGAACGATATTTTGGAAGGCTGCCTTTCCGAGATGAAAGGAAAGCTGTCCTGTCAGGTGTGCTTTTGCGAGTTTCCCATTTGGCACGACGGTGAGGAGCTGGATCTGTCCTTTATGAGGACTTCCTCCGCGGACCTTGCCAGAAAGCTGCAAGGCAGTGAGAAAATCGTGGTGTTCGGCGCCACTGTGGGGCTCGGCATTGACCGTCTGATCGCCCGTTACGGACACATTTCGCCTGCAAAGGCATTATTCTTTCAAGCAATTGGCGCGGAAAGAATTGAATCTGTTTGCAACTTGTTTTGTGCGGACATACAGCGGGAATACGCCGCCTGTGGGTATCAGGCAGGGCCGCGGTTTAGTCCAGGCTACGGGGACTTCCCCCTGTCAGCACAGCGGGATATTTTTCGTGTTCTGGACTGTCCTCGGAAAATTGGTCTGTCGCTCAACAGCAGTCTGCTGATGTCTCCGTCCAAATCGGTAACAGCGATCATCGGTCTTTCCCGGGAAAGAATCTGTGGCGATCGTCGCCGCTGTGGTGACTGCGGCCAGGAAAACTGTGAATTCAGGAGCAAGAAATGACAATTTTAGAAGTAATGCAGAAGCAGCTCGTCTTTTTAGACGGCGGCATGGGTACCCTTTTACAAGAAAAAGGCTTGCCGGCAGGGGAGTATCCCGAACGCTGGAATCTGACCCGCCCTGAGGTGATCACGGAGATCCATCGGGCCTATTTCGATGCGGGCAGCCATGTGGTCAATACCAACACCTTCGGCGCAAGCTCCCTTCACTTTTCCGGCGAAGAGTTGGAGCAGGTCGTCAAAAGCGCCATTGGGAATGCCAAAGCGGCCCGCGACGCCAGCACAGCACCGCAGGAGAAATTTATCGCGCTGGATATCGGCCCAACGGGTCGTCTGCTGAAGCCTTATGGCGACTTTGACTTTGAGGAAGCTGTCTCCGTGTTCGCTCAGACGGTTCGTCTGGGCGTGAAATACGGTGCCGACCTCATCATGATCGAAACGATAAACGACAGCTATGAAACAAAGGCCGCCCTGCTGGCTGCCAAGGAAAACAGCCGTCTGCCCGTTTTTGTCTCCAATGCCTACGGCCAGGATGGCAAGCTGATGACCGGCGCTTCTCCCGCCGCCATGGTGTCCATGCTGGAGGGCATGGGGGCCGACGTGATCGGCGTTAACTGTTCTCTGGGCCCCCGGCAGCTCTCCGCCGTCGTAGCGGAGTATCTGCGGTATGCGTCGGTCCCTGTTTTGCTCAAGCCAAACGCGGGACTGCCGAAAAGTGAAAACGGAAAAACCTTTTTTGATATCGTACCGGCTGAATTTGCATCTCAGGTCGCTGAGGAGATCAGCGTCGGTGTGCGCGTGGCGGGTGGCTGCTGCGGAACGACGCCTCTTTATATCAAAGAGATGGTACAGGTAGCCTCCCATTTGACGCCACGCCCGGTTACACCTAAAAATTTGACATGGGTCTCTTCGTATACCCACGCGGTTTTTTTTGAAAAAGGGCCCATCTTGATTGGGGAACGCATCAACCCTACTGGGAAAAAGCGGCTGAAGCAGGCATTGCTGGACGGTGATATGGATTATGTGCTGGGGGAGGGGATCCGCCAGCAGGACAAAGGTGTTCACGTTTTGGATGTCAACGTGGGACTGCCGGGCATTGACGAAACGAAGACACTGAAAAATGTTGTCTGTGAATTGCAGGCCATTATTGACCTGCCCTTGCAGCTGGACACCGTCAATACCGCGGCCATGGAGCTGGCGCTGCGGCACTACAACGGCAAGGCCATGATCAACTCTGTCAACGGAAAGGAAGCCAGTATGCGCGCCATTTTCCCGCTGGTCAAAAAGTACGGCGGCTTGGTGGTCGCCTTGACGCTGGATGAAAACGGGATCCCTTCCACAGCGGCAGGCCGTCTGAAAATTGCCAGAAATATTGAAAAAACCGCCGCCGAGTACGGTATCGGCAAGGAAAACCTGATTTTTGATACACTGGCCATGACCATCAGCGCCGATCCAAAGACGGCGGCTGTGACGCTGGATTCTCTGGCCCGTATCCGGAAGGAAATGGGCTGTCATACGTCGCTGGGCGTCTCCAATGTATCTTTCGGACTGCCCGTCCGGGACGGCGTGAACAGCGCTTTTTTTGCCCTGGCGCTTGGCCGCGGTCTTTCCGCCGCCATCATGAATCCCGATTCCGCCGAAATGATGAAAACCTATTACGCCTACCGGGCACTGCTGGGAATGGACGATAACTGCGCCGATTATATCGCGTTTGCCGCCGCGCACACCGCGCCTGCCGCCGCCGTATCCATTGCGGCAGAGGAGCAGGGTTCCGCCCTGCAAAAAGCCATTGTACGCGGCAGAAAGGAGCAAGCGGGACTTGCTACCGCCGCGCTGATGGAGACAGTTCCGGCCCTTGACATTGTACAAAACGAGATCATTCCCGCTCTTGACACGGTGGGGAAGGGGTATGAGGAAAAAACCGTCTATTTGCCGCAGCTTTTGATGAGCGCCGAGGCAGCCAAGTGCGCCTTTGAAAAAATCAAAGCAGATATGACAGATCGCGCCGGCCATGCCGGCAGCAAATGCGGTGTTGTCATCGCCACTGTGCAGGGTGATATTCACGATATCGGCAAGAACATTGTCAAGCTGCTTTTGGAAAACTATGGTTTTGCTGTGACGGATCTGGGTAAGGATGTGCCTCCGGAGCAGATCGTGGAAGCCGTGCGGAAAACGCACGCGCCTCTGGTGGGTCTCAGCGCCCTGATGACCACCACGGTGCCGGCCATGGAGGAAACCATTCGCCAGCTGAGAGAGGCGGTCCCCCAATGCCGGGTCGTTGTGGGCGGTGCTGTGTTGAATCGGGACTATGCCCAACGCATTGGTGCCGACAGGTACGCGCAAAACGCGATGGAAACAGTGCGTTACGCCGAGGAGATCCATGCTTCTTTGTAAGAAAACCGTCCCTTTGTGGATTTGGTTTATTTGGTTGCCTCTTTTTTTCCAATGTGGTAAAATAATGTAAAAGGGGATGGAATGGAATATGCTTTTGGCCATTGATATTGGTAACTCCAATATTTCCGTTGGTTTGTTTGACAAAAATGGAGCGCTTCTGTTTTTATCCTCCATTGATACAGACAGTCGAAAGACTGCCGACCAGATCAGCATCGATCTGATGAACCTGTTTCAGCTCTATCATTATCATCTGGAGGATTTGACCGGCGCTATTTTTTCCAGCGTCGTGCCGCCCATTAACTTCATGATGGAAAAAGCACTGACCAAACTTTTGAGAAAACCGCCTATGATCGTCGGTCCCGGCGTCAGGACCGGGCTGAATATCCGCATGGAGATCCACAATCAACTGGGCGCGGATATTGTGGCCAATGCGGTGGCCGCGGTGGAGAAATACCCCGCCCCCATTATCATGATCGATATGGGTACTGCCACCACCATTTCCTATATTTCACAACAGCGCAGCTATGAGGGTGGTATGATGTTCCCCGGCGTACGCCTCTCTCTGGACGCTTTGTCGGATCACACGGCGCAACTGCCGGACATTGCGCTGCAGCATCCTAAAAATCTGATCGGCAAAAACACGGAAGACTGTATGCGTTCCGGCATCGTTTACGGAACGGCCGGTATGCTGGATGGCCTGATCGAACGGCTGAAGGAAACGATACCGGATCAGACGCCCACCATTGTGGCCACCGGAAACAACGCGCCTGTTATCGTTCGGTATTGCCGCAACAAGGTGATCTATGATAAGTTTCTTCTGATGGACGGTCTTTATCGGATCTATCAGAAAAACAAGTAAGCAGAGGATGCAGTGCCTGACGCTGCATCCTTTTTGCGCATTGCTTGCGGATTTTTCCCTGTACTCTCTTCGGTTTGCTTTACTTCTTTTGGGCATGATGATACAATAAGAACGTATAATCATATGAAACCATATGGGAAAGGAATCCTTTTTTATGGGTTTTCCTGCAAAATTTATCCGCTCACAACTCAATTTCTTTAAGCCGTTTATGGCCAACGCCTCTCTGGAAACCACCCGAAAAGGGCAGGACAAGCTGGGAGAACTGATGGAGGCCATGTATAAAAAGGAAGTCCTCATTAAAGATCACACCTTTAATCGTTTTGAGGGCGCTTGGATCCTTCCCAAGGATGAGCGCCGGGATGGAGTGATTCTCTATCTCCACGGTGGCGGCTACACCTGCGGCGATTTGGACTATGCCAAAGGCTTCGGTGCCACATTGGCCACCGAATGCGGTGTGCGCGTCTTTTGCACTGCCTACCGTCTGGCCCCGGAGAATCCCTATCCGGCCGCGCTGGAAGACGCCTTGGATTCTTACCGCTATCTGCTGGGGAAGGGATACGCCGCAAGGCAGATCACCTTATGCGGCGAGAGCGCCGGCGGTGGCCTCATCTACGCCCTGTGCCTGCGCCTGAAGCAGCTGGACATTCCCATGCCATGCTGCATCATTGCCATTTCTCCCTGGGTGGATCTGACGGGCTCCGGGGCATCGTATCAGGTCAATCAGGAGGCGGACCCATCGCTGACGGAAGAGCTGCTCCGTTTTTACGCGGCATGTTACACAAAGGGCGGCACAGACAAATCTGACCCGTTTGTCTCACCGCTAATGGGAGATTTGCGGGGAATGCCGCCGTCGCTGCTCTTCGTGGGGGGCGATGAGATCCTTCTGGATGACACCAGAGCCCTGCACAAAAAGCTTTTAAGCTGCGGCTGCAAGAGCCGCATGATTGTGGCGCCGGAACGGTGGCATGCTTATGTTCTTTATCATCTCAACGAGAATATGTCAGACTACAACGCCATTGATGATTTTCTCAATGCCCATCTGTCTGCCGAGCGGAAGCTGCGGTGGATGCGGTTGGACAACGCCGCCAAGATCTATCCCGCAGCCAGACGGCGCAACTGGAGCAATGTGTTCCGTCTTTCCGCCACGCTGACAGAGCCGGTGGATGTGGCCGTTTTGCAGTCGGCGCTGGATGTGACAGTGCGCCGCTTTCCATCCATCGCCGTGCGGCTGAGACGCGGCGTTTTCTGGTATTATCTGGAGCAAATCTCAGATCCGCCCAAAATTCAGCAGGAAAAAAGCTATCCATTGGCGCATATGTCGTTTCAAGAAATGCACCAGTGCGCTTTTCGTGTCCTGGCCTACGGCAACCGCATTGCGGTGGAGCTGTTCCACGCTTTGACCGACGGGACGGGCGGTCTGATCTTCCTGAAGACGCTGCTGGCCGAGTATCTGACGCAGAAATACGGCTTGACAGTGCCCGCTCAAAACGGCGTGATGGGGCGCCTGGAGGAGCCCAGCGAGGCAGAACTGGAAGACAGCTTTTTGAAATACGCCGGAACCGTCAGCGCCAGCCGACAGGAAAACACGGCCTATCATCTCTCCGGCACCCGCGAAGAAGATGGCTATCAAACGCTGACCACGCTGATGCTGGAGGTCCCCCAGGTGCTTGAGACCGCAAGGCGCTATGGCGTCAGCCTGACAGAGTTTCTATGCGCCGTCATGATGAAAGCCATTTTGGATCTGCAAGGCGAAAAGATTCCCAGCCGCCGGCGGCGCAAGCCCGTAAAAGTGCTGCTGCCGGTCAACCTCAGACAACTCTTTCCAAGCCAGACATTGCGGAACTTCGCGCTTTTTGTGACACCGGAGGTGGACCCGAGGCTGGGGGAATATACCCTGGAAGAACTTTGCAACAATGTGCATCACCGGATGGGGATGGACGTCAATCCCAAGCAGATGCGGACCCATATTTCCACCAACGTAAAAAGCGAAAGTGCGCTTTTTCTCAAAGCCATGCCGCTGTTTGTCAAAAACGCCGCTATGAAAGCGGTTTTCGATGCGGTAGGGGAGTGCAAGTCCTGTCTGTGCCTGTCCAATCTGGGGCTGGTGCGTTTGCCGGAGGTCATGCAGCCCTATGTGCAGCGAATGGACTTCATCATCGGTGTGCAGGCCAAAGCACCGCACAACTGCGGCGTGGTATCGTTCAATGACACGCTGTATATCAACCTGATTCGCAATATCCGAGAGCCGGAGCTGGAAATGCACTTTTTTGCAGTTTTACGGGACCTCGGGCTGCGCGTCTGCGTTGAAAGCAATCAACGAGACTCTGATTGACCCTGCCTGCGCGGGGCCGGGAAGGAAGTATCACCCATTATGTACTGTGTCAAATGCGGCGTAAAGCTATGTGACAGCGAGAAAAAATGTCCCCTTTGCGGCACACCTGCTTTTCATCCGGAAATGAGCTGCCCGGACGCGCCGCCGCCCTATCCGCCGGACCACCATCCGGTAGAGGAAGTCAATCCGGTGGGTCTGCTTTTTGTGGTCACCTGTTTATTTGCGCTTCCCCTGGTGATCACACTGCTGTGCGACTGGCGCATCAGCGGCGGCATTACCTGGTCAGGGTATGTAGTCGGCGCCTTGATCACAGCGTACCTTATTTTTGTCCTGCCGCTGTGGTTCAAGGCGCCCAATCCTGTTATTTTTGTGCCTGTCGCTTTTACAGGTGTGGGACTGTATCTTCTCTATATCAATTTTGCCACGGGAGGCCATTGGTTTTTATCCTTTGCGTTTCCCGTGACCGGGGGCGCTGCGCTGATTTTTACCACTGTGGTAGCGCTGACCCGCTACATTCACCGGGGACATCTTTATATTTACGGCGGTACGCTGATGGCTTCCGGCGGTTTTATGGTGCTGGTGGAGTTCTTGCTTAACATCACCTTTCATCTGCACGAGTCCTTCTTCTGGTCCTTTTACCCTTTGGCCGCAGGCGTCCTGCTGGGGGGCATGCTGATCGTTGTTGCCATCTGCAAACCGCTCAGGGAGTCTCTGCACAGGAAATTCTTCCTGTAACGCCTTCCCATCAGAAAAATAAAAAACAGGTGTTGCCCCTTATGGAGCAACACCTGTTTTTTCATATGCAGAGCCAAATTACTCGGCAAGGATTTTCTTGAGATGGGCAAAGCGGGGGAGGGAATCCACCTTGGGCGCGTCTGTCTCGCCCTGGATGAGAGGCAGGGCGTAGTCGATGAATTGCTGGTTCAAGCCATCCTCTGTGGCATTGATCCACTCTCTGGGAATCTTCTTTTCCGCGTTGGCTGCTTCCATCAGAGGAATCAGCTTGGTACGGCAGGCATAGCGGCCATCCTTCATCACCCGTTCAAAGCCGATCATGCGGCCATTGATCCCGTTGACCGCATTCTCCACAGCGGCTTTGCCGGCCATATAAGACTCCTCGATATCCGTCTTTGAAGCCAGATGCGCGCCACAGCGCTGCAGCAGATTGAGCTCGATGCCCCGCACTTTGGCACCGGTTTCTTCTTTCAGAATTTCCGCCAGGATCGTTGCCAGACCGCCCAGCTGCGCGTGACCAAAACCGTCAGTGGCCGATTTCTTCGCTTCGGAAACGAATCCGCCATCTTCATAATGAATGCCTTCGGACACCGCGATGAGGCATTTGCCTTTTTCCTCATAGATCTTCTTGGCACTGTCAATGAACTTCTGCATGGAGAAATTCGTCTCAGGCAGATAGATCAGATCAGGACCCGCGCCATAGGCGCTGGCCATTGCGGCGGACGCCGTCAGCCAGCCTGCGTGGCGGCCCATGATCTCCATGACCACGATCATGCCGGTATCATACACGTGGGCATCCAGGTATACTTCCATCATGGAGGTGGCAATATACTTGGCAGCGGAACCGTAACCGGGGCAATGATCCGTACCGAAGAGGTCGTTGTCAATGGTTTTGGGCACGCCCATCACACGGCAGTCATAGCCCACAGACTGCATATACTGGTTGATTTTGTTGCAGGTATCCATGGAGTCGTTGCCGCCGTTATAGAAGAAGTAGCGGACGTTGTGCTTCTGAAAGGCTTCCAGAATGCGCTTGTAATCGGTGTCATCCACAGCGGGCTCCGCCATCTTATAGCGGCAGGAACCAAGCGCTGAGGATGGGGTATACTTCAGCAGTTCCAGTTCGTGCGGATCTTCCAGCCCCATATCAAAAAGGCGATCTTCCAAAACGCCCTTAATACCATGCTCTGCTCCCAGTACCTGTGTGATGAGATTCGATTTCAATGCGGTGTCGATCACACCGTAAGCACTGGCATTGATCACAGCGGTGGGGCCGCCGGACTGGCCAATGATACAGGCGCCTTTCAATTCTTTCATTGGTGAAAACCTCCCAAACAATTTGAAAACATTTTATCACGAACGGTTAGGGAAGTAAACCATTTTGTACTTGCAATAATCATTGAATGTGCTACAATTCAGTGTATAAGCTTTGAATGGAGGAATTTAAAATGCCATTGGTAACTTCAAAAGAAATGTTTGAGAAGGCCTATAAGGGTGGCTATGCCATCGGCGCTTTCAACGTCAATAACATGGAAATCATTCAGGGTATCACGGAGGCTGCTTCCGATCTGAAGGCCCCCTTGATCCTGCAGGTGTCCAAGGGCGCTCGCGCTTATGCCAACCGCACCTATCTGATGAAGCTGGTGGAAGCCGCCGTTATCGAAACTGGTCTACCCATCTGCCTGCATCTGGACCACGGTGACAGCTTTGAGTTGTGCAAGGCCTGCATCGACGACGGCTTTACTTCCGTCATGATCGACGCTTCTTCCAAGCCCTTTGAAGAGAACATTGCTCTGACCAAGAAGGTGGTGGCCTACGCTCACGATCACGGCGTGGTGGTGGAAGCTGAGCTGGGCACTCTGGCTGGCATCGAGGATGAGGTCAATGTGAAGGCAGAGGATTCTTCTTATACCCGTCCCGAAGAAGTGGAAGAATTTGTGACCCGCTCCGGCTGCGACTCTCTGGCTATCGCCATCGGAACCTCTCACGGCGCATACAAGTTCAAGCCCGGCACCAACCCCCAGCTGCGCTTTGACGTGCTGGAGGAAGTGGAGAAGAAGCTGCCCGGTTTCCCCATCGTGCTGCACGGTTCTTCTTCCGTTCCCCAAGAGTTCGTGGCAAAGGTGAATCAGTACGGCGGCAATATGCCCGGCGCTATCGGCATTCCGGAAGAGCAGCTCCGCAAGGCCGCTTCCATGGCTGTTTGCAAGATCAACATTGACTCCGATTTGCGTTTGGCTATGACCGCTTCGATCCGTGAGCACTTCGCTCTGCATCCTGCTGATTTTGACCCCCGTCAGTATCTGAAGCCCGCCCGCGAAGCCATCAAAGATATGGTCGCCCACAAGATCGTGGAAGTGCTGGGCTGCGACGGCAAGGCGTTCTGAGAAAACAGCATTTCTTGAATAAAAAAGGAGACAGGAATGATCCTGTCTCCTTTTCATTTGTCAATGGAAGCTGCCTTACAGGGTCTCCTTGATCCTTGCCGCGATCTGATCTGCTGTCAGGCCGTATTCACGCAGCACATCCGCCGCTTTGCCGGACTGGCCAAATACATCGTTGACGCCGATCTTGTGAAATTTGCAGTTGACATGCCCCATCAGGACATCCGCCACGGCGTCACCCAAACCGCCAATGACGCTGTGTTCTTCCACGGTGACCACGTTCCCGCACTTTTGGGCATAGGCAGTCACACACGCAGCATCAAGGGGCTTGATGGTATGCATATTGATGACGGAGATCTCCACGCCTTCCGCTGCAAGCAGCTTGGCCGCTTCCAGCGTTTCGCTGACCATCAGGCCACAGGCAAACACCGCCGCGTTCTTGCCTTCGCGCAGCACGTTGGCCTTGCCGATTTCAAAGGGGTAATCTTCTTTAAACACAGGCGATGCCAAACGAGCCAAACGCATATAAACAGGGCCCTGGAACTCCGAGAGCGCGAAGGTGGCCTTGCGAGCCTCTTTCGCGTCCGCCGGTACGATCACGGTCATGCCGGGGATCATACGCATCAGACCAATATCTTCAATGGCCTGGTGGCTGCCGCCGTCTTCGCCGACGGAAACACCCGCATGAGAGCAGCAGATTTTCACGTTGAACTTGGGGTAAGCAATGGAATTGCGGATCTGCTCATAGGAACGGCCGGCGCCGAACATGGCAAATGTGGAACAGTAGGGAATCAGTCCCATGGTGGAGAGGCCCGCCCCAATATCCATCATATTGGCTTCCGCAATACCACAGTCAAAAAAGCGATCCGGATAAGTCTCTTTAAAGTATTTGGTCATGGTGGCACTGGCCAGGTCCGCATCCATTACCACTATCTTGTCATTTGCCCCGCCCAGTTCTACCAGGGCTTTGCCGTATGCCTCACGCGTTGCTACTTTTTCACTCATGCTCTCAGTCCTCCAATTCCTTCAATGCCTGCTGGCGCTGTTCTTCGTTGGGTGCTTTCCCATGCCATCCGGCCTGGTTCTCCATAAAAGAGACACCCTTTCCCTTAACAGTGTGGGCCAGGATGCATTTTGGTTTGCCGGCAGTTACCGGAGCATTCAGCGCTGCCAGAACAGATTCCAAGTCATTGCCGTCGGCCAGTTCAAACACCTCAAAGCCAAAAGCCTTCATTTTGGCGCACAGATCGCCCAGCGACATGACATCGTCGTTCCTGCCGTCAATTTGCAAACCGTTGTTGTCGATCATCACGGTCAGGTTGTCCAGCTTATAGTGGGCAGCCGCCATAAAGGCTTCCCAAACCTGTCCTTCCTGACATTCGCCGTCACCCAGCAGCACATACACCTTGGTGTCCTTTTTCAGATGCTTGGCACCAAGCGCCATACCCACGGCAATGGAACCGCCCTGGCCCAGGGAGCCCGTGGACGCATCAACGCCGGGCACTTTTTTCGCATCAGGATGTCCTTGCAAAATGCTGTGCAGCTGGCGGAAATTCTTAAATTCCGCCCGGTCAATAAATCCCTTTTCCGCCAAAACTGCATAGTAGCAGGGAGCCGCATGGCCCTTGCTCAGTACAAAGCGATCCCGGTTCGGATCCTTGGGATTCTTGGGATCCACTCTCATCTGCGTATAAAAAACACTGGTCATCAGTTCCACTGCAGACAACGAGCCGCCGGGATGTCCGCTGCCGGCATTGGCCGTCATATCAATAATATCCCTGCGTACTTGCTTGCAAACTTTGGAAAGTTCTGCCGTATTCATTGGAAAACCTCCGTCACTCTATAAAATATAACAGAATAAGATTAAATCATTTTTGCTGTAAAGTCAATCATATAAGAAAAGCATAAGAAAAGCAAAAAAACAAGAAAGTGCAAAACAATGCTTGACAAAGACAGATCTTCCGTATAATATGAATACATGAACAAATGCTCATATATTCATATGTAGTGATTGGAGGTACCACATGGAACATGACAATGAGATGTTCGAATGCTGTAATGTCATTCACGAAGATGTTGTGCAGCGTGTGATGGGGCAGATGCCGGCAGAAGACCCCATATACGAGGTATCCGAGCTGTTTAAGGTATTCGGTGACGCCACCAGATCCCGCATGATCTGCGCCCTGGGGATTGAAGAGATGTGTGTCTGTGATCTGTCAGCATTGCTGAATATGACGCAATCAGCCATTTCGCATCAATTGCGTATCTTAAAAGCAGCCCGTCTGGTTCGGTCCCGCAAGCAGGGGAGGACCGTCTATTATACACTGGACGATGACCATATCGGACAAATTTTCGCATTGGCATTTACGCATGTGACAGAAGAGGAGGGAGCGAGATGAGCGCTTGCAAGCATTGCCACCCGGAAGAAACCGATTCCTGCCGGATCGACGGTTGCTGCGGTAAAGCGGAGGAAAAGGAAGAGGGAAGCCGCCTGCCGCAGATCATCATTTCCGCAGTTTTGTTTTTGTTGGGTCTATTGGTGTTTCACGGAACACCGCGCCTGATCGTTTTTATCGCCTCCTATCTGGCTGTTGGCTTCACTGTTTGGAAAGAAGCGGTGGAGAGCATTCGCCGGGGCAGCTGGTTTGATGAAAACTTTCTTATGTCCATTGCGTCTGTTGGTGCCTTCGCCATTGGAGAGTACCCGGAGGGCGTGGCCGTCATGCTTCTGTATGAAATCGGCGAGTTTCTTCAAGATAAAGCCGTGGATTCCTCCCGGAAATCCATTGAGGCTTTGGTCAATATTCGTCCCGACAAAGCCAACCTTATTACTGGCACTTCCATCCAGGAAGTAGCTGCCGAAAATGTTGCCATTGGTGATCTGATCCTCATTCGCCCCGGAGATCGCATTCCTTTGGACGGTACTGTGCAGGAGGGGTCCTCCTCAATGGATACGTCGGCGCTGACGGGGGAATCTATTCCCCGTGAAATCATGTTGGGCGATCCTGTTCTGGCGGGATGCGTAAATCTGAGCGGCACATTAAAAGTGCTTGTCACCAAGTCCTTTGGTGAATCCAGTGCCAGCCGTATTTTGGAACTGGTGGAAAACGCGCGAGAAAACAAAGCAACACAGGAGCAGTTTATCACTCGCTTTGCCCGGATCTATACGCCCATTGTCTGTGGCATTGCTGTCCTCGTCGCCTTTCTTCCTCCACTTTTCGGATGGGGAACTTTCAACTCTTTTATTCATAAAGCGCTGACATTTTTGGTAGTTTCCTGTCCCTGTGCACTGGTGATCTCTATTCCTCTTTCGTTCTTTTCCGGTATCGGATATGCTTCCCATCGAGGTATTTTGATGAAAGGCAGCAACTATTTGGAAATGCTGAGCCGCGCAGATGTAGCTGCTTTCGACAAGACCGGCACTTTGACACAAGGGCGCTTTCATGTGATGGGAATAACTCCGGCACAGGATATGGCAGAAGGAAAATTGCTGGAATTAGCCGCCTATTGTGAGAGTCAGTCAACACATCCGTTGGCAAAATCCATTCGTGATGCCTTTGGTAAAGAAATTGACAGCAGCCGCGTTCAAAAACTCAAAGAAATCCCGGGATATGGTGTTTGCGCTGAAATAGACGGCAGCACCGTTCTGGCTGGCAAGCGAAAATTTCTTCTTGAAAAGGGAATCGAGGTACCACAGGGACGTGAGGACGGCACCTCCATTTATGTGGCTTCCGGAAATCGCTATGTGGGCTGTATTACGCTCAGCGATGTAGTGAAGTCAGACGCACACGAGGCAATGTTGTCTTTGCGGAAACTGGGTCTCCATGATCTGACCATGCTCTCCGGAGATCGGCAGGAAATCGCTGACCGGATCGGCAGGGAAGTAGGGATGGACCAGGTCTTCGGTGAATTGCTGCCGGAAGATAAAGTAAACCATGTCCTGGCATTGAAAAAGAACGTCCAGGGAGCTTTGCTCTACGCAGGTGACGGCATTAACGATGCGCCTGTACTGGCAGCGGCCGACATCGGTATTGCCATGGGCGGTCTGGGCTCAGACGCAGCTATGGAAGCGGCCGATATTGTCGTCATGTCGGATGAACCCTCCAAAATTGCACTGGCCATTCAGATTGCGCGTAAGACCATGAAAATTGCCAAGCAGAATATTGTATTTTCAATAGGGGTAAAGTTATTGATACTTACAGTCAGTCTGCTGTTTAATATTGGACTTTGGATCGCCGTCTTTGCCGATGTCGGCGTATGTATGATGGCCATTCTCAATACATTGCGTGTCAGAAGAATTTAAAGAAACGACATTCCCTGTCACCTAAACGGGCGGCAGGGAATGCCGCTTTTACGCTTATTTCTCTTTGACTTTAATATGTGACAAGGGATTTGCCTTTGCAGCAACACGCAGTGATTCATTGTCGATATGGGTATAGATTTCAGTGGTATTCAAATGTTCATGACCCAAAACCTCCTGTACAGCTCTGACATCCACGCCATTTTGCAGCATAAGCGTGGCGGCCGTATGGCGCAGCTTGTGGGAGGAATATTGAGTGCTGTCCAGCCCAGCTGTCGCCAGATATTTTTTTACAAGTGCGTGTACAGCTGATTTGCTGATCCTCGTATTGCGGGAGGAAAGGAAAAGCGCATTGTGGTCTTTTCCGGAAATAGGACGTCTGATGGCAATATAGCGATTCAGAGCTGCTTTACAGGCCTCATTTAAGTAAACGATCCGCACTTTATCGCCTTTACCCAATACCCGCAGCGCATCATCCTGTATATCCCCCAAATTTAATCCGATCAGTTCTGAAATACGAAGGCCACAATTCAAAAAAAGTGTCAAAATACAATAATCTCGCTCACGATTGTTCCCATCCACTGCATTCAGAAGGGAAATACTTTCATCTAATGTCAAATACTTTGGAAGCGTTTTTTTCAATTTTGGGGAGTCTAGATCCTTAACCGGATTCACTTCCGTCAAGTGTGCTTTGTTGCACAAATAGTTGTAAAAAGAGCGAATTGTGGCAATTTTTCTGGCTCTAGAGGATGCACTTATACCTTTTTCTGAGTCATCAGAATTGTAATGCTGGACTCTATCACGGCTCAAATAAGTCATATATCCGTAAATATCTGTTAATGTCACAGATTTAACGAAGTTGAGATCCACATCCATAATATCAATTTCATCCAGTTGTTTGTCATGAAGCGCTGGCTGACGCATCCATTTCAGATAGCGGAAAAAATTTCGGAGATCCAAGAAGTATTCATCGACCGTTTTAGGGGAGTGCGCCCGAATGGTTTCATGATAAGACAAAAAGTCTCGTAAAATTTCGGGAGCCATAGAATGATAATCATTGGGCATAATAAAACCTCCAAGGCAATTAAAGGAACAGGAAGTCGCTGATTTGCATTTGGTGCACGTAGTAAACTCGTCTCTTGGTATTGGTGTTGGCTGCGGGGTATGATCTGCTGCCATTTGCGGAGCAACTTGTCAGAGCTGCCGATGAGTAGAGGCTATCGTGGGAGCATAAACCCGGAGAATATCTTTTCTGTCTTTTCTGTTGCGAGTGGTAACAAAACTGCCATTTTGTTCTTTTCCACCTTGCAAGGGAAACATAATCCAATATTTACAATTGAACAAAATAAAAATTTTGTTCAATTCGGGGGAGACTTAAAAAAGAAAGCCGCTCCAAACCACTGCCGCAACACACTTTCTTTTACTTTCATTCAGTATATCATGAAATTGAACAAAATGAAAGTTAATTGTGTTTTGGCCCATAGAGATGCACGAGCCGCTCATACTTTGGATTGCTGGTTGTCTCACGCTCATGGAGCTTATGTAAGAAGTCATTAACGCCGTGAATCTGAATCGCTGCGCTGATGGCGTTTCCGGCCTGGCTAAAAACGAAGTTATCCAGCTGCATGATATTGTATTCTATGCCCGGCTTCACAAAGAGCCGGACACGTCCGACAGCACCGATCAGCTCCGCCCAATAATCTTTCATCGGCCAGCGCCATTTGTTACTGTCGTCGCCGTCCGGTTCTACATACCGAACATAGTTTACCAGCACGCCTAAAAAGGTGTCACCAGGCGCCAGATCAGACAATGCAAACGCCAGCGCCCGATCGTCCCGGAGCTGCATCTCGACACGCACCCAATGCTGATCTTCCGGCAATCCTCGTTCCGCTGCCTTGTCATAGATACGGATCAAAATATCTGATTTCTTACTGCCATGATAAATAGTAATGCCCGGCCTACCGTCATTGAACTCTTTTTCCAGCATTGACCGGCGAAATTTGCTTACATAATCTTGGTCATCGGTATCACGAAACAGCTGATTCATATTCAAGATGCCCGAATGGTCATCGAAGGCCACGTCAAGCCGTGCCAGATGAAACCGTTCATCCGTCCGGGCCAGCTGAAAAAGGCCCTCAAAATCACCGGTACCGAACTCCTCGAAGCTCCGGCAGCCCTGGCCGGACATATCCAGGCATATACCCATGCCGGGCAGGCCGTCATAAAGAATTGAGATATTACCGAAGAAGATTCCTTGCCGGTATCCATTCCGGCCCTTTACCATCGGTTCCCAACTTGATCCACGCATACCCAGCAAGTCAACAAAGGTCTGAGGATCCTCACCCTTGTATGAAAGTGTTACCCAGTCAAAAAGCATGACATTTTCGGAAATGTCATTTTTCATAACTTTTTTGCCCCTCTCATGTAGGTAGTACCCCCCTGTTAGCCCAGGGGGGTTGCCCAACCTCGCAACTTTTTAGCAAGATTGGGCAATCTGAGAAAGTACGGAGATCAGCTGACAGATACAACGCTGTCGGTCTGGATCGGCGCCGACTGGCGGGGCCGCCGTTCCCCGGGGCCCCACCGCTGCGCGGTTCCCCCCGGCACAGACATCCCCGCCAGCTGACGCCATATCAGAAAACAGCTTGTAGCTGTCATAGATCTTCTCGAACTTTTTCCGATATGGAAAGAGCTGCTTGCCTAAACACAGCTTGTTGCCACCGTACCAGTACTCAATGGCAGCGAACCATGTCATGCCGGTCAACGTCATGAAAAGACCGGCCAGGCCGTAGTTATTCAGTTTTCGGTGCTTGATCTCAGTTTCGACCAGCGCCCGGATCTGCTTGTCCAGCATTTTATCATTCTGCGTGATCAGAATGACATTGAACCCAAGCTTGCGGTGCTGGGCAAAGAACTGCACCCAGGCATTACGATCTTTTCGGCCGAAGTCTCGGCAGTTAAAGATGATCTGGCACTCGTCGATGATGACAAGCGTCTGACCCTCCTTCCCTATCGCATGATGCTTCATAGCATATTCGACAAGGCGCTTAGCGGTCAAATCGCTGTTGTCCCAATATTCAACATGTGACTTCCTCTTTTTTACAAAGTCCTCTTTGATTGGGAAGTTGCAAATAAGCCCACCTGGGCGCTTTAGACGATTCACAATGTCCCTGGCAGCGTGATAGCTCTTACCGCTGCCCGGCGTACCGGTATATAGCCATATGCTCATAAATATCACCTGCCCACTGTTCAGCCATAGCCCGAGCAATACCGGGAAACGTCTTGCTACGCATCTTTGCCGACCGGCAACCACGCAAAGGCCATTCACCAGGCCGATCACAACGTCCATGCGGAGTAGCAGTAACCCACTTTCCTTCAGGTATACAAATATCAGTCGCAAACAAACAAGGCAAACCACGCAGCCAAAGACAAGTAGCCTTTAACCAAGGATCACCAAACATATAAGGTTGAATTATTTGACTATATTGAGGCAAAGAATGAATACGCCCAGGAATAGGATTTTCTATTGCAATTTTAGAACAATCAGCATTATAAAAATTCATAAAAAAAGATTTTGCTTCAATTGACTTTTTTATCCTATCTTCTTGAATTTCCCCATTAACAATAAGCCGATTAGCACCAGCGTTTGATAAATAAGTACATGGAGGATGGGCAATTATCATATCCCAATTCAAATGGAGAAGTTTAAGGACATCATCCTGAATATGCCATTCAGGATGACCGCCAGAGCAAGACTGTAAATCACAAGAATAGGCCTCATGTCCTAATTTGCGTAATTCAATAGTAACAGCCTGGCTTTCTTCACACGCAACCAATACTTTCATTGTATCGCTTTCACCCACCTCAACAAGATCTGATACACATAATAAAGAGCAAGACCGACAAGCCAGGCTTCCAGGATTGCAACAAACGTATTGACCGGGATAAACCAGTTCAGCCAGGCAAGCCACTGATGAAACTCCGACGTTGAGAGATTGGCAAGCACCAGGAACGGACTATCCGGCAATAGATCCAATATCTTATGAATGAATGTTACAACGGCGCTGGTAAGCGAATCCCACATAGAAGCACCTCCCTACGCTACCCAGGCAAGTTTTTTTGTAGCTGCTGCCAGGAGCAGGCAGAAGCCGATCGTAAAGGCCCAGCGGCAGACCTGGCCAACAAGCGGAAATTCCGCCATATCCAGCGTTACCGTTGTATCACCCTGCCAGGCTCCCACACGGTACGCAATAGGTGCCATGAAATCCACTGACCAGCGCGGTGCTTCGGGAGGAGCTGCCAACAGCTCGATACCCCTTGCAATGTCCCAGGGGATAGAAAAAGGAAATTTCTGTGTAATGACCGTTGCAATACTCGGCAGGCCCAAGCCGTCAACGTCGGTCACGGTACCCGGTATTGCAGTTGCCCCGGTGACGGTAGCAGACAGCTCACCAGCAACGGCCTTATCTACCACCAGCGTTTTGACCTCGGCCATATCGGCCACATTGGTACCGGTATCAATGCCCAATGCCTGGTCATCCGGAATGGCCACTGTGTCCGGCACGTCAATGGCCTTGGCACCAATCGCCACACCCGCAGAAGAAAATGTAGTATAAATAGGTGCCGAAAGATAGACAACTAACTGCGGCTTGGGTAAAAGAACACCCAGATAAAAATAATTAACAGCTTTTGACAGTTTGCAAAAATACAACTGCGACCCCACCGGAAAATCAGCAACCATCCAATCCGTCCACGATCCAGAAGAACCAAAAACTGAAAACTGAAGTATCCTATTGGATGGTAAGTAAAATTTGACTTTATTCGCGCCAAAATCAAGTATTGTAGGATTATCAAACGAAGTAGATATATTATCAAAAACAGAACCATACTGATTGTCGTTATACAAACAACCGCCCACATTTTTGCCCATAATCGTACAAACAAAAGACTGACCATCAGCAGTTTGAACGGTTGTTGTGCTTCCAAGGTCTGTTGTGTTCCCCGCTGTGATTCCCTTCGTGTCGATCAGCCAGCGGGTGAACTCACCGAATTTTGTTGCGGCCAGCTTCGGGAAAAACAGCACTCCCGCCCGGGCCGAAAAAGTGATATCACCGATCCAGTCCGATATGGATTGACCAGCGAACTTTGCAGATAAATAATCATTGAGCAGCGATCCGACCTTTGCCGTAAAACCGGCACCATCTGTATGACTCACTACCCAGGTAAGGCCGCAGCCAGCCACGAAAACAGCAGCCGCAATAACAACATCATCAACAACGGCAACAGCGTGCGCCCGCTCCGGCGGCATCACAAAGCCCAACACCAGCACACAGCAACAGAACATTGCCAGGATTCGCTTTTTCACGTTTGAACCCTCCTTTGAAAAAACCCCGGAGAATAACCTCCGGGGTTTATGACTGCCTGGGCAAATTACTTTGCCAGGGACTTGAACCAGGAAATTGCCTTGCGGGTGATAAAGATCAGGCCGGCGATACCCAAAGCAATGGGCACGATAATGGCGATGACGTTGATCGCATCCGTTTTCATGCTGGTAAAGCCGGTCTGCAAAGCAGTGGTCACCGTGGCGCTGGTGGCATCCTCAGCGTGGGCGGAGCAGGCCAGTGCAGACATCACAGCTGCGCAGACGCCGCAATACTTCATCTCGGCGGACTGGACAAAGTCTTTCATAGTTTCCTTGATTTTCTTCATTTTGGTTTCCCCTTTCTCAATTCATAAGATGTCTGAGTTTCCAGATTAAGCCGACCACAAAGACCGGCATAGCAGCAAGGGACGTCAACGAAAGACCAATTAGGAAGAATTGGCCAAAATCTTCCGCAGCGATCATTTGAAAAACACCCCCAACAGCACAAAAATGATAATAGCGGCAAGCGCACCCAAGCAAACAACCTGTAAAGCATTTGAGAGATACAGCGCTTGATATATCTGATTCAAAGCATCAAGAAGCTGTTGGTTTGTCACCGCTTCCGTGGTTACGGTTGGATCCATATCGTTACCTCCTGCGCCGGTGCTGCCTTACGCCGACGAGCGGCGACGGCCCGCCGGAGATCTCGGCAGCCAGCAGATCGGCAGATTACAAATCCGGTTGTTCAAAGTGAATATCTGGCTCTTTACGGCAGTCCGAATAATCTATGTAGCCGCCAGCAACGAAGCACACGCAGTAATCCGTACCTTGATTCGGCGCCGTACACTCCGTAAAGGTTTCTCGCTGCTTTCGGGCATACCTGGCATATGGGCACTCATAATAGCCATACACACACTTCATCACTTCACCACTTCCCTACTTGATCCGCTTCCGGGAAACGCTGGTCAGATAACTGGTATCAAGACCGGCTTTCTTCATGTCTTTGTACGCCGCCCGCAGCTGGTCATATAGATGCAAGTTCTCTTCGGCGTACAGGGCCATTTGATGGATACTGTAATTTGCCTTTGCAAGCTCCTCCTGGAGCTCACTGATCTGATGCACGAACTTCTCATAGTCTTCATGCTTACGATAGGTGACAATGATTTCGGGGGGACCCTCCTTCCCCGCTGGACGTTCCAGCAGGGCAAGCGCAAGCTTGCGGAGCGCTGCCTCGTTCTCTTCGGTCATACCTGCGTGAGCTGAAGCGTGATGATGGTACCGAGGGGCTGAAGGTCGTCTGCATAATAGACGTCCTTTTCATCCAGATATCCAAACGTGCCGTTCTTCTCATCTTCCCTGATCCTGCTTGCCCGGGAATAAAGCGACCCAGTTTTCTTGCTGGTTCCGTAGCTTACTACCATGTACTTTCTTTCCATGCTCCCCCCTCCTTTCTTCTGATTTGCCCTGTACACTCCAAGTCGATAGAAAGCCTCTCATCATAATCACCTATGACTTTTTTATCTGACGTAAACTATCGGCCGCATTCGCTTTCGGGGTGATCTGTAATTGGCGTTTATAGGCAATTAATTAATTGCTTATAATTAAATATAGCAACTATTTAGTTGCCTGTCAAGGCGAAATTAATTAGTTGCCTGTAAAATATCCTTAAGGAGGTGCTTTATGGAAAATGACTATTGCGAAAGACTCGAAAGTTTGAGAAAAGACCGTGATCTATTGCAAAAGGAAGTAGCCGGATATTTAGGCATCAAGCGACAGCAATATACCCGCTATGAGAGCGGCGAAACAGCATTACCAATTAAATACCTAATTGCGCTTTCTGATTTTTACGGGGTATCAACTGACTACATTTTAGGGATTCCAAAGGGCAGAAATTGGCCAAGATAGGAGATAGCTATGGAAATTCTAATTATCGTTTTAATTGCAGTTATTGTTATGCAATTCATTACCAGCAAAAAGAAACCATCAAGCAGCAATGAAGATATAGAAGCGGAAAGCAAGTCTTTAGAAAAGCTACCCATAGCCGGAGCCTATCAACGGAAGTGGTTATTTAGCTATAATGAAAAAGACGCCTACAAAGTGCTGCGCCCGATCTGCGACAGATACAACCTCTATCTTTCATCAAAAGTTAGATTGCTGGACTTGGTTGAACCAATAAAAGGAAATTCAAAATATAAAACCTATTTTTGGAAGATTCAGGCCAAACATGTTGACTTTGTAATTTGTGATGAAAAACTGGTAGCAAAGTGTATCTTTGAACTGGATGACAGCAGCCATAATAAGGCTGATCGCAAGGAAAGAGATAGCTTTGTTGATGAAGTTGTTCAGAGCGTGGGTTATAAAATTTACCATGTAAAAAACATTGAGCCAGCCGCAGTTGAAGCAATTATTAAAGAGATCTTCTTCCCTAATACAGAAAAAGAAACAGCTCCAGTATAAACTGGAGCTGTTTGTAATTTAAAATAAAAATTTTGTTCAATTTAGGGGAGGTGGAAATGAGGTGTGACCTGAATTCTGAGTCTCGCATGATAGACACACCCATTTCGCTTATTTATGGACATTTTTTTCCTGTTCACTTTATATCACAACATCTATCCGGTGCTTATCATAACCAATTGCACTAATTGGCCGTTCGCAAAAATTAAAACGGAAAAAAGATTTTCAGAACGCCAAACACAGCCGCAGCTATAACTGCGGCGAGCAAAAATGTCTTTGCTTTCTTTTGATAAAGCATCTTTTTGCTGTTTTCTGTTTCAGAATAATACTTCACAAAATTCCATCCGCAAAACAGCAATAAAACCAATGGGACAAACAGCAAACCAATCATTGCAACATAAGCCATATGATCCTCCTATTTATTCCTACCGTTCCATTTCTATTCTATAAATAAATCAATAGATTTCATATTAAGTATAGCGACTTCTTCTTTTCCTGTCAAGAAATTCCCCTCCCCTACCCATTGCAGAAAACAGGGCTGTCCCATTATGGGACAGCCCTGTTTATCGTAAGAAATTTACTTACTTAGCAGCCTTGGCAGCTTTGACGGAGTCAATCAGCAGAGGAACAACCTTGAACAGATCGCCACAAATACCATAGTCAGCCACTTCAAAAATAGGGGCAGTTTCGTTCTTATTGACAGCGATAATGCACTCGGAATCCTGCATACCAGCTTTGTGCTGAATAGCACCGGAGATACCCAGAGCGATATACACTTTGGGATGAACGGTCTTGCCGGTCTGGCCAACCTGATGGTCAGCAGAGATCCAGCCAGCATCCACGCAGGCACGGGAAGAACCAACAACGCCGCCCAACACTTCGGCCAGCTCTTCAGCCAGCTTAATGCCACCTGCGACGTCCTTGGAAATGCCACGGCCCACAGAAACGATATAATCGGCACCGATCAGGTCAACCAGTTTCTTGGCAGCCTTGGCAACTTCGACAACCTCGGTCTGGATATCCTCAGCGGTCAGCCCGAAAGCGGGATGAATGATCTCGGCCTTGTTGGCCAGAGCTTCATCGTACACGCGCTTCTTCATGACGCCGGGACGGACAGTAGCCATCGCGGGACGGAAACGGGGGCAAACGATGGTGGCCATCAGGTGGCCACCGAATGCGGGACGGGTCATCTTCAGGTTCTTATTAACATCGAATAGCTTGCTCTCAAAGCTCATGCTATCCACGTCCAGAGAAGAACCGGTACGCAGGAAGTTCACATAGCCATCCAGATCCACGTCCAGATGGGTGCAGTCGGCGCACAGGCCGGTGTGCAGACGAGCTGCGCAGCGAGGAGCCAGGTCACGGCCGATATTGGAAGCACCAAAGAGAAGAATCTCAGGCTTGATCTCTTCTACGACATCCACGATGACCTTGGTATAGCCGTCAGTGGTGTAGTTCTTCAGCAACGGAGAGTTGCAGACATACACTTTGTCCGCGCCGTAGCCGCCCAGTTCCTTGGCAATGCCGTCAACATTGTCGCCCAGCAGAACGCCGCAGAGCTGCACGCCCAGTTCATCGGCCAACTTCCGGCCTTCAGAGATCAGTTCGAAAGTGGTGGGCATCATCTTGCCCTGACGCTGTTCACAGAATACCCATACATTCTTGAAAGCAGCAATATCAGCACTATTAAAATTAGCAGCCATTTTCAATATTTCTCCTTTCAATCAGATAATGTGCTTGGTGGCGAGAATACCAGCCAGCTTATCAGTGGTTTCCTTCTCAGCGCCGGGGAGCATCATGCCCACGCCCTTCTGAGGAGGTGTAAAGGACTTAAAGATGTTGGTGGGAGAACCCTTCAGACCAATGGTAGTGGCGTCGATCAGAGGATGATCCTTCAAAGCGGCGTAGTCCATAATCACCATCGGCTTGGAATAAGCTTCAAAAGCACCGCCAACGGACAGATAACGAGGAGTGTTCAGTTCCTTGATGCAGGTGATCATGCAGGGAGTCTGAACCTTGATGGTCATATAGCCATCTTCCAGCATACGCTTAACAGTCAGCGTGCTGCCTTCCTTCTTGATATCGCCGGCATAGGTGATCTGCGGCAGATGCAGCTTTTCAGCGATCTGAGGACCAACCTGCGCGGTATCGCCATCGATAGCCTGACGGCCAGCCAGAATGATATCATCATCTTCCACGCCGTAAGTGTCGATAGCAGCGGCAATGATCTGAGAAGTTGCATAGGTATCAGAACCGCCGAACTCACGAGCGGTCACCAGAACACCTTCGTCCACGCCCATGGCCATCAGCTCACGCAGCATGCCTTCTGCGGGAGGAGGCCCCATGGTGAAAGCGGTGACCTTGCAGCCCAGCTCGTCCTTCAGCTTCAGGGCGGCCTCAACGGCGTTCATGTCATCGGGGTTGATAATGGTCTGCATGGAAGCACGATCCAGCGTACCATCGGGGTTCACTGCAACCTTACCGGAGGTATCAGGAACCTGTTTCACAGTAACTAAAATTTTCATTTTGCCTTACCTCCTTTATTACTTAACGCCCAGATGGCTGGAGATCACCATACGCTGCACTTCGGAAGTGCCCTCGTAGATTTCAGTGATCTTCGCATCACGCATCATGCGCTCGACCGGATACTCACGAGTATAGCCGTAACCACCGAACAGTTGCACGGCGCGGCGCGTCACATCGGAAGCAGCCTCAGCGGCAAACAGCTTGGCCATAGCGGCATCCGTGGAGTAAGGCTCATGATTCTGCTTTTTCATCGCAGCGGAATACACCAGGAGCTGAGCGGCCTGCATACGGGTGTGCATGTCGGCAATCTGGAACTGGGTATTCTGGAACTGAGACAGTCTCTTGTGGAACTGGATACGCTCCTGCGTGTACTTGACAGCTTCTTCAACAGCGCCTTCACCCAGACCCAGAGCCTGGGAAGCGATACCGATACGGCCGCCGTCCAGCGTCTGCATAGCGATCTTAAAGCCCTTGCCTTCCAGACCCAGCAGATTCTCCTTTGGAACGATACAGTCCTCAAAGATCAGATCGCAGGTGGAAGAACCGCGGATGCCCATCTTTTTCTCATGCTTGCCCTGAGAGAAACCGGGGAAACTTTTTTCCACGATGAAAGCGGTAATGCCGTGGTTGCCAGCCTTCTTGTCGGTCATAGCAAACACAACGAAGGTATCAGCAACGTTGCCGTTGGTGATAAAGCATTTGGAGCCGTTAAGGACGTAGTGATCGCCTTCCAAAACAGCGGTGGTCTGCTGACCGGAAGCATCCGTACCGGCATTGGGCTCGGTCAGACCGAAAGCACCGATTTTGCGGCCAGAGCACAGATCGGGCAGATACTTTTTCTTCTGCTCCTCGGTGCCGTGTTCAAAGATGGGAGCGCAGCACAAAGATGTATGCGCGGAAACGATAACAGCCGTTGTACCGCAAACCTTGGCCAGTTCCTCAACGCACATGGCATAGGACAGGACGTCGCCGCCTGCACCGCCATACTCCTTGGGAAAATAAATGCCCATCATGCCCAGCTTTGCCATCTTCTCGACGGTTTCCATGGGAAAACGCTCTTCCTCGTCGATTTCTGCTGCCAGGGGTTTTACTTCGTTCTCTGCAAATTCGCGATACATCTTGCGAACAAGCAGCTGTTCCTTAGTCAGATGGAAATCCATACTTTTTACTCCTTTACAGAAATTTTACTTGTTGTAGTTGAAGATTCCTTCGCCGGACTTCATGCCCAATTTGCCAGCGCGAACCATCTTGCGAATGAGTACATTTGCGCGATATTTGCTGTCATGCGTCTCATTGAACAGCACGTCCATGATGTTCAGTACGATGTCCCAACCGATCAGGTCGCCCAAGTGCAGAGGGCCCATAGGATGGTTGCATCCGAGCTGCATAGCAATATCAATATCTTCCGCAGAGGCAACGCCTTCCTGCAGAACGCAAACGCCTTCGTTAATGTACGGGATCAGAATCTTGTTGACGACGAAGCCGGGAGCTTCCTTGACAACCACGGGGGTCTTGCCGATTTCCTTGGACAGGTTGGTGATGTACTCCACCAACTCGTCGGAGGTGTTGGCACCGGCTATCACTTCCACCAGCTTCATAGCGGGAACGGGATTGAAGAAGTGCATACCGACCATGGGGTGCTTCAGACCGGCACAGATCTCTGTGATGGACAGAGATGAGGTGTTGGACGCAAAGATGGTGTTCTCCTTGCAGATCGCATCCAGGCGTCCCAGCAGTTCCTTCTTGACGCCCATGTTCTCAGCAACGCACTCGATGACCAGATCCGCATCAGCAGCAGCATTGAACTCTTCGACGACCACGCGGCTCATCAGATCGTCAGCGGCTTCCTGGGTCATTTTGCCCTTTGCCACTTTCTTGTTCAAGGAAGTAGCCAGTTTGTCCTTATGACGCTGAGCGCTTGCCACGCTGGAAGCGTACATCATTGCGATGTGACCATTCGCTGCAAAAACCTGGGCAATACCGCTGCCCATCGTACCTGCGCCAAAAATTGCTACTTTCATTTTTATTCCTCCTAAAAATTTTTGTAGAACAGTTTAATTCAAACAGATCTAAAGGGATCTGTAAATTAACAGTAACTACTGGTTCTGATAAGGAGCGTGCTTGCGCTTTTCCAGGAAAGCACCCATTCCCTCTTTCTGGTCGGCCGTCTCAAAGCAGCTGCCAAAGAGGTTCTCTTCCACGACAACAGCCTGATCCATATCCACCTGCAAACCGTCATTAATAGCCTTTTTGCAAGCACGCACAGCGATGGGGGCGTTCTTGGCAATGGTCTCGGCCATCTTTTCGGCCTGCTCCATCAGTTCTGCCGCAGGATAGATCGCGTTGACAAGGCCGATCCGCAGCGCTTCGTCTGCCTTGATGTTTTTCGCGGTATAGATCATCTGCTTAGCCATGCCGGCGCCCACCAAACGGGCCAGGCGCTGTGTACCGCCGAAGCCGGGGGTAATGCCAAGGCCTGCTTCCGGCTGGCCAAATACAGCGTTTTCCGAACAAATACGAATATCACAGCTCATGGACAGTTCACAGCCGCCACCGAGTGCAAATCCATTCACAGCCGCGATTGTGGGGATGGGCAGCGTCTCCAGCTTGCGAAACACGTCGTTGCCGTGTTTGCCAAAAGCGACGCCGCCTTCCTTGGTCAAGCCACTCATTTCACCGATATCGGCACCGGCAACAAAGGCTTTCTCCCCTGCCCCGGTCAGCACCAGAGTATAGATATCCTTGTCTGCTATCACCTGCTCCACCAGCTCATCCAGATCCGTCAGCACTTCCGAATTAAGCGCGTTGAGTGCTTGAGGACGGTTCACCGTAGCGATCGCAATGTGTCCTTTTTTTTCTAACAGAACATTCCTCACGATAACTCCTCCTTCATCCTTTTCGCCGGGGCATCCGCCCCGCGGGCCACAGTACCCTGTGGTTTTTGCATAAGAACCCGTTATTAGACAGAATCTCCTCATGGGCACTTCTCATGCGTTCTCAATTATAATATCTTAATTTGGTTTTATCAAGGAAAACAAATATCCGAAACGGTTTTTTAGAATATTACACAAAAGATATGTTAAGATTTTGACTATTTTATAATTTCAAGCGTTTGATGCTAAGAAAATTTCGCTGGCAGCGTAAATTTTTTCCCTCATATTCCCCTGCTGTGGTTTACAGAGTGTCAGTAAATGTGCTATAAATAGAAAATATATCAACAGCGGAGGATGCACCCATTATGCGAATGCGGAAGAAGAAAAATTTACTGCCCCGGATGGAGGCCTGCTCGGATTTTTTAATTCGGGATCCCTATCAAATGAGGGGGCATTGGCGGGATCTTTTCCCTGATGCCAAAGAGGTTCAAGTGGAATTAGGCTGTGGAAAGGGCCGCTTTACAGTGGAGACGGCAGCGCAGCACCCCGATATCCTGCTGATTGCCATAGAAAAGGTACCGGATGCCATGGTGGTGGCGATGGAACGAGCCAAAGAAAAGGGGCTGTCAAATGTACACTTTTTGGTGGGTGATGCAGCCTTACTGCCGGATATGTTTATCGCTTGTGAAGTGGATAGACTTTACATCAATTTTTGTGATCCATGGCCTGGCACCCGCCATGCAAAACGCCGGCTGACGCACGGGAACTTCCTTGTTCAGTACCGAAAGGTCTTGAAGGAAAACGGCCAGATCCATTTCAAGACGGATAATCAGCCTTTATTCGCTTTTTCCGTGGAAGAGATTCCCCTGTATGGCTTTTCACTGTCAGAAGTGACCGATCATCTGCACAAAGACGGGCCCGTTGGCGTCATGACCGATTATGAAGCCAAGTTCTATGAAGAAGGCGTGCCAATTCACCGGTGTGTTGCCACCATGGTCCCTTGGAATCCGGATGATTTTCTTGAGTCGGATCATCTGTAAAGCTATTATACTGTACATATTATTTGTTAATACAAACAGAAAAAGGGCGGCACGGCCGCCCTTTTTCTGTTTGTATATCTGCTTTTATATACGCACGTCTTTTTGTTCATCAAATCCCCAACTTAATTAGGCAGAAAAATTTGGGCCGCCAAATTTTTCAAGGAAAGTATCTTCCGACAAAATAGGGATCCCCAATGATTTGGCCTTTTCATTTTTGGCAGAGGCAGATGTCAGATCATTGTTTATCAAATAGTCCGTTTTTTTGGAAACACTTCCGGTGACATGACCGCCTTCCGCCTCTACATAAGCCTTGAAAGCATCCCGGTTGGCAAATGTGTGAACCTCGCCGGTAATCACAAAGGTCAGCTCCGCGCAGCGTCCCCCCTCTTTCTGAGAAGGCGGTACGTCAGCAACTTCTATACGCTCCAGCAGCGCCGCTACGGTCTGTCTGTTTTCCGAATCCATAAACCACGCTGTAATGGCCTTTGACTTTTCGGGGCCTATCCCATCAACGTCTTCAAATCCTGTTCCATCCTTGAGCCTTGTAAAAAAGCCGTCTGTACCCAGTGCCGCAACCATCTTCTTTCCTGCATCCAGGCCGATCAGCGGAATGCACAACGCAAAGATAAAGCTGGCGGGCTGCGCCTTACGACTCTTTTCAATGGAACTCATCAGATTCTCACAAGACTTCTGGCCAAAGCCGGGCATCTCCGCAATTTCATCCGCGTGGTCAGATAGATCATAAATATCCGCGTAGGTGCGAATAAATCCATGATTGACAAAAGCAAGCAACGACTGAATGGAAAGTCCGTCAATCTCCATGCCGGTTTTGCTTACAAAGCGGGCAAAACGCTTGAGGTGCTTGGCAGGACACGCCGGATTGGTACAGCGTAGCGTCTTGGTTCCGCTGCCGGCGCTGATGCGAACCTCTGTGGGGGCATGGCAGACTGGGCACTGATCCGGAATTTTGAAATGCCCGGAGGCTTTTTTCACCGCAATGCATTTGGGAATGATTTTATTGGCCTTAATGATCTCCAGAGTGGTCTTGCCATCCCCACCGATGCCCAGTCGTTCCAATTCACTGATATTGCATAAGGAGGCCCTTGAAACCGTCGTTCCCTCCAGCTGCACGGGTTCAAATATGGCTACCGGGGTGATCGTCGAGGTAGCGCAGGACCATTCAATATACTTGAGAAGCGACAGCGCCGATATGTCCTTCCACTTGTAGGCAAAGCCCGCGCGTGTGGCGTGATGTCCTGTGATACTGCCTGTGGCGGCATAGTCCGTGTCGTCGTACGTGATAACAAGGCCATCTACTGGGTCTCCCATTTCGCCGCTGTCCACCTTTTTTGTCCAGCGCTCCACGGCATCCGGCAAGCCGGCGGCATCGGTTTTTTCACGATCCACAGTGAGAAAACCCTGCTCGTCCAGAAAGTGCATCCGCTCCCCCCAGGAGAGAAATGGCTCATCCATATGAACAAGTGTAAAGGCATGAAATGTTACATGTCTTTCCCGCACTTTATCTACCCGGCTTACATCCAGTGCCAGGGTTCCTGACGCCAGATTCCGCGGATTGGCATACTTATCATCTGCGTCATCCAGTGTATCATTGATCATCTCAAAATCCGCATAGGAAATCGTAGCCTCGCCCCGCACCACCAGATGCCCCTTGTAGTCTAGTTTCTGGGGAAAACCCAGAAGGGCGTCTTTCATAAAGGTGATATTGGTTCCCACCGTGCCGTTGCCCCGGGTCAGGATCTTTGTCAGGATACCGCCGTCATACGTCAGCACCAGTGTCAGTCCGTCCAGCTTCCAACTGAGCCAGACCGCTTTCTCACCGGCCCACTCCTGAAGGCTGCGGATATTTTTTGTCTTGGCAAGTGACAGCGCGGGAAATTCATGCGGTTCCTTAGCGCCATTGCTCTGTTCCTCGTCTTCTGCATGACTGGTGGTCTGAGTAGGGCTGTTTGGCAGGACATATCCCGTTTCACTTTCAAGTGCCGTCAGTTCATCAAAAAGGGCATCCCACTCAAAGTTCGTCATCTGCTCTTCCCGACCGCCATAATAAGCATTGGAGGCCCGGTTCAGGCGTTCCACCAGTTCTTCGATCCGCTTCTTTTTATCATCCATTTTTTTCACCGTATCTGTGTATTTTCAAATCTGCTTCTTATTATTTATTCAGTATATATTCCCTCCCTATTTCCTCCATATCATCCCCTGTTGTGTCAAAATATGTATAGGTTTGAGGAACATTGCCGACGATGACGGTCTCCGCAACGGATATCTCATTGGAAACCTTGGTGGAAGTACGGAATCCGGGCAGCAAAATGCTGATATAGACATCTACATCCAGCAAAATCTGATGCTTTGTCTGGTTGATGCCGGCTGATGTGAATGCGTTGCGCAAATGCGCCGTGGTGGAGCCTACCGACTGCATCCTGATGACAATGGACGGCCCACGCCCGGCAAAAATTGAGGAGCCTGTTAACGTTCCCACCGGGATGGACAGTTCGCTGGTGGAAACATCCGACAGCCGCACCAGAATATCATCGGCAACCTTGGCCTGCAAACGGTTAAACTCCGCCATATTGCTGCGCAGCGCCGTCACCTTTCCGTCTGTATCTTTTTCAAAGTTGATCAGCGTATCATAGTTGATCTCACCGTTTTCAACGGCGTCGTTTACAGCTGCCACCACGATCCGATTGACTGTGTTGGATACACGCGTGGTGGCCAGATTGGTCAAGATCGGCCGCATCTGTGCCATGGCGGCGTAACAAATTCCACCCAGCCCCACAGCGATCAGCGTCAGCCAGATACCGGCTTTCTGCCGCCGGGTCAGCCGCATATAACGCAAGCCCCGTTTTCTCACCGCTATCACCCCTAAAGCCAGTGTATGCGGCAAGGTCCTGTTAGGTTACGCCAATTTGTTTACGATTTTTTTGAAAGTTTGTCCCCGTACCATAAAGTTGGGGAACTGATCAAAGGCTGCACAGGCGGGCGAAAGCGTCACCACATCCCCGCTGACGGCCGCCTTTTGCGCTGTTTCCACCGCCTCTTGCAGCGTATGGGCCGACAAAATCACAGGGCATCCCTCTTGGTAGGACGGTGCTTTTGTGACCGCCGCCCGGATCTGATCGGCCGTAGCGCCGCAGAGGATCAGCACCTTGACGTGCTCCACGATCTCCGGCCCCAGCACATCGAAGGGAATGTGCTTGTCATAACCGCCGGCGATCAGAATGACCTTTTCCGAAAAAGACCGCAGTCCAGCAATGGTGCGGGACGGGCTGCTGGCGATGGAATCGTTGTAATAACGCACACCGTGCAGTGTTCGCACCATCTCAATGCGGTGCTCCACACCGTTGAAGGTGCGCGCAAACGCACGGATGGTCTCATCGCTGACCAGGCCGTCTACCGCGGCAATGGCCGCCATGTAGTTTTCAATATTATGCACACCGGGCAGGCGGATATCGGAAACAGCCATCACTTCCCGCTCATTTCCATGACGCCGGACAACGATCCGGTCATCACGCAGGAAAACGCCCTCTTCCACTTCCTGTCGGCGGCTGAAATAAAGCGCCTGGCCAACAGCTCTTGTTCCCTGTTCTCGGGTAATATTGTTGTCCAGGTTGAAGACCGCCACATCACCCGGCTGCTGGTGGGCAAAAATATTCTCTTTGGCCGCCACATACTCCGCCATATCCTTGTGCATATCCAAATGATTGGGCGCCAGATTGGTCACAACGGCGATCTGAGGGCTGCGTGTCATGGTCATCAGCTGGAAAGAGGACAGTTCCAGCACCGCATAGTCCTCCTGTGCCATACGATCTGCCTCGCACAGCAGGGGATGCCCGATATTGCCGCCCACATGGACGGTTTTTCCCGCTTTTTTCAGAAGTTCCGCAATGATCGTCGTGGTCGTGGTCTTTCCGTCGCTGCCTGTGACAGCGATCATGTGACAGGGGCACACCTGGAAAAAGGCTTCCATCTCAGAGGTCAGCACACTGCCTCTGGCCACAGCCTCCAACAGTTCCGGCCGATCTGGACGCAGTCCCGGTGTGCGAAAAATGACATCCGCCGTCAAGTTATCCAGATAGGCCGCCCCCAAATACAGCGCGGCGCCTTTTTCTTCCAGTTCATCTGACAACGTGCCAAACTGCACCCTCTCCCGCTTATCGCAGGCGATCACGCGGATGCCCGCCTCCAGCAGAAGCTCAATCAGCGGCGTGTTGCTGACGCCAATGCCGATCACCGCCACCGTCTTATTTTGCAGTGAAGCCAGATATTCCTCCAACGTCATAAAATGTGCCTCCGACATCCTTTATTTTCATATGTGTATTATAGCTCATTTTTTGGTAAAGTTCAACTTGTTTTGCCATAAATTTATGCGACGAAGAGCAGCGGCCGGAGGGGTTGCGCCTTCAGCCGCTGCTTTGGTGTATTTCATTGTATCAGAGGATGATACAGATCAGCCCGCCGCTGCCCTCGTTGATGATGCGTTCCAAGGTTTCCTGCAATTTTTTCTGGGCGTCCTCCGGCATTCTTTTCAGTTTGGATTGCAGATCCTCGCTGACGATCTCGTGGAAGCTTCTGCCGAAAATATTGGATTGCCAGATCTTGCTTGTATCGCCCTCAAACTCTTGCAGCAGGTAGTTGACCATGTCCTCCGACTGCTTTTCGTTACCCACAATTGGGGAAACGGTGGTTTCGATGTTGGCGCGGATCATATGGATCGACGGAGCGCTGGCCCGCATCCGCACGCCATAGCGTCCCCCTTGCCGCACGATCTCAGGGTCCTCCAGCTGCAGCTCTTCCACACCAGGCACCACAATTCCGTAGCCGGTGTCCCGAGCCGATTGCAGCGCCACAGATACCTTGTCGTACTCGCTCTTCACTCCTGAGAGCTCCGTCAGGAGGTGCATCAGGTCGCCGTCATCGGCAATGTCGAAGCCGGACTGCTGCTTCAGCGTGGCGTAGAACAATCCCCGCGGCACCTCTAGCTCTGCCTCTGCGATGCCGATGCCCAGATTGATGCTCTTGATCTCGGCCTTGCTGACGTGCTCAGCCTCACCGATCTTCCGAATGGCGCCGTTGAGCTCCCGGATGTGGCCCAGATTCCTGGTATGCTCCTGCACGGCCTGATAGAGTTCCGCTTTCAGTGGATGGTTGCCGGGCAGCGTATCTACCCACGGCGGCAGAAACAGATCCAGCTCCTGCAGCGGAAATTCATACAGCACCCCACGGATCACATCTGTGATATCCGACTCGTTCAGTTCCAGGCAGTTGACAGGTATGCAGTTCACCTGGTACCGCTTTGCGATATCGGCAGCGATGGATCTGGCTCTGTCGCTGTGGGGCGCGGTGGAGTTGAGCAGCACCACAAAGGGCTTGCCGATCTCCTGCAGTTCCCGAATCACCCGTTCCTCCGCCTCCAAATAATCTTCCCGGGGAATATCCGTGATGCTGCCATCTGTTGTGATGACGATGCCGATGGTGGAATGTTCTGTGATCACCTTTTTTGTTCCGATCTCCGCCGCCTCTGTCATGGGAATCTCATAATCAAACCACGGGGTCATGACCATGCGGGGCGCATCCTCTTCAAACTGGCCCACCGCGCCGGGCACCATATACCCAACGCAGTCGATCAGCCGTACGGAAAAGCGAGTGCCTTCATCCACCTGGATCTCCACCGCTTCTTCCGGCACAAATTTGGGTTCCGCCGTCATGATGGTCTTTCCGGAGCCGCTCTGGGGCAATTCATCCTTGGCTCGTTCCTTACGGTACACATTGTCAATATTGGGGATGACCTGCGTTTCCATAAAGCGCTTGATAAACGTGGATTTTCCCGTTCGCACAGGGCCAACCACGCCCATATAAATACTGTTACCGGTCCGCGCCGCAATATCCTGATAGATAGTTGTTGCCTGATTCATATTCTCGTCCTCCGAATCCTACCAGCTTGTTGCTATATAACTATGAATCGGCATGGACAAATAGAAGCGGATTTTTGGATGGAAAGCAAGCAGAAAAAACTTCTCCGCGGCTAAATAACCGCGGAGAAGCGTTTTTTTAAAAATCAGTCCTGCTGCCAGTTGTGCCACACGTTCTGCACATCTTCGTTGTCTTCCAGGAAGGAGAGCAGCTTTTCCATGTTCTTGACGTCCTCTTCACCGGAGAGCACCACATAGTTCTGCGGCACCATCTCAATGTCAGCATTGACAAAGCTGTAGCCCTTGGCTTCCAACGCGGCTACCACGTCGTTGAAGCTGTCGGGATCCGTGGTCAGCTCAAAAACGGGGCCGTCAGCCTCAAAATCCGCGGCGCCGGCTTCCAGCGCATCCATCATGACGGTATCTTCTTCCAGTTCCTCATCCTCGTTGTCGATCACGATGACACCCTTTTTTTCAAAGGACCAGGAAACGCAGCCCTGCGCGCCCAGGTTCCCGCCGTACTTATCAAAGTAGTGGCGCACTTCCGGTGCCGTGCGCTGGCGGTTGTCTGTCAAGGCTTCCACAATGACAGCCACACCACAGGGACCGTAGCCTTCATAGGTAACGGTTTCGTAGTTATCACCGTTGCCGGAGCCCAGTGCCTTTTCAATCGTACGTTTGATGTTGTCGTTGGGCATATTGGCTGCTTTGGCTTTGGCCACCACGGTAGCCAGCCGGGAGTTGTTGACGGGATCCCCGCTGCCGCCCTGCTTGACGGCCACGATCATTTCTTTTGCGATTTTGGTGAAAATCGCGGAGCGTCTGGCATCTGCAGCGCCCTTTGTCTTTTGAATATTATGCCATTTGGAATGTCCGGACATTGTGTTACTCTCCTTACTTGTTATATTGAATGACTTCCTTACAATGGGAAGCCGACTTTAAAACGGTAAGCGCAGGAAATGAATCCTGTAAAAATTTGACCAAGACAGGGCAAATCACATCTTCCGTGGGAAAATGCCCCGCATCGATTAGGTTTATCTGGGTGGTATCCAAAAACTGGTGATAGCTCAAATCGGCGGTGACAAAGGTATCGCACCCCAGCTCCGTCACCTGAGAGATCATATCGCCGCAGGCACCGCCGCCCACCGCCACGCGGTGCACCAGCTTTCCGCAGTCCCGATAGCGCAGACCGTTACAACCTAAAGATTTTACCACAAAAGGTAGGAACTCGGCAAGTGGTATTTCCGTTTTTAACGTACCGATCCGCCCTATTTTTTCATCATTGAAGGGTTGAGGCCCCTGTAAACCCAATTTTTCCGCCAGCACATCGTTGACGCCGCCCTCGGCCGCGTCCAAATTGGTGTGCATACAGATTACGGCAATGTTGTTTTGGATCAGCCGCATCAAAAGATGTCCCTGGGCATTGTCCGAGCGAACACTCTGCACCTTCTTCCAGGCACAGTTCATCACCGGATGATGGGATACAATAAGCTCGGCGCCTGTTTCGATGGCTTCCGTCACCACCGCCTCGGTCACGTCAAGGGAAACCAGCACTTTATGTACTTCCCCCTCCCGCGCGCCTACCAGCTGTCCCACGTTGTCCCATTCCTCTGCCAGTGCGGCAGGGGCCCAGGCAAACAGGCACTGTTCAACCTCGCTGACCTGCGTCATGTGCTTCACTCCTCTTATTCCGCTCCCCCAGAAGGGATTGTCGTATCTCGTCCAGAAAGCGGCCTTTTTCCCGGCTGGCGCTGTCGCTGGTCTGTGAAAGGCCGTTGATCGCCGTCTCCAGGCGGCGGACCTGTTGGCTGAGGTAATCAGCGTACAACGGATCGTCTGCAAGCATCACGCCGCCATACTGGCGCTCCGGCGTAAGCATCTGGCCTGCTCCACCCGTGACGCAAAAGATGGGATACAGATAATCTTTGTCCCATACCAAACGCTCCTCTACAAAGACATATCCGTTCTCAGGCAGCCATTTCCTCAGAAATTCCGCCTTTGACATGGGCTGCAAGAGTAAAGTGATCTTACCTGTCAGTGTCCATTTAGCGTCCGTTAAAATGGCGGCAATGGTTTCGCCGCCCATGCCGGCCAGTACCACCGTATCTGTCTCTTCCGATGAAATGCCATCCAGCCCGTCACAGAGGCGAAAATCGATCTGATCCGCAAGGCCGTAAAGTTCAGCTGTGGTCCTGGCGTGGCGGAGTGGATCGGGCCGCACATCAGAGGCGATGGCAGAGCTAATCTTCCCGTTTTGCAGCAGCCACACCGGCAGGTAACCGTGGTCAGTCCCAACGTCGGCCAGGCGGGCGCCGGGCGGCACCAGGCGGGCGATCATCTCCAGACGGGGCTGGATCAGCAGTTTTTTATCTTCCATGTCTAAACCTTTCAAGCTCCGTCGTGGCAGAAGGAAAGGAACGCACACGGAAAAATGCCGCATACGTTCCCGCCTGTTTTTTCTTATTGCTCCGTGTTTTTATTGGCCTCTTCATTCACGATTTCCAACAGCTTATCACAGTCGATCCCGTGCACCGCACACGCTTCTTCCACGGTTTCGCCGCGGGAAGAGGGGCAGCCCAGGCAATGCATACCGATGGACAGGAAAATGGGAGCTGTCTGCGGCGCTACATCCAGAATATCGCCGATGATCGTATCTTTGGTAATCTCAATCATATAAGAACCTCCTTGTTCTTGCAAAATGCAGATGAAATACAACTATAGTATATCCCTAAGTTCTCATTATTTCAACCTCAAGTTGCAGGAAAGAAAAAGAAACTCGCGTGCTTTTGCGGCACGCGGGTTTCCTGTATGTTATCTATGGATGCAAAGATACGGTGGATCAGCCGTTCTCTCTTTCTCTCATCTTGGCAAAGCAATCGCTGCAATACACAGGACGATCAGATTTAGGCTCAAACGGAACTTTCGCTTCGCCGCCGCAGGCAGCGCACACTGCGGTGAAATACTCACGAGGACCGCGAGCCGCGTTCTTGCGTGCGTCACGGCAGGCCTTGCAGCGCTGGGGCTCGTTCTGGAAGCCGCGCTCTGCGTAGAACTCCTGCTCACCGGCAGTGAAAACGAACTCGTTACCGCATTCTTTGCAAATTAAAGTCTTGTCTTCGTACATGATGTTACCCTCTCTTTGAGAAAATATATTGCGTTCAGCCTTCGCTGATATCGCCGGAATGGATTTGCAGCGCGGCCTTCCGCCTGATTCGCTGCACAGCGTTGTCCACCGATTTGGGAGATCTGCCCACCGCAAGAGAGATTTCCCGGCAGGACAAACCATCTAAATAGTACCCCAGGATCGTTGTCTCGAATTGGGACAGCTGCTTTCGGGTATTCTCCAACAGGATGGCAGTTTTTTCTCTGTCAATCATGAGATCTTCAGGATCAACCTGTGCAATAGAAAAGCGGGCATCAAAGAATGAGGGCTCCAAAGGCACGGACTGATTCAACGGCATATGCTTGCCGCGGGAAGCTGCTTTTAAAACAGAGTAAAGTCGATTGCGAATACAAATCTCCGCAAAGGTACGAAACGAGGCCTCTTTCTCCTGGTCGTATTCACGCACGGCTTTGATGAGGCCAAACATCCCCTCCTGGGATAGATCCTCACTGTCGCCACCCACTAGAAAAAAGGGCCGCGCGCAAGAACGAACCAACCAATGATACCGTGCTGCAATCACTTCCTCCGCCATTCGATTTCCATCGGATGCCAGACGGCACAACTCTTCATCGGGTAATTCTTCTAACCGCGCATAATTTGTTTCTTTACCATTTGACATTATTAATTATACCTTTTCAACGAATTATTGTCAAGCTGTTCCCAAAAATTTGTTAAAATATCCTATTTTTTCAAAGTTTATTCACTATATTTACCAAGCGTTCCCCTACTGCCGACGCGGTTTCGACCGTTTTCGCCTCCACCATCACGCGGATCAACGCTTCGGTGCCGGAAGGACGCACCAGGATGCGCCCTTCTTCCCCCATGCGCGCTTCTTCTTCAGTGATAGCGTGAAGCAGTTCGGGGTGCTCCATGATCCGCTCCTTGGCGCCCCGGTCTGCCGCAACCTTCACATTCATCAACACCTGCGGATACTGGGTGCAGCAATCCGAGAGCTGCGAGGCGGGAACCCCGGAATCCTTGAGCACCTGCAAAAATTGCAGAGCCGTCAATTCCCCGTCACCGGTTGTGGAGTAATCGCGGAAGATGGTGTGGCCCGACTGCTCGCCGCCGATGACATAGCCGCAGTCGATCATCTTCTCCAGCACGTTGCGGTCGCCGACATCGGTACAGATCAGTGCCAAACCGGACTTGCGGCAAAACTCTCGCAGGCCCAGGTTGGACATGACGGTAGCCACGATAGCGTTGCCCCGCAGCGTACCGTTTTTCTTCATATGGGCGGCACAGATGGCAAGGACTTTATCGCCGTCAATGGTGTGGCCCTTTTCGTCGATCAGAAGACAGCGGTCCGCGTCGCCGTCAAAGGCAACACCCAGGTCATAGCTGCCCGCCTTCACACCCTCGGCCAGAGATTCCAGATGGGTCGAGCCGCAGGAATGGTTGATATTAACGCCGTCCGGCTTGGCATGAATAAAATCGGCGTGAAGATCGAAATGCTCAAACAGCAGCGGTGCGATGACGGAGGCGGCACCATTGGCGCAGTCCACCAAGATCCGCAGGCCCGAAAGATCGCTGGAAACCGTGGCGCAGAGGTGCTGGATATAGTCCTGCTGCATCTGACGCATACCGTGACGGCGGCGTCCGATGTCTCCATGGGTTTTCACAGCCATGGGTTTGCCGGAGAGGATCAATTCTTCCACCCGATTCTCCATGGCATCCGGCAGCTTATAGCCGGATTCGTTGAACACCTTGATGCCGTTGTATTCGTAAGGATTGTGGGAAGCGGACACGACGATACCGGCATCCGCGCCCTCCTGCACCGTCAAAAACGCTACCGCAGGAGTGGGAACGGTGCCAAAAGGCATCACGTCGCCGCCCATGGAGCAGATACCGGCCATCAGCGCCAACTCCAGCATGTCCGAGGAGATCCGTGTATCCTTTCCGATGGCGATGACCGGTGTTCTCCCCTTTTCTTCGGACAGCACCACCGTCACAGCCTGCCCCACCTGATAGGCCAATTCCGCCGTCAAATTTTCTCCCACGACGCCTCGGATTCCATCCGTTCCAAACAACTTGCCCATATTTGTTCTCCTCATAACTCTTTATTGTTTTTTAAAGTTCCATTTGCTCCTGGCCCAGATAGTCCATGTGAAGGTGCTCATAAGCCTTTCTTGTCACGCAGCGTCCCCGGGGGGTTCTGGTCAAAAAGCCCAGCTGCATCAGATACGGTTCATACACATCCTCCAGTGTCACGGATTCCTCACCAATGGTAGCGGCGAGCGTATCAAGGCCTACCGGCCCTCCGCCGTAATTTTCAATAATGGCCCGTAGCATCCTCCGGTCTACCGGATCAAGGCCCAGATAGTCGATCTCCAGAGCCAGCAGCGCCTCATCCGCCACCCGGCGGGTAATAACACCGTCAGCCCGCACCTGGGCAAAGTCACGCACACGGCGCAAAATGCGGTTGGCAATGCGCGGCGTTCCCCGTGACCGGCAGGCAATTTCCATGGCACCGTCCGTCTCAATGGGAACGTTCAAAATCCCGGCGCTTCGCGTGACGATCTGCGCCAGTTCCTGCGGTGTGTAAAGCTCCAGACGCAGCGTCACGCCAAACCGGTCCCGCAACGGCGCGGACAGCTGTCCCGCCCGGGTGGTAGCACCGATCAGTGTGAAATGCGGCAGATCCAGCCGGATGGAGTTGGCGGAAGGCCCCTTGCCAATGATGATATCAATGGCATAATCCTCCATGGCGGGATACAGGATCTCCTCCACTGCACGGTTGAGCCTATGGATCTCGTCCACAAACAAAATATCATTTTCATTCAGATTGGTCAGCAGTGCCGCCAGATCGCCCGCCTTCTCAATGGCCGGTCCGGAGGTGATCCGAATATTGACCCCCATCTCGGCGGCGATGATCCCCGCCAGCGTGGTCTTGCCCAGGCCCGGAGGACCGTGAAGCAGTACGTGATCCAGTGACTCCGTTCTTCGTTTGGCCGCTTCAATGAATACGGACAGATTTTCCTTTGCCTTTGTCTGCCCGATATACTCCTGCAATGTATGAGGGCGCAGAGAACCCTCGTTGGCATCCTCCGCCAGGAGCGTAGAGGCTACCAGGGGCTCTTCGTAAATATCGTTTCCAAAATCAATGCTCAATTTCTCACGTCCTGTTCTTGTTGTTTAAATTCTTTTGCTGTGATCAGTCCTTGAAAGCAAAGGTTTTACAGAACCTTACCGCACCATTTTCTTCAGTGCCTGCCGAATGATCTCCTCCAGCGGCAGGCTCATATCAATGCCCCGCAGCGCTGTGCCGATATCCTGAGAGGTATAGCCCAGCACGCTCAACGCGGCGGCGGCCTCTCCCGTCTTGTCGGTGCCAAGCGGCAGCGGCGCAGCTCCGCGGTCCGGCGCAAAGGACTGCTGCTCCTTGGCCAGCTTGTCTTTCAGTTCCAGAATGATCCGCTGGGCAATTTTTTTCCCGATACCGGGGGCAGCTGTCAACGTCTTTTCGTCGCCTGTCACAATGGCCAGCGCCAGATTTCCCGGTGTGGAGGCGGACAAAATAGCCAGTGCGACCTTGGGCCCCACGCCGGATACCCCAATGAGCATCTTGAAGCTGTTCAGCTCGCTCTGCGTGGCAAATCCAAACAGATCGAACACATCCTCCCGAACGTGCAGGTAAGTATACAGCTTGGCTTTCTCCCCTTTTTTCAGCTGAGAGAGCGTGTAGTTGGTGGTGGAGCAGGCGTATCCCACACCGCCGCAGTCGATCACGGCCAGGTTGGCCTCTATCACGGCCACTGTGCCGTTCAAGTAATAAAACATAGGCGAAACTCCTTCAGATGGTTTCTTTCACGTCCGGATCCTTGCGGCGCAGCAAAGAGGTCACGCTTCTGGCATGGCAGATAGCCAAAGCCAGCGCGTCAGCCGCGTCATCCGGTTTGGGAATGGCCTTGAGCTTTAAGAGGCGCCGGGTCATATCCATCACCTGCCGCTTTTCCGCCAGGCCATATCCCACCACAGCCTGCTTGACCTGCATGGGCGTGTATTCATAGACGGGAACGCCCGCCTTTTCCGCCGTGTAAAGAATAACGCCCCGCCCGTGGGCCACGGCAATGCCTGTGGTGATATTTTTACTGAAGAACAGTTCCTCCACCGAGATCTCATCCGGTTTAAAACGGCGGATCAGTTCTTCCATATCGTCACCGATCTGTACCAGGCGCGTGGCCAGCGGCAAGCCTGCCCGGGTGGTGATGGCGCCATACTGCACCATGGTCTGTGTGCCGTTGTCCGTGTCGATCACACCGAACCCCACCGTGGCAACGCCCGGGTCAATTCCCAGAATCCGCATAGCCGCTCCTCCACCTCATAATATTCTATTCTATCAAAAAGGCGCTTAAATGGCAACACAAAATGCCGCCCGATATTTCGAGCGGCATTTCCGGAATCTCTGTCTATGCCCGGGGATGTGCCTTCTGATATACATCCTTGAGTTGTTTTTCCACCACATGGGTGTAAATCTGCGTAGAGGAGATATCCGCGTGGCCCAGCATTTCCTGAATGGACCGCAGATCCGCCCCGTTTTCCAACAAATGGACCGCAAAGGAGTGACGAAGCATATGCGGTGTGATATCCTTATTGATCTCGGCCTTCTCCTGGTAGTACTTGATGATCTTCCAAAAACCCTGGCGGCTCATGCGTTCGCCGTTCATATTGACGAATAGCGCCGACTCATCCTCCTCTGCCACGATGCGGGGGCGAATGTCCCGCAGATAATCCTGGAGGGCTTTCACCGCCGTATGATACAGCGGGATCAGACGGTCACGGCCCTTGCTGCTGCAATGGATCATGCCCACGCTGAGATTGACGTCCGACACGCTGAGATTGATCAGCTCCGAAACGCGGATGCCGGTGGCATAGAGCACCTCCAGCATGGCGTGGTCACGAAAGCCTTTTTCATCCACGCACTGGGGCTGGTCCAAAAAGAGTTCCACTTCCTTGTTGGTCAGAATCTCCGGATACTTCCGCTCCACCTTTACCGCCGTCACGTTTTTAGCCGGGTTGGATTTCATAAATTCCGCCCCAATCATATAGCTGTAAAACGCCTTGATCGACGCAATGGAGCGCGTAATCGTGGCCGGTGATTTTCCCTTGCGCTTGAGCACAAGGATATAATCGTCCACGGTGTCTTTTTTGACTTTTTTCAGATCCGGCACACCCATCTCCCGCAGCCAGGTCTGAAACTGCGTCAAATCCCTGACATAGGAGCAGAGCGTATTGGCCGAGGAGTGTTTTTCTTCTGCCAGATATGTATGAAAACTGGTAATATAGTCCGTCAAGGAAGTAGATGCTCCTCTCCTGTCAGATTTTGGCCAGCGCCAGCGAAAAAAGGCGCGGGACAACAGACAGCTCCAACACGCTGCCAACCAACAACACGATCACACAAATCACAAAGCGCCAAAAATATTCCGGTGGAAGTCTCGTGCCCTTTTTACCGCCGGCAGATAACGTACTTCTGTTTTTAGCGGCCAAAAACGACCAGGTCGCCAGCAGAAAACAGCACGGCAGCGTAAAAAGACAGCGAATCCCAAAAGCGGAAAGTGCCAGAAGCACTCCGTCTTTCCCCAGCGATGAAGCAAAACAGCTGATGGAAAAAGACAGAAAGAATCCCTGGACCGCGCAGGTAAACGGAATCAAAAGCACGCCGGCCGCTAAAAAGCCCAACAAAAAATAAAAAATAGAATAGCGGAAATACAGCAGCGCTACACTGTAAATATTGGCGGCAACATTTTTGCTGCCGCTCACCAGCTCTGCATAGGTGCAAATATAGCGCGCCAGCTCCTCGTTATTGGCAGCCGTCACATAGCCGTGTCCCAGCCGCCCTAACCCGGCACCAACGATAAAAAAAACACATAGCACCAGCAGCGCCATTTGAAACTCTTTGGACGCGCCGGGTGTGTTCTTTTTGATCCTTTGCCTGTATGTACGGATCTTCATAAAAGGCACTCACCTCATCGTATTTTATGAGACAAGCACACTCTTTAGAATATCTACTTTTTATCATTACATAATATATTGCAAAAAGCCTTGCTCTGCAAGAACATTTCGGCAAATTATTTATTTTTGTAAATTATGTCAAATTATTATGTTAACATCATTATGTTAACCTTGCAAACACCGCGCTGATTGTGGTGGCAAGCGTACGGCCAGATGTCAAGATGTTGTTTTAAAAAGCGTTCGGCCACCATATCTGGTCCACAAAAAAGCCAGAGGTAGAACCTCCGGCTTTTTCACACTTTACTCTTCTCGCGTCAAGAGCTTTTTTACCGCAATTCGCAATTTCGTGATTTTTACCATGCTTTTTTGGAAGAGCCGCCCCTTCCCTTCTTCTTACGGATGGCTTTCCCTGCCTTTCCGCGCGCTTTTCGCCCCCGTCCCAGAAAGCCAGCCAGCAGGCCGCCCGCCGCCACTGCCGCCAGTATCCACAGGCCGCCGTTGCGGAAAGAACCATTTTCAAAAACGGTCAAACCCAGCACCCAGATTAAGGCATAGGTCAGTGCCGACACCAGCGCGGCCGGCAAAAGCGTTCCGCCCTCCGAGTGCCGCACCGCATAGCGCGCGCCCAGAAAAACAGCCAGGCCGTAAGAGCCGTACAACCACTTGCGCATCGATTCTTCCGGCAGAATTTCCTTCACGGTCAACATGGCGCCGATGCCAAGAAACAGCAGGCTCAACACCACGGCGGCCAAAAGGCCGATCCATATTTGTTTTCCAAACGGATTTTTCATCTGTTTTGTTTCAGGCATAAAAAACCCTCCCCCGAACTGCTTACTCAAGCATATTCGAGAGAGGTGTTTTTATTCGATTTTTATTCCTGTTCTTCCGTCTTGCTTTCGCTCTCGGCAGAAGCATCGCTGTCGTCAGAGGTCTTTTCCTCCGCCTTCAGTTCTTCCTTGGTATCGTCCTTGGACTTCTTGGTGGGGCGAGCTGCCGCAGTGGCCTGCTCGTCCAGTGTACCAACGGTCGCCACAGCGGACTTGATGAATTCCATACGGACACGATCCTCGCTGGTCTCAATGACGATCGTGCGATCAGTTACCGTAACGACGCGGCCGTAAATGCCACCGATGGTGGTGATATAGTCGCCCTTTTTCAGGCTGCTGCGCATTTCCTCCGCCTGCTTTTTCCGCTTGTTTTCGGGGCGGATCAGCAGGAAATAGAAAATAGCAATCATTAGAACAAGTAAAACAATAGAGGATGTTCCCATAGGTCAAGAATCTCCTTTTTACAAATAATATGGTTATTATACAGAGTCAACGTGTTTTTTGCAAGTGGTTTCACAAATTGTTTTCAAACGCGGCGGGATAGTTTTTCGCTGTATTCCTGCCGGAACGCATCAAACGTATCCTGATCGATGGCATCCCGGATCTCACGCATCAGCCGGTTATAAAAATACAGATTGTGCATGACCGCAAGACGCATGGCCAGCATTTCCTCCGCCATAAAAAGATGTCTCAGATAGGCGCGGCTGAAGCCGCGGCACACCGGGCAGTCACACGCCTCGTCAATGGGACGGTCATCCGTCTTATACCGGGCATTTTTGATATTTACGGTCCCCTGCCAGGTAAAGAGTTTCCCATGGCGGGCGTTGCGGGCCGGCATCACGCAGTCAAAGAAATCCACACCTCTGGCCACGCCCTCGATGATATTTGACGGTGTCCCCACACCCATCAGATAGCGGGGTTTTTCCGTCGGCATATAAGGCTCCACCGCATCAATGATCTGATACATGACCTCTATAGGCTCCCCCACCGCCAGTCCGCCGATGGCAAAGCCTTCGCAGTCGATCTGAGCGATCTGCTGCATATGCCAGATGCGAAGATCTGGGAATGTGGCGCCCTGGTTGATGCCAAAGAGCATCTGTCCCGGGTTCACCGTGTCCGGCAAAGTGTTGAGCCGGTCATGCTCTGCCTTGCAGCGCCGCAACCAGCGCAGCGTCCGCTCGCAGGAATCCTTGGCGTATTCATAGGTGGCGGGATTTTCCACGCACTCGTCAAACGCCATGGCAATGTCCGAGCCCAGATGAGATTGGATCCGCATGCTCTCCTCCGGCCCCATAAAGATCCGGTGTCCATCAATGTGGGAGGCAAAGGTCACGCCCTCTTCCTTGATGGTACGCAGCGTAGCCAGGGAGAACACCTGAAACCCGCCGCTGTCCGTCAAGATCGGACCGTCCCAGTTCATAAAGCGGTGCAGGCCGCCTATCTCCCGCACCACATCGTCGCCGGGGCGCAGATGCAGATGATAGGTGTTCGACAGTTCGATCTGGCAGCCGATGTCCTTGAGATCAAAAGCGCTCAAGCCGCCTTTGATGGCGCCCTGGGTGCCCACATTCATAAACACAGGAGTCTGCACTGTGCCGCCGTGGGCGCAGGAAAACTCGCCCCGGCGGGCGTGCCCCTGCTTCTTGATTACTTTGAACATAGTTGTCTCCTTTGCGCTCAGTGGATAAACATGGCATCGCCAAAACTGAAAAAGCGGTATTTTTCCCGTACAGCCTCTTCGTATGCAGAGAGAATGTGCTCCCGCCCCGCAAGCGCCGAGACCAGCATCACCAGTGTGGATTCCGGCAGGTGGAAATTGGTCACAAGACAATCCATCACCTTGAAGCGATAGCCGGGATAGATAAAGATATCCGTCCAGCCAGCGCTTGGCCGCACAGTGCCGTCTTCCTCCGCCCAGGATTCCAGTGTGCGGCAGGAGGTGGTTCCCACACAGATAACACGGCCGCCGCTTTGTTTGGTGCGGTTGATCAGGTCAGCCGTTTCCGCCGGAATCACGCAGTATTCACTGTGCATCTCATGCTGGGTGATTTCGTCCTCTTTTACCGGGCGGAAGGTACCCAGCCCTACATGCAGCGTGACATACCCTATGCCAACGCCCATGGCGGCGATCTGCTCCAGCAGGTCTTTGGTAAAATGCAGTCCTGCCGTGGGCGCCGCCGCCGAACCGCTGACTTTGGAATATACCGTCTGATAACGCTCTTTGTCCTGCAGTTCTTCCTTGATATAAGGCGGCAGAGGCATCTTGCCAAGGCGCTCCAGCACTTCCAGGAAAATACCCTCATAGTGGAAGCGCACCAGGCGATTGCCGCCAGACACCTCTTCCACCACCTCCGCGGTGAGTTCCCCGTTGCCAAAGGTCAAGCGTGCGCCGGGACGCATTTTCTTACCCGGACGCACCAGGCACTCCCACACCTTATCCCCCCGGTCGATCAACAGCAGTACCTCGCAGGCACCGCCGCCCGGCAGCCGCTGGCCCAGAAGGCGGGCGGGCAGCACCCGGGAATCATTGAGGATCAGGCAATCTCCCTTTTGCAGATAGGAAGGCAGATCATAAAAGTGGCGGTGTTCCCGCTCCCCTGTTTCTTTATTCAGCACCAGCAGCCGGGAGGCGTCCCGCCGCTCGATGGGCGTCTGAGCGATCAGCTCGGGCGGCAGATCATAGTAAAAATCTCTTGTTTTCATCATTCAACCATCTTATTTTGGATTTTTTTATGCAGTGAAATAAAGCTTCGTAAGAGATAATTATAATACACATTCAGCATTTATTCAACGGCTTCTTTCCCTCCGAAGGAATCATCCCCTCATTTTGCCTTTTTTCAAACAGATCGTTCCCTCTTAAATTCCCGCATGTCCCGCGAAAGCCGCTGCCTTCCGGCTGCGGCTTTCGCACTTTTATGAATATCGTACTTTCAGTTGCCTTCTCACACCATCACGGCGCGGTGATAGACTTTTTTGCCCTTGCGGATCACAAGGCCATCGCCCGTAAACTGCTCACAGCCAAAGACTTCCTCAATGGATTCCACTTTCTTGTCATTGACCACGATGCCGCCCTGCTGCACCAGCCGCCGTGCCTCGCCCTTGCTGGCGCACAGCTCACACTTCACCAGCAGGTTCAAAATGTTGATCTGGCCACCGCCCAGATCGTCGTTGGTCAGTTCCGTGGTGGGCATATGCTCCGAGCTGCCGGCGCCGGAAAACAGAGCCTTTGAAGCCTCTTTTGCCTTCTTGGCCTCTTCTTCTCCGTGAACCATCTTGGTCAGTTCAAAAGCCAGAACCTCCTTGGCATCGTTGAGCTGAGAGCCTTCCCAGCCGTCCATCTTGTCGATCTCCTCCAACGGCAGGAACGTCAGCATCCGGATGCACTTGAGCACATCCGCATCATCCACGTTGCGCCAGTACTGATAGAACTCGAAAGGAGAGGTCTTGTTGGGGTCCAGCCACACAGCGCCGGAAGCGGTTTTGCCCATCTTTTTGCCCTCGCTGTTCAAAAGCAGCGTGATGGTCATGGCGTGAGCGTCCTTGCCCAGCTTGCGGCGGATCAGCTCGGTACCGCCCAGCATATTGGACCACTGGTCGTTGCCGCCGAACTGCATGTTGCAGCCGTAATGCTGGAACATGTAGTAGAAGTCGTAGCTCTGCATGATCATGTAGTTGAACTCCAGGAAGCTCAGACCCTTTTCCATGCGCTGCTTGTAGCACTCGGCCCGCAGCATATTGTTCACCGAGAAGCAGGCGCCCACTTCACGCAGCATTTCAATATAGTTCAGAGGCTTGAGCCATTCGGAGTTATAGAGCATCAGAGCCTTATCATCAGAAAAGTCGATAAACTTCTCCATCTGGCGTTTGAAACACTCGGCATTGTACTTGATGACCTCGGGGGTGAGCATCTGGCGCATATCCGTACGACCGGAGGGGTCGCCGATCAGGGTGGTTCCGTCGCCAATGAGCGCGATGGGCTTGTTGCCTGCCATTTGCAGCCGCTTCATCAGACAAAGGGCCATGAAATGCCCCACGTGGAGAGAATCAGCCGTGCAGTCAAAGCCGATATAGAATGTCGCCTTGCCATTGTTGATCATTTCACGGATCTCTTCTTCATTGGTTACCTGAGCAATCAGGCCCCGTGCCACTAGTTCTTCATAAATTTCCATCTTTTTTGTTCCTTTCCGTCTGCTTTTTGCCATTTTCTGCGTTTATTCCATGCGGCAGAGTGCAAAAAACGCCCTCTGTCACGCAGGACAGAGGGCGACATATATCGCGGTACCACCTCTATTTACTGCCGTCTCGCGGCGGCAGCCTCATCGGGTACTGTCATACCCTATCGCGATAACGGGCGAACCCGACACACTCCTACTGCGCGGTAAAGCTGCGGCGTTTCAGAAGGCTGCTCCGGGATGTATTCGCAAGTTCGCTCCTCTGCCCCTTTCACCAAACCGGGACTTCTCTTTGCAGGCGTGAAATTGGTACTTCTTCCCTTCCTCGCTGTGGCATATGCACTTTTACTGAGACAATTATAGGAAATGTTTCAGATTTTGTCAACCTGTTTCAAGGAATTTTTAAATGACTCCGCTTCCGTCAGCAATTCCTCTGCGCCGGATAGCATAGTGGCCGACACATGGCTGCCGCCTGTCAGGCGCGCCAACTCCTGCCGACGCTGCTCCCGCGTGAGACACTGCACCTTGGTATAAGTGCGGCCGCCGGCTTCTCCCTTTTCCACGGAAAAGTGGGTATCCGCCATCGCCGCCAGCTGGGGCAGATGGGTCACGCACAGCACCTGTTTGTTTCGGGAAATGCGGGCCATTTTTTCCGCCACCTTCTGCGCGGCACGGCCCGACACACCTGTGTCCACTTCGTCGAACACCAGCGTTCCCACCTGATCCTGCTCCGCCAGCACATTTTTCATCGCCAGCATAATGCGGGCCAACTCGCCGCCGGAGGCAATCCGATGGATGGGCCGCAGTTCTTCGCCCATGTTGGCGGACATCAAAAACCGCACCTGATCCATACCGAAGACATCCAGTTCTTTTTCTGTGATACTGATGCTGAACTGTATTCTCCCCATGTCCAACTGCTTTAATTCAGACAAAATGCGTTTTTCCAACTCCAGAGCCGCCGCTTTGCGGGCCTCCGAAAGAGCTTTCGCCCGCTTTTTCGCCTCTTTTTCGGCGCCCGAAAGTTCCTTGGTCAGCCGTGCCAGCGTATCGTCCGCATACTCGATGGCATTGAGCTCCTTGCGGCACCGCTCCAGATAATCCAGCATATCCTCTTCGGAGGCACCGTACTTCTTTTTCAGCCGGTAAAGCTGGTCAAGGCGGCCTTCAATGCGATCCAATTCCGTCGGAGAGAAGTCAAAGCCGTCCTTCATATCCCGCACTGTGTCGGCAAGGTCATATACTTCACTGTACAGTGATTCCAACCGGTTGAAGAGATCCAAAAAGGAGTCACCCAGATTCTTGGCTCCGGAAATAGACGACTGGGCCTCCCGCAGCTGGCTCAGCGCGCCGTCATGATTTTCGTCGCCGTTGAGGTAATAGTCCGCGCCACCCACGGCGGAAATAAACTTTTCACTGTTGCGGAGCAGCTCCCGCCGGGCTGTGAGTTCCGTTTCCTCCCCTACTTTGATGGCAGCCCGCTCCAGTTCCTCGATCTGGAAGCGCAACGTATCCACCTTCCGGGCCTTTTCCGCCTCGTCCATTCGGAGCGAACGGATTTTATCCCGCAGGCCGGTCATGGTCCGATAAGCCTCTTCATAAGGCTGCTTCAAGTTCTCCACCAAACCAAAGCGATCCAGATAGACGCCATGCTGCTCCTCGTCCAGCAGCTGCTGTCCGTCGTGCTGGCCGTGAATATTTAAAAGCTCGTTGCCCACTGCCCGCAGCTGGGACACCGTCACAGGCCGTCCGTTGATGCGGCAGGTATTTTTGCCGTCATTGGAAATCTCTCTTTGCAGCAGCAGGCTGCCCTCTTCATCCCTCTCCAGTCCGTTTTCAGCAAGGGACGCAAGCGCAGGCACTCCACTGAACGCCGCGCTGACAAAAGCCTTGTCCGCGCCTGTCCGGATGAGATCCCTGGAGGTGCGCTGGCCCAGCACCGCGCTGAGGGAGTCAATGACAATGGATTTTCCGGCGCCTGTCTCACCGGTGAGCGCATTGAAACCGGGCAGAAACGTGATCTCTGCCCGCTCAATAATGGCAATATTCTCAATGTGAAGCAGTTGCAGCATACCACACACCTCTTACAAGAAAACTGTCAATGCAGCATTTCTTTGATTTCCTCGCAAAAATCCGCGGCGGAATCCAGATCCCGCATGATCAAAATGGCCGTGTCGTCGCCGGCCAGCGTACCCACCATATAGGTGATCTCCATGCCGTCCAGCGCCGCGGCAGCCGCATTGGCAAGGCCCGGCATGGTCTTAATGACCACAATGCTCTGGGCAAAATCCACACTGATGACGCTCTCTCTAAAAATGGTGCGGAGTTTGTCCGCAAAGTTCAGTCTTGTCTTATGGCCCGAAACCGCATAGTGATAGTTGCCCCGACCATTGGGCTCCTTGATGAGATGCAGCTCTTTGATGTCCCGGGAAACGGTGGCCTGGGTGCTGCGGATCCCCCGATCTTCTAGCCGGGACAGGAGCTGTTCCTGGGTCTCGATACTCTCTTCGGAAATGATCTGAAGCAACTGCTTCTGCCGTTCATTTTTCATGCCTGCCTTCTCCCATCATCATTTTTTTATCCAAAATTTCACAAAAACTCCGCTTGCTTAGCCGTACCAGCTTGGTATCAAAACGGGATTTGCCGATCCGCACCTGATCCCCATTCTTCAGCGAAAAGGCCCGTCCGCCGTCTACTGACAGATAAACAAATTTGCGGTTGGCGTCCGCTGTCTCCACCGTAATTACATGATCGGGCGAGAGCACATATGAAATAGAACGGGAAGAATGCGCGCAAATGGGCGTCAGAACCAGGTTCCGGGCCGTTGGCTCCACAATAGGGCCGCCCGCCGCCATGGAATAGCCTGTGGAGCCGGTGGGCGTACTGACAATGGCTCCGTCGCCGCACACCTTGGTCAGCTTCCCCTCTTCTGTAAAGATATCCAGCCTTACAACCCTTGCTACCGCTCCCTTTGATATAACAGCGTCATTGAGCGCTATGTTGGAATAGACCTGGTGATTGCCCCGGATCACGCTAACGTCCAGCATCATGCGGGATTCCACGTTGAAATCCCATTTGGCCAGATCTCGCAGCTGCTCCACCTCGTTGCCCTCCAGCTCCGTCATGAAGCCCAGGCTGCCCATATTGATGCCCAGTACAGGCACCGAATGGATGGCCGCCGCTTTTGCCAGATGTAAAATGGTACCGTCGCCGCCGAAGGAAATGAGCATATCGGCAGATTTGATCTCCTGCTGCAGCTGCACGATGGAAACGCCCAGTTCATTGCCATAGCCATCCCGGTGGAACGGAAGGCAAACCACCGTTTGAAAGCCGCAGCTCTCCAACAAAGTCTTGGCGCACTTTGCCACGGTCAGCTCATTGTCGCGGTATGGATTGGGACATAAAATCACTTTTTTCATGGTCGTTCCTTCTCAGTCTTTCAAATCACCGTGGGACGCATTGACAACAGCCGCCAGATCCATCTTCCGCTGCTCTTCACTCAGCCCCTTTTTCAAATACCCCAGATATTCGATATTCCCTTCCGGCCCGCGGATGGGAGAATAAGTAACGCCAAGTACTGTAAAGTTAGATTCCTTTGCATGTACCATGAAATTTTCCAGCACTTCCAGGTGCACCGACGGGTCGCGTACCACACCTTTTTTGCCTACTTTTTCACGCCCCGCTTCAAACTGAGGCTTGATAAGGCAGGCGATGTGTCCATCTTCATTCAAAAGCTGAAAAAGCGCCGGAAAAATCAGCTTCAGTGAGATAAACGACACGTCGATTGAGGCAAAGTCCAGCGGGACGGGAATCTGCTCCCTTGTCAGATAGCGGGCATTGGTGCGCTCCATGCACACCACGCGCGGGTCGTTGCGCAGCTTCCAGTCCAACTGGCCGTAACCCACGTCCACTGCATAGACCTTTTGGGCGCCGTTTTGCAACATACAGTCCGTAAAACCGCCGGTGGAAGCGCCGATATCGGCGCAGACTTTTCCCTCCAGCGTCAGGCCAAAGGTGGTCATGGCCTTTTCCAGCTTCAGACCGCCGCGGCTCACATAGCGCAGCGTATGGCCCCGGATCTCAACGGATGCCTCCGGCAAAACCGCCGTGCCGGCCTTGTCCACCCGCTGTCCATCTACAAACACCAAACCGCTCATGATCGTGGCCTGCGCCTTCTGACGGTTTTCCTGTAATCCACGCTCCACCAAAAGAACGTCAAGCCTTGTTTTGCCCTTCATGGCATACCTCCAAAACCGATGTCACAACGCCTTCGGCATCCAAGCCAAACGCGTGCCGCAGCTGGTTGACGCTGCCTTGAGACGCAAAAGAAGTCCCTAAATTCTTCAAAATCAGCCGATCCGGCGCAATGCCTTCCTGCGCCAGAATGGCCGCAATCCGCTGGCCCACACAGCCAACGCCTATGCAGTCCTCCAGCACCAGAAGGCGCCGGGTCTTGCGTACCGCCTGCGCGATCACCTGTGTATTCAGCGGCGCAATGCAGTTGAGCTTCAGCACCGAGGCCGAGATCCCCAGCTCCGCCAACTTGTCCGCCGCGTCCAGCAGCGGGTTCACCAACGTACCGTAAGAGAAAAGCGTAATATCCCCGCCGGAGCGCAGCTCCACGATGTCCGCGCGGCCGGAGACATCCTTGTACCGTCCCTCCCCGCCCCGGGGATACCGGACGGCCACAGGACCAGAGAGTTCCTCCACCCCTATAGAGAGCATATAGCGAAGCTCCGCGAAATTGCTGGGACACAGTACTGTCATATGAGGGATCTGGGACAGATACAGCGTGTCAAAACAGCCGTGATGAGTCTCTCCATCCGCGCCCACCAGTCCCGCGCGGTCCACTGCGAAAACCACATGGAGATCGCTGAGCGCCACGTCGTGGATCATCATATCAAAACCACGCTGAAGAAAGCTGGAATACACCGCGAAAACCGGCCGCATTCCCTGCTTGGCCATGCCCGCCGCCATACTGACGGCGTGTCCCTCCGCAATGCCCACATCAAAAAAGCGCTGTGGATACCGCCGCGCGAAATCCGTTAGGCCTGTGCCGTCTGCCATGGCGGCCGTAATGGCGCAAAGGCGCTCATCCTTCCGCGCCAGTTCCATCATCGTTTCCCCAAAAACGGAGGAAAAAGAGGGGGTCGATTCTGACAGCATCTTTCCGCTGAGCGGGTCAAATGGCACCACGCCATGGAACTGACCGGGATTTTTTTCCGCGAAGGGATAGCCTTTCCCCTTCACCGTATTGACATGGAGCAGCACCGGGCAACGCATTTCCTTGGCCCAACGGAGCATATCCGTCAATTTTTCCACATCGTGGCCGTCCACCGGGCCCATATAAGTAAAGCCCATCTCTTCAAAGAAGGTACTGCCGGGGATCACAGATTTTTTCAGTGCCTCCTTCACCTTGTGGCTGACGCGGTAGATCTTTTTGCCCGCCTCCGTGCTGCCAGTGACCGTACGATACCATTTTTTGAAATCATAATACTCCGGCCGGGTGCGGATCTGGGCCAGATGCTTGGAAAGAGCCCCTACGTTGCGGTTGATGGACATACCGTTGTCGTTGAGAATCACAATAAGCGGCTCACCGGAGGCTCCGGCGTTATTGAGGCCCTCAAAACTGAGGCCGCCGCCCATGGCGCCGTCACCAACCAGGGCCAGCACATGATAGTTCTCTTTTTGCAGCGTGCGGGCCCGGGCCATTCCCAGCGCCACAGACACCGCGTTGGAGGCGTGTCCCGCGATAAACGCGTCGTGCTGGCTCTCATGGGGTTTGGGGAAACCGGAAAGGCCCTCAAACTGCCGCAGCGTGTCAAAGAGGCCCTGCCTGCCGGTCAGCGCCTTATGGACATAGCACTGATGCCCCACGTCGAACACCAGACGGTCGCGGGATGTATCAAAGACACGGTGAATGGCCACCGTCAGCTCCACCACGCCAAGATTGGAGGCCAGATGTCCTCCGGTACGGGATACCTTCTCAATGAGAAAGTTCCGCAATTCGTCGCAGAGCTGGCGGGACTGGATGTCATTGAGCCGCCGCACATCCTCCGGACGTTCTATTCTATCTAATATCAAAGTAATCAATCTCCGTCACATTGGTTTGAAAAAATACCGCTTAGCGGAAAAGATGCAGCGCGTGCATGATCTTTGCCACACGGTAGACCACTGCTGTACTGTCTCCGATGGCCACGCTTTTACCCAGCGCCTTGCCGCCGATGGTCAGTCCGGAGATCAGCGCCGTAATGCCGATGGAGATCAGCACCGAAGAAGTGTTGAAGCTCTGCTGCAATCGCGTCACGATCACCGCCGCGGTGGAACCGCTGACGATCCCGCAGATATCGCCCACCACGTCGTTGCAGAAGCTGCTGACCCTGTTGGCGCTGGTCAAAAGGCGGATGGCCTCCCGGCCGCCCTTTTCCTTATGAGCCGCCATAGAGTGAAACGGACGCGGATCCGCAGCTGTTACCGCCACGCCCACCATGTCAAACAAAATACCAAGGCCGATAAACAGCGCCAGCACCAAAAAAGCCGCCGCGTAGCCGGCATCTGTCAGCGCTGTGGAGGACAAAAAGCTCAGCACAGCCGACAGCGACACGGAAATTAAAAAGACACGCACTACCCAGTGATGGTCACTGTGTTCGCTCTTTTTTTTCTTTTTTACTTCCTTATCCAAAGAAGAACTCCTTATCGTTTTGACGTATTCAATATCATTTTGTACTAAACAGCGGCAGCATCAGGGATAAATCTTACGGCTTAGGTACGGGTTGGCTTTCCCCATAACACACCTCTCGTTGCCGACCAGGCGGTTTCCCTTTCAGTGCTATACCACAGGGTTACCCTCTGTGGGACCCGACTGCCACTTAGTCCGCACTGCAATCTCCCTCATGCCCCGCAAGGACAGCCTAGGTGATTTCCACTGCAGTCACGTCGTCTCTTAGCCTCTTTTGCAGAAAGGGTTTCAAGAGAATAGTGCTCTTTCTCTGGCCGGAGAATCGGCACTTTGGCTCCTCTATCCACCCACCCCACGCAAGGCAGGCTACTCTGCACACAGCGTTCGCGGCCATTGGCCGGGTAGCACCGCATTGCAGGTTCTCAATCTGCCTCGTACACAGCGCGTTTACCACAAAGGGAGTACGCCTGTGCACAACAGCAGGTCTCCACAAGTGCAGGGTCGGGTCCTCCATGCCATTGGAGAGCGCCCTACATTCGCAGGCGCGGAAATCCGCGCCTTCCTCCAGCACCCACCCCAAACTGGGCGTAAGAAGCAGGCACCAGAGGCTTCACAGTTGTGCCCTTTAAAGGATTTTTAGGCCCTTCTTTGTAGACGACAGATCTGACTAGGATACTGCGCCACTGTTTAGTGATTCATCATTATATCACAATTTTCAAAATATACAACATATTCTGTATATACAAAAATGCCAAAATGCGTGCGTCGCGCCGGGGCTGTCTCTGTTTTTTCCTTATGGAGCGGGAAAAAAAGCGGCAAACGATCCCTCGTCTGCCGCTTTTTTATTTTAAACATGATGATTTTTTATTTGTCACGGGAGCCCAGCATATCTGCCAGATCACACAAAAATTCATGGTCGGCCCAGTCAGACACAGACGCCTTGGCCGCTTCTGTGCACGCCGCCACTTCTCTGTCGCAGCCATCGAGCCCGATGACATCCACAAAGGTGACTTTGCCCTCTTCCCTGTCAGAGCCGATGGGCTTGCCGAACACCGCCTCATTGCCCGTCACATCCAGCATATCGTCGCGGATCTGGAAGGCACGGCCGATATTTGCGGCATAATCCAGTGCTTTGACACGCATACGTCCGGGCATGGAGGCCGCAATGCAGCCCAACTCCACCGCCGCGCTGATCATCACACCGGTCTTGAGACGGTTGAGCTCCGTCAGCCCCGCCTCGTCCCCAACGCTGCACACCGTATCCAGCATCTGGCCCGCTACCATCCCGTTTGCCCCACTGGCACGGGACAAAAGGCGTGCCGCCTCCAGGCGGGAGGCAGCCGACATACACGGCGCATCCAGGATCAGGCGGAAAGCCTCCGGCTGCAAGGCGTCACCCGCCAGAACAGCCACCGTCTCGCCGTAGACCTTATGGTTGGTGGGCTTGCACCGGCGCAGATCGTCATCGTCCATACAGGGCAGATCGTCATGGATCAGGGAATAGGTATGCACCAATTCCAGGGCGCAGGCATAGGGGATCGCCAGCTGCCAGTCCAGTCCGCCCAGGTGGGCAAACTCCAGCGTCAGTACCGGGCGCAGCCGCTTGCCGCCGGCCAGAAGGCTGTACCGCATGGACTCATACAGCTTGCCGTAGGGCTTGTCCTCTGTGAAAAGACCGCCCAGATACGCCTCCACCGCCTGCTGATACATCTCATAGCGTGCTCTAAAATCCGTATTATTCATGGGCATCCTCCTCGCTTGCAAAGGTTGCTTCCACTGGGGCGCCGCCTGCGCCCCTGGACAGCTGCACCACCTGCTGCTCCGCCTGATCCAGCATCGTGCCGCAGGCGGCTGCCAGACGGGTGCCCTCTTCAAACAGTGCCAGCGATTCGCTGAGCTGGGCGTCACCACGCTCCAAATGGCTGACGATCTCTTCCAGCCGCTTCATATTCTCTTCAAAGCTTTTTGTTGCCATGCTGTCTTCTCCTTTATTCTTTCTCACGGACGGTACACCGCAGTGTGCCCTGTCCCAGGCGCACCCGAAGTCCGTCTCCCGGCGACACCTGCTCACTGGTTTTGACCACCTGCCCACTCTCAGTCTGCACCATGGCATAGCCACGGCCCAGCACCTTCAGCGGGCTCAACGCGTCCAGCGAAGCGGCCAGACGGCCGAAGCGGTGGCGATGCACTGCCAGCTGTTCCTTGGTAGATGATACCAGTTTTTGCTGCGTATAATCCAGCAAAAGGCGCTTATCCTGCAAAAAGGCCAGCGGATCCTGCAAGACCCGCTTTTCCCGCAGGGCCTTGAGTTTTTCCTGCCGCGCCGCCAGCTGGCGGCTCTCCGCCTGCAAAAGACGCAGACGGGCGCTTTGTAAGTATCGCAGCAGCTCGCTTTGATCGGGCACCGCGATCTCCGCCGCGTTGGAGGGCGTAGACGCCCGCCGGTCGGCCACAAAGTCCGCGATGGTCACGTCGGGCTCATGGCCCACCGCCGAGATCACGGGGATCTCCGAGTCATAGATGGCCCGGGCCACCCGCTCGTCGTTAAAGGCCCAGAGATCTTCCAGAGAACCGCCGCCCCGGCCGGTAATAATCACATCCGCTATCTTCCAGCGATTGGCGTAGCGCAGGGCGCCCACGATCTCCGGCGGCGCTTCCGCGCCCTGCACCCGCACCGGCAGCAGCAGCACCTTGGCAACGGGATAACGCCGCCGCAGAATACGGATCATGTCGTGTACCGCCGCACCCGCCGACGAGGTGATGATGGCGATGCGCTGGGGGTAAGGCGGCAGCAGCTTCTTGTGGGCGGGGTCAAACAGCCCCTCCCGCTGCAGCTGTTCTTTGAGCTGCTCAAAAGCCACATACAGATCGCCGATGCCATCGGCGGAGAGCTGCGTACAATAGAGCTGATAGGCGCCGTCACGGGGAAACACGGTGATGCGCCCCGTGGCCACCACCTTCATGCCGCTTTCCGGGCGGAACTTCAAATGGGCGGCACTGCTGCGGAACATCACGCACCGCAGTGAACCCTCGCCGTCCTTCAGCGTAAAATAGTGGTGCCCGGAGGGATAAATTTTATAGTTGGACAGCTCACCGCGGATCATGATGTGCTGCAGCGGCGCCGTGCCGTCCATTAATTCCTTGATGAGGCCGTTTACCTCGGATACTTCATATATCTTTTGCTGTTCGTCCACTTTCTTCCTCCCGTCCTTGTATAGTCAAGACCACCCCTGAATGGGGTGCTTGAAAGCCCCATAGGGGCATAGTGCGGCCAGCGCCTAAAAGACGCTGCTTTCACTATGTTTTAGCCATTTTGGACTGATTACCTCGCATTACCCTTAAAAGGGTTTTCGTACTCTTTGGCGCTAACCTTATCCTCAATCTGATCTTGTTTCTCTTGTTCTTTGATATACTTCCTCAAGGCTTTCTCTTGTAAACCTACTGTGCCCACATAATACCCTGTTGCTCAAAAGTGGCTGTTGCCGTATTTTTATTTCAAATTTGCTTGACGCTCAAATATCATCATCGCACTTTTCTCCTTCAAATACCCCATGAAACCTGGCACCGAATCCTTTGGTGGGATCGACAGCAGCAAATGAATATGATCTGGCATTGTATGTCCCTCTAAGATCGCCACACCTTTCCGCTTACATAAGTCCCTAATGATATCTCGTATATCTTCTCTCATTCCCAATAATCTGTTTTTCTTCTGTTTTTTGGTGTAAATACAATATGATATTTGCATATCCACTTTCTGTGTGCTAAACGATCCGCCATAGAGCTTCACCGTCTTGCTTGGTTTTTTGTGGCCTGAACATCCACATTCTATCATCGGTGCGGCTCTATTTAAATATTCAACCTCTCCCGCAAAGCGGGTAGCCATTTGTTCCCCTTTTGCGGAACTCACTAAAGAGAGTTAAAAACAGGCAGAGCCAGCTGCTCTGCCTGTTTCATGAATCATTCTTTCACTTCTTCCCGGACAAAGCTGCCCAGAATACCGTTCATGAACCGAACCACTTCCGGTGTTTCATACTTTTTGGCAATCTCCAACGCCTCGTTGATGGCAACACCATGGGGAATGTCAGGCATATACATGATCTCGTACATCGCCACACGCATGATCGCCGACGCCACCAGGGAAATGCGTTCAAACCGCCAGCCCTTGGCGTATTTCTCAATGTAGGTATCCAGTTCCACGGCGTGTTCCGCCACGCCCTTGACCAAAGTGCAGATATACGTCTTCTGCTTGGGGTTTGGTACTTCGGCATACGCCTCGCACTCGGCGGCGAGGGCGGCAAAGCCCTCTTCGCTGAGCCGCTGCTCCAGCAGCCCCTCCACAGGGAGTTCTGTAAAGCTCAGCTCATAGGCCAGGTGGGTGGCGATTTCTCTTGCTGTGTTGCGTGTCATATGTTTATTTCCTTTTCTCTCTACTCATCTCACCGATCAGTCAAAGCAAATGCCGCCCACATGAACATTCACCGCGTGAACTTCAAAGCCGGTCATTCCCTCCAGCGCGGCATAGACCGCGTTTTGCACCTTGGCCGCCACATCGGCAATGGCGCAGCCGAAACGGATGGTGATGAACAGATTCACCACGATGCCCTCGTCGTCCATTTCCACGCGGACGCCCCGGGCGGTCATCTTCTTCCCGCCCACAAGGTCGGATACGTTGCCGCTCAGCATACCGCCCACGCCTTCCACTTCCGTGGCAGCGGCGGACGCGATGGACGCCACAACATCTTCGGATATATTGATACTGCCCATATTCTCGTCATGGGACATATATTCTTTGCTATCAGCCATGATTTGAAAATCTCCTCACTGTCGTTTTCATTTGTGATACTGACTATACGGCTTATTATACCATTTTCACGAAAAAATACAACTACTAATTTGCTTCCATGATCTTGATCTGATCGGCTTTGTAATTGGTTTCGCCGATGACGATGTCTTTGATTTTTGCCACATCCTGCGCATCCAGCCCATCGGCATCGCCCACGACCACGCTGACGCTGTCGTCGCCCATAAAGGCCACACAGTCCGCATAGCCCTTGGCCGTGACCAGACTTTCGATCTGGGATTCCGACACCGTATAGGCCGCCAGCACCTGCAGCGTCTCGGCCGCCTTGTTCTTTGTGGCCGCATCGGCATTGGCATCCACCTTGGCCTCATCCAGCAGCCCGATGGCGTTGTCACGGGCCTGCTTGCGGTTGAGACGCGCGGTGGCAAAGTAATCGCTGCCGCCGGTGGCTGCGGCGGCATCATCTCCCGCAGCCGTACCGCCCTTCTGCGAGCTGACCAACTGGGACTGGCCCAGCACCTTGGAAGATTCCTGCACCTTGTCGGTATACCGCCAGTTCAGATATACCGCCACGCACACCAGCAGCAGTACCGAACCCACCACGGCCCGGCGTTTCCAGACTTGTTTCATATGACATTCCTCCTATGATTTATGGATTCCATTTGACCACGGATATTTTATCGGTACTCAGTCCTGTCAGTGCCCGCACCGCTTCGGTAACTGCCAGGCGCACGCTGGGCGCGTCCGCACCCTGGCACACCACCACCGCGCCCTGGTACTCCGGGTAGATACGCTTTGTCACCACAATATCCTGCGAGCCGCTGCCGCGGCTGAGTATCACAGTTTCTGTTTTGCTCTTGGAACTGCTGCCGCTCTGCTCGTCGGTGTCCTCCGCCAGATGCAGCTCTGTACCGCTTTTCAGCGTCAGCATCACCTGCACCTTTCCCACGCCGCCCATCTTCCCCAGCGTGGCGGCCATTTTGTTCTCCTGTTCTTCTAAGGAAAACGTGTCCGCGTTGTAGGTGTCCGCCTGCTCTTTGGTCTTTGCGGAAGAGCCCAGCGAGGGCAGCAGCATCAGAACGATCCCTGCCAGGATCACCAGAAGCGCCCATTTATATTTTTTAAGGACATCAAGCCCATGCAGTTTCTTTTTGATCTCTTCCATTTTTTGACCTTTCCTTCAGCCCGCGCTTTTCCACTGCTGCCGCGCCGCCGGGATCCCAAGCTCTGAGGCGATATAATTGGACAGCTCCTGGTTTTTTTCGATACTGAGCGTGGCCCCCACCGGGCTAAACACGCCGCTCTCCTGTTCCTCCGCTGTCACGGCGGCTTCACATGTCAGCCCCAGCTGCCGGGCTTTATCTGATATATATTCGGCTGTCCGCCGTTCTATGATCGTCCGCATCTGGGCTTCGTTCTCCTCCTGATAGGCGGCGATCTGCTGGTTGATCTGCTGGGTACACGCGCCGTAGTGCAGGTCCAGGCCCGACAGATCCAGCTGCGTCACCGGCCGCAAAATCACCAGAAGCAGGACCAACCCGCCTGTCATCCGGGCAATGGTACGGGGCGTGCCCTCCGGCAGGAGGCTATTTAGAAGCGACAGCAGCAGCGACGCCGCGATCACGCTCATCAGCCAGGCGCGTAAAAATGTCAGCATACTACACCACCACCGATACAGAAGAAATAATGGAGATCAGCAGCAGCAGCGCGCAGGCCCCCGCCATCCCCAGCACAAGGCCGAAGGCGCTGCCAAGGGCGTCGATCAGATCCACCAGCGAGGGAGTGCCGATCATACCCGCCAAAAAAGACGTGACTTTATAGAGAAGATACTGCACCGCCAGCTCCAGAAACGGCATCAGACACGTTCCCAGCACCACCAGCAGCCCAAAAACACCGATGGAATTTTTCAAAAGGCCGGCTCCCGCCACCACGCTGTCCGTGGCCTCGGAAATGATGCTGCCCACCACCGGCACCGCCGCCGAAATGGCCGACTTGGTCAGCCGCACGGAAAGCGCGTCGGCGGAGCCCGTCACAGCGCCTGTCACCGTCAGATACCCTGTAAACAGCACCAGCGACGCGATCAAAATCCAACTGATGGTCTTTTTCATCATGTCCCCGATCTTTTTCAGATGGCTCTGGGGCAGCATGGCGTCCACCGCCGCGATGCCCACATACAGGCACACCAGAGGAATGAGAAACTCCCGGATGAGAGAGATCACCAGCTCCGCGAAAAACACGGTGGATACCTGCTTGGCTCCCGCCGAGACGATGCCGCCGCTGGCCGCCACCGCCGCCGCCAGCGTGGGCAGCAGCGCCTTGGCAAACACGTCCAGTTCTTCAATGGTCTGCCGCCCCAGTCGCAGCATGGAGTGAAAGCTGCCCGCCGTGATCAGCGTGATCACCAGCGCCCCCACCATGGGCACATAGTTGGCAATGTGCCCGTTGCCAGCGGCCTGAAAGCAGTCGTCCGCCACCCCGCACAAAACGATCACCGACAAAAGAAGGATGGCGCTGCTGATATTATCCTGCAAAGTGCTGAAAAGGGATTGGCAAAAGGTTTCCCACAGACGGCTCAGTCCCTCCTGCAAGGAAGAAAACGTCAACCCCTCCGAGGGCAGGTCGCCCAACACCTCTTCCGCCTGTTTGGGCACGGCGTCGGGCAGATCCGTTTCCGCTCCGAAGGCCGGCACAAGAGAAAGCAGCAGCACACACAGCGTGACGCACCAAATCATTCGTTTTTTCATCATAGCAGCGACGACAACATGTCCCAGACCGCTCCGAACAGCGGCAGCGCCACCAGTACGGCGCAAAAGGACCCGCCCATTTCCACCAGCGATCCCAGTGACGCCTGTCCGGCGTCCTTGCACACGTCGGAGCCGACACGGCTGATGATGGCAATGCCCACCGTTTTCACCAGAGGAGAAAACAGCTCCGAAGACAAACCCTCGGCGTTCATCAACTCCCGGATAAAGGCGGTGATCTCCCCAAAAAGGCCGGAGAGGAACCACAGTGCCGCCAGGCACACCGCCAGTGCCAGCATCAGTCCAATGTCCGGGCTGTTCTTTTTCACCAGCACCGTCACCACCGCGCCCACCAGACACAGCGCGGTGATCTGCACCATTACCTCCATACGCTTACAGGGAGAACAGCGACTTGACCAGGTCAAACAGGTTGCTGATCTGCTGGATCAGCATCATCATGACCACCACAAGCCCGGCCAGCGTGGTCATCATGGCCTGCTCTTCCCTTCCGCTTCGCACCAAAAGCTGATTGAGCACCGCCACAAGGATCCCGATGGCGGCTATTTTAAAAATCAGATCCACATCCATCTTTCAGACCATTCCTTCTTCTTTCAAGCGGCAAAGCGTCATGGCGGCGGCCACGGTTTCCTCCGCTTTTGGGTGATACTTCAATCTATGACGGGTTGTCCCCGCATATGCCGGAAATGACGCTTCTTTTCCACACCCGGCGGCCCCATTTTAGATCAGCAGAACGATTAGCAGTCCCGCGGCGGAAAAGGACAGCGTCAGGCACAGCTTTTCCCCCTCTTTCTGACATCTCTGTTTCTCTTGCAGCAGGTGCTTGAGCTGCTCCGAGGCATATTGAAGCTCCCCCAGAAGGCTCTCGCTGTCGCCGGAAAGGGCCAGGCGGCAAAGAATCTCCCCCACCTCCGGCGGCTGCACCCGGGCGGTGGAGGTCTGCCACACCTCCTGCAAAGGACGGTTCCCCGGTTCGGCCACCGCCGCCATCACCGGCCCCGGGGCGCCCATCCCTTTCATCCCACAGGCAATATCCGGCAGGGGCGTATTCTTCCAGCGAATCTCCCCCACCATCTTCTCCAGCGCCGCGATCCACTCCCGCACCGCCGTCAGCTCGTGGCGGGAGGCTCGGATGCGGCGGGTGCAGATGATGCCGCCGCCGGCGAGGATCAGCAAACCCCCCAGCACCTTCAGCATGGCAGATCCGTCACCTCATACCGGCGCACGCCCTCCGTCCGGCTGACCACCACGGCCTTGGCAAACATATGGCACTTGAGCACCTTCCGAAACAGTGGCTTGCGCTCCAGCTCCTCCAGATCGCAGGCGTGGATGGTGGCCAGAAAGCGCACGCCGCAGTTGGAGGCGGCGGTCATGGCGTAAAGATCCTCCGGCTCGGTGATCTCGTCCACCGCGATGATCTGGGGATTGGAGGCCCGCAGCAAAATAGGGATACCCAGCGCCTTGGGGCAGGCGTCCAGCACATCGGTGTGGGTGCCCACCTCCGTCTGAGGTACGCCCTGATACAGCATGGCGATTTCTCCCCGCTCGTCCACCACCGAAACCCGGTGGGCCGGAAAGTTTTTTGTTCCGTCCGAAAGCTGCCGGATGAGATCCCGCAGCAGCGTGGTCTTCCCCAGTCCCGGAGGCGCCAGGATCAGCGTGCTGCAAAAAGCGCCGTCTTTGAACAGCTGGGGCACAACCGTATCCGACACGCCCATCAGCTCCCGGCCGATGCGGATGGTGATAGAGGAGATTCCTTTGATATTGGTGTTGACTCCGTCGCGGATCACCGCCGTACCGCAGATGCCCACACGAAAGCCTCCTTTGGCGGTGAGGTAGCCTCGGCGCAGCGTTTCCGTCACCGCATAGCGGGAGTAGCCGGAGATGTAGTCACACAGCTGCTCCAGATCCTGCTGCGTCACGATCTGATAAGGGATTTCCTTTTCCAAAAGCACCTCCCCCTCCAGCAGCAGGGCGGTAATGGGGCGGCCCGCCCGCAGACGCAGCTCCTCCGCCTGCGCCTTTTGCCAGTCCGGGATCTGACGGGCCAGCTTCTGCCAGCGCAGGGGCAGCAGTCCCGCTGCCTGCTCAAACCGGCCAATGGCATATTCTTCTTCCACGATTTCACGCTCCTTGTTATGTACTTGGTTCACTCTATGACGGCTCGTCCCCCGCTATGCCAAAAAAAGCGCCGCCAGCGGCGGCGGTGTTTCACATTTGTGACCCGACGGCATACACTGGATTGAAAGAAATCTCTTTCAAGTACATCATAGGAGGTTTATACATGCCTAATAAAACTATGCCGGGCCCCATTGACAGCGCTGGTTCCGCCTGTGAGTCCGTTTGTATTCATACCAGAAAAATTTTCGACAGCTGCAGAGACAAGGACTGCGTCGAAGATCTTCGCTTCTATCCGACCCTCTGCGGCCAGGAGGTTCTGAATACATCCCAATCCATCAAGGGCGGCACAGCCGAACTGCTGTACGTCTACACAGACGTGGAGCCTGTGACCTTTAACCGCGGGTTTTATACCATTGATATGCGGTTTTTCTACCGCGTGACCTTGCAGGTCTATACCGGCAGTCCCCGCTATTCCGAGGCCGAGGGCCTGTGCGTTTTTGACAAACGCTGCATCCTCTTCGGCAGCGAGGGCAACGCCAAGATTTTCTCTTCCGACACCGTCATCGACGACATGGATATCCCCGGCCGCGTCCGCAGCAATCTCCCCATCGCCGTGGTGGAGGCCGTTGACCCCATCGTGCTGGACACCAAAGTGGTGGACTGCTGCCAGACCCACTGCTGCGACTGCTGCATCACCGAGATTCCTCCCTTTATCGCTCAGATTTTCCCCGAAGAACTGGCGTTCAACGACAACATGCCGCGGCGCTACTATGTGACGCTGGGTCAGTTCTCTCTGGTGCGTCTGGAGCGCGAGACCCAGCTTCTGATCCCCGTTTACGACTATTGCATCCCCCAGGCCGAGTGCAGCGGCTCCGGCGATCAGGAAAGCCCCTGCGATCTGTTCCGCAACGTCAAGTTCCCCATCAACGAGTTCTTCCCTCCCAATACCATGGAAACGCCAAAGGACTACGTCAGCACCCGGAACTATTGCGCCTGCCACGACTAAAGTCGGCAAAAACGCACGCAAAAACAGCCGGCGCCATCAAAGGCGCCGGCTGCTGTTTCGTTGTGTCTATGTATATCAGGGTTCCACGGTCATGACGCTGCTCTCCTTGGAGATCACGCAGACATAGGTGTGGCCCGCGCCCATGGCCAGGGACGCGCCGTTGGAGAGCGTATAGGTAAAGGGATCGCTGACGCTGTTTTTGTGCCAGGTGATCTCTTCAGCCTTGCCGCCGCAGAAGTAGGTGCCGCTGCCGGAACCCTTCAGATCCACGATCATATGCCCCGCCCCGTCGCCGCTGTTCACAACGGACGTCTTGAGCACCAGAAGATTCCTCACACCCACCTGTTCGCTGGTATTGCCGTCCACATAGGGCGCGTCATATTCTTCGATCTCATAGAGGCCCTTGGCGGCGTCATAGATGAAGACGCCTGTTTTATAGTGAGAGAACTGCACCGTGACTTTGGATGCCGGTGTCCCGGCGGCCGGCGTTCCATCTGCCACAAATGTGACAGGATAGGTATAGTCGGCCTTGTGGATCAGGCGAAACCCGCTTTGGGGCAGATATGTGGAAAGATTCTGGCCTGACGTCAGCATGGAATGCTCCAGACCGGCGCTCTGCATCCGGGCGGCATCCCGCCAGAAAAGATCTTCTTCCGCGCCGCAGCCGTCCATATGGTCGATCCCCCAGGACTCCATGTCCCTATACGCCTCATCACTGCCGCCGGCGTGGACATAGATGGCGTCAAGCCCCGCCACTGTCTCCACAAAACAGGGCCGGGCGCTGCGAACCGTGCCGATGGTCCCCACCTGGCTTACATCCTGAAAGATCCCCACCATGCGGGTGATTCCGCCTTCCACGATATACTCATAGATGATATCCGCCTGAGAAACACCCATCTGCGGCATGGCCGCCTTCAGATTGTTCAGCATCACCGCCACAGGCCGCCCGTTCACTGCCTGGGCATTTTTCAGCGGCGTTCCCGTCAGAGGGTTGAGTACCTCCGGCTCCTTTTTGGGCGTCGTTTCATGCGTTTTTTCCGTTTCCGACGGTTTTTCGGTTTTCGGCAAAAGCCCGCAGGCTACACACGAAAGGCTCAGACAAAGAGCCAGCAAACAGCATATCCATCTTTTCATTTTGCTTTCCTTCCTTTACTTGCAGCATTTCGGCAGTTTCCTCGCTGCCGACGGCCTTTCCCTTTGGGGAAAATTTTGACTATACAAAACGCACCATTTTGCGTATAATAAACATATACAAAAAGGAGGCAGGATATGATGGCTCATGTAGGTTTTATTCAGGACAAGCTGGAGATCAAGTTTCTTATTTTGTATATTGCGGCCCGCGTGATGGAACCCATCCCGCTGGAGGGGATGCAGGAACTGACCATGTGTGACGACGGCATCGACTACTTTGATTTTTCCGAATGTCTCAGCGATCTGGTCAAGACCGAACACCTTCGTCTGACGGAGGACCACCTCTACTGCATCACCGTCAAGGGCTTGCATAACAGCGAGATTTGTGAATCCAGCCTGCCTTACTCCGTCCGCATCCGCACTGACAAAAACGTGGCCGCTTACAATCAGAAGCTGCTCCGCCAGTCTCAGGTCCGCTCCGAGGTGGAGCGGCGGGACAACGGCACCTATACCGCCAGACTGTCTCTCAGCGATGATCTGGACAACATCATGCATCTGGAGCTGATGGTGGCTTCCGAGGAAATGGCCCGGGATCTCACCGACCGGTTTCAGAAAAATCCCGAGCAGATCTACTCGGCGCTTCTGTCGGCTCTGTATGCCACGCCGAAGTCAGAAAAGCATACCTGATGCTTTGTCTGTAATTGATGTAAAGCAAAGTCCCTGTACATTTGTACGGGGGCTTTGCTTTATTTAACGACCACATTCTCCGGGCCGAGAGTTTCCCGGAGTTCCTCCAAAAGAGCCGGATGGACAAGGCAGTGGGCCAGCAGCATCTTCCCTGTATCCGCCAGACGGATCTTCACCGGGGCCTCTCCTTCAAACATGGACATCACCAGCTTCACATGACGAAAAGCCGGGCTGTCCACACCGGGTACACGCAGGTAAACGGTCTGCTCCGCTGCCTTGGGTTTGGCGGCAATTTCTTCTGCCGCCGGGGCCTCCGCCCCTTCAGTGCTGAGCGGCTGCAGGGTATCGCACATGATCTGGGGCGCTTTTTCATCCCGGACGGACAGCCGGCCCTTTACCATCACGGGCGTGTTCACCTGCATATAGCTACCGCAGCTTTCCACTGTGCGGCTGAAACACAGCAGTTCCATGGAACCGCTTTCATCCTCCACCATCACATAGGCCATAAGGGTGTTGTTCTTGGTGGTGCGGGTCTTGCTGGAAATCACCACCCCAGCCACCGTAATGGGCTGACCGTCGGCAAACTGCCGGGGGCCTTCCTCTGACGCGAAATCCGAGAGAATGGCGCCGATGGGCGCGGCGCCCAGCTGCCGGGCCACGGCGCGGTAACCGCTCATGGGATGGCCGGAAAGATACAGTCCGGTGGTCTCTTTTTCCATGGACATCAACTCTGCCGCGCTGTACTCCGGCAGATCCGGCAGCGTCAAAAGCGCGGTCTTGTGACTGGCGGCAGGACTGTCGCCAGCTGCCATGGCAAAGAAGTCCAGCTGCCCCTCCACATTCTGGCGGCGGCTGCCGCCTATGCTGTCAAGCATTTTTTCATAAACAGCGATGAGCTGGGAGCGGTAGGCATCCATGCCGTCAAACGCGCCGCAGCGGATCAGATTTTCCACTGCCCGCTTGTTCAGGTCATTGCAGTCATAGAGCCGCTCGCAAAAATCCTGAAACGAGGTAAACGGCCCCGCTTCTTCCCGGCTTTTCACCACGGCCTGGATAAAGCCCCGGCCGATATTTTTCACGGCCACAAGGCCAAACCGTATGCCGTCTTCTTCCACGGTGAACCGGTCGCGGGAATGGTTGATATCCGGCGGCAGCAGCGGAATACCGCAGTCGCGGCACTCCGCAATATAGCCCGCCACCTTGTCGGAGTTGTCCAGCACGCTGGTCAGCAGCGCCGCCATGTACTCCTTGCAGTAATGGCACTTAAAATAAGCCGTTTGATAGGCCACGATGGCGTAGGACACCGCGTGGGCCTTGTTAAAGGCGTAGTTGGCAAAATCGTAAATTTCCTGGTAGATCGCCTCCGCCGTCTCCTGGGCGATCCCATTTTTCACGCAGCCGGGGATCTGCCGCTCTTCATCGCCGTGGATAAAGGTATCCCGCTCCTTCTGGATCTGAGAGGCCTTTTTCTTGGAGATAGCGCGGCGCACCATATCCGCCTGCCCCAGGGAGTACCCGGCCAGACGCCGGAAGATCTCGATGACCTGCTCCTGATAGACGATGCAGCCGTAGGTAATGGAGAGAATGGGCTCCAAAGACGGATGCTTGTAGGAAATGAGCTTGGGGTTCTGCTTGCAGGCGATAAAACGGGGAATGGACTCCATGGGGCCGGGACGGTAGAGGGCGATAATCGCCGTGATATCCTCGATGTTCTGAGGTTTTAGGCCCAGACACACGCCGGTCATGCCGGTGGACTCCATCTGGAAAACGCCGGAGGTGCGACCCTGGCTGAGCATATCGAAGGTGGCCTTGTCGTCCATGGAAATGCCTTCCAAACGGAAGGACGGGTTCTCTTCCTGCACGGTCTTCACCGCGTCGTCCAGCACTGTCAGATTTCGCAGACCCAGAAAGTCCATCTTCAAAAGGCCCAGTTCTTCCAGTGTGGTCATGGTATACTGGCAGACCACGGCGTCGTCGTTCCGGGCCAGGGGCACATACTCATACACCGGCCGCTTGGTGATGACCACGCCCGCCGCATGAGTGGAGGCATTGCGGGGCATTCCCTCCAGCGCCCGGGCCGTGTCGATGAGCCGATGCACATTTTCGTCCGCCTCATACAGGTCGGACAACGGCTTTGACAGCCGCAGGGCGTCGGCAAGGGTGATGTGCAGGGTGTTTGGCACCTGCTTAGCGATCTGATCCACCTCGGCGTAGGGCATGCCCAGCACGCGGCCCACGTCACGAATAACGCCGCGGGCCGCCATGGTGCCGAAGGTAACGATCTGTGCCACATGGTCGTCACCGTATTTGCCTCGGACGTAGTCCACCACCTCGCCTCGGCGTGTATCGCCGAAGTCCATGTCGATATCGGGCATGCTTACCCGTTCGGGATTCAAAAACCGCTCAAAATAGAGGTTGTACTGCATGGGATCCACATCTGTGATCTGCAGGCAGTAGGACACCATGCTGCCTGCGGCGCTGCCGCGGCCGGGGCCCACCGGGATCCCCACGCTTTTTGCGTAGCGTACGAAATCGCTGACAATGAGAAAATAGTCCGTAAAGCCCATCTTCTCGATCATGTCCTGTTCATATTCCAGCTGCCTGCGGTACTCCGGCTGCCCCTCTCCATAGCGCAGGGCAAACCCCTCGTCGCAGAGTTTCTTCAGATAGGTATAGGAATCATAGCCCGGCGGCAGCTGAAATTCCGGCAGATGATACTTGCCGAAGGTAAACGAGAGCTGGCATCGCTGGGCGATCTTCGCCGTATTTTCAATGGCGCCGGGATAGTCGGCAAAGAGGGACGCCATCTCCTCTTCCGAGCGCAGGTAAAAATTCCGCGGCTCGTAGCGCATCCGGTTTTCATCCGCCACCATTTTGCCGGTCTGGATGCAAAGCAGCACATCGTGGGACTCGGCGTCCTCTTTTTTCAGATAGTGGGCGTCGTTGGTGGCCACCAGCGGAATGCCTGTATCCTGATGCAGGCGCAAAATGCCCTGATTGACGATGGCCTGCTCCCGGATGCCGTGGTCCTGCACCTCCAGATAGAAGTTGTCCGCTCCCAGGATGTCACGCAGCTCCAGCGCGTGAGCTCTGGCGCCCTCGTAGTCGCCGTTTCGCAGCCGCCGGGGGATCTCCCCCGCCAGACAGGCGGAAAGGCCGATCAGGCCCTCAGAATGCGCCCGCAGCAGCTCCAGGTCGATGCGGGGCTTGATATAAAAGCCCTCGGTATAGGCCATGCTCACAAGATAAGAGAGGTTCCGGTAGCCGGTCTCGTTCTCGCACAAAAGCACCAGATGCCGTGCCTCGGCATCCAGTTCGTGCACCTTGTCAAACCGTGTCCGGGGCGCCACATAGACCTCGCAGCCGATGACAGGGTGGATACCCTCCGCCTGACAGGCGCGGTAAAAGTCGATCACGCCGTACATAACGCCGTGATCCGTGATGGCCACCGACGTCTGCCCCATTTCCTTGACCCGTTTGGGCAGGTCACGGATGCGGCAGGCGCCGTCAAGCAGGCTGTATTCCGTATGCACATGGAGATGAACAAAGGACATAGTGCAGCTCCTTACTGTTGTTTGAGTTCGTCCAGATAATCGCTCAGCAGTTCCACCGCCGAGACCATCATGATGGGACAATGGGCCGTGACGCCTATCTGCTGGGCCAGCGGCGTACCCTCCTCCGCCGGATGGGCCAGAAGGTCACGGCAGTTCAGATAGGTAAACTGCTCTTTGAAGCGGCGCTGAAACTCCACCGTCATCCGTGAGATGCGCGCCTTGCTCTCCGCGCCGCCCTCCGGCGTCTGTGGATAGAGCATACCCAGCACCATGATGGCACCGCTCACCGCGCCGCACACGCCGCCGCAGCGCATCCCACCGCCAAAGCCGGAACCGATGCCCAGGCACTGCTCCTCCGTCAGACCCAGCAGATCCTGGAAGGACAACAGCACGCACTGGGCGCAGTTCATGTGCAGATCCTGGTATTTTTTGGTGATGAGACCGCGTTCTTCTTTTGTCATGTAAGTTCCCTCGCTATTTCCATAATTTTTCTCATGCGGTGGTTCATGCAGGATTTGGAGACATCCATGATCTCCGCCAGCTGCGATAGTGACAGCTCCGGATTCTCCGTGCGCAGCTGCGCCGTCTCCCGCAGTTTTTCCGGCAGGCGCTCCCACCGGCCCCGCTCCCGCAGGCGGGCAATGGCCGCGGCCTGTTCCTGGGAAGCGTTGAGCGTTTTGTTCACGTTGGCCATGTCACAGTTCATGGCGCGGTTGGCACCGTTGCGGATCTCCTTGTCCACTTTGGCTGTCATGATATCCATGGCGGCCGCCGGAGCGCCGATCTTGGTGAGAAAGTCCTCAATATGTTCGCTCTGCTTAAAATATGTCACAGAGTAGCCCTTTCGCATCACGCTCTTGGGTGAAAACCCCATGTCGGACAGCAAAGCCGCCATTTCACGGCTGGCTTGAAAATGGGAGGTGGACAGTTCCAAATGATAGCGCTTTTCCGGGTCTGTCACGCTGCCGCCGGACAGGAAAGCGCCCCGCAAAAAGGAAATGCGGCAGCATTCCTCCTCCAGCATCCCGAAATTCACATGCAGCACCAGCGCCTGCCGGGGATCGTAGCCAAGGGTATTGATGATGTGCGACAGCTTTTCCGGGTCGGTGATCTGAAAGACCATCTTGCCGGGCTGCTCAAAACTCTCCGGCTGGCGGTCGAAATGGAGGTTAAAAGCCCGCTGAAAGACCCGGGGCAGCCGGGAGGCAAACTCCGGGTTTTCCGTCATAATACGGATCTCCTGGGGTGTGAAGGTGCTGCCATACAGCAGCATCCCATAGGCCTCCGCCCGGGCGCAGCAAAGCCGCTGCACCGGTGCTTTGCACAGTTCACATTTTACTTTGTAGGAAAAGGACATGGCTTCCTCTCCTCTCCGTTTTCTTCGTACTCCATGGCACGGCGCAGACAGTCTTCTGTGTACAGCAGCATCAATTCCCTGGCCAGGTGCCCCGGATTGTGGCGCACAAAGTTACTCTCCACCGTCACGATGGGCCGCTGCACCACCCGGACGCCCAGCTTCTCACACTTCTCCCCGTCGCAGGCCAGTGGTGCGGCGCCTTCCTTGGCGTAAAGCCGGCTGATGGCCAGCGGAATGGGCGCGGAGTTGGCAAGGCATAAGGAAAAAAGACTCGGCTTGGAGTGCTTGAACAGCGCGCGGATGTGATCGGACACCGTGTAGCCTTCTGTTTCGCCCTCCTGAGTCATCACATTACAGGTATAGATCTTCAGCGCCGTCGAGCGTTCAATGGCCTCAGCCACTCCCTCCACCAGCAGATTGGGGATGATGCTGGTATACAGGCTGCCGGGCGCCAGAATGATCATGTCCGCGTTTTCGATGGCCTCGATCACCGCAGGCAGCGCTTTGGGCCGTTTGGGCAGCAGATATACGCGCCGGATACGGCAGTTCTGCTCCTTTTTGCAGTAGAAGATCCGGGACTCGCCTGTGACGCTGGAGCCGTTTTCAAACTCCGCCCCCAAAATCACATTTTCAGTGGTCACCGGCAGCACCTGCCCCGTGATGGCCAGCACCTGGCTCATGCTCGCCACCGCCTTGTCAAAGCTGGGCGAAATACCGTCCAGCGCCGCCAGAAACAGATTGCCGAAGCTCTGTCCCGCCAGAGCACCGTCCGGAAACCGGTAGTGCATCAGCTGGGACATCATGGGTTCCACATTGGCCAGTGCCTCCAGACAGTTGCGGATATCTCCGGGAGGCAAAATGCCCAGATCCCGCCGCAGCGCTCCGGAGCCGCCGCCGTCATCCGCCACTGTCACCACGGCGGTAATGTTCTCCGTATACAGTTTCAGCCCCCGCAGCAGCGTGGCAAGGCCATTGCCGCCGCCGATGGCTACCACCCGGGGGCCCTGCTCCGGGGGCACCTGATAAATCGGCTGTCTCATTTGTTATGCTCTGGAAATATCCCGATGATTTTCCGTCACCTGATATCCCTCTTTGGCAACATAGTCCGACAGTTCATGGGCAATGGCCACTGAGCGGTGATGCCCCCCGGTGCAGCCAACGCCGATGACCAGGACCGTCTTTCCCTCTTCGCTGTAATTGGGCAGCAAAAAGGCGATCATGGCCTTGAGCAGCTTCAAGAACTCCTTGGTTTGGGGAAAACTGAAAATAAAGTCGCAGACCTCCTGATCCAGCCCCGTCTTATTCCGCAGCGCATCAATATAGAAAGGATTGGGCAAAAAGCGCACGTCGAATACCAAATCCGCCTCCAGCGGGATGCCGTACTTATAGCCGAAAGACAGCACGTTGATATCAAGACCGCCCTTGCTGCCGTGGGCATCGAACAGACCCAGCAGCTCACTGCGCAGCTTCGCCGTTGAAAAATTGGTGGAATCCAGCACGAAATCAGCGTGATCCCGCACCGGCTGCATCATTTCCCGCTCTTTTTGCACGGCCTCCTCAATGGAGAGCCCTCCCATCATCAGCGGGTGCATCCTCCGGGTCTCCTTGTAGCGGCGAATGATCGTTTCCGTGGACGCCTCCAAAAACAGCATCCGGCAGTTTTTGCCGTCCTCCTTCAGCCGCTCCAGCACGTCAATGAGCATATCAAAAGGTTCACCCGCCCGCACGTCATATACCAGCGCCACCTGGTTGTAGTGGCCGCTGGAAGCCGCGCAGAACTCGGCAAACTTCACGATCATCTCCGACGGCAGATTATCCACGGTATAATAGCCGGCATCCTCCAGATAGGAAGCCGCCTTGCTTTTGCCGCTGCCGGAAAGACCGGTAATGATCAATATTTCCATACCTGTTCCTTTCATTTCTCCCGACGAATGATCTTGACTTCCGGTTCCAGACGAACGCCCTGTTCCTTGAAAACAGCCGCCTGCACCTGATGGATCAGCGTCTCCACATCGTGAAATGTGGCGTCGCCTGTATTGACGATGAAGCCCGCGTGCTTGGGCGATACCTGCGCCCCGCCGCAGCTGAGGCCCTTGAGCCCCGTCTGGTCGATCAGCGTTCCGGCAAAATAGCCGGAAGGCCGCTTAAAGGTACTGCCCGCACTGGGGTACTCCAGCGGCTGGCTCTTCTTCCGCCGCGCCATCAGCTCCTCCATCTTGGAGCGGATCGCCGCCGGATCGCCCGGCTGCAAGGTCAGGCAGGCCGAGAGCACCACCGCCGCGCCGCCGGAAAAGAGACTGTGCCGATAGGAAAAGTCCGCTTTTTCCCCGGAGATGCGGCGGATCCCGTCGGGATACAGCGCCTCCACCTCCGACACCACCTGCTTCATCTCCCCATCGTAGGCGCCCGCGTTCATACACACCGCGCCGCCCAGGCTACCGGGAATCCCGTGGGCGAACTCCAGCCCGGAAAGCCCCTTCTGCATGGCAAACAGCGCAAGTCTAGCCAATGACACGCCGGCATCCGCCTCCAGTTCCAGTGGAGAGACCTGCCGGATCTGATTCATATGATCCGCCGTCTGGATCACCAGCGTGTCCAGCCCGGCGTCGTCGATGAGAAGATTGGTGCCGTTGCCCATCACCAGCGGCTCCACGCCGCACTCCTGGGCAAAGCCCAGAAGGATCACCAGTTGCTCCCGTGTCTGCGGAAACGCCATCCGGCGGGCAGGACCGCCAATGCGAAAGGACGTGTGCCGGCTCAGCGGCGCCTCCTTCTCCACAGGCAGATCGGGCAGATATTCCATGATCTTTTGATCCAAAGTGTCATACCAAGCCATAGTTCCTCCTGAAAATTTAACGTTTGCGCCCCAAAAAGGCAGCGCCGATGATCCCGCACTGGTCACCCAGCTGGGCCGTTACAATGCGGGTCATTTTATCCCGGTTACAGGGAATGCTCTCTTGCGCCGCCAACTTTCGCAGCGGGAAGAGCAGTTGTTCGTCCGCTTCATTGCTGACACCGCCGCCGATGGCCAGCGTGTCAGGCTGAAAGATATTGATGAGATTCACAATGCCGGTGGCAAGATAGCGGACGTACAGATCGCACACCGCCTGCCCCACGGGATCGCCCTGCCGGGCGGCGATAAAAGCCGACTGCCCGCTGACCTGCCCGTCGTTCTCCGCCACCACCCGCTCCAGAATGCTGTCGGGGTGGGCGTCCATGGTCTCTTTTGTCAGGCGCTTGAGCGCCGTGGCGGAGGCGTATTGCTCCCAGCAGCCCTTTCGGCCGCAGGGGCAGCTTCGGCCGTCATAAGCCACGGTCATGTGCCCCACCTCGCCGGCCATACCGTTGGAGCCGTGGTAGATTTTTCCATTATGGATGATGCCGCCGCCGATACCCGTGCCCAGCGTGACGGTGACGAACCGTTTGCTGTCCCGTCCGGCGCCGGCGTAATACTCCGCCAGCGCGGCGCAGTTGGCATCGTTTTCCACATACAGCGGCAGATTCAGATACCGGTGAAAAAGGCGGCGCAGCGGCACGTTCCGCAGCGGCAGGTTGCAGGTGTAAAGCACCATGCCCGTATGGATCTCCACCGCACCCGGCACGCCGACGCCCACCGAGGCGATCTCCCCAATGGGCACGCCGCCATCTGCGGCCAGATCCTGCGCCATCTGCGCCAGCGTCCAGGCCAGCATTTCCGAATCCTCGATGGCGGCGATCTTCATTTTCCGGGTCACCAGTACGTTGCCGCACTCGTCGATCAGCCCCGCCTTCAGGTTGGTGCCGCCTACATCAATCCCGATTCGTTTCATCACTTCCGCCGCCCTTCCGGCTCATTTCGTCAATTTGCTGATCCAGCTGATCGGCAAACTGACGCGCCGCGTTATAGCCGTACGCCTTTTGGCGGTTGTTCATGGTGGCGATCTCTACGATACCGGCCAGGTTACGGCCCGGCCGCACCGGCACCGTCACATAAGGCAGGGACACGCCCAAGATCTCATACGTCTGTTCGTCCACGCCCAACCGGTCATAAAATTTAAACTCCTGCCATTGCTCCAGCTGGATCACCATGTCGATCTCCGTGTCAAACTGCACCGCGCCCATACCGAAAAGCTGCTTGACGTCGATGATGCCGATGCCGCGAATCTCGATGTAATGGCGGATAAGTTCGGGAGCGGTCCCGTAGACCGAGTCGGAAATGCGGCGTATCTCCACCGCGTCATCCGACACCAGACGGTGTCCGCGTTTGAGCAGTTCAATGGCCGTTTCGCTTTTTCCGATGCCGGATTCGCCCAGCATCAAAACGCCCTGGCCGTAAATATTCATCAGCACGCCGTGGCGCGTGATCTGGGGCGCCAGGCCCCGGTTGAGATAGTCGATCATCTTGCTGGTCAGTTCCACCGTGGTGAGCTTCGTCCGCAGCAGCGTACGGCCGTGCTTTTCCGCCAGCTCGATCAGCTCCGGAAAGGTGTCCATATTCCGGGCGATGATCAGCGCCGGGATCTCGCAGCGGAGAAAATCGTCAAATACCTTCCGGCGTTCCTCACTGCCCATCGCCGTCAGATAGGTGATCTCCGCCTTCCCCAGTACCTGTAAGCGCTTGGGCTCAAAATAATCGTAAAACCCGACCAGCTGCAGCGCCGGGCGGTTCACATCTGAAATGGTGATCTCAGTCCGATCGTAGTCCTTACCCTTCAAAATCACTTCCAGTTGAAAGTCCTTCACCAGGTTTTTCAGCTTCACAGCTGTAATTCTGACTTTTTCCATGTTAAAAAGCCCCTTTCACGGCGGGAAAACCCGTCCGGCTCTTTTGGTAGTTACTGTTTATTATATAATAATCGCTATCGTTTATCAACGCTTTCCTTCTTTTCAAATTTTTCGGTTTTTTTGTAAAAATCCGCTTGCAATTTTCCTTTATATCTGCTATCATATCAAATGCTTGCGATAGTAAGCAAAGAGTAAGTCACAGCAAGGAGGTGCAACGGATGGCTAAGTGCGAGTTTTGCGACAAGGGCGTTACCTTTGGTATTAAGGTTTCCCACTCCCACAGACGTGCCAATCGTCCCTGGAAGCCCAATGTCAAGCGTGTAAAGGCGATTGTCAACGGTACGCCCCGCCATGTATATGTTTGTACCCGGTGTCTGCGTTCTGGCAAAGTTACCAGAGCGGTCTAACTTGGACAAGCAGAAGCCCTGTGCCTCGGCACGGGGCTTTTTCTCTATCCTATTTTTTCAGGAGATATTGTTATGATTACCCTTGAAGATTTTGAAAAGGTGGAGTGGCGCGTCGGAACGATCATCGCCGCAGCGGAGAACAAAAAAGCCCGCCACACCGCCTACGCCCTCACCATCGACTTTGGGCCGGAATTTGGCGTGAAAAAGTCCTCGGCGCAGATCACGGCTCTCTATCAGCCCGAACAGCTCGTGGGGCGGCAGGTGGTCTGCTGTGTCAATCTGACGCCCATGCACATCGGCTCCGTGAAAAGCGAGGTGCGGATCCTGGGCGTGGATTCCCCCGGCGGCGTGGTGCTGCTGCGCCCCGATGAAGCGGTGGAAAACGGCGTGCGCATCTATTGAACCCAAAGAAAATACCGGAACAGTGGTGCTTTTTCACCTGGCTGTTCCGGTATTTTTATGGCTGTTTTTAGGAATTTTCCACTTTTTCTTTCTTCTTTACCGGCATGGGGATCTGGGCCAGTACCACCGCCACCAGCATCAGCACACAGCCCACATATTCACGTCCGGACATCTGCTCATGGAGCAGCACCGCGCCGGCCAGCGTGGCAAACACGGACTCCAGACTCAGCAGCAGCGACACCACCGTGGGGTTGGAATCCTTCTGCGCCAGAATTTGCAGCGTATAGGCGACGCCACTGGAAAAAATGCCCACATAGAGGATGGGCCAGATGCACTGCATGATGGCCGCCATGGAGGGGTGCTCGAAGATTACCATACCGATGGCCGACCACACCATGGCCACAAAAAACTGGCCGCAGCTCAAGGCCACGCCGTCTACCTTCTGCGTGAAATGGTCAATCACCAGAATGTGCAGCGAATACACGATAGCGCACAAAAACACCAGGAAATCACTGGGGGCAATGGTGAAGTCCGCCTTTACGCACAGGCAGTAAAGGCCCGCCACCGCGATCATCACACTGACCCACACGGAGATGGGCACCTTTTTCTTGAGAAAAAGGCCTAAAATCGGCACGATCACAATGTAAAGCGCCGTGATAAAGCCCGTCTTGCCCGCCGAGGTCTCCGCAATACCCGCCTGCTGCAAATTGGAGGCCACCGCCAGCGCCGTGCCGCAGCAAAGACTGCCCAACAGCAGATCCTTCCGGTGACGCTTCTTTTCCTCGTCCGTCACTTCCTCCGCCTCGGCGACCGAGTGCTTCTTATTCCGAATCAGACGGAATACCTCCAAGCCCAGCAGCAGCACCACAAAAGCGATCAGCGAACGCACCGCGTTGAAGGTCATGGGCTCCACGAACTCCGTGCTGACGCTCTGCGCCACGAAGGCCGTGCCCCAGATCAAGGCGGCCAGAACAGGAAATACGACCTGTCGAATTTGGTTATGTTTCATGATACTCTTTCCCTCTCCTACTCTCCTAATATGTGTTAAGTGAATCCGCTTTTCACCCATTGACGTTGCGGGTCAAGAATCCTCTTCGCCTTTCTCGCGGATGGACAGGATGACGGGGGTTCCCTCCAGGCCGAACACGCCCCGGATCTGATTTTCCAGATATCGCTGGTAGGAAAAATGGAACAGCCGCTTATCATTGCAGAACACCACAAAGTGGGGCGGACGCACCGCCACCTGGGTCATATAATAGATCTTCAGCCGGCGGCCCTTGTCCGTGGGCGGCTGCACCCGGGTCTGGGCATCGGCCAGGACGCTGTTGAGCATACCGGTGGTGATGCGGGTGGCTGCCTGATTGTTCACATAGTTGATGAGTTCAAAAAGGCGGTTCACCCGCTGGCCCGTCATGGCGGAAATGAAAAGGATGGGCGCGTAGGTCATATAACTCAGATCGCGGCGGATATCCTCCCGCATACGATCCATGGTCTTGTCGTCTTTTTCGACGAGATCCCACTTGTTCACCACGATGATGCAGGCTTTCCCCGCCTCATGGGCCAGGCCCGCCACCTTGGTGTCCTGCTCTGTGACGCCCTCCTGGGCATCGATCATGATAAGGCACACGTCCGCTCGCTCGATGGCCATGGTGGCCCGCAGAACGCTGTATTTTTCAATATTGTCGTCCACCTTGGACTTTTTCCGCATACCGGCGGTATCAATGAAATTGAACTTGCCGGTTTCATTTTCAAAATAGGAGTCGATGGCATCGCGGGTGGTTCCCGCCACGTCGCTGACAATCACCCGCTGTTCCCCCAGGATCTGGTTGGTCAGCGAGGATTTTCCCACGTTAGGCTTGCCGATGATGGCCACCTGCACCACGTCGTCCTCCTCATCCGAGGTATCCTCCGGCGGGAAATACTTCACGCAGGCATCCAGCAGATCGCCGGTGCCGTGGCCGTGAACGGCGGACACCGCAATGGGATCGCCCAGCCCCAGATTGTAAAACTCGTAAAACTCCGGGTCCGGCACGCCGGTGGAGTCCATCTTGTTCACCGCCAGCACGATGGGTTTTTTCGACCGCTGGAGCATCCCCGCCACTTCCTGATCCGCGGCCGTCATGCCGGTGCGGATATCCACCACCAGAACAATGACCGTGGCGTTGTCAATGGCGATCTGCGCTTGCTCGCGCATAAAAGAGAGGATCTGGTTGTCGCTGTTTGGCTCGATGCCGCCGGTATCCACCAGTGAGAACTTGCGTCCGTTCCAGTCGGTCTCGCCGTAGATCCGGTCACGGGTCACGCCAGGCGTGTCCTCCACAATGGAGAGACGCCGCCCAATCAATTTATTGAACAGCATGGACTTTCCCACGTTGGGGCGGCCCACGATGGCCACAATGGGTTTTGACATGTTTATACCTCCTGCTCAAAGAGCAAATCCAGCAGACTGAAGCCGTCTGCCTCCACCACCTGCACCGGCCGTCCGATGGCCGCCTCCAGCTCCGGAATGGTCACGTCGTCCAAAAAGACGCTCTGGCTGTACCGCAGCATATTATGGGTAATCAGCACCCGGTCTCCCAGCTTCCGCGCGCCCAGCTGGGCCTTCAGATCCTGCCCGGTCACCAGGCCCGCCACGTCGATGGTGCGGCCGAAGAAGTCGTTGTCGATGCCCACCACTTCCCCCTCCAGCGCCGGGTACTTGGCCTTGGCGGCGGTGACCATTTCAGAAAAAAACGGCTCTGCCGCTTTTCCGGTGGCAACTGTAAAGGATCTATACTTGCCGGACGGTTCCAGATCCTCCAGCCCCTGCAGAAACTCCGACATCAAAGAACGAAGCATCCCCACGCCGTTTTCCAGCTGATGATACTCCTCATAATAGGGCCCCTCCGGCAGCGGACGGCCCGCTTTGATAAACAGCTCGTCCGCGCAGAAAAAGAGGCGGGTGCCGAACCGTTCCAGACATTTGCGGCCATATTCTTCGGCAATGTCGATGATCTCCCCCGCCGTCTCGGCGTCCACCTGGCGCAGGCGGGACAGTCCGCTTCTGTACTTCGTCAGACCCACCGGCACCACCGAGCAGCTGGCAAATCCCATCTCCATCAGATCCGACATGGTGCGCCGCAGCTGATTGCCGTCGTTCCAGCCGGGGCAGACCACGATCTGCCCGTTCATCACGATGCCGGCTTCGCCAAAGGCGCGCATATAGGCCAGGCTCTGTTTGGCATCCTTGTTGCCAAGCATGGTGCAGTGCAGCTGCGGGTCGGTGGTGTGCACAGACACATTGATGGGGCTGATCCGCAGGTCGATGATACGCTGAGCTTCCCGGGGAGAGATGTTGGTCAGCGTAATATAATTGCCCAGCAGAAACGAAAGTCGGGCATCGTCATCCTTGAAGTACAGCGTCTCACGCATATGCGGCGGCATCTGATCCACAAAGCAGAAAACGCAGTGGTTGGAACAGGGCCGCGGTTCATCCATCAAATAGGTGTCAAAATTAAGGCCAAGATCCCGGCCTTCCGCCTTCGTCACCGTCAGCTCACGGCGATCGCCCTCTTTTGACTCCAGCACCAGCTCACAGCGGGGATCGTACCCGTAAAAACGGTAATCCAGTACGTCCAGAATTTCATGGCCATTAATGGAAACTAACTTTTCACCCGTCGTAATGCCCGCCCGGAGGGCCGGACTGCCAGTATCGACGGAGGTAATCACTGTACTCATGATGGCTTCCTTTCGCGTTCACGATGTCTTTATTATAGCCAGAAAGCGCCTGTATGGCAACAAAAAAGTAAGGAGGGAAGAAAAGTCTTCCCTCCTAACAAGGACACAAGATCACTTGCCCGCTGCCACGGACTTGACGGCCTTGACCTCGCGGCCATTATAGGTACCGCATTCCGGGCACATTCTGTGGCTCAGATGCAGCGCACCGCACTTCGGGCACGCCACCAGACCGGGAGTCGCCAGCTTCCACACGGAACTGCGTCTCTTATTGCGTCTTTGTTTGGATACTTTCCCCTTAGGTACTGCCATTGTTGACACCTCCTTGGTCTTAACTGCCTGAGCAGTAATTCATTCAAAAAATCAGGGTTGGTCGGAATCTTTCTCCAAAAGCTTTGCCAGACCGGCAAGACGGGGATCGATCTCCTTCTTGCACGCGCAGGGGCCATCGTTCAGATCGGCGCCACAGCGGAAGCAGAGGCCCTTACAGTCCTCCGAACACAACATTTTTGTGTCCATACCGAGAATGAACGCTGTTCTCGCCAGCCCGTCCAGATCCACCTCGCTGTTTTCCAGCAGGACAATGTCTTCGCTCTCCTCGCTCTCCCGCTCCTCCGCCAGATAGCACTGGTAGGAAACGGACTGGGGGCGGGCAAATTCCTTTGCGCACCGGTCACACACACAGTGGAGCGTGGTATGGGCCCGAAAAGACAAAACCAGAACACCCGCCTGGTTGCACACCTCGCCGTCCACAACGACGGGGTCTTTCACCGGATATCCGCTGCCAAAAGGCAGGTCGGACAGATCCATTTCAAAGTGAAACGGAGCCTTTGCATCGGGCGTATGAAGAATTTTGTTGACGTTCAAGCGCATAGTACACCTCGTAATGACACGAGTAGTATTATAGAGGATTAAAAAAGACTTGTCAAACACTTTCTTACAAATATTTTGACTTTTTTTCCAAAACAGGTAGAATAGTATCAGATCGACAAAAAGGAGATTTTCTATGCAGGAGCTTTCCATTGGTAAAAACGACGCGGGACAGCGGCTGGACCGGTTTGTGACCAAATCGCTGCCGCTGCTGCCCCCTGCCCTGCTGCAAAAATATATCCGCATCAAACGTATCAAGGTCAACGGTCAGCGGGCCGAACGCGACCTCCGGCTGCGGGAGGGCGATGTTTTGCAGCTTTACATCAATGACGAATTTTTTGAAAAGCCCCGGGAGGAAAATCTCTTTCTCACACTGTTCAAGCCCCAACTGGACATCGTCTATGAGGATGAGAACATTCTGCTGGTGAACAAGCGCCCCGGCATGGTGGTCCACGCCGATGAAACGGAAAAGGTGCAGACCCTCATCAACCACATCCAGGCCTATCTGTACCAGAAGCGGGAGTGGAATCCCCGGTGGGAGAACGCCTTTACACCGGCCCTTTGCAACCGCATCGACCGCAACACCGGGGGCATCGTCATCGCCGCCAAAAATGCCGAGGCGCTGCGCATCGTCAACGAAAAGATTCGGGACAGGGAAATCGAAAAGCACTATCTGTGCATCACCCTGGGAACGCCCCAGCCCTCCCAAGGGAAAATTGAATGCTTCCTTTTAAAAGATGAGAAGAAAAAAGAGGTGGCCGTCTATCACCGTCCTGTCCCCGGCGGCAAAACCGCCGCGACCCTCTACCGCACGCTGGAGACCCGGGGAGAGCTGGCGCTGGTGGAGGTGGAGCTACTCACCGGGCGCACCCATCAGATCCGCGCGTCCTTCGCCGATCTGGGCCATCCCCTGCTGGGCGACGGCAAGTACGGCATCGGCACCAGAAACAAGCAATACGGCGAGACCCGGCAGGCTCTTTGCTCCTACCGTCTGACCTTTGCCTTCACCTCCGACGCCGGTATTTTAAACGGCCTTTCGGGTAAAACTTTTCAAGTGGAGCACGTCCCCTTCCGGGAAAAATATTTCCCGGAAAACAGCCGCTGAAAGTCCTTGCGGCCCAATGGATTTTTGCGCTTTTTTTCTTTTTTGCCCCGGGGGGCATTTTATGGTTGACATTTTCCGATAAGTTATATATATTTGTATCTGCCAAATTTCAACGAAAAACAGGATCAACAGATCACAATTGACAGAGAGAAGAGGTAATTTTTATTTAAGAACGGGGGAGGATAAATGTCCAAAGAGTTAATTCGCCTGCACGATCTTTGCATGGCGTTTGACGACGAGCTGGTTCTCGATCATTTAAACCTTTATATCAAGGATTCAGAGTTCCTCACACTGCTGGGCCCCAGCGGCTGTGGCAAGACCACAACCCTGAGGATCATTGGCGGCTTCGCGACGCCCACGTCCGGAGACGTTACCTTTGACGGTGTGAGGATTAATGATGTCCCGCCGCATAAGCGGCAGATCAACACGGTGTTTCAAAAATACGCCCTGTTTCCGCATCTGGACGTGTTTGAAAACATCGCTTTCGGTCTTCGGATCGCCAAAGTATCCGAAAAGGAGATCAAAGAGCGCGTGATGAAAATGCTGTCGGTGGTGTCCCTGAAAGGATTTGAACACCGGCGCGTGGATCAGCTCTCTGGCGGCCAGCAGCAGCGCGTGGCCATCGCCAGAGCCCTGATCAACCAGCCTAAGGTCCTTCTTCTGGACGAGCCGCTGGGCGCTTTGGATCTGCGTCTGCGCAAGGATATGCAAAACGAACTCAAAAGCATTCAGCAGCAGACGGGCATCACTTTTATATATGTTACCCACGACCAGGAAGAGGCACTGACCATGTCCGACACCGTGGTGGTCATGGACAAGGGCCGCATTCAGCAGGTCGGTACCCCCGAGGATATTTACAACGAGCCGAAAAATGCCTTCGTGGCCGACTTTATCGGTGAGTCCAACATTCTCAACGGCATTATGCACCAGGACTATGTGGTGGAGTTCTTCAACCGCAAGTTTAAGTGCCTGGACAAGGGCTTTGCTTCCATGGAACCGGTGGATGTGGTCATCCGGCCTGAGGACATCGAGATTGTCCCCGCCGACAAAGGCCGTCTGGTGGGCACTGTCACCTCTGTCACCTTTAAGGGCGTCCATTACGACACCATCGTGGACTTCAAGGGCTACAAATGGCTGATCCAGACCACCGACTACCACGAGGTAGGCGAGGTCATCGGCATCATCCTCAATCCCGACGATATCCACATCATGAAAAAGAGCCAGTATTCCGGCCTGTTCGGCGACTACAGTTCTTATTCCGCGGAGTACGATGAGATCAACGATCCCGACTTCGCCGAGGAGGACGAGGAGGACGCTGAGGATGAAAACTAAAACGCCGGCGATCCCCTATGTGGTCTGGATGGCCATTTTCGTGGTGATTCCTCTTTTTCTCATTGTCGTCTTTGCCTTTACCAATTTCGACGGGCATTTTACCCTGGAAAACTTCAGCAATATCGACGTCTTTTTGCAGGTGTTTGGCAACTCCCTGTGGCTGGCTTTCATCGCCACTGTGATCTGCCTTCTGATCGCCTACCCTTTCGCGTATCTTCTGGCACAGGAGGGCCCTGTTTTCCGCAAGATCGCCATGCTGTTCATCATGCTGCCCATGTGGATGAACTTCCTGCTGCGTACCTACGCCTGGATGTCCATTCTGGAAAACAACGGGTTTCTCAACCAGTTTCTGGGGCTTCTGGGCATCGGCCCCGTGCATCTGATCAACACGGACGCCGCCGTGGTCTTGGGCATGGTCTACAACTTTCTGCCCTTCATGATCCTGCCCATCTTCTCTGTCATCGAGAAGCTGGACAACCGCTATATTGAGGCGGCGCAGGATCTGGGCGCCAACCGGCGCGAGACCTTCCGGCGGGTTGTCTTCCCCCTGTCCCTGCCCGGTGTGCTCTCCGGCGTGATGATGGTCTTTATTCCCTCTATCAGCACCTTTGCCATCTCCAAGCTGCTGGGTGGCGGTATGTCGTTCCTGCTGGGCGATCTCATCGAAATGCAGTTTTTGGGCTCCGCCTACAACCCCCACCTGGGCAGCGCCATCTCGCTGATGATGCTGCTGCTGGTGGTCATCGCCATGTTGATCATGAACCGCTTCGGCGAAGGTGAAGAAGGGGCGGTGATCATGTAATGAAACAGAGATCACCCGCTTTGTCCCGTCTTTTCAACGGGTTTGTGTTCCTCTTTCTTTACCTACCCATCGTGGTGCTCATCATCTTTTCCTTCAACGATTCCAAAAGCCGCACCGTCTGGTCGGGTTTTTCCTTCCACTGGTACACGGAGCTGTTCCACGACGAAGAGATCCTGTCGGCTTTCAGCACCACGCTGACAGTGTCGGTGCTGGCGTCTGTCATTGCCACCATTGTGGGCACTGCGGCGGCCATCGGTTTCTTTTCCATGAAGCGCCGCCCCCGCAACCTGCTCATGGCCATCAACAACATTCCCATGACCAACGCCGACATCATCACCGGTGTTTCTTTGATGCTGCTGTTTGTGTTCACGGGGAATCTGCTGGGTTTTTCACTGGGCTTCGGCACCTTGCTGGTGGCACACATCACCTTTAACATTCCCTATGTAGTGTTGGCCGTGATGCCGAAGCTCCGGCAGCTGGATCCCAACCTGGGAGAAGCTGCCATGGACCTGGGCGCCACTCCCTGGCAGGCTTTCTGGAAAGTGCTGATGCCCGAGCTGCGGCCCGGCATCTTCAACGGCCTGCTCATCGCCTTCACCCTTTCCATTGACGACTTCGTGATCTCCTACTTCACGGCCGGTTCGGAAGTGTCCACCCTGGCCATGCAGATCTACGCCATGACCCGTAAGCGGATCAGTCCCGAAGTCAACGCCCTGTCCACCATTTTGTTCCTTACCGTGCTGATACTGCTGATCATCGTAAACCTGCGGGAAGTCCGCCAGCAGCAAGCCAAGGACAGACAGATCCGCGCCCTGCACAAGGACGCGGCCAAATGAGGAGGGGCCTATGAAAAAAATTGCCGCCATCTGTTTGGCTCTTCTCATGCTCCTCCCCCTTGCCGCCTGCGGGCAAAAAGAGGAAAACGTGGTCAACGTTTACAACTGGGGCGAATATATCGACGAATCCATTTTTGACGATTTTGAGGCCCAGACCGGCATCCGTGTTAACTACAAAACCTTTGCCAGCAACGAAATGCTCTACTCCAGCCTGAAAAGCGGCGGCAGCAGCTATGACGTCATCATCCCCTCCGACTATATGATCGCTCGGATGATCGACGAGGATATGCTCCTGCCTCTGGATTTCAGCCAGATTCCCAATATGGCCAATCTGGATGAGCAGTACCTGCATCTGGAGTACGATCCCCAACAGCTGTACACCGTTCCCTATATGTGGGGCGTTACCGGCATCATCTACAACACCACCATGGTGAACCATCCCATCACCAGCTGGATGGATCTTTTCAACACAGACCTCACCGGGCAGGTGCTGATGTTTGACAACCCCAGAGATGCCATCGGCATTGCGCTCAAGGCGCTTGGCTACTCCTTCAACACCACCAATGAAGAGGAGATCTCCCAGGCGGCCGATCTTTTGATCCAGCAGAAGGAAAAAGGACTGGTGCAGGCCTACGTTATGGATCAGATCTTCGACAAGATGATCAACAACGAAGCCGCCATCGGCACCTACTACGCCGGCGACTATCTCACCATGTCGGAGGAAAATCCCGATCTGGCGTTCTGCATCCCCTCCGAGGGTTCCAATCTGTTTGTGGACGCCATGTGCGTGCCCACCTGCTGTGAGAACTACGACAACGCCATGGCTTTCATCAACTTCATGTGCCAGGATGACATCGTCCTTCGCAACTGCGAGGAAATCGGCTACTCCACCCCCTCGGCCACCGCTCTGGAGGCCATGGACCCCGAAATGTCGGAAAACCCTGTGGCCTATCCCTCCAGCGACGTTCTGAACACCTCCGAGACCTACGGCGGTCTCCCCTCTTCCACTCTGAATTTTTACGATCATGAGTGGATTCGTATCTGCCTGGCCAAAGTGAAAGTTCACTGAAAAAGGAGCAGCATCATGCTTGAAAAAAAATTTACCGTTGAAAAGACTGTCACGGCGGACATGACCGCCAAAGCCATCGGCTCCGGCGGTCTGGAGGTCTTCGGCACTCCCTTCATGCTGGCCATGATGGAAAACGCCGCTATGTGCTGCCTGCAAAGCGACTTGGCCGAGGGCAGCGGCACCGTGGGCATTCATCTGGATGTGAGCCATGTGGCTCCCACACCGGTGGGCATGAAGGTGCGCGCTGTGGCGGAGGTCATCCACGTCTCCGACAACGGCAAAGTGGTGGATTTTCGTGTCACCGCTTACGATGAAGCGGGTCTTATTGGCGAGGGCATCCATCAGCGAGCCATCATCGACAACCAACGCTTTTTCAAAAAGTGCCAGGAAAAAACAGCCAAATGAAACCAAAAAACAAAGCGGTATCCCAAATGGGATACCGCTTTGTTTATTATAAAGGGCCTTACAAGAAAGCGACTTTATTTTTGCTGCCGTGCGCGCCGGCGACATAGAATAGCCCTGCATTCGTCCTTCGTGACAAATACAGGGCTATTTTTTTGTTGATTCTGTCAGAAGAACGTGATCTGGCTCGTCTCCGCCATGCCGGCAAAGGAGCCCAGCGCCTTGAGCTGCTCGATATGGGTCTTGGAGAGTTTGTTGCAGCAGGCGGCAAATTCCTCCACGGAAATAAATGTTTTTCCCTTGCGCTGCTCCACAGTGGCCAGCGCCGCCGCCTCACCCAGGCCATGCACCGTCACAAAGGGCGGCAGGAGACCGTTCTCCGTGATGACAAAGCGGGTGGCGTCGGATTCGTAGATGTTGATGGTGTCAAAGTGGAAGCCACGGAGATAAAATTCATAGCACACCTCCAGCGTCACCATCAGGTCCTGCTCCACTGCCGAAGCATCCTTGTTGTTTTCGATCTCACGGATTTTCTTTTTCACCGCGTCTTTTCCCGCGCAGCAGTATTCCGCGTCAAAGGCCTTGGCCCGGATGCTGAAAAACGTGGCATAAAACGCCAAAGGTTCATGCACTTTGAACCAGGCAATGCGGAAAGCCATCATCACGTAGGCCACGGCGTGGGCCTTGGGGAACAGATACCCAATCTTGGCCAGGGATTCGATATACCAGTCCGGCACCTTGTGGGCACGCATGGCGTCCTCCCAGCCCGGCTCAAACCCCTTCTTCTTCACCTTGCCCTTTCGGACGGCCTCCATGATCTTAAAGGACATCTTCGGCTCCAGCCCCATGGACATGAGGTAGAGCATAATATCGTCACGGCACCCCACCGTCTGCAAAACGGTAGCTGTTCCGTCCAGGATCAGATCCCGGGCGTTGCCCAGCCACACGTCCGTACCGTGGGAGAAGCCGGAAAGCCGCACCAGGGTGTTGAAATCCTTTGGCTGCGTTTCCATCAGCATGCCGCGGGTGAAACGGGTGTTGAACTCCGGAATGGCCACAGCGCCTGTGTGGCCCAGCAAGTCATCGTCCACGAAGCCCAGGACCTTGGAGGACGTAAAGATGCTCATGGTGTCCGGGTCGTCCAGGGGGATCTTCCTGGCGTCCACGCCGGTGAGATCTTCCAGCATGCGGATCATGGTGGGGTCATCGTGGCCCAGCATATCCAGCTTCAGAAGGTTGTCCTCCATGCAGTGATATTCAAAATGTGTGGTAACGGTGCCGGAATCCGTCGCGTCCGCCGGATGCTGCACCGCGGTAAAGTCCTCCACATCCATGTCGTCCGGCACCACCACCAGGCCGCCGGGGTGCTGGCCTGTGGTGCGCCTCACGCCCACGCAGCCCTGTGTCAGACGGTTCAGCTCGGCATTGCCGGCTTCCTGCCCCCGCTCCTCCATGTACTTTTTCACATATCCAAAAGCGGTTTTTTCCGCCAGCGTACCGATGGTGCCGGCGCGAAACACCTGGGTTTCGCCAAACATCTCAATGGCGTGGCGGTGGGCTTTGGCCTGATACTCACCGGAAAAGTTCAAGTCGATATCGGGCACTTTGCCGCCGCCGTAACCCAAAAAGGTTTCAAACGGAATGTCAAAGCCATCCTTGGCATACTTGGTGCCGCAGACGGGGCACATCTTGTCCGGCATATCGGCGCCGCAGCCATAGCTGCCATCGGTGACAAATTCGGTGTTCCGGCACTTGGGACAGCGATAGTGGGGCGGCAGGGAGTTGACCTCCGTGATGCCGGACATATACGCCACCAGCGATGAACCCACCGAACCCCGGGAGCCCACCAGATAGCCGTTTTCAAGAGATCGCTGCACCAGCTTCTGGGCACTCATATACACCACGTCGTACTTGCCCAGAATGCTTCCCAGCTCCACGTCCAGACGGTCTACGATCAGCTGGGGCGGGTCATTGCTGTATAGCTCATGGCAGCGGTCCCAGACGCGGCTATTCAGTTCCTGCTCGGAATTTTCCAGGCGCGGCGGAAACAGCTGACCCGGCGGCAGCAGTTCGATCTCCTCCACCAGGTCCGCCATCTTCCGGGTGTTGGTGACCACCACTTCCAGCGCTTTTTTTCCGCCAAGATAGCTGAATTCTTTCAACATCTCATCGGTGGTCTTGAAATAAATAGGCAGGGGCTGGTCAGCGTCCGCAAATTTCTTGCTGGCCAGCAGGATATGGCGGTACACCTCATCCTCCGGCTCCTGAAAATGCACGTCGCCGGTGGCGCAGACGGGCTTTCCCAGCTCCTCGCCCAGCTTGACGATGGTGCGGTTGAAGTCCCGCAGCTCCTCTTCGGATCTCACATCCCCATTGCGCAGCATAAACATATTGTTGCAGCTGGGCTGGATCTCCAGATAATCGTAAAACGAAGCAATACGCCGCAGCTCCGCCCAGTCCTTGTGATCCGCCACCGCCCGGAAGAGCTCGCCGGCTTCGCAGGCCGAGCCGATGAGCAGCCCCTCCCGGTGCGCCACCAGTTCCGTCTTGGGAATGATGGGCACCCGCTTGAAATACTTCAGGTTGGAGGCAGAGATCAGCTGATACAGATTTTTGAGACCCATCTTGTTCTTGGCGATGATAATGATATGCTTGGGAAACCGGTTGGATTTGCTGCCCTTGGGACGCAGCTTCAGCATTTCCCCGTTGATCTCCTGAAGGGAATGAAGTCCCCGCTCCTCCAGCATTTTGAAAAAAGGAATCAGCATATACGCCACCATGGCCGCGTCGTCCGACGCCCGGTGGTGGTTGAAGGCCGGCAGCTTTAAATGCTCGGCCACAATATCCAGCTTGTACTTTCCCAGATCCGGCAGCAGGTTCTGCGCTAGGATCAGAGAGTCGATATAGGTGGGGTCAAAGGGCAGACCCGCCTTCCGGCAGCCGGCACGGATAAAGCCGATATCGAACTCCGCGTTGTGGGCGGCCAGCGGGCGGTCGCCCACAAAAGCCAGAAAGGACGTCAGCGCCTCTTTCAGCGATGGCGCGCTTTTGAGCATCTCGTCGGTGATACCGGTAAGGCCGATGATCTCCGGTGTCAGACGGCGGTTGGGATTCACAAAGGTCTGAAACCGTTGGGTGACTTCCCCGTTTTTCAGCACCACGGCGCCAATCTCCGTAATGGCTTCCTGGGTCACCTTCAGACCTGTGGTCTCAATGTCAAAGCACACGATCTCGCCGGAGAACGGCTGCTCCTGGGAGCCATGCACCGCGATGCGGTCGTCCAGATTGTTGACGAAATAGCCCTCCACGCCGTAAAGTATTTTTATTTTACCCTTGGCTGTATGCCAGGCGTCCGGAAAGGACTGCGCCACGCCGTGATCGGTAATAGCAATGGCCGGATGTCCCCAGCTGATGGCCTGCTTGATGACGCTTTCCGTGTTGGTCAGCGCGTCCATATTGGACATACGGGTATGGAGATGCAGCTCCACCCGCTTCTCCTCCGCCGTATCCTTGCGTCCCTCATGAGTCACCACATTGATATTTTGCGGGTTGAGCTGCATATCGCGCCCATCCCGTGTCAGCTCCATGTATCCCTGTACCCGCAGCCACATACCGGGCTGGATGGCCTCTTTGACAGGGTCGGCTTCCTTGCTCTGCAAATACTTCCGGACGGTGACAGAGTTCTGATAGTCTGTCATGTCAAAGGTCAGGCACCACACGCCGGGACGGCGGGTTTCATAGCATTCGGAGGAAAAGACCTTTCCCTCCACCACCACACCGCCCATTTTGGGGTTCAGCCCCGTCATGGGAACGGGATTGCCGCGGATCTCACGGCCCATCAGCACCGCGCCGGGCTCTGTCTTGCCGCCACCAGCCGGTGCCGCCGTCCTCACGGCGGACTTGACCTCCAGATCCACCCGTTGCAGCTCATACCGCTGTGCCAGCAGCTGGCTCACAGCGGTCTGGGCCGCCTGTGGCACCTCCTGCCCGGCTTCCACCACAAGGCGCATGGTCCGCTTCTCACGGTCCAGCGTGCCAGACAGGATTTGCGCGTCATGCAGCAGCAGACGCAGTTCCCGCGGGGGAACAAAAGAATCAAAAAATTCAAAAAAGGGTATCTTATCCGCCATTCCTTGCCTCTCTTACAGCTTCTCTATCTCTTCCATCAGTGCATCCAGCAGCTTCTCCTGGGGCACTTTATACAAGATTTTCCCTTTTCGGAAAATCAAACCTTCACCGCAGCCGCCGGCCACGCCCACGTCCGCCGCCGACGCCTCTCCCGGCCCGTTGACCACGCAGCCCATCACTGCCACCGTGATGTTCTTTGAACAGGTGGCAAGACGCCGCTCCACTTCCTCCGCCAGCGGAATCATATCATATCTGGTACGCCCACAGGTGGGACAGGCAACGAGGTTGGGCCCCGTCTGCCGGATGCCCGCCGCAGCCAGGATCTTTTTGGCCGCCAGCACTTCCTCCACCGGATCCGCTGTCAGAGAGACGCGGACAGTGTCGCCAATGCCACGGCACAGAAGACCCCCAATGCCGATGGCCGACTTGATCACACCCATGGAGGGCGTGCCCGCCTCCGTCACACCCAGGTGCAGCGGATACGCCGTCTGCTCCGCCAGCATTTCATAGGCCCGCATATTGGTGGGCACATGCGAGCATTTCACGGAGATGCAGATATCGTCAAACTGACAGTCATTGAGCAGATGTACATGGCGCAAAGCGCTCTCCACCAAAGCCTCCGCCGTGACGCCGCCGTACTTTTCCAGCAATTCCTTCTCCAGTGAACCGCCGTTGACGCCGATACGGATGGGGATATGCCGCTCTTCGCACGCACGGGCCACCGCCCGCACCTTCTCCTGGGAGCCGATATTTCCCGGGTTGATGCGGATCTTATCCACCCCCTGCTCCGCGCAGCGCAGGGCCAGGTGGTAATCGAAGTGAATGTCCGCCACCAGCGGAATATGAATGTCGCGCCGAATGGCGCCCACCGCGTCCGCCGCCGCCATATCCGGTACGGCCACGCGGATGATCTCGCAGCCCACCTCCTCCAGCCGGCGGATCTGTGCCGTGGTGGCCGCCACATCCTCCGTGTGTGTGTTGCACATGGACTGGATGGCCACGGGCGCGCCGCCGCCCACAGGCACCGTCCCCACCATAATCTGCTTGCTCATTTTCTTCGCCTCTTCTATTGGAAAATTTTCCAGACGTCCTGGAAGGTGATGGCGGCCATCAGCGCCATCAGGAGGATAAAACCCACCAAATGAATATAATTTTCATATTTTTCCGGTATTTTCCGGCGGATGGTCAGCATACACAAAACGTTGACCACCAGAAAGAAAATCTTGCCGCCGTCCAATGCCGGCAAAGGCAGCAGGTTCATTACCGCCAGGTTTACCGCAATCAGCGCCGCCAGATTGGCAATGTTCTCCGCCGCGATTCCCACGCTGGCTGACTGCTCCCCTACATTGGAAATGGTGGTCACAATGCCCACAGGGCCGCTCATATCCTTAAAGCCCGCCTCGCCGCTGATGAGCATTTGCAGGCTCAGCCGCACCAGACGCACAAAATCCACCGCGTTATACCAGCTGTTGGCAATGCGGTTGCCGAAAGTAGCCTTCTCCGTTCCGAAATACAGGCCGTAGCCCGTGTAGGTGCTGCCGTCCGCCGAAGCGTACTCCGCTTTGGTCATGGGGAAATCCGTCAGCGCCACTTTTTCGCCGTTACGCACCACCACCAGATCAAAATCCGTGCCGTTGCCCCGGGGCAGCAGCAGGCCCAGGTCGCCGTACACATAGACGCGCTCCCCGTCAACGGACCAAATGCGGTCGCCGGTCTGTAAACCGCTTTCACTTTGCAGAGGGCACCCATCAGCGAATCCCGTAATCACCGGCGTATAAAACGCGGCGGAGCTGGCGTTGAGGATCAGCAAGATCACAAAGCCCGCCACAAAGTTCATGATGGCGCCCGCCGCGAAGATCAGCAGCTTCTGCCAGAAGTTTTTATTGTTCAGCGCCGCCGGATCGTTGGAATTTTCCTCCTCGCCCTCCATGGCGCAATAACCGCCCACAGGAAGAAGGCGCAGGGAATACAGCGTTTCTCCTTTTTGCTTCTTCAAAAGCGACGGACCCATGCCGATGGAAAACTCGTTGACCCGGACACCGCAGACCTTGGCCGCCATAAAATGTCCCAGCTCATGTACGGCGATCAGCACGCCAAAAATCAGAATCGCTACCAGAATATAGACCATATCATAAATCTCCTACCGGTTCAGTACAGCCGCTCGCGCCAGACTGTCTGCTTCCAGTATATCCGTCAGGTGTGGTTCATATTTCACTTCTACCGCATTAAGCGCCCGTTCCACCAAACGGTGGATATCATTGAAGCGGATCTCATCGCGCAAAAAGAGTTCCACCGCCACCTCATTGGCTCCGTTCATAACGGCGCAGGCCGTACCGCCCTGACGGGCGCACTCACGGGCCAGGCGCAGGCAGGGAAAGGCCTCCGTATCGGGTGCATGGAAGGTCAGCGCCCCGCAAGTGAGCAGATCCAGCGACGTATCCGGAGACACGGCGCGGTAAGGATACGTCATGGCATAGCGAATGGGTAGCTTCATATCCGGCGTCCCCAGCTGCGCGATCATGGCACCGTCCCGGTACTCCACCAGGGAGTGAACGATGCTCTGCCGGTGGATCACCACGCTCACCTGCTCGCTTGGCAGGCCGTAAAGCCGCATGGCTTCGATGACCTCCAGCCCCTTGTTCATCAAGGTCGCCGAATCCACCGTGATCTTGGCGCCCATGGACCAGTTGGGATGCTTCAGCGCCTGAGCGCAGGTCATGCCCTCCAGCTCCTCATGGGTCTTTCCGAAGAAGGGTCCGCCGGAACAGGTCAGGATCAGGCGTTTGACCTCGCTTTGGTCCCGGCAGCCCTGCAAGCTCTGAAAAATGGCGGAATGCTCCGAATCCACCGGGACGATTTCGGCGCCGTATCGACGGGCGGCCGCCATCACCAGATCCCCGGCGCAAACCAGCGTTTCCTTATTGGCAAGAGCAATGCGTTTGCCCTTTTCAATGGCCGCAAGTGTGGGGCGCAGGCCGATCATACCCATCACCGCCGTGACCACCGTGTCGGCTTCTTCCAAGGCCGCCGCTTTCAGCAAGCCCTCCATCCCGCAGCAGACCTCAACGTCCAGGTCGGAGAGCCGTCTTTGCAGCTCCCTGGCCGCCGTCTCGTCATATAACACTGCAAGGCGGGGGAGAAACTCCCTCGCCTGCTGTTCCATTAAATCCACACTGTGATGGGCCGTCAGCGCGGCCACGTTCAGCGACAGTTCACGGGCCACCTCCAGCGTCTGCCGGCCGATGGACCCCGTTGAGCCCAAAAGCGAAATGGTCTTTGTCATGTTCCAACCACCTCAAAAGCTGCAGAAGCTGTGCAAAATCAACCACATCACCGGAGTCGTAAAGATCACACTGTCAAACCGGTCCAGCACGCCGCCGTGACCGGGCAGGATCTTGCCATAGTCCTTGATGCCGTGTTCCCGCTTGATCACGGAAAAGCTCAGGTCGCCCAGCTGTCCCATCAGGGAACCCAGAAGACCCAGCAGCAGGCACAATCCGATATCCAGCGGGTAAACCGTGCAAAAATAGAAGATGATGCGGAAGATCACCATGCCCAGCATACCGCCCAACAGGCCGCCTACCGCGCCTTCCGTGGTCTTCTTGGGGCTTACCCGGGCGGCCAGCTTATGCTTGCCCATGGTCAGTCCCACAAAAAAGGCACCGGTATCGCTGCAAAACGCCGCCACCAACGGGATCATCACAAGGCCGCTGCCATAGGGCATCATCCGCAGACGCAGCAAACACCCCAGCGCCAGCGGGATCACAATGCCCGCGCACAGCGCCGCGCTGGTATCGGTAAAGGTCAGCGCTTGCTCTTTGCCGTACTCCAGCACCACACAGATAAACCAGAAAACCACAAAAATGCTGAGCCAAAGCCACCGTGTCCGATACATGGGCGACGACGGCATGGAATCCATATATGTGGCAAAAGTGGTAAATACACCCATCAAGGCCGGCAAAAATACCCACTTCCTGGCCTTTTCAACGCCGCTTACCGCTTCCAGAAGTTCATAAGACCCCACGATGCTCAGCGCCGCCACCAACAGTGCGGTGGCCCAGTCCGGCGCCCAGATCAGAATCAGCAGCAACAGCGGTATGCCAATGGCTGCCACCAACAATCTTGCTTTCATGTTTCACATCCTACGTTACGATTTGACGCCGCCAAAACGGCGGTCGCGCTTTTGATAGGCCACTATGGCCTGATCCAAATTCCGCTCCGTGAAATCCGGCCAAAGCGTATCACAGCAGTACAACTCCGAATAAGCACACTGCCACAAGAGGAAGTTGCTGATCCGCATTTCCCCGCCCGGACGGATAATCAGATCCGGGTCCGGTACACCGGCCGAATACAAATACCCGCCAAAGGCTTCCTCGTCCAGCTCCTCCGGTTGGCGGACGCCCGCCTGGCAATCCTTTGCGAAGGCTTTGGCCGCGGCGAGAATCTCATTTCTTCCCCCATAGTTTAAACAAATATTGGCTTGAAAACCATGAATGCGCTTTGTTATTTCATGCGTCTCGTCGATCAGCTCCCGCAGCTCGGGCGACACCGCGCTGAGATCGCCGAAGAACATCAGGCCCTTCTGGTCACGTTCCATGGTATCGACGGCTTCCAGCAGATACTTCTTCAAAAGACCCATGATGACGTTCACTTCCTCCGGCGGGCGTTTCCAGTTCTCTGTGGAAAAAGCGTACACCGTCAGATACTCCACACCGATCTTCTTGCAATAATTGGCAATGGTGCGGAACGTCTCCGCACCCACCTTATGGCCGGCGCTGCGAGGCAGTCCGCGCTGCTTCGCCCAACGACCGTTGCCGTCCATAATAATAGCGATATGGCGGGGAAGGCGGTCAAAATCCACCTGCCCCGCCGTATGATGCACTTTTTTCTGCCAGAATGCCATCAGACAGACATCAGTTCCTTTTCTTTTTTCTCCAGTAGGACATCCAGTTCCTTGCAGTTGTCGTCGGTCATCTTCTGCAAGTCTTTTTCAGCTGTCTTCAGTTCATCTTCCGTGATCTCGGAATTTTTCTGCATTTTCTTGAAATGCTCCATGGCATCGCGGCGAATATTGCGGATCGCCACTTTGCCGTTTTCTGTGTACTTGTGGATCTGCTTGACCAGCTCCTTGCGGCGTTCTTCCGTCAGCTGGGGGAAAGACAGACGAATGGCCTTGCCGTCATTCTGGGGATTGATCCCCAGATCGGACTCCAGAATGGCCTTTTCAATGCTCCGCAGAATAGAGGCGTCCCACGGCGTGATCAACAGCGCGCGGGGATCGGGAGAACCCACCGACGCGATCTGCTGAATGGGGGTGGGCGTTCCATAATAGTCCACATGGATGCGGTTGAGCACAGACGCGTTGGCCCGGCCGGCACGCACAGCGGCAAAGTCTGTGGAAACAGACTCAATGCTCTTTTTCATTTTCTCTTCGTAAACTTTGTATTCTTCTTTCAGCATGGGTTATGCCTCCTTCACAATCGTACCAATTTTTTCGCCGCGCAGGGCGCGGACAATATTATAGGGGTCTTTCAGCGCAAACACCAGCACCGGAATGTGGTTGTCCATGGACAGCGACGTGGCTGTGGTGTCCATTACCGCCAGGTGCTGCGAGAGCACATCGTCATAGGTGATGAAGTCAAATTTCTTGGCCTCCGCGTTTTTAGCCGGGTCGGAATCATAGACACCGTCAATGTTCTTGGCCAGCAGGATCACATCGGCGTTGATCTCCGCCGCCCGCAGCACCGCCGCGGTGTCCGTGGAGAAGAACGGGCTGCCGATGCCGCAGCCAAAGATCACAACCCTGCCCTTTTCCAGATGCCGGATCGCCCGGGCTCGGATATAGGGCTCCGCCACAGCGCGGATCTCCAGCGCCGTCTGCACCCGGACATCCACGCCCTTTTGCTCCAGTACATCGGCCATTGCCATGCAGTTCATGGCTGTGGCCAGCATGCCCATGTGATCGGACCGGGTGCGCTCAATGTGGCCTTCGCCATTTTTCACGCCCCGCCAGAAATTGCCGCCGCCGATGACAATGCCAACCTGCACGCCCATCTCCACACAGCTTTTGACAACCTCCGCCACCTTGCCCATCACGTTGAAATCAAGGCCAAAGTGCTGATCGCCTGCCAGCGCTTCCCCGCTGATCTTCAGCAGGACGCGCTTGTATTTCGGTTCCTCCATCAGGTATGCCTCCTGTCACATATTCAGTTTATTTTACCTTATTTTTGTCTTCTTGCATAGAGGGTAAGCAAAAGTTTTTCCTTATAATTTCCCCGCGCCGCTGGCTGCGCCTTGTGGATCCGCACTTTTCCCTGTATAATAACAGAAGAAAGAAGGTGCTTGCATGGAATTGCAGCATATTATCGGAAATACTTTCGTGGTGGAAGCCGCCACGGCGCTTCTGCCTCTTTATCGCTGCGGGGAAAAGGACGTCATATTGCTGGATACCGGCCTTGCCGCCAACGACCGGGACGGGCTCACGGCGCTTTTGGAGGACAACGACTTTCACCTCAAAGGCGTGATCTGCACCCACGCTCACTTTGACCACACCGGCAACGCCCGCTATTTGCAGCAGCGGTACGCCTGTCCTGTGGCCATGCCCCTCATCGAAGCCGGCATTGCCGCCAGCCCCGACGCCTACCGCGGCAACTACGCCTACCTCACCTATGGACAGAGCCGCTGCCTCTTCAGCGAAGAATGGGTGGTAGCAGACATGACCATCGATCCACAGGCACGGGCCTTTACCTTCTGCGGCGTCCCCTTCTCCATCCTCTCCCTCCCCGGCCACACCGCGGGCCAGATCGGCGTGGTCACACCGGACAGCGTGGCTTATCTGGCCGACTGCCTCATCGGAGAGAAAACCATGGGCAGCGCCAAGCTGCCAACGGTAATGAATCTGGCACAGGACATGGACAGCAAAAACGCTTTACTGTCGCTGCGGTGCAAATGCTACATCATCTCTCACAAGGAGGTTTTAACAGATATTCGTCCTTTGATCGCCTATGATCTGGAGCAGATCCAAACCAGGATCTTCCGCCTGCTTGACTGCTTGAAAGACGGCATGAATATAGAGGAATGGCTGGGTGCCTTTTGCGAAGCATCAGAAGTCCACACCCATCAGGATCTGAAGCTCAGCATTCTGGAGCGGAATTTTGCCCAGTTTCTCTCCTATCTGGAGGACACGGGTCGCATCAACATGCAGCGGGAGAGCGGCGTGAAGCACTATACCAAGATCTTGAAATGATCCTTTTTCAAGTCATCACCACTTACAAAAAGGCCCCGGTTTTGCCATGGCAAAACCGGGGCCTTTTATCATGCATCAGCGCTTGTTGGAACGAATCCAGATGCCTTGCTTTTCAGCGGCGGCAATGAGTTCTTCACGGAACATGGGATGCGCCACGGAAATGAGACGCTCCGCCCGCTCCCAGGTGCTGCAGCCCACCAGATTGACGCCGCCGTACTCAGTGACGACATAAAACGCCAGACTGCGGGGGTCGGTGACCACATCGCCGGTGACTAGCGTGGGGTTGATGCGGGAGTGCACATTTCCCTTCTTGTCGGTAAACGAGGAGGTCAGGCAGATGAATGCCTTGCCGCCCCGGGATACAGCCGCGCCTTCCAGGAAGTCCAGCTGGCCGCCGGTGCCGCTGATCTGACGGATGCCGGAGCTTTCCGCGCAGATCTGACCGTACAGGTCCACCGAAATGCAGTTGTTGATGGAAACGAAGTTATCGATGGAGCCCACCATACTGGGGTTATTGCAGTACGAAATGGGGTAGGTGACCACGCCCGGGTTCTCCCGGATCCAGTCATACAAATCCTGGGAGCCCAGCGCCAGACCAAAAACGCTCTTATAACGGTCCATGGTCTTTTTCCGGTTGCTGATCTTCCCCGCCCGATACATATCCAGGTAGGAATCGCACAGCATCTCCGTGTGGATGCCCAGATCCTTCAGGTCGGATCTGGCGATCATCTGGCCCACCGCGTTGGGAAGGCTGCCGATGCCCAACTGCAATGTAGAACCGCTGACCATGTTCTGCACCACATATTCGGCAATCTTGATCTCCGTCTCCGATGCCTCCGGCGATTTGACCGTGGGCAGCGGGCCATGGGGCCCCTCCACCACCATATCCACATCCGATATGTGGATGCACTCGTCCAAACCGCCGTAGACCCACGGAAGCTGTTCATTGATCTCCAGGATCACCACGTCGGCTTTATCCAGTACCGCGCGGGCAGAGGCATTACTGACAGCGAAATTGAAGTAGCCATGCTGGTTCATAGGGGTCACGCACATGATCGCCACGTTGACCGTCAGAAAATGGGTGTAATATGCCCCCAAATTACGGAACACCATGGGAATAAAGTTGCAAAGTCCCCGGTCGCATAACTTTCTTTCATAGCCGGACAAATGCCAGCTATTGTAGATGAAATGCTTTCGTTCCAGATCGCACTCCACCATCGCAATGGGCTGCTGAATCAGATAACCTCTGACCTTGACGTCATGCAGCTCTTCTTTTCGTTCGGCAATGGCGGCATCCATGAGAGAGGGGAAAGCCCCTCCCATGGATACATCGATCCAGTCGCCGCTCTTAATAACCCGAGCCGCCTCATCAGGAGTGCAGAGCTTGCGCTTGTATTCCGATGTGTAGTCAAACGGTACTGCCATCGTATCAATCCTCTGCTCTATGCTTGTAGTACTCGTACTTGGCCTTTGCTCCGTCTTCCGCCTCGGCAAACAGCTTCTTGGCGTTGTCCGGGAAACTCAGCTCCAGGGACGCATAGCGCACTTCGCCTTTCATAAATTCATACAAACTCATGCTGGGTTCCTTGGAATCCAATGTAAGCTTCTTTGTTTCAGGGCTGTAACGGTACAGATTCCAATAGCCGGAGTTCACCGCGTCCTTCATCTCCTGCTGGACATTGTTCATGCCCTTCTTGATGCCGTGGTTGATGCAGGGCGCGTAGCAGATGACGATGGACGGGCCCTTGTGCACTTCCGCTTCACGGATGGCCTTGATGAGCTGGTTGGGATCGGCACCCATGGAGCACTGCGCCACATACACGTCGTCGTAGGACATCATCAGCAGGCCCAGATCCTTCTTCTTGGTCTTCTTGCCGGAAGCTTGGAACTGCGCCACCGCGCCCACAGGCGTGGCCTTGGAGGACTGCCCGCCGGTGTTAGAATACACCTCGGTATCCACCAAGAGCACGTTCACATCCTCTCCCATAGCAAAGACGTGATCCAGACCGCCGTAACCAATGTCGTAGGCCCAGCCGTCGCCGCCGTACATCCACATGGTCTTCTTGGACATATCCTTCTTGCGCTTGAGAATCTCATCGACGATCTTCTGCTCTTCAGCGGAGAACTTGCTCTTCTCCAGCAACGCCACCAGCTCTGTCGTGGCAGGAGTGGAAGCATCCAGATCGTCATAGGTTTCCAGCCACTTGGCAATAGCGGCCTTGACGGCGACGTCCTTGGTCGTTTCATCCAGCTGCTTGACATAGTTGGTCACGGCGCCGCGCAGCTGCTTCACAGCCAGGCACATACCATAGGAGAACTCAGCGTTGTTTTCAAACAGGGAGTTGGACCAGGCAACGCCCTTGCCTTCCTTGTTCTTGCAGTAAGGCACGCAAGGCATGGCAGCGCCCCAGGCCTGGGTGCAGCCGGTGGCGTTAGCCAGATACATCTTGTCGCCGAAGAGCTGGGTCAGGAGCTTGATATAGGGCGTTTCGCCGCAGCCGGCGCAGGCGCCGTTGAACTCCACCAGAGGCTGACGCAGCTGGCTGCCCTTCAGGCTGAACTTGTCGATCTTGTCGTCCTTCACGGACACGGTCTGCAAATACTCCCAGTTGGTCTGATCCAGAGACATCTCGGCGGCGGGCACCATCTTCAGCGCCTTGCCGGACTTGGGGCAGGAGGCTACGCAGCTGCCGCAGCTGGTGCAATCCAGGGTGGAGACGCCCATGGTGTACTTGAGGCCTTCCATCTTGGGGCCCTTGGCATCCACCAGGACCATACCGGCCGGTGCCTTGGCCGCCTCGGCTTCGTCCAGCAGATAGGGACGGATCACAGCGTGGGGGCAGACGAAGGAGCATCTGTTGCACTGCAGGCACTCATCTTTATCCCAGACGGGCAGGTGCGTGGCAATGCCGCGCTTCTCGTACTGGGAGGTGCCCAGAGGCATGGTGCCGTCCTTCATGCCCAGGAACGTGGACACAGGCAGGTTGTCGCCCTTCTGGGCGTTGATGGGAATCAAAACGTTCTTGATGATATCGGGCAGATCCTTGTCGGCGGGCTTCAGCGCGGCGCCGGACAGGTTCTTCCACTCGGGCTTTACCTTGACCTCCACCACGGCGTTGATACCGGCGTCCACCGCCTGCAGGTTCATGTTGACGATCTTTTCGCCCTTAAGGCCGTAAGTTTTCTTCACGGCTTCCTTCATGTGCGCCACAGCGTCTTCCACGGGGATGACCCTAGCCAGCTTGAAGAAGGCGGCTTGCAGCACCATGTTGGATCGGTTGCCCAGACCCAGGGCCTGGGACTCCTTGTTGGCGTCGATGATGTAGAACTTGATGCCGTTTTCAGCGATGTACTTCAGGATGTCGCCGGGCATCTTGGCCTTCAGCTCATCCTCGCTCCACTCGCAGTTGAGCAGGAACGCGCCGTGGGGCTTGAGCTCGCTGATGATATCGTACTTGGTCAGATAGGTCTGGTTGTGGCAGGCCACAAAGTCCGCCTTGCTGACATAATAAGTAGAGCTGATGGGCAGTTTGCCAAAGCGCAGATGGGACTTGGTGATACCGAAGGACTTCTTGGTATCATACTCAAAGTACGCCTGGCAGTACATATCGGTGGTCTCGCCGATAATTTTGATAGAGTTCTTGTTGGCGCCCACCGTGCCGTCGGAGCCAAGGCCCCAAAACTTGCAGGAGATGGTACCCTCCGGTTCCGTATCCAGTGCCGGGCCAAGGGGCAGGGACAGATGGGTCACATCGTCCTCGATGCCGATGGTGAAATGATTCTTGGGCTCGGAGAGCTTCAGATTGTCATACACAGCCTTGATCTGGTTGGGCGTGGTGTCCTTGGAGCTGAGACCGTAACGGCCGGCAAAGATCTGAGGACGATGATCATCGTTGATGTAAGAGGCGCAGATATCCTCGTACAGAGGCTCGCCGATGGAGCCGATCTCCTTGACACGGTCCAGCACGGCCACTTTCTTGACAGTCTTGGGCATGGCGGCCAGCAGATGCTTCATGGAGAAGGGACGGAACAGGTGCACCTGCAAAAAGCCCACCTTTTCGCCGTGGTCATTGAGGTGCTTCACCGTCTCCTGCACGCAGCCGGCCACGGAGCCCATGGCCACAATGACACGGTCCGCGTCGGGGGCGCCGTAGTAGTTGAACAGGTGATATTCACGGCCGGTCAGCTTGCTGATTTGCGCCATGTAATCTTCCACGATGTCGGGCAGCTTGGCGTAATCGTCGTTGTTGGCTTCCCGCAGCTGGAAGTAAATGTCGGGGTTATCCACCAGAGAACGCATCCGGGGATCTTCCGGGTTCAAGGCGTTGGCGCGGAAAGCGGCCAGCGCGTCATAATCCACCATCTTGGCAAAATCGGCGTAATCAATGGCTTCCACCTTCTGGATCTCATGGCTGGTGCGGAAACCGTCGAAGAAGTGCAGGAACGGAATGCGGGCTTTGATGGCCGACAGGTGGGCGATGCCCGCCAGGTCCATGATCTCCTGCACGCTGCCGGAGTTCAGCATGGCAAAGCCGGTCTGACGGCAGTTCATCACATCGGAATGATCACCGAAAATAGAGAACGCATGGGTACCCACCGTACGGGACGCCACATGCAGCACGCCGGGCAGCCGCTCACCGGAGATACGGTGCATGGTGGGAATCATCAGCATCAAGCCCTGGGACGCGGTGAACGACGTAGCCAGAGCGCCTGCTTCCAGCGCACCGTGGCAGGCGCCGCAGGCACCGGCCTCAGACTGCATCTCCACGAGCCGCAGCTGCTGTCCAAAAATGTTCTTCCGTCCGTTGGCGGACCATTCATCCGCTTTCTCTGCCATGGGAGAGGACGGCGTGATGGGATAAATACCGGCCACTTCGCTGAACGCATACGCGACGTAAGCGGCGGCTTCGTTACCATCACAGATTTTCATGATTTTGCTCATTTCACTTTTCCTCCTGTCATATTCTCTGTACCAAATTCGCAGAATTGGTCAATATCAGGGTAAAGATCTATGTGCCATAAAGCTGCCGCACAGACAGCCCTTCTCATGCAGTTTATATTGTTAATTTTATCACTTTCCCAATAAATGTCAACAAATATCCCTGCGGCACTTTTCCATTTTTAAATAGATTTTTCTTTTTTTATGCCAAATTTCATCTTTTAACAGCCGTTTATTGCGCCTTTCGCAATTTTTTAAATCAAAATTACCGGGTCTCCGGAAAAGGAAATCATTCCCTCCGCCACGGTAACGGCGGCTCCGTCAACGCGATTTTCATAGACACCGTCGGCCAACGGCACAGACACACGCCCCCGGTCGCCCTGCAAACCGAACACGCCCCAGGCATGGCCCTCCGGTCCGTCGTAGCGGGCGGTCACAAGACCGTCAGCCTCGGCGCTCGCCTCAAAGCAACTGTTCACCGGCAGTTCCTTTTTCATGCGGCCAAGCCGGCCCAGAAGCGCCTGCCAGTCCTGTCGGCGTTCCCGGCAGGCGGCGTCCCGGTCAAAAAGCGACACCTGATGGGTGGGAGCAAACTCCAACCCGCTGTACAACAGGGTCGTCCCCTTTGCGAAGTACAAAAACGCCAGATAGTTCCGGAACCGGCTCTCCTCTTTCACACGGGAGGCAAACCGGGGCTGGTCGTGGTTTTCCAGAAACCGCAGCTTGATGTGGTTGGCGGGATACACCGTCTCCTGCTGGTTCATCATCCGAATGTACTCCCCCAGCGTCCGCTCTCCGGAAAACAAGCCTTCAAAGCAGGGCCAGATGTCGTAGTCATAGGTGATGTCGAAGGCACGGTACAGCTCGCAGTCTGTGGCCGCGTAGGCCCCTTGGCGCCACATCTCCCGCACATAGTCGGGATAGACGCTCTCCGCCAGCCAGATGCAGCCCGGACGCACCGTCTCCACCGCCTGCCGGGCACGCTCCCAGAACGCTATCGGGACGGAGCTGGCCACGTCGCAGCGGAAGCCGTCCACGATCTCCGCCCACATCTTCAGCGTGTCGATCTGATAGTCCCACAGCGGCGCCACCATATAGTCCAGATCCGCAATATCCCACCAGTCGGCCACCTTATGGGCGGGCTTGCCAGCCGCGTCCCGGAAGAAAAACGATGGGTGGTCGTGGGCCAGCACCGAATCCGGCGAGGTGTGGTTATACACCACGTCGATGATGCACTTCATTCCCCGGGCATGGATGGCGTCCACCAGATGGCGGAAGTCCTCCAGCGTGCCGTACTCCGGGTTCACCGTCCGGTAATCCCTGATGGCGTAAGGGGAACCCAGCGTCCCCTTGCGGTGCTCTTCTCCGATGGGGTGAATGGGCATCAGCCACAAAATGTCCGCGCCCAGTTCTCTGAGCCGGGGCAGATCCGCCTCCAGCGCCCGGAATGTGCCTTCCGGCGTGTGGTTTCGGATAAAAACAGAATAGATGACCGCCTTTCTCAAGGCCAGGTCGGTGGTTGCCGCCATGAAAAATCCTCCGTTTTATGATGTCTTTCAGTCTGCGGAAAACAGGTAGAAAGGGCTTGCCCCCTGCCATAACAGGCGGCAAGCCCTCCAAGACCGCTTAAACCGTTTTTCTTTTCACTTTGCAGCAGCTTTTGAGAGCCATGCAAAGCTGTTGCGCACGGCGCTTATTTTCTGTCCATCCAGGTGGGGCGCATATAGAGTTTCATGGGATAGATCGTCAGATCATCGAGTCCCTGCTCCGCGCAGACGCGCCGCAGCTCCTCCACCAGGTGTTCCTGACAGGTGTTGCAGACAATGGGGACGTGCAGCCGTTCAGAAATTCCTCGGCAAAGCCGGTAGCCCTTGAGCGTATCCTCCACCGTGGTCTCCCGCAGCAGATGGGTGTTGTTGATGAGGCCCTTCACCTTCAAGCCGGTTTCCCGCTCAATGGTGTCGATGTGATAGAGGGCGCCCTCCAGCGTATCCGTCTCGGGCCGGTTGGCATTGACCACCATGAGCATCTCACAGCCGTCTTCGTCCACAAAGTATTTCTTGAACTGGTTCAGCACACGGGCGCCCGCATTGTCGCCGCCCACATCGGCCACCACTTTGTACTCCTTGTTTTCCAAAGGAGCCTTCATGCAGGCCGACAGCGCCGGCAGATCTTCTGTGATGTCATAGCCGAAGGAGTTGTGATGCACCGTGATGCCCAGATCCTCCATGAACTCCTGCCGCTCTCTGCTGCGAAAGTAGGGGTTGGCAATGTCCATGTCCAAAATGGCCACCTTGTCATACTGCTTCTTCAACCGAATGACCTCATTGACGGAAAATTCGGTCTTCCCGCTTCCGTAATGTCCCACAATAAGCGTTATACGTTTCAATTTGATCTTCCTTATTCGTTCCAGGCCAGCAGTGCCTGTTTGTTGGCGGGGATGAGTTTTTCCTTTTTGCCGGTCATGGTCTTGGCCAGAACCTTGTCCATGATGGACAGTTCCACCACGCCGGAAGACCGGATGATGGCACCCAGCATGACCATGTTGGCCGTCTTGGCGTTGCCCACGTCCTGCTCGGCGATCTTGGTGCAGTCCACATAGTGGACCGATACGTCCGTTCTCTTGGGCTTGTAGTTGATGACAGAGGCATTGACAAACAGATGGCCGCCGGGCACCAGCATATCTTCAAACTTGTCAAGAGAGGGGCCGTTCATGGCCACCAGCACGTCGCAGGTGGTCACCAGAGGAGACGTGATGGGCTTGTCGGAAATGCACACCGTGCAGTTGGCCGTGCCGCCACGCATCTCGGGACCGTAAGAGGGCATCCAGGTCACTTCCTTGCCTTCATACATGGCGGCATAGGACAGCATCTGGCCAATGAGCAGAACACCCTGGCCGCCGAAGCCGGCGACAAAAATCTTTTTCGTACTCATTTACCTTACCTCCTTTACTTCCTCGGGGCACTTGAACTGCTGCACCGGATAATAGGGCATCATGTTCTCACGCAGCCATTCCAAGGATTTGGGAGCGGACAGGCCCCAGTTGGTGGGGCAAATGGACAAAAACTCCACAAACGCGAAGCCCAGTTTCAGATCCTGCACCTTGAAGGCGCGTCTCACAGCGGACTTGGCCTTGCGCACGTTGGCGGGAGAATCCAGAGACACACGCTCCACATACACAGCGCGGTCCATATTGGAGATGATCTCGCACATCCGCATGGGCATACCGGCCTGTTCCACGGTACGGCCGTCCACACAGGTGGTGGTCTTCTGGCCGATCAGCGTGGTGGGGGCCATCTGGCCGCCGGTCATGCCGTAAATGGCGTTGTTGATGAAGAAGGTGCAGAACTTCTCACCGCGCTCGGCGGCGTGAATGATCTCGTTGGTGCCGATGGACGCCAGGTCACCGTCGCCCTGGTAAGTAAACACCGGGGAGTTGGGATGCACTCTCTTGATACCGGAAGCCACTGCCGGCGCACGGCCGTGGGGGGATTCCAACATATCCACGTTCATGTACTGGTGGGCCACGATGGAGCAGCCGACGGGAGACACGCCGATGGCGTTGCCGATATCCCCGCGCTCTTCCAGCACTTCCATGATCAGACGATGCGCGATGCCGTGGGTACAACCGGGGCAATAGTGCAGCTCCGTTTCACGCATTCCTTTGGTATATTCAAATACGGGCTTCAACTTACTTCACCTCCATAATCTTCTTGGTTCTGTCAACAACTTCGTAGGGGTCAAGCAGCATACCGCCCACACGATTGATGAGGCTGACAGGCCATTTGCCTTCCACTGCCAGTTTGACATCCATCATCATCTGGCCCTGAGACAGCTCCACGGAGATGATATGCTTGGTGGCAGCGCCGATTTCTTCAAACGCCTTCACGGGGAACGGCCACAGCGTCTTGGGACGGATCAGGCCGGTCTTGATACCTTCCTGGGCCAGAAGATCCATGGCCTCCAGCACCACGCGGGAGGTGGAACCGTAAGACACGAACACCACTTCGGCGCCGTCCAGATCACGGGATTCCCACTCGGGCAGCTCGCGCTCGGCCTTTTCGTACTTGGGCCAGAACGCATTGATGTAATCCTCCAGCAGCTCCTGCTTGAGCCACACGGAGTTGATGGCGTGACGGTCTCTCTTGAATTTGTGACCGGTCAGGCAATAAGGCTTCACAGCGGGGATCTCCTCTTCCGTCAGAGGCGCCTTGGGCTCGGGCATGACAACGGGCTCCATCATCTGGCCCAGCATACCGTCGGCCGCGATGATGACGGGGTTGCGGTATTCATCCGCCACGTCGTACGCCTTGCCGATCATGTCGATGGCCTCCTGGATGGAGTTGGGAGCATAGACCATGGTGTGATAGTCGCCGTTGCTGCCACCGCGGGTGACCTGGTTATAGTCGGCTTGGCCGGGCTGGATGGAGCCGATGCCGGGGCCACCGCGCATCACGTCCATGATGACCAGGGGCAGCTGCACAGAACAGATCAGGCCGATGCTCTCCTGCATCAGAGCGATGCCGGGAGAAGAGGAAGTGATCAGTACGCGCCCGCCGGCCGCAGCCGCGCCATACGCCATGTTGATAGCACCCAGTTCGGATTCCGCCTGAATGAAAGAGCCGCCCACTTTCTTCAGCTCACGGGACATATATTCCGGAATTTCACTTTGCGGAGTGATCGGGTAACCGAAATAATATCTGCAGCCGGCGTTGATTGCGGCGGCAGCGAAGGCCTCGTTACCCTTCATCAGTTTCTTTTCTGCCATTTTTCTGTTACCCTCCTCTTATTCCTCGACGTAAACATTGATGATGCCGTCGGGACACATCATTGCGCAGCTGGCACAGCCGATGCACTTATCCGCGTCGATCACACTGATAGGATGATATCCCTTCCGATTGACGACCACATCATCAAGCTTCAGTATGTGCATCGGGCAAGCTGTCACACACAGTTCACAGCCCTTGCAGCGATCCGCCCGAAACTCCAGTTTTCCTTTCTTAGCCAACTTGATTCACTTCCTTTTTTGTTTTTTCAGGGTGAAATGATACCCTGATATATATATTATACAAATTCATTTGGAAGCAGTCAATTCATATTTAGCCATTTCCTACAATGAAAATAGATTTTTTGCATTTTGATAAATTTTTTTAGTTTCTTTTGTGCAATAATTTCGCCGTGTTGCGTTATCAGAAAATTGGAGTTTTGATTGTTTCATTCAAAGAAACTAATGGTTGACTAACGAAGTCGAATCCGTTAAAATAGAAACAATATTCAAAGACCTTGGAGGTACACAGCGATGGGTTCCATCTCCTATCACGTTGGACAGCGCATCAAAAAATACAGAAAGAGCCGCGGCTATACCATTGAGCAGTTTTCCGCCATGATCAACAAGAGCAAGGCCACTCTTTCCAAATATGAAAATGGCACCATCACCATCGACATTGAGACGCTTTATGACATTGCCAAAGCCCTTAACGTGGATATGAAGTGCTTTATCGACTACCAGCCCCCTATTTTCCGCACCGACCACATCCTGCCACAGAATTTCTACTTCAACCAGTCTCGGGCCTATATGTACTACTACGACGGGCGCATCCGCCGCCTGGTGCGGTCGCTTCTGTGCTTCTCCCCCTCCATCAGCGGTGAGACCATCGACGTGATGCTCTATGTGGGGGTGGAGTCTTTCAGCGACCCAGACCGGTGCCAGCACCTCTTTACTGGGGAAATGAAGCCCTATGACACCATTACCCATATGGTGCTCTACAACCAGATCAACGAAGCCGAGAAAATGTATATCTGTATGCTCAACCCCATGCAGAACCGGGCGCCGGCCATCGGACTGCTCTCTGGCATCGGCAGCACGCCCTTTTTTGCCCCCATCGCGCTCAAGACCCTCATCTCCAAAGAGCCGCTGGAGGAAAACGAGCGGCTGATGAACACCGTGAAGCTGGACAAGGACGACTATCACCTGCTGAAATATTACAACATGCTGGTGGTGAACCGCCCCGCCGCACTGTTTTTGGAGTGATCGGCCCCTTTTTATCCAAATAAAAGAACACCTCAAGCTCCCGAAAAGAGTTTGAGGTGTTCTTTTGTTATTCAGCAAAGGCTCAGTAACCGCAGTTCCGGGCAATGAGGCCCAGCAGTTCCTGCTTGCCAATGCCCTTCTCGGCGGAAAACGGCAGCGGCAGATCGCTCAGCCCCAGGGTATCCCGGATGAGCAGCATTTGCGGCTCCACTTCGCTTTTTTTCAGCTTGTCCAGCTTGTTGGCCGCCACCACGACGGGACAGCCGGTCTCTTTGAACCAGTTGTACATGGTCACGTCATCCGCCGTGGGCTTGTGCCGGGCGTCCACAATGAGAACGCCCGCCGTCAAAAGCTGAGGCTCGGCAAAATAGTCCTCCATCAGACGGCCCCACCGGTCCCGCTCCGCCTTGGACACCTGGGCATAGCCATAGCCCGGCAGGTCGGCGAAATAGATCTTTTCGTCGATGCGGAAATAGTTGATCTGGGAGGTTTTGCCCGGCGTGGCGCCCACCCGGGCAAAGTTTTTGCGGTTGAGCAGGCAGTTGATCACCGAGGATTTGCCCACATTGGAGCGTCCCGCGAAAGCCACCTGCGGTCGGCCGTCTCTGACAAAGGTTTCGGGCCGCACAGCGGAAAGAACAAATTCCGCCCGGTTAAAATTCAGGGCCATGGTCAATTCTCCTTTTCAGACCCGGAGTCCCACCGTCGTGTCGCAGGGCTCGGGTATCATGGGCAGGGCGATCTGCTCCACCACCGGGGCGGCGTCCGACGCCGGATAGACCAGCGCCGCGGCAAACACCGCGTCCACCGTCTCCACCGGGATGAAATGCAGCTGACAGCGCACCGTCTGGTCGATCTCTTCCAGGTCTTTTTCATTCTCCCGGGGCAAGATCACCGTGCCGATGCCGCTGCGCAGCGCCGCCATAGTCTTTTCCTTCAGGCCGCCGATGGGCAGCACGCGTCCCCGCAGCGTCACCTCACCTGTCATGGCCACGTCGCCCCGCACCTTCCGCCCGGTCAGCGCCGAAAGGATGGCCGTGGTGATGGCGATACCGGCCGACGGCCCATCCTTGGGCACAGCGCCTTCCGGGAAATGCACATGGATATCCCTGGTCTTGTAAAATTCCTTCTCGATGCCCAGCTCTTCCGTCCGGCTGCGCAGACAGCTCAGCGCTGCCTTAGCGGACTCCTGCATCACATCGCCCAGATTGCCTGTCAGCTCCAGCTTGCCGGAGCCTTCCATGACGTTGACCTCCACTTCCAGGATCTCGCCGCCCACTTCCGTCCAGGCAAGGCCGTTGACAACGCCCACTTCGTCCCGCGTCAGGTGCAGCGACTCCGTATAGCGCACCACGCCCAAAAATTCCTTCAAGTCTCTTTCTGTAACGGTAACACGCTTTATATCACCTGTCACAAGGTGCATGGCTGTCTTGCGGCACAGAGCCGCGATCTGACGCTCCAGCACGCGGACGCCGGATTCCCGGGTATAGCCACGGATCACCGCGCGCAGGGCGTCGTCTGTCACCCGCAGCTGTGTTTTCCGCAAGCCGTGCTCCTTGAGCTGCTTGGGCAGCAGGTGACGGCGGGCGATTTCCACCTTTTCCTCATCGGTGTAGCTGGGGAGTTCGATGACCTCCATGCGATCCAGCAGCGGGCGGGGAATGGTCTCGGTGGTGTTGGCGGTGGTGATGAACATGACGCGGCTGAGATCCACCGGCAGCTCCAGGAAATGATCCCGGAAGCTGTCGTTCTGCTCGCTGTCCAGCACCTCCAGCAGGGCCGAGGCGGGGTCGCCCCGCATATCATTGCCCAGTTTGTCAATTTCATCCAGCACCAGCAGCGGATTCATGGAGCCGCCCCGGATCAGCGCGTCGATAATGCGGCCCGGCATGGCTCCTATGTACGTTTTCCGGTGGCCCCGGATATCCGCCTCGTCCCGGACACCGCCCAGGGACAGTCTGGCAAGCTTGCGGTTCATGGCCTTGGCCACGGAAATGGCGATGGACGTTTTGCCCACGCCCGGAGGGCCTACCAGGCACAAAATGCGGCCCTTTGCCTCCGGATGGATCTGGCGCACCGCAATATACTCCAAAATGCGCTCTTTCACTTTTTCAAGGCCGAAATGGTCGTGATCCAACATCCGTCTGGCAGCTTCCACGTCCGCCCGGTCCCGGGTGGTCTTGTTCCAGGGCACCTCCAGGCATACATCCAGATAGTTGCGCAGCACCGACGCCTCCGCGCTGCCGTAAGGCTGCTTGGAAAGGCGGTCCACCTCTTTGCGGAGCTTCTTATCCACCTCGGAGGGCAGTTTCTTTTCCTTGATCCGGACGGTGTATTCGTCGATCTCTTCGTCGCCGTCGTCGCCCAACTCGTGCTGCAAGACCTTCACCTGCTCCCGCAGGATCATGTCACGCTGCACATGGGCCACGCGCTCACGCACCTTGCCCTCCAACTCCACCTCCAGCGAGATTACGTCCACCTCATGGGCCAGCATCTCGTTGACCTTCTGAAGCCGCTGGAGGGGGCGCAGTTCCTCCAAAATCCGCTGGCGGTCCTGATGGCGCAGCGTGATGTTCTGTGTGATATAATCCGCCAAATAACCGGGATCACGGCTGTCCAGCACGGCGGACACCATGCCGTCCTGCAGCCCCGAGACCAGATCCTTATACGCCCCGAAAACGGAGTAGGTCTGCCGCAGGAGTGCCTCCGTTTCGTTGCTCTCCCGGTTGGGAAGCGCCGGCTCGTGCAGCACCTCCACGTTGGCCTGCAAAAACGGTTCTGTCTGCCACAGGCGGCGGATCTTCGCCCGGCGGCGGCCCGCCACGATCACCCGTACGGAACTGTCCGACGTTTTGACGATCTGGATAATGTGGCAGATGGTGCCGACTTGATAGAGGTCGTCCTCGCCGGGCTCCATCACGCCGATCTCCTTTTGTGTCACCACGAAGATCTCGTGGTCGCTTTCCATGGCGTTGTCCAGCGCGTAAACGGAAAAACTCCGCTCCACATCGAAGCTAGAGGTCATCCGGGGAAAAACGGTCAGGCCCCGCAGGGCCAAAACCGGCATATTCAATGTTTCTCTGTCCATTTGCTTGCGCTCCTTTCCCGGCAGGCGCACCCGCCGGAATCGTGGGTCATAGGGATCAATATGTGTAAAAAGAAGAGGCGATGACATCGCCTCTTCTTTTTCACGCATTTAAGAGGCCGGTTCGGAAGAAATTCGTTTCTCCCCTTTCCCGGTCTTCTTCTTTGCCGCTTTGCCGGCTCTTTCCGGATCCTTTACCAAAATAGGCGCGGCGCCGGTGGCCACACACTCTGCCGTGATGGTCACTTCTTCAATGCTGGGATCGGAGGGAATATCATACATAATCTGGGTCAAAAGTCCTTCCATCACCGCACGCAGACCTCTGGCGCCGATGTTCCGCTCGATGGCCTTGTCTGCAACGGCGGCCAGCGCCCCATCGGCAAAAGTGAGCTTCACATCATCGTAGGAAAACAGCTTCTGATACTGCTTAACCAGCGCGTTTTTTGGCTCGGTCAGAATCCGCACCAGGTCCTCCTTGGTCAGACCGTCCAGCGCGGCAATCACAGGCAGGCGGCCCACCAGCTCGGGAATGATGCCGAACTTCAGCAAGTCGTGGGGCTGCACCTCTTTGAGGGTCTTGCCCGTGTCCTTGTCCTTCTTGCTCTCCACCACCGCGTCAAAGCCGATGCCCTTGCGGTCCAGCCGTTTTTCGATAATCTTTTCCAGACCGTCGAAAGCACCGCCGCAGATGAACAGAATGTCCCGTGTATCCACCTGGATGAACTCCTGATGGGGGTGCTTCCGGCCGCCCTGAGGCGGAACGTTTGCCACCGTGCCCTCCAGGATCTTCAGCAGTGCCTGCTGCACACCCTCCCCCGACACATCGCGGGTGATGGAGGTATTTTCGCTCTTCCGGGCGATCTTGTCGATTTCATCCACATAGATGATACCGTGCTGGGCCAGCTCCACATCGAAATCCGCCGCCTGCAAAAGCCGCAGCAGAATGTTCTCCACGTCGTCGCCCACATAGCCGGCTTCCGTCAGTGTGGTGGCGTCGGCGATGGCGAAGGGCACCTTCAGCACCTTGGCCAGCGTCTGGGCGAACAGCGTCTTGCCGCTGCCCGTGGGGCCCACCATGAGGATGTTGCTCTTTTGCAGTTCCACATCGCTGCCACCGCCATAGAAAATCCGCTTATAGTGGTTGTAGACCGACACGGACAGCACCACCTTGGCCGTTTCCTGGCCGATGACGTATTCATCCAGCACCGCCTTGATCTCCCGGGGGGGAGGCAGCGTGTCCGGTACCTCATAGGCGGCGGTGCGCTCTTCTTCGTAGCCGTCGTCCAGAATGGACATACACAGCTGCACACACTCGTCGCAGATGCGGACGCCGGGGCCCTGGATCATCCGATGGACCTGGTTTTCCGCCTTGCCGCAAAAGGAGCAGCGCAGCGGCTTTTTTTCTTCTGCCATTCGATTACCTCTTGTAAATGACCTTATCGATGAGCCCGTATTCTTTGGCCTCTTCGGCGCTCATGAAATTATCGCGCTCGCAGTCCGCCCGCAGCACTTCCACGGGCTTGCCGCAGTTTTCCGCCATGATGGTGGTCAGGCGGTCCTTGATCCGCAGGATATACTCCGCGTGGATCTGGATATCCGTGGCCTGACCCTGGAATCCGCCCAGAGGCTGATGGATCATAATGTCGGCATTGGGCAGCGAGATCCGCTTTCCCTTGGCTCCCGAACACAGCAAAAACGCGCCCATGCTGGCCGCCATGCCGATGCAGATGGTGGACACGTCCGCCTTGATATACTGCATGGTGTCATAGATGGCCATACCCGCGGTCACAGAACCGCCGGGGCTGTTAATGTACATTTGAATGTCCTTGTCGGGGTCTTGCGCCTCCAAATAGAGAAGCTGCGCCACCACCAGGCTGGCTGTTGCATCGGTCACCTCTTCGCCCAAAAAGACGATGCGGTCATTCAGCAGACGGGAAAAAATGTCGTAAGACCGTTCGCCCCGGTTGGTCTGCTCCACAACATAAGGTACTAAACTCATAAAATTTGCCTCCTGTTTCAATAAATGCCTTCTTTGGATATAGACGGTATCAATCCCTATTATATCCAGGCTTACTTGCTTTCAGCAGGCTCTTCCGCTTTCTTGGCAGATTTTTTGGCAGTCTTCGTTTCCTCGTCTTCGGCGGACTCTTCGCTTTTGTCCTCCTCGGGGGCTACGGCAACGGCGCTGTCTGCCACCACCTTGATGGCCTTTTCACGGATGACCTGCTCCTTGATTTGTTCGACGTGCAGATACTTCTTCACGGTATCCACATCCATGTTGTACTTCTCGGAAAGGTTCTTGTACTCGGCTTCCACTTCTTCGTCGGAAACCTCCAGGTTCTCTGCCTTGACAATGGCTTCCACCGCCAGATCCATGCGGATCTGCTGCGTGGCGGGCTCCTTGGCCTCTTCCACAAAAGCGGCCTCGGTGCTGTTGGTCATCTGGAGATACTGCTCAAAGGGAATGCCCTGAGAAGCCAGCTGCTGCTTGAAGCCTTCGCACATCTTCTCGCTTTGCATCTTGATCATGTCGTCGGGGATCTCGCATTCCACGCCGTCGGCCACCTTCTGCATCAGAGCGTCTTCAAAGGCGCGCTTGGCAGCTTCCTCACGCTCGGCGGTGATCTTCTTCTTCAGATCGGCCTTGAGCTCTTTGAGAGAATCGAACTCGGACACGTCCTTGGCAAACTCGTCGTCGATGGCGGGCACTTCCTTGTTCTTCACCTCGTTGACCTTCACATGGAACACAACGGGCTTGCCGGCCAGCTCGGGGGTGTAGTTCTCGGGGAAGGTGATGTCGATATCCTTCTCCTCCCCGGCCTGCATGCCGATGATCTGATCTTCAAAACCGGGCACAAAGCCGCCGGAACCGATCTCCAGATCGAAATTCTCGCCCTTGCCGCCGTCGAAAGCAACGCCGTTGTCAAAGCCTTCAAAATCGATCACAGCGGTGTCGCCCTTCTCCACAGCGCGCTCCACGGACACGAGACGGGCGTTGCGCTCGCTCATTTCCTTCAGGCGGTTGTTCACATCGGCGGCCATGACCTTCACTTCGGCCTTGGGTGCTTCCAGACCCTTGTACTGGCCCAGCTTCACCTCGGGATACACGGCAACGGTGGTCTTGAAGGTCACGCCTTCCTTGCCGCAGGACACCAACTCCACTTCGGGATAACCAACGGTCTCCAGCTTCTCCTCCTGCACGGCAGCCTCATAGGCGTCGGGAAGGAGTATATTCACGGCCTCTTCATAAAACACTTCCGTGCCATACATACCTTCAATGATCTTGCGGGGAGCCTTACCGGGACGGAAGCCGGAAATGTTCATCTTACCGCGCATCTTCAGATAGGCCTTATTGACAGCAGCTTCAAATTCTTCCGCACCCACCTCAATGGTCAGCGCGACTTTGCTTTTTTCCTGTTTTTCACAACTTTTTACACTCATTTTGTTATTTCCTCCGTTCAGCATCAATTCATATCAATGCAGTTTAATATAATAACAGAAAACAATTTGAATTTCCACTCTTTTTTGCATCAATCGCAAATTTTTTTAGGAATAAATCCCAGATAGTCTGCCGACACCAGAGAAAATTCCGTTCCCTCCGCCCAGCCTTCGATGGCTCGGTGCTGGGCCGCGCCGTGGAGATGGCCGTAACAGCAGCGGCGCACGCCGTATCTTTGCAGGAGCCGCAAAATCTCCGGGCAGCGATACCCTTGATAAAGGGGCGGATAGTGGAGAAAGCAGAGCTTCTCCCCCTCACCCGCCGCCTGCAGCGACGTTTCCAGCCGCCCGATCTCCCGGGCCAGCACCTTGCCGTCGTGGGTTCCCTCGTTATCCAACTCGTAAAACCAGCCCCGGGTGCCGCAAAGACGCGCCTGTCCGTAAGGAATGCAGTTGTTGTGCAGGATTTCCAGCGAGGTCAGGCCGTTTTCCTCAAAAAAATGCTTCATCTTGGAAGCGGTGTTCCACCAGTAATCGTGGTTTCCCTTGAGCAGGATCTTCTTCCCCGGCAGGGCATCGATGAAACGGAAGTCCGGCAGGGACTCCGTCAGGGACATCCCCCAAGACAGGTCGCCGCACAGGACTGTCACGTCGTCTTCTTTTAATAGGGAAAAGGCGTTTTGCAGCCGCTCCACATGATTTTCCCAGGCGGGGCCGAACACATCCATGGGTTTTTCCCCGCCAAGGGACAGGTGCAGGTCGCCGATTGCATACAGTGCCATATTGTCTCCTATTTTATCTTACGTTAAGATCCGGGCCAGATTGCCCCAGAAAATATCCTCCAGCAGCTGATGGCTGTAATGCCGCGCCTCCAGCGCTTCGTACAGCTTGTGGATGTCCTCGATGCCCCGCAGACCGCAGCTTTCGTTGTCGCAGCCGTCCAGGTCGCCGCCCAGACACACCGTTTTCTCGCCGCCCAAGTCCAGAAAATGCTCCACGTGTGCCGTCAGCGCTTCCAGGTCGCCGCTGCCGCCCACAAAAGGCGTGTAGAGATTCAGCCCCACCACGCCGCCGGAATCCCGGATGGCCCTGAACTGATCGTCTGTCAGGTTCCGGCTGTGGTCACAGACGGCTCGGGCGTTGGAATGGGATGCCACCAGAGGCTTTTGCGCCATATCCAGCAGATCCCAGAAGCCCGTCTCCGACAGATGGGACACGTCCGCCAAAATACCGTTTGCCTCCATGGCACGAACAAAATCCCGGCCCTGAAGCGTCAGCCCCCGCTCCGGCTCTTCGCAGTGGGAGCCGCAAAGGGCATTGGCGCGGTTCCATGTGAGATTCAAAAAGCGCACGCCCCACTCTCCCGCCATGGGAACACGGCCGGGATCGCAGGCCAGCAGATCGCCGCCCTCCATGGACAGCACCGCCGCCGCTTTCCCCTGCCGGGCCGCTTCCTCCGCCTCCACTCCCGTGCGGCAGACGGTGATCCGCTCTCGGTTTTCTGCCATCTCATGGCAAAACCGGTCGTAGAGCCGCCGGCATACCGGCAGCATCCCCTGCGGGGGCGCCAGACGGGCGTCGTAATACAGGGCAAACAGCTGCCCATAGCGGGAAAAAGCCGCCGCCCGGGACAGATCCACCTGCCCGCTGTTGCGCCCCAGGGATTCTCCCGTTTCGTCACAGCGGAAAATGGTATCGCAGTGCGCGTCAAAATAAGGTATCATGCCTCACCCTCCAAAAGCGTTCTCCCAGTATTCTATGCGGGCATAGCTGCGGGCGGCATCGCTATATACTTCCGCCACATCGAACCGCACCGGGCAGTCGTACTCATGCTCCGCAAGATAGAAGGCCGCCGTCTTTTTCAGCCGCTCCTGCTTCCCCGACGTCACATATTCCCTGGGTAATCCGCAGGTGAGGTTCGTACGCAGCTTCACCTCGACCATACAAAGGAGATTTCCTTTACAGGCGATCAGGTCGATCTCCCCAAACCGGCAGCGGTAGCTGTGGGCCAGAAGCGTGTAGCCGTGGGCGCGGAGATAGGCCGCGGCCTGTGCTTCGCCCCAGGTGCCCACCGCGCGGCTCACGGCGTACCCTTCCATTTTTTCAAAAAGGTCTTACGGTGCACCGGGCTGGGGCCGTACTGTGCCAGCATGGCATAGTGCAGCTTGGTGCCGTAGCCCTTATGTTTGGCAAACTGATACTGGGGATACTCCTTGTCCAGCACCTCCGTCATGTACCGGTCACGGCTGACCTTGGCCAGAACGGAAGCGGCCGCGATGCTGGCGCTTTTCCCGTCGCCGCCCACCACGGTCTCGCAGCGGCAGCGGATTCCGGCGCAGCGGTTGCCGTCGACGAGTGCCAGCTCCGGGGACACCGGCAGCGCCTGGATGGCACGGTCCATGGCCAGCATCCGGGCGTTGAGAATGTTGATGGCGTCGATCTCTTCGTGGCTGGCGGTGGCAACGGCATAGGCGATGGCTTTTGCCGTGATCTCGTCGAACAGCGCCTCCCGCTTCTTCTCCGGCAGCTTTTTGGAGTCGTTGAGTCCCTCGATCTGACAGTCCCGGGGCAGAATCACCGCCGCCGCGTACACAGGCCCCGCCAACGGCCCTACTCCCGCCTCGTCCACGCCGCAGATGACGGATACGCCTTTTTCAAACCAGCCATCCTCGATGGCCCAAGGGTGTTCCATGTTGTGTTCCATCACTTGATATCCTCCGGCGTCTCCAGTGTAAAGCGTCCCAGCTTGCCTCCTCTAAACTCATCCAACAGCACACGGGCCATGCGTTCGGTGTTCACTTCCGCGCCGCGCATCAAAAAGCCCCGCTTGCGCCCCGCCTTTTCCAGCAGCTCATAGCCACTGTCGTCTTCCGAAACGTCAATCTGATAGCGCTCCTGCAAAGCGTTGGGGTAGTGCGCGCCTAGATACGCCATCAGACGGCTGGCCAGATCCTCAACGTCCAGCACCTCGTCCCGGATGGCGCCGGTGAAGGCAAGGCGCATCCCCACGTTCACATCGTCGAACCGAGGCCAGAGGATGCCCGGTGTATCCAGCAACTCCAGCGTGGCGTCCACCGGCACCCACTGCTTGCTGCGGGTGACGCCGGGACGGTCTTCCGCCCTGGCGGTTTTGCGCCCGGCGACCTTATTGATAAAGGTGGACTTGCCCACATTGGGTATGCCCAGCACCATCACGCGCATGATGCGCCCCACCTGCCCCTTGGCGGCGTAGGCGGAGAGCTTGTCCCGGAGCAGCTCCCGGACAGCTCCGGCAAACTGGGCCGTACCCGCGCCGCCTTTGGCGTTGGCCTCCAGCACGGCGTAGCCCTTGTCGCGGAAATAGGCGCTCCACGCTTTCGTCTGGGCCGGGTCCGCCTGATCCACCCGGTTGAGAACGATCAGCCGGGGCTTGCCCTCCGCCAGCTCGTCCACGTCCGGATTCCGGCTGGAAACGGGGATGCGGGCATCCACAATCTCGCACACCGCGTCCATGTGCTTCATCTCAGCCGCCACCATCCGCTTTGTTTTAGTCATGTGGCCGGGAAACCAACTGAGCCCTTCTATCTGCATGGTACACCTCTTCTAATTTAAAATACAGTATTTGCATTATAGCACACGGGAAAAAAAAGTAAAACAGGGAAAGAAACAGGCGCTTGCAAAAAAACCGCCGCCGAAAAACGGCAGCGGTTTTTGATGCGGCAGCAGGCTCTTACAGCTTTTCCTTGACCTTGGCGGACTTACCGACGCGGTCACGCAGGTAGTACAGCTTGGCACGACGGACAAAACCGTGACGCACTGTCTCGATCTTCTCGATAGAGGGAGAATGCATGGGGAACACCTTCTCCACGCCCACACCGTAAGATACGCGGCGGACGGTGACAGTCTCCTCGATGCCGCCATGCTTCTTGGCAATGACAGTACCCTCAAAAACCTGTACTCTCTCGCGGGAACCTTCCTTGACCTTCACGTGAACGCGGACGGTATCGCCCACTTCCACTTGGGGCAGCTCTTTTTGCAGCTGCTCCTGATTCAATGCCTTAATGAGATCCATGAGTTTTCCTCCTAATATATAGGTGTTCATGCCGCTGTTTGCGCCGCCCATTCCGCAGGTCGGCACGGCAGAGGACCGCCCTTTTCATGCCATGATAGAGTATCATAAATAGCCGACAAATGCAAGCAAAAATTTCTCTTTTTCCCGAAACTTTCAAAAAGTCAGCGGAAAACACCGCCGTCCGCGTCCAGAAGCTCCCGGCGGCGTACCCGGATAAAGTCCGGTGTGAGAGCCGGCAGTTTCTTTTCGATCACTTTGCCCAGCAGCTGGGGGTTCAAACCGGGGTTTTGTGCCATCACCGTGACGCGGGCCAAAAGGACTTTCTCCCCCGCTTCCAGTGTGAGACTGTGGAGCATGGGCGCCACGTCCACCTCCGCCAGTTCCTTGCGCTTGGTGCGCTTTTCGATCACCAGCGAGGGACGGGCAAAGAGTTCTTTCAGCTGCTCTGCCGCGCCTTCCGGCACGCCGGCATCATACTCCATCTCCACGTCCGCCCGCACCAGGGCCAGCTCCCGCACCGGGCGGGTGCTTTCATAGCACGACAGCGCCCGCAGTCCCGAAGGAAGACCGCCGTTGAGCTTTTCGGCAATGCCCGCGCCGTCGGTGTCCTGCGTCACTTCGAAGTCCAACAGCTCGCAGTCGCTGCTCTGCCCCACCGGCAGCGGCAGGACGATGGACATAATGGGATGGGGATGGAACCCCTGGGAGTGGCGGATGTCCAGCTCCGTCCGGGGAAAGACACGCTGGAAGGTACGCATCAGATCCAAGTGGGAGATATAGGAGGCCTGCGCCTCTTTGATAAACAACAACCGCAGCTTAGACATGGCACGTTCCTCCTACCAGATGATTGGCGCCGCAGCCGTTGCACTGGGTACGGCAGTCAGGGGTGGTGACGCCCTGACAGGCACGCTCCCACTCCCGCCAGAGATAGGCCTCCGTCACGCCGCTGGAGATCATGCTCCAGGGCATCAGCTCGTCCTTTTCCCGCTGGCGATTGGCGTAAAAATGAGGGTCAAGGCCGCACTCGGCAAAGGCTTCCATCCAGCGATCCAGAGAGAAATATTCCTCCCAGGCGTCAAGCTTTGCGCCTTTACGCCACGCGCATTCCAGCACTTTACAGAGTCTCCTGTCTCCGCGTGCCAGCACCGCCTCCATAAAGCTGGTGCCGGAATCGTGCCAGTTGTAGGTCACGGTTTTGGTGTTCATATATTCCCGCAGCAGCTTCACCCGGCGCTCGTATTCCTCCCGTGGAATCTGCGGCTCCCACTGGAAAGCCGTGTGGGGCTTGGGTACGAACCAGGAGGTGGACACCGTGATGCGGATGCCGCGGTTTTTGTTGCTGGAAGATTCCCGCCAGGTGTGCATCACCCGCGCCGCCACGTCCGCGATGCCCCGCACGTCGTCGTCCGTTTCCGTGGGCAGGCCCAGCATGAAATACAGCTTCACCGCGCTGTACCCGCCGGCAAAGGCGGTGCGGCAGGAAGCCAGGAGCTCTTCTTCCGTCACGTTCTTATTGATGACGTCACGCAGGCGCTGGGTACCCGCCTCGGGGGCGAAGGTCAGCCCCGTTTTCCGGCCCTTGGCAAGGCGCTGCATCAGATCCATGGAAAAGTTGTCCGCCCGCAAACTGGGCAGCGACAGATTCACATGGCGCTGCTCGCAAAAAGGCTCCAGCTCGTCGCAAAGCTCCGTCAAGGGCGGATAGTCGCTGGTACTCAGAGAGGAGAGCGTCACCTCCTGATAACCGGAGTCGTCGCAGGATTCCACCGCGTATTGGGCGCACAGATCCTCTGACCGGTTCCGCACCGGGCGGTACACATACCCCGCCTGACAGAACCGGCAGCCTCGGATGCAGCCTCGGAACAGCTCCAGCATCACCCGGTCCTGCACGATCTCCGTGGAGGGCACGATGGTCTTCTTGGGGAAATAGGACTTGTCCATGTCCTCCACGATGCGCTTGGTGACCTTTTCCGGGGCGCCGCCCGTGGCGTTGATTTGGGCCACGGTGCCGTCCTCTTTATAAAATACCTCGTAGAGGCTGGGCACATAGACGCCGGGCAGCCGGGCAGCTTTTTCCAAAAACGTCGGCTTGCTCCAGCCCTCACGCCGGGCCTGACGGTGCAGTTCGATCAGCTCCTCGGTGAGATCCTCGCCCTCGCCCAGACTCACGATGTCCACAAAATCTGCCACGGGCTCGGCATTATACATGGCCGTGCCGCCGGCGATCACCAGAGGCGTAAGCGACGTACGGTCGGCGCTGTGCAGCGGGATGCCCGCCAGATGCAGCATATTGAGAATGCTGGAAAAAGCCATCTCATATCCTACGGAAAAGGCCACAATATCAAAATCTGTGATAGGGTCGCCGGATTCCAGGGCAAAAAGGGGCATATCAGCCAGGCGCATCTCCTCCTCCATATCCCCCCAGGGAGCAAACACCCGCTCGCACCAGACGCCCTCCATCCGGTTCATGACCCCATAGAGAATCCGCATGCCCAGATTGGACATACCGATTTCATAGGTATCCGGAAAGCAAAAGGCGATCCGGGTATCCACGGTGCTTTTATCCTTGATGACAGCGTTATACTCTCCGCCCACATAGCGCGCCGGTTTTTGCACGCGGGGCAAAATACGCTCCAGTCTTTTATCCACGGTTTTTCTCCTGTCGTTAAATTATGCTTTGGCATTTTATTTTACCCTCTTCGCCGTGATTTGACAAGGGGAAAAAACCGCCGGCGGCCGCTGCCCCGCCTTGCAGCCCCGTGAAATTCCTTGTCCTCCCGGCAGGGGAACACCCCTGCGCTTCGCACCGTGCAGCATAGCAGTCCCAGCGCACCCAACAGCAAAAAGGGGCTGCCGCCCTGGGTGCCAAACAGCCACAGTCCGCCCAGTACCAGCAGCGACGCCGTACCCAATCCCACCGCGCCGCTGACGCGGTCCGCCGTGAACGGCTCCCACCGCCAGGCCAGCGCCAGCCACAGCAGCTGACCGCCGTCCAGCGGCCGCACCGGCAGCAGGTTGAAAAGGCCCAGCACCAGCTGCGCTCCGGAAAAGAGGTACAGCACTTCCCAGCGCTGGCCCACCCAAGAAAGCACCACCGCCCACAGGAGATTGACAAAAGGCCCCGCCGCTGTGGCCGCCATCTCCCCGCCGTAGGAAAGGCGCTGCGGGTGCGAAAGACGCATTTCCGCTCCCAGCGCCGTCACATACACGCCGCTGACGCCGCAGTTCGACCGGCGCAGCACAAAATAGTGCCCCAGCTCATGGGCCAGCGCCGCCAAAAGCAGCGCCGCCAAAAGCAGCGGCGAAGAGCACAAGATAAAAATCGCCAAAAGCAAAAAGACGGCCGGAGACACCCGAACCGTTGTTTTTTCCTTTTCATACATAGTAGACAGGATTGAGGTACACGGCGTCATGGTGGAGTTCAAAATGCAGATGGGGGCCAGTGGCGTTCCCTGTGTGTCCCACCTCCGCAATGGGATCTCCCTCGCGCACCGTCTGTCCGGAAGAAGCCATGATTTTGCTGCAATGGCCGTAGAGCGAGACAAAACCGTTGTTATGCTGCACCATGATGTATTTTCCCAGCTCGCTGCTGTCGCCCACCACCGTCACGGTGCCGTCGGCAAAGCAGTGGATGACCGTACCGTCATCCACACCCAAGTCCACGCCGTAATGAAATTTTTCCTGTCCATTGGAGGGCGCTGCGCGCAGACCGAACTCGGAGGTGAGGACACCCTCTACCGGCGCCTGGTAAGAAAAGCCCAGCACCTGCTGCTCCAGGCACACCCGGGCGGGTAAATTGTCCGCAGAATACACAACCGGCACTGACGCTGCGCCAGTGCCGGTTGTCCCATCGGTAGCTGCGGCTGTCTTCTCGGCCGTTCCATCTGTGGATTTGTTCTCATCCGATGGACCAAACACCGCTACATAAGCGTCGTTGAGGGCCTCCCCCACCTTGCCGCCGGAAACTGCCTTTCCCACATTGGAAAAGGCCGCCACAAAATCGGTGTTCGTTCCCATGAGAGACGACAGGCGATCGCTGACAGTCGCCACGGCCTGCGGCGCTGTCAGCTTCAAGAGCACCGCCAGCACCAAAATCACACCGCTGACCACCAGCTGCGCCATCCAGCGCCGCTCCCGCGGCGTAGTGGGGCGGTCACGCCTTACGGCGCCGCGCCGGTGCGCGGGCCGATATCCCGCGCTGCTGCCGGCCCCGCCGCCGGGTTTTTCATATCCCACAGCCATACCATGCCTCCTTCCGTTTGTCTTTATATATATGCGGAAAAAGCGGCCGTATGATGCCAATTCCCACTTGACAGCACTGGGGGAAACACATATAATAAATAAGCTGTCATCGGGGCGTGGCGAAGTTTGGTATCGCGCTTGGTTCGGGACCAAGAGGCCGCGGGTTCGAATCCCGCCGCTCCGACCATTGAAAAAGTCCGTCGTTCGAAAGAACGGCGGACTTTTTCAATGTCTATATTAATGCAGGTTTGCAAACTTTAAAAACATCAGAAGTCCTATAATTACACTCGAAAGTAGCATTTGACCTGATCCCAAAAAACTTGACCGACAGGAATGTTAGTCACGAAATGCTGTTATGAAAATTGTTAATACTTTTGAAAGAGATACGGCGGTGCGCGAATTAACACTATTATCACTCCTTCCCCTAGCAGACATTATTTAGCTGTTGTATATTTTATGCCAAGTGCTCATAATTTCTACTTCAGATATTTTATACTGAACTATTTTAATGCGAGCTAACAAAATCCGACCAAATGCTTGAATGTCATGCGCTATTCTTAAGATGTCAGCGTCAAGCTGTGGATTGAAATAGTATAAAATATGTGAATTAGCGCACCATCTGTATAGATGCGAAGGAGAAATTTCGAGAATTTTTCTTTTGCATCTTACTTTTTCAGTTATATGGCATTACAATTGTAAGTCCCGCTTGCCTGCTGCCCACAAACCATTGGTATTACTGACTTTTTCCAAGTCCAATAATTTTACTCCGACCATAAAAAATTCATGTGTCAGGATTCGAACTGACACATGAATTTTTTTATTCAGATGGTAAGAATTGTGCCAAAATTGCTTCGCATTGTATTATAAAAATATGGCAGAGTGAAATTAAGTCTGTTTTTTTGGAAAGCTAGCTTGACATTTTTCGGATTAATGCTATACTGAAGATATGGAAAGCTGGCTTTACATGTAAAAGGAGGATTGTGGTGAAAAATCGTTTAGAAAAAATCCGAAAGCAACGAGGGATAAAGCAGGAAGATTTGGCATCGGCTCTTGAGGTGTCGCGGCAAACCATAGGTTCACTGGAGAACGGACGCTATAATCCTTCTATTACTTTAGCTTTCAAAATCGCGCGTTATTTCAGAATGTCAATTGAAGAGATATTTATTTATGAGGAGGAATCTTGATGAAAAGCAGTAAAATGGATTATATTTCTACGGCAATAGGCACAATTCTGCTCGTAGCAGGATTATACTTAGTAAAAACAGTTGTTGAACCGCAAGGAATTTTGAAGGCACTACCTTACGTTTGTGTAGGAATAGGCTGTGGCATTTTTGGTCATGGTATGGGGAATATTCTTTCTCGAAAAACAATTATGAATAGCCCTGAAATACAAAAACAGATTGAAGTTGATAGAAACGATGAACGCAACATAGCAATAGCAAACCGCGCGAAAGCAAGGGCTTATGATATGATGACTTTTGTGTTTGGCGCGTTGATGTTATCTTTTGCCCTGATGCGTGTAGATATGGCTGCACTTTTACTTTTAGTCTTTGCATATCTGTTTGTTCAATTCTATGGAGTCTATTATCGTTGCAAGTATGACAGAGAGATGTAGATTATGCCCAATTCTTCTATTTTTATATAAGGAAACATTTGAATGCCTGGATTCTTATTATTTTGATAATAAGAGTCGAATCCATTACCGAAATACTAAGATATCGATTTCGGTAATAAAACACAAAAAAATTCGTCGTTCTTTGGAACGGCGAATTTTTGTTTTTCTCCTGTTATTTGATTTTCTAACGAATACTCAATCGTGTAACGAGAAAATGTTGTAATAACACTCACATCCGTGATGCGAGCGGAAGAACTTTTTGGGGAAACAAGAAACTGATATACGTATCATGTCATGAAGTATTTGAACATCCTCCCGATTGGTTTCATTTTGACCAAAACCGGATTAACATCTTAAATAAAGTATGAATAAACTATATATAAGATGAAACAGGAGGCTATTGTATGAATGAACACTATCCATTTGTAAATCCATCCCTTCCTTATGCTTACGACGCCCTCGAGCCGTATATCGATACCCAAACAATGCATATACATCACGACCGACATCTACAAACTTATGTGGACAATCTCAATAGCGCATTGAAAGATTATCCAGAATTTCAAAACTGGTCGTTGGAACAGCTGATCTATAACACCGAAAGGCTGCCGACAGCGATCCGACAATCCGTAATCAATAACGGCGGCGGTGTTTACAATCACATTTTTTATTTTAACGGCATGTCCAATTCGGAAACACGTTCGCAGGCCGGGATGCTTTATAATGCAATCGTGCAGGATTTCGAGTCCGTAGGTAAGTTTTACGAAGCGTTCAAAAAGCAGGCACTGTCTGTGTTCGGCTCGGGATATGCATGGCTTGTCGTGGATCAGAGCGGTAAACTTAAAATTGTAACATCGGCAAATCAAGACACGCCCATTGTGCAAAATTTGTGTCCTGTTACAGCCATTGATGTTTGGGAACACGCGTATTATTTAAAGCATTACAATGAGCGGGCAGCCTATATCGATGATTGGTTCAATGTTGCAAATTGGGAGCGCGCCGGAGAACTTTATAAGAACTGCATGGCAAATATGTCACGATAAAAGCTTGTGTGCAAGCAAATTGATGTACGAAGTAAATTTTGAAATGCACGGAGGAATATGGCGTCAACGCTGGTGCGAACACGTAAATACTGCTGTCCGGCTGCCCGTGAATCCTTGATTTTACTGGACTTGCGCCATAAATCCTATAATTCCACTCCGACCATGCAGAGTGTCCTTATAGGATCTGAGTATCCTTTAAGGACACTCTGCTTTTATGCTCAAAAATATGTAGGAATGCGATCCGCGCCGGGGTGTAGCTGACTGCTACGCCCTTCCTTGTTTCCATGAGAACGCCCGCTTCGAGAAGACCTGTTCGAGCTGGCACCTAGAACACCCCGATGCAGTTGTAATGAATAATAATCTGCTGGGTGGTAATCCCGTCCTCCTGCTTTTCGGCGTGGTACACGTCGATATGATCAATGAGCTCCGTCACCATGCGCTGGGTAAGCGTATTAGCCCCTGTGTACCGCCGTACAGTATCGAGAAACAGGTCGCTGATTGTTTATAAGGTGGATTTTAACATAGCATGAATTACTCATAAGTGTACAGAGAATTCGGTTGGGTTTTTATAGAAGTATTTTCCTTTGGAGGGATATCATAGAAGTGCAGAGGGCAAACACCCCAAAATGTGATAAAATCAAGGAAAGAATAAGGTGGTGTTTGTATGCGCAAATATGATAAGGAGTTCAAAGAAGAAGCGGTCAAGCTGTTCGATGAAATCGGCGTGAAGCAAGCGGCGGCACAGCTGGGCATTCCGTACTACTCACTGGCGGAGTGGAGGCAAAAGCGAAAGGCCTTCGGAGACCACGCCTTCGTCGGCAGCGGCATTCGCCGCGACGCGCCGCTTTCTGA
>JAYFNH010000004.1:0-16034 GCA_034933545.1 Oscillibacter sp.
CGTTCCCCCCCCGCGCCGCTTTTCATTTGTTTTATCTTTTTATTCCGGACTTCCGTCTTTTACATAGTTGACGTGGAGCAGTTCGTGGGCACGGTGCTCGCCCATTTCCTGAAGCATCTGCGCCACGATGGGGTTCTTCTCCGCCCGCTTGAACATGGCCTGATGATCCAGCTGATAGAGTCCCTCGCCTCTGGCCTTTCTGGTGGGACGCAGCGCGTGGGGCTGCCCGGCGCCGCCTACACAGCCGCCCTGGCAGGTCATGACTTCCACCAGATGATAGAAGACTTTCTTCTCGTCAATGTCCCGCAGAAGCTTTTTGGCGTTGACAAGCCCGTTGACCACCGCCAGATGCAGTTCCTGCTCCCCCACATGGAGGGTGGCCTCCCGGACGGGCGCGTCACCACGCAGGCCCATCAATTCGATCTCACGCAGCGCGTTCTTACTCTTGTCGGGAATGCAGTGACGTACCACCGATTCCGCCACGCCGCCGGTCACGCCGTAGATCACCGCAGCGCCAGAACCAAGGCCGAAGGGCAGGTCGGGCGATTCCAGATCCAGCTCCGGCAAATGAATGCCGGTTTCCCGGATCATATCAATGAGTTCACGGGTGGTCAGCACCAGATCCACGTCACGCTGTCCATCGTGGATAAATTCTTCCCGGGCAGCCTCCATTTTCTTGGCCGTGCAGGGCATGATGGCTACATGGAAGGTCTTTTTGCCATCGGCCTTATCCTTCTCGGCGTATTTTTCCCGCAAAACCGAGGCAAACATCTGCATGGGCGATTTGCAGGTGGAGATGTTTTTGAGGTATTTGGGATCGTTCATCTCCAGATACTTTACCCAGGCCGGGCAGCAGGAGGTAAACATGGGGAAGGGGCCGCCTGCCTTCAGCCGCTCCAAAAATTCGTTGCCCTCGCTGATGGTGGTGAAATCGGCGGCAAAGTTGGTGTCGTACACCTCGTCCACGCCCATCAGCTTCAGAGCTGTCACCAACTTGTCGAGAACGCTCTCTCCGGCGGGGATGCCGAAGGCCTCCCCCACCGCCACACGGACAGCCGGGGCGATCTGCACCACCACCCGTTTGTCGGGGTTGTGGATGGCGCGCCACGCCTCGCCGATTTGGTTGCGGACAGTGATGGCGCCGGTGGTGCACACGGCGGCGCATTGGCCGCAGCTGACGCACTTGGTCTCCGAGAGCTTTCGGTCGAAAGCGGGCATCACTTGCAGCTTGGAGCCGCGGTGGGCCCAGTCGATGATGCCAACGCCCTGCATCTCCTCGCACACCCTCACGCAATCGCCGCAGAGGATGCACTTGTTGGGATCCCGCACCACAGCATAGCCGGAGTCGTCCTTTTCAAACCGGGGCCGGGTATCGTTGAAGCGCACCCGGATGATGCTGAACTGCTGGGCCAACTGCTGCAACCGGCAGTTGCCGGACTTCATGCAGGTTTTGCAGTCGCAGTTGTGGGACGCCAGCAGCAGCTCCAGGATCATACGCCGGTGCTTCAGAAGCCGGGTGGAATGAGTCTTGATGACCATGCCGTCCCGCGGCTCCATGGAGCAGGATGTATCGATCTTGCCCCGATCATCCTCCACCACGCACATGCGGCACGCGCCGTACACCGAGAGGTCGGAGTAGTAGCAGAAGGTGGGCATATCGATGCCCGCCTTGCGGATCACGGACAAAACGTTCTTTTCTCCGTCGAAGGCCACACGCTGGCCGTCGATCGTCATAACTCCCTTTGCCATATCGCTTACCCCTCCTCAATGGCGTTGATGGCGCCGAAGGGACAACTGCCCCAGCAGGCGCCGCAGGTGATACACTTGTCGTTGTCAATGACATGGGGTTTCCGTGTCTCGCCGGAAATCGCTTCCATGGGACAGGTGCCTTTGCACTTGCCACAGCCGCGGCACAGCTCTGTGGCGATGACCACCTTTTTCCTGCGCCCGTTGCAGCGGGGGCAGTGCTTATCCACCACATGAGCCATATACTCGTCCCGGAAATATTTCAGCGTGCTGACCACCGGCTTGCAGGCGCTTTGCCCCAGGCCGCACAGCGCCGTTTCCGTGATGGTGGCGGCCAGCTCTTCCAGCAGATCCAGATCCTCCAGCGAGCCTTCATTGTGGACAATGCGCTCCAGAATCTCCAGCATCCGCTTGGTGCCCTCCCGGCATGGAACGCACTTGCCGCAGGATTCGTTCTGGGTAAAGGCCATGAAGAACCGTGCCACCTCCACCATGCAGGTTTCCTCGTCCATCACCACCAGACCGCCGGAGCCGATGATGGCGCCCAGCTTTTTGAGACTGTCGAAATCCAACGGCACATCCAGATGCGCCTCTGTCAGGCAGCCGCCGGAGGGGCCGCCGATCTGAACGGACTTGAACTTCTTGCCGTCCTTAATGCCGCCGCCGATGTCAAAGATGATCTTTCGCAGCGTGGTGCCCATAGGCACCTCCACAAGGCCCGTATTCACCACGTTGCCGGTGAGGGCAAAGGTCTTGGTGCCGGGGGAGTTTTCCGTGCCGATGGAGCGATACCACGAGGCGCCGTTGAGGATAATGTCGGGCACATTGGCAAAGGTCTCCACGTTGTTCAAAACGGTGGGCTTGGTCCACAGACCCTGATCCACAGTGCGGGGCGGTTTCACGCGGGGCATCCCGCGCTTGCCCTCAATGGAGGCGGTGAGAGCGCTGCCCTCGCCTCAGACGAAAGCGCCTGCGCCCCGGTTGATGTGCAGGTGGAAGGAAAAGCCGCTGGAGAGAATGTCGTCGCCCAGCAGGCCCACTTCCTCGGCCTTGGCCATGGCGATCTTCAGCCGCTTCACGGCCAGGGGGTATTCGGCGCGGACGTAAATATAGCCCTCTGTGGCGCCGGTGGCGATGCCCGCGATGAGCATACCTTCAATAACGGAGTGGGGATTGCCCTCCATCACGCCTTGATCCATGAAGGCGCCGGGGTCGCCCTCGTCGCCGTTGCAGACGATGTACTTCTCATCCGCCACGTTCCTGCGGACGCTTTCCCATTTGCGCCCGGCGGGGAATCCGCCGCCGCCCCGACCCCGGAGGCCGGAGTCCGTGATCTCCTTGCAGATGGCAGCGCCGTCCATCTCAAAGAGTGCCTTTTCAAAGGCAGCGTAGCCGTTCAGCGCCAGATACTCCGTCAGATCCTCGGCGTCGGACTTGCCGCTGTTTTTCAGCACCAGCCGGTACTGATCTTTATAAAAAGGAATGTCGTCCCGGTGGATGTATGCCCGGTTCTGCTGATACAGCAGCCGGTCGATAATCTCCGAACCCAGGATGGTCTTTTCGATGATCTCGTCGCAATCCTCCACACGGACGTGGGTATACAGCACGCCCAGCGGCTCGATGGCCACCAGGGGGCCGATTTCGCAAAAGCCGTGGCAGCCGCTCTTTTTCAGGTGGATACCCTCCTGCCTCGCCTCTTCCTTCAGCGCCACCTTGACGGGAATGCCCCGCTTTTCGCAGGTTTCTTTGAGATACTCATACACCTTCATGGAACCGCTGGCCACGCAACCCGTGCCTGCACACACCAGCACCTGCTTGCCTTCGGCGGCCAGAAGTGTCTTGGCCTTGGCGCATAAAACGCCAAACTGCTCCCGCGTCAGCTTACCCATTTTCCGCCGCCTCCTTTGCTCGCAGTTCCTCCACAAGATCCATGGCCTGTTCCGGTGTCATCTTGGCGTAAACCTCATCATTGACCGTCATGGCCGGCGCCAAAGAGCAGGCTCCCAGACAGGCCACCGTTTCCAGAGTAAAAAGCCGGTCCGCAGAGGTCTTTCGCTCCCCCGTCAGGCCCAGATGCTCGCGCAGCGCATCATAGATTGGCTGGCTCTTGCGAACATGGCAGGCGGTACCGTTGCAAACCTTAATGATGTACTTTCCCTTTGCCTCCAGAGAAAAATTTTCGTAGAAAGTGGCGACGCTGTAAACTTTGGCGATGCTGATGTCCAGTTTCTGGGCGATCAGCTCCAGGGTATCGGCGCTGAGATATTTGTACTCTGCCTGAATGTCCTGCATAATGGCGATCAGCGCTTCCCGGCGGCAGCCGTAAAAGTCGATGATCTCACCAACGCGATGCAGATCGATGCCCGCTGCATTCATGCGGTAGTCTCCTTTCACTTGTTTTCCCAAAATGAAAATGGTGCTTTTTCTTTTATTTTTGTTTTATAAAGGTCCCGGTCTACTTTGTGGAAAAATGCGGCTGTGTCGGTTAAGACGGTTCCCGGCGTTTCCCCTTTGAGAGGTATATGCTCCTTTCTCTTCCTTGCGGACGCTCTGAAAAACGGGTCAGAATCTATATGTGAATACTTTAACTATTTCAAAGGATATCATAGTATGCACTCTTTACGCAAGTGCTAATTTTGCGGCGGCACTTCTCTTCTTTCGCAGTATGTCCGTCACAGATCCCGCTTCCGCAATCCCGCTGCATTTCCGCCGCAAGCTGCCGGAAACGCGGCAAAATCAGAAGGTCGTTGTACGCGCCGGTCTCTTGGCAAGCGCTTTTCGCGCATCCATGTGCCCACCGGCACATTTTGCCGGCGGGCAGCTTGCAATGATTCGTTAAAACGTGTAAAATATAAATGTGCATACAATTATTGGCAAATCCGTCGAAAGGCAGCGGCGCAAAACTAAAAGGGCCTGTACCGACATAGATGGCAGCCAGTTGTGCTTATGGCAAAGCCCTGCTGCCCGCGGGGTCATTTTGGATTTTCTTCTTACAGACCGGTTGGTCCTGTGTACACCCGGCATGGAGCATCCTCCAGCTTTTTGAACGCATATTGATTTGTTGATCGGAGCACAAGCAAGATGAAAAGGCTTCAACAGCTAAACAGGAAAATAGAAATCTACGGAGCAGAAATTGACGAGAGAAACCGCAGCAGCTTTGTTTTGTTTTCAAACGGAGCGCTGTTTTTATCCGCCCTCATATTTGCCGCCACGGCGGCGGTCCCACATTACCGGCCGCTGATGCTGTCCCAGGGCTTTATATTTTTGTATGCCGGAGCGCTGTTTTTCTTTGCCAGGCGATGCATGCAAAAAGCAGACCCTCGCATCAGGACGGAGCTGTATATTTCTTTTGCGCCGCTGTTCATCGGAGCGGTATTGCTGGGCACCTATTTTGACCCCAAAAAGCCCGCCATATCGATCATTATTTTCCTGTGTGTGCTCCCCCTTTTTATCATTGATAAACCCCATCGGATCATTGCCTATCAACTTTTGTTTACCGGTGTTTTTGTTATTGCCAGTTACTTGACCAAGTCCGCGGATGTTTTTTGGGCTGATATACTGTATCTACCCATCTATCTGACTCTCGGCATCTTCACCAATGTGTTCTCCCTTGTGGAGCGGGTGGAAAGCGCGGAGAACTATGTTCTGATCCGGCATGAATCGGAATGCGATGCGCTGACCGATCTTCTGAACCGAAAATCCGGTGAAGAAAGGCTCCGGGGCTTTTTTGAGGCGCAGATCCGAGGGGCCTTTGCCATTGTGGACATTGATAATTTCAAGTCCTTCAATGACCGCTATGGCCACCAGACCGGCGACAATATCCTGTGCAGGGTCGCGGAGGCCATTGTGTCGGTGTTCCAATCCTCCGATTTGGTTTGGCGGCTGGGCGGGGACGAATTTGCCGTCTACGCGGTCAATATGACCGACACCGATATGTGCATCAGGCGTTTTGAAACACTGGCGGGCAAAATCTCTGATATGTGGTTTCCTGAGTGCGCCAACGAGCCGCTCAGTATAAGTATGGGCTGCACCATCTGCTCGGGAGAAAACCTCAACTTTGAAAATGTATACCGTTCCAGTGATGCCGCGCTATACAGCGCCAAAAATTCCGGCAAAGGAAAAATTGCATTCAGCGATTCACTCTGAAGCACTGGCAAGTTCTCGGGCGTTTTTCCATGATCCCGCCGCAGCACATTTGCCTGTGGGCACAGTCTCACGGCTTTCCCAACCACGCATATCGCAGCAGGCTTTCCTTCCCCGCCCAAGAAAATTTTTCTTCGGCGGGATTTTTCGCGTTTCATGCGGTTTTATCCCTGTTTTGGGACCATTGGTATGCTACTTGAAAGTCAGAGCAGGAACAGCTTCATGTTTGGCGGAGGTAAAAGTGATGAACATTGTGGTGACTGATCCGAATCTGGATGAACAGGAGGCTCTTCTGGGGCTTTTGCATCAGCTCTATGCCTCAGCCAGCGTCAAGCGTCATTTGTTTTGCCGATCCTCTGCTGGCGGTGAAGTACGGTGTCAACAACCTGATGGACGTGTTGTATACCGTCACTGACATGAAGCGGCTGAATGGTTTTGAATTTGGAAAGATGCTGCGTAGCTTCCGCCCGGATACCCGGCTGCATTTCATTGCCGACACCGAGCAGGAAAGGACAGACGCCATGCGTCTGATGGCGGAGAACTGCATTCTGCGGCCTGTGACAGCGGAGGCTCTGCGCCGTGCTGTGGGCAGGGATTGATAAATAGAGACCGGCCCACGGCATCGCAAACAGCGGTGTCAACACCGGGGGACGGTTTTTTTGCCGCCTTCCGGTTCAGTCTGATGACGATCAACTTTCTTGCCACCGCCGCTCTTTACCGCCGCAAGCAAAAGGGATACACTTTTTTTATAAGCTTTTACGCTTCTTTCCTAAAGCGCGGTTTTCCGGCGCGGGCACCCCCTGCCAGCTTCGGATATTTCCCATTAACAACATATAAAGCAAAGGGGACGGGCAAATGCCCGTCCCCTTTGCTTTATATGTACCCTGTTCATAATTTTCCGGCAGCAAAACGCCTCACTGCCCGCCGTTTCTCATCTCGGTTAATGCTTTAATGCCGATCACCGTCGCGGGAATGCGATAACCCGGCGCGAGATTTGAAAGAACCACCACCGCGTTTTTGTTTTGCGTATCCAGCCCCACATAGCAGTTATAGCCTCCTGTGCCGCCGTTGTGCCAGATGATATTGTTTTCAGCATCAATGATCCAGCCGTACGCGATCTCATCCATTCGTATGCCCAGCATTTTGTACGCGCTTGTGGACGCATGGATCTCTTTTAACGGCTCAAGGCAGGCGTCCCCGCAAACAGTTCTTCCCAGCTGCAGCTTTGCATATTGCAGCATATCCTCTATATCCGAGGTCAGCGCGCCGGCGGACATATAGGCATCGCCAGGCATCCAGTCCCAGTTATTTCCAAGGTCCCCGTTTCCATCGGATATGTGCGTGGCCGCCAGGCCCAGCTTATTTTGGGCGAAGTCATTTATCAGCGTCGTGTATTCGGTCTGGTATATCTCTTCCAACACCAGTCCCAGCGCCGCATAACCGAAATTGGAGTAAGTAAAGCCGTACGCGCTATCCGCCATGTCGTTCTTGGCAAGGCGGCTGAGCACCATACTGTCTCCTATTCCGTAAAAGTCATTTCTTCCCTTGAAAAAATTAGAGATCATGGGGCCCTCAAAGTAATAAGCCTTATAACCGGAGGTGTGCGTCAGCAGCTGCCGGATCGTGGGGTAGTGATGGCCTTCCGGCAGCGGCAGATAGGCGTCAAGGGATGCGTCAAGGGAGAGTTTTCCCTCCTGCACCGCTGTGCAGACCATTGCCGCTGTAAAGGTTTTTGTAAGCGATCCGATCTCATAGGTGTGCGGCTTCCTGTCGATTTCCACCCCATTTTCTCCGTAGACAGTATAGGACATTTTGCCGTTTTGGATCGTGCCTACCGTAATGACGCCGTTTTCGTTTTGGCGCAGTGTGTATTCCAACGCTTCTTTCGCGGTCAGCCCCGGTATTTTTTTCGCCTGAGCTTTTCCGTACAGCGCATATCCGCCTACGCCGGCCGCGGCCAGCGCCGCCGCAATGGTAAGGCAGATGACGATCCGCTTTGCAAAACGTTTTTTCGGTATATTCATAACTCACCTTCTTTCAGCCGTGAAATATGAGGTGCGTTTGTATTGCTTCTTTTATAGACCAGGCGCCGGTTTGAAAAAGCGGCAGAACGGCGCGCCGCGGGTCTTCTCCCGCTAACGCTTATTCCCTCAGCGCAGCCAGTAGAGCGGTGCAGCCTTCCACAATGTCGTCATAGGTTGCATCAAAGTTTCCCGTGTACCATGGATCGGCGATATCCCGTGGGCGGGCGCTGAAATCCAGCAGGCGTTTCACCTTGCCCTCCGGGTCGTCCCCCAGGATGCAGAAAATATTGCGGATATTGGCGCCGTCCATGCCAAGGATCAGATCATAGCAGGCATAGTCGGCTTTTTCCATGCGCACAGCCCGGTGCCGGCAGACGGGAACGCCTGCCTCTGCCAGCTTTTGCCGGGTACCTTGGTGGATCGGGTTCCCGATCTCCTCGGTGCTGGTGGCGGCGGAGTTGATCCAAAAATTCCCTTCTAATCCCTTTCGGGCAACGAGGTCTTTCATGACGCACTCGGCCATGGGAGATCGGCAGATATTGCCGTGGCAGACGAATAGGATCCTGTGCAAAAAATCAATCCTCTCCGAATAAACTCATTTGTGTGCCGGCTTGCTTGTCCTCAAATTGGGTAAGCCAGGCCATGGCCGCGTCCGGGGCGCAGAGCACGCCATGCGTATGGCACTCTTCCCGGAAAATATTCATCAACTTCGCAGCACGGGGGCTGAGACACTGATAGCTCTCACCGAAGGCGCGGATATAGCGCTCCTTCATGCCAGGAAAATGCCGGTCCAGTTTTTCGTAAAAATACTGCCGGTCGCCATCCCGCAAGGTGACGCCCATGCCGAAATTCACAATGACCTCCACACCCGCGTCGAAGCAATAGCCCAGCAGCCCCCGCAAATTTTCCTCCGTATCGTTGATAAACGGCAATATGGGACACAGCCACACGCCGGTACGGATCCCCGCTTCACGCATGGTTTTCAACATCTCCGCCCGCTGCCGGGTGGTAGCCACGTTGGGCTCCAAAACCCGGCACAGTTCCTCATCGAAAGTGGTCAGCGTGGTGCAGACCACCGCTTTCGTTTTGGCGTTGATCCTTTGCAGCAGGTCTATGTCCCGCAGCACCAGATCCGATTTTGTCAGCAGCGACACGCCAAAGCCATAACGGTCGATAAGTTCCAGGCACTTGCGAGTCAGCTGTTCCGTCTTCTCGATGGGCAAATACGGGTCGCACATGGAGCCGGTGCCGATCATGCAGCGCTGCCGCTTACGGCGCAAGGCATCTTCCAGCAGCTCCGGCGCGTTGCGTTTGATCTCCACGTCCTCAAAAGGATGGTCGAACTGATAGCAGGTGGAGCGGGAGTCACAGTAAATACACCCGTGGGTACAGCCGCGGTAGAGGTTCATGCCGTTGGTGGCCGAGAGAATGTGTTTGACTTCCTTATCATGCACGGCCTACGCCTCCCCGCTTAGCAGATAGTGGAGCATCTGCTCCGGATTTTCCAAAAAGCGCCGGGTCAGCTGATAATGCTCTGTTTCCCGATAGGCCACAGCCCGGATGCCGGTGTCCGTCAGTTCATAGAGGGCGGCGCCGGGATAGGCCATGAGAATGGGCGAATGGGTGGCGATGATAAACTGGGAGTTGGCCTCCACCAGCCGGTGGATCTCACACAGCAGCGTCATCAGACGGGTGGGCGACAGCGCGGCCTCCGGCTCGTCCAGCAGGTAAAGGCCGCGGCCGCCAAAGCGGTTTTGCACCAGTGAAAGAAAACTCTCTCCGTGAGACTGCCGGTGGAGGGACACGCCGCCATAGCTGTCGATTACCCGGCCGCCAAACGACGCCCCTTTATCCATCTCGTCGATGTTGCTGGCCACATTGTAAAAGCTCTCTGCCCGCAGAAAAAATCCGTCCCTGGGATAGCTGCCCCGAATCAGCGTCAGATATGTATGCAGGAGGGATTCCGTGTGGACGGTGGCAAAATTGAAGTTCCGGGTGCCGCCCTCGGCATTGAAGCCGTAAGCCACGGCAACGGCCTCCAGAAGTGTTGACTTGCCGACGCCGTTTTCGCCCACGAGGAAGGTCACAGGCTTCTCAAAAGGCAGCTCTCCCTGCCGCAAAAGGCTGCGTACCACCGGCAGTTGGGAGATATAGGACTCCCGGGGCGGCTCACTTTTGAGCCGGATCCCTCTGATGTAGTTCTGGTTCATCCCGGCGCCCTCCTGCCCGTTTTCTTTGAGTATATCATGCGCCGCGGCTTTCGTCCACGGTTTCCCACGCAGGGTGCTGCCCGGTGATGTTTCTTTTATAAAGAAAGCGCCCCGACAGCGTTTGCCGCCGGGGCGCCTGGCATTGTATGACCGTCTTGCTTGAGGCAGGCGGCACTTGCGCGCGCTCTCTTCCATCCGCCTCCAAAAACATCCCGCCGCGTTTACAAAACGCCGAAGTGCTCCAGCAGGATCTTCACGCCCAGCAGGATCAAAATTAGTCCGCCGGCAAATTCAGCTTTGGCTTTGTACTTCGTTCCAAACACATTGCCCACTTTTACGCCCACGCACGAAAGGGTAAACGTGGTCGCGCCAATCACCAGCACAGCGATCACCGTGTTCATAAGCGTGCTGGCGGCAACGATACTCACCGGAACGCAGGCAAAGGTGATGCCCACAGCCAGCGCATCAATGCTTGTTGCCACAGCCATGAGGAACATCGTCTTCACGTCCAGACCCGCCTGGGCCTCTTCTTCGTTTTTCGAGCAGGCTTCCCGGATCATATTGCTGCCGATGAGGGCCAGCAGCACAAACGCGATCCACGGCGCGATGACGTTGATGTATCTTTCAAAGCGAGAACCCAGCAGATAGCCGATCATGGGCATCAGCGCCTGAAATCCACCAAACCAGACACCGCAGACAGCGCAGCTTTTCAAGGTGATTTTCTCCATGGCCAGTCCCTTGCAGACAGATACCGCGAAGGCATCCATGGAAAGTCCCACCGCCAGCAGGAGCAATTCGATCAGTCCCATTTTTTCCGTCCTTTTACAATAAAAATAGCAGGCACATCTCTGTACCTGCTGACTTCTTATCAAAAAGAAAGACACACATACAGCAAAAATGCCATGATGTGAGTCTCATCAATTAAGGCATACCAGTCTTTCGACAGTCTGTTGATATGCCGCACATATGTGCCGACTACTCCCTCGACAAATTAATTATAAAAGATTTTTTGTCGTTAGTCAAGACACTCCCTGCTTTTTTGCGGCGCAGTACCTCTATATCGGCTCTATGCTGCACTCCTGGTACTGCATCAATACCAAAACGCTTTGAAAAAACCGCCCGGTAAGCCGGCAGCGGTCTATCCGGCCAAGGCTAAAAAGCGTGTCCCTGATCGTATGTATTTTGTGACAGAAACAGCCAGCCCGTTTCGTACAAATGCCACAACCTTTTCCTCAACCAGCAAAAAGCATTTGACGAATGGGAAAATACGGTTGATAATAGATGTAGTGTCTATTTGGCATAAAGATAACAATATATTGGAGGTCAGAGGACGTGGAGATCAGAGAGTGGCTGGGTGCGGAGAACCAGTTGGGCATAGACATCTGGAAGAACAAATACCGTGCCGACGGGGAAAGCTTTGACGCATGGCTGGACCGTATCAGCGGGAAAAACGCGGAGGTTCGCCAGTTGCTGGCGGAAAAAAAGTTTCTCTTTGGAGGACGCATTCTGGCAAACCGCGGGCTGGAGCTGGAAGGGCGCAAGATCACCCTTTCCAACTGCTATGTTGTCACGCCGCCCAAGGACAACCTGGAAGACATCTTTGAATGCGCCAAGATGCTGGCCCGCACTTACAGCTATGGCGGCGGCTGCGGCATCGACGTTTCAGGGCTGAGCCCTCGGGGCGCCGTCATCAACAATGCTGCCAAGGAAACCAGCGGCGCCGTCTCCTTCATGGAGCTGTACGCCACCACCACCAGCCTCATCGGTCAGAACGGACGGCGGGGCGCGCTGATGATCTCTCTGGACGGCCGCCACCCGGATGTGGAGGAATTTATCCGCATCAAGACCGACCTGAACCGGGTCACGAAGGCCAACCTCTCCTTGCGTATCCACGATGATTTTATGGAGGCGGTGAAGGCGGGGCAGCCGTATCACCTCTCCTACACCCGGGAGGCCAACGGCCAGACGCTGGAACGGGATGTGGATGCCCGCGGGCTGCTGCGGCTTATTGCCGAGACCAACTGGGATTTTGCGGAACCCGGCGCGCTGTTTTGGGACCGCATCTGCGGCTGGAATCTGCTGAGCGAAGATACCCGTTTTTCCTATGCGGGCGTCAATCCCTGCGCCGAAGAGCCGCTGCCCGCCGGCGGCAGCTGCCTTTTGGGCAGTCTGAACCTCTCGGCCTTTGTAACGGAGCCTTTCACGGAAAGGGCCGCTTTCGACTATGACGAGTTTCGCCGCTGCGTAGGCGTGTGCGTGGGAGGGCTGAACGATGTGCTGGACGAGGGGCTGCCCCTGCATCCCCTGGCCGAGCAGCGTGAGAGCGTGCGCCAGTGGCGGCAGATCGGTCTTGGCATCATGGGGCTTGCTGATATGCTCATCAAGCTGGGCGTTACTTACGGCAGTGAAGAAGCCGTTCTTCTCTGCGACCAGATCGGCTTTGCCATGGCGGACACGGCCATCGCCGCCTCGGCACGGCTGGCAAAGGAACAGGGCGCCTACCCCATGTATGACCACGCTGTGGTGCAGGCCTCTCCTTACTACCAAAAGAACACCACTGAGGAGACCCGTGGGCTGGTGGCGCAGTACGGTCTGCGCAACTCCCAGCTGCTCACCATCGCCCCCACCGGCACGCTTTCCACTATGCTGGGGATCTCCGGCGGCATTGAGCCGGTCTTTGCCAACAGCTATGAGCGCAAAACGGAATCCCTCCACGGCCGCGACGTGACCTACAAGGTCTATACAAAGATCGTGGAGGCATATATGAAGGCTCGTCAGCTGACGGACGAAGCACAGCTGCCCGGCTTTTTTGTCACCGCGCGCACCCTTGACTTCCGTCAGCGCGTGGAGATGCAGGCTGTGTGGCAGACCCATATCGACGCCTCCATCTCCTCCACTGTGAACGTGCCAGAAGCCTTCACCGTGGAGCAGACAGAAGAATTGTATACCTATGCCTACGAAAAGGGCCTTAAGGGCATCACTATGTACCGTGACGGCTGCAAGCGGGGCGCCATCCTCACCACATCGGCGCCCAAGCGGACGGTGCTTGTGGCAGGCGAGGGCCTTGGCCGGGGCGAGATTATTCAGGTGTGTGACGACGTCATCGGCAAAAAGCGGCGGCTCACCACCGGCTGCGGGACGCTGCACTGCATGGCGATGTTCGATCCCCAGTCCGGCGCACTGGTGGAAGCGTATCTCAGCAAAGGCTCCACAGGCGGCTGCAACAACTTTATGATCGGTCTTTCCCGCATGATCTCCATGGCGGCACGGGGCGGCATCGACATCTACACCATTGTGGACCAGCTCAACTCCACAGGCAGTTGCCCGTCCTATGCGGTGCGCCACGCCACGCAAAGCGACACCAGCCGCGGCGCCTGCTGTCCCATGGCCGTGGGCAACGCGCTGTTGGATATGTACAGCGAGGTGCAGGCGGATCTCAGCCAAAGAGCGGCTGCGCCCGACAGCGCTCCAGTGACCTGCGAAGCGCCGGCAACGCCGGCACTGAAAAAAGCCTCCCTGCCCGCCGTGGTAGGCGATGTGCGCAGCAAGGTGCTCTGCCCGGAATGCGGCGAGCCCCTGACCTTTGAAGGCGGCTGCAACATCTGCAAGAACTGCGGCTGGAGTAAGTGTATGTAAACGGCTTCCTCGGGAGCGTCGGCGCCACGGTCTGGAGACTGAAACAGTCCATAGGCAAAGCCCCTTGATGCAGGAAAATACACCTGCATCAAGGGGCTTTTTTGCTGTACGCTCCCCTGTCGGTTCATCAAGGCAATGCTTATTTTGTTGGAATAGAAAATTCTTTCCATTCAGTGGGTCCTTCATTTTGCGGCAAAAACTTTTGCCAGTAATCACCAGTTTTTTGGTCAAACACTATTATTGAGTCTCCGTGTGTTACCATTTGATATTGTAACTCATCCCGTTGAACATTTTGCAAATTTATTAATCCATAGAAAATAAACAGGCCAAGAATAATAAATCCAGCAATAACCGATATGCATATCATATATACAGACTTTTTCTCCATATTGAACGCCTCCCTTCTTTCATAAGATATAAGTGATCTTTAGTATTGCTACGACAGAAATCTATACTCATGTGGGTGACAACCAACTTCACGCTACCGTTAATGCTAACCCCTTAGCCATGATGTTCAACTGAGTATTGCTACCTAATCTCGCTCTTTCCTTTTCCTTATAATGTATGCTGTTCCCCCCTACACATTAAGCGAAGCTCAAATAAGCCAATTTTTTGGTATTATATGTCTCCTAAAATGACTAAAAACGGAATGTTTTGAGAATACTATGGTTTGTTGCCTGTGCTCCATAAGTTTTACTGTCCGGTATATTGCAGCCTTTAATATCAATCTGCTTAAGTAAGTGAACCGCACGGATGGAATCATTCTCATTGCTCAGCCTAAGCATAAAGGCAATAGGATTCCCTAAACCGCCAACTTTTATTTTCCAACAAGCCCTAATCCATCATCCGAATCTATATCACATGGAATCGTGGAGTAAACATGTTTACAGATAAAAGACTGACAAATGCATACCGAAATGCTAAAGTTGAATGCTTTGATACAAAGTCTAAGTATATAGTTTTCAGTGATTCCCATCGAGGCGACGATAGTGCTTCCGATGAATTCACCAGGAATCAAAGTGTCCTGCTACACGCCCTTGAATACTACTATGAGAATGGGTACCGATACGTTGAGGCGGGAGACGGAGATGAATTGTGGGAGTATTCCGATTTTAAAACTATACGTCTGGCGCACTCCGATGTATTTAAGTCCATTAAGAAATATTATGATGCCGGCAGATTGGTTTTGCTCTACGGTAATCACAACATTTATCTGCGTTCAAAATCTTTTTTTGAGAAAAATTACTGTAGCTATTATGATGAATTCAGTCAGGATACGCGGGAATTTTTGAGAGGCTTGGTTCCACATGAGGCGCTGGTATTAAAGAACAAGGATACAGGACAGGAAATACTGATTATACACGGGCACCAAGGCGATTTCATGAATGATCAGTTTTGGATGGTCTCCATGGTGCTGATGCGATATTTTTGGAGGTTTATGCATGTGGTCGGATTTCAAAATCCAGCCAGCCCGGCAAAAAATCTTTACAAAAGTTCAAAAATTGAAATTAAGTACAGGAAGTGGATCGCAGCGCATCATAAAATGATTATCTGCGGGCACACGCACCGGCCAAAATTTTCAGAGAAGGACGAGCTCCCATATTTTAACACAGGCTGCTGCATTCATACAAAGGGGATTACGGGAATTGAAATAGCCGGTGGCCAAATCATGCTGATAAGTTGGAGAATCCGGGCTGACCCGGATGGTAATCTCAGAATTGAAAGAAATATCGTCAGAGGCCCCATCCCTATTGAAGAATATGATTTTTAATAGCAGACAAATTGTGCAAAGATGGCTGCAAAGATGGCTTTGAAACCTATTCATTTTCAAATTTTCATGCTATCTTGTTGTCCGCAAGCCCAAGGGGTACCCTTGGGCTTGTCCTGTATTAGGCAAGCAGGTAATTCAAAACATAATGGTATTGGAGTGAGCGGTGCTGGTGAAATAGCGGAGAAAACGGGCACAATGGATTGCCGCTTTACAGCAGACGCCATTTGGTCTGTCCAAGCCGCCGCAGAATCATAAAAGAAGCGCCGAAAGCCCATCAGTATAAATACATGTGGTTGCATTTCAATCCACGCTCCCCGTGGGGGGAGCGACCGACACGACGGAAAAGGTCGGAATATCTGCCGAAAGTTCACTCCACGCTCCCCGTGGGGGGAGCGACCGTATATCTGACGCAAAGGGAGATGTACGGCGTATATTTCAATCCACGCTCCCCGTGGGGGGAGCGACCCCATCTTTGACATGGTAAATGACTGGTGCAGCGGATTT
>JAYFNH010000005.1:0-90624 GCA_034933545.1 Oscillibacter sp.
ACTGAAAACCACCGGCTTTTATTTTTCGGATATATCTGAAAACAAATCATATTTTTTATACAGGAGGAACACATTATGAGTGCAAGAACCTATTACTATGCACGGGTCTCCAGCAGAGACCAGAATCTGGATCGGCAGCTCGCCGCCTTCCGGCAGCTCGGCGCGGATGAGCGCGACATCATCACCGACAAGGAGAGCGGGAAGGATCTGAACCGGCCCGGCTATATGGCGCTGAAGCAAACCATGCTGCGCCCCGGTGACACGCTGGTGGTGAAGTCCCTTGACCGGCTCAGTCGGAGCAAGGCGGACATCAAGGCGGAACTGGAGTATTTTCGCCGGCTCGGCGTCAGGGTGAAGGTGATCGAACTGCCCACTACCATGATGGATCTGCCGGAAGGCCAGGATTGGGTTTTCGATATGGTCAACAACATCCTGGTCGAAGTGCTGGGCACCATGGCCGAAAAAGAACGGGCCTTCACCCGGCAGCGGCAGGCGGAAGGTTACGCCGCGGCCAAGGCAGCCGGCAAGAAGATGGGACGGCCGGCATCCAAGAAGCCGGACGGCTGGAACGAGGTTGCAGCTGCGTGGCGTGCCGGTGAGCTGACCGCCACTGCTGCCATGCAGAAGCTGGGCCTTACCCGATACGCTTTTTATAAAATGGCAAGGGAATGACGCTTAACGGTGGAAGGAAGAAATGCCCCTCTCTCCTGCTAAAAATCTTTTTCAAAATCTACAGAGAGGCGTTGACAATATAGGATTTATCCTATATAATGAGTATAGATCAAAGAAATGCTTTTAAGCGAGGTGCAGCAATGTTTGAGGTGGAGTTTTATAGAAAATCAGACGGTAGTGCTCCAGCAAAAGATTTTATTGATACGTTGGACACGAAGATGAAAGCTAAAATGCTCCGCCTCATTGATATGTTAGAGCAAAATGGCAATGATCTTAGAGAGCCATACAGCGCAATCCTCGGCAATGGCATTTTTGAATTAAGAGCAAAGCAAGGAAGCAACATAACAAGAGTGCTGTATTTCTTTGTGGTAGGGAAAAAGATTATCCTAACTAACGGTTTTGTAAAAAAGACGGTAAAAACGCCGCGTTCTGAAATTGAGCTTGCAGAAAAATATAAGCTATCATATGAAAGGAGGGAATTAAGCAATGAGTGAATTTAGAGAATACCTTAATGAGCAGCTCAAAGACCCGGAGTTACTCAAGGAGTACAACGCCTTACAGCCGGAATTTGATATTATTCAAGCTGTCATTGATGCAAGGAAAGCGCAAAACCTGACCCAGAAAGAACTGGCGGCTAAAACAGGGATTGCCCAGGGCGACATCAGCAAAATTGAAAGCGGTACGGCAAACCCCTCTCTGCAAACTTTGAAGCGTTTGGCAGAAGGAATGGGTATGCAGCTAAAGCTCCAATTCCTTCCCAAAACCTCTGCCTAAGACAAAAATATCAACGCAGCTCTCCGCCGTTCCTGCTCCCCTCTGGAAAATATTCCTTGCGTCATCGCAAAAAGAGTGTTATGATGTCAAAAAGCAAGAAAAAAAGCCCTGCATCGAATGCAGAGCAAAAATAAATACCCTGGACATCCGCCGGATTTCCCGATCCGGCGGATGCACCGGGCCAAGTGTAGCGACACAAGGCCGGCTGACGCAGGGCGTTTAATATGTGCCAAATATAGCACACATTAACGCAATTTGTCAAGTAGGCTGGTGTCTTTGCACCAAGCCTGCTTTTTTTGTTATAACCGCCCGGAAGGACGATTATATAGCACAACTGAATGAGGTACCCATGCCAGTGGCCGATCAAAGCAAGCAAAACATGATCGGCCCATAGATGAGCAAACAGTTATGCCAGGACCTCCCTTCACCGGGAGCGAGCGAACCAGCTGTTACAGCAGCTGATACCTGCTGACGCGGTTCCGAGGTGAGATCCAGAGAGGCGCAGGAGCTGGAATGGGATAGATACCCAAAACCCAAGCAATTTAGCAATTCTATAAAGGGCGGGTGGGTTCGCCTGCTCGCCCTTTATGACACTGTATCGGTGTGTTCAGAGAAGGATCTGTCTTACGACAAATCCTTCTCCGAATACATCTTTGGAGGTGACACCCAGATTTGAACTGGGGAATGAGGGTTTTGCAGACCCTTGCCTTACCACTTGGCTATGTCACCATATATGAGAAACGGAGCTTTCGCTCCGGATCTCATTTTGGAGCGGGCGACGAGGCTCGAACTCGCTACCTCGACCTTGGCAAGGTCGCGCTCTACCGGATGAGCTACGCCCGCGGACTGGTGCCTCCGGTCGGAATTGAACCAACGACACGTGGATTTTCAGTCCACTGCTCTACCAACTGAGCTACAGAGGCAAATGGCGACCAAGATGGGGCTCGAACCCACGACCTCCAGCGTGACAGGCTGGCGTTCTAACCAACTGAACTACTTGGCCATCTACATGGTGGGAACAACAGGGCTCGAACCTGTGACCCCCTGCTTGTAAGGCAGGTGCTCTCCCAGCTGAGCTATGCTCCCACATCAGCGCCGCTTTCCGAACGGCAAGGATGATTATACTAAAAACCCCCCTCTCTGTCAACAGGAAATTTCAAAGTTTTTATTCTTTTCTCTGAATTTCTTCAATGAGCTCTTGCAGCTCCTGTCCGGAAAAGTGATGCACCGCATCGCAGAACTGGCAGGTCAGACTGCACTCGCCCTGCTCGGCCAGAATGGCTTCCAGCTCTTTGGTGCCCAGGCTGATGAGGGCGCGCTCCACCCGCTCCCGGGAGCAGGTGCACCGATACTCCACCGGCACTTCCTCCAGGATCTTCACCTCAAAATCAGACAGCACCGTGCGCAGCATGGCCTCCGGGTCCGGATCCTTATCCAGGATCGCTGACACGCTGCCAGCCGCCATAACGCCGCCTTCCACCTTGACGATGGTATCCTCCGTGGCGCCGGGCATCAGCTGAATGAGATAGCCGCCGGCCGCCCGGACGCTTTGATCCCGGTCCACCAGCACGCCCAGCGCGCAGGCCGTGGGGATCTGCTCCGACTCCACAAAATAGCCCGCCACATCCTCGGCGATCTCGCCGCCCAGCAGGTTCACCGTGCCCACATAGGGGTCTTTCATATTCAGATCCTTGATGACCGTCAGCGTGCCCTCTGTTCCCACGGCGGCGCCCACGTCCAGCTTACCGTCCGGGCGCAGAGGCAGGTCGGCAGCGGGATCGTTCACATAGCCCCGGACATTTCCCTCAGCGTCAGAAACGGCCAGAATGCCCCCCAGAGGGCCGTTGCCCTTGATCTGAAGGGTAAGACTCGCCCCCTGCCCTTTCAGAGCGTTGCCCATCATGGAGGCAGCCGCCAGCGCGCGGCCCAGCGCCGCGGTGGCCACCGGCAGCGTATGATGGATTTGACGGGCCCGTTCGGTCAATTCCCGGCTGCTGATGGCCGCAGCCTGCACCATGCCATCAGTGGAGATGGCGCGTATAATACGATCACTCATGGATTGTTCTTCCTTTTGTCATTGGGATTTTCGGCGGCAGGAAAAAAAGATCCGCTGTTCGTCCGCTTTGGGTGGGCGCATTTTCAGATCACCGCAGACGCGGATATCCTCAAACCCGGTCTCTTCCAGCCACTGTGTCAGTTCTTCTACGGAATAGGCCCGTTCCCGGTGGACCTCCAGACTGCGCTGCCAGACACTGCCCCGCTTCTGGAACAGATCCATCCAGTAGGTGCAGATGCCGGTGCGGCGGGCAAATTCGGTACGCCACACGCAATAGGTATCCTCCGTTTCGTCCAGAAACATCTGGTTGTCCAGATGCTCCAGCTTGTAATGGCTGTTCACATCAAAGATCAGCACACCGCCGGGACTGATAAAAAGGCGCAGACGGCCAAAGGTACGGCGCACCTCCCGTGGATCTGTGAGATAGTTCAGACTGTCCAGACAGCAAATGGCAGCGTCCACCGTGCCGTACAGGTCCAGCTGCGGCATGGACTGATGCAGAAAAACAGGAGGGACAGGTTCATCCCCGTTCCCCTTCTGTGCCGCCTCGCAGAGCATATCCTCCGACGCGTCCACGCCGATCATCTCATAGCCCCGGCCGGTCAAAAGCCACGTCATGGTACCGGTACCGCAGGCCAGATCCAGCACTGTCCGCACCGGAATTTTGCTGCGGCGCAGCAGCTTTTCCAGAAAGTCGGCCCGCTTTTCGTACTGCACATCCTCCGTCAGCTGATCGTAGGAGGCAGCCAGCGTATGATAACTGCTCACTTCTTCATTTTCTCCAGGACGCTTTCATAGCCGCCCGCCCCATAGATCAGCGAACGGTTGACACGGCTGATGGTGGCGCTGGACGCCCCCGTCTTTTCCAGAATATCGTTATAGATCAGCCCGTCATTAAGGAGTGTGGCCACCTCAAATCGCTGTTCCATGGAGCGCAGCTCTGAAATGGTGCACAGATCCTGAAAGAAATGGTAGCATTCCTCTTCTGTCTCCAGGGTCAAAATGGCCTGATAGAGCTTGTCGCTCTTCTCTTTTTTGGCAATTTTGGACTTTGCCGCTCTTACCATTTGTGATTCCCTCCTCAGTATATATAATATTGGTATTTTACCATAGTAACTTGCGAAAGTAAACACAGATTCCAAAGTTTTTCCGCCCCCATCACCCCGGCGGTCAAAGGCGCATAGAGTGAAGTACAGTCAAATCAGAAAGGGCGTGGCGATCCTTGCAGGGGCAGTTGCAGATGCAGACCTACATAGACAACCGATGCTGGAAAGCAGATGATCTGCCGCTGTTGTCGGCAGAGGCGGTGCTTCCCCATTGGGACGGAAAAGGCGGGGAGCGGTTCAACCGGTATTACCGTTCCTACGCGCGGGCCTTTGCCCGCTATTGTGAAAAAGAACTGCTGCCGCTTATCCGGGAGGAATACCGGCAGGCCGTTCTTTCCTCCGGCGCGCTTCCCTCCTATCGGGTGGAGCTTCACACCACCGTGACCTTGCAGAACGATCGTCTGCTCAGCCTCTTCACCGATTCCGTGGAGAGCGGCGGACGGCGGCGGCTGGTGCTGCGCCGAGCCGATACCTGGGATCTTTCCTCCGGGTTCCCCCTGGCGCTCTCAGCCTTTTTTCCCCACGGCGGCATCCGTCTCAAGCTGATAAAGGCCGCGGAACAGCAGATCCGCAAAGAGCAGGAGCAGGGCATCTCCTGCTATGACTCCCATTACCGGGACGGGATCCGCCGCCAGTTCAACGCCCAGAGCTTTTATCTGACGGCGAACGGTCTGTGCTTTTTTTATCAGATGTACGCCATTGCCCCGGCAGCCGAAGGCATTCCCACCTTCTGCCTGCCCTATGACGCCGTTTCCGGCCCCCTGCTGCCAGGCAGCGAGCCACCTGCGGCCGCAGACGGCAGCAGCCAGCCGCAGGCAAAGAAAAAAACACCGAAAAGCCGCCGGACATAAGGGCGGCTTTTTGCCTGTTCCGGGTGAAAAGCCTTTAGGGCTCCTCCCCCTGCATTTCCATCATGGTCACAACGGTTTCCGCCAGTTCCGGCACGGTGCCGCCGGTGAGCGTCACATCGGCGTAGCGGCGGCAGAGCTTGGCGCGCTGCTTATCCGCGGCCGGGGCGCCGCCGGTTTGGTCGGCAGTACCGGCTTTTCCCGTATTTCGATCCAGAAAAAACAGCAGTCCGTCACGGCGCAGCAGTTCCATCAGCTCCGACCGCAGCACGGCGTCGCTGCCAAGGGCGATCACCACGCCGTCCTTTTCCGCCCGGAGCCGGGCAAGCGTTTGCTGGTCCTCTTTTTCCCCCATGGCATCACTGTCAAAAAAGGGGCGGTGGAGCAGCTTGGCCGCCGCTTTCCCCACAGCCGTCATGCCGCCGCCCGGCAGTCCTATCAGTACCACATTTCTCATACGTTTCCTTACTCTTTCCCCTGTCCGACCGCCAAGGCCTCCAGCAGCGCCTCCACATCCATTTTCCGCAGCTCCGTCCGGCCGCACCGGCGCACCTGCACCAGCGTGATGACGCCGTCACGGCACTTCTTGTCCAGCGGCAGATACCGCCGGTAGGTTTCCGCCCCGCAAGGCAGCTCTGTGGGCAGTTCATAGCGCCGCAGCAAAGCGGCAAGGCGCTCTCTGAGAGCTGCCGTGGGTTCGCCCCAGCGCTCCTCCAGCTCCAGCATCTTCATCATGCCCGCCGCCACCGCCTCGCCATGGAGACAGCCACCGGCGGCCTCGTACACATGGCCCAACGTATGGCCGAAATTCAAGATCTGACGCCGGCCTTTGTCCCGCTCATCGGCCGCCACCACGGCGGCTTTGGCCGCGACTGCGGCGGCGATCACCGTCTCCCACCGGGGGGTGTCGCTCTCCAGCTCCCGGAGAATGCTCTCATCGGCCGCAAAGCCCATTTTAATGGCCTCCGCCGCACCGGCGGACAGCTGCCGCGGGGGTAGGGTGGACAAACAATCCGGGTCCGCCAGCACCAGACGGGGTTGATAAACAGCGCCCACCAGGTTCTTGCCCTGGGGCAGGTTCACGGCAGTTTTGCCGCCCACGCTGCTGTCAAGCTGCGCCAAAAGCGTGGTGGGGATCTGCACCAGCGGCAGTCCCCGCAGCATGGTGGCTGCGGCAAAGCCCGCCAGATCCCCCACTACGCCGCCGCCCAGCGCCAATACCGCGTCGGAGCGAGTAAAGCCCGCCCGGGCCAGCGCGTCATAAAGTCCCTCAAGGGCGGAGAGACTTTTGCTGCTCTCTCCAGGAGGTACCGTGATCAAAAATACGCGGTATCCCAACACTTCCAGCTGCTTTTGCAGCCAAGCGGCATACAGCGGCGCCACCGTCTCATCCGTCACCAGCGCCATCTTTTCGCCGGGGCAGACCTGCCGGATCTCTCGGGCGGCGCTCTCCAGCAGCCCCCGGCCGATTTTGACCGGATAGGCGCCCGACGGCGCCGCCACGGTGATTTCTTTCATCTCCCGTTACAGGGCAAAATTTCCATTCGCAAACACAGGGATCTCCCGCCCGTCATGGGTGATACCCACAATGGAAAGATCCCGGGTGCCGATCATAAAGTCCACATGAGTGATGGAATCGTTGAGACCCTTTTCCTTGAGTGTCTCTTTGTCCATGTCCCGGCCGCCCTCGATACAGGGGTAGGCTTCGCCAAAGGCAATATGGCAGGCGGCGTTTTCATCAAAGAGCGTGTTATAAAACAGCAGCTTCTGGTTGGAAATGGGGCTGTCGTAAGGCACCAGCGCCACCTCGCCGAAGTAGGCCGCGCCCTCATCCACGCTAATGGCGGAGCGCAGGACCTCCTCGCCCTTTTCGGCGTGGGCTTCCACGATCTTGCCGTCTTTCACCACGAAATGAAATTTATCAATGATATTGCCGTCGTTCACCAGCGGCACCGAGGCATAGACCACACCGTTGACGCCGAAGCGCAGAGGTGCCGTGAAGATCTCCTCCGTGGGCATATTGGCAATAAACTCCTGTCCCTTGGGCGTCACGTCGTTGCCGGCTTCCCAGATGTGACCCTCCGGCAGCTCCACCCACAGGTCCGTGCCCAGGGCGTTGGTATAATGCAATTTTTTGAAGCGCAGCGTGTTAAGCTTTTCCTTGCGCTCTTCCAGCATGGCGAGATGCGCCTGCCAACGCTCCACGCTTTTACCGTCGCCGTTGATGCGAACCGTCTGGAAAATGGCGTCCCACAGCTGCTCCATGGCCTGCTCCTCTGACATGTTGGGATAGACCTTTTTCGCCCAGGACGGAATGGGAATGGAGGCAATGCACCAGGGAAAGCCGCTGCTCATCTGGAGACGGTTGAACTCCTTAAGCGCCTTGCCCCCCGCCTGCTGGGAACGCACCAGGCGGTCGGAATTGACGCCCAGGAGATTTTCGGGGTCCTCCGCGTCAATGGCCAGATAGGCCACACCGGCACGGGCATAGCCGTTGAAAAACTCCTCGCGCCACTTGGGGACCTCGTCAAACACAGCATCCTCGGCTCGTAGGAACTTCTCCCGGCTGAGAAAATCGTCGTGCCAGTTCATCACGACCTCACGGCAGCCCACATCATAGGCGGCGGAGGCGCACAGCCTGGCAAAGTGCGCGCAGTCCACGGGAGAGGAGATCACCAGCGTCTGCCCCTTCTGCACAGCCAGGCCCACTTCAATGAGCAGCTTGGCGTATTCTTTCAGTTTGTTTTCCTGTGTATATGACATATTCATTTCCTTCCTCTGTTCTTTCATTTCCGCAGGCATCCCTTGTCAGCTTGCTGCATACGGTGCTATTTTATTCCATTTTTTCCAGAAAGTAAAGGAATCGCCGACAGGTCTCCTTTTGACCGGGCAAAAAATGGAACGCCTCTCCTTTTGGAAAAAGCGTTCCGTCAGCGGGCGAAAACGCCGCCTTATTTTTGCAAAATATCGTTGAGATCCTGGAGCATCATGGAACCGGCCACCACGATCACCCGGTCGCCATCCATGATCCGCGTTTCCCCATCGGGAATGATGATCCGGGTATCCCGTGCCAGTGCCGCCACCAGCAGGCCCTTTTTCAGCGGCAGCTCCCGCAAAGGCTTATCCAGCAGCGCTTCGCTGCCTTCGCCTGCCACAAACTCCAGCACCTCCATGGCTCCGTCCAGCATCCGGTGAAGACTTTCCACGGCCACGCCTTCGGAATTGGCCAGAGCCCGGACATAGCGGGTAATCTGGTTGGCAATGATGTCTTTGGGGCTGATAATGCTCTCAAGGCCGGTATCGCCCACCGCCTCCATATAGTTGGGGCGGGTCATCTTGGCCACCACCTTGGGAACACCCGCGTGACGGGCGGAAAGCGCCATCAGCAGGTTCTCTTCGTCACGGTCGGTGAGTGACACAAAAGCGTCGGCATTGAAAATGCCCTCGCCGCTGATGAGGTCGCTGTCCGTTCCGTCGCCTTCAATGATCATGGCGCTGGGCAGCTTTTCGGAAAGCTGCAGGCACTTTTCGTGCTGGCGCTCCACGATCCGCACATGGGTGCCGGTCTGATCCAGCTCCCACGTCAGATACATACTGATGCGGCTGCCGCCCAGAAGTGACACATTTTTCACCTTTTGCAGCTGGCGGCCCATGTTTTGCAGCATGCGCAGCACCTCGTCCCGGGCGCCGATCACATACAGCTTATCCCCCGTCTGAGGCACAAAGGTACCGTCCGGGATCACCAGCTCGCCTTCCCGCTCCGCTGCGCAAATCAGCACATTGGCGGGCTTCTGGCGGCCGTATGCACCCAGCGCCACGCCGGTGAGGGTGTCCGTCTCCATCACCTGGAAGCCAACCATGTCCACGCGGCCGCGGGCAAAAGGCTCCACACTGAAAGCCGCCGGGAAGCTGAGGATCCGGGCAATCTCCTGCGCCGCCACCAGATCGGGATTGATGAGCATGTCCAGCCCGATCTCCCGCTTCAGCACCGGCGCATCCCGGCGGTAATCCGGGTTTCGGATACGCGCCACCGTGTGACGCGCTCCCAGTTTCTTGGCGATCAGACAGCACACCAGATTCGTCTCGTCCCGGCCAGTGACAGCGATCACCAGATCCGCCGAGCGAACGCCCGCCGCGATCAGCACGCTGATGCTGGCGCCGTTGCCTTCCATGCACAAAACATCCAGCTTGCTGTCCGCCTTTTGCAGCGCGGCAACATCCTCGTCCACCAGCACAATATCCTGATTCTCTCCCACCAGCTGGCGGGCAATGGCATATCCTACCTTACCGTTGCCCACAATAATGATCTTCATCTGAAGTCTTACTCCTCTTTCTGTATTTTTTCGGCCAACTGCTGTTTCAGCCGCCGGTCTTTTATTTCCAGTACGACCCCGTTGAACTCCGCCCCCATGATCATCACCGTCCCGCTCATATAAAGCCAGAGCAGCATCACCACGATGGTGGCAATGGAACCGTACAGTTCCGCGTAATGCGCCATATGCTCCACGTAAAAGGAAAACGCCAGGGAAAGCGTCATCCAGGCCACCAATGTCAGCGCTGCGCCCGGCATCACATCCCGCAGCGGCCGCTTCCGCCCCTGCGCCAGCAGGTACAAAAGCGCGATGGAGGCAAACATATAAACGCCCATGATGACAAAACGGATATAACTCCACACATTGATGAACTCATCCGACACATAAATCAGCCCCGAAATAAAGGACAGCACCCGCCGGCCCACCGTCACCAACAACAGCGTCAGCGCGATGGTCACGATCATCCACACGGTAAAAAGCAGAATCCGCAGCTGGCTGAATATCGCGCTGTGAGGACGGCCCAGGCCGTAGGCCTTGCGTACCGAGTGCATCAAGGCACTTGTGGCCCGCATGGGAAACCAGATGGAAAACACCAGGCTGAACCACAAAAGCTGCTGACTGGTGTTTTCGGATACATAATTCAAATACGCCTCCGCCAGATCCACCACGTCGCCCGGCACAAACTGCGACAAAAGCCGCGTGATGCTGGCCACGTCCAGATGCAGCGCGCCCAAAAGAGCGCTGATAAAGATCAGCAGCGGAAAGATGGCAAACAGCAGATAATAGCTCAGTGCCGCGCTGTCACGCCCCACGTCGTGGTCATAGTACCGCCGGACGAGCAGAACAGCCCCCTGTCCAAAACCGCTTTTGGGCTGAATTTCGTCTTTTTTTGACACGTTTTTTCCCCTTTCTCAGGAGTTTCCTTATCTTACCACAACTCCTGCAAAAAAGAAAGCCTTTCTTGCCGCGTCTTCCCATTTTACCCGGCTTTCCGTCTTTAGCTGTCCGGTTTGTCGTTCACCCACCTAACTTTTTTGTTTTTTCATTGCGTTTTTTTGTTACTTTGGTGTATAATGGAAAAAATATTATTTTACCGGCACGCAAAAAGGCTTTCCGCGTGCCGGATAGTTATTCTATTGGAGGTTATTTTCATGCAGTCCTCGGACAAGCTGACAGAAGAAATTCGACGAGAGATCCTTTTGCAGTACGGGTCTTTGCGGCATTTCTGCCTGCAAAACGGATTTTCGCTCTCTACCGTTTCCGATATGCTTCAAAACGGCGTTGGCAGCAGCCGCTATCACACCGTTTTCCAGATTTGTTTCGCGCTGGACCTGCCTATGCCCGCCGTTACTTACGGCCGTAGGTACCGTTCCGCTCAGGAAGCGGCGGAAAAAGTCAGCCGGCTGGACAGTGCGGGTATGCAATCTGTTCTAAGTTTTATTGAAGGAATGAACAAAATGTGAATTATTCCATGAATCTTTTTTTTGCTATTGGCGAATGGCCGGATACCGTGCTATAATACGCCATGACAATACTATTAAGTAAACGAGGTTACTAATATGGATGATCTGACCAGACTTGTTCAAGAAGAAATCAAACGGCAGTACAAAAGCGTCCGGCAATTCTCCTTCGCTGTGGACATTCCCCTTTCCACCATCAACAGCGCCCTGCACAACGGTATCGGAGGATCTTCTTTTGATACGGTCCTTCAGATTTGCCACGTTCTTGGCATCAAGGCTTTTCAGGTAGACAACCCCTTTTACTTGACCGACGATATGCAGCAGATCCTCAACAAGTATGTAGAACTGGACGACTATGGTCGGCATACGGTCAGCTCTGTTATTCAGGTGGAATATGACCGCTGTTCCAAGGGACAGCCTGCCTTCCCCGCCCGCGGCAAGATGCAGAAGCCCTCCGCTTCTCAGGCAGCCGACGACGAATAAAGCAATCAAACCCATGACGCGGGCGACACACGGTGCTCATAAGGGAGCTTCCTTTGCAGCAGCCGTCTCTCTGCGGCTTCCAAACGTCCTTTTCATGGATCAAGCCCTGTTGTTACAGGGCTTTTTTGCTGCCCGGAAAAAGCTTCTTCTGTGGCTTTTTCACAAAACCGCAGAAGAAGCGGAGAATCCCTCTTTACTTTTGACCCGCTCCTCTGTATACTTAATTTAATTATTGACCCGAGGCAAAACAAGGCTCCTCGCATCGCCGCTGTGAAAGAGCGCGGGTGGATCTTCGCCGCCGTCCTTCTTTGCCGCCCCGGCTCCGGAAGTAGACGCGGGCCATTGCTGTGCCGCCTCCCAAGGGCGGTACGGGGCAAGAGCGTTCTTTTTGGCAAAACGCGCAAAATAAGACACCAAAAAGCGGTTCTGCCCCCGGGCAGAGCCGCTTTCCAATCCAATCCGATTTTGGGAGAAAGAAGGCTTTTATGCTCCTATCCTCATTTTTTGTGGAACATCCAGATGTGGCCATCGCCTTTTCCGGCGGGACAGATTCGGCCTATCTGCTGTACGCCGCCATGCGCTGGGGACACCGTGTGCGGGCTTATTACGTCAAATCCGCCCTTCAGCCTCAGTTTGAATGGGAAGACGCCCGCAAAATAGCCGCGTTCCTGGGCGCCGACATGGTGGCGCTGGAGGCGGATATCCTCTCCTGTTCCGCCGTGGCGGAAAACGGGCCGGAGCGCTGCTATTACTGCAAAAAAGAACTTTTCTCTCTGATCGCCCAGCGGGCGGCAGAGGACGGTTTTCCGGTTCTGGCAGACGGCACCAACGCCTCCGACAGCGCCGATGACCGTCCCGGCATGCGGGCGCTGCAAGAGTTGCAGGTGCGCTCGCCTCTGCGGGAGTGCGGCCTCACCAAGACGGAAATCCGGCGCCTGTCCCAGGAGGCGGGGCTTTTCACCTGGCGGAAGCCCGCCTATGCTTGCCTTGCCACACGCATTCCCACGGGAGAGATCATCACACGGGAAAAACTTATCCGCACGGAATGGGCCGAGCAGTACCTTTTCTCTCTTGGTTTTCATAATTTCCGCGTGCGGCTTTTTCACGGTGCTGCCCGCATTCAGATCCCCACCGAGCAGCTTGGACTGATGATGGAGAAGCGGGCCATGGTGTTTAAGGCGCTGTCACGGGAATATGACGGCGTCCTGCTGGATCTGGAGGTACGCCATGTCTGAGAGCAGAGAGATCCTGCAAGCTGTCCGTGATGGCGCCATGTCTGTGGACGAGGCGCTTTTAAAGCTGAAGACCGCGCCTTTTGAGGACATCGGCTTTGCCAAGATCGACCACCACCGGGCTGTGCGTCAGGGCGTGCCGGAGGTGATCTACGGCGCCGGCAAAACGCCGGAGCAGATCGCGGCCATTATCGGCGCCATGCGCCGCGCCGGGCAGGAGACCATTCTCATCACCCGCCTTTCCCCCGACAGCGCCACCGCCGTTGAGCGGTCGATGCCGCTGGTCTACCACCCGGAAGGACGCATTGGCATCATCGGTCCTCTGCCCGCCCCATCCGGCCTTGGCACCGTTGTGGTGGCCACCGGCGGCACCAGCGATCAGCCCGTGGCCGAAGAGGCCGCCCTCACCGCTCAGGTGCTTGGCAACCGGGTGGTGCGGCTGTACGACGTGGGCGTGGCCGGTCTGCATCGCCTGCTGGCCCATCTGGATGACATTATGGGCGCCAGCGTGATTATCGCCATCGCGGGCATGGAGGGGGCGCTGGCCAGTGTCATCGGAGGCCTGGCCGACTGCCCCGTGATTGCCGTCCCCACCAGCGTGGGCTACGGCGCGTCCTTCGGCGGCGTTACTGCTCTTTTATCCATGCTCAATTCCTGCGCCAGCGGCGTCTCCGTGGTCAACATCGATAACGGCTTCGGCGCCGGTTTTCTGGCCAGCAGGATCAACCATATGGGAACGCCCAGCGCTCCCCTGCCCAAGGAGGACTCCGCTGTATGAAAACACTTTATCTGGACTGTCAGATGGGCGCCGCCGGCGATATGCTGACGGCGGCGTTATGGGAGCTGCTGCCCGACAGGGAAGGCTTTCTCAGGCGCATGAACGCTTTGGGTCTGCCCGGCGTACACATAGAGGCGCGGCACGTCTTTCGCTGCGGTATCGGCGGCACGTGTTTTGCTGTGACCGTGGACGGCGAAGAGGAGTGCGCCGCCCCCCATGAGCATTCCCATGCGGGTCATGGCAGTCATCATCACCATCATGGAAGCCTGTCCGATATTACCGCCCTGGTAACGTCGCTGCCGCTGCCCGAGAGCGTCCGGGCGCATGTGCTGGCGGTCTACCGCCTTCTGGCGGAAGCGGAGAGTGCTGTCCACGGCGTCTCCATGGAGCAGATCCATTTTCACGAAATAGGGACACTGGACGCCGTGGCGGACATTACCGCGGTGTGTTTGCTGCTGGAAGAGCTGAAACCGGAACAGATCATCGTATCCCCCGTACACGTTGGCAGCGGCCATGTCCGCTGTGCTCACGGTCTTTTGCCCGTGCCCGCGCCCGCCACCGCGCTTTTGCTGCAAGGGATTCCACTTTACGGCGGTTCGGTGCAGGGCGAACTGTGCACGCCCACAGGCGCGGCTCTTGTGAAGCATTTTGCCTCCTCCTTCGGCCCCCTGCCCTCCATGCGGGTGGAACGGATCGGCTATGGTATGGGGCAAAAAGAGTTCGAGCAGGCCAACTGTCTGCGGGCGCTCTGGGGCGAAACGGAAACGGGCGCGAACCGTGACGACGCGGTGGAGCTTTGCTGCAACGTGGACGACATGACGCCTGAGGCCGTTGCCTTTGCCACGGAAGAGCTGCTTGCCGGCGGGGCACTGGACGTGTGGACGCTGAGCGCCGGCATGAAAAAGTCCCGCCCCGGCATCCTTCTTTGTGTTTTGTGCCAGGCCTGTGACCGAGAGAACATGCTGACGCTGCTGTTTCGCCATACCTCCACGCTGGGTGTGCGGGAATACCCCTGCCGCCGCTATACCCTCCATCGGTTCGAGCGCACCGTTTCCACTCCGCTGGGCGATCTGCGCCAGAAAGTATCCAGGGGCTACGGAGTTCAGCGAAGCAAGTATGAATACGAGGATCTGGCCAGACTGGCCCGGCAGACTCATTGTTCGCTGGCCGATATTCTTCGCCAGGCGGAGCCGTAAAACCGGCCGCCGCGCTTTCCCTTTTTTATTCTGTTTGGCTTGTTATTGATACAAAGGCGTGTTAATATAGATAAAGAAATTTGAGGTTTTTCTATGCAGACAGAAGAGAAAATCTGATATACCTCAGAAGGGAGACGGCCGGTTTGTCCTATACGTCCTGTGTCGAAATTGACATTTTTGCGGCGGCGATGCTGCTGATCGTTTTTTTCAGCCCCCGCATCAGTTTGCCACATCTGGCGGCCAGTCAGCAATTTCGACTTATTGTGCTGCTGACCACCTGCGTGCTTTGCTGCGACGCGGCCAGTTGGGTTTTAATGGGCCGGATTTTCCCAGGGGCCAACGAACTGCTTTGGATCCTCAACTTTTTTTACTTTACGCTCTCCGGCGTCATTGCCTTTTCCTGGCTGATCTACACACTGACCACGCTGAAGCATTCTTTGCATCTGCCGCCCCTTGCCTGGATAGGGATGGCCGTCCCTCTCTTCTCTCTCATCATGCTCGCCATGGCCTCTTTCCATCACAAATGGCTGTTTTATATCGACCAAACCAACACCTATCACCGGGGCCCGGTCTTTCAGATGCAGACGGTGGTCTGCTTTGGCTATCTGCTTGCCGCCTCCGTCATCGCCCTGGGGCAAATGCGGCGGGAGTCACTGCCGGAAAAACGGGGGCGCTGTTTGTGGATGGGCTCGTTTGTTGTGATGCCGCTTCTGGGTGGCACACTGGAGATCCTGCACTACGGCATGCTGCTGCTCTGGCCCTGTGCGGCACTTTCTTTGGAACTGGTCTATATGAGCATTCAGAACCAGCAGATTTCTTTGGACGCGCTGACAGAGCTGAATAACCGAGGGCAGTTCGACCGCCACCTTTTCAACCGGTGCAATTCTTATGACGGCAAGTCCCTTTTGGTCTTGTTTTTGCTGGATGTGGACAGCTTCAAGCGGATCAATGACCGCTGGGGGCACGTGGTGGGTGATGAGGCGCTTATATGCGGCGCCCAGATCCTCAAAACCGTTTTTGCCGGGCGAAACGCCTTTCTGGCCCGTTATGGCGGCGATGAATTTGCCGCTATCCTCTCCTGCGACAGCCCCGATGAGATTGACAACGTGCTGGCGGCACTGGAAGTGGAAGAACAGGCCTTCAACACCGCCCCGGATCATCTGCCCTATTCGTTGATTTTCAGCATTGGTTACGCGCAGTACGACCCCAAGTGGCAAAACGACTGTGCCCGGTTCATTGCCGCGGCTGACGCAAAGATGTATCAGCAGAAGAAAGAGCGGCAGGACAGCGAAAGCTTGCAGACGGTTTCCTCCGGCCCCCTGCGGCGTCGTTTTTGAGTGAAGGACGCCGCACAGATATCCATAGCGCATATAAAAAGCGGCAGACTGCATCGTCTGCCGCTTTTTTCTTTTAGATTTAGATAAAGGGTTGTTCTCAGCAGTCCTCCTGCTGGGCCGCCATGCCGCCCAGATCAAAGTCTTTATGGGCGCCATCCCGCTTGAGCATGGTCTCCATCACACGGATGTCGCTTTCGATATCCATGGCATCCACCTGATAGAGCTGATCCAGCTGGCGTTCAAAGCCCGCCACAATGGCATCCATGGTCTTTTGGATCTTCTCTTTGGCCTGGTCCAGATTCTCACCGCTGATGCCCGCCTCTTCAAACTCCGCGTAGGAGTCCAGCAGTTTTTGGGTGGTGGGCAGGTAATAGTTCAGAAAAGTGCTGGCTTTTTCCTTTTTGGAAGGCTCCGCCTCAATGATGCGGAAGATCTTGCCCGCCACTTCCTCCAGCCGGTCAATCTTCTGGGACAAGACCGGATCGGCAATGCGGTCGTTGGACCGATGAATATCCCGCAGGATGCCGGAATAGCCCTTTTCTGCCTCTGGAGGCTCGGACGTGGGTTTTTCCTGCTGCCGGGCATAGTCCGCGGCTGCCTGCCGGGTGCGGAAAAACATTCCGCTGCCCAGATCCACATAGGCTTCCGGTCCCCAGTGGTCTTTCTCCACCATGATCTCCAGATCCTTGACCACCTTGCTCACCGGGACGCTCACCGCGCCGGCAAACTTCTCCAGCGGCACCGCCATGTCATCACCGGCGATGGCCGCGTACTTGGCAAAGCGCCGCTGCCGCAGCATCATGCCTCGGCTGCCCACCCAAAGACCGATACCGCCGGTGCCCATGCCAATGCCATAGATTAAAGCCGAGATCATCTCCCAGCTGCCAAACACCTGATTGAAAGCGCCCAGTGCCACGGATAGTCCCAGGCACAGCATGACCATGCCGATCACCTTCATCAAGCCGGCGCCGCGGCTGGAATACTGGGGCGTCTTGGTCATTTTGCCGCGGACTGTGTTTCCGGCCTGCTCGGCCGCCCGGGCGGCCGAAGCACTGGCCTGATCCCAGGCTCTGCCGGCGCCCGCTCCCATAGAGGCGTACGTCTGCCGTGGCTTTTTGCGGCGGCTGCCGTCGCTGAGCTTAGAGATCAGCAGGATCAGTCCAACGGGCCACAAGCCCGTCAAAAAGAAGATGCCGATCAGCACCCAGGAGCCCACATCATCCTTGTCCGGCTTATTAGGGCTGCCGCCGGGCTGAAAACCGTTGCTGCCATCATAATAGTATGCCATCAGGATGGTGTCCCTCCCCGCTTCGTCAATTTCCGCTTGCGGCCTTGCTCATCCACCACATAGGTGTTTTCCATCTGCGCTTCCAGATTTCCCATGACGGCGTTAAGGTATTCCTGCCGCAGTGCGGCCCGTTCCTCTGTCTCCGCCGCTGTCAGCCCCTCCGGCGTTTTAGCCTTGTGAGCCAACTCGTTGATGCGGTCGATCTTTTTTTGTTCCATCTTCGTCCTCACTCATATTGTTTCAGCGTTATCAGGCAGCGGCCTTTTTTCGTCAGGCCGCCCACTTCTTCCACATGGCATTTGCCAAGACCCCGCACGGTAATGGTATCACCGCCGGCAACCGCCTTGTCCGGTTTCAGACAGTCACGCCAGTTCAGCTGCGCCCTGCCGCCCTCAATCAGCTCCGCCGCTTTCCCCCGGCTGAGGGAAAAGGCCGCCGCTGTCACCGCGTCCAGCCGCAGGGAAGATACCGTGTCCCGGAATACGCGGCTGCGCTCTTCCGGCACCGTCAGTTCTTCGGGGGAGATCTCCTCCACTTGCAGCGCTTCCCGCCCGGCGCTCTCCCAGTTTCGCACCAGAAAATCCGCCGCCGTGGAGGTGACCAGCACGTCCGCGCTGCGGTCGGAGACCAGCAGATCGCCCAGTGTCTCCCGCGCCACGCCCAGCGCCATCAAACTGCCCAACAGATCCCGGTGGGTCAGGGCGTTTTCGTGATAGAACCGACACCGCAGCACCCGCACCGCCGACGGCTCCGGCGCCTCCAGCCAGTCCGGCAGGAAACACAGGCGCCGCCGCTCCGCCCTCTCATAGCCGCCCCAGAAGGTAAAACCCTCCCGCACACCGGCGGCGTGGAGCAGGCGTTCGCTCAGCGCCTGCTCCTGGGGACTGAGAAAACCTGTGTAAACAGGAACGCCCCGCCTTTCAAACTGCTCATACTTATCCAGCACCCGGGCCAGCAGGTACCGTTCGTCCTCGGTTCGCGCCGCACGGGACAAAAGCAGCGCCTTATCCATGGCTGCTCTCCAAATTCTGGGTGCGGTACAGCTGGGCATAGGCTCCATCCGCCGCCAAAAGTACCTCATGACTGCCCTGCTCGGCAATGCGTCCGTCCTGGATCACGAGAATCCGGTTGGCGGAGCGGATGGTGGAGAGCCGGTGGGCGATGATAAGGGTGGTCCGGCCCCGGGACAGCTCGTCAAAGGCGTGCTGGATCCGGGCCTCGGTGACGCTGTCCAGTGCGGAGGTGGCCTCGTCTAGAATCAGAATGGGCGGGTTTTTCAAAAAGATCCGGGCAATGGCCACCCGCTGCTTCTGTCCGCCGGAGAGCAGGGCGCCCCGCTCCCCCACATAGGTGTCAAAGCTATCGGGCATGGCCAGAATGTCGTCATAGATCTCCGCCCGGCGAGCGGCCGCCTCCACCTCTTCATCGGTGGCGCCGGGCTTTCCGTAGCGGATGTTTTCACGGATGGTGTCGGCAAACAGGAACACGTCCTGCTGTACGATGCCGATCTGTTTGCGCAGCGACCGGGCCGTCACCTGCCGCACGTCCTGCCCGTCCACGCAGACGGAGCCTTCCGCCACATCGTAAAACCGGGGGATCAGCTGGCAGAGCGTGCTTTTCCCGCCTCCGGAGGGCCCCACCACGGCCAGGGTCTCTCCCGCCGCCACGTGGAGATCTACATCGTGCAGCGTTTCTTCCCCCTGGTCGTAGGAAAAAGTCACATGGTTCACATCCACCTGCCCGCGCACGTCCCGCAGCGCCGCCGCGTTGGGAGCGTCATGCAGAGCAGGCTCCGTCTCCATCAGGTCCAAAAAGCGGTTGAAACCGGCAAAGCCGTTGGAGAACAGCTCCGCGAAGTTGGAGAGCTTGCGGATGGGGTTGATGAAAGTGGCTACATACAGGCTGAAGGTAATGAGGTCGATATAGTTCATGCGCCCGTCCATGATCAGCCAGCCGCCCACGGCGATCACCGCCACGGACAAAACGCACATGAAAAATTCCAGTGTGGCGTTGAAAAGGCCCATTTCCTTGTGGAACTTCCGCTTGGCCGTTTTGAACACCTCATTGGCCTCGTCAAAGCGCTGCTGCTGTTCGGCTTCGTTGGCAAAGGCCTTGGTGGTCCGGACACCGGAGAGGCCGGATTCGATTTCGGCATTGATGACGCCCGTCTTCTGCTTGGCCGCCTGAGACGCCTCGCTCATACCCCTGCGGCGGCGCATCACCACCAGCAGGAAAACAGGCAGCATCACGCTCACCACCAGTGCCAGACGCCACTCCATGGAGAACATCACGATCAGCGCGCCCACGATGGTAACGGTGGAGATAAACAGATCCTCCGGCCCGTGGTGGGCCAGCTCCGTCACCTCAAAAAGGTCGGTGGTCAGGCGGCTCATCAGTTGGCCTGTCCTGTTCTTATCGTAAAAATCAAAGCCAAGCTCCTGCATATGGGCAAACAGATCACGGCGGATATCCGCCTCCACCCGAATGCCAAAGGTATGCCCCCAATAGCAGACCACATAATACAGCACCGAGCGCAGCAAAAATGCTGCCACCACCGCCACCATCACCAAAAAGAAGGTCTTATACAGGTGATAAGGCAGCCACTGGTACATGGCGATCCGGGAAATCAGGGGGAATGCCAGGTCGATCAGCGCGATCAAAAACGCGCAAGTCATGTCCACCGCAAACAACCGGCGGTGAGGCTTGAAATAGGAAAGAAAAACGCGCAGTGGTCTGCGGGCAGGTGCAGCGGGTGTTTTCATGCAAGAAACTCCTTTTTCATTGTTTGCTTTAACAAAGTATTATATCATTCTTTCCCTCTTAACGCAAGAAGCCGCGTCCTCCGTTTAACAAAGGACGCGGTTTTCTTTTCTTCATTATCCCACCCGGATGATGCATTCCAGTGTGGCGCCGTCCACTGTGGCCCGCAGAAGAGTCTTTCCAGAGGCCACGCCTGTCACCGTGCCGTCGGCACTGACGGTGGCAACGGCTGTGTTCTCAATGCTCCAGGTCACGGCGGATTTGGTGCCGGACACCTGCATGGGGGCAGTGCCGCCCACATCCAGCGAAATATCGTCCTTGGTGCCGTAGATGGTCTCAAGGGTCAGATTGGCCGGGGGTGTGGCGGGCTGCTGCGTGGCGGGCTGCTCCGCGGCCGACACCGTGACGGTGCAGGTGGCGGTGGCCGTCCCGCTGGCCGCCGTGATCACAGCGGTTCCCGGTGCTACCGCGGTGACGACGCCGCTGTCCACCGTGGCTACCGCCGCGTCGCTGCTCTGCCAGGTGTATTCCGTGCCGCCGGTCACGGAGAGCATCTGCGTATCACCCACCGTCAGCGTGGCGGAGGAAGAGGAGATGGTCAGTGTGCCGGAGGAAATATCCGGTGTGGTGGTCGTTTGCTCCGTGGGCGTTGTGGCGCCGCCGCCTTTCGTGAAAAGACGTCCGATGGAGCTGCCGAAAAAGAAATAGATCACAAGTCCCACCAGCAGCACCAACACCACGATCATGGCAGGGCCCAGAATGCTGGGGCTTTTGTGAGAGGCCACACGGTGACCGCCTCGGGTCTTCCGAATGGGCTTATCGTAAGCCGCCTCCTCCTCGCAGAAGGGGCAACTTTTATAACTGGTAGAATACATTTCCCCGCAATCGGGACACTGACGCATACTCATGAAAAAAATACCTCCCACATCTTTATCCGTATTAAACCGCTTTTGTCAAAAAGGGTTAAAATTCTACATTTACATAATACCTATTTCTTTTGATGCCGTCAACTGCATTTGTTGGAAGTTTAACGTTTTTTTACAAGTTTTCCATCGGCGCACCTTGCTTTTCCCGCCATCATTTCCTATAATAATAGACGAAAAATTTTACTTTCCCTGGAGGAACTGAGATATGAATACCATTTTTATGGGTATTGCCGGCGGTACCGGCTCGGGCAAAACCACACTGACAGAACATTTGCAGGCGCGGTTCGGCTCGGACATCAGCGTTGTGCACCATGACAACTACTACAAACGGCAAGACTGTTCCTTCGAGGAGCGCTGCAAGCAGAACTATGACCACCCCGACGCCTTCGACACCGACCTGATGATCCGCGATCTGAAGGATCTCAAGGCCGGCAAAACCATCCACTGCCCCGTTTACTCCTACGCCGATCACAACCGCACCGACGAGACCATCGAAATCAAGCCCACCAAGGTGGTCATCGTGGAAGGGATCCTGATCTTTCAAAACCCGGAGCTTCGCAGCCTGCTGGACATCAAGATCTTTGTGGAGACCGATGCTGACGTCCGCATTCTCCGGCGTGCCCTGCGTGACGTGGAGGAACGGGGCCGTTCCATGCAGTCGGTGGTGACGCAGTACCTCACCACGGTGAAGCCCATGCATGAGCAGTTCGTGGAGCCCACCCGCAAATACGCCGACATCGTGGTGCTGGAGGGCGGCCACAATCTGGTGGCGCTGGACATGATCATGCAGCGCATTGCCAACCACATCGCCGAAAACTGATTTTTATACCGTCTTTTCAAAAAGGCAGAAACCGGGGCACATCTGTGTTTCTGCCTTCTTTTTTTGCGCCGGCGCAGCGTCTTTCAGCACTCCTTGAAATACGCCACGAAGGCCCGGCCCACCGCCGTGTCGCAGCCGCCCTCGTTCATGGCAAGGGTCGTCTCCGCCGCGGGCACAAGGCCCCGCAGGGGGCGCGCCGTGAGATCGGCGGCGGCGCTGACGGCCATCATATCCGCTGGGACAACGGCGGCTCCCAGGCCCGCCGCCGCCCAAGCCACGCAGGTGCGGGCGTCGTCCGCCACGCAGAGAATGCGGGGCTTGCAGCCTTTGGCGGCAAAGGCTCTGTCCAGCACCTCGGCCCAGCGGCGGTACAGCACAAGAGGCAGCCCCGCCGCCTCTTTGAGAGTGATGGCATCGGGCAGGGACGACAAAAGCTCCCTGGTGCCCATCACCATCATATTCTCCGGCGCCAGGCGGAAGCAGGTAAAGCCCCGGGCGGAAAAAGGCGTCCGCACCAGTGCCACGTCCAAAATGCGGTTTTGCAGCTTGGCCAGGATCTCGTAGGTAGAGCCTTCCGTCACCTCGTAATTGACCAGCGGATAGCGCCGGGCAAAACCCCGAAACCACTTCTCCGCCGCCAGATCCGCCAGACTGCTCACCACGCCGATACGCAGTGTCCCTGTCTCCACTCGGCGGCCGTCTGCCACCGCCGCGGCGGCGCTTTGCGTCATGCGCAAAATACGCACCGCCTGTTCGTAAAACAGCCGTCCCTCCTCTGTCAACCGGATCTGCCGGCTGCCGCGCTCAAAAAGCGTACAGCCCAGCTCCTCCTCCAAAAGGCGGATCTGGGTGCTGACAGGCGGCTGTGTCATGCCCAGTTTTTTGGCCCCGCCGTTGATGGTACCCGCCTCCACCACGGCGGTATAATAGGTCAGCTGCAACAGTTCCATACACTATCCTCTATGAATTTTGTATAGTTCCTATACAAATATTATGAATTGACTATATCTCATTTTGTTGTAAAATACAAGTAAAATCAGAAGAAACCATGTGGGAGGTATTTATGAAATACTTACTGACCTTTTTAAAGCACCATAAGAAAGAAAGCATTCTGGCGCCGCTGTTTAAAATGCTGGAGGCGCTATTTGATCTCTTGATCCCTTTGATGATGGCGGACATTATCAACCGCGGCATCCCCGCCGCCGACGGCCGCTATATCGTCGGACGATGTCTTATCATGATCCTGCTGGGGCTGGTGGGACTAGCGTGCAGCATCACCGCCCAGTATTTTGCCGCCAAAGCGGCGGTGGAGTCCTGCACTGAGATCCGGCACGGGCTCTTTGACAAGATCCAGTCGCTTGGCTTTGCCCAGACGGATACCGTGGGGGTCAGCTCCCTTATCACACGGATGACCAGTGACGTCAACCAGGTGCAAAACGGGCTGAACCTCTTTTTGCGGCTGCTTCTACGATCGCCCTTTATCGTACTGGGCGCGACGATCCTGGCCTTTACCATCAATGTCCGGGGCGGACTGCTCTTCGCGGCGGTGATCCCTGTGCTGGCCGCCGTGATCTTCGGCATCATGCACAAGACCATCCCCGGCTATGAAAAAGTGCAGACGCTTTTAGACCGCCTTACCGGAATCACACGGGAGAATCTCACCGGTGTGCGGGTGGTCCGGGCTTTTGGCCGGGAAGCGGATGAAGTCAAGGGCTTTCACCGTGCCGACGCGGCGCTGCTGGAAAGACAGCTGCGGGTGGGCCGTTTTTCCGCGCTGATGAATCCCCTCACCTATGTCATCATCAATCTGGCCATCGTGGCCATTTTAAGCACCGGCGCGGTCTCGGTCAACATCGGGACCATGGCGGCAGGCGACGTGGTGGCGCTGGTAAACTACATGGGGCAGATCCTGCTGGAGCTGATCAAGCTGGCCAATCTGGTGATCCAGCTGACCAAGGCCTCCGCCTGCGCCGGGCGCATCCAGGAGGTGTTTGCCATGGAACCCCAGATGGTTTTCGGTACGGCCCGTCCCCAGCCGGCGGAGTGCGAGGACGCGGTGGAGTTCAGCCATGTGAGCCTTGCTTACGCCCACGCCGGCGCCGAAAGCCTTTCCGACATCTCTTTCACCGTAAAAAAAGGGCAGACCGTCGGCGTGATCGGCGGCACGGGCAGCGGCAAAACAAGCCTTGTGGGCCTGATCCCCCGGTATTACGACGCCACCTCCGGTGAGATCCGCCTTTTCGGTCGGAATATCCGTACCTATGACAAGGACGCCCTGCGCCGCAGCGTCAGCACGGTGATGCAAAAGGCACAGCTTTTCTCCGGCACCATCCGCAGCAATCTGCAATGGGGCTGTCCCGGCACCGATGAAAAAACGCTCTGGCAGGCGCTGGAGATCGCCCAGGCGGCAGAGATCGTGCGGGGAAAGAAAAAACAGCTGGACGAACCTGTGGAACAGGGCGGCCGAAACTTTTCCGGCGGCCAAAAGCAGCGGCTTTTCATTGCCCGCTCACTGGTAGCACGGCCGGACATTCTGATCCTGGATGATTCCTCCAGCGCGCTGGACTTTGCCACTGACGCGGCGCTGCGCAAGGCGCTCAAAACGCTGCCTGCCGCCATGACGGTGTTTATCGTCAGTCAGCGTGCCAGCAGTCTGCGCCATGCCGACGTCATTCTGGTACTGGACGAGGGCCGTCTGGTAGGCAAAGGCCGTCACGACGAGCTTCTGCGTACCTGCGGTGTCTACCGTGACATCTACGAAAGCCAGTTTCAAAAAGAAGATCAGGTGGGCTGATACAGCCCCCGGAAAGGATACAGCCATATGAAACACACACTCACTCCTCCGGATCAGGCCACACCGCGGCGCGTTCTGGGGCTGATCCGGCCCCACCTGCTCTATGTCATCGCGGGCATCGCGGCAGCGGCCGTTTCGGTGCTGGGACAGCTCTATATTCCCATTCTCACGGGCCGGGCCATTGACGGCATGGTGCAGGCCGGCAAGGTAGATTTCGGAATCATCGGGACGCTGCTGCCGAAGATCGCGGCGGTAGCCGTCTGCGCGGCTTTGGGCCAATGGCTGTTGGGCCTTTGCAACAACAAGGTCGCCTACAACGTCAGCCGCCATCTTCGGGACAAGGCCATCGAAAAAGTCCAGACGCTGCCGCTGCGGTATCTGGACGGTCATCCCACCGGCGATCTGGTAAGCCGTGTCATTGCCGACGTGGATCTTTTCACCGACGGGCTTCTCATGGGCTTCACTCAGCTTTTCACCGGCATTCTCACCATCATCGGGACACTGGCGTTTATGCTGGCGGTAAACGTTCCCATTGCTCTCGTGGTGATCAGCGTGACACCGCTGAGTCTTCTGGCAGCAGCCTTTGTGGCCAAAAAAAGCTACCGCTATTTTATCGAGCAAAGCAAGGTGCGGGGCGACGAGACCGCCCTTATCAACGAGCGCATCGAGGGCGTAAAGGTGGTGCAGTCCTTTGGCCATGAGAAAGAAAATCTTTCCGACTTCGACGCGGTCAACAATGACCTGGGCCGTGTCAGCCTGAAAGCCATTTTCTATTCCAGCATCACCAATCCCTCCACCCGTTTTGTCAACGGCGTGGTGTACGCCGGCGTGGGGCTGGCGGGTTCTCTGGCGGCCATCCACGGCGGCGTGACGGTGGGCGAGCTGAGCTGCTTTCTCACCTATGCCAACCAGTATACCAAGCCCTTTAACGAGATCAGCGGTGTGGTGACGGAGATGCAAAACGCCATGTCCTGCGCCGCGCGGGTCTTCGCCTTTCTGGACGCCGAGAACCAGGTGCCGGAAACGGAAGATGCCGCTGTACTGACAGCCGAAAAAACCGACGGCCGGGTGGACATTTCCCACGTTGCCTTCGGTTATGTGCCGGGGCAGGAGCTGATCCGGGATTTCAACCTCACCGTGCGCCCCGGTGAGCGGGTGGCCATCGTGGGCCCCACGGGCTGCGGCAAGACCACGTTTATCAATCTTCTGATGCGCTTTTACGATGTGGACAGCGGCAGCATCTCCGTGTCCGGCACCGATATCCGCCGCTTCACCCGCCGGAGCCTGCGGGGCAGCTATGGCATGGTTTTACAGGATACCTGGCTGAAATCCGGCACCATCGCCCAAAACATTGCCTACGGCAAGCCGGACGCTCCCAGAGAGGAAATTGTCTCCGCCGCCCGGGCCGCTCGCGCCGACGGCTTCATCCGCCGCCTGCCCCAGGGCTACGATACCGTCATCGGTGAGGACGGCGGCAGCATCAGTCAGGGGCAAAAGCAGCTGTTGTGCATTGCCCGCGTGATGCTGTGTCTGCCGCCCATGCTGATCCTGGACGAGGCCACCAGCAGCATCGACACCCGTACGGAGCTTCTCATCCAGCAGGCGTTTGCCTCCATGATGCAGGGCCGCACCAGCTTTATCGTGGCCCACCGACTCTCCACCATCCGGGAAGCCGACGTGATTTTGGTGATGCGGGAGGGACAGATCGTGGAGTCCGGTACCCACGACGCCCTGCTCTCCGCCGGCGGTTTTTACGCAAAACTGTACAACAGTCAGTTTGAGGGCGTGGCCATCTGAAAACAAAAAGATAGGCGCTTTTTAAGCACCTATCTTTTTGTGTCAAAATTGAAAGACCACGCCCACGACAGCAGAGGCCAGAATGAACAAAATGGGATGCAGTCCCTTTGTGGGCTTTACCCACCGGGTCAGCACCAGCAGCACCGCCGCCAGCGCCACGCCTTTCCAGTTGATAAGGTCTGCCAAAGCGCCGGTGGCGTGGAACTGATCCACCTGCAAAAGGGCCAGCGCCACCACCGAGATCCCCGCCGAAGCCACCATGGCCGTGGAGGCCGGGCGCAGGCCGTAAAATCCGGCGTTGACAAACCGGTTGTCCCGAAAGCTCTTCAGAAAAGCGGCGACGATCAAAATCACGATAACGGAGGGCGTCACCAGTCCCAACGTGGCCACCAGCGCGCCGGGAATGCCCCGGATGGTAAAGCCCACATAGGTGGCCATATTGACGCCGATGGGGCCGGGGGTGGACTCCGATACCGCCAGCATATCCGCCAGCTGTGATGATGAAAACCACCCCGTCCGGTCCGCCATATCGTACAGAAATGGCAGTGTGGCAAGGCCGCCGCCCACAGCAAAAAGGCCCGTTTTGAAAAATTCATAGAACAAGTTCAAATAGATCATGACGGCCCCGCCCCCTTCTTCATGGGATTTTTCAGCAGGTCGATGACAATGCCGGCCGTGCCGGCCAACAGCACATAGATGACGGGAGAGAGATCCGTCAGCACCGATGCGGCAAACACTCCCAGAAAAATCAGCAGCGCCCAGATGTCCTTTACTGCGCCTTTCCACAGCTTCAGCACGGCGTTGAAGATCAGCACGCACACGCATACCCGGATGCCGCCAAAGGCGTGCTGCATCCAGGTGAGGTGTGAAAAACTGGTGATGATGCCTGCCAGAAGCATGATAATGATGAGCGACGGAAACACCACCCCCAGCGTGGCCACGATGCCGCCGATGACGCCGCCCCGCTTCTGGCCGATAAAGGTGGCGGTGTTCACCGCGATGACCCCCGGCGTACACTGGCCGATGGCAAAGTAGTCCGCCAGTTCTTCATTGCTGACCCAGCCCTTGTTTTCCACCACCTCGCGCTGCAAAATGGGCAGCATGGCATAGCCGCCGCCAAAGGTCATGACCCCCACTTTGGCAAAGGTCAAAAACAGGCTTCCCAATTCTTTCCCATTTAATTTTTGCACTTGCTCACACCTCAATCCAAATAGCCATACAGGCCCCGGACGGACACTTCGCCGGAGCGTACCGTTTCTTCCCACCCGTCCCGGTGGCGCACCACCAGTCCGAACTGATCGTCCACATCCAGGGCAAACACCTCTTCCCGCTTGTCTCCCGTCACGATCTGCACCGGTTTTCCCACAGTGACGCAGTCCTTGCGGTATTGCTCCAGCCATCGCCGGGGCGCAGGCAGGATCTCATGGTACAGTATGTCCAGTTCCTCCGTCATGGCGGCGGCCAGCCGGGGACGGGAGATAAAGGTACCGGTCTGCTCGTCCAGAGACGAGGCGAGGCGCGCCACCTCCCCTTCAAAATCAGCCGCGCGCTGATGGACGTTGACGCCGATGCCCATGACCACATACTGCACCAGACCGCTTTCCCCCTCCAGCGCCATCTCCGTGAGAATGCCGCAGATCTTCCGGTTGCCCATCACCAGATCGTTGGTCCACTTGATGCCCGGCCGCACGCCGCAGGCGCGCTCCACCGCGTTGCACACCGCCACCGCTCCCAGGGCCGTCAGCGGCAGAATGCCCGCCGGGGCTACCGCAGGCCGCCACAGCGCCGTCAAATAAACACCCTGCCCTGCGGGTGACTGGAACGGGCGGGACATCCGTCCCCGCCCGGCTCTCTGGCAGTCCGCCACCACCACCGTGCCGCCCGGCGCGCCCTCTGTGGCAATGCGCTTGGCATAAGAATTGGTGGAGTCCACTGTCTCCAGGCAGATCAGATGCTCCCTTGGGCCGGACAGATACCTGCGGATCTCCCGCTCCAGCAGTTCATCCGAGGCGGCGTCAAGCCGGTATCCCAGACCGGGCTTCGCCTCCACCTGATATCCTTTTTTCCGCAGGCCCTCCACCGCTTTCCATACGGCGGCACGGCTGATCCCCAGCCCCTCGCTCAGCGCCTCGCCCGACACAAATTTTCCCGGGCAGGCCGACAGCGCTTCATACACCGCGTCACGGCTCATAGCGGCACCTCCTTCTATTTTCCTTTATTTTATACGCCTGCCGCTCCTTTGTAAACTTATTTTGTGAAGGTAGTTGACAATTCGCTTCTCTTGCCGTATTGTAAACCTATATTGCCATTGGAGGTTTACAACTATGACATCTTCCTTCAAGACCCGCGACCTGATCCTGACGGCGCTTTTCGCCGCGCTGACGGCGGTGGGTGCTTTTATCAAGATCCCCTTTGCGTTTTCCGCCATTACCCTGCAATTCTTTTTCACCGCCATGGCCGGCATTCTGCTGGGGCGGAAGTGGGGCGCTGTATCCCAACTGGTGTATGTGCTGCTGGGGCTGCTGGGGCTGCCCATCTTCACAGCCGGCGGCGGCTTTGGGTATTTTCTCTATCCCACCTGCGGCTTTTTGCTGGGGCTGATCCCCTCGGCCTGGGTCATCGGCAAGCTGACGGAAAAGAAAGCGGATTTTATCCATATTGTGGCGGCATGTCTGGCGGGGCTGGGCGTTCTCTATCTCATCGGTCTGCCTTACATGGCGCTGATCCTCAACGGTTACATGGGCAAAAGCCTTGGCGCAGAGGCCATTTTCATGACGGGCATGATCCCGTTTTTGCCGGGTGACGCGGTCAAAATTCTGGTAACCGCGCTGCTCTGCCCCCAGCTGACAAAGCGGCTGCGCGGGGTGCGTTTTGATTGATTTGTGCAATCCATCTCTCTTTTTTATTTTTTTATTGGATGAAACGTGCATTGCTTTTTATCTTTCCCGCCCGTATAATAAGCAAGAAAAATTGAAGGGAGGCGGGAACCATGGCACGAAGCGTTACGCGCAGCAAAGTCCTTGGCCCCGCTGTTTTTATCCCCACTGCTCCTATTTTTATCATTTCTTTTTGACCGGTTTTTTAACCGGTCATTTTTTTTGCCTTGTGTTCCCAACCATTTTTATATACGAGAAAGAGAGGCTGTCACATGAAGAAGAAACTCGGACAAGAACCCATCTACGATGTCAGGGAGCTGGGCCTGCCCCGCACACTGCTCCTGGGCCTGCAGCATCTGTTCGCCATGTTCGGCGCCACCGTGCTGGTCCCCATCCTGGTGCAAAGCTATGGAATGCCCCTGAGCATCCAGACAACGCTGCTGTGCGCAGGAATGGGCACGCTGTTTTTCCACCTGTGCACCAAATTCAAGGTACCTGCCTTCCTGGGTTCCTCCTTCGCCTACCTGGGCGGTTTCGCCGCCGTGGCCAACCTCAACTCAGGTAAGTACGCGTCCATGACCGGCGCGGAAAAACTGCCCTACGCACTGGGTGGCATCGTGGTGGCAGGCCTGCTGTACCTGTTGCTGGCTCTGCTGTTCAAGATCGCCGGCGTCAACAAGGTCATGCGCTTCTTCCCTCCCATCGTCACCGGCCCCATGATTATCCTCATCGGTCTGAACCTGGCAGGCAGCGCCGTGACCAACGCCAGCACCAACTGGCCTCTGGCACTGGTGGCCATCGCCATCATCATTGCGGCCAACATCTGGGGCCGCGGCATGATCAAGATCATTCCCATCTTGCTGGGTGTGGTCGGCTCCTACATCGTGGCCATCTGTTTCCATCTGGTGGACTTCTCCGGTGTGGCCGCGGCCAACACGGTGGGCTTGCAGGATTTTGTCTTGGCCAAGTTTGACGTGACCTCCATTCTGGTGATGGCGCCCATCTCCATCGCCACCATGATGGAGCACATCGGTGACATCTCCGCCATCTCCTCCACCACCGGCCGCAACTTCATCGCAGACCCCGGCCTGCACCGCACCCTGCTGGGCGACGGCCTGGCAACCTCTCTGGCAGGCTTCATCGGCGGCCCCGCCAACACCACCTACGGCGAGAACACAGGCGTGCTGGCTCTGAGTCGGGTGTATGATCCCAAGATCATCCGGCTGGCAGCTCTCTACGCGGTGGTGCTCTCCTTCTTCCCCAAGTTTGCCGCGCTGGTCAACTCCATCCCCACAGCCATCGTGGGCGGTGTGTCTTTCATCCTCTACGGTATGATCTCCGCGGTAGGCGTCCGGAACGTGGTGGAAAACCATGTGGACCTGACCAAATCCCGCAACCTGATCATCGCCGCCGTGATGTTCGTCAGCGGCCTGGGCTTCTCCCAGGGTGTGACCTTCACCATCGGCAGCGCCAGCATCACCCTCACCTGCCTGGCCATCGCGGCTCTGGCCGGTGTTCTGCTCAACGCCATTCTCCCCGGCAACGACTATCAGTTCGGTGTGGACGTCACCGGCGACAAGTCCGCTGACCTGGGTTCCTACTAAACACTCCCTTCTCTCAAAAAGAGATCCCCAGCCGCTTCAAGCTGCCGGGGATCTCTTTTATATATTATATTGTATCGGCCATCACGGCTTAGTAGTTCTCCTTGCGGACCTCGAAGTAACTCCGGGAATGGGCGCAGACGGGGCAGACGTCGGGCACCTCCTCGCCCACCACGATGTGGCCGCAGTTGCGGCACTCCCACATGGTCTCGCCGGCCTTTTCAAAGACCTGCTGCATCTCCACATTTTTCAGCAGCGAGCGGTAACGTTCTTCATGGTTGCGCTCGATCTTGGCCACGCGGGCAAACTGCTCTGCCAGTTTGTGGAAGCCCTCTTCCTCGGCCTCTTTGCCCATGCGGTGGTACATATCGATCCACTCGTAGTTCTCGCCGTCGGCGGCGTGGGTCAGGTTTTCCGCGGTGCCAACCAGCTCGCCCAGTGCTTTGAACCACAGCTTGGCGTGCTCCTTTTCATTGTCGGCGGTGTGCTGGAAGATGGCCGCGATCTGCTCATACCCCTCCTTCTTCGCCACGCCGGCAAAGTAGGTGTACTTGTTGCGGGCCTGGGATTCTCCGGCAAAGGCTCCCTACAGATTTTTCTCCGTCTCGGAACCCCTGAGCATCGGCTCGCCGGCGGGCGCGGCGGCTTTCCTTTTGGTGAACTTGCTGCCGGGGCAGCGGCAGATGGGGCAGATATACCCTTCGGGAATGGGATCGCCCTCATAGACAAAGCCGCAGATGGGGCACACCCAGCCCTCGTCCTCGCCGATGGTACGGTAAACAGTAGCGGTGGGAGGCGTGGCCGCGGCGTCACCCTTGCCCAAAAATTCGTCCATGGTCATTACGCGGCCACCGCCCAAGACTTCGCCGTCCACGGCGTCGCAGATGAAGAGAACAAAGTTGCCGATCTCCACCGTCTGCACGGTCTTGCAGGACACCAGCGCCACCATGCCGTCTTTCACATAGGGGCTTCCCTCGGCGGTGTGCTGTACGTCGTAGCCCTCAAACTTGTTGACGGCGCGGCTGGATTTATAGCCAAACAGGTTCACCAGTTCCTTGGGGCAGTCCTTGCCCAGCATGGTCACGGAAAAGGCACCGGCGGAGAGCGCGGCCTTGCAGGTCTCGTTGTCCTTGTTCATGGTCACCGTGACCTTGCGGGGATTGCCGCTTGTCACCTGGGCAAAGGAGCTGACGATACAGCCGCAGTCCCTGCCGTCCGTGGCGGCACCCACCAGATACAGGCCATAGTTCAGCTTATCAAATACTTTTCTATCCATTTTTTCTTTCCTTTCTTTTTTCGCCTCGTGGGCGTAGTCATTTCTTTATTGATATTGAATCTCAATTATTATCTTTTACTATTATACGGGTTTTTCTGGAAAAAGCAAGAGAAAAAAGAAAAGTCTCTTTCGCTTTTCTTCATCTGTCTTTTCAAACGCCTCACTGCCCTTATTTTCTGCTGTTATCACTGCCTCATACGGCAAAAAACAGCGAGGCGGGAAACCGCTTCGCTGTTTTGATGGTTATGACAGACGTTCCGCACGGCCATAAAGCCAGGAGGTCTCATGGATCTTCTTGGCCAGACGGGCGCCGGCTTCCCCGTGGAGCAAACGCCACTGCCAGTTGCCGCCCTGAGTGCCGGGGGTGTTGGTGCGATGGCCCTTCCCCAGCTCCAGGTAGTCCTGCATCTGGGTGACAAAAAGCCGAGCATTGGAACTCATGCCGCCGCGGATCATGCCCCAGCAAAAGCCCTCCTGGTCGTTGAGCCCCAGATAGCACTCCGCCAGACGGATATCGGCAGGGTCCGCCTCCTGCCGCCAAAGGAGCAGGGGGCTGTTGTCGTGGGTGCCGCCGTAGCAAACGCAGTTTTCCGGGTAAGTATGGGGCAGATAGTCTCCCGGTTCCCGGGAGTCAAAGGCAAACTCCAGTACTTTCATGCCGGGCAGTCCGGAATCTTTCAGCAGCTGCCGCACCTCCGGCGTGGTAAAGCCCAGGTCCTCGGCAATGATCTTAAGCTGGGGGAACCAGCTGGTGAGCACACCCACCAGATCCATGCCCGGGCCTTTGACCCAGTGGCCGTTGCGGGCGGTGGTCTCGCCGTAGGGCACAGCCCAGTAGCTTTCAAGGCCGCGGAAGTGGTCGATGCGCATCACGTCAAAGAGCTTGGCGGCGCCGTCCACCCGGCGGATCCACCAGCCAAAGCCGTCTTCACGCATCCGATCCCAGCGGTAGAGAGGATTGCCCCACAGCTGACCATTCTCGCTGAAGTAATCCGGCGGGACGCCGGACACCTCGGTGGGCACGTTCTGCTCATCCAGCAGGAAATTCTCCGGCTCCGACCATACGTCCGCCGAGTCCATGGCCACATAGATGGGCAGGTCCCCGATAATGCGGATACCAAGGCTGTGGATGTATTTCTTCAGGCTATGCCACTGCTTGAAAAACAAGAATTGGATATAGGTGAACAGCTCCACGTCGTCACGCAGCTGCGTGCGGTATGTTTCCAGCACCTCCGGCGTCTGCCGCAGACGGATGGCGTCATCCTCCCACTCCGTCCAGGCCCGCATACCGAAATGCCTCTTGCAGGCCATAAAGAGGGCATAGTCCGGCAGCCAGTGATGGTTTTCCTCCACAAACGCAGTTACCTCGGCGCTGTCGCGCTCCCAGCCCCGTTCCTTGGCACGGGCCAGAATGTTGAACCGGTATTCATAGATCTTGGCATAGTCCACATACCGGGGATCCTCGCCCCAATCTACCGCCTGCACCTCGGAGCGCTTCAAAAGTCCGTCGCTCACCAGCAGATCCAGGTCAATGAAGTAGGGGTTTCCGGCAAAGGTGGAAAAGCTCTGATAGGGGGAATCACCGTAGCTGGTGGGCCCCATAGGCAGCAGCTGCCAGTAGCTCTGCCCGGCGCGGTGCAGAAAATCTGCGAACTGATAAGCCGCTTTCCCCAGTGTTCCGATGCCGTGGGGAGAGGGCAGCGCATAGATCGGCAGCAATATGCCGCTGCTTCTTTTCAATGTCATCATCTCTCTTACAGGTAAAATTCGTCAGCCCTTGACAGCGCCGGCCACCACGCCCTTGATGATATGCTTCTGGCAGCTGAGGTAGAAAACGATCACCGGCAGAATGCTCATCATGATCAGCGCCATTACAGCGCCCAGATCCACATGGCCGTAGGAGCCCTGCAAATACTGGATGTGGATGGGAATGGTCTTGTAAAGGTTGCGGTCCAACGCCAGATACGGCAGCAGATAGTCGTTCCACACCCACATGATCTCCAGCACGCCCACAGAGATCATGGTGGGCTTGAGCATGGGAAACACCACGGAGAAAAAGGTGCGGAACGGGCCGCAGCCGTCAATGACAGCCGCTTCCTCGATCTCCAGCGGCATACTCTTGACGAAGCCCGTGAACATGAAAACCGCCAGCCCCGCGCCGAAGCCCAGGTAGATCACAGGAATGGTAAAAGGGGTGTTGAGCTTCAGGTCATAAGCCGTGCGGGCCAGGGTGAACATGACCATCTGGAAGGGCACCACCATGGAAAAAACGCACAGATAATACACCACGCGGGCAAAGCTGCTGTCCACCCGGGAGATATACCAGGCGGCCATGGAGGTGCATACCAGGATCAGCGTCGCCGACAAAATTGTGATGATAAAGCTGTACATCACCGATTTCAAGAAGGGATAGCCACCGATGGTGACGCCGTTGATATAGTTATTGAAGCTCACAAAGGACTCCGCTGAGGGCAGGGCAAAGGTGTCCGTGTTGACAAAGGAGTTTTCCTTGAAGGAGTTGTTGAGCACCTCCAGAATGGGCATCACATAGAGAACGGAAAGCACGGCGAACACAACGGTAAGCGCGGTCTTTCTCTTTTGATCGTTCCGCATTACTGCTGGACCTCCTTCCGTCTGGTGCCGGAGAGTTGCACAAAGGCGATCACAGCCACCAGAATAAAGAACAGTACGGCCTTCGCCTGGCCCACGCCCCGGGATGTGGCGTTGAGGTAGAAGGTGTTATAGATGTTAAGCGCAAGCATTTCAGTGGTGCGGATGGTGTTGCCGTCCGCGGCAAAGGTAAAGGGCTGGCCGGCGGTCAGCGCCATGTTCTGGTCGAAAAGCTTGAACGAATTGGTCAAAGTCAGGAAGGTGCAGATGGTGATGGAGGGCATCACGGTGGGAATGGTGATGCGCCACAGGGTCTGCCACTTGGAAGCGCCATCGATCTTGGCGGCTTCGATCATATCTTCGGGCACGGATTGCAGGCCCGCGATATAAATGATCATCATATAGCCCACCTGCTGCCAGCACATCAAAATGATGAGGCCCCAGAAGCCATACTTGGTGCTCAGCACGATGGCGGTGCCGTAGTGGGACAAAATACCGTTGAAAATCATAGACCAGATATAGCCCAGCACGATGCCGCCGATGAGGTTGGGCATAAAAAACACCGTGCGAAAGAGGTTGGAGCCTTTGATGCCCCGGGTCAGTGCGTAGGCCACCGTGAAAGCCAGCACATTGATAAGGATCAGCGACACGATGGCAAACAGGCCCGTGTACCAGAACGCGTGCATAAAAGAGGGGTCATGCAGCGCCTTGCTGTAGTTTTCCAGGCCGATCCATTTGGCGTCGCTGGTGGTGGTAAATTTACAAAACGAGAGGTATACGCCCTTGCAGAAGGGATAAATAAAGCCGATGCAGAAGGCCGCAAAGGTGGGCAGCAGGAAAGCGGGAAATGCCCTCCGGATGGGCCGACGGATCAGCTCCGAATTCACGGCTGCTCTGTCTTGTGTTTTCTTTCTTTTCATAATAGCGATCATCAGTCCTTTCGCATCGTGCGTATTTCAGAAAGTGCCAGGCGGAAGCGAGCGTTTCCACTCGCTCCCGCCTGCACCAAACAGATGTGAAAAACAGAGGAGAAATACGCGTTACTGCGCCTTATACTGGGTAGCCCAGCCCTGCACCATGGCAGTCTTGACATCGTCCCAGGAGCCGGAACCGGCGGAGTACTGAGTCAGAGCGGCCACAACGCCGGCACGCCAGGTATCCACGTTGGGGGTGTAGTTGAAAGCCCAGGTGACGGTGTAGTTGCCCTTGCTGATGTAGCTGTTGGCATCATTGAAAAACACGTTGTCGCTGGCCTTGGCGGACTTGAAGGGGATGGGGCCAAACTGCTGCGCCATCATGGTGGTGCCCTTGTCGGAGGTAACGACCCACTTCATGAAGTCAAGCGTTGCCTTGATGTTGGCTTCGGAAGCCTTGGAGTTGACAGCCCACATATTCTCGGTGCCGCTGCACAGACCCGCTTTTTCTTCGCCAGTCACCCCGCAGTAGATGGGGATCATGGTCAGATCAGAGGCGTTCATGTTGAAGCCCTTGGTCTTGTCAGTCACCAGGTTTGCATACTCCCAGGTACCGTTCTGGAAGAACACGGCCTTGCTCTGGCCGAATTCAGCTTCAGCCTGGTCGCCGGTGGCGGAGGCAAGAGCAGCGCCCTTGGTGTCGGAGTTGTTGATATACAGATCCCAGATGTTCTTGTAGTTTTCCAGATAGGTGCCCTTGATTTCAGCGGGCTGCGCGGTCACTTTGTTGTCACGGAACTCATAGAACAAAGGCATGTTGGCCAGATGGCCGGAGAAACGCCAGGCGGAGGAGCCGTCAAGACCCGCGGAGGTGAAAGCGGCAAAATTCAGCTTGCCGGCAGCGTGCTGCGCAGTGATGTCTTCCGTAACAGCCTTCAAAGACGCGAAGTCCTTGATCTCGCTGACGTCGTGGCCGGCCTGCTTGAGCAGTGCCTTGTTCACGATGATGCCGAAGCTCTCATAGCAGTAGCCGATAGCGGCCAGGCTGCCATCTTCCTTGTGCAGGTTGAAGTCGTTGGTGGTCAGTTCCTTGGCCACGTCGGTATCCTTCAGATTGTAGCAATAGTCGCCCCAGGTCTTCAGACCGGCCTGGTTGCCGCACTGGAACATGGTGGGGGCGGCGTCGCCCTTATCCATTTCGGCGGTGAGGGTCTCCTGATACTTACCGGAAGCCGCGGTGACGACCTTCACGGTAACACCGGTCTCGGCAGTGTAATCCTTGGCCAGCTGCTGCCAGGCGGCGTCGGATTCTGGCTTGAAGTTCAGATAGTAGACGGTGCCGGCAGCAGCTTTGCCGGTGTCTTTGCTGGTGCTGGAGCTGTTGCCGCAGGCGACCAGCGCCAACGCCATGACCAAAGCAAGTGTCAATGCAAGAAACTTTTTCATGTTACATTCTCCTTTTTGATTTTATTTTCACACCCTCGCCGGAGAGCGGGAAAATTATGTGAGACGGCGCACGGAAGCGCCCTGGCGCAGCGTGGTGGGCAAAAGCTCATGCCGGTGGCCGCTGCTTCCCTGGATCATATCCACCAGAATCTCCACACTCCTGGTGCCCATCTCTTCCATGGGCTGACAGAGGGTGGTGAGAATCGGATCGGTGTAGTTTGAGATCTCCAGACCGTCGATGGCGATCACGGAGCAGTCCCGGGGAACGGACCAACCGTGCTCCCGCAGGGCCCGCATGGCGCCGATGGCCATGTTGTCGGCAATGGCGAACACCGCCGTGAAATCATCGGTCACTTCCAGCCGCTGTTTCATGCTCTCGTAGGCGTCCTGGATCCGGAATGTCCCGGTGGAGATCACCAGCCGGGAATCACGTTCCATGTGCCACTGCTTCAGTGCCCGCTCATAGCCGCGGTAGCGCAGTTCGCTGATGGCGTGGTCGTCGGTGCGGGAGATCAGCGCCGCGATGCGTCGGTGACCGCTGCGGTAAAGCTCCGTCACCGCCCGGAAGGCTTCTTCCTCGTCGGCAATGGAGACAGAGGAATACTCCGCCGGGTCCAGCGTCCCATACTGATTGCTGTAAGAGCAGCAGACAAAGGGGACGTTCAGCAGCGCCATCTCCGCCGAGGTATAGTCGGAACGGCCGCCCAGAAACACAATGCCCTGAAGCCGTTTTTCCCGCTCCATGATGGCGCCGCACTTGATCTCGTCGTCGCAGGTGCCGATCTGCTGCATGACCATGGTATAGCCGGCCTGGTCAATCTTTTTTTCGATAGAACGGATGATATCGGTGTAAAAGGGGTTGGACACGCCCCGCACCACCAGGCCGATGGTGTCGGACTTGGTCTTGACCAGATCTCTGGCGCAGTTGTTGGGGATGTAATTGCTGGTCTCAATGGCACTGAGCACTTTCCCGCGAACCTCTTCACTGACATCGGGACGGTTGTTAAGCACTCTGGAAACTGTGCTCACGCTTACGCCGCAGAGCTTGGCGATGTCCTTAATGGTCACTGTACCGTCCTCCTTGTTTAAAACCAAAAAACGTTTCCGGTAACATTACCGGTAACGTTTCCAGTCCCTTTATGCTCATATGTTATCAATTTTGCTGTATTCTGTCAATGCAAAACGCCTGTTTTTTGGGTAGATTTTACTGGCTCAATTTTGTGCAATTTCACAACACGCATTTTGCACTGACAACTTTTCCCGGTTTCTTTCAGAATTATACAAGCCGCGTTCCGGAAATATGACAAGCCAACAGCGCCGTGCAAAAGCCGTGCAGCAGCTTAAATTATCATAAAATATCACGACATTTATAAGGGCGTTTCCGCTGTGAAAAAGGCCCCGTGCCTGTCATACCGACAGGCACGGGGCCTTTGAAAAGGGAGATGCCTTGCTGTGTATAAAGGCATACGCCTTTCGTCTTTATTGGGAGTCGTCCTGTTCCTGTGCCCGGGCCTTTTGGCGGCGGCGCTTTAAAATCAGTTCCACCACCACGGCCGCCGCGATACCCAGCGGAAAGCCCAGCGTCATATTGGCCAGCACCGCGCCCAGCAGACACCCCAGGATCATGCCCAGAAAGATGGCTATGCGCATGGCCTCCTCATCCGCTTTTCGAATTTCTTGCGCCATTTCTTCCGGCGTGGGTTCCGTTCTTTTTTCCTGTTCATCCATGGTCATTTTCCTCCAAAAGCTGTGGCACCTGACTCTCGCCCCAGACAGCGAAACCGGCGTCGCGCAGCACTTGGGCCGCCACGCCCCAGCCGGCACATACCGTTTTGGTAAAGGTGCCGTCATAAATGACGCCGGCGCCACAGGAGGGGCTGCGCTCCTTTAAAATGGCGCCGTCGCAGCCGTACAGCCGGGCCAGACGCACCACCTCCGCCGCGCCCCGGCAATAGGCATCAGTCACGTCGCCGCTCACTTTCGTCACCACCCGGCCGCCCCGGCGCTCCGCCGGTGGCCGGGGTGTGGGAAGCCCGCCCAAAATCTCCGGGCAGACAGGGATCAGCGTGTGGCGCTCCAGAAGCCGCTCCATCTCCGGCAGGGGCTTGCTCTGCCCGTCATAGCGGCAGGGTGTCCCCAGCAGACAGGCGCTGATGAGCAGCTTCATCTCTCCACCTCCTGTCCGTTGAGAACGGCGCCCGTCAGACAGTTGCCCTCATATGTCAGCTTCAAGGAAAAGAAAGGGCCGTTTTCCCGCAGAAGCCGCAAAAAAATCTTGTCCCCTTCCCACTGGGGCAGGGCGGCGATCTTCTCGTGGCTGACCCACTCCAGGCACCCCTCGTCGCACTCGATCAGCTCGCCCGTATAACCGGTGGCGGTAAAAAGGTGCATATACTCCGTCTCGTACCGGTCGGAGACGAAGGTGACGATGCCCCGGTAGCGGTAATCCGTCAGCGTCAGGCCGGTTTCCTCTTTTGTCTCCCGCAGGGCGCAGTCCTCGGGGCTTTCCTTGTCCTCAAACTTGCCGCCCACGCCGATCCATTTGTCGTGGTTCAGGTCGTTTTTCTTCTTCACCCGGTGGAGCATCAGATAGTCCCCCACCGGGTTTTCCACATAGCATAGCGTGCTGTTGATCATCGTTTCTCTCCCCCTTTCCGCTGTTGAAATTCGATCTCATCATACCCTGTTTGGGAGTCTTGCACCTTGCCGTACTGCCAGTCCGGCAGCTCCAGCAGCACCAGCTCGCAGGTGGTGTTGATGATGCAGCCGGGCATGAGATGGCCGCCCAGCGTGGTCAGATCTTCCCGTGAAAGGGCAATATGCAGATGGGTGCGCACCTCGCCGACAGTGCCCGTCAGTGAAACGATCTCGCAATCCTCGCTGATGTTGCGGCAGTTGACGCCGCCCGCGTCCCGCACCCTGGCCCGGGACACGCAGCCCACCGCTGAGAGCACCACTGCCGCCTTGAGGCGATGTTCTTTGGCAATGGCTTCGATGGATGCCAGCAGGTCATCACCCCTGTGCAGCCGCTGACAGATGGTTTTCACGGCCATCCCTCCTTTTTTCCAATTTTACCACAAAACTTCTTCCATGACTATGCTTCTTTCTTCATCTGTTGTATAATCATCTCATTTAATATATCAAGAAAGAGGATGCTCTATGGAAAACATTCGTCCCGGCCGTTACCGCCACTTCAAAGGCAACGAGTACCGGGTCCTTTACACTGCCCGCCACTCCGAAACGCTGGAGGAAATGGTGGTCTATCAGGCCCTTTACGGAGAGCACGGCATTTGGGTGCGGCCCGCCGCCATGTGGAACGAGACCGTCTGCCGGGACGGTTATGAGGGGCCCAGGTTCCTCTATCTGGGAGAGGAAGCATGACGTCCTATCTCCTCAAACGCTCCCGGCGGCGCACCGTATCGCTGGAGATCACCCCGGAGAGCACCGTGCTGGTACGGGCCCCGCTGCGAATGCCCCAGACCGACATCGATCACTTTGTGGCTTCTCACGAGAAGTGGATCGAAACACACATGGCGCGCCGTCGTCCTGTCTATCAGCCCACAGAAGAGGAGATTGCCCAACTCCGGGCCGAGGCCCGCGCCCTTTTGCCGGGACGAGTCGCCTACTGGTCGGAGCGCATGGGCGTGACGCCGACGGGGCTGAAAATCACCGCCGCCCGCACCCGGTTTGGCAGCTGCAGCGGCAAAAACAGCCTTTGCTTCTCCCTTTTTCTCATGCGCTATCCGCCGGAGGCCATCGACTATGTGGTGGTGCATGAGCTGGCCCACATCCTCCACAAGAATCACAGCCCCCGGTTTTACGCCTGCGTGGCGCGGTACCTGCCGGACTATAAGGAGCGCAGGAATCTGCTCAAATCATGACAAAAAACACAGGCACGGCCCATGACCAGCCGTGCCTGTGTTTTTTAGTTAAAAGAGGGAGAGAGAAAATGAAAAAGAAAACTTGCTTTCTGTTTGCAAGTACAGTAAACCGCATAATCATGAACAGATTATGCGAATTTTTTGAACAATTTGTGAAGAAAGGAAAATATTTCTCTCCCGCCGCTTTTACCCCAGCCGATACCGCCGGTATACCGTACCGGTGAGTTCTTTCCACACCGCCTCTTCCTCCGTCAAAACCAGATATCCCCGGTGTCCTTCATCCTTGGGCAGCGCCGGCGAGCCGGGATTCATATACACAAAAGACGGGTGCTCCGTGCAGGCGCTGACATGGAAATGACCGGTGAGCAGAATATCGCCCGGCAGCAGTCGCGCAGGATGCTCTTCGTTCCAAAGATCGCCGTGGGTGGCAAACACCGTGCGCCCGCCCAGCTGGAACAGCAGCGATTCCGCTGTCACGGGAAAATCCAGCACCGCCGTGTCGATGGCGGCGTCACAGTTGCCCCGGACGCAGAGGATCCGCCCGGAAAAGACGTTGAGCATTTCATAGCAGCGTTTGGGATCGTAGCCCTCCGGCAGCGGATTGCGGGGCCCGTGGTACAAAAGATCCCCCAGCAGCACCAGCGTATCAGCCTGCTCCCGAAAAAAAGCGTTCAAAACGGCCTCGCAGCACGGGGCGCTGCCGTGGAGGTCGGAGGCAACCAGCAATTTCATGGTTTTTCTTCCTTTCCCTTTGCCGCCAGTGGGAAGTCCGTCCCCGGCGGCTTTTCTTTTGGGCTCAGTATACCACAAAAAGGATTGCATCTTCAAATATTTCCCTATACAATGGAAAAACAAAGAACGAAGGAGGCATCGGCCATGGACAGCGGCATCTGGGAACTGGATCTCCACGGCATGAACATCTGTCAGGCCCGTGCCGCCGTGGACGCGGCACTGCGCCGGGCCAAGGGCGGTACCTACCGCATCCGGGTCATCCACGGCTTCAGCCGGGGCACCGCTCTGCGGGACATGGTCCGCCGCGAATACGCCCGGCACCCCAAAGTCCTGAGGCTGGAGATCGGGCTCAACCCCGGGGAAACCGATCTGGTGCTGCGGGAATTTTAAAGGAGGCGCTTGCATGAAAATTGCTCAGATACAGATGGCGGTCTCCGCCGACAAGGAGACCAACCTCCGCCGCGCGGGTGAGCTGCTGCGTCAGACGGCGGCCGGGGGCATTGACGTTGGCGTCTTGCCGGAGATGTTCTGCTGTCCTTACGACAACAAATGCTTTGACGCGTATAGCGAGCCGGAGGGAGGGCCGGCCCAGCAGGCGCTCTCCGCACTGGCGTCGGAGCTTGGCATCTATCTCATCGGCGGCTCCCTGCCGGAGAAAACCGACGGAAAGCTTTACAACACCTCCTATGTCTATGATCGACGGGGTCATCAGATTGCCCGGCACAGGAAGGTCCACCTCTTTGACATCGACGTGGCGGACGGCCAGCGTTTTTTTGAATCCGACACGCTTTCTCCCGGCCGGGAGATCACCGTCTTTGACACGGAATTTGGCCCCATGGGACTTTGCATCTGCTTTGACTTCCGGTTTGAAGAACTGGCCCGGTTGATGACCCTGCGGGGCGCCAGGGTGCTTTTCGTCCCCGCCGCCTTTAACATGACCACCGGCCCCGCCCACTGGAAGCTGCTCTTCCGCCAGCGGGCGGTGGACAACCAGCTCTTCACCGTTGGCACCTCCCCCGCTCGGGATACTGCGGCGTCCTACACGGCCTACGGCCACTCCATCGTCTGCGATCCCTGGGGCACGGTGCTGCGCCAGTGCGGTGCCGGCGAGGAGATCGCCGTCACGGAGCTGGATCTGGAGCGTCTGGATGCCGTCCGGCGTCAGCTGCCGCTGCTATCCGCCCGGCGCACCGATCTGTACCGGCTGGAGACGGAAAATTAGCTTGTCATCGCCGCGGTGGTGTGTTACACTGGCGGGTAAGAATTATGCTTGGAAATCAGGCCATTTAACAGGAAAGGACTGTCAAAAATATGAAACCTTATGCCCACATGTCCCGTGCGGAGCAGCAGCAGGAATACGCCACTGTTCAAGCCACCTACCAAAACCTCAAAGCCAGGGGGTTGAAGCTGAATATGGCCAGGGGCAAGCCCGGCAAGGCACAGCTGGATATGGTCACCGATATGTTTAACATTCTTGTCAAGCCCGAAGAATTCATGTGCGACGGCATCGAGACCCGCAACTACGGAGAGGTGGCCGGTCTGCCCGCCGCCAAGGCGCTTTTTGCCGATATCCTGGGCTGCAAGCCCGAGCAGTGCTTCGTGGGCGGCAACGCCAGCCTGCAGCTGATGTACGACACCATCGCCAAGGCCTACACCAACGGTCTGCTTCACAGTGAGACTCCTTGGGGCAAGCTGGACGAGGTGAAGTGGCTGTGCCCCGCTCCCGGTTATGACCGCCATTTCAAGGTCACCGAGTCCATGGGCATGACGCTCATCACCGTCCCCATGACCTCCGAAGGCCCCGACATGGACATGGTGGGAAAGCTGATCCAAGACCCGGCCGTGAAGGGTATGTGGAACGTGCCAAAGTACTCCAACCCCGAGGGCGTGATCTACTCTGAGGAGACTATCAAGCGTCTTGCGTCCATGAAGCCCGCCGCTCCCGACTTTTTGCTGATGTGGGACAATGCCTATATCATCCACGAGTTCGACGGCGATTATGTGCCCTTCCCCGACATTCTTTCGCTGTGTGAGCAGTACGGCAACGCCGACATGGTGTTTGAGTACGCCTCCACCTCCAAAGTCACCTTTCCCGGCGCGGGCGTGGCCGTGATGGCCGCCAGCGTGGCCAACATCGAGTATATGTCCAAGCTTATCAATATCCAGACCATCGGCTTCGACAAGATCAACCAGCTGCGCCACGTCCGCTACCTCAAGGACAAGGCCCACACGCTGGATCTGATGAAGCGCCACGCTGCGATCCTGGGGCCCAAGTTCAAGGCCGTGCTGGACGCGCTGGATCAGGAGATCGCCCCGCTGGACATTGCCGACTGGAAGCATCCCAAGGGTGGCTACTTCGTCTCCCTTGACGCCATGCCCGGCACCGCCAAGCGGACGCTGTCCCTGTGCAGGGAAGCGGGCGTGGTAATGACCGGTGCCGGCGCCACCTTCCCCTACGGTATCGACCCCAACGACTCCAATATCCGCATCGCCCCCTCCCTGCCTCCGGTGGAGGAACTAAACGAAGCGGTAGCGGTGTTTTGCACCTGCCTGCGCCTGTCCGCGCTGGAAAAACTGATGGCGGACTGAGCCACCCGAAGATCCCATATGATTCTATCGAGCCCCGCTGTTTGCAGCAGCGGGGTTCGGTTTTTTGCGTTTTCCTGTTTTTCTTCTTGCGATTGGCAATATGTCTATGCTATAGTGTAATCGTATAAATTTTTTTATACAATTTTATTTCGGCCGCGGTTTGCTACTCCACCTAATAGCTTGCCGTGGTCACAAAAGGAGGATTTACATCCGCTTGACTGGCGGTGCGGCAGTGTGGAGACCTGCCGTAAAGCGGCTCCGGCTAAAAGGCCGGCCGCGAGGCTGCCCCTTGCGATGGCAGAGCAGCCGCAGTCGTTTACATGGCAAAGGTGATTCTGAAAAACCTGAAGAAGGTCTACCCCTACAGCGGCGATGAACAGAAAAAGCGCAAAAAGGGCGAGGAACCCGCCGAAAAGAAACACAACCTGCAAATCACCGAAGAGGGTGTGCTGGCTGTTCAAAACTTCAGTCTGGAGATCCAGGACAAGGAATTTATCGTACTGGTGGGTCCCTCCGGCTGCGGCAAATCCACCACCCTTCGTATGATCGCTGGATTGGAGGATATCTCCGGCGGCGAACTCTACATCGGCGACAAGCTGGTCAACGATGTGGAGCCCAAAGACCGCGACATCGCCATGGTCTTCCAGAACTATGCTCTGTATCCCCATATGACCGTGTTTGAAAACATGGCATTCTCCCTGAAACTGAAAAAGACACCCAAAGACGTCATCGACAAGAAGGTGCACGAGGCGGCGGAGATCCTGGACATCACCCAGTATCTGGACCGCAAGCCCAAGGCTCTGTCCGGCGGTCAGCGGCAGCGTGTGGCCATCGGCCGCGCCATTGTCCGTGACCCCTCCGTCTTCTTGATGGATGAGCCTTTGTCCAACCTGGACGCCAAGCTGCGTAACCAGATGCGCGCTGAGATTATCAAGCTGCGCTCTCGCATTGACACCACGTTTATCTACGTGACCCACGACCAGACCGAGGCCATGACCTTGGGCGACCGCATCGTCATCATGAAAGACGGCGTCATCCAGCAGATCGGCACGCCTCAGGAGGTCTTTGACCATCCCGCCAACCTCTTTGTGGCTGGCTTTATCGGTACGCCTCAGATGAACTTCTTCGATGGCAAGCTGCTCAAGGAAGAGGGCCGCTATTCGGTGGAACTCGGCGGCGTCCGCGTGGAACTCTCCGACGAGAAGCAGCAGCGCCTTGCCGCCAAGGATGTGGCGCCGCAGGACGTGACGCTGGGCGTTCGTCCCGACCATCTGATGCTCTGCGCCGACGGTATCAAGGGCAAGGTGGACGTATCCGAAATGATGGGTTCTTCCGTCCACCTGCACGTCTCCGCTGAAAACCGGGACGTGATTGTGATCGTTCCCACCAATGGCGACGCCGCGCACTTTGCCATGGGCAGCGAGGTCAATCTGATCTTCGGCGGCAACGTGGCGCACTTGTTCAGCAAAGAAACCGAAAACAACCTGGAGTGGTAATTCCGCTTGATGGCATTTAAAAAGGAACCCCGCTGTGCGGGGTTCCTTTTTTATTCCTTTGGCCCGCCCAATCGCTCGTTGAGCAGTGTAAAGCCGATGACCATGGCGCCGCCGACAGCCTGCATGGCACTGATACCCTCCCCCAGGATCAGCAGGGAGCACAGCACCGCGGTGAGCGGGTCGGCATAACTCAAAAGCGCCACCGTCCGCCCCGGCAGGTGGCTCAGTGTGGAAAAATACACCAGATAGCAAAGGCCGGTGTAAAAGACGCCCAAAATCAGCAGGCTGACCCATCCCCCGGCGCTCATGGAAAAGGCGTGGATGCCGCCGGTGAACAGGACATAGGGCAAAAGCACCACCCCCGCCGCGGCCAGCTGCACCAGCGTCCTGTCCATGCCGGTCACCGTGCGGATCTTTTTGTTCATCAGCACCACCGCCGCATAGCACACCGCCGATCCCAGCGCCAGCATGATCCCCGTGGCAGAGGCGCCGCCCGCCGCCAGATGCCGGGGATCCAGCATCAGCACAAGGCCCGCCGTGGCGCACACGAAGCAGGCGATCTGCCGCCCGTTCATTCTCTCCTTGAACCAGATGGCGCAGCCCACCGTGATAAGGATCGGGGCGAAATAATACGCCAGTGTGGCAACCGACACAGACGTATAGCGGTAAGCCTGGAACAGCAGGATCCAGCCGAAGCCCAGGATGCCGCCGTTGAGCAGCAGCAGCGGCAGTTCGCCCTTGAGCTTTCGGGGCGACAGGAGACGCTTTCCCACCAGCTGCACCAGCACCAACGTCACCGCGCCGATCACCGCCCGCTCCATGGCGATCTCCGCCGAGGCCAGCGGAATATGCTTCACCGCAAGGCTCATGGTGCCAAAGACCGCCATCACCAGCAGATTGCTCCATTTTGCCCTGCTCTCACCCATATCTGTTCCCTCATTTTCTATCTGATTTTTTATAATGTACCATAAACTTTTCAAATTGCCAATGGTGGTGTTTTATTTTTCGTGCTATAATGGCAAACATATGAAAAAAGGAGGCAAAGCTTATGCGGATCCTAGTGCTTTCCGATTCCCACGGCGGCGTGGATGCCATGGCCCGCTGTGTGGAGATGACGGAACCGAACCATATCCTTCATCTGGGTGACTGCTGGGCCGATGCCCAGGCGCTGCGTTGGCTTTTCCCCTCCATTCCCATGGAGCAGGTACCCGGCAACTGCGACTGGGGCAACGCCGAGCCCGCCGAGCGGCTGCTGGAATACGGCGGACGGCGGATTCTGATGATGCACGGCCACACCCGCCATGTCAAGCACGGCACTATGTCAGCCATCTGCGCCGCCCGTAAGTATGGGGCGGACATTCTGCTTTTTGGTCACACCCACCGGCCGCTGGTGGATTTTGACAGCTCGCTCTATGTGATGAACCCCGGCGCCGTGGGCGCGTACACTGCCCCCACCTATGGTATCATCACCCTCAATGGCTCCCAGTGGGACTGCGCCGTATACCGTCTATAAAGGAGAATTGCTTTATGTTTGCCATTGGCTGTCATCTGTCGGCTTCCAAGGGGTTTTTGGCCATGGGTCAGACCGCGCTCTCCCTGGGTGCCAGCACGTTTCAGTTTTTTACCCGCAATCCCAGAGGCAGTCAGGCCAAAGAGCTTGACACCGGTGACGCCGCGGCGCTGATGGCCTTTGCCGCCGAGCATTGCTTCGGCACGCTGCTGGCGCACGCGCCTTACACCATCAATCCCTGCTCGGACAAGCCCGAGGTGAGGGAATTTGCCCGTCTGATCCTCGCCGACGACCTGCACCGTATGGAAGTGCTGCCCGGCCAGCTTTACAATTTCCATCCCGGCAGTCATGTGGGGCAGGGCACGGAGGCGGGTGTCACGCTCATCGCCGATACCCTCAACGAGATCCTCTTCCCCGGCCAGCAGACCACCGTTCTGCTGGAAACCATGTCCGGCAAGGGCAGTGAGGTGGGCGGCCGCTTTGAAGAGCTGCGGGCCATTTTGGACCGGGTGGAGCACCCCGAGCTGATGGGCGTCTGCCTGGACACCTGCCATGTCAGCGCTGCCGGCTATGACATCACCGGCGACCTGGAGGGCGTTCTGGCCGAGTTTGACCGCGTGATCGGTCTGTCACGCCTGAAGGCCATCCATCTCAATGACAGCAAAAATCCGCTGGGCGCTCACAAGGACCGCCATGAAAAGATCGGCGAGGGCACGCTGGGCATCGACACCTTTGCGCGCATCATCAATCATCCGGCGCTGCGGGAGCTTCCCTTTTTGCTGGAAACGCCCAACGAGCTGCCGGGTTACGCCGCGGAGATCACCCGGCTGAAGTCTTTGCGAAAGGAAGGATGACCCATGCTGCGTGTTTTTTGCGGGGTGATTCTTCTTCTTGGCACTGTGGGGATGCTGTTTCACTCTCAGCTGATCCCTACCGGCCGCATCCGGGCCGGTATGTTTGCCTTTTACACCAACCAGAGCAATCTGGTGGTGCTGCTTTATCAGCTTTTGCTGCTGATCGCCACCTTTTTCCCCGGCAGCCCTTATTTCCGTATCATCACGCCGCCGGAGCTGTTCTTTTCCGTGATGCTGTGCATTTTTGTCACCCATCTCATCTATCACTTTGTTCTGGCGCCCCAGGCTATGCGCTCCGGCAAAGGCTTTGAAGACGGAAAAATCGGCTTTGGCAATCTGTGCGTCCACTATCTGGTCCCCTGGCTGACGGTGCTGGAGTGGTGCGTCTGCGCCGACAAAACCCAACTCTCCATGCGCTGCGTCTATTGGTGGCTGCTGGTGCCCACCGCCTATCTCACCTATGTGCTTCTCCGGGCCCGCACCGGCAGTCCCATCGGCCACACCCGGCTGCTGTACCCCTACCCCTTTATGGATCTGCAAAAACTGGGGACAAAAAAATTCTGGCGGAACATTGCGGGGCTGATCCTGTTCTTTTTCTCGCTGGGCAGTCTGATGCTGGGTGTGGGAAAGCTGCTGCTTTTGGTGCAGTAAAAGAATACATTTTGTAATATCAAAAGCAAATAATACAGCTCGTGTGGTAACTTGTCGCAAAAAGGATCTCCCGGCTTTCGTCCGGGAGATCCTTTTTATATAAACGGTTCGATCATTTGCGGCGGACCGAGAAGAGGTCGATGCTGGTCACATTCAGAGTGCCGGAGGTTACGGCGCTTTGCAGCGCGTTATAGGTGGCGTTGATAAGGCCGGCGGAAGAATAGGTGGCGCCGCTGACGGTATCCACTTCCAGTGTCTGCCCGCTGATGATGGAGGCGAGCACGCTCTTGGCCTTGCTGAAGAAGGAGGCTGTATCGCTCTCACTGACCACCGCGATATCTGTTACTTCACCGCCGGACACCGTGACGGACACCGTGATGTTGCCGTTATACCCGCTGGCACTGCCCTGGTAGGTACCGTCTTTGAGCTGTGCGCCGGAGAAGGCGACCGCCGAGCCGGAGCCGCTGGAAGAAGAGGTATCAGACGGTGTAGTGTCGGAGGATGCGGCGGTATCCGAAGAGATGGTTCCCGATGTTTTACCGGAGGACGAGGAGCTAACCGAAGACGACGTACTGCCGGAAGAAGAAGTCGTCCCGGGGGAAGAGGCGCTCCCGGAGCTGCTCTTGGTGGTGGTGATAGCGGTGGTTTCACCGGCGCCAAGGCGGTCAAAGAGCTGGATCCCCACATTCAGCAGGTGGAGGCCCAGTGTGATGACCAGCAGCACCGTCAAAACGCGGTGAGCTGGCATCCAGTGCTTTTTCAGCTGCTTGCGAAAGACATACGTCAAGGCCAGCAGCAGCGCCAGTACCAGACACGCGGTACCCCAGTTCCAGGTGAAAAGAACAGCGGCCGGGGTGAAATCAGCCAATGTGGCGGAGGGCATGTTGCCGGCAAAAATGCTGTGCAGCAGACCGAAGGCCAGCAAAAGCACGCCGAAGGAAATGTGGATCTTGGAAAAAAAGCGGTTCAGTTTCCGATTTTTGCTGATCCGCGCGAAAAATTTCAAGACAGCGAAGACAGCACACAGCACGGCAAGCCAAGCCAGAATCAAACTGATAAGCATAAATGTTTACCTCCTGGTTTTGTTTTGCCTATCCTACCAATAAGACCTTAAATAAACCTTGAAACATCAATTTTTTTATCTTAGGCCGGCATCCGTCATTTTGTGGAAGAAAAAGCCCCATGTCAATGGAAAAATTGACATGGGGCTTTTTCCTCTGCTGTATCTCTACCGGCAGGCCGCAGCGATGACGGCCACCGCTTTTTCCAGCACGTCCATGGGAATATTTAGTGCGGGCAGCAGACGCACCTTGTCCTTGGCAGTGAGCACCAGCACACCGTTCTCCCGGCACGCCGCCACCACGTCCGCGGCAGGCTTTACCGTCTTGATACCCAGCATCAGGCCCATGCCGGTAACGCTCTCCACGCCGGGCACACCGGAGAGCGCTCCCACAATGTAGGCGGATTTTTCACGCACCGACTGTAAAAGCGCGTCGTCCAGACGGCTCATCACATTCACGGCACCCGCGCAGCACACGGGATTGCCACCGAAGGTGGAGCCGTGGTCGCCGGGGACAAACACGTTCTGGGCCTTTTCGCCCAGCAGCGTGGCGCCCAGCGGCAAGCCGCCGCCCAGGCCCTTGGCCGTGGACACGATGTCCGGCTGCACGCCGAAATTCATATAGCCGTACAGGGCGCCGGAGCGACCGTTGCCGATCTGCACCTCGTCGGCCATCAGCAGAATGTCCTGTTCGGCACAAAGTTGGGCAAGACCCTGCACAAAGGCCTTTTCCAGCGGGATGACACCGCCCTCGCCCTGCACCGCTTCAAAGAGAATGCCAGCCACCTTGTTCTCCGCCACCAGCTTTTTGATGCCCTCCAGATCGTTGGCGGCGGCATAGACAAAGCCGGGGGTCAGGGGGATAAACTGCTGGTGATAGTGTTCCTGCCCTGTGGCGGCCAGCGTGGTCAGGGTGCGGCCGTGGAAGCTGTTGATCAGCGTCACAACGGTATCGTATTTCTGCCCTTTTTTATCCTGTGCGTACTTGCGGGCCGCCTTGATGGCGCACTCGTTGGCCTCGGCGCCGGAGTTGCTAAAAAACACCTTTTTCATGCCTGTTTTCCGGCACAGCAGCTCCGCCAGCTGGGCGCAGGGCGCCGTGTAATAGAGATTGGAGGTATGCTGGCACTTGTCCAGCTGGGCCTTCACCGCCGCTTTCCAGCCTTCGTCGTTCATGCCGAAAATATTGACGGCGATGCCCGCCCCCATGTCGATGTACTCTCTGCCCGCGTCGTCCGTCACCAGCGAACCGTGGCCGGAAACGATCTCCACCGGGAAACGGTTGTAAGTATGGGCCACATAGGCCGTGTCAAGCTCCTTTGTTTTCATCATAGTCATCTCCTGTTACCATCGTACCGGCTCCTTCATCCGTCAGCATTTCCACCAGAATAGAGTGGGGGATCCGGCCATCCATCATAAATACTTTCTTCACGCCACGCAGCACGGCGTCCACGCAGCAGTCCACCTTTGGCACCATGCCGCCTTCGATGATGCCCTCTTCAAAGAGCCGCGCCGCCTGGGATACCGTCAGCCACGGGATCAGCGTACTGATGTCGTTTTTATCCCGCAAAATACCCGCAACATCCGTCATGGCGATGAGGCATTCAGCCTTGAGAGCGCCGGCAATCTGGGCCGCCACGGTGTCGGCGTTGATGTTGAAGGCGTTGCCCGCCCAGTCGCAGCCCACTGTGGATACCACCGGGATGTACCCGCTTTGCAGCAGATCCAAAATCGGCTCCACATTCACCGCGTTGATCTTGCCCACATAACCCAGACGGTCGTCCTTCATGGACGCGTCGATCATGTGCCCGTCCATGCCGGAGATACCCATGGCCTTGCCGCCGCGGGCCTCCAGATAGTTCACCAGCGTCTTGTTCACCTTGCCCGCCAGCACCATCTGCACGATGTCCATGCTCTCCTTGTCCGTAACCCGCAGGCCGTCCACGAAATGACTTTCCTTGCCCACCTTTTTCAGCATCTCCGTGATGTCCGGACCGCCGCCGTGCACCAGCACCACCTTCACGCCCACCAGCGACAAAAGCACGATGTCCTCCATCACCTGAGCCTTCAGGCTCTCGTCTGTCATGGCGTTGCCGCCGTACTTCACCACCACGATCTTGTTGTAATATTTTTTAATGTAGGGCAGCGCCTGGGTCAGAACTTCCGCACGCTGCGCGTTGGTAATATCCTTGAGTGTCATCCTTTGCACCTCACGTCCGGTAGTCGCCGTTGATCTTCACATAGTCATAGGTGAGGTCGCAGCCCCAGGCGGTGGCGGCACACTTGCCGCTTTGCAACTCCACCAGAATGTCGATTTCTTTTTCCAGCAGAACAGTCTTGGCCTCCTCTTCGGAGAAGGGAATGCCCGCCCCGTTTTCGCACACGGCAACGGTGCCCTTGGGCGAGCGGAACGCCACGTTTACCTTTGCCACATCCACGTCCGCGCCGCTGTACCCGATGGCGCAGAGAATGCGGCCCCAGTTGGCGTCGGCGCCGAACATAGCGGCCTTGGTCAGCGACGAGCAGATGACGCTCTTGGCCACCATCTTGGCTATGGCCTCCGTGGCGGCACCGGTCACCTCACACTCCAGCAGCTTGGTGGCGCCCTCGCCGTCGCCCGCCAGCTTGCGGCACAGCCACATCGTCACGGTGTTGAGCGCTTTCATAAACGCGGTGAAATCCGGGCCTTCCTCCGTGATCTCCTCGTTGCCCGCAAGGCCGTTGGCCAGGATGGCCACCATGTCGTTGGTGGAGGTGTCGCCGTCCACGCTGACCATGTTGAAGGTACTCTGTACGTCCGTAGAGAGCGCCTTTTGCAGCATGGCGCCGGAGATGGCGGCGTCGGTGGTAAGAAACACCAGCATGGTGGCCATGTTGGGATGGATCATGCCCGAGCCCTTGGCGATGCCTCCCAGGATGCAGGTCTTGCCGCCCAGCGTAAAGGACACGGCGATCTCCTTTTTTTCCGTGTCCGTGGTCATGATCGCTTCCGCCGCGTCGCCGCTGCCGCCCATGGAGAGACTTTTTGCAAGAGGGGGAATTCCCGCTGCGATGGGCATGATGTCCAGCGGCTTTCCGATGACGCCCGTGGAGGCCACGATCACGTCGGACGGCAGGATGGTCAGTTGCTGCGCCAGCAGCTCGCTCATCTGCTGGGCGATTTCGATACCGTTGGCATTGCAGGTGTTGGCGTTGCCGCTGTTGCAGATAATGGCCTGCGCCGTGCCGTCTTGCAGGTGTTCCTTGGTCACAGTCAGGGGCGCGCCCTTCACCAGATTGGTGGTATAGACCGCCGCCGCGTGGGCGGGCACGGTGCTGTAAATCAGCCCCAGATCCTTTTTGTCCTTATTCTTTCGGATGCCGCAGTGGATGCCGGAAGCCAGAAACCCTTTTGCGGCACAGACGCCGCCGGTAATGGTATGATTCATGTTCTTACTCCTTATTTATAAGATCAGCCCTTTGGTGGCTTCCCATCCAAAGGCCAGGTTCATGCACTCCAGTGCTGCACCGGAGGCGCCTTTTCCCAGATTGTCGTAGCGCGCCGCGAGCAGGATCCGCTCTCTATTCCCAAAAACGGAAACGGTCATGCCATCCTTTCCGGCCATAGCCGCCGCGGAGAGGAAGCCTTCCTCATCACCGCCCGGCACCGCCGTCACCACCGGCCCGGTATACGCTGCGGCATACGCCTCGGCGATGTCCGCGGCCGTCCCCTTGACCTGGGAGGCGAAAAGCGGCACCGTCATCTCCATGCCACACTTGAAATCCGCCACCACCGGGCAGAAAGCAGGCGCCGACGCAAGGCCCGTCACCGCCGCCATCTCTTTGAGGTGCTTGTGCTGCTGGCCCAGTCCGTATTGACGGGGCGCGTCGTAGAGAGCCGGTCTGCCCGGCGCTTCATAGTCAGCAATCATCTTTTTGCCGCCGCCGCTGTAGCCGGTAAGAGAAAAGCAGGTCAAGAGCGCGTCTCTTGGCAAAAGTCCCTGCGCCACCAGTGGGTAGACCAGCGCGATAAAGCCGCTGGCGTGGCAGCCCGGCACGGCGATCCGTCCGGCGCCGCATACCGCCTGTCTGTGTTGCGCCGACAGCTCCGGAAAGCCATAGATCCAGCCCGGCGCCGTGCGGTGGGCGGTGGAGGTATCCAGCACCACGGTGCGGGAATCGGTCACCAGCTCCGCAGCCTCAACGGCCGCTGCGTCGGGCAGACACAAAAATGCCGCGTCTGCCGCGTTGAGCATCTCCTGTCGGGCCTTTCTGTCTTTTCTCTTCTCCTCCGGCAATGTCAGCAAGCACACATCGTCCCGGCTTTGCAGCCGCTCCACGATCCGCAGCCCCGTGGTCCCAGCGCTTCCGTCTACAAACACTTTCTTCATAAGTATTCATCTCTTCACTCATATAAATATATACTCTACCGCCTGGCCTCTCATATACGCATCAAAGCATGCGGTGCCTTCGTATGTTTATATGAATAATAATTTATTATCTTTCTTATTTCAAGTATATTTTTTCAATTATGTCCTTATTTATGCAAATTGTGGCAGGTTACCCATGCCGTTGCTTTTTTCTTTGGTCAATGTCACCAGTTGCATTTTCATTCACTCCATGCTAATATTAGCGTATAAAAATTCATACGCCCCTCGGCGTATTCATCAGGAGGAACACATCATGGAAAAGAAAGATATCAAAAAGATTGTGCTGGCCTATTCCGGTGGATTGGACACCTCGGTCATCATTCCCTGGCTGAAAGAAAACTACAACGATCCCGAGATCATCGCTGTGGCCGGCAACGTCGGTCAGGCCGACGAGCTGGAGGGGTTGGAGGAAAAAGCATACAAGACAGGTGCTTCCAAGTTCTATGCCGTGGATCTGTGTGACGAGATGGTCAACGATGTCATCATTCCCTCCATGCAGGCCGGCGCTATTTACGAAGAGTATCTGATGGGAACGGCATTCGCCCGTCCCATCATCGCCAAGTCCCTTGTGAAGATCGCGCTGGAGGAAAAGGCGGACGCCATCGCCCACGGCTGCACAGGCAAGGGCAACGATCAGGTCCGCTTCGAGCTGGCCATCAAGCACTTCGCCCCCAGCATGACCATCATCGCCCCCTGGCGTGAGTGGGCGATCCAGTCCCGTGAGGAGGAGATCGACTACGCCGAGGCCCACAACGTACCGCTGAAGATCAGCCGCGAGACCAACTACTCCAAGGATAAGAATATGTGGCATCTGAGCCACGAGGGTCTGGATCTGGAAAACCCGGAAAACGAGCCGCAGTACGAAAAGCCCGGCTTTCTGGAAATGGGCGTTTCTCCCCTGCTGGCGCCCGACAAGCCCACCTATGTGACGCTGGACTTTGAAAAGGGCGTTCCCGTGGCGCTGGACGGCCAAAAGATGTCCGCCGCGGATATCATCTGGAAGCTCAACGAAGTGGGCGGCCAGAACGGCATCGGCCTGCTGGACATTGTGGAAAACCGTCTGGTGGGCATGAAGTGCCGCGGCGTTTACGAGACCCCCGGCGGCACCATCCTCTACAAGGCGCATCAGGCGCTGGAGACCTTGTGCCTGGACAAAATGACCGCCCACAAAAAGCAGGAGCTGTCCGTGTGCTTCGCGGAGCTGCTTTACAACGGCCTATGGTTCTCTCCCCTGCGTGAGGCCCTCAGCGCCTTTGTCACCGCCACCCAGAAGAACGTCACCGGCTCTGTGAAGCTGAAGCTCTACAAGGGCAATATCATCAAGGCCGGTCTCAAGTCCCCCTATTCCCTGTACTCCGAAAACATTTGCACCTTCGGCGCCAGCGACTACGACCAGGCCCAGGCCACCGGTTTCATCAACCTCTGGGGCCTGCCCACGCAGGTACAGGCGCTGATGGAGCAGGGCAAGCTGGAACAATGAGCGCCGCCAAGCTCTGGGCCGGGCGTTTTCAGGAGGAAACCTCCCGGCTGGTGGACGATTTCAACACCTCCCTGCCTTTTGACCAGCGCCTTTGGCAGGAAGATCTTGCGGGCAGTTTGGTCCACGCGCAGATGTTGGAGCGCTGCGGCATCCTCTCCCCGGATGACGTCAAGCAGATCTGCGACGGTTTGAGCGGTATCCGCGCCGACTTGGAAAGCGGCGCGCTGCCGCCGCCTCAGGACGCCGAGGACATCCATATGTGGATGGAGGCGCTTTTGACGGAGCGTATCGGCGAGGCGGGCAAGCGACTTCACACCGCCCGCAGCCGCAACGATCAGGTGGCCGTGGATCTGCGGCTCTATTTGAAAAAGGAGATCACGGCCATCCGCAAACAGCTTCTTGCCCTGCTGGGCGTACTGGAGCAGAAAGCGGACACGTATCTCGACACGGTGATGCCCGGCTACACCCACCTGCAGCGGGCGCAGCCCATCACCTTCGGCCATCATCTTCTGGCCTACGCGGCCATGCTGCAGCGGGACGTGACCCGTCTGGAGGACTGTCAGACGCGCATGGACGAATGCCCCCTGGGCTGCGGCGCGCTGGCGGGTACCACCTACCCCATTGACCGCTTCGACACCGCCCGCGCGCTGGGCTTTGCCCGTCCCACGGCCAACTCCCTGGACGGCGTGTCCGACCGCGACTATGCCATTGAGTTTCTCAGCGACGCCTCCTTGCTGATGATGCATCTCTCCCGTTTTTCCGAGGAGATCATTCTCTGGTGCAGCTGGGAATTTAAATTCATCGAGCTCTCCGACGCCTATGCCACCGGCTCTTCTATCATGCCCCAGAAGAAGAATCCCGACGTGGCGGAGCTGGTGCGCGGCAAGACCGGCCGTGTTTACGGCGACCTCATCACGCTTCTGACGGTGATGAAATCTCTGCCGCTTGCCTACAACAAAGATATGCAGGAGGACAAGGAGCCGGTGTTCGACGCTGTGGACACCTTAACGATGTGCCTGCCGGTGTTTGCCGCCATGCTGGACACCATGACCGTGCTGCCAGAGCGCATGGAAAACGCCGCCAAGACAGGTTTTCTCAACGCCACCGACTGCGCGGATTATCTGACGCGCAAGGGTCTGCCGTTCCGGGACGCCTACAAGATCGCAGGCACGCTGGTGCATCTGTGTGCCACCCGGGGCATCACGCTAGAGGAGGTTCCCCTGTCGGAGCTGCAAGCGCTCTCGCCGCTGTTTGATCAGGACGTGTACCCGTCCCTGCGCCTTTCCGCCTGTGTGGGACAGCGCCGCAGCTACGGAGCCCCCGCCGCCGCGCCGGAGCAACTGTATCTGCTGCGCCAGTTCCTTCAATCACATACATAAGGGAGAAGCCATCATGAAAAACCATACGCATTTTTTAAAGCTGCTGGACTATACACCCACTGAGATCCAGCAGTTTCTGGATACCTCCGCCGCGCTGAAGGCGCAGAAAAAGGCGGGGATTCCTCACCAGCTGCTCAAGGGCAAGAACCTGGCTCTAATTTTTGAAAAGGCATCCACCCGTACCCGCTGTTCCTTTGAAGTGGCGGCCTACGATCTGGGAATGCACGTCACCTACCTCTCCTCCGGCTCTCAGATGGGCAAAAAGGAGTCCATCGCCGATACTGCTCGGGTGCTGGGCCGCCTCTATGACGGCATCGAGTACCGCGGCTACGGTCAGTCCGTGGTGGAGGAACTGGCCGCCAAGGCTGGCGTACCGGTTTTCAATGGCCTCACCAACGAATTTCATCCCACTCAGGTGCTGGCGGATTTCCTCACGGTGCAGGAGCATTTTGGGCATCTCAAGAGCGTCAAGCTGGTCTACATGGGCGACGCCCGCTACAACCTGGGCAACTCCCTGATGGTGGGCTGTGCCAAGATGGGGATGCATTTTGTGGCCTGCTCCAACAAGAAATACTTCCCCGATCCCGCGCTGATCGCCCAGTGCCAGACCATTGCCGCCCAGACGGGCGCCACGCTCTCCTTCTGTGAAAACGTGAAAGAAGCCGTCACCGGCGCCGACGTGCTGTATACCGATGTGTGGGTCTCCATGGGTGAGCCGGACGCGGTGTGGAGTGAGCGCATTGGCGATCTGCTCCCCTATCAGATCAACGCCAAGGTGATGGCAATGGCTGGCCCCCAGGCGGTCTTTATGCACTGCCTGCCTGCCTTCCACGATTTGAACACCGGTATTGGCAAGGAAATTTTTGACAAGTACGGTCTGGAAGCGCTGGAGGTCACCGACGAAGCTTTTGAGTCACCCCAGTCCATCGTCTTTGACGAAGCAGAAAACCGGATGCACACCATCAAGGCCGTGCTCCTGGAGCTCATGCAGTCCTGACGCCATTCTCTTCCTCAATATAGCGGCGGCACCCTCGGCATTTGACCGGGGGCGCCGCCGCATTTGCCGCGTTTGGAGAGTTATGTGACCTTCTCTGCCGTTTTCCGGTAAAAATCTCCACCGGTGCAAATTTTCTTCTTGACAAGTTTCAATTCTTTGTTATAATAATCAATGCTGTTATCGAGCGCGACGCTATGGAGAGATGGCTGAGCTGGTCGAAGGCGCACGATTGGAAATCGTGTATACCCTTAAAAGGTATCAAGGGTTCGAATCCCTTTCTCTCCGCCATGAAAGCCCCGGAAGCAAATGCTTTCCGGGGCTTTCTTTTTTTGCCCGCAGAGGGAAAAACCTCTCTTGCGGGACAATTGTTCTACTATATATTCTAACATGAGCCTCGTAGAATGTGATCCATGACGCCGGCTGCATCTTGCTGCATTTCCGTCATCACATGGGAATAAGTGTGCAATGTGATCCCCATAAACATGGAAGGTAAGATATAGACCTCGCGCCGGATCTTCTCAGCCAGCCCATCCGCGTTCTGCTTATACACCTCGCAGAAGGCGTCCTTATCCACTTTGCTGTCCATGTAGGCCTTCTCAATGCTCTCATAGAGATTCGCGCTGGGATAAAAGCCTGTTCGCTTTTCAAATTCTTCGATCATCATAACAATGCACTTTCAAAAGTTGAGCTTGATTGTGGGCGGATATCCATTGACTGGGCAAATACAGTTGCAGGAATACAAAGCAAACAACACAATATCAGGGATCATAAGCGAAATACTTTCTTTTTCATGGCAACTCTTCCTCATAGATAGATTCAATCATTCTTTCTATTTCCTCTTGTGTTGACGTACCTTCGAGGGCACATTCATACTGACCAATTCGCCAGACAGCAACCGGCAATCCGGTATTGCTCGTTATGTAATGGGAAATGCCGTGAGTTTTATAAATAAGGCCGCCATTGTCGCTGTCTTTTTCATAAATGTATGCAGGAGCTTCCTCCCCGTTGGGGGTAAGGGAATAGAAAAGCATCATATAATCACTGTTGTTATCTCCGTGATAGAAAGCGTTATAAATTTTGGTACTTCGGTACAAGGTTTCTTCATATGTCGGATAACCGTACCCCGCGGGAAACCATGTAGGCGTCAAAGGAGCAGAGGGGCTGTCCTGATCTAATATTTCCTGCAGTCCTATACAAGGGGAATCCGCCCGTGAAGTTGCTGGATTGACAGCAGGAAAATCTGTCTTTTTGTCTGTTCTCCGGTCTTTAAAGAACTCAAATTGGAATGTTTCGCCGGATCAGCGAATGAACATCTGCCACCACGCCGGATTTCGAGCGGATACGGTAATGAACGAGGCTGTCAAAACCGCCAGAATGATGGCAGCGACGATTGTGGAGCGGTGAAGGTGCCGGCGGGGCCTTGTTGTTTCCGCAAAATTTTCAGAGCAGAGGGGGGCGGTATCACGGCCGCTTCTTATCACACGCCCTTTCAACAATTCTTTTTCCCATCTCCGATAGCGGCGGCTGTAACGGACAGGCTTGTCGCCCAGCTCTTCTATGGCCAAACGCACCTCCTGCGCCTAGGCGTCCATCAGAGCCGGGCGAAACGCGGGTGCAAATTCTGTGTCATTCATACACCGCAACTCCTTCCGTCAGCTTTTCCCGCAGCATTTTCTTTCCCCGCATGAACCGGACACCCACCGCGCTCTCCGTTATGTGAAGATACCGGGCGACGTCCCGATTGCTCCACTCCAGAACCACCTTGAGCTCCAGCACCTGCCGATAGATGGATGGCAGCGTCTGGATCTTCGCAACGAGATCCCGGTAGTTCATCTCGTCATCCATCTCACCGGCGGTCACGGGCAAGGGCGGTTCCTCCGTCTGGTATTGCCGGCGGCGCAGCATATTCAACGCGGTATTCTTTACAATACAAACAATCCAGAACTCCCTTTCATTACAGGGAATTTCCTTGTAGGCGGAAAAATGTTCCATGATCTTGACGCACGCATCCTGAACGGCGTCCTCGGCCGATGCCGGATCATGCAAAAAATGCAGAGCAACGGCGTACATCCTGCGTTGATAACTCTGATAGATGTGGGAAAAAAGGATCTGGTCCTCTTCCTGTTCCAACAGGGAAAAAAAGTCGAAAACATATCAACCGCTCCTTCTGTTTTGTTAACCCCCATTTTATGTGATTCAAGAATAATTGTCCATATTTTTATGAAATTAAAATATTTTTAAAAATTGTGTAATAAAAGCGAGTGCTGAATTGTTTTCTTTTTAGATAATTAAATTTGTCTGTAGATAACTTGATACAAACTTAGACAGCTGCGGGAACAGTTTGCACAACAAATTGTATAATAGAATTGAAAGGAGGGCGATTCCAATGTGGAACTCTATGTGGTTGATTTAATTCAATAATGCAGGAATCCGCAATCTAGCTCATCGTTATATTGTTTTATTTATTGGTAAATTTATCAATTGATACCAATTGCTTTTTTATAACTGTATAAATATTGCATGATATAGGAGGATAAATAATGAAAAAGATTGCTTCCCTAATTATCGGGATCGTTCTGATTGCAACAATGGTAAGCCCTGCATTTGCGGAAACACTGCCCATGACCATAGCCCAAAAAAGAGCGTATCTGTCAAGCATTTGTGGATTGCCCAGCGAATTCCTGGCCTCCTCCGCCGATGACATTATAGAAGATATCTATCAAGAAGCAACGACAAATTATGTTGAGTTGGCGTCGTATACAAAAAAGATGGATTTGATCGTAATTCAGAAGGCTTGATTTCCACTTTAAGCATTTCTGGAAACGATTTTTCAATGAGTACGGCAGCCTTAAAAGTAATGAGTAGCGACCGAACAACCTTCCTCTACTATGCAGTCTACACAAACTATGAATGGTATAATCAAAAACCAAGTTGGCGATTGGGAAAAGATGGTATTACAGTGAACTGGGATAATAGTCTTCTTTATTATATGGCTAATTCATTTTATTGTAAGAACTACTATCAAACATCCGGCACAAAATACACATACAGCAATACATCCACACCAGATGAAGTTAATCAGGGGGGAATTGGCATTACATTCGATCTTCACAATGATGAAATGACATATTTGAGTGGAACCGTATTTTTCAGGTTATCTTCTGATCAATACGGCAGTGGAAGATCAACTACAATCAATAGCGTTTATGCACATTCGCTTATATCAATTCCCACTCTTTCAGTAGGATTCAGCGGATTTGGCGTTGCTTTTTCTCAAAGCGCTGGACGTGATTTTAGTTCCAGTTCAGACACTATTTATTTAGGATAAACATAATAATATAAGGGGTAATTTTTTCTCATGAAGTCTAAAAACTTTTTATATTTGGCTCTTGTCATAGTGGGAACCCGTATCCTCGAGTGGACCATCTGGGGTATTATTTTAACAGCATTGGGGCTATTTCTCTTATTAGTGGAGGCAATTAAGGATTGGTAAAATCTTTAGAGACAGAGGCAACATCTTTATGTTGCCTCTGCCTTCTCCAAATCCTTCCCTTTTACGTGCGAAAATACGAAAAGCATTTAATACTACGTAATAATACAGAAATAAACGCAGCCATATTTCGCACGGATACTCCCCCATATAAATCAGCAACATAGCCAGCATTTAGGCTGTTTTTGTCTATAATTGTGCTTAATCAAATTGCAGTTATCTGGCATAATAACCGCAAACGAGGCGATGTTGTGCCCATTATTTGCGATAAACTATTTATCATGCTCAAAGAGAAAGGGATCAGCAGCTATCAGGTTCAAAAAACCAGTCTGCTTGGCCGTGCAACAGAAGCGGCAATGAAACATTATACCGGCGGCCCTGATTATAAGGTTTTGTGCTGGCTCTGTGAAACGCTGCGCTGCCAGCCCGGCGATCTGATGGAGTGGATTCCGGACGAGCCGACCGCCAATAGCGAAAAGTCATCTTCCAACGACGCGGCAGTAAGTAAATAAGCGAGAAAGGGCGAGGTGTCAACAAAGCACTCCGCCGTTATTTGCTTATTTGCAAATTGCATTTTGCGCAATTTACTCTACCTCGTAACTTATCGAGGCGCTTATGCATCCTTACCGGTCTGCAAATCCGGGCTTTTTCGTGATCAATACCCGAATGTTGATCCCCGGCACCTCCCGCGCCGATCAGGGTTCATCTGCCGGATATCCGTAAGCGGCGTCTAATGTTTTGCTGAAGATCGCCGCGTATGGAGCGGGCTCCGGGCGAAATAAGTACAGGTGCCGATCACCTTCTTTTAGCGCATAAGAGATTTTGCCCTCTGTGCTGGTTAAAACAATGACACCGTCCTCCCGCAGGGAATAAGAGCCGTCTTCCAGATGCTCCTCACAAGTGGGTTTAAGACACCAGTAAGTTCCGTGATAGTCGTCTATGGTACCGGCGGAGGTAAGCGTTTCGCAAAAAGAGATGGCGTAGTTTGAAGACATCACGCCCGTTACCGAGGCCCCATACTCATAGGTGCCGTGTATGCGGCTTTGCTTCGGCGGCAACAGCAAAAGAGTCAAAAGGACTGCATTGGCGATGAGCGAAAGCGTCAGAGCAATTATGGGAATGCATTTTTTTAAAGTTTTTATTTTCATTATTTTAATCACCCACAATTTTCATAAATATTTTTTTGTAAATCACATTTCCGACATTAGCCCATCGGTATCTCCTCCTTTCCGCCCTCTGCCCATGTAACCGTTTCATCCTCGTGCCTCGCGATAATTTATGCGTGACGGTTTTATATTTGTCATGCTGCTATCGACACACTCACATGTCTATCAGGTTTCATGGATCTGGAATCCTTTTTTTCCGGCTGTTTGTTATTCAGCCGGAAGGAGTACCTGATAGAGCTTCCCCTTATCCACGGCGTAGACAATCAGCGGCAAAGCACCTGTGCCGAAAAGCGACAGCGCGCCCATGCTCCGGGAATCTGTTTGCGCCGGAATCACAAGCTGCTGTGCCACAAGTCCATCACCCTGTTCATACAGCGCATAAAGACGGCAATCAGCGTCCACCGTCAGGGCGGTTCTGCCGCCGCTGCTCAGGCGGTACAACGGACGGTCCGTTGCCGGTCGTCTCAAAAGATCTTGACGATTTTCACCCGACCAACGCACCATTATTCGTTGTGCCTGATTCGTTCCTTCGTTCAGCGAGAGGCAGGCCCATACACTCTCTTCTCCCAGGCAGAAACTGTCAAGCTTCTCCGTCTGTTGCGTCAATCTGATCCGGGAGCGTTCCTGCTGCCCTTCAACGGTAACCATAGTCAGGCAGAAATCTTTCTCACAGGCATAGCAGAATTGGTTCTGCCAGACAGACAGTTCTCCCCGCAGCGGGGAACTTCCCTCTGAAATGGTATAGGTCAGCACATCGTCCGCCTGATTTCCCGTAATGGGCCGAACCCCAAAGGTGCCGGAATTATCTACATAACTGAAGACAGCACTTCCGTCTTGCAGACGGCCCATTTCCTGCACGGTGCGGCTGAGCGTCTGCACAGTGGTCTGCTCTTCGTCCAAACGGATCAGCGCATATTCATTTGTTATGGGGAAGGTGTAATCCAGTGCCGCCGAACACAGGGCAGTTCCATTTCCCAGCAGGCAGCCTTGCTGATAAACAGAGGGTTCCTGCGGCGTCCAGAGAGAAGTGGCCGCTTTTTGCGTCAAATCATAGATTCCTACGCGCATGGTCTGCCGAAAGGCATACAAATGTTCCTCGTTTATTTGTTTTTCTGCACAGCAAATAGTACGGAGGATTCCTCCGCAGAAAGAATTGTTAAACTCTCTCCTTCATCCAACGGGATCTCCGTTATGACAGGTTCTGTTTTCCCCGGTTCTCCCGGTGTACCTGTGTCTTTTGCGCCGCAGCCTGTTGCGAGCAGCACACACAGCAGTGCGGAGAACAAATTTGCAGTTAAAAAAGTTATATGAAGTATTAGCGCCATTACGTTCGGAAGCTGAAATATAAAAGTTCTTTGCACTATCAGGGTCATCTATTTTGACCTAATGACACATGAAAGCCCCGAAAGCAAATGCTTTTCGGGGCTTTCTTCTTTGCCTGCAGGAGGGGAAATCCTCTCTTTTGGGCACTTGTTCTAGCATGTGCCAATGTGCTTTCCTATAAAATGCCGCATTCTTTTTTCCACACAGGTTTTTTCCTCACAAGGCCGAAAAAAAGGCGGTCACAGCAAGATGTTGGAGGAACGGGAACAGGAAATCCTGTACAACAACAACAACATTCTGACCCAGGAGCGGATTCAGCAAAACAGCGACAAACACCGGTCAAAAAAGTAAGGGCCGACCCCGCTGTTGTTCTTCCCCCCACGCAGCAGTCCTGTCTACCGCGACCCGCAGCAGGATCTCTTAAAACCCATCAGCGCCGCGCCTCTGCCAAGAGCAGAGCCGCAGCGCTTTTTTCGCGTGCCGATCTGCACAGCGTCAAAAGCCCTTCTATCTGACGATTACAAAGCCGTCAGACGGGATACGCGCAAGTTGACAGAAAAAGCAAATGCGGTTTTTATGCCGGCGTGGTTTTGTCAGTCAATGGTCCGCCGGCATCAGAAGAGGGATCCTGCTCATTTTCATCTCTTTCTATGAACAGTTCTTCCGCCTGCTGTTGGACACGGATCAATTTTTTTCTCATCCGTTCCAGCCCATGTTCCGCATCCGTGATGGCATTAAAAAGGATCAGATACTCTTTGCTAATATTTTCCATGATACACTCATTCCTTTCCGATTGCCGCAATTATAGTTGCTTCCTCTTCTGTTTGTATCATAGCACCGCAAAGCGCAAAAAAATGTCAAATCATGTCGCACGAGCGATAAAAAGAAAAATATTGCCGTCTTATGCGGTTATTCTGTCAAAGGAGAGAGGTCGTGATAGCCGTAAACCCGGCTGTATTCTTTGGTAGCAGGGTCTTTGACCACCTCCACCCGATAGTTGTCCAGCAGGCGGATGATCTGATACACGTCGATCCATATTTCGCTGTTGCATTCTTTTTGCGACTCGTCAAAAATCAGCTGGATACCGAAGTGCAGGTGGGGCGTGTCGATATTGTTGACGTTTTCCTGCTGGCTGTAGCCGGTATGTCCCAGATAGCCGATCACATCTCCCGCCTGGACGCTGTCCCCCTCTTTGAGATCCTTGCGGTAGGGGAAATTCTGCCGCAAATGGGCGTAATAATAGTATCGCTTGCCGTCCAGCGACCGGATGCCAATGCGCCAGCCGCCGTATTGGTTCCAACCCAGCGCCTCCACAATGCCGCCCTCCACCGCCACAATGGGGGTTCCCGTCTGCCCCATCAGATCGTTGCCCAGATGTGTCCGCTCAAAGCCGTAGGTACGACGGCTGCCAAAATCGTCATAGTGGGAATAGGGATAGTTCTTTGCAATAGGGGAAAAGACTTTGATGCCATAGCGTGTCTCCCAGTGGGTGCCGCCGCCCTCTTCATTGGGCACCTCCTGCTCATACTCTCCCACCAGTCCGGCCAGCACCGCCTCAAACGCCTGCCGGTAATACCCGTAGTAGGGCAGTTCCTTTGTCATCGTGGCAATATCGGTACCGTCTTGGAGGGAGGCGGCAATATCCTCCAGCTGCCGATCCCGGTAGTGGCTGAAATCATTGCCGTTTTGCGCCGCCAGACACGCCAGCAGTTCCACATAGTTCACCGGTGTCTCCTCTCCGTGAGAGGCCACGTCCAGATCGACCGCTTTTTTCAGTGCCTCGCTTGTCACATTGAAATCTACCCACTTGATGATGCCGTCGTTTTGTTCCGCGGCTGTTTGCTCCGCTATTGCCGGTGCGGCGGCGTCTGTTTTGCCGCTGCTCCCGATTACCACCAAAAAAACCGACAGCGCCGCCGCGCCAAACAAAAGCCGGGTTATCATTTTGCTAAAACGCATCAGCCGGCACCCCCTTTTCTCTTTTGCTGCCAAAAACGCTATTAGTATGCCGGCGGTGGTGCTTTCTATTCCTTTCGCTTTCTATTTTTGATGTGAAAAAGGACGCCATCGGCTTTTGAAAAGCCAATAGCGTCCTTTTTTCGTTTTTTCACAGCAGGCCGCTGTTTTCCACCGCCTGGGCGATCTCCCGGCACGCAGACAGGGGATTCCGCAGTCCCGCCCTGTCCAGCGTCTCGGTAAATCCCTCCCGCTCCCCGTCTGTTTTCACCACGGTGATATAATCCTCCAGCGCCGCGGCGGGATCGCTTTGTTCCACGAGGCAAAGCTCCAGCGCAGACACAGCCGACGTGGCATAACTGATATAGTAGAACGGCAGCTGGAAATTGTGGATCTGATCCATCCACTCCTCTTCAAAACCGTCGTAAGGCTCATAGCCGTAGCTGGTGTAGACCTGCCGGTAGATGTCCTGCACCCGGTCCGGGGTCAGATTAGGCTCTGCAAACACTTTTTGCTGAAACTCATCGTACATGGCGCCATCCACTACCGCGTCGATCAGACCCATCAGCACATCGGCCCGGATCAGCGGCGCCGCGTCATCTCCAAAAAAGTCCTTATAATAGGGGAAAAACATCACTTCCATCCCCTGGGACTGCAATTCGCTGAGGTCTCCATCCGCGATGCGGAACAGGAGGTCGCTCCCCACGCAATAGTAGTTGACAAAATGCCCAAACTCATGAAACAGCGTGCTGTAATCGGTGTAATGTCCGACGGGGGTATTGTAGATAAAGGGCTCGTTATAGGCATAGAGCAAGGCGGTATAGCCCGTTTGCAGGCTGCCCTCTCCGGGGTCGATGTTATAAAGCCCATAGGTCATCATATATTGATATGCCTCGGACACCTCCGTGGGAAAATGGGCGGCTCCCGTTCCCAAGGCGGAGAGGATGGCGGCAGGAGAGCAGTCGATGCGGCCCGAGTCATACAGCTCCGCCGACTGACCGTAGACCTGCTCCCGGCTCCTCTGCGCCAAGGGCGCAAAGGTATCCTTCACCGCCTGGCAGAAGGTCTCTGCCTCTTCCGGCGTGTACTGTCTGGCATACTGCGTTTCATAAGCGTAGGCCGCGTAAGAATCATAGCCCCTATCGGCGGCGATCTCCCGGCGCAGCTCCACCAGATCCACATAGAGCCCGCATACCGCGTCATAACCCACCTCGTCGGCGGAGATCAGTTCTTCATACCGCAGCTCCAGCGTGTGTTCCCTGTCATAGAGATCGTCGCTCTGTTCCTCTGTCCCGGAGCCAACGAAGGTAAGAAACAGCGCTCTCTCCTCTTCCGTATACCGGCTCTCCAGCAGTCCGCTGTGGGAAGACGATGCCACACGCCCCAAAGCAGACAGGAAATCGTTGTAGGCATCCCGGTAGACGCCGTCTATATAAGCGCTCTCCTCCGTCACCTCTGTATCATTGGGAGTCGCCGAGCGGGCGATCTCCATTTGCACGGACAGCGTGGCCATATACCGCAGCTCCTTTTCCGCCGCCTCGCAGGCGCTGTCAAAGGTTTGCTGCGCGGTGCCGAAAAGAGACGCCCTTTCAATGGGTTTGAGCAGCGACGCAAAAGCGGCCGGATCATAGTGCTCATAGGGCATCTCCCCATAGGGCAGGTCGCCTCTAACAAGCGCCGCGGGCCGCGCAATCTCCGCCGGGCCGTCTACCGGCACCGCCGGGTTGCCCGCAGGAGCCGCCGGGCCCATGCCGCAGGCCGTCAGCATCAGGAGCAGTGTCAGGCTGATCCCCGCGGCACCCGCGCGCAAAAGGCAGTCACATTTTGTAACTTTCATGCTTTTCCCCTTTTTACCGCCCCTTTGGTGGCCTATCCATTTTCCCCTTGTTTTTCTCATTTAAACATGCGTTTTTCCTTTTGTCAAGCGGCTTTGCTGCTTCGTCCGTTCCCCCCGCCCCGTAAAATGCCGTTGGTGGCTGCCCAAGTTTTCACAAAATAGTTTGTTATTTTTTTGTAATTTTTGTAGCTTTTTCAAGAAGTCTGTGTTATACTTTTGTTACTGATAAGAGGCCCCTTCAAACTAAAAGATGGCAGGTAACTTGTTTATGAACAGAAAACTGGCTTGTCTGCTTTTGACAGTGTCGATGATGCTTTCCAGTCTCGTCATTGCCAACGCGGACGACACGACCCCCCTTTCTTCGGATTCTTCCCGGACAACCCCCGATCCGTACACCTCGGCTTCCGCCGTTTTATCGGATCTCGGCGCTTCCGCTTCCGCCGATACATTTGCTTCCAACACCAAGGCGCTGAGCATGGCCATCGATCTGGGCGTGCTGGATAGCAGCGAGTCCCACTTGGATCTGGCAAAGATCGCCGCCCAGGCTCTGGTTGCCAAAGATGAGCAGGCCCGCGCCAAAGCGGCGGCTCAAGCCGCCCAGCAGGCCCGCGTGGATTTTCTGGCCGCTTATGACGGCGCCATGATCCACGGCGGCGTCACCATGTTCAGTGAGGCTGACAGCGATTCGGCTTCCGTCCGTTCCATCAGCGGCGGCAAAGTGGCCCAGCTGTTGGACGTCAGCGGCGACTGGTACAAGGTCACCTTTGCCGGTTCCACCGGCTATGTCAGCGCTTCCGCCTGCGAGCCCGTGCAGTACGCCAATTACGCCGGCACCTCCGCTACCACCACGCTGCGGGAAGACATCATTGCCTACGCTCAGACCTATCTGGGTACCCCTTATGCCTACGGCGGCGTCAGCCGCTCCGGCATCGACTGTTCCGGTTTTACTATGGCAGTCTTTGCTCAATTCGGCATTTCCCTGGCCCACGGCGCCAGCGACCAGTACGCCAAGTGCACACCTGTCAGCGACGCGGAGCGTCAGCCAGGCGACCTGGTCTTCTTCTCCACTTACACCAGCGGCATCAGCCACGTGGGCATTTACATCGGCGGCGGCCTTTTCATTCACGCCAGTTCCAGTTACGGCGTGACCATCAGTTCCCTCGGCAACAGCTACTATGCCAGCTGCTACCTTTTCTCCGGCCGTCTCATCAACGACTGACCCTGCATACGTCAATCAAAATGACCGTTCCCAAAAAGGAGCGGTCATTTTTTCGCGCCGCGCGGGCAGCTTACCGGCGATGGTGCCGTGTCCTCACGCGGTAAAACGCAGTGTGAAATCGCCCTCACGCCTTCCATGCGCGGCAGGCGGCAGAAGCTTTTAAGGAACCCCCCATTTCTTTTCCGGTTTTTATATACCGAATATTTGTATATATATTCATTTATTCATCGGCCATTTTGTGTAATATGACCATATACAACAGTTGCCATTCTGTTATTATGCATATAATATGAACAAATGTAGCACACAGCTTGAAATTTTATGCAAAATATTATTGACAATTATGCACCAGGCGTGTATAGTAAGCATTGTTCAAAGGAAACTTACTTCCGGCGAACGAAACTGTCTATATCCCCAGTGTGGGATCGATATAGAACCATTATTGTTATATTGAAAAGGAAGAGAAACGATGAAAAAGTTGATTGCATTGGCCCTGGCTCTTGTCATGGCCCTGTCACTGGCAGCTTGCGGCAGCAAGGCCAGCACCACCGATACCACCGCCAAGAAGAAACTGGTGATGGGCACCTCCGCGGACTACGCTCCCTTTGAGTTCATTTATCTCGACAACGCCGGTGCCAAGCAGTATGCCGGCATCGACATCTCCGTGGCCAACGCCATCGCCGATGACATGGGCATGGAACTCCAGGTGGAGAACATGGCTTTCGACAATCTGATCGGCAGCCTGCAAAAGGGCGACTTTGATATGGTCATCGCCGCCATCGAATACGACGAAGACCGCGCCAAGTCCGCCGACTTCTCCGATCCCTATTACACCGACAAGCCCCCCGTAGTCATCGTGAAGGCTGACAAAGCCAGCGAGTACACCACTGTCGAGTCTCTGAACAAGCCTGAGATTTCCGTGGGCGCTCAGACCGGCACCACCAAGCTGAACAAAGCCCATGATACGCTGGATAAGGCCAACATCGTGGCGCTCCAGAACGTGCAGGATCTGGTGAATCAGCTGGTGAACAACAAGCTGGACGCCATCGTGCTGGACGGCGCCGTGGGCCAGGGCTTTGTGGAAGCCAACACCGCGCTGGCTGTTTCCTCCTTGGATCTGGGCGCTTCCGAGCCCTACCGTGTGCTGGTGGCCAAGGGCGACCCCAAGGGTCTGCTGCCCGGCATCAACGCCGCCATTGGCAAGATCACCCAGGGCGACACCATCTCCGGTTACGAAGATCTGGCCGCCTCCCTCAGCGGCAAGCAGGTCCAAAACTGATTTTACCCCTCTCAAACGCGCAAAGTGCAAAGCCCTCACGGCTTTGCACTTTCCGTGCGTTTTTCATGGATGCAACATAAGAAAGGAACGTAACAACTATGTGGTGGAGCAACCTTTTTGAAAATATGTCTCCGCAGTCTTTTGTCAACTTTTCATTTTTACCCAAATACACCGTTTTCTTTACCCAAGGTGTCGTTTACACGCTGCTGCTGGCCATCGTGTCGGTGGCGCTGGCCGTTATTCCCGCCTTGCTGCTGGCACTGATGCGTCTGAGCAAAAAAAAGCTGGTGAAAGGCATTTCCGGCGCCTATATCGCCGTGTTTCGCTCCACCCCGCTTTTGGTGCAGCTGTCCATCATCTACTTCGGTCTTTTCGGCGTCATTCAGATCCCCCGTGTGGTGCTGTTTGATTTCATCGACCTCTCCCGCTTCATCCCCGGCGTGGTGGCGTTGGCGCTGAACAGTTCGGCCTATGTGGCGGAGATCTTCCGCGCGGGCATCCTGGCCGTGGATGTGGGCCAGACGGAGGCCGCCCGGTCTCTGGGCATGACCAACTGGCAGTCCATGCGTCTGGTGGTGCTGCCCCAGGCCATCAAGAACATTCTGCCCGCTCTTGCCAACGAAGTGGTCACCATGGTGAAGGAATCCTCCATCTGCTCCATGCTGGGCATGGCGGAGCTGATGTTCGGCGCCAAGACAGTGGCTTCCAGCACCTATATCACCCTCTCGCCATATGTGATGGCGGCTTTGATCTACTTTGCCATCAACTATCCCGCTTCCAAGGTCATTGAAGCGATCGAAAGGAGAATGCGTCGTGGCGACAAACGATAAGCTGATTTCCGTCCAGCACCTGGTCAAAGAGTATAACCAGGGTGAAGTGGTGGCGCTCAACGACTGCAATCTGGAGATCGGCAAAGGTGAGGTGGTGGCCATCATCGGCCCCTCCGGCTCCGGTAAATCCACGCTGCTGCGCTCTTTGAACCTGTTGGAAACCCCTTCCCGCGGCGCCATCTATTTTGAAGGCGTCAATCTGGCGGACAAATCCGTGGATATCAACCTGCACCGCCAGAAGATGGGCATGGTGTTCCAGCACTTCAACCTGTTCCCCCACAAGACAGTGCTGCAAAACATCGTCATGGCCCCCGTGACGCTCAAGCTCAAGAACAAGGCAGACGCAGAGGCGCAGGCCTATCAGCTGCTGGATCGCATCGGTCTGCGGGACAAGGCCAACGAGTATCCCAATATGCTCTCCGGCGGCCAGAAACAGCGCATCGCCATCGTCCGGGCGCTGGCCATGGACCCGGAGGTCATGCTCTTTGATGAGCCTACCTCCGCCCTGGACCCCGAAATGGTGGGCGAGGTGCTGGATCTCATGCGGGATCTTGCCAAAGAAGGCATGACCATGGTGGTGGTCACCCACGAGATGGGCTTTGCCCGGGAAGTGGCCAGCCGTGTGGTGTTTATGACGGACGGTTCCATCCGGGAGGAAAATGCTCCCTCCGAACTGTTCGATCATCCCCAGGATCCCCGCCTGCAGGACTTTTTGTCCAAGGTACTGTAAAACGTTAAAAATACCCGCCGTCATAAAAGACGGCGGGTATTTTCATGTGATCTTGTTCACGGGGACGCTCTCAGCTTTTTCCCCGGATCTCTCTGCCGCATTTGGGGCAGGTGATGACGATGTTCCCTTTTCCTCTGGGGACCCGGCACATAGCGTGGCAATTCCCACAGGTGAAATACTTGTGATCCTTGTCCCGGGCACGCACTCTGGCATTGGTAAAGGAACGCTTCACCGGATACCAGATCTTGTTCAAAAACCGGGCGTTTTCCTCCCGCCGCTTGGAAAGGTTGCGGGAGAACATACGAAAAATAGCCCACAGCATCAAAACCAGTCCCGCCGCGCTCACAATGGTGCTGGCTGTGCTGTTGCGGATGAAAAAGTCTGCGATATTCAGCACGATGGCTGCCCAGATCATGGTCAGGCCCAGCTGGTCCGCACCGTTGCGTCCGTACATGAACCGTGCCAGAGCATTTCCTATTCTCTGAAAGAAACCCATACAGTAGCCTCGTTTCTTTTCAAAATAAAATCTTACAAGAGTGTATTCTACAAGAAAAAGCCCGGCACGTAAAGAGCTGCGCCGTAAAGTTCACAAATTGGTTACGATTCTCCCGCCATTTTTGGTGTTTTTTGTCTGGCCCTCCTGCTGTCTCTTACTCCGCGGCCGTTTTATTCGTTGCAATCGCGCCGTCAAATTGCTATAATGTTATATGTAACACTATGCCAATATCACAATAGGGCCGGCAGACCATGCCTGCCGGCCCTTATCTGAAAAGCGGCATGCCCCGGCTCCGGGACGGTCAGTTGCGCAAGTGAAGTGGCTTGAACCGTTTGAGCGCACCGCTTACTGTATGGTATGCGTCTTATCTTCCGGCGGTGCGCGGGTCATTGGAGGCCACAGGGCCGCTTTTTTCAGGAACTTCTGATAACTTTGATAAAGGACTGATTTTATGATTAAAATTTCGCCTTCCCTGCTTTCCGCCGATTTTGCCAACTTGCAGCGGGACATTGAGCGCATTGCCGCTGCCGACTATGTCCATGTGGATGTGATGGACGGTTTGTTTGTTCCCAATATTTCCATTGGCATTCCGGTCGTGCAGTCCATTCGCCCGGTGACAGCGCTGCCGCTGGACGTGCACCTGATGATTGACAGGCCGCTTCGCTATGTGGAGCAGTTCTGCGACGCGGGGGCGGATATCGTCACCTGTCATGTGGAATCCGACACGGAGGAAAACATTCACAAGGCGCTGGTAAAGATCCACAACAAGCGCAAAAAGGCGGGTATCGTTGTCAAGCCTAAGACCCCCGCTGCCGCTGTTTTACCCTATATCGACGAAGTGGAAATGATCCTGGTGATGACCGTGGAGCCCGGCTTTGGCGGCCAGAAATTCATGGCCGACATGATGCCCAAGGTGCAGGCCATCCGCGGCTATATCCACGCCATGAACCCCCAGTGCGAACTGGAGGTGGACGGCGGTGTGGATTCGGAGACCGCCAGGCTCTGCATTGCCGCCGGTGCCAACGTGCTGGTGGCTGGCTCCGCCATTTACAAGGCCCCCGACATTCCCGCCCGCATCGCCGAATTGAGAGGTTGATTTCATGGAGTATTTTCCCGCGCCGCTGGAGGCGCTGGTGGAGCAGTTTGCCCGCCTGCCCGGTATCGGCGGCAAGTCCGCTCAGAGGCTTGCGTTCTATGTACTGAGCCTGCCCGCCCAGGAGACGCAGGCTTTCGCCGATGCCATTGTCAACGCCAAAAAAACGGTCACTTTCTGCCCCGTTTGCCAAAATCTCACCGCGGGCGGTCTTTGTCCCATCTGCGCCTCCCCCAAGCGGGACGAGTCGCTGATCTGCGTGGTGGCCGATCCCCGTGACGTGGCCGCCATGGAACGCACCCGGGAGTTTACCGGCCGCTACCATGTGCTTCACGGCGTTATCTCACCTATGAACCATGTGGGTCCCGACGATCTCCAGATCAAGTCACTTGTGGAACGTGTGGCAGGCGGCGGCATTCAGGAGGTCATCATGGCCACCAATCCCGACACCGAGGGGGAGGCCACCGCCATGTATCTGGGACGCCTGCTCAAGCCCTTCGGCGTGAAAGTCACCCGTTTGGCCTATGGCATCCCTGTGGGCGGCCATCTGGAATTTGCCGACGACGCCACACTGATGCGGGCGCTGGAAGGCCGCAGAGAACTCTGAAACAGAGGATAGGAACCAATTTATGAAACGTTTATTTGCCATTTTACTGGCTGTGGCCATGCTGTTTTCCCTGACCGCCTGCGGCGACTCGTCCTACACCACGGACATTTTTGCCATGGATACCGTGATGAAGCTCACGGCCAACGGCGCCAATGCCCAGGCAGGTGTGGAGGCTGCCGTGAGAGAGATCAACCTTCTGGAATCCCAGCTTTCCAACACCATCGCCAGCAGCGAAATCTCTCAGCTCAACGCCGGCGGCAGCGGCACTGTCAGTGAGGAAACGGCCCAGCTGCTCACCGCCGCTTTGACCTACGCGCAAAAGACGGATGGTGCTTTCGACATGACCATCGCGCCGGTGGTCTCTGCCTGGGGCATTACCACCGACACGCCCAGGGTCCCGTCTCAGGAAGAGATCACTTCCCTTTTGCAGCTTGTGGGCAGTCAGCACGTCACCGTCAGCGGCACCGCCGTGACGCTGGACGCGGGCTGCTCTGTTGATCTCGGTGGCATTGCCAAGGGCTACGCCTCCGACCGCATCGCCGCCATTTTCGCGGAAAACGGCGTCACCTCCGGCGTTGTCAGTCTGGGCGGCAACGTGTACGCCTGCGGCATGAAGGACAGAAAGACCGGCTGGCGTGTGGCCATCCAAGACCCTAAGGATTCCGCCAATTACGCCGCCGTTGTGACGCTCAGCAATCAGTTTGCCGTCACCTCCGGCGGGTATCAGCGCTACTTCACCGCTGAAGACGGCACGGTCTATCAGCATATCATCGACCCCGCCACCGGCTATCCGGTAAAAAGCGACCTCACCTCCGTCACCATCATCGGCACCAACGGGACCATGTGCGATGCCTACTCCACTGCTCTTTATGTCATGGGCCAGGAGAAAGCCATCGCCTACTGGAAGGCCCACAGCGATGAGTTCGATCTGGTGCTGATCAATGCCGGCGGCCAGGTGCTCTATACGCCGAACCTGGAGGGAAATCTGGAGAGTGTGGAGGGCAGCTCCTATGCGTACCAAGTCATCCGCTAAACTCAAGCCCTGCTGGTGGGATGCGCTGGTGGTGGCAGCGGTTCTGCTGTTGGCAGGAGGCGTCTTTTTCCTTTTTTATCTCTCTAACGGCAGCGGCAGCGACCATCTCACCGCTGTGATCACTCATAAAGGAGAGGAAGTGGAGCGTGTCGATCTGACCTCTCTCACCGCCGATAAGACCGTTACCATAGACGGCACCTATGGTATGACCATTCTCCTCTCCACCGACGGCGCACAGGTCATCTCCGCCCAATGTCCCACACAGGACTGCGTCCACACCGGCAAGATCAGCCGCGCCGGGCAGAGCATTGTATGCCTGCCGGAGCAGGTTGTCATCCAGCTGGTGGGCGCCAAAAGCGATATTGACGTGGTCATTGGGTAAGGAGGGGAATCCATGAAACTGACAACGCGCCAATTGGCGCTGTGCGCCGTATTGACGGCGCTGGCTCTGGGTCTGAGCTATATGGAGGGCCTGTTCCCCGTCTCATTATTGATTCCCCTGCCCGGCATCAAGCTGGGCCTCGCCAATATCGTCACGGTCTTCGCGCTCTACGAGCTGGGCGTGTGGCCGGCGCTGGCCATTCTGGTGGCACGGTGCCTCCTGGGATCGGTGTTTGCGGGCAACGCGTCGGCGCTGATCTTTTCTATGATGGGCGGCGTGCTGGCCATGCTGGTGATGATCGTGCTGCGCCGTCTTCGCCATCTTTCCATCTTTGGCGTTTCCATTGGCGGTGCGGCGGCTCACAACATCGGGCAGATCGGCGCGGCTATCATCACCCTTGGCTCCACGGCCCCCGTGGGGTATCTGCCGGTGCTGCTGGTGGTGGCGCTCTTTACCGGCGCTCTCACCGGCTTTGTGGTATCGCTTCTCTTCCGCGCCATGAAAAACGTACACTTGATGCACGAATAAAGTTGTCAGAAAAGTGATCCGATGACTTTTTTGAGACCTCCGCGCCGCACCGCATAGAGCGGCACAGCGCTTTCGGTTCGCCCACAGTGGGCGAAGGTTGAGATATTTTGCCCACGTACACGCCGCGGGCAAAATGGATCATTTTTTTAGTACGCAAAATGTGCCTCTGATGCACGAATAAGGAGTAACGGGCTATGGATAAAAAAGACCAGATCATTTTGCAGCAGATGGAAGTCATCCGCAGCATGACGGAAAAGAATCTCAAGAGCATGGGCGATGATTTCTGGGGTTCTCCCTTGGTGCCGACAACGGAAAAAAAGCCTGCCGCCCCCGCAGGCGGCGGTATTCTGGACATTCCCGAAAAGGGCGCTTCCCAGCAGCCGCCCACAGCCGCCAATACCGGCACGGCCGAGCCGAAAGGCCCGGCGGCGGAGCTGCCGCCCCCGGAAAAGATCGAAGACCTCAAGGCGGAGCTGGACACTTACATCGGCCTCGCCTCCGTGAAAGAAGAGGTACGCAGTCTCATCAACATGGTCTCTGTCTATCAGATGCGCCGTGCCCACGACCTGCCCACCACGGATATGTCGCTGCACATGGTATTTACCGGCAATCCCGGCACTGGCAAGACCATGATTGCCCGGATGATGGCCCGCATCTACCGGTCTCTGGGCATCTTGTCCAAGGGCCAGCTGGTGGAGGTGGACCGCAGCGGACTGGTGGCCGGTTATGTGGGCCAAACCGCCATCAAGACCAGCAAGGTCATCGAAAAGGCCATGGGCGGCGTGCTGTTCGTGGACGAGGCTTATGCCCTCAACGGAAAGAGCGAGAACGACTTCGGACAGGAGGCCATCGACACGCTTTTAAAGGCCATGGAGGATCACCGGGATGATCTGGTGGTGATCGTGGCGGGCTACGACAAGCTGATGGACGCCTTTATCCATTCCAACCCGGGTCTTGAATCCCGCTTCAACCGCTATCTGCATTTTGCCGATTACACCACTGACGAGATGATGCGGATCTTCCAGATGCAGTGCAAAAAGGGTTGCTATGAGCTATCCGGCGAAGCGGAATCCATGGTGCGGGACTTCATTGCCGAAGAAAACGGCGATCCGGAGACCTTTGGCAATGCCCGAGGCGTCCGCAATCTTTTCGAGCAGGTGCTGGTGGCCCAGAACAACCGTCTGGCCACCATGGAAAACGTCACCCGGGAGGATCTCATGAAACTCACCCCCGACGACATTCTTCACGCCAGAGGAAAAATTGACTGACTGCCGCTGCTCACAATGCGGCGCTTGGCACTTCTATTCGCCTTTTTTACATGACAAAAGCACCGGTAACAGCTTGTTCCCGGTGCTTTTTTTAATTCATGTTATGCGCTTCGTTCTCTATGAGTCTGTTTCAATTATAGACGTGTGTAATGTTTTCTTTTGCGTCCTCATCATAAACTTCTTCTCCACGGTCGCACTTAGGCAACGCTGTCATCAGCCCAAACAAGCCGCATTTTGTGGCAAAAGTAAACAGTCTCAAAGTGGTCCGTCATCCTGTATCTGGCGATGCCTCCCGGAATGCTGTTGACGAGATTGTCCATCTCCCGCTTTGCCCTGTCCGCTTCTTCGCTGCGCCGGCACTCATCCTCCAGCACGTAACGGCCCAGCACGTTGTTGAGCCAGGCACGGATCACCTCGTTTTCCACGGGCTTGGGAATAAAATTTCAGGCGCCGTTTTTCAGCGCCTCCACCTGGCAGCTTTCATCGGCGGTCACAGCCAGCACCAAAATATACTCATAGGCGCTGTGTGTGAGCCATTTTAAAAAGGACATGCCGTCCATGCGGGGCATGACGATGTCCAGCAGGATCACCGTGATGTTCCCAGCGTGCTTTTTTACCTGCTCCATGGCGTCCGCGCCGTCCGCAGCGGTCAGGATCCTGTATTCACCGGAAAAAGCAGCGGAAACTGCCTCTCTGTTGGCTTCAACATCATCCACAATCAGCATAGTTTTCTGACTATTCATCCGTTCCTCCTTCGGCAACGTGACAGGCATCCTGCACCAAAGCCTCGTACTGTTTCAGTTTTTCAATATTCTCGGCCGTACCGATGGTCTTGACGGGCTTTCCCGCCTCATTAAAAAGATTAGTACACCGAATATGCCGCCACAGCGCCTGTCCGGAGGAAGCCAAAAGCGGTATTTCATATTCCACAAAAGGAGCGCCGTCATAGAGCTCCTGGTGTTTTTCTTTGTAAAGCGGGACATATGCAGGGGGGATAATGCCGCTGTTTTCTAGAAAGCGGCTGTAATGGGGCGTAATATCGGCAAAGCCCATGAAGGCGCCCTTTATGCCGTTGCAGCAGATGTCCGTGCGCAGATCATGCTCCCAATACTGAAGACCCGAGTGGAGTAGAGCGATTTGCAGCTTCTTGCGCTCCTCTTCCAGATTGCGCGTGGCGCTATGTTCCTTTGTAATGTCAATGACGGTCACATAGAACCAGGGACGGCCGGCTTCGTCATGCACCAGATGGCCAATGTCATGCACCCAGCAGAGGGTGCCGTCCGCCTTTTCAATGCGGTATTCGCATTCGTCCACAGTGCCTACGGCCGTCTGCTTCTCAACCTCCTTCAGGACACGAGCCCGGTCCTCGTGCCAGACCATGCAGGAGAAGCTACCACCCAACTTTTTATGGAAGGTCTCCTGTGTGTAGCTCAGCATACGAAGCATGTTTTCGCTGACAAAGTCAAACCGATCATCTGCCCCGGCGCTGTAGCGGAATATTTCGCCCGGCATCAGATCCAACAGACGCTTGCGGTCCACCGACAGTGCTTCCAGCTCTCTTGCGGTGGCGGCTCGCTCGGTGTTATCCTGCATGAATTGGATGCGCGCTGCACGACCACCCCACTCTGTCAGCTCGCCCTTGAGAATGTACTGCTTGCCGGTTTCGGCGTCCGATACCTCCTGCTCGCTATACTCCTGCGACATTTCACACAGCGGGATACAATGACTGCAGGGGCCGGACTTACTCCAGAGAATCTCATAGCACTTTTTGCCGATGCAGTTTCTCTTTTCCCGGCCGGCTATTTCACAGGCCACCTGATTGAGATACAGCACATCATAGCTTTCCAGATCACAAACCATGACGGCATCGCTGGTCTCATCCAGCAGCCAGTCCAGATTGCGGGAGAGCACCGGAGACGGCATCTCCATATGATCGTCATAGATTTTATATTGACGCTTGCCAAGACGCTTGGCCGCCAGGAGCACTCTGTCCGCATTTTTATAGATCGTCTGATAGTCGGTCCCTTGCACCGGCGCCACCGAAATGCCCACGGTGGCCGCCAGTTCAACACCTCCGTACTTCATTTGCAGCTTTTGACAAAGTTGGCCGGCCTTTTTCTTCAGTTCTTCCATGGAATCAAACCGGGGAGAGAAAACGGCAAATTTATTGCCGCCCAGCCGCGTCACAATATCTGTTTTTCGGAAATTGCGGGTGAGGATCCCGGCGACGGCGATCAGCACCTCATCCCCCTTATCATGGCCGAACGCATCGTTGATCATCTTAAAATTATCCAGGTCGATCATGTAAAAGCAGCTTTTCAGCGTCTTGTCCTCGGAAAACGCCAGATTCACAGCGGTTTCAAGGGCGGTGGGGTTGTAAAGGCCGGTCATGGAATCGTGCTCCACCCGGAAACGCATAACCTCCACCTCCCGGGACAGAGCCTTTTCCCGATCCATCAGGCAGAGCTTTGACTGGGCCATCACGTTGCTTACACGGTGCAGCGCCGCATCCGCGTTATAGGGCTTGGCTATAAAATCGGCGGCACCCATGGAGAGCGCCCGCGCTTCGCCGTCCTCTCCTGTCTGGGAGGTAATGATAACCAGTATATCCCGGAGATCCGAGTCTTCCTTCAGCTTTTGCAGCAGCTGAAAGCCATCCATTACCGGCATGATGAGATCCAGTAAAATAATGTCAATATGCCCGTGGTTTTCTTTTGCGAAGCGGTAGGTGGTTTCGCCGCTGCCGGCCTCGGCAATGGTATAGATGCCGCCAAATATCTGGCTGAGCACCACCCGGTTCAGCTCCACATCGTCCACGATCATCATGATCCGATTTATTATGGCTGACGATGACCCGGTCGTCTCCATCGCTCCCGGCGTCATGGGCCGGTCTTGGCGCAGAAACAGACGACTGCCCCAGATGCTTTTCAAACTGGCAAAGAGGCATGGGCTTGGCGTAATAATAGCCCTGCACATAGGTGCAGTCCATATGACGCAGGATCTCCAGCTGCTCCTTTGTCTCAACGCCCTCCGCCACCACAGCCAGATTCAGCCATTTGGCAAGACTGATGACAAAGCTGAGAATATTCTTGCTGCTGTTTCTGGCCGTCTCATTTTGAATAAAGTCCATATTCAGCTTTACTACATCCAGCGGAAGCTTGGAGAGCATATTCAAAGACGAGTAGCCGGAGCCGAAATCGTCCATTTCAATGACAAAGCCCAGCTTTCGGAACTTTCCCACCACGGCAATGAGCTGATCGGCATTTTCCGTGTAGGCGGACTCCGTAATTTCCAGATGCAGATACGCCGGCTTCAGCCCGTATTTATGGAGCATGTCCAGCAGCAGCTCCGGCAGATTTGAGTTATAAATATCCGCCCGTGACACATTGACGGAAATGGGTGTTACCTTTTTTCCGGCGGCGATCCACCCGCTCATGGCACGGCACACCATTTCCCACACGTAGAGATCCAGCTCCGTAATAAATCCGTTCTTTTCAAAAATGGGAATAAACTGACCCGGGAATATCATGCTGCCGTCCGGCCGCACCCAGCGAATCAGCGCCTCCGCATCGGCCACCTGCTCTGTGGCCACATCATATTGGGGCTGATAGTAAACCTGAACCGCCTCGGTCTACAAGGCGTTTTTCATTTCGCCCAGAACTGTCTGCTCGAATAGGGACCTTTTCCGAATGGCATCATCATAATGGGCATCATATTTGCCCCGGGCGGAATTACAGGCAATCAGTGCCCGGTCACACATCACGCTGAAGGGAATGTCCGTATCGTGGATCATATAAATGTCAAAGAACATATTGATTTGGATCGTAATGGGAAATTCATTAACGGCCTGAATGGCTCTTTCAAAAATGCCGTTTTCATAAGCTGGCCGGTGGGGCGTCAGACAGGCAAACTGATCGGCGCCGATGCGCCCCGCCACGACTTCTTCCGACAGATGGCGCTTCATCAGCATGGCAATATAGCGCAGCAGATCATTCCCCACCCGTATACCGAAAAGATCGTTGACCAGCTTGAAGCGCTCAATATTACAGCAGATACTATCAAATTTTTTTGTATTGTTACTGATCACCTTGGATACCTGCTGATAAAAAAACTCCTTTTTCAAAAGGCCGGTGAGCTCATCTTTCTGGACGGTGTTGATCAGGGCTGCGGTTTCACGCAGTTTAACGGTATTGGCAATGCGGTGACGGATAATGGAGCGCTGATAGGGCTTCACAATAAAATCGTTGGCGCCCATGGATAAAGCCTTGTTCTCCGTCTCGCTGGCGTTGCTGCCGGTGGTCACAATAATGGGGATCTGAGATAAGAAAGCATCCTCACGCATCGTCTTCATCACCTCATACCCATCCATCACGGGCATATTCAGATCCAACAGAACCGCAGAAATGCTCTCTTTTTCATGATTCAGTATGGCAAGGGCTTCTCTCCCATTCTCGGTTTCCAAAACCGTGTATTCATCTTTCACGATTTTGCACAGAATACTCCTATTGATCAAATTATCATCTACAACCAGTAGTTTCTTCTCCGTATACATAAAGATCTCTCCTTACAGAGGTCCCATCAGACGCCTGCCCCCAGGAACATACTGTTTTTGTTTATACATTAAAATATGACGTTGCCTTTTACCACAGCCCGGATAAAAAAGCAAACAGACGCCCTGTCCCCGGCGAATTGTTTTCGCAGAGAACAGGGCGTCTTTATACAATGCTCTTTTGTCTGCCGCGTTTCTGTCAGTCACCCGCGGCTATCTTTTTTCTATATCTCCTACACACAAGCAATGCAGTTACCTTTACTTAGAAGCAAAAGCCCATAATGACATAGCCGATCACACAAAGGACAGCCACACTCAGTGCATAGGGCAGCTGCGTTTTGACGTGATCAACGTGGTCCGAACCGGAACCCAGCGAGGAAAGGATGGTGGTGTCGGACAGGGGGGAGCAGTGATCGCCGAAGCAGCCGCCGCCCATGACAGCCGCGATGGCGGCATACACCAAATTGGTGGCCTGACCGCCGGCCAGATTGAAGGCCAGAGGCATCACGATAGGAATCATAATGGCGTATGTGCCCCAGGAGGTGCCGGTGAAGAAGGAAATAAACGCGCAGACGGTGAAGGTCAGCGCCAGCAGCGTCACAGGCGTCATCCAGCCCTCTGTGACACCGATGACAAAGTTCGCGGTGCCCAGCGTCTTGCTGATGGCATTGATGCAGTATGCGGCAGAGAGGATGAGGATGGCGCCCACCACGGACTTGATACCCTTGGTGGCGATTTCCATCATCTCGCGGATGTTGAAGGCCCGCTGAATCAGCAGCACCACGCCCTGATAGACAACGGCCAGCACAAAGGCCTCCAGTGTCTTGGCCGAACCCATAAATATGTAAGTGCCGATGGTCGTGCAGATCACGATCAGGGCGGGCATCAGGAAGTGCAGAAACAGATTCGGCTTGAAGCCCTCTTTGGGAGCGATGTCGTCCAACTCATTGGACAGCATGGGATGGGCGCCCTTGGCATAGACCTCACCGGTGGTGCGGGCACGCTCTTCGGCCTTTTTCATGGGACCGAAGTCGGGCAAGAAACCCAGCGACACCAGGAAGATCATGAGGATAGTCAAAACGCCGTACAACTGGAAAGGAATGGAATGCACCACGGCGTTCTGACCCAGATTGACGTCGGCAAAGGTGCCGAAGCCCACAACCAGACCTGCCACATATACACCCCAGGCCGTAAACGGCAGGGTGATGCACACAGGAGCGGAGGTGCAGTCGCACAGCCAGGCCAGCTTTTCACGGGAAACCCGGGCCTTGTCGGTGATGGGACGCATCACGTTACCCACGAACAAGGGGCTGAAGTAGTCACTGAAGAAAATGAGAACGCCCAGTGCAGATGCCATGATCTGGGCAATCCGAGCGGTGATGTGCATCTTTTCATTCAGCTTATCCGCCACCGCCTTGATGGCACCGGATTTTTGAAAAAAAGCCACCATGATACCGATAAAGACTTCAATGGCAACCACCCAGATGAAATCGGCATTGCCCAGTGCACTTTGAAGAATTCCGGTAAATCCGAAGAGCAGGTTCTGGCCTGAAATCACGATGCCTACCAGCACACCGGCGAAGATGGAGAAAAGAGCCTCTTTGGTAATGAATGCCAGAATAACAGCAATCAGTGCGGGGACTAAAGAAAGAATACCTACGTTTTCCATGTCCTACCTCCTCATAATTATGTTGTTAATTGTTGAAGAAACAGTGGTTTGTGATATCTCTGCCTGCTTGAAAAGAACAACTGATGTACATGCCGTTTACCAGATTTTTATAAGTTCGTTGGCGTCTGTCCAGGGGCGATCCTGCTTGAGCGCCGTTTCCTTGAGCGTCAGCTTGCCGTCAAAGCAGGTCATGCCCTTACGCAGCAGCGCATTGTCCTCCATGGCCTTCTTGAATCCCTTGTCCGCCATTTGCAGCAGGTACGGCAGCGTGGCATTTGCCAGCGTGACGGAAGAGGTATGGGAAAATGCCGAGGGGATATTGTCCACGCAGTAGTGGAGGATACCCTCCTCTCGGTAAACGGGATCGGCGTGGGTCGTGCTACGGCAGGTTTCGATGGCGCCCTCGTCATCACAGGCCACATCCACAATCATGGCGCCCGGCTTCATCATTTTCAGGTCCGCCCGGTTTACCAGATGATCCTTCCGGGTCTTCGGCCACAGGATGCAGTTGATGAGCACATCGGAATCCCGCAGGCAAAGCTCCAGATTCGTCCGGTTGGAGATCAGGAAAGACACGTTGTCCGGCATGGTCTTTTTGGCCTCCAGCATGGCCTCCATGTTGACATCCAAAATCCGCACCTTATTGCCGAAGGCAGCCGCCAGCTCCGCCGCTCCAAGGCCGGTATTGCCGCAGCCGATAATGCTGACCACCGGCGCGTCCGCTCCCGCCACATTGGCAAGAAGCATTCCGTTGCCTCCATGGACAGACTGAGAATAGTACAGTGCTGCCAGAAAACCACCCTTGCCCGCCAGCTCACTCATGGGACGCAGCAGCGGGAAACGGCCGTTTTTATCTTCCACATCCTCGTAAGCCACGGCAGCCACATGGCTGCTCAAAAGCACGTCCGTTTCCTCAGGATGGGCGTTGGAGTGGATGTAGGTAAAGAGAATCTTATCCTTGTTCATCCATTTGTATTCCTGGGGGAAAAGCTCTTTAACCTTGTAATAGAGATCCGCCTTCTTCCAGACAGTTTCCGTGTCCGCGATAACGGCCCCTACTGTCTGGTAAGCCTCATCGGAAAAACCGCTGCCCACGCCGGCGCCAGTCTCCACATACACTGTGTGGCCGTGCCGTACCATCTCGTTCACCGTGGCCGGTGTCGCCGACACCCGAAACTCGTTCTCTTTGATTTCTTTTAAAATGCCAATTACCATTGTGCTCTGCCTCACTTTCCATTTTGTTCCATATGCTTTATACATATGCCACATTTTGATTTTGTATGCTATATTATCGACATATATCGTTGCATGAATTGTATACCGTTTGCGAGCAATGTCAATTATTTCCTGCGCTGTATTAAAAACCTTAACGGTTTCTAAATGCATATTGGCATTTTACAGGTGTTTTTCTACAATATTACCCCCCTCAAATTTGTACATATATGACAATAGCGGGATTCCATACAGCTGCGGCTGTATGGAATCCCGCTTGGCTTTAATTATGTAGCATTGTTTTTATGCAGCGTCTTTTGCAGCGTCGGAATCCGGTCTGCTTCCTGCCGGCGCATATCGGAAACAGCATTCTCTGTTCTTACCGATCAGATATGCTGATAATGGCATATGTCTCTTTGTCCCAGATCGATGTCCTTCAGCAGTGCCTCCACGCCCTTTTCCGCATCCCGGTCACGGAATGCCTCGTAAATACGGGTATGAATGTCCAAAGACATGCTGTTATCCGTGGAGCCGTCCCAGAACAGCAGATACGTTGCCACCTTATTGTGCAGCTCATTGAGATATTTTTCGTAATACGGGTTGTGGGATTCCATGGTGATGATCCAGTGGAAGTCCCGGTTCAAAGAAGCATATTCGGCCATATTAAAATGCTTATTCAACTCACTTTGTCTGTCAAGGCTTTCCTTCATTTGGCGAACGCTTTCATCGCTGCGGCGCTGAACAGCGGCGCGAAAAGCGCCAATTTCCAACAGCGTGCGAACCTCATAGGCCTGACGCAGATCGGTGGCCGACGGCTTTGCCACAAAGGTGCCCTTGTTCTGCTGGCGAACGACCAGCCCCTCATAGCTCAGACGCATCAGTGCCGTTCGGATAGGCGTGCGGCTGATACCGGTCTCTCGGGCAATGTCCTCTTCCACAATTCGATTGCCGGGGTAAAGGTCCTTTGCGATGATCTGATTCTTGATGTATGTATAGACCATATCCGCCGGTGAAGATGGTTTCATATAAGTGCCTCCCGTTTACTTCAAAAGTAGTTTGCATATCTATTCAGCGGGTACCCCGCAAAACAGCAAATTTTTTCTTCCTCTTGCAAATATCGACAGCAAATGCTATATTTACAAGCTGTGTGATACAAGAGAAAGGTATGGTGATTGCCATGCGACGAAAAGAATTGATTGCCAACGCGGCACTGTTGTTTTGCGCCATGATTTGGGGCGCAAATTTTATTTTTCAGAAGCAGGCGGCCCAATATCTGGGTGCTTTTTCCTTTATTGCCGCCCGCTACCTGGTGGGAGCGCTGTCACTGTTGCCACTGATCGTGATTACCTCATCCCGGCGACAACAAAAAGCCGTCGCTGTGGACAGCGGCGCATCCGATGAACAGTGGCACGGCAAACATTTTATAACGGCGGCAGCACTTTGCAGCTGCGCCAACTGGGGCGGCAGTGTTCTTGTGCAGATCGGCCTGCATTCTACCTCCGCCAGCAAGGCCGGCTTCATCTCCTCGGCCTATATCGCACTGGTGCCGGTGATCCAGCTGCTGTTTTTGAAGAAGAAATCCTCCTACCGCGTCTGGATCGGCATCATCATGGCCATTTGCGGCCTCTACATGCTGTGCATCTCCGATGTGACGGGCATTGAGCGGGGCGATGTGGCCGTGATGGGTTCAACCATCTGCTTTGCCATCCATATTCTGCTGTGGAGTCATGTTTCACCCCATGTCAACGGCCTTCATTTTGTGATGACCGAGTTTACCTGTTCGGCACTGCTGGCAGCCATTGTGGCCGCCTTCGCGGAAACCTTTCAGTGGAGCGCCATCGTTCAGTGTATCTGGCCCATTCTGTTTGCAGGTGTACTGGGCGTGGGACTGACATACACCATTCAGATCTACTCCCAGCGCTTTACCTCGTCTGCCATTGCCGCGCTTTTAATGAGCATGGAGTCTGTTTTCAGCGCCGTGGGCAGTGTCCTTATCCTCCATGAATCTTTGAGCATACGGGAATGGATCGGCTGCATCATCATGCTTGCCACCATTGTTTTCATCCAGTGCCCGCTGTCCCAGAAGCACGCAAAAACCCATAAGGTAAAACCCGCCTGATGTTTTATCCGTTAATGAAGAGGTCGCCTGCTCCATCCGGCAGGCGGCTTTTTTTATACATCCATCCCCGAGGTACGCATATCCACCAGCGCAATCTGGTTATCCCCCCGGATACCGCGAATTCCCAGCTCCACATCCCCTGTTTTCAATCCCTCGTATATCATGCGGTGGGACGCCATGGAATCGTTGTCCACACAGCTGTCGTAAAAGGTCATATACGTGTTGATCTTATTGTAAATTTCGTTGAGATATTTCTCGTAATAGGTATTGCCGCAAGCCTCCACAATGATCCAGTGAAAATCGCGGTTCAGCCAGACATATTCCAGCCGGGAATAACTCTCCAGCAGTTTTGCCTGATCTTGCAGGTTTTTTCTCATTCGTTGCAGGTGTGCGCCGGATCTTTTTTCCACAGCCTCCTGAAAAGCGCCGATTTCCAATACCTGCCGGATGGCAAATATCTGCTGCAAATCCTCCGGATTGGGTTTGGCCACAAAAGCGCCCCGGTTGGGGATCATGTCCACAAACCCCTCATAATTCAGGCGCATCAGAGCCGCCCGGATAGAGGTGCGGCTGACCCCGGTTTCCTGCATTACCTCTTCATCGGAAATGCGGTTGCCCGGAAAGATCATTTTGGTCACGATCTGGTTTCTAATATACTCGTATGCAACGTTTTGAGGAGAATTCTTCATATATCTGTCCTTTTATCCATCAGTCCACAGGCAGTCCGGCATAGCTGTCGAGCTATCCTTGCAAAACGCGGAAGGCGTCCCGCGGAAGCTGTTTTTATATTATACACTTTCTTTCTTAATTTTCCAATATTTTTTTGCGAAAAATAGGATACTTTTCCCATTTTTCGATCTATTGGGGTCATCGCGTCAAAAAGCAAGGGAGGAAGTCAAAAGGACTTTCTCCCTTGCTTTTTTATTCCGCTTATTCCTTCTCCGCGCCAAAGAGAATCCGCGTATAAAAATCCTCTGTTTTCTCCTGTTTCATGCAGACGCGAAAGGCATCATAGGCAAAACCGCCGTAATTGAAAAGCTCGGCCAGCAGTCTTTGCACCCGACGGGCTCTTGTTTCGGTGAATCCGCAAAGGCGCGCCTGCCGCGCCCCGTCGATATAGGAAAGAATCATCCGGTTCATCAGATCTTTCAATGCCGCGGCACTGCCGGTCTTGGCGCAGGAGCCCGGCATCTGCCGCTCCGTATACCATTCCCGGGGCATGGGCTGCTCCTTCAGGCCCGGATCGGCTTGCGCCGCTACGGGAAGCTGCGCGAAATAGCTGCCCGCCGTTTTATCCGTCATAATATCCAGAATGTCCAACTGCAAAACACGCTTGCCCAGCGCACTGACATACTGGCAGAGAAAGATGGGCACATCCTTTTTCATGGAGTCGATGACAACGCTGTCCCGTTTCATGGCTCCGGCCATCCCCTTTGACTCCATGATGGTAAGCGTTCCCCAGTCTGCCAGACTGTAGCTTTTCACCAGAACCTTCATCCCCTTGAGCTTGATGGACGCATATTCGCCCACATCACGTTCCTGCAGAGATATTTTTTCTCCGATCCGGTCAACGGTTTCCTGGAATTCCATCACAATCTCCCTTCCCTGTCCGTTCATATCCGCCGGGCAGCTTTTCATGCGCCTTCACTTCGTATCCTGAATTGCATTATATAGTCTATCCTTTTATAGCATACGAATCCTGTCCCGTCAATAAGGCAATTTAAAAACAGCAGTGCCCTTTATCCGGTTCTTTCCTGCCAGGTTTCCTGCTTTTTTATTAAAACCAGGTGTTTTTTACTTGTTTTGTGAAATAGTTATGCTACAATCATGTATACAATCAATGGTAAGTGAGGATGTGTCGGCCATGGAAAAATTCTCCCGGCGGGAGACCACCGCCATGCTGGGTTCCTGCGGCAGCTCGCTGCTGTTTGGCCTGAGCTATATGTTCAGCAAGCGGGTACTGGGCACGGTTTCCGTGTTTTCCCTGCTGTCCTGGCGGTTTCTTTTCGGGGCGGCGGGCATGAGTCTTTGTGTTGCCTTCGGTCTTATTAAAGTCAATTTCAGAGCCAAGCCCCTGAAACCGCTGCTGCGGATGGTCTTTTTTATGCCGGGGCTGTATTTCATATTCGAGGCGCTGGGTGTACGTCTGACCACTGCATCGGAAAGCGGCACCATCATTGCCTGCATTCCCATTTTTACGCTGGTGGCCAGCGCGCTACTGCTGCGCGAGCCGCCTACCCGGCTGCAGGTGGGCGGTATCCTTTTCTCCACTGCCGGTATCCTCACTATTGTTCTGCTCAAAGGCACCAGTGCCAGCTTCAGTCTGCCGGGCTATCTCTTTTTGCTGGGCGCCGTTTGCAGTTCCACCCTTTTCTATGTTGAATCGCGGCGTGCCAGCGGGTACACTGTATTTGAAAAAACCTATGCCATGTGTCTGACCGGCGCTCTGGTCTTTACGGTATGTGCTCTGGCAGAGCACGGCTTAAAGGGAGATGTAGGCGCTTTTCTGTCACTGCCTTTTACCAATCACGCTTTTCTCGCTTCCGCCGCCTATCTGGGACTGGGCTGCACCACGCTGGCCTTTCTTCTGTCCAATCGTTCCATTGCCATTCTGGGCACCACCCGGGCCTCGGCCTTTTCGGGTCTGAGCACTGTGATCTCCGTCATCAGCGGCGTGATGATCCTGGGTGATCCCTTCTCCTGGCTGCAGGGAGCGGGAACATTTCTGGTTCTTTGCGGCATTTATATCGTAAATATTTTCAGTCCGCTTTATAACAAAAAGCTTTCCCGCCGCTCTCCGGATGCCGGCGATGAGTCCCTTGTTTCAACAAAGGAGTGATACACTATGACATCTCTGCTGAGAAGTATTTCCAAGGTCACCGATTTTTCACCCAGGAACCCATTTGCCTTTTGCAGGAAACCTCTCCGGCAGCCGCCGTTACGGAATGGATTCGTGCGGTGCTGGTGAAATTGCGGGACGATATTTTGTGTGGCAGCGTACAGGAGCTGTCCCCCTTTCCGAGCTGAGCCGGCAAGTGACCCAGCTGGCCCGCCGGGAATCACAGCCCTCCCTGCGCCCGGTCATCAACGGCACCGGTGTGGTGCTGCACACCAATCTGGGGCGGAGCTGCCTGTCTGAAAAGGCGGCAGCGGCTGTCTACGAGACAGCCCGTTTCTATTCCACGCTGGAATATAACCTTGCCAACGAGCGGCCAGCGAGGTTCCCGCCACGACCATGCCGAAGCGCTGCTGCGGCAGCTGACGGGGGCCGAAGCGGCCATGGTGGTGAACAGCAACGCCGCGGCGGTGATGCTGATCCTCACGGCTTTTGGCAGCGGCGGCGAGGTGATTGCCTCCCGGGGGGAGCTGGTGGAGATCGGCGGCTCTTTCCGCATTCCCGATGTGTCTTGTTGGTGGCTGCCGCCTGCATGAGGCGG
>JAYFNH010000006.1:0-68357 GCA_034933545.1 Oscillibacter sp.
CCGGCGGCTGGCGCCCTTGGTCCACGGAAGCGTTGTGTCCGCGCTGGCCTACTACCGCACCGACCGCGACGGGGCAGAAGATGCATCAAAGGACTCTCAATGATCAGAAACTAAACAATCAAAGCGCTGTGATAAAAATTTTATCACAGCGCTTTTTCTGCTTATGGATTTTTAACGCCGGTCACCGTACAATCAGAACAACAAAAAAGAAACGGAGGCTTTCTCTATGTATTATTCCAGCGGTAACTATGAGGCGTTTGCAAGACCTGAAAAGCCGGAGGGCGTGGAGCACAAATCCGCCTATCTCATCGGCAGCGGACTGGCGTCTCTTTCCGCGGCGTGCTTTTTGGTACGCGACGCGCAGATGCCCGGCGCGCACATCCATATTCTTGAAAAGAACACCATTCCCGGCGGCGCACTGGACGGCGACCAGTTTGCCAACGTGGGGTATGTCATGCGGGGCGGCCGGGAGATGGACAACCATTTTGAGTGTATGTGGGATCTGTTCCGCTCCATTCCTTCCATTGAAACGGAAGGCGTCAGCGTTCTGGACGAGTATTACTGGCTAAACAAAAAAGACCCCAACTACTCCTTGTGCAGAGCCACCCGAAACCGGGGCCAGGACGCCCGCACCGACAAAAAATTCAATCTCTCGGACAAGGGCAGCATGGAGATCATGAAACTCTTCATGACGCCGGACGAGCAGCTGGCCAACGTGAAAATGACCGAGATCTTTGATGAGGAAGTTTTTGCCACCAACTTCTGGATGTATTGGCGCACCATGTTTGCTTTCAAGGACGATCAGAGCGCCCTGGAGATGAAGCGCTATATGCAAAGATACATCCACCACATCGGCGGACTGCCGGACTTCACGGCGCTGCGCTTCACCAAGTACAACCAGTATGAGTCCATGGTGCTTCCCATGGTGAAGTATTTGCAGAAGCACGGCGTGCAGTTCCACTATGAGACGCAGGTCATGAACGTGCTCTTCGACATCCGCGGCGGCAGGAAGCTGGCCAAGACCATTGAGCTGGAATGCCAGGGGAAGAGCGACCGCATCGACCTCACAGAAGACGATTTCGTTTTCTACACCAACGGCAGCAACGTGGAAAACTCCACCTACGGCAGCCAGATGAAAGCCAGCGGCATGGACGGCGAGATCCACGAGGGCGGCACCTTTGACCTGTGGCGCAAGATCGCCAGACAGGACGGCGCCTTTGGCCGCCCCGACAAATTCTGCACCGACCCCGAAGACAGCAACTGGGTCAGCGCCACCGTCAACACCCTGGACGGAAAGATCCTGCCCTATATCCAGAACATCTGCAAGCGGGACCCCTTGTCCGGCAAAGTCGTCACCGGCGGCATCGTCACCGTGCAGGATTCCGGCTGGCTTCTCAGCTGGACCATCAACCGCCAGCCCCAGTACCGCAATCAGCCCAAGGGGCAGGTACTGGTGTGGCTGTACGGTATGTTCTCCGACCGGCCGGGCGACTTTATCAAAAAGACCATGCGGGAGTGCACCGGCATGGAGATCTGCGAGGAATGGCTGTATCATCTGGGTGTTCCCCAGGATCAGATCGAGGAGATGGCCAGGGACAGCGCCAACACCATTCCTGTGATGATGCCCTTCGCCAGCGCCTATTTCCAGCCCCGGGAAGAGGGCGACCGGCCTGACGTTGTGCCCGAAGGCTCCGTCAACTTTGCCTTCATCGGAAACTTTGCCGAGACGCCCCGGGACACCGTTTTCACCACCGAGTATTCCATCCGCACCGCCATGGAAGCTGTCTACACGCTGCTCAATGTGGACAGAGGCGTGCCGGAGGTCTGGGGCAGCGTTTACGATGTGCGGGATCTGCTCAACTCCACCGTGCAGCTGCGGGACGGCAAGAAACTTACCGACATGGAACTGGGCTTTAAGCAGCGCATTGCTTTGAAGGAGGCGCTCAAGAAGATCGAGGGCACCGAAGTGGAAAAGCTGCTCAAAGAGCACGGCGTCATCTGACATCGCAAAAAACGGCTTCAACCGGCAAAAAGCCGCCGCGAACTTTCGTTCACGGCGGCTCTGTCTTTTTTAGCAGTCCTCAGCGGGGAATGGCATCCACCCACTGAGAATACTTGGCGATGTTGGCGTCGCGCTGGGCGGCGTCCTTGCCGATGGTGAGGATATAGATCTTGATCTTGGGCTCCGTACCGGAAGGACGTACCAGAATGTGGGTGCCGTCGGCCAGCTCGTAGCGCAGGACGTTGGAGCCGGAGAGCTCCATGGTGCTGGCCTTGCCGCTTTCGCAGTCCACCACCGTGCCGTCGGCATAGTCCTTGCGGCACACCACATTGACACCCGCGATCTCCCGGGGAGGATTGGCGCGGAAGCTCTTCATGAGAGCGGCCATCTTGGCAAGACCGTCCAGACCCGGCATCACCAGGTTGTGGGTCTTTTCGCCGTACCAGCCGTACTTGGCATACAGCGCCTGGATGGCGTCATACAGCGTCATGCCCTGACAGGCATACCACGCCGCCATCTCGGTGAGCAGCAGCGACGCCGTGACAGCGTCTTTATCCCGGACATAATCGCCCAGCATATAGCCGTAGGACTCTTCATAGGACATGATGACGCTGCCCTCGCCGGCGCTTTCCAGCTGGCCCTTCTTCTCGGCCATGAACTTGAAGCCGGTGAAGGTGTCGTAGCAGGCCACGCCGTTGGACTCGGCCACCTTGCGGGCCATCTCCGTGGTGACAATGGTCTTGAGCAGCACCGGGGAGGCGGGCAGCTTGCCAGAGCGCTTCAGCGCGCCGATGAGATAATCCGCCAGGAGCACGCCGGTCTGGTTGCCGGTGACGGGAACGAAATCACCCTGAGGGTCGCGGACCATCAGGCCCACACGGTCGGAGTCGGGGTCGGTGCCCACGATGAAGTCGGCGCCGTGGGCATTGGCCAGATCAATGGCCAGATGGAAGCCCTCGGGGTTCTCCGGGTTGGGAGACGCCACCGTGGGAAAGTCACCGTCGAGCTCCATCTGCTCCGGCACGCACCACAGGTGCCGGATGCCCAGCGCCCGCAGCGCCTCCGGTACCAGCTTGTAGCCGCAGCCGTGGAACGGCGTGTAGACCACCTGGAAGGTGTCCGCCACCTTGGCCACCGACGCCTTGTCGTTGATCATGGCCAGCACGCGGTTCATAAAACGGCGGTCGGTATCCTCGCCCATGGTCTCGATCAGACCGGCCTTCACGGCTTCGTCAAAGTCCATGCGGCGAACGCCGGTGAAGATGTCGATCTTCTCCAGTTCCGCGGCAATGGCGGCGGCGTGCTGAGGAGGCAGCTGGGCACCGTCCGCCCAGTACACCTTGTAGCCGTTGTATTCCTTGGGGTTGTGGGAGGCGGTAACGTTGATGCCCGCCTGGCAGCCGTATTCACGCACCGCGAAGCTCAGCTCCGGGGTGGGACGCAGGCTCTCGAAAATGCGGGCGTGGATGCCGTTGGCGGCGCAGACTTCCGCTGCCGCGCGGGCAAACTCCATGCTGTGATGGCGGCAGTCCATGCAAAGCGCCACGCCGCGCTGCTTGGCCTCTTCGCCCTGGGCGGCAATCACGTTGGCAAAGCCCTGGGTAGCCCAGCGGATGATGTACAAGTTCATGTTGTGCAGTCCCACACGCATGGTGCCACGCAGGCCCGCCGTGCCAAACTCCAGAGGCCCGTAGAACCGGTTCTCTTTCTCTTTTTCGTCAAGACCCCGCAGCTCCGCCAGTTCTTCTTCCGTCAGAGCACCGCTTCTCAGCCATTTTTCGTATTCCTGTTGGTATGACATATCGTTTACTCCTTTCCGGTTGGAAAATCTTCCTCATCTGCCAGAGGCTGTGCCTCCAGCAGCGCCTGTGCGTCTTCCAGCAGGGAGGACGGCACATACAAACTGGCGCCGTAGCCGGAAAATCCGTTGATAACTTTTCCGGCGCCGCCGTCCAGATCGTAATACTTGAAACAGGGAATGCCATAAGCCGCCAGATAGGAGATGGTCATGTCCGCATCGGCCATGGAGTCGAAGGCAAACTTCAGGCGTACCGCCTTCTCTTTTTCTCCCACCGCGTTCAGTGGCCATGCCGGGCCGCCGCTTTGATCGGAACGGCCCCAAGTGGTGATATCGTCTTTCATGGATCCTTGTCCTTTCCTCTATTTATGATACCGGGTACCGGCTGTGATCTGATAGGCACGGTAGATCTGCTCCAGCAGCATGATGCGTGCCAGATGATGGGGAAACGTCATGGGAGACATGGAGAGTTTTACATCCGCCAGCGCCTTGATCTCCGGCGCAAGTCCCACGCTGCCGCCGATGACAAAGGTGAGCTGGGTCTTACCGCTCACCGCGAAATCGCTTATCTGCCGGGCCAGTGCCGGAGAGTCCATCTCCTGCCCCTCGATGCAAAGCGCGATCACCGCGCCGCCTTTGGGCAGCTTTTCCCGCACTGTCGCGCCCTCCGCCGTCAGCGCCCGGACGATCTCAGACGGAGAGGGGTCCTCCGGCAGACGGCTTTCAGGCAGTTCGACGATCTCCGGCTTGCACCAGCGCTGCAAGCGCTTGACATATTCCGCCGCCGCGTCACGGTAAAAAGACTCTTTCAGCTTTCCCACACACAACAGCGTTACTTTTTGCACGTTGATCCCTCCAGCGTATAGCACTCGCTCAATGTGCCCCGAGGCGCAATGGACAGGCGCGGGTCGTACCCGGCCGCCCGCAGACGGCGCTCCACCGTGTCAAAGGCCATGGCGGGGGTGTTGTTCTCCCGGCTGAGGTGGGCCAGAATGATCTCACGGGTGCCGCTGCCTGCCATCTCCACCGCGAAGTCCGCCGCGGCGTCGTTGGACAGGTGGCCTCTGGTCCCCAGAATTCGCTGCTTGAGATAGTAGGGGTAGGGGCCGGAGGTGAGACACTCCACATCGTGGTTGCTCTCCAGCACCAGGAGCGAAACGCCACGCAGCGTGTCCGCCGCCTCCGGCGTCACATAGCCGGTATCCGTCAGGACGCCTGCCGCGCCGTCCGGCGTGTCGATGCGGAAATCCACGCTTTCCACCGTGTCGTGGGAGGTGGAAAAGGCGGTGACGCAGCAATTACCCAGGGAAAACGAAGTACCTGAGGAAAGGGGGCGTAGCAGCGGCGTGATGCCGCCGATCCGCTGAGAAAGCTGCCCGGCGGTTCCGTAACTGGTGTAAACGGGCAGAGCGTAATGCTTTACCAGCGTGGCAAGGCCGCAGATGTGATCGCTGTGTTCGTGGGTGATGAACACGGCGCTGACATCTGGAAGGTCGAGAGACAGCTGGCTCAAGGCGGTTTTGATGCGGCGGCAGGAAATGCCCGCGTCTATGAGAAAATGGAGGGCACCGCAGGATACAAGCAGGCTGTTTCCCTCGGAACCGCTGGAGAGGGTATGTATCGTGGTCAAAACAAAGTACCTCGCAGGTTCAGAATAAAAAAGGAACAGCGCTCGCTGCAGTGGCCGCCGACGGAGTCGTCAGCCTCTGCAGCGAACGCTGACAGAAAACAAAGTATCAACCGATATGGGCTTCTATATCGGACTCGTCCCCGGGGATCTCTTCCACACGGATGTCCGCGCCCACGGAACGCAGCTTGCCCACCAGGTCTTCATAGCCCCGCTCGATATACTGCACACAGGAAACCTCCGTTGTGCCGTGAGCGGCCAGCGCCGCAATCACCAGCGCCGCTCCTGCCCGCAGGTCACAAGCCTGAATGGGTGCACCCACAAAATGGTCAATGCCTTCGATCACCGCGACCTTGCCGTCCACCTGGATCTGCGCGCCCATGCGCTTGAGCTCGTCCACATAGCGGAAACGGTTGCTCCACACGCTTTCCGTCACCATGCTGGTGCCGCTGGCCAAGGCCAGAACGGTGGAGATCTGAGGCTGCATATCCGTGGGGAAGCCCGGGTAGGGCATGGTCTTTACATTGGCACGCACCAGCGGCTCCGTCCGGCGGATCAGAAGGGTATCGTCCTCCTCCTCCACCGTGACGCCCATCTCCACCAGCTTGGCGGAAATGCAGTCCATATGCTTGGGAATGATATTCTTAATGAGCAGCTGTCCGCCGGTGGCGGCCACAGCCGTCATGTAGGTACCGGCTTCGATCTGGTCGGGAATGATTGCGTAGCTGCCGCCGCCCAGACGCTCCACGCCGTATACCTTGATGGTATCCGTGCCGGCGCCCTTGATGTTGGCGCCCATGGAGTTGAGGAAGTTGGCAAGGTCCACGATATGAGGCTCCTTGGCCGCGTTTTCAATGGTGGTGGTACCGTCGGCCAGCACAGCCGCCATCATGATGTTCATGGTGGCACCCACGGAAACCACATCCAGATAGATGTTGGCACCCTTGAGACGCTTGCCCTTGGCCGTGGCATGAATAAATCCGCCTTCCACGCTGACCTCGGCACCCATGGCAGTGAAGCCCTTGATATGCTGGTCGATGGGGCGGACACCAAAATTGCACCCACCGGGCATGGCCACAGTGGCCTCGCCAAAACGGCCCAGCAGCGCGCCGATCAGATAATAAGAGGCACGAATCCGGCGGGCCAGGTCATAAGACGGATGGGTACTGTGCAAACTATGACAGTTGATCTCCACTGCATGGGGATTCAGAGAGCGAATATGAGCGCCCAACTCGTCCAAAATGGTAAAAAATAACGAAACATCGCTAATTTGGGGGATGTTTTCAATACGGCATACGCCGTCGACCATTAAAGCAGCGGGAATAATGGCAACAGCGGCATTTTTGGCGCCGCTGATGGTGATCTCACCAAACAGCGGACGGTTGCCGCGGATCATATATTTATTCAAAATCGGCACCTTCTCCTATGATCATAGTTGTTGTCGGGTCTATCTTACCCATGTATAAGAAGCTTCATACGAAAGGGTATGAAGAGTTTTATCCCAAAAGATACAAAAATAGTATAACAGATTTTTTGATAAAAGCAATCAAAAAGTGAAATTTTTACGAAATGTGCCGCTGTGATCCGCGGGAATATCCAAAAAAGACGGCTTTCCCAAAAGGAAAGCCGTCCTGGCCGCCGAAAAAACGTCCGGCACGGTGTCGGAACCTGACACGGCCTCAACCGTTCCACCGGAAATGTCCCACCACCACATATTTCCACATCTGATCGGCCTCGATGGCGCCGTCCTGGGGACTGCCGTGGTGAAGGATAAAGGGGACGCCTTTGGCGTTGCGGCGGTCGGAACAGATGGCGATGTGCTCTTCAAACACCACGATATCCCCCGGCTGCCACTGAGAGGGATCGTCAAAGGTCAGGGGCAGACTCTCGGCATAGCGCTGAAAGAAGATCAGCTGATTTTCCACCCGCCGGAAATCAATATGGGGATCGGGAAACTCAATCTCCGGATAGGCTTCTGGATGGGCGGCAATGTCCGCATCCATCAGGGACTTGAGATCATACCCAGCCGCCTCCAGCGCTTTCCAGATCACATCCGTGCAGACGCCGCAGCCATCGTTGGGATAGCCGTCATTTTCCTCGTAATACTTGCTTTCATAATAGGGGCGGGTGGCGATATAGGTCCGGGCCCCCAGCAGAATATCCTCATAATCGTCAATGCCATCAAAGTCCGCGTCCAGAGGGCTCTCCACGGTGGGAAGACCCAGCTCTTCGGCGGTATAGTAGGATTTGTGAATGGGTGTCTGCGTGCTTTCCGCCTGATCTTCCGCGGGGGTCTCAGCTTCGCTTTCGGGCGCGTCGGGCCGCAGCAGCGCCACCAGCCCCACCGCCATACCTGCCAGAAGGAGACACGCTGCCAGTACCCGTATCCTGTGCTGCCGACGGCGGCGGGCTTTTCCTCTTTGCTGCCGCGGCGAGGGTCTTTGCTCTCTTTGTGAGGCCATAGATGGGTTCCTTCCCTGCTGTCAAAGTGGCACTATTTTATCTGCGGCGGTTTAAATAAATCTTAAAAAATAACGACTTCCATGGGCGGATGTCAAATTTTAACTTACAAAATGTAATATATACTTGACAAAATGTAAGACTTGTTATAGAATTAGCCAATAGAAAGAGAGGCGTGCAAAATGAATGCGGAAATGTGGGGCTTTCTGACAGGCCTTGTGGTGAGCCTTGCGGCCGTATGCACCGACAGCTGGGTGAAGCGGCGCAAGCAGAAAAAAGAGGGGGTCGACTGGGATGGCTCCTTTGATGAGCGGCAGAAGCTGGCACGGGGAAAAGCCTATGGGTCGGCGCTTTTTACACTGGCAGCGTATCTGGTGATCAACGCTGTGGTCTCACAGGCGGCGGGCCCCTGGGCGCAGCCCGGGGTGGACAGCGTGATGGGTATTTTCCCGGCCACAGGCGTGTTCGCCGTGCAATGCATTTGCGGCGACGCCTTTATCACACTGCGGGAAAAACCCAGAACCTATCTGTTCCTCTTTGGCATGACGGCCGTCGTTCAGATACTGGCCGCCGCCACCAGCTTCCATGAAGGAACGCTTATGACCGACGGCCTGGCGGACTGGAAATTACTTTCTCCGGTGTGCGGCGTGTTATTCCTGGTACTTTTTGGAGCGATGCTGTTGAAAATGCGCCGTGACCGAAATGGCGACGGTGAGGAAGCATGAAAAATCTGAAGTTGAAAGCGGCTCGGGCATCCCTGGATCTGTCGCAGCAGGAGCTGGCCGATGCCGTGCATGTCTCCCGTCAGACCATCAACGCCATGGAAAAAGGGGACTACAACCCCACCATCCGGCTGTGCCTGGCCATTTGCCGGGTGCTGGGAAAAACGCTGGATGAACTGTTCTGGGAAGAAGAAAACGACACGTCCACATGAGACCATCATAAGAGAAAAGGAGAACAAAGAAAGATGAGCCTGATCGTAAAGAATCTTTGCAAAAGCTACGGCGGCAAGGTGGTGGTGGACCACCTGAGCTTTGGCATGGAGGAGCCGGGGGTCTACGCCCTGCTTGGCACCAACGGCGCCGGAAAGACCACCACCATCCGCATGATGCTGGGAATGCTCTCCCGGGACAGCGGCGAGGTGCTCTGGCAGGGAAAGCCGCTGGACACCGCCACCTGCAATGTGGGGTACCTGGCCGAGGAACGGGGCCTTTATCCCAAGTATGAGCTGATGGACCAGCTGGTCTACTTCGCGGCGCTGCGGGGCGTGTCCCGCTCCGAGGCCCAAAAGCGCATCAAGTACTGGGCCGAGCGGCTGGAGGTGGAGGAATATCTTTACCCCCAGATGCCCAAGGCCGCGCCGGAAGAGGCACTGCTGGGGCAGAAAAAGACCGTGGCTTTCCGCAGCCGTGGAAAGATCCAAAAGCCCAAGAAGGCCGACCAGCTTTCCAAGGGCAATCAGCAGAAGATCCAGCTGATGACGGCGCTTTTGTCCGATCCTGAACTGCTCATTCTGGATGAGCCGCTTTCCGGTCTCGATCCGGTGAACACTGACCTATTCAACTCCATCATCCGCGAGGAGATCGCCAAGGGGAAATACCTCATCATGTCCAGCCACCAGATGGCCACGGTGGAGGAGTTCTGCACCGATATCACCATCCTCAACCGCTCCAAGGCCATTTTGCAGGGCCATCTCAACGACATTAAAAAGAGCTATGGCCGGGTAAATCTGGCGCTGAAGGTGGAGCGGGACATCACGCCGTTTCTGGAAGAAACGGGGGTGCGCCTGGTGACGGAAAAGGAGCACGAGTACCGTCTGAAGGTGACCGGCGAGGAGCAGGCCAACGAGTTGCTGGGACGGCTGATCCAAAACAAGGTGCCGGTGATCACCTTTGATCTGCGGGAGCCGTCGCTGCATGAGATCTTTGTGGAAAAGGTGGGGCAGGCCAATGAAGCTGAGTAAAAACGACTTCAAAGGCACGGGCGAGGTATTTGGCTTCACGCTGCGGCAGTATGCCAAAAGCCGGGCCAACCTCATCACGGGCGCCATCATGCTGCTGCTGGTGCTCATCAGTATGCCGGTGCTGGCCATGCTGCAAAAGGACGGCGTGGTCTCGCTGGGCGGCAATATGATGGAAGACACCAGCAACATCCGCACCGTCTACGTACAAAACGAAACCGATCTGACACTCTCCGGCTGGGAGGGGAATACATACTGGAGCAAAACCGGCTTTACCACCGTTGCCGCGCCCGATACTCTGGGGGGCAAGGAGGCCCTGGCAGTGATGACGTCTCAGGGAGACGCCTACGCCATCAGCGTCAGCGCCGGGAAGGACAGCGAGCTTGCCGACAGCGATTTGCAGCGGCTTTCCGCCTTTTTGCAGCAACGCGCGTCGGAGGAGGCTCTTTTGCGCCAGGGGATCACACAAGAGCAGCTTTCCGTGGCGGACGCCGATTACAAGATAAGTACCGCCAACGCCTCGGACTATCAGGCACTGGACGCAGCCGCCGGGACGGATGACGGCGGCAGCGGGATGGGCGAGCGGTTCATCTTGCAGTACGGCTATGCCCTGGTGGTGATGATGCTTTGCACCGTGACCACCGCCTATATCATCCGCGCCGTCATTGAGGAAAAAAGCTCCAAGCTGGTGGAGTTGCTGATGATCAGCGTGAAGCCTCTGGCGCTTTTGACAGGCAAGATCCTGGCGGTGATGACCTATGTGTTCGTTTTCCTGCTGGTGATGCTGGCGGGCGCTGTTCTCTCAGCGCTGGCGGCAGGGGCACTGTTCCAATTCTCTGCCATGGGCGCGCTGCGTCAGGTGGTGCCGGCCATGCACGTGGACGGGGTCCATCTGGCGGGCGTGATTGCCATCGCGCTGGTCTCGCTGGCGCTGGGCTATCTGACGGTATCCATCGTGGGCGGCATCTCCGGCGCCTGCTGCTCCGGCACGGAGGATATGGAGGCCGCCAACGGCGTGGTGGTGATGCTGGTGATGGCGGGCTATATGGTCTCCGTCTTCGGCAGTATCTCCGGCAGCACCACAATGGCCACCGTGCTGTCGCTGCTGCCGCTGGTGTCGGTGTTCTGCGCGCCGGTGGAGTATGCCGTCGGGCGGATCGGCTTTGAGATCCTGGCGCTCTCGTGGGTCATTCAGGCACTGGTGATCTGCCTGCTGGCCCTGTTTGCTTCCCGTGTCTACGCGGAGCTGATCATCCACCGGGGCAGCCGTGTCCGCTTGAAGCAGCTTTTGTCCATGGCGAAGAGAAAGAGAGAGGGTGCGAGATGATGGGAAACTTAAAAGGCTTTTCACAGGTGTTCGCCTTCACCTTCTGCCAGCAGACCAAACGCAAAGGCTATTGGCTGACCACGCTTTTGATCGCCCTTTCCTGCCTCCTGCTGCCCGCCGGCATCATGGCGGCGGTGGAGAGCCACCGGGAGGAGCCTTCGGCGCAGGGCGTCTGCGCGGCGGAGACCATTCGGGTGGTGGACTGTACGCCGGGGGCACCGGCCGACCTGTCGCGGCTCAACGCCATGGGTGTGCCGGGCTTGGACGGCTTTGCCTATGTGGCCGACAGCTCCGTGGACAGCGCCCTGGCCGCCTCCGACGACGCCACGCTGGTGGTGGTAATGGAGCAGAACGGCAAAGGCTACCGGGTACAGGTGCTTTTGCCCGAGAACTCCGCCTTGGGGCAGCAGGATGCGGACAGCTACGCGCAGCTTTTGGACGCCGGGTTCCCTGCCATTTTGCAGATGAAAGCCGGTATCACCCAGCGGGCGCAGGTAACCACCCAGGTGCAGAGTGTGAAGGCCGATACGGACGGGAGCGGCAATCCCGCCCGGGAGGTGATAGGCATGGTAATCCCGTACCTCAACATCATGGTGCTCTACTTCCTGATCCTGCTGTACGGACAGGGTGTGGCCAACAGCGTAATTCTTGAAAAAACCTCCAAGCTGATGGACTTCTTTTTGGTGACGGTAAAGCCGGCAGCGATGGTGTTGGGCAAGGTGCTGGCCATCGCGCTGGCGGGCTTTTTGCAGCTGGTGTGCGTACTGCTGGGACTTGCAGGCGGCTTTGCCGCCGGCACGTGCATCGCCAGGGCCATCCACCCTGATACCACCATGGGCCTGATCCGTATTTTTGATTCCTTTGACCTGCTCAGCGGTATGTTCAGCTTGCCGGCGGTGGTGATCGCCATCGCCATCGTACTGGCCGGATTCCTGCTCTACTGCGCGCTGGCTTCCATCGGCGGATCTCTTGCCGGAAAGCCGGAGGATCTGTCGTCCACCAATGTGCTGTTTGTGATGGCGCTGGTCATCAGCTTCTTCTGCTGCCTCTACGCCGGCGGTATGAACGGTATGTCCTCTTCCGCCCGGTGGCTGGACTACTTCCCGCTGACGGCCATTCTGGTGACACCGGCGCGGGTACTCATCGGGGAGACGCCCCTGTGGACGGGACTTCTCTCCCTGGCGCTGGTGCTGGTGTGCACACTTTTGCTCACCGTGTTGGCGGGCAAGGTCTATGAGATGATGTCCCTTTACAAGGGCAGCGCTCCCAGCATACAGCGGATGTTTGGAATGCTGCGGGGGAGAGAAAAGTGATCTGAACGCAAACAAAGAAGTCCCGGACTGAAAACAGTCCGGGACTTCTTAATTATAGGGGGAAGAGGGCTCAGCGGTGACCGCCGCTGCAGTGACCGCCGCTGCAGTGACCGCAGTCACCGCAGCATCCGCCGCCGCTTTTTCTGACGCGCCTCATGCGGCGCAGAGAGTAGACCAGCCATGCTCCGATGGGCACGAGGACCAGAATATCCAATGGGTTCATATAAAGCTCCTTTACAACAAAGCGATGAGCTGATACACAAGGAAGGACAGCACCCAGGCGATGCTGCACTGCATGGCGGCTACGCCGGCGGCTCCCCAGCCGGAGCGGAGCTCCCGGCGAATGGCCGAGACCGCCGCCACGCAGGGCGTGTAGAGCAGCGTGAAGAGCAAGAAACTGACGGCGCTGTGCATGGTGAAGAGCCCGGAAAGGGAAGCGCCGCCCAGCAAAATACCCAGCGTGGAGATCACGGACTCCTTGGCGATAAAGCCGGAGATCAGCGCCGTTACCGCGCGCCAGTCACCGAAGCCCAGCGGCGCAAATACGGGGGAGAGCCACTGTCCCACCAGAGCCAGAAGGCTGGCGGAGCTGTCCGTCACCACGTTGAGACGGGTGTCAAAGGTCTGCAAAAACCAGATGATCAGTGTGGCCACAAAAATCACCGTGAAGGCACGCTCCAAAAAGTCCCTAGCCTTGTCCCACATGAGGAGCAGCACCGACTTGAGAGAGGGGAAACGGTAGTTGGGCAGTTCCATCACAAAGGGAACGGGATTGCCACGGAAGACCGTCTTTTTCATCAAAAGGGAGAAAAGAATGCCCACCAGAATACCGATGAGATACAAAGCCATCATCACCAGCGCCTGATAGCGGGGAAAGAACGCCGCGGTGAACACTGCGTAAATGGGGATCTTGGCGCTGCAGCTCATGAAAGGCGTGAGGAAAATGGTCATCTTTCGGTCCCGCTCGCTGGCCAGCGTGCGGGTGGACATGATGGCGGGGACGCTGCACCCGAAACCGATGAGCAGCGGCACGATGCTGCGGCCGGAAAGACCGATCTTCCGCAGCAGCTTATCCATCACAAAGGCCACCCGGGCCATATAGCCGGTGTCCTCCAGAATGGAGAGAAAGAAGAACAGCACCACGATGATGGGCAAAAACGACAGCACACTGCCCACGCCCGCGAAAATGCCGTCCATCACAAGGCTATGTACCACCGGATTGATGCCATAGGCCGTCAGCGCCGCGCTGACCACCGTGCCCAGGGCGTCGATGCCACGGGAGAGGAGATCCTGCAAAAAAGAGCCGATCACATTGAAGGTCAGGTAAAAAATGCCCAGCATGATGAACAGGAACACCGGAATGGCGGTGTAGCGCCCGGTGAGCACCGTGTCGATGCGGATACTGCGCTGACGCTCCCGGCTCTCGTGGCACTTGACCACGGTTTTGGAGCAGACCTCTTCAATGAAGTGATAGCGGGTATCCGCCAGGGCGGCGTTGCGGTCCAGGCCCCGCTCCTGCTCCATCTGCTCCACCGCGTGGCCGATGGCGTCACGCTCACCCTGATGGATGCCCAGACGGTCGGTGACCGCGCTGTCGCCCTCGATGAGCTTCACGGCGGCAAAACGAATGGGGATGCCGCTTTGCTGGGCGTGGTCTTCGATCATGTGGCACACCGAATGGATGCACCGGTGGACAGGGCCTGCCTCGCAGAAGTCCGTGACCTTGGAATACTGCTTTTCACGGGCGGTCTGCACGGCCACGCGCACCAGCTCTTCAATGCCTTCGTTTTTCGCCGCGGAGATGGGCACCACCGGGATCCCCAGCGCCGCGGACATACCGTCCACGTCGATGGTGCCGCCGCTGGAGCGCACCTCATCCATCATGTTCAGCGCCAGCACCATGGGAATGTGCATCTCCATGAGCTGCAGTGTCAGGTACAGATTGCGCTCGATATTGGTGGCGTCCACAATATTGATAAGACCGTCCGGCTTCTCATTAAGAATAAAGTCCCGGGTAACGATCTCTTCGTCCGTATAAGGGCGCATGGAATAGATGCCCGGCAGATCCACCACCGAGCAGTTCTTCTGCCCCCGGATCAGCCCCGACTTCTGCTCCACCGTGACGCCGGGAAAGTTGCCCACATGCTGGTTGGAGCCGGTGAGCTGATTGAACAGTGTGGTCTTGCCGCAGTTCTGATTGCCAGCCAACGCAAAGATCATTCCTGCACCGCCTCTACTTCAATCTCTTTCGCCTCTTCCCGCCGCAGGGTCAGCGCATAACCCCGGATATACAGCTCCATGGGATCCCCCATGGGCGCCACCTTCCGGATCTCCACTCCCGTGCCGGGGATCAGCCCCATATCCAGCAGACGGCAGCGCAGTACGCCGCTGCTCCCTACCTGCTTGATGACGGCCTTCCGGCCAATCGCCAATTTGTTCAATGTCATCTTGCTCTCCTCCATAGTTAGCTTCTTCTAACGTCTATAGTTAGTATACGCTAACTTTTTGAGATACGCAAGCAAAATAATCGACAAAGCCATCTCTTTTTTTGACAGGGGAGTTATTTATTAGTGACAAAAGACCTCTTGTGACAGGGAAAGGACTGTGATATGATAGGCAAAAATGACAAATAAGGGAGGGACCCAGCTATGTTTCAGCCGGTGAGCGTGGTATCCTGCGGCGACTATCAGCCGGAGCGAGTGCGTCAAGCGCTGGAAGAGACGCTGACGGCACTGGACTTTTGGAAAGAGATCCGGCCCGGGATGAAGATCGCCGTCAAGGCAAACCTGATCACCGGCTGCCGCCCGGAAAAGGCCACCACCACCCATCCGGTGATGCTCTCGGAGCTGTGCCGCCTTTTGACGGAGCGGGGAGCGGAGGTAACGGTGGGCGATAGCCCCGGCGGCCCTTTTACCCCCGGCTATGTGCGCCGGGTATACGCTGTGGCGGGATTGAAGGCCGTGGAGGAAGCGGGGGCACGGCTTAACGACAATTTTGAGGAGCGGGAGGCGGATTTTCCGGATGGCCTCAAGGCCCGGAAATTCCTCTACACCGCCTGGCTGAACGAGGCTGACCTCATCATCAACTTTGCCAAGCTCAAGACCCATGCCATGATGGGGATGTCGGCGGCGGTGAAAAACCTCTTCGGCACCATCCCTGGCACGGTAAAGCCGGAGTACCATTTTCGCTTTCCCGACGGGCGGGACTTTGCCAATATGCTGGTGGATCTGAATCTGTATTTTCACCCGGCCCTCCATCTCATCGACGCCGTCGTCGCCATGGAGGGCAACGGCCCCACCGCCGGAACGCCCCGGCAGATGGGATGCCTGCTGGGCAGCCGTTCCTCCAGCTGCGCGGATCTCCTGGCAGCCAGGCTCATCGGCCTTTCCAAGGAAGGCGTGCCCACGCTGGCGGCGGGGCTGGAACGGGGGCTCTGCCCGGAAACGGCGGAGGAGCTGACGGTGCTGGGGGACTGGCGGTCCTTTTGTGTCATCGACTATCAGGTGATGGAAAAACTCAACAGCATCGAATTTCGCAACGAGATGAAGGGCATAGCCGGCCGGATCTTCGGCAAGGCGGCCGCCTGTGCCATGTGCGCCCGGCCCCGCTTGCAGCCGGATATCTGTGTGGGCTGCGGCGAGTGCGCCCAGGTGTGTCCTGCCCATGCCATCACCATGGAGAGGGGGAAGCCCCGCATCGACACCAAACGGTGCATCCGCTGCTTCTGCTGTCAGGAGTTTTGCCCAAAGGGCGCCATGTGTCTCCACCGTCCGGCGGTGGCAAGGCTGCTGAACAAACACTGACGCTTTTGCTTTTTCACAAGGCGGCTGCCGCTTTTGAGCAGAAAAAAGGAGCCTGCATGATGTGTCATGCAGGCTCGTTCTACTTTATATGGATTGGTTGGAAGCGTGGAGGGGAAGACCTTACTTGGTGCCGAAGATCCGGTCACCGGCATCGCCGAGACCCGGAACGATATAGCCGTTTTCATTGAGATGATCGTCCACCGCGCCGCAGTAAAGATCCACGTCGGGGTGTTCACGGGTGACACGCTCCACCCCTTCGGGAGCGGCCAGAAGCACCATCAGCTTGATGTTCTTGCAGCCGCGGCTCTTCATTTCGCTGATGGCGGCCACAGCGGAACCGCCCGTGGCCAGCATGGGATCGACAATGATGATGTCACGCTCCGCCACATCCTTGGGCATCTTGCAGAAGTAAACATGGGGCTCCAGCGTCACTTCGTCACGGTACATACCGATATGGCCCACACGGGCGGAGGGCACCATACGCAGCACACCATCCACAAGACCGAGGCCGGCACGGAGGATAGGAACGACAGCGAACTTCTTGCCCGCCAGAGTGGGAACCGTCGCCTTGCAGATGGGGGTCTCCACTTCCGTGGTGGTCAGCGGCAGATCACGGGTGGCTTCATACGTGATAAGCATGCCGATCTCGGATACCAGTTCCCGGAAATCCTTTACACTGGTGTTCTTGTCGCGGATGATGCTCAGCTTGTGTGCGACCAGAGGGTGATCCATCACATGAACTCTTTCGCTATACATCGTTCTACTCCTCCAAATAATTCAATTTTTTTACTCAACAGTCGTCTTTTCGCCCCTTGCCAGTTTTTCCCGCTCCGCCTGAGACATCCTGAGATAGACGGGGAGCAGCTGCTGTGCCGTGACCAGCCGGCCCTCCCGGGCCAGCACGGCGGCAGCCTGTCCCACACCGATGGCATTCTGCATCAGAGCGGCGGGCGGTGCCATCTGACAGAGGATTCCCTGTTCCAACAGAAAAGTATAACACAGATGGGCACCATCTCCAACTATTATTTTCGGAATTTCTTCTTTTTTTTCATTTCGCAGCTCCGCGGCCAGTTCCGCCAGGGAAAGGGCCCGGTCGGGCGTCAGCCGCCGGAGAACGCCGCCGCGCTGTTCAAACACCGCGTTATAGATCTGCTGGCGGCGGGCATCCATGGCACCGATCACCAGCCCTTCAAACAGCGGCACGTTCCGCGCCATGGCGTCCAGCGTGGAGACACCGCAGCACAGCTTCTCCGACGCCCAGGCAAGGCCTTTGGCCGCCGCGATGCCGATGCGGATGCCGGTGAAAGAACCCGGCCCCGCCGCCACCGCCACAATATCCATCTGCGCCAGGGTCAGACCGCTGTTTCGCAAAAGACCGTCCACCAGCGGCATCAGGGTGCGGCTGTGGGTCATGCCCGTGTTCTGGTAGGCATAGGCCAGAGGAACGCCGCCTTCTGTCACCGCGGCGGACACGCTCCGGGCCGAGGTTTCCAATGCCAGTATCTTCAAGCCAGATTCCCTCCTGTGATCGTAATAACGCGCCAGCCCTCTTCCTCCGGATGACGGCGGATCTCCACCCACACCGTATCCGGCGGCAGAGCGTCCGTCACCCGTTCGCTCCACTCCACGGCGCAGACGCCGCCGCGGGAGAGATAGTCCTCCCACCCGATGTCAAACAGCTCCTCCGAGCTGCCCAGACGGTACATATCAAAGTGAAAAAGAGGGATGCGTCCTTCATATTCATTGACGATAGTGAAGGTGGGGCTGGTGACGCGGCCGGTGAAGCCAAGCCCCTTGGCAAGGCCGCGGGTAAAAGCGGTCTTCCCCATGCCCAGATCACCCCGGTAAGCCAGCACCGAACCGGGCAAAAGCCGCTGCCCCAGCGACGCGCCGATGGACTCCGTCTCCGCCGTAGTGTGAGACAAATATTCCATGAAAACGCCCCTTTCCCCAAAATCGTTTTATTATACCACAGAAAATAAGAAATGGAAAGCGCTTCCGCCCGTTTACAGGGAAAACTTCTTGTGGTAAACTAAAGTAATCTTTATACTGAGGAAGTACGCAATGTTTGGCAGAATAAAAGATTTAATAGCGGATGTATTGCAGCAGGCCGACCTGGTACTGCTGAGTTTGTGCTGCGCGGCATCCGCCTTTGGCCTGCTGATGATCGCCAGCGCCACTCACTATACCGGCTCACGCCGGTACCTGCTGGTGCAGGGTGCGGCTTTGGTCATCGGCATTTTTTTGTATTTTATCATTTCCATGGTGGACTTGCAGCCGTTGATCAAACGGTGGAAGTGGCTCCTGGGCTTCAACGTGGGGTTCATCCTGCTGCTGCTGACCCCTCTGGGGAAAGAGGTGGGCGGCAACCGGGCCTGGCTTTCCGCACCCTGGCTGCCCACGGACATCCAGCCCGCCGAGATCGTGAAGCTGACCTTTATCATGCTTTTGGCAAAGCAACTGGTCTGGCTCAAGGACAAAAGAGATCTGAAATCCGTTTCCAACGTGGCCATGCTGGCCGGACACCTGCTGTTTATGGTGGGGCTCATCTATGTGGTCTCCTCCGACATGGGAAGCGCCCTGGTCTACGTCTTCGCCTTTATCGGCATGGCCTTTGCCGCAGGGATGGCGCTGCGGTGGTTTTTGGCCGGCGGCGCCGTGGCCGGCATCGGCTTTTACCTGCTGTGGGAAAAGGACAAGATCCCTGAGTATATGAAGATGCGCTTTCGCATCCTCTTTGAACACGATCTGGACCCCCAGGGCGTGGGCTGGCACCAGACCCGCAGCCTGCTGGCGCTGGGCTCCGGCCGCTTCACGGGGCAGGGCCTTTTTAAAGGCACCCAAACCCAGAGCGAATACAGCGGCAGCCTGCCCGCCCGGCATACGGACTTCATCTTCTCTGTGGTGGGCGAGGAGCTGGGAATGCTGGGGTGCCTGCTGGTCATCGCCCTGCTGGCGGTCATTATCATCCGGTGCCTGGTGGTGGCCAAAAACGCCAACAGCCGCCTGGACGCCTATATCTGTGTGGGCATCGCCTCCGTGATGATCTTTCAGATGGTGGAGAACATCGGCATGTGCCTTTTTGTGATGCCCGTCATCGGATTGACGCTGCCGTTTTTAAGCTATGGAGGCTCCTCCCTTGTGACCATGTTCGCTGCCATGGGGCTTGTCTCTGGCGTGAAAAAAAGGTCGCTGCCGGAATGGCTGCGGTAAAAGTTCTCTTTTTTGGTCCCGGCAGAGACCCGAAAGTTTTTCTTTCGGGTCTCTTTTTTTGCATAACCTTGATTTTCTGACAAACAATAGCCACACAAGATACCGCAAAAGGAGGTTATTGCTTTGAACGAAAACAAGCGCAAGGGCACCTATCTGCGGCGGGGGCTGGGCGTGTGTCTGGCACTGCTGCTGACGGTGTCGCTGACCACGCCCGCTTTTGCCCTGTTCAAAAAGGACAAACAGGCCGCATCCACTGCCGCCGAGGGCGCACCCATCGCGCAAAACCTGGAACTGGCCACCTATGAGGACATCCCCATCACAGGCACCTTTACCTCTGTGGCCGAAGGCGCTGTCACCTACGCTTTGCAGACAGAGCCGAAAAACGGCAGCGTCACCATCGAGGAGGGTACCGCCAACTTCAAATATATCCCCAAGGAGGGGAAAACCGGAAAGGATGCTTTCGCCTATGTGGCCATCAACAACGACGGACAGGTCTCCACGCCCGCCCAGGTCACGGTGACCATCAAGAAAAACAAGAGCAAGGTCACCTATGAGGATATGACGGACTCCGCGGCCCATGCCGCCGCGATCTGCCTGGCGGAAAACGGCGTCTTCACCGGATGCAGGGTGGGGGACGACTACTTCTTTTCCCCCGACGAAACCGTGTCACGCAGTGAGTTTTTGGCCATGGCCATGAAGGCTACGGGCGTGAAAAAACTGGATCAGGTCACCATGACGGGCTTTTGCGACGACGGCGCCATCCCCACCTGGGCCAAGTCCTACGCCTCCGCCGCGCTGAAGGCCGGCATCATAGACGGCGTTTCCACCACGGAGGGCGTTGCCTTCGACGCCTCCTCGGCCATTACCCTGGGCGAGGCGGCCACCATCATGAACCGCATTCTGGATGTGACCAATGTGGTCTCCCCCGGCCCCATGGAGAGGGATCAGGCCATGGCCAACCTCCAGTCGGTGGGCGTTATCAGCGCCGGCTGCTTCGGCTCTTCCACCACGGAGACACCGCTCAAGCGCTCCGACGCGGCGCAGATCCTTGCCGCCGCCATCGGCGTGACGCACGAAGAGAAGCCGGGTCTGCTGGACTGGCTGAAATAAAACAAAAGGGACTGCCGAAAGGCAGTCCCTTTTTGCGTGATATAGAGTCTTAGCTCTTTTGCAGCCAGGGAGGAATGGACACCGTCTGACCGAAGAGCATGATCTGGGAAGAGGAGGCGGTATAGACGCCGTAATAAAAGGCCACGAACAGCGCCGCCAGAACGAAAAGCCCTGCGATCACTGCCCCGTGTTTCCTCGTAAGGCGGATGCCGTCGGTGGAAATCACATAGTCGGTGAAATGAAGGCGATTCATCAAGGGCACCATCACCCCCAGGAACAGCACCAGCAGCACACATTCCGCCGGCAGCAGAGCCAGGTTCTTGATGACCCGGGGCAGGCTCAAAAGACGGTAGGTCTTACCCAGCACAAAGAGGTAGTAGTAGTACATGATAAAAGGTGTCAGCACCAGATTGCACAGGAAACTGACGGCGAACCGGGAAAAAATGATGCGCCAGGCCGTGAGCTGGGCCCGGTAGAGGAAAAGGCTGAACAGCAGACTGCCCAGCATCTCCACAAAAATGAAGGGGAAGAAATAGGCACCGGTGGGAAAGAGGAGCGCCCCCAGGGTGTCGCTCACAGCCGCGGCCAGCAGCGCCACCACGGGGCCAAAGACCATGGCCCCCAGCGCGTTGACAAAAAAGCCCACATAGATGAAAAGATTGTCCCCCACGGGGATGGCCAGGGATTTGAGCGATACACGCAGCGCGATCATCAGCGCTGCAAAGACCAACATACGGGTGCTCTTGAGTTCGGCGGCGGCGCAGCGCCAGTAGTCACGGGAAAACGGGGTGGAAAAAGTTTGGGACATGAAAAAAGCCTCCTTAAAAAATAGGGAGGAGGTTAGGGGAAGTATGCAACTGTCCGTACCAAAGTGGGCGCAAGGACGCCCCATCTGTGGCGGCAGCGGCAAGACACCGCGGGAAACATCCCTTCGCCCGGCGGCGACCTCCCATCCGCCGGTACTTAACGCGTCTTGCCTACTCCACGAGATTGGTTTTTGCCGCCTTGGCGGCTTGCTTTTGATTATAGTCAATTCCCGCGGGGATGCAAGAGCTGTTTTTCGTTTTTACCATTTTTTTAGCAAAAGTTATTGCAAAATTGGCGGTACTGTTATTAAATAAATAGAAGTATACCAATGCCACAGGGGCGTTTTTTGAAAGAGAGGATACCACGATGACTTACAAATCGGATATCGAGATCGCGCAGGCCACCGCCCTGCGTCCTATCACCGACATCGCCCGTGAAGCGGGCGTGGATCAGGCAGATCTGGAACCCTACGGCAGTTACAAGGCCAAGGTGGATACCCGGCTTTTGCGCCAGGAACAAAGACACGACGGCAAGCTGATCCTGGTCACCGCCATCAATCCCACCCCTGCCGGAGAGGGCAAAACCACCACCACCATCGGCCTTGCCGATGCCCTGCGGCATCTGGGCAAGAAGTCCATGGTGGCCCTGCGGGAGCCATCGCTGGGGCCCGTGTTCGGCATCAAAGGCGGCGCCGCCGGCGGCGGCTATGCCCAGGTGGTGCCCATGGAGGACATCAACCTTCACTTTACCGGCGACTTCCACGCCATCGGCGCGGCCAACAACCTTCTGGCCGCCATGCTGGACAACCACATCTATCAGGGCAACGCCCTGCACATCGACCCCCGGCGCATCACCTGGAAGCGCTGCGTGGATATGAACGACCGGCAGCTGCGCTTCATCACCGACGGCCTGGGTGGCCGCATCAACGGTGTCCCAAGAGAGGACGGCTACGACATCACCGTGGCCTCCGAGATCATGGCCGTGCTGTGCCTGGCCTCCGACATCACCGACCTCAAGGCGCGCCTTGCCCGCATGGTGGTGGGCTATACCTACGACGAGGAGCCCGTCACCGCCGGCGATCTGAAGGCCCAGGGCGCCATGGCGGCGCTTTTGAAGGATGCCATCAAGCCCAATCTGGTGCAGACGCTGGAGCATACCCCAGCCTTCGTCCACGGCGGGCCGTTTGCCAACATCGCCCACGGCTGCAACTCCGTCACCGCCACCCGCATGGCCATGCGTCTTTCAGACTACACCGTGACGGAGGCGGGCTTCGGCGCGGATCTGGGCGCGGAAAAGTTTCTGGACATCAAGTGCCGTATGACCGGCATCCGGCCCGACTGCGTGGTCATCGTGGCCACCGCCCGGGCGCTGAAGTACAATGGCGGCGTTCCCAAGGCGGAGACGGGGACGGAAAATCTGGCGGCGCTGCAAGCGGGCCTTCCCAATCTGCTACGCCATGTGTCCAACATGAAAAACGTGTTCCACCTGCCCTGCGTGGTGGCCATCAATCGCTTCCCTCAGGATACGGACGCGGAGCTGGCGCTGATCGAAAGCGAGTGCAAAAAGCTGGGCGTCAACGTGGCCCTCAGCGAGGTGTGGAGAAAGGGCGGCGCCGGCGGCGAGGCTTTGGCGAAGGAAGTCCTGCGCCTTTGCGAGACGCCCGGTGACTTTACCTATGCCTACGACCTGTCCCTCTCCATCGAGGAGAAGATCACCGCCATCGTGCAGAAGATTTACGGCGGCAAGGATGTGGCCTTTACCGCCAATGCCGCCAAGCAGATCAGACAGCTCACGGCCCTTGGCTTTGGGGGTTTGCCCGTCTGCATGGCCAAGACCCAGTATTCCCTCACCGACGACGCCGCCCGGCTGGGCGCGCCCACCGGCTTCACCGTGACGGTGAAAAACGTGAAGGTGTCCGCAGGCGCGGGCTTTCTGGTGGTGATGACAGGCGACATTATGACCATGCCGGGGCTGCCCAAGGTGCCCTCCGCGGAGAAGATCGACGTGGACGAAAACGGCGTGATTTCGGGATTGTTTTAAAGGAGCGACAAATGGATTTGACAGAAAACAGCTGCCGTGATTTTGTGCGGGTGCTGGCCTCCAGCGAGCCGGTGCCCGGCGGCGGCGGCGCGGCAGCGCTGGTGGGCGCCATCGGCACCGCCCTTGGCGGCATGGTGGCGTCGCTGACGCTGGGAAAGAAAAAATACGCCGACGTAGAAGCGGAGATCCGCGATCTGAAGGCGCAGTGCGATGATCTGCAGGAGCAGCTGCTCTGCCAGGTGGAGGCGGACGCCGAGGGCTTCGCGCCGCTGGCACTGGCCTACGGCATCGCCAAGGATAACCCGGAGCGGGAGGCGGTGCTGGAAAGCGCCACGGCGGACGCCTGCCTTGTGCCGCTGCACATCATGGCGCTCAGCGCTCGGGGGCTTGAACTGGTGGCCGTGCTGGCGGAGAAAGGCTCTCGTCTGGCCGTGTCCGACGCGGGTTGCGCCGCCGTGTGCCTGAAGGCGGCCATGCAGGCGGCTTCTCTCAATGTGCGGATCAATACCGCCGCCATGAAAAACCGAGAGAGAGCGCAGGCCATGGAAGCGGAGTGCCGGAAGATGCTGGAGCGCTATGAACCTCTTGCTGACGGCATTTATCAGACGGTACGAGACGGCTTTGACCGGTAAGGAGAGAGAATATGGCAAGATTGTTATTGGGCGCGCCGGTGGCCGCCGCGTTAAACGAAGCGGGCAAGGCCCGCACGGCCGCGCTGCGGAAGCGTGGCGTGATGCCTACGCTGTGCATTGTGCGCTGCGGGGAAAAATCCTCCGACATGGCCTATGAAAAGGGCGCCTGCAAGCGCGCCGCCGAGGTGGGCGTCGCCGTGGTGAAGCGGGAAGTGCCGGAAACTGTGGCGGCGGAAGAGCTGACGGCGGTGCTGAAAGAACTCAACGCCGATGATTCTGTTCACGGCGTACTGCTGCTGCGTCCGCTGCCGCCGCATCTGAAGCACAAGGAGAGCGAAATCTGCAACGTGCTGGATGCCGCCAAGGATGTGGACGGCTGCACCGATCTTTCCGCCGCCGGTGTGTTTCTGGGGAAAAAGACGGGCTTTCCGCCCTGCACGGCCCAGGCCTGCATGGAGATCCTGGATCACTACCGCCTCGACTGCCGGGGGAAACGGGCGGTGGTCATCGGCCGTTCACCGGTGGTGGGAAGACCGGCCGGCGCCTTGCTTTTGAGCCGAGACGCCACTGTGACGGTGTGCCACACCAAGACCCGTGACATCGCGGCTGTGGCCAGAGAGGCGGACATCCTGCTTTCTGCGACCGGTGTAAAAAACAGCGTCACCGGCGAATTTGTGAAGCCCGGCGCCATCCTTCTGGACGTTTCCGTGAACTGGGACAAGACCAGAAACGAAGGCCGGGGTGGTATCACCGGCGACGTCTGCTGGGAAGAGGTGGAGACGCTGGTGGGCGCCATTACGCCGGTCCCCGGCGGCGTGGGCGCCGTGACCACGGCGGTGCTGATGAGCCATGTCCTCTCCGCGGCGGAAAATCAGGCAGGTAAATAAAACTATAAAAGCCCTGCCGAAAGGCCGGGTGAGTGTTAAACGGAAATGGCTACGAATGATGCGTCATTCGCAGCCATTTCCTGATGCCGTTCGTTTCTTTTGTATGATAGACGAACAGCAGGCCCGATCAACCGGAGGCTGTGGGGCAGGGACGTTTATTTTAGCTTATTCATAGGAAAATGGTTTTGCCGTTTTTACAGTCTCAATGGGATAAGTGCTTTTATTTGAAAGGAAGTCAACCAATGACAGCGATAACGACCGAACGAATGATCATATTACCTATCTCCACGGAAGAACTCAAGAGTAAAATTGAAAAAGAACGCAGCGCGGAAATGAAGCAGGCCTATTCTGAAATGCTTGCCGGATGCATCAATCATCCGGAGCAGCACCTCTGGTATACAGTGTGGATGATGCAGCTTAAGGAAGAAAACAGACCATTTGTGGGAGATCTGTGCTTTAAAGGGCTCAACGAAAACGGAACTGTTGAAATAGGATACGGCATCTACCCGGAATATGAAGGCAGAGGCTTGGCCACGGAGGCTGTGATTGCCGTGACTCAGTGGGCCTCTGAACAACCGGGTGTACTGCACATTGAGGCAGAGACTGACCCCCACAACATCGCATCACAAAAAGTCCTTCAAAAAGCTGGATTTTTGCCAAGTGGCGTGATAGGTGAGGAGGGGCCAAGATTTGAGTGGAAAAATTCCTGCGTTTGCGTTTGACAGCATGGATCATGAGCGTGACCTTCGCCCTGTCGGCGCCGCATGGGACGATCCTGAAAAGCGGCGGCGCGCTTTGATCTGCGGCTTCACCGAATCATGCCCTTTATGAAAAAAACGCCCGCTTGCCATCAGCGGGCGTTTTGCTGTTTAATGGACTCCGGAGGGGCAGCGCTTTTCTTTTGAAACAAAGCGAAAAAACGGTTCAAAGGAGGTCTTTGCGTGTGGGGACGTCCTCCGGCAGCTTCATTTCGTCCGTCATGGGGCGAAAGCCGTATGTTTCATACACCGGCCGGCCCATGTCAGTGGCTTCCAGCGAGATGAACGTGATGCCCTGCCGGCGGATCTCGTCTACCAGCAGGTTCAGCGTGTGCAGGGCGATCCCCCGGCGGCGCCAGGCGGGGCGGGTATAGATGTTCATGATGTAGGCCTTGCGCCCGGTGGGATTGCAATAGGTGGGCATCACCTGATAGTAGCTCACGGCGCCGGTGCCCACAAAGGCATCGCCGTCAAAGACCAGAAAAGCGGTGTGGGTGCCGTCCGTCAGCGCCTGGCGGTAATAGGCCTCCGTCAAACGGCGGGGGCGGGACATATCCGTGTCCTCCGGCAGGTGATTGGCCGCCAGCATGAACTCAATGCGAATGTCTACCAGCAGCGAAAGATCGGACAAGGTGGCTTTTCGGTATGTCAGATCCATGATGTTTGCCTCCTTTATGGGGCGGGCGGATACCGCAGCACCGCGTCCACCGGCATGTCATATTCTTCCGTGGGGAGCTGCTCCATCAGCTGAAAATCATAGCACAGTGCCACCGTGGGGTGATGCGGCTCCCGGGACAAAAAGCGGTCGTAAAACCCGCCGCCGTAGCCAAGACGATAACCCCGTCCGTCAAAGGCCAGACCCGGCACCAGTACCAGCGCCGTGGGGTCGTCCGCCAGCGGGCCGTCCGCCACAGGCTCCGGCACATGGAAATAGCCCTCGCGGACGGCGGTGAGGTCGTCCAGCCACAAAAAGACCATCTTGCCGCCCAGGATCTTGGGTACCGCCACCCGCTTGCCGTCGGCCTGGGCCTGACGCAAAAGGGACGCCGTCCGCACCTCCTGATTGAAAGAGAGGTAGGCGTAAAGATTTCGGGCGTCGCGGTAGGCGGGGGAGGAGAGAAACTGCGCCGTGAGCGCGGCACTGTACGCTTCGATCTCCTGCGGGGTCATGCTTTTTTTACGCTGGGCTATCTGGCGCCGCAGCTCTTTTTTATCCACGGCTGACACCGTCCAGTACCCGCAGCACGTCCCCGAAGATGCCGTAGGCCGTCTGCTCGATGAGGGGATCATGTTCCACGATGGAGAGCTTCCCCATGAGGTCGGTGGTGAGGGACACCACGGAGGAGGTGGCGTCGATGGTGGCCAGCAGGTCGCCCCGGGGCACTTCCACCGGTTTTACCGTCGCCTGCACCTGGCCGTCTTTCACCGTGCCACGGCACACCAGCTTGATGACGCAGTCCCGCTTTGCCGCTGCCTGAATATCGGCGGGGGTAATATGCTCGATACCGGTGCGGTCCACCCGGTCGGGGGTCATATGGGCGTCCATCAGGACGTTCAAAAGGGCGGTGAGCTTGGCGGCGGCGTCATAGCCCTCGATGTCCATGGCGGGGTCGGCCTCGATGAAGCCAAGACGCCGGCCGGCGGCGAGGATCTCCTCATAGGGCTTGCCGGCGGCCATTTCCTGGAGCATATAATTGGTGGTGGTGTTGAGGATGCCGGACACCTCTGTGACGCGGGCCATTTTCAGCGTGTACTCCGCCAGATTGAAAATGGGCGTGCCGTCCATCACCGTGGTCTCGTAGAAAAAGAGACAGCCACGCCGCCGGGCCTCGGCGCGCAGGTCGGCATAGGCCCAGGCAATGGGCCCCTTGTTGGCGGTGACCACGTGTTTGCCCCGGCCAAAGGCTGTTTTGATATGGTCAATGGCGGGCTGGCCGGTGCGGATGTTCAGGGGCGTCAGCTCCAAGAGAGCGTCGTAATCGCCGCGCTCTGCCACCTCCATGGCAGTGTCGCTGCCAGGGAAACGGCTGCCAGCTTCGGCGGTGTCCAGCGCCGCTGGAAGGTCAAGCCCCGCGCTGTCCGTGAGCGTGCCGTGGGAGCCGGTGACGATGGCGGTCACCGCCACCTGCGTATCATACCGGGCTTCGATTTCTGCTTCTTTTTCCAGCAGCAGACGGGCAAAGGCGCGCCCGGCGCTGCCAAAGCCCAGAAGAGCCAGTTTCAGTGTTTTCATGTGCAGGCCTCCTTTCGGATTTCCTTCAATATAGCAAATCGGCGCCCTTTTGGCAAGGGCGCCGAACACTTAGTATCAGAAAGGGAGGGCCGGAAAGCCGGGGATCATCAGCGCCAGAAAGCTCCAGAAGAGTTTGACGCCGTAAAAGACGATGACAACGCCGCATACCCGGTTGATAACCAGCAGTACCTTATCGTTGAACTGGGCGCTGAACAGGGAAATCACCGTGGAGATGCCCAGAAACCAGAGAATGGAGGCCGAGGCAAAGCCGCCGATGAAAAAGGCGTCGGTGCCCGCGGGCAAGGTGGCTTTGAAAGCGCCCAGCATCATGGTGCCGTCGATCAGCGCCTGGGGATTGAACCATGTGACCACGCAGGCAGTGGAAATCACCTTTAAAATAGAAATATCCACCTTGGTGGAGGTGTCCATGGTGCTGTGGGCGCGCAGAAGGCCGATGCCGATCCAGATGACGATGACACTGCCGATGGCCAGCACCGCTTTTTGCAGCCACGGCAGCGCCTGCATCAGCGCGCCGATGCCTAAAAAGCAGGCAAGGCCCAGGGAAATATCGAAAAAGATCACGATCAACGCCGTGAGATACGCCCGCCGCCGGGGCTGGGTCAGCGCCGTGTTGATGACAAACAGATTTTGCAGCCCGATGGGCGCCACATAGGCCAGCCCCATGGTCAGCCCCTGCCAGTAGATGTGCATAATCAGTTCTCCTTATGATGTGAAATCAAGACGCATATCGTTCCATACCGCGCCGCCGTGGACGGAAACGGAGACCCCCGTATGGCGAAAACCAAAAGAGGCATAGTAAGGAATGAGGGCATCTTTGCAGGCCAACGTGACGCCCAAAAGCCCCTCTCGCCGCGCTTTTTGAATAAATGCTTCGATCAGAGTCCGCGCCACACCCTGTCTCTGCCAGCGGGGATCGGTTTCCACGCACAGCAGTGCCAGCCATCTGCCCTCCGGCAGCTCAGCCGGCTCGTACAGCTCGTCGCGAATGGCAGAAAGGGGAGTGGTGCGCCCGTTGATGAGACCTACGATCTGCCCCGCTTCTTCGGCGGCAAAAAACCACGATCCTAAATAATGAAGACGGTAGCTGAATGTCTCCCGCGCTGCCTGCTCGACAGGCGGAAAGGTCAGTGCTTCAATTTCCATGAGACGGTCCAGGTCTTCCGCTTTGGCGGCACGAATGGTTGTCACGGCAAAGTCTCCTTTTCCTATTTACTCCGCTTTTCTGAGCTGTTATGATGGTATCACAGAAAACCAAAACACACAAGAACGCAGTTTTTTCTGACCAAGTAAGGGAGGGCTTACCTTGATCGAAACACATTACAACTGTCCGTGTCTGGAGACATGCCCCCTGCGCTGCGCCATGGACATCATCGGCGGCAAGTGGAAGGTGCAGATCATCTGCGCGCTGAACAACGGCGGCACCTTACGCTACAATGCCCTGCGGGGAAAGTTGGACGGTATTTCCAACACCGTTCTGGCCGGCGCCCTGCGGGAGTTGGAAAAGGACGGCATGGTGGTGCGAAAGGAGTACATGGAGGTGCCCGTGCGGGTGGAGTACGCCACTACGGCCGCCTGCGACGCGCTGATGCCCATTCTGGAGGGCCTCAGCGACTGGGGCGAGACCATGATGGGGCGAGAGAAATGAGACGGACGCAGACGGGCGGATGATATCCGCTCCTGCGGCGCATAAAAAGGCCCGCCTTCTGCACAGAAGGCGGGCCTTTTTCTTTTCTTGGGATGTTCGGCTTTCGCGGAGCTGAACGGCTTGATGGGAGAAAATTATTCGATTTCCAGGCGTCTGCCGGAGGACTTGACCTCTTTGAGCTTGGGCATGGTCAGCGTCAGAACACCGTTTTCAAAGGCGGCCTTCATGGCGCCTGTGTCGATCCCGGTAGTGTCGAAGCTGCGGGCAAAAGAGCCGTAAGAGCGCTCGCAGCAGACATAGTCGCCCTTCTTGTCCTTTTTTTCATAGTCGGAGTGGCGCTCGGCTTGAATGGTCACATAGTTGTCTTCCAGGTCAATATGGATGTCGTCCTTGCCGAAGCCCGGCAGATCGGCCTCCAGCACAAAGGCGTCGCCGGTATCCCGGATATCCGTGCGGAAGCTGTTGGCGGAAACATTGCCGAAGAAGCTCTTTTCCAGCTCGTCCATGGCACGGAACGGATCGGCCATCAGATCATTGTGTCTGCGATACGGAGTGAGAAACATACAATTACCTCCTAAAAAGTAATACATAAAATAATGTGAAGCGGCTGTTACCGGCTGCCGCGCTGCCGTTTTCAGAAAACAGATCAGCTCATGGGAAAGCCTTCCTTTCTGCTTTAGGATGTCCGTTTTCCTTTGGAACAATTCTTATCATAAACTTGGTTTATGAACAAATATTGCTGCTGATGTGAACCAAATGTAAACGTTAGCACTCAAAATATGAGAGTGCTAACGCAGCGAAGGGCGGGGAGTGGAAAAAAGGCACTGCGGTGGAAAAAAATGAAAAAATATCACCGAAGAAAAGAGAAAAAATACAGGAAAGACGAAATCGTCTTTCCTGTATTTTTTTATAAAACCATTTACAGCGAAAACTTATCCGCCTGGGAATGGATGAAATCGGCGTCAAAGTAGTTCAGACGCATGGCCCGGCGCACTTCGTCCATGGTCTGTGCCGCAGTCTCACGGGCGGCCTCACTGCCGGATTTCAGAATGCGAAAGACCTCCGGAATGTCCTTTTCGTACTCCCTGCGGCGCAGACGGATGGGCTCCAGCGTCTCTTGAAGAACGCTGTTAAGGAATTTCTTGACCTTCACATCTCCGAGACCGCCCTTGGTATAGTGGGCTTTCAGCTCCGCAAGACCGGCGTACTCCGGCAGGTACCGGGCAAAGTGCTCCTCCGTACAGAAGGCGTCCAGATAGGTAAAGACCGTGTTGCCCTGCAGATGGCCGGGGTCCTTCACCTGCAGATGGGTGGGGTCGGTATACATCTCCATAATCTTGGCGCGGATGGACTCCGGCTCGTCGGAGAGGTAGATGCAGTTGCCAAGGGACTTGCTCATCTTGGCCTTGCCGTCGATGCCCGGCAGGCGCTGACAGGCCTCGTTTTGAGGCAGCAGAATGTCCGGCTCCACCAGAACCGGAGAGTAAACGGCGTTGAAGCGGCGCACGATCTCGCGGGCCTGCTCCAACATGGGCAGCTGGTCCTCACCCACGGGCACCGTGGTGGCCTTGAAGATGGTGATGTCAGCCGCCTGACTGATGGGATAGGTGAAAAAGCCCACCGGAATGCTGGCTTCAAAATTGCGCATCTGGATCTCCGCTTTCACCGTGGGGTTGCGCTGCAATCGGGAGACGGTCACAAGATCCATGTAATAAAAGCTCAGCTCGCACAGCTCCGGGATCTGGGACTGGATAAACAGCGTGGACTTTTGGGGGTCCAAGCCGCAGGCCAGATAGTCCAGCGCCACCTCCGCGATGTTCTCGCGCACCTTCTCGGGCTGCTCGATGTTGTCCGTCAGCGCCTGGGCATCAGCGATCATGATGTTGACGCTGTCGTAAGCGCCGGAATTTTGCAGGAGCACCCGCTCCCGCAGGGAACCCACATAGTGCCCCACGTGCAGCTTGCCGGTGGGACGGTCCCCGGTCAGAATCACTTTTTTCATTTGTTTTTCCTCCTGCGATCATGATTGACAGGACATAAAAAAACATCCTGTCCCATAGTCTCCTATGGGACAGGACGATGTTCCTGCGGTGCCACCCAAATTGACGCCAAAGGCGTCCTCTCAACGCGTACAGTCATACGCTCCGCGGGATAACGGCCGCGGCTGCCGGCGACGGCTACTAGCCCGGAGGCTTTCGCTTTGCCCTCATAAGTCCATTCACCTGTCCTCCCAGCTGCCGTATTCCCACCGCCAACGGCTCTCTTCGCGCCTTCGTGAAGGTTACTCTTCTTATTCATCGGTTTCACACTGATTAATAACGAACTTTACCACCATTGCGCGCAAATGTCAAGGCGCGCACCAAAAATTTCAACGGCCCCTTTGGTTGCGACAAATTATATGCGAAAGGACAATTATAATGAATTTTGTACCATACAGGGAAAAACTGCGACATTTTCGGGCAGGGCGAAACACCGGGAACGGCGCGGAAAAAACGCCCTCTGCATGCTGCTTTTTTGCGGCGCCGCCGGAGATGGAGCACTGCGTTTTGTGCAGGCGAAAAACAGACATCCCACGCAACCTTCCCGTTGACTGCCGAATCGGCTATGTGGTGGGCTGCGGCCAGCTTTGCCCCGACTGCTGCCGGGCACTGGGCTGGAGGGAAGAAGAGATGGGAAATGGTGACTTCGGAAGAAGCTGAAACGATCCGACAATATGCAAAAGAGAAACCACCTTATCAGAATGGGCGGGGCCTGGAAAAGACAGCTTCTGGAAGGTGTGAATCAGTTTGAAAATGAGGGCGCATAAAAAAGCAGCGGCCCTGCTGCTGTGCGTTTTGCTTCTGGTAAGCCCAGTACCGGCCTTCGCGTCCGGGACAGAAAACACCGGGGCGCCGCCCGCGACAAAACAGATCTCCGATGCTTTTTCTCAACAGGAAAGTGCCGCGGTACAGCCGTAAGCGGCAGACGGCAGCGCGGCGGCGAAAAACAAAACGGAGGCAAAAACAAAGGATGTCGCCGCCGACACGGCAAAAATGTCCGCGGCTGAGAATGAAAGGACGGCTCCCGACGCTTTGCGGGCGGCGCTCCTTTCCAGTACAACCAGATCTATCAGCGAGGAACGCAGACCCTCCTCCTCAACAGCGACAACGAGCTGCTGACTGCCGGGTTTTTTCAGGGACAGCAGGAGCACACTGCCTACTACCTCCGTGTGGGCAGCGGCAAGAAGCCCAGCCTTGCCTATATCCGGGACGTGGGAACGCCTCAGACCACCCGGGGCTTTCAACCCGCCGGGGCCGCCCACCCGGAGGATAGCTTCCTGGTGGGGGACAGGCTCTACAACCCGGCCGTGGGGAACATGACGGACTACACCAGCACCCATGTGGACTTTGCCGCCACCAAAGCCCACGAGCTGACGCAATGCGCGGTGAAAAAGATGTGGAACGGCACGGCGGCACATCCGGATGCTGCTTTGGTACAGCTCTATGCTGGGGAGGCGCCCTGTGGCGAGCCGGTGACGCTGTCGGCGGACAACGGCTGGATCTGCACCTGGGAGGGTCTGCGGAAGTATGCGTATGTCAGCGGGATGCCCACCGACCAAGCGGTCTCCTATTCCGTCCGGGAGGAGATCCCCCGGGGGTACACGGCGGTCTACGGCTGCGACGCGGGGAGAGAGGTGTGAACCGTGACCAATACGCCGGTGTCCGATCAGGATCTGACACTGCCCCAGACAGGCGGCCGCGATTTTGGATCACAGGCACCGTGCTGCCGCTGACAGGCGGCGCGTGGCTGTATCTGCGGCGACAGGAGGAAACCACCAATGAAACATAATGCCGAAAGAAGGGTTTATATGAAACGAACGATCAAAAGGGCCGGAAGCGCTTTCCTGGTGGTACTGATGATGACGGTACTGCTCTGCGCCATAGCGGCGGCGGAAACGGCCACTGCCTACATAGACAGCTTCTCCGGCGGCGTCATCACCGTGGCCGTCCCCCACAGCGGCGACACCTTTGCGGCCTATCAGGTGGTGAAAGCGGCTCGCAACCCCGACACCAAGGAAGTGACCTTTACCTGGAGCCCCGCCGCCGAGGCCTACACCCAAAGCGCGGATGTCACGCTGAAGGCGTGCCGCCAGCTGACGGACGATTCCACCGAGATGCGCCAGTTCTTGGGCGGCTTTGCCGCCTATGTGAAGACACACCAGACGGTGGCCGACGCCCAGAATATCAGCGCAAGCGACAACTTCTGCCGCTTGAACGTGACGGCTCCGGGCCAGTACATCGTGCTGGGCACTGGCAACGCAAGCGGCGCCTATGTCTATCAGATGATGACCGCTTCCTTCCTGCCGGACGCCGATTATCAGGTGCCCACCGCGCTCTCTCTGGCCGCCAAGGCGGCCACTCCCTCCATTGGCAAGGGCATCAGTGACAACCAGGCGGGCGTGGGCGACACCGTGACCTACACCGTGACAGTCACCGTTCCCACTTATCCGGAAAACGCCACCAACACCGTGTTTTCCGTCAGTGACCGGCTGCCGGCCGGCCTTACCTTCGGCCAGACGGTCAGCGTCAAGGCCTCCGACGGCACCACGGTGCCCTGCACCGGCGGCACAACAACCCAGTGGTCCTTTGACTATCAGGCCATCAAGGGCTTTCCCTCCATTCTCATCACCTATACCGCCGTGGTCAGCGATCAGGTCCTCATCGGGGACGCCAACATCAACACGGCGACTCTGACTTTCAGCAAAGACCCCTACGGCACGGGTACCTCCAGCCTTTCCGCCACAGCCACCCTTTACTCCTACGGCCTGAAGGTGCTGAAGGTGGATATGAATCAGCCCGGCAAGGTACTCTCCGGCGTGACCTTCGACGTATATCTGGCCGACGGCGTCACCAAGGCGGGGACCATCGAGACAGGGACCGACGGCATCGGCCGTCTGATGGGTCTGGACGCAGGCACCTACTATTTGCAGGAGACCAAGACCGCCACGGGCTATGTGCTCAGTTCCGAGCGCACAAAAGTGGAGATCCCCGACCGCAACAGCGGTACACCGGCGCCTGACGGCATTAAGGAAGTAACCATCCAGAACAAGGCGGCCCGATTCACGCTGCCACAGACCGGCGGCTCCGACACACTGGCATTTACCGCGGCCGGCGCGGTGCTGATGCTCACCGCCGTGACGGTGGTGCTGGTGAACAAGAAGAGAGAAGACAAATAACAAAGAGATTCCAACGACGGAAAGGAAAAAAGGGGTACCGCAAAGCAGGCGGTACCCCTTTTTTATGGAAATAAAAAGTGAAGAAACGACGGATCGGAACGGCAGTGGCCGCGGCGGTGGCCGTGACCAATCAGTGGAGAGCGTGGCGTTGTGGGACAAAAGTACAGGCCAGCCCCTGTGCCCTTCGGTGGTGTGGCAATGCGGCCGGGCCCCAGCTCTTTGCAGGCGGCTGGATCCCCTCGAAAGCAGGGAAATGATACAGATGCGCACAGGTCTGCGGCTGTCAACGTTTTTCTCCGCGGCCAAAATTGCCTGGATACTGGAAAACATCCCGGATGCCAGAGAGCGGGCACAAAAAGGAAAACTGTGCATGGGTACCATGGACTGCTGGGCCATCTGGACGCTGACCGGCGGGCGTGTACATAAAACGGACGTTTCCAACGCCAGTCGCACGCAGCTGTTCAACATTTGCATCATGACCTGTGACCGGGAGCTGTGCAATTTGTTTGACATTCCGGAGAGTTGTCTGCCGGAGGTCTGTGATTCTGACGCCTTGTTCGGCAACACGGACCTGGGTGGGCTGCTGCCAAAGCCTGTGCCCATCCACGCCTGCGTCGGAGATTCGCATGCGGTGATGTTCAGCCACGGTTGTGTTCACAGAGGCGACGTGATGTGCGCCTGCCGGCGCGGCAGCTGCAAGGCTGTCCGTGCCGTCGGGAGGACGTGGAACGGCGCGGGGCGGACTGCGGGCGCTTTATCCGCTGTCTGACACCGCGGCAGCTGGCGGAGTTTATCGCGCCATAACAGATTTGCATCCGCACTCTCCTGTATATCTGGCGCAAGAAGGCGCAGGTACTGCCGGGCCCGCGCCTTCATGCGCACACTTAAATTTTGAGCATGTCATACTTTTTTCCGTCTCCCGGAATAAACTGAAATGAACAGGAGGTGGATCAATGAATTTTGGAATCGCCGGCGTGGCGGCCATCACGGTCATTGCCTGGCTCATCGGAGAGATCGTCAAAAATACCGGCCTTGACAATAAATGGATCCCTGTGATCTGCGGACTCAGCGGCGCCATCCTGGGTATCCTGGGCATGAATATGATGCCGGATTTCCCGGCGCAGGATTATATCACGGCGGCGGCCGTCGGCATTGCGTCGGGCCTTGCGGCCACAGGCTTTCACCAGGCTGTCAAACAGCTTCTTGACGGCGGAAAAGGTACCCCCGGCACCTGACAGCCGGTTTTTCTGACGGGTGCCCGTCGGGACTCAGTTCCGGCGGGCACCCGCCTTGCCCGGTTGACAAAGACCGATGAAGATGATACCTTGGAGACAGGAAAGACCAATACAAAGGAGGCAGTGGGATGCTGATTGGAGACAAAGCCATCAAACCGGTCTTTGAACGCATCACTGAGGACAAGCTCCGGCGGGGAAAGCTGCTGGGACGTTTGACACAAAGAGAGGTGCTGGAGTGGCTGGATCAGCGCACCAGTCCGTACCGTGAGCTGATGACCTATTACCGCTGCGCCATGATGGAAGTGGAGACAAAGTTCAACGTGCTCAACGAGGAACTCTCCTTGCAATATGACCGCAATCCCATTGAATCGGTCCGTTCACGGCTGAAAGAGCCGGAGAGCATTCTGGAAAAGCTCCAACGGAAAAACCTGCCGCTGACCATCGAGGCCATTGAAAACAACATCTTTGATGTGGCGGGCGTACGGGTGATCTGTTCCTTTCCGGAGGATATCTATATGCTCACGGATTGCCTGCTGCGGCAGGACGACATCGTTCTGGTGGAGAAAAAAGACTATATCAAAAACCCGAAACCCAGCGGCTATCGCAGTCTGCACTTAATTGTGGAGGTGCCCATCTTCCTGCACGATCAAAAGCGGATGATGAAAGTGGAAGTGCAGCTGCGTACCATCGCCATGGATTTCTGGGCCAGTCTGGAGCATAAGATCCGCTACAAGAAGGATCTGCCGGAAATGGAGGCCATCAGCGAGGAACTGCGCCGCTGCTCGGAAATGAGCGCGCAACTGGACGCCCGCATGGAGGCTGTGCGCCGCTGGATCGAAAACCAGACGGCGGAAGGCAAAAACGAAAAAAAAGAAGACAATGGATAAGCTCGCACCGGCGCAGGCGCTTGATCGCCTGCGCCGGTGTTTTTTGACGCCGCCGATTTCCATAAAATTACCTATTGACATGATGGGAATTCTTTGCTATCATACAGCTAAAGTGTAACTGATATAATTACAATTAAAAAACAGAGAGAGGAGCAGACATGAGAAAACTGAGATGGATTTTGATTGCCTTTTCGGTCATTTTGACGTCGTTGTTCTTTTTGCTGAAAAACCGAAAAGAGGCTCCGGCACCGGTACAGAGCAGCGGGACGGAGGCTGTGTATCACAAGCTGACGCCACAGGAAACCAAAGCGCGGATGGACAGCGGTGACAGCGTGACTGTTGTGGACGTTCGCACCGCGGAGGAATACGCGCAGGGACATATTCCCAGCGCACTGCTGTTGCCCAATGAGACCATTGGGACGGAAAAACCGGCGCAGCTGCCGGATACCGGGGCGGAGATCCAGGTCTACTGCCGCTCGGGACGGCGCAGCAAGCAGGCGGCGGAGAAGCTGGTGGCCATGGGCTACACAGCGGTGTACGACTTCGGAGGCATTATTGACTGGCCCTTCGACGTAGTGACGGACTAAGGGGGCAGAACAGATGACAGCGGAATTTACAGTAGCGGTACACGCCATGGAGCTGCTGCACCACAAAGGCACCGTGCTCTCCAGCGAGACCATTGCTCAAAACGTATGCACGCATCCAGCACGGGTGCGGAAGGTGCTCTCCAAGCTGGAAAAAGCGGGGCTGGTGGAAGGAAAAAACGGACAACAGGGCGGCTATCAGTTCACAAGGCCTGCCCAAGAGATTACCCTGCTGGATATTTTTGACGCGGTTTGCGATACTTTGCTGAAAAACGCTTGGCGTTCCGGCGATCTGAACTGCGAGTGCATGGTGGCGTCGGGAATGGCGGATGTCATGGACGGCGTTTATACGGCGGTGGAAAAAACCGGGCGGGAAACACTCGCCGCCATGACACTGACCGACGTAGACCGCCAGCTTTTTGGCAGCAGCCTGGCCGACGGCAGCCTGGCCGACGGCAGCCTGGCCGGCAGTAGTCTGGCCGACGGCACAGTGAAAAGCAAATAAGGAGTTTTTATGCAGTTTTTGATTACATTCCTGGAGGGCATCATCACTTTTATTTCTCCGTGTGTGCTGCCCATGATCCCGCTTTACATCCTGTATTTTGCGGGCGGTGAAGAGGGAAAGACTCGCCGCACCGTGGCCAATGCAATGGGCTTTGTGCTGGGCTTTACGGTGATCTTTGTGGCGCTGGGCCTTTTTGCCGGCAGCATTGGCAGCTTCTTGACGCGTTACCAAACGGCGGTGAATCTGGTCACCGGTATCATTGTGGCGATTTTCGGCCTGCACTACACCGGTCTTCTCAAGATCGCGTTTCTCAACAAGACGCTCAAGCCCGGCGCGGAGGTGAAGCCCACCACCTTCCCGGCCGCCGCTCTTTTCGGCGTGATCTTCGCGGTGGGCTGGTCCCCCTGCACGGGAGCCTTCCTGGGCTCTGCCATGCTCATGGCGGCCAACGGGCAAAGCTGGTTCAGCGGCATGCTGCTGCTGCTTTGCTACTCCGTGGGACTGGGCATTCCCTTTGTCCTGTGCGCCGTTCTTATCGACAAACTCAAAGGCGCGTTTGCCTTTATCAAGCGTAACTACCGCGTTATCAACGTGATCTGCGGCAGCTTCCTGATCCTCATCGGTATTCTGATGGCAACCGGCCTCTTTACCCAGTTGACCCGTTTACTTGCCTAAAAAGGAGAATATAATGAATAAAAATATTAAGATAATAATTTTTTGCGCTCTGGCTGTGGCAGTGGTGGTGGGAGCATCCCTCCTCTATAAGACGTTGTCCAGCCGATATGACCCGGATAAGGCCGCCGCGGCCCAGACTGAGCAGAAGGCAGCATCCCAACAGGAAACGGCCAAAAGCGACACAGCCAACACCGAAACAGCCAACACAGATCCTGCCCAGAACAACACCACCACGGACAACACGTCCACCGACGGCGGCACCACCGCCAATGCAACCCCCTCTGACAGCGGCACCGCCAATACGGGGCCTGCCGACAGCGGTACGACGGGCGGCAACACCGGCGGAACCACAACCCCGGCCCCTGCCCCGCAGAACAGCGTGTTTTCCGCACCGGATTTCACGGTGTATGACAAAAACGGCAGCGCGGTGAAGCTGAGTAGCTTTAACGGCAAGCCCATTGTGGTGAACTTCTGGGCGTCCTGGTGCGGCTACTGCATACAGGAAATGCCGGAATTTCAGGCGGCCTATGAAAAATACGGCGATGACGTGGTATTCTTGATGGTGAATCTCATCAACAGCGACACCATGCAGAAGGCGCAAAATGTCATCGACCAGAACGGATTTACGTTCTCTGTGTATTTTGACAACGAAAACAGCGCCTCCAGCGCCTATCCCACCACGGCCATCCCCGCCTCCGTGTTCATCGGCACCGACGGCAAGGTCTCGGCGATGGTACGGGGCGCTATGACCGCCGACCGGCTGAACAAATACATCGCCCAGATCTATCCCGCCGCCGCGGGCTGAGAAGCGACAGCTTTGTGATCTGCCGAAAAAAGAGGAAGAGAACCAAAAGATTCTCTTCCTCTTTTTGCTTTTCAGACGTTTATCACATACGGGTGCCGCTGATGGGCATATTGACAGGCGCGTTGCCATAGGCGGTTTTCACCACGGCTTGCAGCTTGTCTCCGATGACGGTACCCTCCATCACATAGGCCAGGTTCCGCATGAGCGTCTGCATCTCTCCGGAACAAGAAAAAGCATCACCGTCGGCATGGCCGCCGGTAAAAATATTGGTGCGGTTAAGCAGTTCCAGCACACCGCTGATGTCCTGGCTTTCCTGCTCGATCCGCAAAATGCCAATACGGGGGCCCAAGGGGGAGCGAAGAATAATTTTATAGCGTCCTGCGATCATAAAGCTGACCATTCCTTTCGCGTGCAGCCCGGCGCGGAAAACCGCGGGCGGCGGGTGCGCTGTCATTTGATGGGGATCCGATAGCTGCGTATAACAACAGTGTACGACCTTGCGCGTTTGCCGATAATAGACAACTGCGCCGTATTTGTCCAATCGTACGACATAAAAGCGAAATTGTATAGGAAGACGGACTATGAGCGGCTGTCGCCCTCACGGGCGCGCTGGATAGCACCGCGCAGCTGGTCGTTGATACCGATATCCACAAAACGCACCAACTCCTCCGGCGTCTCCTTCATTTCCCCCAAGAGCCAGCTTTCCACCAGCGAGGCCAGGGAAAGCGTGAAGTAATGGGTGAGGAACTCCCCGTATTCCTGGGGGATATGGGCCTGCTCGCCCAGCGAAAACACCAGATTTTTCAGTACGTCGTGCAGATCGTCGTAAAAAAGGCGGCGCACATGCTCGTGCCCCATGGAACGCAGCGCGCACAGGCAGACCGCCCGATTCTTCTCCAGATAGGCAAACAGGAGCAAGAGACCCTCCTGCCAGAACAAAATGGATTCATGTTCCCGCAGCAGCGACACGGCTTCCTGCTCGTACATCCATCTGACCTGCTCGTAAATATCTTCAAAGTGATAATAAAACGTCTGACGATTCAAGCCGCAGTCCTCGGTGATCTCACGGATCGAGATCTTGTCCAGCGGCTTCACAGCCATTTTCTTCTTCAGTGATTCGCACAGAAGCTGCTTCGTGGCGTCGCCTGCCATCCGGTTCGGCATATTCATCAACTCCTTAATTTAATTTAGTATACCATAGGAAAAGCAAGAAGCAAGCCTTTTTGCACTTAGACAATCTGCGGTCTTGTGTCTGAAACAAAGACAAATCTACCCCGATTGTCTATTTTCTTTTTTTCCGTGCCGTTGCATGATAGGTTCAAATTTCCAAAGGTCCCCCCGGGACCATCGAAGCCGCCGCCGTCTGCAGCCGCGGCGGCTTTGTGGAGCGGGAAAGCAGGCCAAACGCCTCCTTTTCCGCTCCGCGTGCTGTTCCCGTCAGGCTGGGAATGGCGCGCCACGGAATAAACAAGGAGGTGCCTGTTACATGCACAAATTCGGAAGAGCGGTGACCAAGTACCGCATTCCCGTTCTGCTCATTGCCATCCTTTTGCTGATCCCCTCCTATCTCGGTATGATCCACACACGGATCAACTATGATATGCTGGACTATCTGCCATCAGACATGGATACGGTGGCCGGACAGAACATCATGCTGGACCAATTCGGAAAGGGCGGCTTTTCCTTCGTCATCGTTCAGGGAATGAGCGACAAGGACGTGGCCGCTCTGGAGGCAAAGATCGAGGCCGTTCCCCATGTGGCCGACGTATTGTGGTACGACGATCTGCTTTCCCTGGGCGTACCCAAAGAGATCCTGCCAGAAAAATACTACGACAAGTTCAACAGCGGCGACGAAACCATTCTGGCCGTGTTCTTCGACACCGCTACCTCTGCCGATGAAACCATGGAGGCGGTGACGGAGATCCGCTCCGTCACCGGGGACCAGTGCTTTGTCTCCGGCCTTTCCGCCATGGTCACAGACCTGAAGGCCCTGTGTGAAAAAGAAGAGCCCATCTATGTAGGCATCGCCGTGCTTTGCGCGCTGGCGGCCATGATGCTGCTGCTGGACTCCTGGGTGGCGCCGGTGCTGTTTTTGATCTCCATCGGCATCGCAATCCTCTGGAACATGGGGAGCAACTGGTTCTTTGGCGAGGTGTCGTACATTACGAAAGCCCTGGCGGCCGTACTGCAGCTGGCCGTGACCATGGACTACTCCATTTTCCTATGGCACAGCTATTCGGAACAAAAAGACCTGCACGAGAGCAAGGAAGAGGCCATGGCCCAGGCCATCGACGCCACCTTCACCGCGGTGTTGGGCAGTTCCATCACCACCATCGCAGGATTCCTGGCCCTTTGCTTCATGAGCTATACCATGGGCCGCGACCTGGGCCTGGTGATGGCCAAGGGCGTGCTGCTGGGCGTGGTCAGCTGCATCACCACGCTGCCCGCGCTGATTTTGACCTTCGATAAGGCGCTGGAAAAGACGCGCCACAAGACCATCATTCCCCGCATGGCAGCCGTTTCCCGTTTTGTGACAAAGCGCTGGTGGGCCTTCCTGCTCATTGCGGTGATCGTTCTGGTGCCCGCCGCCATCGGCTACGCCAATACGCCTGTGTACTACGATCTGACCAAGGTGCTCTCCGGCAGCGATACAGCAGAGCTGAGCAACAGCAGCGACTTCCGCTTCCTGACAGCCGCCAACAAGCTGCGGGATGATTTCAACATTTCCACCACCCACATGATCCTCTGCCGGTCTGATATGCCCCACAAGGACGCCAAGGCCATGCTCAAGGAGATCGACGCAGTGGCCGGCGTGCAGTACTCCCTGGGCTACGATTCGGTGGCCGGCGGCCTGCTGCCGGAGGACATGGTGCCCTCCGACGTGCTGGAGACCCTCAAGAGCGGCCAATACCAAATGATCCTCATCAACTCCGCCTACACCGTTTCCACCGACGAGTGCAACGCGCAGATCGACTCCATCAACACCATTTTGAAAAAGTATGATCCCGACGGTATGCTCATCGGTGAAGCACCGTGCACCAAGGATCTGATCCAGGTGACCAACCACGACTTCTCCGTGGTGACATGGATCTCCATTGCGGCGGTGTTCGTCATCATCGCGCTGGTGCTCAAGAGCGCGTCGCTGCCCTTCATTTTGGTGTCCGTTATCGAATTGGCCATCTTTATCAATCTGGGTATTCCCTATTACACCAACTTTGCCCTGCCGTTTATCGCGCCTGTGTGTATCAGCACCATTCAGCTGGGCTCCACCGTGGACTACGCCATTTTGATGACTACCCGTTACAAGAAGGAACGCTGGGAGGGTCAGGGCAAGCTGGGCGCTATCAACATCGCACTGGAGACCTCCATCCCCTCCATCATCGTCAGCGCCATGAGCTTCTTCGCCGCCACCTTCGGCGTGGGCGTCTATTCCGATATCAGTATCATCAGTTCCATGTGCAGTCTGATGGCCCGGGGCGCCGTGGTCAGTATGCTGTGCGTCATCTTTGCCCTGCCGGCGCTGTTCATGCTGCTTGACGGCGTGATCTGCAAGACCGGGAAAGGATTTATCAGCACAAAGAAACAGGAGGTGTCCTTATGAGGACTTGGAAGAATCAAAAAACAGCCTTGGCTGCCGGCATTCTGGCAGCTGCCGTGGCGTGCTGCGGCACCGGGGCACTGGCCTTTGCCGCCGGAGCGTCCAAGACGGGTAATACAGCCCCGCAGGCAACAGTGGTGAGCGCCTCTGTCGCCAAGCCATCCACATCCACCGTCAGCACCAAGGATGAAACCGTTTATATCATGACCAACGCCGACGGCTCCGCCAAAAAGGTGATTGTCAGCGACCTGCTGACCAATCCCCAGCAGGCGGCCACACTGAAGGATGTGTCCGATCTGAAGGACATCAACAACGTGGGCGGCGACCAGACGTATACCACCGGCAGCAACAATACCCTTACCTGGAATGCCCAGGGCCAGGATATCGAGTATCAGGGCACCAGCAGCAAGACTCTGCCGGTGACGGTGGCTGTCAGCTATACCCTGGACGGCAAGAGCATCAAGCCCGAACCGCTGGCCGGGAAAAGTGGCCGCGTGACCATCCGCTATCAGTACACCAACAACACCTATGAAACACGCACCGTGGGCGGCAAGCAGGAAAAGATCTATGTACCTTTCGTACTGCTCACCGGCATGGCGCTGGACAACGATGTGTTCCAGAACATCACCGTGTCCAACGGCAAGCTGCTCAACGACGGCGACCATACCTATGTGGTGGGCTTCGCCCTGCCGGGGATGAACGAGACCCTGGGCGTTGACAAGAGCAAGCTGGATATTCCCAGCAGCGTGGAATTTACCGCCGATGTGACCAACTTCTCTTTGACCACGTCTTTGACAATGGCCACCAACAGCGTCTTCCAGGATACCGATTTCAGCGATCTCACCGATATCCAGGATCTCTCCGGTTCCATGACCAAGCTGACGGACGCCATGAGTGCCCTGATGGACGGTTCTTCCCAGCTTTATGACGGGCTGAGCCAGCTGCTGTCCAAGTCCCAGGAGATGGCCAACGGCGTGGGCCTCCTGACAGACGGCGCGGGCCAGCTTTACAGCGGCAGCGGTGATCTGTGCAATTACCTTGACCAACTCACCGGCGGTCTGACCACTCTGAGCGCCTCCAGCGCCCAGGTCAACAACGGCGCTGCCATGCTGGTGGACGCCATCTTTGACGGCGCCACCACCCAACTGCGGGCGCAGCTGGTGGCGGCCGGCATGACCCAGGCTGAGGCCAATCAGATCACGCTGACCCGTGACAATTACACGGCGGTCCTCGCCAAGCTGTCTTCTGCCGCTCCCACGGAGGCACAGATCGCAAAGGCCCAGAGCGAGATCGCGGCGCAACTGACCCAGGCGGGCGTGACCGACGCCAAGACACAGGTGCTGGTGGAGTCTCTGGCGGAGGATCTGCTGACGTCCAACACTGATAAGACCGTTGCCGAAGCGGTGAGCGCCGCGGGCGCTCTTGCCAAGGATGCCGCCGCCGTGCAGGCCGTGGCAGCGGAAGCGCAGACCTCTCCCACCACTTTCGCCGCAAAGGTGGCACATTTGGCCACGGCGTCCGTGCTGGAGCAGGTGCCCGCCGGGACCACGCCTACCGCCCAGATGGTGCAGGCGGCTCAGACCGCTCTTGTGCAGAAGCTGACGGCAGCCGGCGTGACCGACAGCAATCAGCAGATGGTGATACTGGCCCAGGCCGACAACCTGCTTACCAGCGGCACCAGCATGACCGTGTCCGACGCTGTGACGGCGGCGGCCGGCATGGCCAAGAACGCTGCCACTGTCAGCGCCGCGCAGAGCACCGCCTCCGCCGACAAGGCAAAGGCGCTGGCCACCGCCGCTGTGACAGAACAGCTCTCCGCCGCGGGCGAAAAGCTGGCAACCGTCAAGGGCCAGCTGGACAAAGCCGTGTACTACCTCCAACAGCTGGCGCTGTATACCGGCGGCGTGGATCAGGCGGCCGTATCCGCAGGTAAGATCGGCGCGGGAGCCAAGAGCCTGAACGAAAATCTCCACACATTTTACAGCAAGATGAATGTCCTCAAGGACAGCACCGACCTTCTCATCGACGGGATCTCCCAGCTGAAGGACGGCAGTATGCAGCTCTCTGACGGCATCAAGCAGCTCAATGACCAGGGCATCCAGAAGCTGGCCGACGCGGTGAACGGCGATCTGAGCACGCTCACCGACCGGTTGGAAGCGTTGAAGGATGTGTCGAAGAATTACACCTCCTTCTCCGGTGCCCCCGAGGGAGTAAGCAGCAGCGTGAAGTTCGTGTTCCGCTCTGATTCCATCGGCGCATAAAATGGATCATACAAAACCGGGCAGCTGATCTTGGATCGCTGCCCGGTTTTGCCCCCTATTTGACCTGCATAGGAAAATGTGCTATATTACGCTATACATGAAATCCCTTCGAGGGCAACTTTCCGTAAAGGAGACTTTTTATGTATACCAACAAGGAACTGTATGATCTGTCCCACACCCTGGCGGCACCGCTTTTGGAGAAAAGCACTTATCCGTGGGAGATTTTGCCGCTGATCGGCGATTTTATCCGTGAAACAGGCGAGGCCCTTCCGACAGCGGAATATGACCACCCGGCAGAGAATGTGTGGATCGCCAAAACGGCCAGCGTGTCTCCTATGGCGACCGTCAAAGGACCCTGCATCATTGGCCCCGAAACAGAAGTGCGGCCGGGGGCTTTTATCCGCGGCAACGCCCTTGTGGGCGCCAACGCGGTGGTGGGCAATTCCACAGAACTGAAAAACGTGATCCTGTTCGACAACGTGCAGGTGCCACATTATAATTATGTGGGTGATTCCATTTTGGGCTACCGGGCGCACATGGGCGCGGGCGCCATCACCTCCAATGTGAAAAGCGACAAAACACTGGTGGTCATCAAAAACGGCGACGAGAAGATCGCCACGGGCATCAAAAAAGTGGGCGCCATGCTGGGCGACCGGGTGGACGTGGGCTGCAACAGCGTGCTCAATCCCGGGACGGTCATCGGCCGGGACACCAATGTGTATCCTCTTTCCTCCGTGCGGGGTGTGATCCCGGAGAGGCACATCTATAAAACCGCAGAGGCCATTGTTTCCCGGCGGTAAGGCGACGTGGACAGAAGAAAAAAAGGATGGCTGACGCTGACAGCCTTGACGCTGCTGCTGATCTGGGGAAACTCTCTGCTCTCCGGCACGGTTTCGGGAAGCATCAGCGAGTGGGTCAAAAATCTGCTGAACATCCCGCTGCGGGATGTGACCGGCAGCGGGATGGCCGATGACGAAGTGCTGCGAAAGATCGCTCATGCCACAGAGTTTGCGCTGCTTGGCGCGGAACTGACGGTGGTGCTGCGGGTGCTTTGGAACAAGGCGGGCAGCTTGCTGGCGCTGTGCGGCATGTCCGCGGCGCTGCTGGACGAAACCATCCAGCTTTTTTCCGAGGGTAGGGCCGGCATGGTGAAAGATATCTGGATCGATCTGGGCGGATTTTGTCTGGGCGTGGGTTTGATCTGGCTGCTGCGCCGAAAAAAGAAGAAACAGATACCGCCGGAGGAAAAGAGCCGGAACGCTTCGGGCTGATACAGACAAAAAGGATTGCCGCTTTTTTGCGGCGATCCTTTTTTGTTGCACGAAATAGTACAACTGTTCTGGCATTTTTGGTAAGGGTGGAAAAGAATCTGCCGACGGTGGGTTCTAAAAAACAGGAAAGGGAGTAAACAAATGAAAAGTACCATTTGCGTGACGCTGGGAGCGGTGGGTGCCTTTGTGGCATCGGCCTTCGGCGGATGGTCGGCGGGACTGACCACCCTGGTGATCTTTATGGGCATCGATTACCTTACGGGGCTTATCGTGGCGGGAGTCTTCCACGCCAGCAAGAAATCGGAAAACGGACGGTTGGAGAGCAAGGCGGGATGGAAGGGGCTCATCCGCAAGGGGGTGACGCTGCTCATCGTTCTGGTGGCCTGCCGCCTGGACCTTCTGCTGGGGGTGACCTACATCAAAGACGGGTCGGTGATCGCCTTTTGCGTCAATGAGACGCTTTCCATTGCGGAAAACGCGGGGCTGATGGGCGTACCCATGCCCAAGGTCATTACAGAGGCCCTCGAATTACTCCAGAAGAATCAGAAGACGGAGGCGGAAAAAAATGCGTAAGTTCGGTATCGACATCTCCCGCTGGCAGCGGGGAATGGACTTGGAAGAGGCGCAGGCCGAAGGCGCGGCATTTGTGATCCTGCGGGGCGCCGCCGGGTGCGACAAAGACAGCTGCTTTGAGGAATTTTACCGGCAGGCCAAGGCGCTGGGCCTGGGCGTGGGCTGCTATCAGTACAGCCTGGCTGTCACAGAGGAACAGGCACGCGCGGAGGCGCAATATCTCATCGACAATGTTTTGCGGGGTCGGCAGTTTGAGTATCCCATCTATATGGACTGTGAAGATGAAACGCAAAAAGCCCTGGAAAAAGAGACCGTGGACGCCATCATTTATGCCTGGTGCCGGACAATGGAGGAAGCGGGGTATTTCGCGGGTGTCTACACCAACGGAGATTTCTACCGCAACTACTGCTCCGGCGCGGCGCTGTCCCAGCGGTATACCTGGTGGTACGCGGCGTGGTGCGCCGATGAGATCGCCGACTACCCCATGCACCAGTTCGGCGGTGAGACAAACCTTGTACGCAGTAACACCGTGGCAGGCCGGGTGTGCGATCAGGATCACTGCTATGTGGATTTTCCCGCCATCATCCGGGCGGCGGGGCGCAACGGCTACGGCGACGGAGAAGCGGCACTTGCCGCACCGGAGGTACAGAAGAATAAGGAGGAGAGAACAGTGACATTGACTTTCAACTATTTGCAGCTGGGCGCCAGCGGCCCTCAGGTGATGACCCTGCAGGCTCTGCTCAATGAGTTTCATCAGGCGGGGCTTCAGATGGACGGCGGTTTTGGACAAAAGACGCTGCAGGCGGTGATGTCCTATCAGCGCTCCCGAGGGCTGGCGGCAGACGGTGTGGTGGGGCCAGAGACCTGGACGCAGCTGCTTCTTAATAAGAAAAAAATCCCTTACGCCCAGGCGTAAGGGATTTTTTTGTCAATCCATGAAACCGAAGTACCGCAGGATGCCGTTGTAAATGCCCTGGGCGAAAAGATACTGGTCGGAGCGTAGCTTCTCCGCGTCAGAGGCATTGGAGAGATACGCCAGCTCCACCAAAATGGCCGGCATATCGGTCTTTCGCAGCACGTACAAAGAGGGCCGGGGAATGACGCCGTTTTTCTTGGTGCCCACGGCTTCTACAATACCGCGGAGCACCTGCTGCGCCAGCCAGTCCGCCTGACCGCCCAGTCGATAGACATACACCTCCGTGCCGTTGACGGCGGGATTGGTGTTGGCATTGGCGTGGATGCTGATAAAATAGTCCGCGGGCCAGTCGTTGGCCGCCTTGACACGCTGGGCCAGGCTGGTGGAGTTGTTGGTACCCAGCACCGTCTCCGGTGTGGGGCGGGAGAGCCGCACCTCAAAGCGGCTGTCTGTCCGCAGCATATCCGCCAGCATGAGCCCCACTGTGTATGTGATGTCCTGCTCCTCCATGCCGAAGCCGGAGGCACCGGTGTTGTGGTACCCGGTGGGATTGTGTCCCTGATCGATAAAAATTTTGATAGCCATAGTCGTTATTCGCCTCCAACCCAGTGTATGCCGGGGTGGGAGTGAAGGTGTTCCATCCACGATGGTTTACATAAAAAATTTGTCACCGCAAAAGGGGAAAAAGCAGGTGAAGCAAAGTGATCCGGTGACTCGCGGCAGAAAAAGAAAAATCCCCGGAGCCTATTGGCCCCAGGGTTTTCTAATGGCAGCGGGAGAAGGATTCGAACCCTCACATACAGAGTCAGAGTCTGCTGTGCTACCCTTACACAATCCCGCTGTGTTCTGACGAACAAATACTATTATACAGATTCGACGATTTTTGTCAACAGTTTTTTACAAAATACAAGAGGAAATCGAAGGAAAATTTCCGGGCGCATGTAACGGGGAAAAACGGGGAAGAACGGAGGAAAACAGGCGGAAAAGGCGGGAAAGGCGGGAAAAGAAACAACAAAAGAGCGCACGGCCGCAAATGCCGCCGCACGCTCCTTCAAAAACCGGAAAAACGATCAGGCCCGGGACAGGTCCTGCCCTAAAAAGTACTTCTGCAAGGGGCGGTACAGCACCGCGAAGATCACAAGACAGATCACCATATCCAGGAAGACATAGCTGCCGTTGTAGGCGGCGGAGTAGAGATAGGGATTGGTGAAGGAGGTGTTGAACAGTTCGGTGGGTTCATAGATGCGATAGATGGTGACGCCGCTGATAAAGTGAGCCACGAAGCGCAGCGCGCAGCCCACCGCGGTGCCTAAAAAGATGCCGTTCTTTTTCCGGGCAAAGAATCCCGCGAAGCCCAGAAGCGTGTAGGCCACGATGTAATCAAGCAGCATGGAGGTCCAGCCCCAGGCATAGGCGCCATCAAACATCAGCTGCAAAAGGCCGTAGGCAAAGGCGCACAGAAGGCCGTCCTTCAGCCCCCAGCGGCAGCAATAGAACAAAACGGGCAGCATACCGATGGAGATAGCACCGCCCTGAGGCAGTTCAAAGAGCTTGAGATAGCTCAGCACGGTGGCAAGGGCCACCATAATGGCGCCCTCGCACAGGGCACGGACTTTCAGATGGTTCATAATCGATTGGTTCCTTTCTGCAAAAAAAATACCACATGGCGAGCCATGCGGCGTCGCAATGCGGTAATTGCAGCAAAACAATATCTTCGCATTCCTACGCCGGCATTACCCGGATCAGGTTCGAGGGATCGGACGGCACTACGTCTCATCTCAGCCGGCTTGCACCAGCACCCCTTGGGTTGTAACCTCAATATAACATCCCGATTCCTGTTTGTCAAGTACCGCTGTTTGTGCTATGATGATAGCGCGCAAAGGAGGTGAGAGGATGGCCTGCTATATCTTTGGCGCCGGCAGCTATTACGGCTTGACACAAAGGCCGGAAAAAGGTGATTATGTGATCGCGGCGGACGGCGGCTACCGCTGGTGTCTGCAAGAGGAGATTGAGCCGGATCTGCTGCTGGGCGATTTTGACTCGCTGGAAAAGATACCGGATTTTTCCCGTATTCTTCGTGTACCGGTGGAAAAGGACGACACGGATATGATGCTGGCGGTGAAAAAGGGTCTGTCCCTGGGGCAGCGGATCTTTCACATGTACGGCGGTCTTGGCGGAAATCGCACCGACCATACCATCGCCAACCTGCAAACGCTGCTGTATCTGGCGGCACGGGGGGCACAGGGATATCTTTACGGCGACCATGAGTGGTATACCGCCATCTGCGGCGGCAGCGCCCGCTTTCCCGCCCGGGCGGGGGGGATCCTTTCCGTGTTTTGTTTGGGCACGCCGGCCACCGGCGTCACCATCCGCGGCGGTCAGTACCCGCTGGAGGACGCCTGTCTCACGGCGGAATTTCCCCTGGGCGTCAGCAATCATTTTGTGGGAAAGCCTGTGACCGTGACCGTGAAGGACGGCACACTGCTGCTGGGGATCCACGACGGCGCCTCAGACATATAAAAAAACGGGGACTGCACGGCAGCCCTCGTTTTTCAATATTTGTTATTCCAGAACAATTCGTAGAGGAAGGTTCCCACACCCACCAAAAAGGGAGACGGCCTGCGGGACGCGGCCTTTTTCTTGGGCCTGTGCTTCCCGGTGCCCGGTGCCTTTTTATATTGCCGGAGGACGGCGCGGGTGTAATCAAAGGGCATATAAGACTTGTCCATGAAACATCATCTCCCGTTACCTGTTATCATAGGCGCATCCCACCGATTTGCAAGGGAAAATGCAAATGTCTTATACTTTCTTTTTCCGCTGGTTGGCGGGAGGGATCCCCATCTCTTCTCGGTATTTGGCCACCGTCCGGCGGGAGAGTGTGATGCCCATGCCGGAGAGTGCCTCGCACAGCGCCCCATCGGACAGCGGACTGTCCTCCGCGGTAATGAACCGCTTGATCTGCTGCCGCGCCGCCGCCGCGGAGACCACCTGTCCGCCGTCACCTGAGAGCGCGGCGGAGAAAAGACTGCGCAGCGGCACCATGCGGCTGCCCACCTGTATGTACTTCCCTTTGACAGCTCGGCTGACGGTGGATACATGGAGCCCGGTTTTCTCTGCCACCTGGGCCATGGTCATTGGCTGCAAGGCGCCTGCTTCCATAAAATAATCCCGCTGCAGCGCCAAAAGCGCCTTGAGCAGCGCAAGCAGGGTATCATCTCGCCGCTGAATCCCGCCCAGCAGCTCCTGAGCCTCCGACAGCTGATGATGCAGATAGGCCTGCGCGTCCGGATACGCCTCGTTGTTGACGAGATCGCAGTAAGAGCGGTTCAGCGTGAGAAGGGGCGTGCGCCCGGAGGTGAACTCCAAATGCAGAACCCCACCGGGATGGGTGATGACAGCTTCCGGTACCACGAATCCGGTGCCTTCACCGCTGTAAAATCCGGAGGAGGGCAGGGGATTCAAAGAACGGATCACGGAGGCGGCGTGTTTGGCCTCCGGCACCCGGACGCCCAAAAGGCGGCTCAGCCCGGCGTAGTCGTTTTTGGCCAGCAGAGGCAGACCGCTTTGGATCAGATGGATATTGACCTCTGTAAACTCCCGGCTCTGCGCCAGCTGGAGCAGCAGACATTCGGAAAGGCTCCTGGCTCCCACGCCCGGCGGGTCCAGCGCCTGGACCACATACAGGGCCTGTTCCAGATCGAACAGCGGCAGGTGGATCTCCTCTGCCAGCTGATCCAGCGGACAGTCCAGATAGCCCGCCGCGTTGAGACAACCCACCAGATACCGGCACAATGAGAGCATTGGCTCATCCAGCGCCGCCGACTGGCCCAGCTGTTCTTCCAGATAATCCGAAAAAGAAGCGGGCCGCGTGACGTAACTGGCTAAGTCCGGGGCATCTGCCGGTTCCTGCTTTCGGGCTTTCCAGATCTCCCGCTCCGATACCGAGAAAAACATGGCTTGCTCAGCGGGGGTAGAGGCTTCCGATGCTTGGCCGGAAAGCGGCGGATCCGCCACCTCCAGAAACGGGTTGGACAGAGCCAGTTCCTGCAAATAGCTTTGCAGCTCTGTCACGGGGAGCTCCAGACAGTGGAGGTATTGACGTATGGCCTGCGTCAGGATCAGCTTTTGCGATTGTTCCAGATGCTGTTGCAGCGGCACGGCAAATCCCTCCTCTTGTGATTCTTTTGACATAATAGCACAGCTTGCTTAGAAAGAAAAGGAGAACTTGCCGGAAGATCCTCCCAAGGCGCGGGGCGTCTGACGCCTTATTGGTTGGGGACCACGGCGAACATCACCAGATCCTCCGTGCCGTCGTTGCGGATGCTGTGGCCGTGGCCTTTGGGGCAGTAGTGGCAAAGACCCGGCCCCAGGGTTTCCGGCGCGCCGTCGCCGGTGACGGTGCCGCTGCCCGAGAGCACATAGATCATTTCACTGCTGGTTTCGTGGATGTGAAAGCCGATAGAGGCTTCCGGCTGAAGAGTGAGGATGAGAATTTTCCCGTTTTCGTCCTCGAATTTTTGAATCAGAGCCTCTTTGTCACCGTCTTTGAAATGGGGAACGGCCACGGGGGGCATAGCGTCAAAGGAGATCAGCATGGCAGAGCCTCTTTTCTGTCCCCCTTTGGGGGACGGTAAAATTTTGTACCTCTATCATAGCGGAAAGAAAGCGCCTTTGCAAGACGGCAGACCGTAGGAATTGGCGGCGGAACGTGCTATAATGAGAAAAAAGAAAAGAGGATGGGCATGGATCGGGAAAAGACAATGGCGGCGCTGCGGCGGCGGGACTATACAGTGCGGTGGTTCGACACCGCGGCGGAAGCGGCGGATGCGCTGGATGGCGCCATCGACGGCAAAACGGTGGGCTTTGGAGACTCCATGACGCTGGAAACGCTTGGGCTATTTCAGCGCCTGGGCGCGCACAATACAGTGGTGGACCCCAAGCATCCGCCCCAGGGATTGGACTTCTGGCAGACGGCCCGCCGGACGCTTCTGACGGACGTCTTTCTCACCTCCGTCAACGCCATCGCCGAAACCGGGGAAATGGTGAACATCGACGGCACCGGCAACCGGGTGGCCGGGTCGCTGTTCGGCCACGACAAGGTATATTTCGTGGCGGGCGCCAACAAGATCGTTCCCACGCTGGAAGAAGCCCGCTTCCGGGCCCGGAATCTGGCGGCGCCGGCCAATATCGTGCGCCACGGCTACCGGACGCCCTGCGCCCTGCACCCGGAACAGTGCTGGGACTGCGCCAGCCCCGACCGGATCTGTTGCGGCGAGATGATCTACCACTGGAAAATGCGCCATATCGACATGGAAGTGGTGCTGATTGGGGAGACTTTGGGCCTGTGAGAGAAAAAACAGGCATTTTCCCAAGAAAATCTTGTAAAAGCGGCGGCTGTGTGCTAAATTAAGTAAGTTGTATATCAAATGGGAGGAAAAACTATGGCCACCTTGCGTGAAGAAATCTCCCGGCGCCGCACCTTTGCGATCATTTCGCACCCCGACGCCGGTAAAACCACATTAACGGAAAAATTTCTGCTCTACGGCGGGGCCATCGCTCAGGCCGGAGAGGTCAAGGGGAAACGGGCCAAAGCGGCCACCTCGGACTGGATGGAGATCGAAAAGCAAAGAGGCATTTCCGTTACCTCCTCCGTGATGCAGTTTCAGCACGGCGGCTATTGCATCAATATTCTGGATACCCCCGGCCATCAGGACTTCTCCGAGGATACCTACCGCACGCTGATGGCGGCGGACTCGGCGGTGATGGTCATTGATGGCGCCAAGGGCGTGGAGCCTCAGACAAGAAAGCTCTTCAAGGTTTGCGCCATGCGGCACATTCCCATTTTCACGTTTATCAACAAGATGGACCGGGAAGCCAAGGATCCGCTGTCCCTGTGCGAGGAAGTGGAGCGGGAGCTGGGCATCGACACCTATCCCGTCAACTGGCCCATCGGCTCCGGCAAGGAGTTTCGGGGCGTCTACGACAGGGAGAAGAAGCACATTCTGTTCTTCGCCGATGAGGGCCATGCCAAAAAAGCCGGCGTTGAAGAAGTCGATCTGGACGATCCCGCCGTGGGCACGCTTATCGGCGAAAGACGCTGGGAGCAACTGCGGGACGACGTGGAGCTGCTGGGCGCCGGCCGTGAGTTTGAGATGGAGTCCGTCCACAACGGGACGCTGAGCCCCGTGTTTTTCGGGTCGGCTCTGACCAACTTCGGCGTGGAGCCGTTTTTGAACGCTTTTTTGCGTATGACCACGCCGCCGCTGCCCCGGGTGGCGGACTGCGGCGAGATCGACGTGTTTTCCCCGGATTTCTCCGCCTTTGTGTTTAAGATTCAGGCCAATATGAACAAGGCCCACCGGGACCGCCTGGCCTTTATGCGCATCTGCTCGGGCAAATTCGAGCGGGATACCGAGCTTTACCATGTGCAGGGCGGCAAGAAAATGCGCCTCTCCCAGCCCCAGCACATGATGGCCTCCGAACGGGAGATCATTGACGAGGCCTACGCCGGCGACATCATCGGCGTGTTCGATCCCGGCATTTTCTCCATCGGCGATACCATCACCATGCCGGGACAAAAGTTCCGCTTCTCCGGCATCCCCACCTTTGAGCCCGAACATTTCACCCGTGTCAGCCCCAAGGACACTATGAAGCGCAAGCAGTTCATCAAGGGCGCGGAGCAGATCGCCCAGGAGGGTGCCATCCAGATCTTCAAGGTGCCGGGCGCCGGCATGGAGGAGGTCATTGTGGGCGTGGTGGGCACGCTACAGTTCGACGTGTTCGAGTACCGGATGAAAAACGAGTACGGCGTGGAGCTGTATATGTATACGCTGCCCTACGAGCATATGCGTTTTATCACCAAATGCCCCTGCGAGGACCCCAAGGATCTGACACTGCCCTCGGGCGCGGCGCTGCTGGAGGACTACAAGGGCCACAGCTTGGTGGTGTTCGGCGGCGTGTGGGCCGTGAATTTTCTCACCAAGGAAAACCCCGGCATCGAGCTGTCCGAATCATTGATCGGCTGAGATAAAAACAGCACCCGGCGAAAGCCGGGTGCTGTTTTGTCATTACACGCTTGCGTGAGCGGTTTTATAGATGGTTTCCGGAGCCTTGATGACCACCTTGGTGTTGCCGGACACGGACTGGGTCAAAAAGGCGTTGCCGCCGATGACCGTGTTCCTGCCGATGACGGTGTCGCCGCCGAGAATGGTGGCGCCGGAGTAAATGGTCACGTTGTCCTCCACTGTGGGGTGGCGCTTGCCGGGAATGGAGTTGTGGCCGTTGCGGGGGGAGAGGGCGCCCAGCGTCACGCCCTGGTACAGCTTCACATGATCGCCGATCACGGTCGTCTCACCGATGACGATACCGGTGCCGTGGTCAATGAGAAAATGGGCGCCGATGGTGGCACCGGGGTGGATGTCGATACCGGTGCGACTGTGGGCGTACTCACTCATGATGCGGGGAATCAGAGGGACGTGCGCCTCATACAGCGGGTGCGCCACCCGGTAGACAAAGATGGCGTACAGGCCCGGATAGGCAAAAAGAATCTCCTCCTTGCTGGCCGCGGCGGGGTCGCCGTCAAAAATGGCGTCCATATCCTTGAGCAGCATCTTCTGAATGGCGGGCAGGTGGGCGATGAGGTCAAGGCTGATGGCTCCGGCCCGCTCCCGATCGGCGGGCGTCTGAGGGAGCGTCAGCGCGATCTGATGCTCCAGCTGGATCTGAATGCTCTCCAGCAGCTGAAATTCATAGTCCTGCGCTGGCAGTCCCATCAGCGACTTCTCCCCAAAGTAGGCGGGAAACATGACCTTTCGCAGGTCCCTTAAAATGCCGATCACCGCTTTTCTGTCCGGCAGGCGCAGGCCGTCACCGTACAGGGGAAAAGCGGCATTTGCCAGGTTTTCCGCCAGACCGGCAGCGGCGGATCGAATCGTTTCGTTACGCATCACTATCTTCACCCGTCAATTGTCAAACAGCGCTGTGGACAAATACCGGGCCCCGGTGTCCGGCAGCAGCGCCACGATGGTTTTCCCTTCGTTTTCCGGGCGGAGGGCCAGTTCTTTGGCGGCCCACACGGCGGCCCCGGAGGTGATGCCGGTGAGAACGCCGTCAGCCCGGGCAATGGCCCGGCCGGTAGCAAAAGCGTCCTCTTCCGTCACGGGGATCACTTCATCAATGTTGGAGCGGTCAAGGATTTCCGGAATGAAATTGGCGCCGATACCCTGCAGGCCGTGGGGGCCGGCCTTTCCGCCGGAGAGCAGGGGCGAGGAAGCGGGCTCCACCGCCACCAGACGGACGGAGGGCTTTTGCGCTTTGAGATATTCACCCACGCCGGTGAGCGTGCCGCCAGTGCCCACGCCCGCCACAAAGATGTCTACGGCGCCTTCTGTATCCTGCCAGATCTCCGGGCCGGTGGTCTCACGGTGGGCCTGGGGGTTGGCGGGATTGGTGAACTGTCCGGCCAGCATACTGCCGGGCAGGGAGGCGGCCAGCTCTTCCGCCTTTTCCATGGCGCCCGCCATGCCGCGTTTGCCGTCCGTGAGGATCAGCTCGGCGCCGTAGGCTTTCAAAAGAGCACGGCGCTCCTGGCTCATGGTCTCGGGCATGGTCAAAATGACCCGGTAGCCACGGGAGACACCCAGCGCCGCAAGACCGATACCGGTGTTGCCGGAGGTGGGCTCAATGATGACACCGCCGGGCTGCAGGCGGCCCTCTTTTTCGGCGTTTTCGATCATCTGCCGGGCGATCCGATCTTTGGCGGAACCGGCCGGATTCAGATACTCCAGTTTGGCAAGCACGCGGGCGCGCAGATAGTTCTGGTTTTCAAAATGGGTCAGCTCCAGCAGGGGCGTGCGGCCCACCAGCTGGGAAAGTGATTGATAAACAGGCATTGTCAATGATCCTTTCTCTTTTAAATGTTAAATAGGGGACAGGAAAAACAAAAAGGACATCGCTCGGACAAACTGATATACACCATGGGGCAGCTCCTTTCCACGCGGCAGAACAAAAAAACAGCAGAGAGTGTATCCATACACTCTCTGCTGAAAAAACGATCGGCTTACACCGCCAGCATCAACTAAGGCCGGCGGGACCGCAAAGCAGAAAATGCAGGAACCAAATGGGTGCGACAACAAGAGAACACCACGGTGTTCTGACAGGCGCACGCGACAAAACGGTTCATACAGTTTCTCCTTTACTTGTTATAAACCTATTATATCGGTTTGTTATTGGAATTGCTATCGTGTATTCGTCCAAAGCAACGCCAAAATAGCAAGCAGATTCTGTGCAAAAGAAATAAAAGGCGTCAATGCAGGGCTTCCAGCAGGACGGAGCGGGTCATCTCGCTCAGCTCCGTGGTTTTGGAGGCGCTGACCGTTTCCGCGTCGATCACCCGGCAGAAATTCACCGTGACAACGGTGGAGCGCAGGGGGAAGTTGCGGCGGATCTGATCGGTGCCGCTCACCGCCGCCACCACCACGGGCACGCCGGCCTTGGTGGCGATCTTGAAAGCGCCGCTGCGGAAGGGGAGAAGAGGCTCCGGGCTCCGGTTGCGGGTGCCCTCGGGGTAAATGCCGATGGAAACCACGTCCCGGTGGATCAGGTCCACGGCCGCTTGAATCGTTTTCACCGCGTTCATGGAGTTTTCCCGGTCGATGGGCAGATAGCAGCACTTGTGGATGATGGAGCCCACCACGGGGAGGCGCATATTTTCGGGCTTTGTCACAAAAGCGACGCGGTCCTTGCGAAGAGCCCAGGCGGTGACGATGGGGTCAAAGCTGGAGAGATGGTTGCCCACCAGCAGATAACGCCCCTTGGGCAGGTTTTCCGCGCCGATCACCTTCACCTGCACCCGGGCCGCCTGAAAAAGAAGCTCCGCCGTCCAGTTCAGCAGCGTACGGAAAAAGGGGTCGTTTTGCAGTTGGGGCTTGCGCCGGTCGATAAACAGGCAGATGATCCAAAGCAGAATGATATACACCACCAGCAAAGCCGCCGTGTACCCCAGTGTCAGCAAAAGAAAAAAGCCGATCAGCCGCCCGCCTGTCCAGCCTGCCAGAACGGCAGTTATGCCGGAGAGAACGGCGCCAAACGCCCCAAACAAATAGATCATATGCACATACCTCCCGTGTATCGGTTCACACAGATATTCCGAAACGGGCCGCTGAAGTGCCCCGCCTACCTTGATTATAGTGAATTGCCCCCGGGTGTCAAGGAAATTTTCCTCTTGCGCGGCGGGAGGGATGGGAATAAAATAGACGGGAACTGAATCAAAAAGAAAAGTATGGTGGAACAAATTCATGAATGTATCTCTCTATGAAGTGACCTGGATGTTTTTTTTCTATGCCTTTTTGGGCTGGTGCGCGGAGGTGGCCTATGCTGCGGTGCGCCGGGGAAAATTTGTCAACCGGGGCTTTCTCAACGGGCCGGTGTGTCCCATTTATGGCTTTGGCCTTGTGACGGTCATCTTGCTGCTCTCCCCTCTGAGCGAGAAGCTGGTGCTGTTGTTTTTGGGCTCGGTGGTGCTGACAAGCGCGCTGGAATTTCTCACCGGCTGGGTGCTGGAGAAGCTTTTTCACGCCAAGTGGTGGGATTACTCTGACAACAAGTTCAATATCAAGGGCTATGTCTGCCTGGAATTTTCCCTGGTCTGGGGCCTGGCGGCCACCTTTATCGTGCGGATCATCCATCCGCTGATCGCCGGGTTTATTACAAGCACTCCTTCTCTGCTGGGGCATTTGCTTTTGTATGTGTTTTTGGCGGTTATTTTGGCGGACCTGGCGGCCACGCTGGTGGCGATCCGGCATTTGCAGCAGCGCTTGCAGCTGCTGATGTCGCTGGCGCAGGAGATCCACGCCACGTCCGACCGGCTGGGCGACAGCATTTCCGACACGGTCCTCAACATCAAGGAGTATGCCGAAGATGTCACCGACCGCTATGGCGAGCTGGCGGCGATGAAGCGTCAGCACCGCGCGGAGGAAAAGGAATTGGCGGAAAACCACCAGAAGGAAGAGCGGCAGCTGTGGGCGTCCATCCGGGAGCGGGGGCAGGCCCGCCAGACGGAGGAACGCAACAGCGAACGGTTGCATCTGGAGCTGCTGGAAAACCAGTACCGCATGAAACTGGCGGAAAAGCGGAAAAACCGCATCCTCATGGCATTCCCCAGCTGGCGGAGCCGCTACTATCAGGAGGCGGTGGACCGAATCCGGGAATTAAGCCACCAAAAATGAAAAAAGAGGGAAAAAGACACGCCCTCTGTAAAAAAAAGGCTGTCCTCCGCCGGAGGACAGCCTTTTTTCAATGTCAAGGACTTCCCCAGGCGCATAGGTTGGTATAAGAACAAAAAACGGTCTGGGGGAAGCGCCATGGTACATACAACACATTATTTTCTGGGCGCCAACGGCGGCGAGGGTTTTTGCAATTTGTTCGATCAACTGACAAAAGAATCCACCCTTGTGGATCTCATGATCCTCAAGGGCGGGCCGGGAGCGGGAAAATCCACCTTTATGCAGAAAATAGGCGCGGCGGCGGAGGGACGGGGCCTCGACGTGGAGTACATCCACTGCAGCGGCGCGCCGGAATCTCTGGACGGCGTATGGATCCCGGTGCTGGGAAAGGCGGCGGTAGACGGCACCGCCCCCCATGTGATCGAGCCGCGGTATCCGGCGGCGGTGGATCGCGTGGTGAATATGGGACAGTTTTATCGGCTGGAGGGTCTGAAAGAAAAAAGAGAGGCCATCATCAGCTGCACTGACAAGTGCCAGGCGATGACCGAAGCGGCGGGACATTATCTCAAGGCCTTTGGCGCGCTGGAAAAAGAGGAGAGAAACCTAATCCTGCCTGTACTTGACGGGGAAAAGCTGCTGCGGCGGGCAGACGGCATCCTGCGCCGGGAGCTGCGGGGCACGGGAGAGAGCCAAAGCGGGCGGACAACATACCGCTTTCTGGGCGGCGTCACAGGCGCGGGCATGGTATGGCGGATGGACACGGTGCAGACTCTTTGCAGCCGGATCTATGTGCTCCACGACAGCTATGGCTGCGGCGAGGGAATGCTGCGGCGGATACAGGGGGCGGCGCTGGCGGCCGGGTACGATGTGACAGCGTGCCTGTGCCCCTGGGAGCCGTCGCGCCTGGAGCACGTGCTCATTCCACAGCTAGAGCTTGGATTTATAACCGTCAACGACCGCTGCGTATTTTCCGGCGAGGCGTTCCGGCACCTGCGTCTGGACGCGGCGGCGGAGGAGCCCTATCGGTGCAGCAAGGGGCGGCTGCGCTTTTTACGCCGCATGAAGACCACATTGCTGGACGAGGCGGTGCTGGCGCTGCGGGGCGCCGGGAACTGCCACGACCGGCTGGAGAAGATCTATCATCCGCATGTGGATTTCGACGGCGTCAACGCATTGACAGCGCAGGAGCTGGCACGGTTATAGCGCTTGATAAAAAGGACTGCCGCGGTTTTTATGCCGCGGCAGTCCTATGAATCCTGTTTTGTCAGTTCAGAAAATCCTTCAGCTTCTTGGAGCGGGAGGGGTGACGGAGCTTGCGCAGCGCCTTGGCCTCAATCTGGCGGATGCGCTCGCGGGTGACGTTGAACTCCTTGCCCACCTCTTCCAGCGTGCGGGTGCGGCCGTCCTCAATGCCGAAGCGCAGCTTCAGCACCTTTTCTTCACGGGGCGTGAGGGTGGACAGCACGTCCACCAGCTGTTCCTTGAGAAGTGTGAAGGACGCGGCTTCAGAGGGCTCGGACGCGCCCTCGTCGGGAATGAAGTCGCCCAGATGGGAATCTTCCTCCTCGCCGATGGGAGTCTCCAGCGATACCGGCTCCTGGGCAATCTTCAGAATCTCACGCACCTTGTCCACCGGCATGTTCATCTCATCGGAGATCTCCTCGGGAGAGGGATCGTGGCCCAGCTCCTGAAGCAGCTGGCGGGAGACGCGGATGACCTTGTTGATGGTCTCCACCATATGCACGGGGATGCGGATGGTACGGGCCTGGTCGGCAATGGCCCGGGTGATGGCCTGGCGGATCCACCAGGTGGCGTAGGTGGAGAACTTGTAGCCCTTGGTGTAATCGAACTTTTCCACCGCCTTGATGAGGCCCAGATTGCCCTCCTGGATCAGATCCAGGAACAGCATGCCCCGGCCCACATACCGCTTGGCGATGGAGACCACCAGACGGAGGTTCGCCTCTGCCAGCTTCTGCTTGGCGGAGTCGCCGGCTTTCACCAGCTTGTGCAGCTGTGCCATTTCTTCATCGGGCAGCGTGATGCCCTCTTTCTCCGCCTCGTCCAGCTTCTCCTGCGCTTCGTTTCCGGCGGACATGGAGGTGGCCAGCACCACTTCCTCGTCGGCGGAGAGCAGGGGCACCTTGCCGATCTCCTTGAGGTACATACGGACGGGGTCGTCAATGTTAAAGCTGTCCACCAGCGTGTTGGGGTCTACCAGCTCCTCCTCGTCGATCTCCGCGATCTCCTCCATGGGAGGCTCGATGTCGTCGGTGAGGTCGGCCAGAAATTCCTCGGCGCTGATGTCGATGCTCAGTGTTTCCAAAGAATCGTAAATCCGGTCCATTTGATCGCTGTCCAGATCCATTTCATCCAGTACGTCGGAAAGCTCGCTGGCGTCCAGCTTGCCCTTCTTCTTACCCTTGACAAAAAGATCCTTCAGTTTTTCGTTGGAGACGATCAAAGCGGCCGCCGGCAGGGCGGCGATGGTTTTCTCATCCAGCTTGCCGCCTCTGGCTTTTTTGGCGATGCTCTCTTCGGAATCGTTGGTCTCTTTGTCGGAGCCTACCTGGTTGGCGTTGGTCTCTAAAAATTGGTCGGTCATCCGTTCCAATTCTTTCTCGTTCGGCATATCAGCCATTGTGCTTTCCTCCATAACCCTTTTTCTCTTTGTATTTGTTCTGCGCGGCGGCCAGCAGATCTATGTCTGTGGCGCCGCTGCGCTTGTGCGCTTCTTCGCGTATGGTCTTCAAATAATCTGCCAGTGCTTCCGCCGCGTTCACAGAGGATTCCGGCTTTTGCAAAATAGCAGTCAAATGACTCATTTCCTCCGCTGAGAGCACAGCTCCCAGGGCGGCAATATGCAGCGGCTGACCCGCTGCCCGGCGCTGCCACAGCACCTCATAAATCTTGCCCAGCAGGGGGGAAGAAAAATCATCCACCCGCAAAGGAGACTCCGGGGAAAACAGATCATCGTCCAGCACCAGAAGGCGCAAAACGCCTTCTTCCGCCAGAGCGCTGCGCAGATTTTCATAACGCAGTCCCCGCTCTCTGGGCTGTATCGCCGCCACCGGATTCAAATCCCGGCGCTGCTGGGCTTTTTTGGCCTGCGCCATCCGCCGCTTGAAGGCCCGCTGCACCTCCAGCGCCATGGCGCTGGGAGAGATGCCTGCCGCCTCTGCCGCCCGGGTGGTGTAGACCTCACGCTCCACCGCGTTTTCAAGAGAGGCCAGGACCCCGGCGGCCTCTTCGGCGTAGCCGATCTTCTGGGCGTCGTCTTTCAGGTCGTATTTGGCCGTGACCTGGGAAAGGCGAAATTCAACGCCGTTTTCGCTGCCCGAGAGCAGCCGCTCAAAGGCGTCGGAGCCTTGAAACTTGATGAAATCGTCGGCGTCTTGCTTTACATACGCGCCGTCCGCCAGCCTCAGCGGCAGACGCAGCACACGGACGCTAAATTCGGAGTTGTTCAGAATTTCCAGCGCCCGCTGCGTGGCCAGCTGCCCCGCCGTGTCGTTGTCGTAGCAAAGGATCAGCTCCTTGGTATAGCGGGAGAGCAGACGCGTCTGCTCCACCGTCAGCGCCGTGCCCATGGAGGCTACCGCGTTGTCAAATCCCGCCTGATGAAGCGTCACTACGTCCAGATTTCCCTCACAGAGAATCAGATTGGGTCGCTTCGTCTTTTTGGCCAGATTCAGTCCGTATAAAACTCGCCGCTTGCTGTATGTAATGGTTTCGGGCGTGTTCATATATTTGGGCTCGGATTTGTCCAGCACCCGGCTGCCGAAGCCGATGACGTCACCCCGGATGTCGATCACCGGCAGGATCAGACGGTTGCGGAACTTGTCGTAAAGATGTCCGCCCTTCCCCTGTGCCACCAGGCCTGCGGCCAGAAGCTCGGCCTTGGTGTAGCCTTTTTGCAGCATGGCCAGCAGCAGTGAGTCCCATGCGTCGGGGGCGGCGCCCATGCCGAAGCGGACGGCAATGGGGCGGTGGATCTGGCGCCTGTCCAGATAGGCCCGTACGGCGGCGCCCTCCGGCTCCTGGAGCAGGTCGTAGTAATAGCGGGCGGCGTCCCGGTTGAGATGCAGCACCCGCTGCCGCAGGCGGTCGTCGCCCCGCTCCTCATCCTCCGGCACTGGCATATTGACACGCTTGGCTAGAAAACGCACCGCGTCGGGAAAAGAGAGGTTTTCTTCTTCCATGATGAAGTTGATGACGCCGCCGCCTTTTTTGCAGCCGAAGCAGTGGTAGATCTGCTTGTCGGGCGCCACGGAGAAGGAAGGCGTCTTTTCATTGTGGAACGGGCAAAGACCGAAGAGGTTGGACCCCTGTCGCTTCAAAGCCACATAACTGCCCACCACGTCCACAATGTCGTTGCGGGCGATCAGCTCGTCCAAAAAACTTTGGGGAAACGCCACAAGATCCCTCCTTCCATGAGTTTCACCTCAAGGCAGCAGTTCTATACAAAACTACTCCTCTCTCTTTTTATACCCCGTAACTTTTTTGTTTCCTCTTTTTTGCGGAAATTATTCTTGTTTTTTTCACTTTTTGAAAAAAGCACCGCGTCCCGAGGCCAAAACGGCGGGGACGCGGCACCATATTCACAGATCCACGATCAGCGGTTCGTGGCCGGTATAGGGCAGGAAGAGATGCAGCAGATCGTCGGTTTTAAGCCGGATGGTGGAGGTGTTCCGGCAAGGATGACAGCCGAAGTAAGCCGCCTTGTATACCGAACGCTCCATGGCCAGCTGCACCCGATGAGCCGTATCGTTCCGCAGGGCCAGAACCGAAGCGGAGCCCGGCTGAACGCCCAGCAGCTCCGCCAGATCCTCGGCCGTGGCAAAGCTCAGGCGGGAAGAACCGATCTGTTTGGAAAAATCCTTGGTGACAAAGGGCTTGTCCGCCGGCAGCGCCAAAAGATAAAAGGTACTGCGGCTGCGGGGCGTCAGCAGCAGGTTCTTGCACACCGATACGCCCAGCGCTTCGCTGATGGCGCCGCAGTCCTCCATGGTATAGGCCGGGGGCGTATCCACCCGGTCAAAGGGAATGTGCAGCTTTTCCAACAGGGCGTAGGTATCGGCCTCCACGGCCTCCCTTGCCTCCTGGGGCGCGCCGTGATAAACAGAGGAGATGGCAGGCATGGCGTTACGCCCGCTCCAGCAGCGCCTCGCCGGCACGGAAGATATCGCCAGCGCCCACTGTCAAAATCAGGTCGCCGGGCTGCGCCAGATGGGAGAGCGTATCGGTGACTTTCTCCAATGTGGAGCAGTAGATGGCGCCGGGGATCTGCTTTGCCAGATCGTTGGAGGAGATGCCGATATCGTTTTGCTCACGGGCGGCGTAAATTTCCATCAGAATGGTGATGTCGGGAATCTTCAATTCCCTGATAAAATCGTCGAAGAGCGCCTGTGTGCGGCTGTAAGTGTGGGGCTGGAAGGCGCAAATGATACGCTTGTAGGGCATGGTTTTGGCGGTGGTCAAAAGGGCGTGCAGCTCACCGGGATGGTGAGCGTAATCGTCAAACACGTCCGCCCCGTGATAAGAGCCCTTGTGCTCAAAGCGGCGCTCGGCACCCCGGAAAGCGGCCAGTCCTTCGAAAATGTAGCGTCCCTCGATGCCCAGCACATAGGCAGAGGAGGCGGCGGCCAGAGCGTTCATGATGTTGTGGCGGCCGGCAATCTTCAGCTCCACATGGGCATAAATTGTGCCGCGGATCACCACGTCAAAGGAGGGATAGCCGCCGTTGTAAACAATATGGGCGGCGGTGCAGTCGGCAGGATTGTCAAGGCCGAAGGTGAACACGGGATGGGCAAGCCCCTTCACGGCCGCTCTGGCGCCGGGATCGTCGGCGTTGGAGATCACATAGCCGTTTTCGGGCACCAGGGCTGCAAAGGTGTGGAAGGAATGCTCAATGTCGGCCAGATCCTTGAAAAAGTCCAGATGGTCGGCTTCTACGTCCAGGATCACCGCCACGGTGGGGAAGAAATTCAAAAACGAATTGCAGTATTCGCAGGATTCTAAAATAATGGTATCGCCCCGTCCCACCCGATAGCCGGAGTGCAGCAGAGGCAGCGTGCCGCCGATCATCACGGTGGGGTCGGCCTGCGCGGCCATAAAGATATGGGTGGTCATGGAGGTGGTGGTGGTTTTGCCGTGGGTGCCGGAGATACAGACTGCGTTGGGATAGTTCTGCATAATGGCGCCCCAGGCCTGCGCCCGCTCGTACACGGGAATGCCGCGGGCAACGGCGCCGGCAATCTCGGGGTTTTCGTCATGGATGGCGGCGGTTCGGATCACCAGATCGCAGTCCTTCAGGTTCTCCGCCGAATGCCCGATGGCCACGGAAATGCCCTGGCTGCGCAGGTGCCGGACGGTATCGCTGTCATTCATGTCGGAACCCTGCACCTTCATGCCCATGCCGGCAAGCACCTCGGCCAGAGGGCACATAGATACCCCGCCGATGCCGGAGAGATGAACGCATTTTCCCGGTACCATCAATGACTTAATATCAACGGATGAGTGCATCATAAAAGAAGATCTCCTTCAGAACGGCCCCAAAAGACCGGTCGTTGCAATTTAAAATATCCTATATTATAATACGGAAAGGAAACAAGTGCAACCGGCATAAGTTGAGAACTTTACAGGAGTTTGGCCGAAAAGAGGGGAAAAATTTGGAAGAAATACCGGGAGCGGTGCGCTCTGTCTGCGAGGAGCTGGAGCGGGCGGGATACGCCGCACATATGGTGGGGGGCTGCGTCCGGGACCTGCTGCGGGGCCAGATGCCTCACGACTGGGATGTGACCACCGACGCTTTGCCGGATGAGGTGATGACGCTTTTTCCCGGAGAATCCTTTCCCACCGGCCTCCGGCATGGAACGGTGACGGTGAAACGGATGGGAGAGCCGGTGGAGATCACCACCTACCGCGTGGACGGCGCTTACAGCGACGGACGGCATCCCACGCAGGTGACATTTACCCGCAGCCTTTCGGAGGATCTGCGCCGCCGGGATTTTACGGTGAACGCCATGGCCATGGACCTTCGGGGCCGCATCACGGACCTGTACGGCGGGCAGGTGGATCTGGAGCGGGGCATCCTGCGCTGTGTGGGAGATCCGGATGAGCGGTTTGGAGAAGACGCCCTGCGCCTTTTGCGGGGGCTGCGTTTTGCCTCCGTGCTGGGATACGCGGTGGAAGAGGAGACGGCAGCCGCCATTCACCGCAACAAGGAGCTGCTGCGTCAGATCGCGCCGGAGCGCATCCGCGTAGAGATGGACCGCCTGCTGCGGGGCGCCGGGTCCGCGGAGATCTTGCTGGCCTATCCGGACGTGCTGTGCGTTTTTCTGCCTGAGGTGGCGTCCGCGGTGGGGTTTGATCAGCGGAACCTCCACCACTGTTATACGGTGTGGGAGCATATTGCCCGGTCGGTGGCGGCTGTGCCGCCGGAAACGGTGCTGCGCTGGACCATGCTGCTCCACGATCTGGGAAAGCCGCTGTGCTTCACGGTGGATGCCCGGGGCGTGGGCCACTTCTACGGCCACGGCGAGATCAGCACGGGCATTGCCAAAAGATGCATGGCGCGTCTGCGGTTCGACAGCATGACGGCGGAGCGTGTGACAACGCTGGTGCAGTGGCACGACCGTGAGATTCCCCGGACGGAGAAAAGCATTCGTCGGGCGTTGTCCCGTTTGGGAGAAGAGGGCCTGCGGCAGTTGATCGCCGTGAAGCGGGCGGACAATCTGGCCCAGGCGCCGGGGTTTCGCTGGGTGCAGGGAGAACTGGACAAGGCGGAAGACATCCTGGACGATCTCCTGCGGGCGGAGACTTGTTTTTCTCTGCGGCAGTTGGCCATCAACGGCCGTGACGTACAGCTGCTGGGCCTGCGTGGCCCCGCCATAGGCGCGGCGTTGGAGGGCGCCTTTCAAAAGGTACTGGACGGGGAACTGCCTAATGAGAAAGAACCTCTGCTGCGCTGGATCAGGAAGCAGCCCCCGCAAACGCTTGCGGCATGGCACAGGCGCCAGTGATCAAAACAAAAAACCCGGCAGAAGGAACTCCACCGGGCTTTCGTTTGTCAAAGGATACCTATTATATTGTATAACTCCCGTAGATCAAGGATCTCGTAGTCAATCCGCAGGGCTTCCGGGCACTCCATACCTTTGCGGTTGAACCAGCAGCAGGGCAGGTGGGCGTTGTTGGCGCCCTGTATGTCGCTGGAAAGAGAGTCACCGATGAGAAGGCAGTTCTCTTTTGTCAGAGCCGGCACCTTTTCAAACACATAGTCAAAGTAAGCCTGGGAGGGCTTGGAGGCGCCGGCGTCCTCCGAGATAAAGGCGCCTGAGATGTAAGGGGCAATGGCACTGCCGGCCAGACGGCTTCTCTGCACCGAGGCCACCGCGTTGGTCACGATGTAGAGCTTGCAGACTTTGGACAGCTCCCGGCATACCTCTTCGGCGTGGGGCAGCAGGAGTTTGCTGCCGCCCAGAACGGAAAGGTGGATCTCGTTGCAGGCGTTCGCGTCCCGCTGAAGACCTAGCTTCTTAAAAAAGAGACGAAACCGCTCCACCACAATATAGTCTTTGGGGTATAGACCCCGGTCAAAGGCTTCCCACATGGCATCGTTGCACGTCTCATATAAAAGGAAGTGCTCGTCCGTGTCAGGAATGCCATAGGCGGCGCACACAGCGCTGAAGGCCCGGCGGTTGGCGGTGTCGAAATCGAACAGCGTGTTGTCGGCGTCCAGCAGTAAGTAGGGATAACGGATCATTTGATTAACTCCTCAATAAACGTTTTATCTATTGTATCAGATGGACACCAAAGCCGCAATGAGGGGGCTTTGAAAAAAAGGAAAAGAAAAAAGGAAAAGAGGGTTGACAAGAGGGGGAGTATGTAGTATTCTAACCTAGCTGTCGCAAGACGGTAAAAACGAAAGACGCAGAGCGGCTGAAAATGCTGACGAAAAAGAAAAAAAGTAGTTGAC
>JAYFNH010000007.1:0-62608 GCA_034933545.1 Oscillibacter sp.
TTCTTCGCTAATCAAAGAAATAGAGATTTTTCCGTGTGACGAGGCAGAGTTGCCTTTGAAGTCAATTTTATTCAATTTTCCTGTTTATAAAGACGGTGGAGATGTTTGTGGGTTTTTGTGGGACAAAAGTACGCACGTCTCAACGTGGGCTGTGCGGGGAAACAGATCCACCGCCGCCGCGCGCACCGCCCGATAGCCCAGCGTCTCCAGTTTCTTTACATCCCGCGCCAGCGTGGCCGGGTCGCAGGACACATACACGATCCGGGACGGAGCCATCTCCGCGATGGTCTCCGTCACCTCCTCCGCAAGGCCCTTTCGGGGCGGATCCACACAGATCACATCAGGCCGCAGCCCCTGCTCCGCCAGGTGCACCGCGATATCCCTGGCGTCACCGCAGAAAAAGGAAGCATTTTCGATGCCGTTGCGCCGGGCATTGTCCCGGGCATCATCAACGGCCTCCGGCACGATCTCCGCCCCAATGGCCTGTCCCGCTCCACGGGCCATCATCAGCGTGATCGTGCCTGTGCCGCAATAGAGATCCAGTACCGTCTCCTTCTTCGTCAGCCCCGCAAAAGACACCGCAAGGCCATACAGAACCTCCGCCTGGGTTCGGTTCACCTGATAAAAAGAGGGTACCGACAGACGGAAGGTAAGGCCGCAGAGCGTGTCTGTCACGGTATTTTCTCCCCAGAGCGTGCGGTAACGGTCGCCCAGTACCACATTGCCCCGCCGGGTATTGATGCCCAGCACCACGCCCACCGCATCCGGCACGGCCTTACGGAGCATGGCGGTAAGTTCCTTTTCATAGGGCAGCTTTTCCCCGTTGCACAAAACGCAGATCAGCGCCTGGCCGCTCCCGTTGGTACGCACATACAGGTGGCGCACCAGGCCCTTGCCGCTTCGTTCGTCATAGGCTGCCACATGATATTTCTTTATCCACGCCCGCAGCGCGCCCGCCGCCGCGTCCGCCGCCGGATGCTGAATGAGACACTGGCGCACCTCTGTGACCTCATGGGTCCGGGCGCGGTAAAACCCTACCCGGCCATCCGCGGAGACAGGGTACTGGCTCTTGTTGCGATAATGCTTCGTCTCCGGCGCGCCGTAAATGTTTTCCACCTGCACGCCGCTGCCGCCGATGCGGGTCAGCGCGTCCTGCACCCGCAGACATTTGGCCGCCAGTTCTTCACTATAGTCCATGTGGCGGAAATCGCAGCCGCCGCAGTCTCCGTCGTAGGGGCAGTCCGACTTCTGGCGATGGGGAGACACGGTTTCCCACCCCACCGGCTTGCCAAAAGCCACATTTTTCAGCACCTTAAGGATCAGAATGTCGCAGACCTCTCCCATCAGTGCTTTGTGGACAAACACCGCCTGCCCGTTGATATGCGTTACCCCCAACCCCTCGCTGGAATAGCTCTCGATGGTGCCGTGGTACACTTTGTTTTTCTGTAATGTTTCCATATATCTCTTTCCTGTCTGAAAAAGCCACGGTATCAGCCGTGGCTTCCTGTCAACGGGGCAGCTGCCCTCTGTATTTTGTGGGGTCACTCCGCACCCAAAAGAGTGCAGAGTGACCCGCCATTTCTTGAAACGCTCAGTTGTCCCACTTCTCCGCCAGCTTGCGCAGCTGCTCGGCGAAAGCCGCCAGACTCTTGTTGTCCCGGCCCTTGCTGCGGCGGATCAGGTTGGCCACCATATCGCCCACTTCCACCAGACGCTGATAGGACGGCGTGGGCTTGGCGGCGCTGTCAAAGGTCTTGACCTTGCGCTCCGGCAGATAGCCTTCGGCCGTCTTCTGATTGGTCAGAAGGTCATATTCCTCGGTATACTGGGGCGCATGAGCGGCAAAGCCCAGGCCCTTGATGGCCTCGGCAAAAACGGGTGCCACTTCCCTGTCGCCGTGCACCACAAAGACCTGCTGAGGCTTGTTGTCTGCGAATTTCTGGATCCACGCCAGCAGGTGATCCCGGTCAGCATGGGAGCTGAGACCCTGGAAGTTGACAATCTTCGCCCGCACGGCTATCTCCTCGCCGAACATTTTTACAGAGGCTGCCCCATCCAGGAGATGGCGGCCCAGCGTGCCGGGAGACTGGAAGCCCACAAACACCACGGTGCTCTCCGGTCGCCACAGATTGTGCTTGAGGTGGTGGCGGATACGGCCGGCATCGCACATACCGGACGCGGAAATAATGACCTTTGGCGTGGTCTCGGTATTGATCATCTTGGATTCTTCCATGCTTTCTGTCAGGTGCAGATTGGGGAAATTGAACATATGGGTGCCGTCCTTCACCAGCGCCAGTGCCGCTTCATCCAGATAGCCCCGCAGATCGCCGCAAAACAGCGTGGTGGCCCTTTTGGCCAGAGGCGAGTCCACATACACCGGGAAGTTGGGCACGGATCTCACCATGTTCTTATCCTTGATTTCACGGATAAAGTACAGCAGCTCCTGTGTGCGGCCCACCGCAAAAGAGGGAATCACCACATTGCCGCCCCGGCCCAGCGTCTCATCAATGATCTGCGCCAGATCGTCGGTGTAGCTCCACACCTCGGTATGGTTGCGGTCTCCATAGGTGCTTTCCATCACCACATAGTCCGCCTTGGTGTAAAACTGGGGATCGCGGATAATGGGCTGATCCACGTTGCCGATATCGCCGGAAAAGACAATGGTACGGGTTTCCCCGCCCTCGGTGAGGATCATTTCCAGGCTGCCGGAGCCCAACAGATGCCCCGCGTCGATAAATTTCACCTGTACGCCGTCGCACAGCGTCACTTCATCGTTGTACTCACAGGTCTTTACATACTCCATGGTCTTTTGCGCGTCTTCCACCGTATACAGCGGCTCCACCGCCGGCCGGCCCGCCCGCTGGGCCTTGCGGGACTGATACTCCGCATCGCTTTCCTGGATGTGGGCAGAGTCCTTCAGCATAATATCCATCAACTGCGCGGTCAGGCGGGTGGTCAGGATCTCGCCGTGAAACCCGTTTTTCACCAGCATGGGAATCCGGCCGGTGTGGTCGATATGCGCATGGGTCACCAGCACATAATCCATGTCGCCCGGATGGAACGGCAGCGCGCCGTTGTCCACCTCGTCACGCCCCTGCTGCAGTCCGCAATCCACCAGAATCTTTTTCCCATTTACTTCCACGCAGTGACAGGAGCCTGTCACGCACTGATCCGCGCCGTAAAAATGAAGCTTCATTGTGATTTTCCTTTCTGATCATCAGGGTACGCACCCCGGCATTTTTTCTTATCTTGCTCAATATTGTACCACCATTTTCCCCTTTCAGCAACAAGAATTGAATTTTCCTTTATCGTCCGGTATAATGAAAAAAATGACCTTGCAAACAAAGGAGAGCATCCTATGAAAATACACTATACCATACTGGACCCCACCAAAAACATCACCCTTTTGGTGCAGACGCCCGTCCCCCGTGATCAGCAGGCCCGGCTGTCCGCTCTCTTGCTGGCACAGGAGACGGAGGCGGAGCAGGTCGGCTTTGTGGAGCCATTGGAGCAATGCCGGACCCGGCTGCAAATGATGGGCGGCGAATTTTGCGGCAACGCGGCCATGTCTTTGGCCACGCTGCTCTGCCGGCGCAGTGGGCGGGCAGAGGCCCAGATCTCGCTGGAGGTTTCCGGCGCCGCAGGGCCAGTGGACTGTCACATCACCTGGGTGGACGGCTGTTATCTGGGGACTGTGGATATGCCCGCACCGGAAAAGGTTGAATCCCTTTCCCTTCCCCTTGGCGGGAAAGCCGCCGTCTTCCCCGTTGTATGCCTGCCGGGTATCTGCCATATTGTGGTGCCCGCCGGCTTTTTGCGCCGGGAGGAAGCAGAGCAGACTCTGCGCAGCTGGAGTTTGCTTTTTCCCCAGGAAGCGGTGGGGCTTCTTCTCTACGATCAGGCCGCGGGTCGCATGGATCCCCTGGTCTATGTCAAGCCTACCGACACCGCCGTGTGGGAGCGGGGCTGCGGCAGCGGCAGCGCCGCCATCGGCGCGCTGCGGGCCTGGCAGAGCGAGCGTGACCAGTGCATCACCGTCCGCCAGCCCGGCGGTACCATTGCGGTCTCCTGTCTCTGGCGGGACGGCGCCTTCGGCCCGTTGACCATCACCGGAACGGTAAAGGTGCTGGGCAGCAAAACGGTAGAAGTGGACACATGACCTGCCCGTGATCCGGCACAGCCATCCATGTGGCGGTTTTCCTGTTTTGTCTTTTACTTATAAAAAAGGCTCCCTTTCCACGGAAAGGGAGCCTTTTTTTATCTGTTACTCACGCGGAATGTCAGCCAATGGGATTATGCTGCGGCAAGATCATTTCTCATCTCTTTTTTTCTTCAGAAGCATATAGGCGCCGGCAGAGAAAGTAAAGACCATCGCCGTGCCGTAAATCCAGATCTGGGAAGAGTCACCTGTGTTGACACTGCTGCCGTTCTGGCTGGTGCCGCTCTGGTTGGTACCTCCTTGGTTGGTACCGCCTTGGTTGTTGCCGCCTTGGTTGTTGCTCACCGCCATGGTTCCATCCACATAGGTGTCGTTGTAGAGGAAACGCACCTTGTGGTCACCATTGGCAAGAGTCGCCATGAAAGCGGGCGTAAAGGTCACTCTGGTGCTGCCGCTAACCGCGGTATAGAAAGAGGGATCAACGATCACGCCGTCCACCATGATGCCGTTAAAGCCGGCAATGGGGGCCGTGCAGACGACTGTGTAGGGCTCCGCCGGGCTACCGGGTACTTCACCCTTGATCACATCAAACTGGGACGCCGGCGTGAGGACCACAATTTCAGAGCGGTCACGCACGCGCAGACGGTGGAAGTAGCCGGTGCTGCTTTCGTTCAGATCGTCGGCATCCACAGAACCCAAACCGATGGCGGAGATCACCGAGCCCACTGCCGGTACACCGCTGAAGTCATCGGTCTTGGTCACAGAGTTCTTGATGTAGCCGTTGATATACAGACAGGTCTCCGCCCCGGTACCGTCGATGACATAGATGCGGTCCACAATCCCGCTGGCTTTGTGGAGGCGCGTCACAGTACCGGTCACCTGCATCAGCAGGCCGATGTTGCTGTCGCTCATGGCATTCTTGCAGTTGACCTGTGTGGGCACCAGAGGCGTTACTTCATTGGAGATCACTTGGATATATCCGCCGTAATCCTGGGAGAGGTTCAGTTCCACTTCGCCGTTGTAATAGGTGATGGCGCCGTGGAGACGTACCTTCTGTCCCGCCTGATAGTTTCCGGCCACGGGGAAGACATTGATGCCGGCGGTGCCATCCTGCACATAGATGCAGTCAAAAAACGCCGTATCCTTATCATAGCCGGAGGCGTTGGCGGTAACGGTGCCTTCAATGGTAAACTCGCTCTTTTCACTGCCCGCCTTGGCCTGGGCAATGGTGGAAACCGTGTTGTAGTTCTTATCTCTGACGTAGATGTTCTGCGTGGCTGTCACACTCACCGCAGCCTTGTTCACGATCAGCTGGAACGTCACAGTCACAATATGATTGCCACCGCCCGCAGGCAGCCAATCATAGGTGTACTGCGCATTCTTGCCGGAATCCACGGAGACGGACAGGCCGCTCTTGGCGTCCACCTGCTGGCCATCCACGGTTAAGGTATACCCTGTCAGCGTGAGGGCCGCCTTGTCGGTGTTGGTCAGAACGCAAGTCAAGGTGTTGGCTTCTTCCACGGTGGGTTCTTGCAGAGCGCCGGAAACTTCCGCCTTGGCGTTGACCTTGGTGGCTGCCACTTCGTCCACCCAGACAGGAGCCGTCACGGCAATGTCGCCGTCCTTTTCAACGACCTTCACATAGTAGTAAGCGGAGGTGTTGTCCAGTGTCGCGTCCAGTTCATAGGTGTTGCCGGTGACGTCGCTCTGGGTATAAAGGATCTTTCCGTTTTCACCGATGACGGAAACCGTGCCGATCTGGTCGGCCACATCCGCGTCGGAGAGGGAGGCCGTGATGTGGACCTTGGTATCCTTGTAGTTGTCGATCACGTCGCCCTGGAGAGAATCGTTCAGATAATAAACGATGGAGAGGTTCTGGTCCTCGGTGGAGTACACATGGCGGCGGCTCATGGCGTCATACAGCCCCGCTTCCGTAAAGTTGTCGGTCAGGACCACGGTACGGCAGGTGTTGGCATCGCCCCACTTGCCCTTGTGGTTATCCTGGTTGTTGGTGGGGGCCAGATGCCAGCCGGCGGTCAGCGCCTGGTCATAATACTTGTAGCTGGGGAAATAACCGTTGCTGCCCACAGTGCCTTCCCCGTTGCCCACTTCCACCAGCTGAATGATGGCGTCGTTGGCCTTGCTCCAGCCCGCGAAATCACCAAAGGTGCCGAAGGTGGTACCGGGATGGTTGAACTGTGCCACCATGGAACCGGAGGTATACGTCTTGCCCTTGCTGTTGGCGTCCACCATCAGGTCGTAGAAAGCCAGCATACCGGCGTTATTGGTCTTGTCGTTCAGCTCGGCGTTGTTGCGGGACACGATGCCCGTGGAGTTGAACACGTTCATGTGGCCGGGGCCGCCGGACCATGTCATTTCATAGCCGTAAGCGCTGATGAAATCAGAGGTGTTGTACTTGGCCGCGGTCTCCCGTGCTTCCTGCCACTTGGTCATGGAGCCATCGGCCGTCTTGAGCAGAGAGGACGCGCCTGCGTCATACATACTGTCCTTGGTGGCAGTGGAGGTGGTATCGAAATAGTTGGAGTGGTCGGTGACGATCAGGAAGTCCATATCGGCCACAGTGCTGGCGTGCTGATAGGCCTCTTCCAGCGTGCCGCTGCCGTCAGAATACTCCGCGGTGTGGGAGTGCATTTGGCCGAAGTAGGGCTTTACGCCCGCGACGCCCACATAGAACGTCCACGTCTTGGTGGCCACTTTTCCGTCCGTGCGGGTGATAGTCACGCTGACGGTGTACTTGCCGTCGCTCATGTTGGCAACGGGCTGATAGGTCAGCATACCAGTCTTTTCGTCCACGTTGATCTGGACTTTTTCGCCGTTGACAGTCATTTCATACTTGGCGCCCGCCTTGCAGTTGGCAAAGGAGGCCGCAATGTCAGGACGCTTGTTGGTGTCCGTCTGAGCGCCGGCCGCGGGCGTCACGTCCACGATAATGGGCTCATCAAGAATGTTCAGCGTCTGGGTGCCGGAATAAGCGGCTTCTTTGGTCGCCGTCTCCTGGCTGGTGGCGCTGACAGTGACGGTCATGGAGGTGGAGCCTTCCAGATCCGCCTTGGGAATGACGAACGAACCGTTGTTGGGTTCCTTGGTGTCCATCACAGCCGTATAGGTCTTGGTGGTGCCATTGCTGAACTTCACGGATGGAGACACGGTCTTCACGGTGCCCAGATCGTCCAGTTTGAAGTTCACGGTATAGCTCACGCCCAGGTTGGCATCCTTGGAGGTGGTAAAGAACACCTTGGGGTTTACCACATAGCCGGTGCCATATGTGTCCTCGGCTTCATAGAAGTTAAAGGTAAAGATGTCCGCGCTGCCGGCCTTGAAGGAGTAACCGGCAAAAGCGCCGCTGAAATACTCGATATAGACCGGGTATTTGCTGCCGCTGCTGCTGACCCACGCGGCCGATTTGTTTTTGACCAGGTATCCGCCGGAGATATTTTCCAGCAGCCACTTGGTGTTGTCGTCCTGTGTATCCTGCACAAAGAGCTGTTCGGTGGCGTCGCTGGCCAGATACTTGCCGTTGTTGGCGAAGGTATAGTACGTCTTGCCGTCTGTACCGACTTCCGTGGTAACGGTGAAGATCAGGCCGCCGTTGTTGACATCGGTTGTGGCGCCGACACCCTCACCGGTAACGGCCGCCGCCACACCGGACATACTGCGTACGCCGTCGTCGGTGTTCATCTTGCCGATGACCAGCTTGCCGCTTCCGCTATAGATCACGTAAGTCTTGTTGTTTTCGGGCAGAGGCATTGCGATGGGCATTTTGCCCACATAGCCGTCGTTGGCGGTCACGTCGCCGTTCAGCCCGTTGTCATAGTCGGCGGAGGAATAGAAATTAAACGCGAAGATATCCGTCAAGGTCTTTGCCGTATACAGGCAGAAGCCCTTGCTGGCATAATACTCCAGATAGGTATCCGCGCTGTTGTACTGGACAGTCTTGTTGCGAATGGTATAGCCGCCCAGCGAGGTATTGTTGTTGATGACCCAGTAACTGCCGGCCGTGGCGGAGGATTCCGCCGTGGCGGACAGATATAGTTCTTCCTTGTCGTTTTCACTGAGGTATTTGTCACCGCACTTAATGGTGTAGGTGCCGGATTCCTTGACATAAGTAAAAACATAGGAAGCCGCGCTGGCAGCACCATTGGTGTTGCCGCTGAAGGACAGCGTGTTTTTTGTGGTATCGAGAACGGCGGGCAGCGCACCGGCGCAGCCGCTGTTGATATCGTATTTCATCACGCCGGCCGCCTTGGCGGAATAGATAAAGTAAGCACCGTTGTCAATGTCACCCTTGTCAGGCAGTTGGCCGCTGGCGGTGACTACGATCTCGTCGGCGTTTGTATTCCGCAGAGATACCACCGGGGTGGTGCCGTTATCGTAGTAATCCACCGCCGCTTTAATGGTCAGCACATTGCCGGGGATAATGGCACCGTTGGTAACAGCGGGCTTGATGTCAATGGTGGCGTCGGTGCTGTCTTTTACGGTCAGCGTGCCGGTGCCCACAGAGGTCACCACCATGTTGGTCATCTGCACATAGGTCGCCACGTCCGCCGCAGTCACATCCGCCACAGAAGCCTTGGTGGCCGCCGTAAGCGTCATGGGGCTCTGTGTTACTTTTTCATAGGAGGCTTTCTCCAACTCCGGCAAGCCATAATACAGCTTGTAGCTGCCGGTGACCTTGATGGTATCGCCCACCGCAATGGAACCGTCGGCCAGTGCTGTGGGGAAATAGGCCACGATGCCGCCGGTGGCGTCCTGCATATAGGCGCTAAGGATCTCGGTCGCCTTTGTGGTAGAGTTGATTCTCGTATTGAGAGCCGTCACAACGCCGGTATTCTGGTAGGGATATCCCTGGGTGCCGGCTTTGATCGCGGCGGCAGTCCCCACTTCAGGAGCCAGCGTGCTGATATCCACTGCGCCGGTGCCGGTCGTGCTTGTCAGGCGGTAGATGGAGAGGGGCTTCTGAGAGGCGCTGCCGTAGCAGGAGAAAAGGTTGCTGGTCATGTTATACTGCATATATTTGCGCGTAAACGAGCCCTGCGCCACAATAGAGGTCACTCCGCCTGTAATTGCCACCAGCCAGGAGGAATTCGCTGTTTTCTCTGCGTCTGTCCTAAGATAGTTGCTCGAACTGGAAACTGCCGCCAGATAGCCTTCGCTGGTCTTGAAGGCCCATGTGCCAGCCGCAGTTCCCGCTTCGACGATAAATTCCTGCACACAACCGCTGCCGCTCACCTTGTCCAGCGTAATGGTATCGCCAGCTCTGGTGATGGCTGCCTGTGCCCGGTTGTTGCTGCTTTGTGTACTCATTCCGAAATCTGTGGTGTCCGACACAAAAATAACTTTGTCGCCCACCAGTAGTTCCGACACGGCCGCTACTTTGGTGTAGGTGTTTGTCCCGCCGGTTTCCGCGAATACCGTTGCCGGCAGCAGGGAAAGTGCAAGAACGAATGCCAGTGCGGCTGACAGCAGCCGCTTGGTAAGGGGCTTACTTTTCATTACTCACGTCTCCTAACTTTTTTCTTTTTCCTCTTCTCTTCTTGGGTTTCTTCTTTTCCTTTTGCGCTGAGTCCCACTTATATCTGTCATAAGGGGTATTGAGAATGATATCATGAAATTTGACCGCTTTCAAACGTTTTTGGCAATGTATGGAAAATTCATGGGTTGTTCCAAACACCCCGAATATTTTTGTTCAATTTAACAAATTTTAAGGCGCTATTGGTGATATTTTTCGACTATTTTCGCCACAAAAAATTTTTTTAACGTTATACGCGTCAGGGTTTTTGTTGAATTCACCGGACAGAAAGCCGGCTTTTTGCCGCCGGTCCTGAAAAGCGTTTTTCTCATCCGCCGTCCGGGCCAAAGGCAGCCGGCTTTTGAAAAACGCCGCGCCCGGCGCGGCCGCGTTTATCTTATAATTTTGTTGCTCTGCGCTCATATTTCTTTTGCATCCGACGCTGTTTTGTGATATATTGTATCCGTATGATTATTTCGTTAAATTCTTCCTGCTATGCAGAGGAAAGGATGTACAAATTCTTATGGGTCTTTTTTCTAAAGTTTTCGGTACTTACAGCCAGCGTGAGCTGAAGTCCATCTATCCGCTGGCGGATAAAATCGAGGCACTGGCCGACGAATACAAGGCGCTCTCCGACGCGGAGCTTCAGGCGAAAACGCCGGCGTTCAAGCAGCGTCTGGCAGACGGCGCCTCTTTGGACGATATCCTGCCGGAGGCCTTTGCCGCTGTCCGGGAGGCGGCTGACCGCGTGCTGGGGCTGCGTCCTTACCGGGTGCAGCTGGTGGGCGGCATTGTGCTGCACCAGGGCCGTATCGCCGAGATGAAAACCGGTGAAGGTAAAACCCTGGTGGCCACGCTCCCAGCCTATCTCAACGCGCTCACTGGCGAAGGTGTCCACATTGTCACGGTGAACGACTATCTGGCCAAGCGTGACTCCGAGTGGATGGGCAAGGTCTATCGCTTTCTGGGCCTTTCCGTGGGTCTGATCATTCACGACATGGAAAAAGCGGAGCGCCAGGCCGCCTACGCCGCCGACATTACTTACGGCACCAACAACGAGATGGGCTTCGACTATCTGCGTGACAACATGGCCATTTACTCCACCGAGCAGGTGCAGCGCGGCCACGCCTTTGCCATCGTGGATGAAGTGGACTCCATTTTGATCGATGAAGCCCGTACCCCGCTGATCATCTCCGGCATGGGCGACAAGTCCACGGAGCTGTATGACATGGCGGAAATGCTGGCTTCCCGGCTGGTAAAGTACGTGGTGCCGGAGGTCAACGAAAAAGAAGAAGAAGCCGTTGACATTGACGCCGACTATGTGGTGGATGAAAAGGCCAAGACGGCCACTCTCACCGCCCGCGGCATTAAGAAGGCGGAGGAGTTCTTCCATCTGGACAACCTCTCCGACCCCGAAAATTCCACCATCGCCCACCATGTCAACCAGGCCATCAAGGCCCACGGCACCATGAAGCGGGACGTGGACTACGTCATCAAAGACGGCGAGATCATCATCGTGGATGAATTTACCGGCCGTCTGATGTTCGGCCGCCGCTACTCCGAAGGTCTGCACCAGGCCATCGAGGCCAAAGAGCACGTCAGCGTGCAGCGGGAGAGCAAGACGCTGGCCACCATTACCTTCCAGAACTACTTCCGTCTGTACAGCAAGCTCTCCGGTATGACCGGTACCGCCCGGACGGAGGAAGAGGAATTTGCCACCATTTACAGTCTGGATATCGTGGACATTCCCACCAACCAGCCGGTGATCCGTATCGATAACGAGGACGCCGTCTACAAAACCGAAAACGGCAAATACCGCGCGGTCATCGGCCAGGTAAAGGCCTGCCACGAAAAGGGGCAGCCGGTACTGGTGGGTACCGTGTCCATCGAAAAGAACGAGCTGCTCTCCAAGCTGTTGTCCAAAGAGGGCATTAAGCACAATCTGCTCAACGCCAAGAACCACGAACGCGAAGCGGAGATCATTGCCCAGGCCGGTAAGCTGGGCGCCGTCACCGTGGCCACCAACATGGCCGGCCGTGGTACCGATATCATGCTGGGCGGCAACGCCGAGTATATGGCCAAAAACGACCTCCGCAAGGCAGGTATGACCGACGAGATGATTGCCGAGGCCACCGGCTACGCCGAAACCGACAGCCAGGAGATCCTGGACGCCCGGTTGCTGTTTGCCGAAAAGCTGGCGCAGCATAAAAAGGAGATTGCGGGTGAAGCCCAGCAGGTCTGCGAAGCGGGCGGTCTGTTCATCATCGGTACAGAGCGTCACGACTCCCGCCGGATTGACAATCAGCTGCGCGGCCGTTCCGGCCGTCAGGGCGACCCCGGCGAGACCCGGTTCTACATCTCTCTGGAAGATGATCTGATGCGCCTCTTCGGCGGCGACCGGATCACCAATCTCATGGAGAAGATGAATCTGGACGAGGATACCCCCATCGAAAACAAGATGCTCACCCACTCCATTGAGCAGGCGCAGACCACGGTGGAGTCCCGCAACTTCCAGTCCCGTAAGTCCGTTCTGGAATACGACGACGTGATGAATAAGCAGCGTGAGATCATCTACGGTCAGCGCAAGCAGGTGCTCGACGGCATGGAAGTGAAGGATGTCATCATGAACATGATGAACAACGCCATCTCCAATCACGTCAGCCAGGCCTTCTCCGCCGCCGCTCATTTGGACGCGGCTGCATGCCGCGACATGATGCGCGAGGTGGAAGGTCTCTACTTCCCCAAGAGCGCCGTGGTGTTTACCGACGAAGAACTTTCCACCCTCACCGCCCAGGCTGTCACCGGCCGTCTGACGGAGGCCGCCACCGCTTACTATGAAAAGAAGGAAGCGGAGTTCACCTCTCCCATGATGCGTGAGGTGGAGCGTGTGGTGGTGCTGCGTGTGGTGGATGAATACTGGATGGATCACATTGACGCCATGGCCGACCTGCGGCAGGGCATTCGCTTGCGGGCCTACGCCCAGGTGGATCCCATCATCGCCTACAAGAAGGAGAGCCTGGATATGTTTGAGGAGATGATCTCCGCCATCCAGGAAGAGACAGTGCGCCGCCTTTACTCCGTCCGGATCAAGAAGAATGAGGAAGTGCGCCGTGAGCGCGTGGCCACTGCCACTTCCGAAAATGTGGGCGGCGACGGCACCGTGAAAAAGCAGCCCCGCCGCGTGCAGAAGATCGGCCGCAACGATCCCTGCCCCTGCGGGTCGGGCAAGAAGTACAAGCAGTGCTGCGGCCGCAATGAGTAAGGTTCGCCCTCTTCTCCTCTGCACGGGGACGCACTCCACCGACGAAATCTTAGATTTCGGGTGTCGTGGGCCCTGCGGGTCGGGCAAGAAGTACAAGCAGTGCTGCGGCCGCAATGAGTAAGGCAGAGACCGGCAGACACCGGCAGACACGGATAAAATATCAAACGGGGCGTGCCGCCATGCGGCCACCCCGTCTGATTTCATAGACGTCATTCGTCTTTTTTCGCTGTAACAGCGCTCTGCCCGCCAGCAACGTTCCGACGGTCGTCAGCGTTTTTATGGAAGGAGTATCTATGTCGTTTCAAATGCACCGGCAAAATGAAATTCAGTTTCTCACCTCCAGCCTCTTTTCCGGCTTCCCGGGGATCAGACACGCCTTTTCCACCCGCGCAGGCGGCGTCAGCCCCGCCCCCTGGGACAGTCTGAATATGTCCCCCGAGCGGGGCGACGACCCGGAAAACGTGCAAGAAAATTACCGGCGTTTTTGCAGCGCCGTGGGCATTGATGCCCGGCGGGTCTTTCTCAACCGGCAGGTGCATGAAGAAAACGTGCGCTTGGTGACAGAAGAAGACGCCGGAAAAGGGCTCTGGATCCCCCAGGATTATACCAGCGTGGATTCGGCCATTACACAGGCCGGCGACCTGCCCCTCATCGTTTTCTCCGCTGACTGCGGCATTCTCCTCTTTTTTGACCCTGTGACCCGCTCCATCGGCACCTGTCACGCCGGATGGCGGGGCGCGGCGGCCGGTATCGCGGCTAAAACGGTCAGGGAGATGCGGCGGGCGTTTGGCGTTGATCCGAAGGATCTAATCTGTGCCGTCGGCCCCGGTATCGGCCCGTGCTGTTTTGAAACGGACGACGACGTGCCCTCGGCCATGCACCAGGTGCTTGGCGCCGCGGCGGACGCCTATATGAAAAAACAGGGGGCCAAGTGGCATGTGGATCTCAAAGCCATCAACGCCCACTGGCTGCGCGCCGCGGGCGTTCCTGCCGCCCAGATTGACATTTGCCCGGACTGTACCGCCTGCCATCCGGAGCTGTACTGGTCCCATCGCCGTATGGGCGCCCAGCGCGGCACCCAGATCGGCATGATCGCGTTGGAACCATAAAAGGAAGGGTTTTTCTATGAAGAAGCGGTTTTTTAAAATATTGTTGATATGCTTATTGCCCGCCCTGCTGGTCGGTTGCGCCAAAACCGCTGACCCCACACAGCAGGACGAGCTGATGAACGATCTCACCAATTTTTATGGGCCGACTGCCAAAGCGCCATCCGCACTGACGTCTTTTAGTCTTCCCTATCTGGACGCCGGTACGCTGGACCCCATTACCTGCGCCGACGGCATTCAGCAAAACATCGGTTCTTTGCTCTATGAGGGACTTTTTGAACTCGATCAGGCTTTTGAGCCCCAGCCCCTCCTTTGCGAGAGCTACTCTTATCAGCCCGATACCTTTACCTATACGTTTACGCTGAAAAACGCCGCCGCTTTCAGTGACGGTTCTCCGGTGACGGCCAAGGATGTGGCGGCGGCTTTGCGGCGCGCGGCCACGTCCGAACGGTATCGCGCCCGTCTGAGTACCATGACCTCTGTGACTGCAACGGACGACCGCACGCTGGTTTTGCGTCTCTCGGCAGGAAACGCTTCTTTTGTGTCCCGTCTGGATATTCCCGTTGTCAAATCTGGCACAGAAAGCCAGACCGTCCCGGTGGGCTCGGGCCCCTATGTCTTTGAAGCGGCGGACAGCGGTGCGTATCTCAGCGCCAATACCGCCTGGTGGCAAGGACAGCATCTGCCCATCAGCCGCATAGAGCTGCACGCCTGCAAGAACAACGACGCCGTGGCCTACGCGTTTCACACCCATGACATTCAAATGCTGACCTGCGATCTGACGGGGACAGACTCCATCGATCTCTCTGGCAACGGCAACTATACCGACGCCGATACCCCTGTGATGCAGTATGTGGGCATCAACACGGCCAGCAAGCTTTTTGCTGATCCCGCGCTGCGCAGCGCCTTGAATCTGGGCATCGACCGCAAGGGCATTGTCAGCGCCTACCTGCTGGGTCACGGCACAGCCGCGCAGTTCCCGCTTTCCCCGGCGTCCGCCCTTTATCCCTCGGATCTGGAGATATCCTACTCCGCCGGGAATTTTGAAAGCACCATGGCCGCCGCCGGCTACTGTGCGGGCACCTCCCGCCGGGCCACGTTGATCGTCAACAAGGAGAACAGCTTCAAGGTTTCTATCGCTCAGAAGGTAGCAGAAAACCTCTCAGCCTACGATCTGAAGATCACGGTGCAGACTCTCGCCTGGGAAGAATATCAAAAAGTGCTCCAGTCCGGCAGCTATGATCTTTATCTGGGAGAGATCAAGCTCAGCGCGGACTGGGATCTAAGCCCCCTCCTCTCCGCAGGCGGCGCGCTGAATTACAGCCGTTACAACGACGAAAACATGAACCTCCTGATGCTGAACTTCCTCTCCGCCGACAGCGACACAGAGCGTGCCGACAGTATGAAGGCGCTGTGCCAGTATTTACAACAGCAAGCGCCCATTTTGCCGCTTTGCTTCAAGACCAGTTCCGTTTTGCTGCAATCCGGCGCGGTGACCAGCGACATCACTCCCACGTCCGCCAACCCGTTTTATCACTTTTCTCACTGGACACTGAATCTGAAAAAATAAAAACCCATCGGCAAAAGCCGATGGGTTTTCCCATGTCTGTCCCGTTTTTTCAATACCGCCGCACCACAGCGGCCACCTTGCCCAAAATCTCCGCGCCGCGGCCGTCAATGGGGGCGTAATTCTCGTTTTCGGGCAGCAGCCAGATCTCGCCTTTCTTTAAAGAAAGACGCTTCACCGTGGCCTCCTCTCCCAGCAGCGCCACCACGATTTCACCGTTGTTGGCGGCCTTTTGCTGATGCACCACCACCAGATCGCCCGGCAGAATGCCGGCGTTAATCATGGATTCACCCCGCACCCGCAGCGCAAAATATTCACCACCCCGGTCGCCGGTATCAAACGTCAAATACTCATCAATATTTTCCTGTGCCAAAATCGGCGCGCCGGCGGCCACGTTGCCCACCACGGGCACCTGATTCTCTTCCGCCTGCTCACTGCCCCGCAGCGTCAGGGCGCGGCCCTTGCCCGCGCCCTTTTCAATGACGCCCATCTCCTCCAGATGCTTCAGATGAAAATGCACCGTGGAGGGTGACTTCAACCCCACCGCCTCACCGATCTCCCGAACAGAAGGCGGATATCCTTGCCGCTGGACACATTCGGCAATATAATCACAGATTTTTTGCTGCATTCTGGATAATTGCGCCATGGGCAAAGCCTCCTCATGCTTATTTTTTTCCATTATACCACAGCCCGCGGCGTATTGCAACATCCGTTCTATGTTTTATGTTAACTTTTTGAGGGGGTCGTTTCCCTTTTCCCGCATGAATATTCCGCATGAAAATTGTTTTTTTGCTTGCATTTTGCAGGCTCATATGATATCATAAATTCCTGTAATGTGAAAAATATGCCTGTCGGCATTGACTAATTTGGGAGGTATTCACAATGGTGTTGTTTGTAACGATCCTGCAGCTGCTGGTTGCTCTGGTTTTGATTTTGGTGATTTTGTTCCAGTCCGGTAAGAGCCAGGGGCTTTCCGGTGCCATCGGCGGCATTGCGGATTCTTATATGTCCAAGGGCAAAGCCAAGACGGCGGACGCCAGGCTGGCACGGGCCACCAAGTGGGTCGGCGCGGCTTTCGTGATCCTCACTTTGATCCTGAACTGCATGGTGACAGCCGGTCTGTGATCTGATTCTTTCTGTCAAAAGCGCACCTTCTCAAAAAGAAGGTGCGCTTTTTTATTTTCTTTTCTCTATCTGACATACCGATACACAACCCCGTTTTGTGGTTCCACGTTCTTTACGGTGAAAAGCTCCTGAAGCGTTACCAGCTGGTAGCCCTGGGCCACCAGCGCATCGGCCCCCTCCAGAGCCGCCTCCACGCTGGTGTCATAGCAGTCGTGCATCAGGATAATGGAACCGTCCTTGGTGTCCTTCAGGATCCTTTGCAGTACCTTGGGGGTGTTTCGCAGCTTCCAATCCAATGTATCCACCGACCAGTAGATCAGCGGCACGGAGGCGCAGCCCATTTCATCTTCTGTGATAAGCCCATAGGGCGGGCGGATCCAATAGCACCCCTCTCCCAGCACCTCTGTCAGCACGCTGTTGCAGTGGTCCAGATTCTTCCACGCCGCCGCGGAATTTACCTTGTTGAGCATGGGATGGTCATAAGAGTGATTACCGATCTGATGGCCTTCTTCTTTCATGCGCCGCACCAGATCCGCCCGCCCTTCCACCCGCTGCCCGATGAGAAAAAAGGTGGCGTGGATGCCCCGTTCTTTCAGTCCGTCCAGCAGACTCTCCGTATAGCGGGAAGGCCCGTCGTCAAAGGTCAGCGCGGCATATTTCACCGGTTTTTTTACCTCTGCTTCCTCTGTGGAGGTATCTGCGTCCGCCGCGGCGGGAATCATGGCCGGGCACAGCACGATGGCTGCTTTTTGCTGCCCGCAGCCCCAAAGAAGCAGCAGCAGGCAGCACAGACATACGATTTTTCGCTTTTTCACCTTTGCATCACCACTGAAAGTCTATGGCGTCGGCGGTCAAAAAAGCACAGGAAAAGGGGTTTCCTTTTCCTGTGCTTTTTATCATAGGCTGCACGTCTCAGCAAAAGTCCGCTCTTCCGGCAGCGGCAGTCCGCAAGCCCGGGAGCCTTTCATCCAATGATATTTCTTGTCGCTTTCAAAGAGAGCAGCGGCTCATGAGCATGGAAATAACAACAATGCCCACAACAATCCAAAAACCGATCCCCTGGGACGGTTTTCCTATTCCGCGCTCCCTGGCCCGCGACTGGGTGGGTTCCCCCGCAAGCAGCGGTGCCACCGTCACTTTTTGACGCGGCTTGGCAGCAGGCGCTTTTCGCTTTTCCCTCGGCCCCTCTTCGTAGCACACCTTTTTCCCGGCGCTTTTTGCCTCCCACGGTTCCGCCCCCGCTTTTTTCTTCACGGTATGAAGCAGGCCGTCCGCTTCAATTTCCCGCCGACGGGGCGGGCAGTTGTATGCCCCGCAGTCCGGGCAGCAGCCTTCGATATCGTAATCATACCTTTTCCCGCAAGATGCACACCGAATATGTCTCATATCCTGTTCCCCTCCTCACACGCACGCCGTTTTCACCGGCGGCAGACGTCTTAGCCCTGAGCCAGACGCTTGGTCATGGTCTCCAAATGGATGCAGTTCATTAAAGCCGTCTCCTTTGTGATCCGGCCTTCCTTCACCAGACGCAGAAGGCTCATATCCATGGTGCACATTCCCTCGCTGCTGCAGGCTTGAATGGCGGAATCCAGCTGATGCAGCTTATCTTCCCGGATCATGTTCTGGATGGCCACATTGCTTTTGAGCACCTCAAAGGCGGGAATCAGTGTTCCGTCCACCCCGGGCACCAGCTGCTGGCACACGATGCCCTCCAGCGTCAGTGCCAGCTGCATTTTGATCTGGTGCTGCTGTATGGCCAGGTAGGCGTCCACAATGCGTCCAATGGTGTTGGCGGCATTAAAGGTGTGCATGGTGCTGAACAGCAGCACGCCCACTTCCGCCGCGGATATGGCGGCGGAGATTGTCTCCTGATTCCGCATCTCGCCCAGCAAAATCACATCCGGGGACTCCCGCATGGCAGAGCTCAGCGCCTCCGGATAATCCGGCACATCCACGGCAATCTCCCGCTGGCTCACGATGCAGCGCTTATGTCGGTGAATAAATTCAATGGGGTCTTCCATGGTGACGATGTGGCCTTCCCGTGTGCTGTTGATCCGGTCGATGATGCAGGCCAGCGTGGTGGACTTTCCGGTACCCGCCGGGCCGGTGATCAGCACCAGGCCCTTGGACGAAGAGGCAAAATCCATCACTTCGTCAGGGATCCCGATCTCCTTGGGATCCGGCAGACCAAACTGGATCACACGGATCACCGCCGCATAGCTGCCCCGCTGGCGAAACACGTTGATGCGAAAGCGCCCCAGTCCAGAGGCGGCAAAGGAAAAGTCGTCGTCCAGCCCTTGGTCCAACCGGTTCTGCCGGTCCCGGGCCGCCAGTTCATAGACCTCTCCGATCAACTCGCGGGTATCCTGGGGCGACAGGAGCGCCTCCTGCTTCTCCATGCGTTTTTGCACCTTGTAGGTCACCGGCAGTCCGGCAATGATGAAAAGGTCTGACGCTCCTCTTTTCACTGCGCTCTCCAGCAATTTTTCAATTCTCATAACTGTCTCCTTATCCCGCCCACAGCGTACCTATATCTGTATTGGGTGCCCAGTCCGTCACCGGCTTCCATAAGACAACGCGATAGCTTCCCGCGCCGTCGTCTGTGAGTCCGATGACAAAGGCTTCGTTCTCTCCGCCTTGCAGCATTTTTAAGGTAATGCCATTGTGTGTCTGCGTACCGGGCAGCTCCGCTAGAACCGTGCCGCTTTTCATCTGCCCGTCGGCTTCCGACAGCCAGATCTGCGCTTCCCGCTCCTGCGTGTAGGTCTGAACAGTCACTTCCCGATTTCTCTCGGCCAGCCGTCTGTCAGCTTCCGCCGTGGTCAGCGCCAGCACCGCCAGCACCGACAGGCAAACGGTGACTGCCAGCAGCAGCACGCCCAAAATACCGATCTGTTTCGTGTTCTGTCTCATGGCTCCTGTCCCCCCCTGATGTAAACAGCTGTGGACAAAGAGCACAGAGGCTGCGTTCCTTTTTCGGTTTCCACCGTAATGGTGCTTCTCACCAGTGTGCCGCCGGGGGTGCTTTGGGGTTCATAGGTCAGATGCACCCGGTAAAAGCCTTCCGCCGAGGGCTGCTGCGCCTGGTCATAGAAAGCGCAGATGCCCCCCTCTTCTTGCTGGATATTGTCATTTTCCCGTAGTATATGCGCCAACTCTGTTTCATCATGCGCGGCGGACAGTGCCTCGGCGGCATTTCGGGCCAGTGCGGTGGCGGTGGTCAGTTCTCTTGCCTCCGCGCTCTTGCGCTGCGCCTGAGAAAAAACGCCCGTCAAGACAGCCAGTACGCCAACGAATAAAAGCAGCAGCAGCAGCGTGCTCAGATAAAAAGCCGTATGTCCTCGCCGCATCATCCGACCTCCCCGGCCCGCAGGCAAATCACTGTTTCTCCCCGGTCCGTTCGCACCCGCAAAAGATCCTTCCCCTCTTTTTCAAGGGAAAAGGTATCTGTGGGCCCCAGCGCCTGGGCACTTTCGGGGGTAAGAGAAGACGCTGACGCGGTATACTCTTCCACCAGATTTCCACGGTACAGGTAAATTCTGTGCTCATAAGCAGCGTCGCTCCCCGCGTCACGCAGAAGAAGGACGGCTCCCTCAGGCCCTGTACCGATGGCCACGCCGCCGGCCCGGTCATAGGCACGGACAGCGGTGGCCACATAGGTCAGCACGGCCCGCCGGTCATTGTTTTCGTTTTGACTGCGCACCGTTTGCAGATAGGTCTTTGTCCCAAAAAGGACCAGCAGCAAAAAGCCCATTGCAAACACGCCCAGCAACGCTATGATATATCGGTGCTGAGACCTTTTTGCTTCTTCTCGCATCATCATACTCCTAACGTCTTTCTTTGTTCACCACACGCACCTCCGGCGGCACGTTGGAAGCAAAGACGTCATATGTTACATAATAGTCCGCGGTATTGATCCGCAGTCCATATTTCTCTTCCAGATAGGAAAGGCTTTCGGGGTAGACCCCCTCCACGGCATAGCACTGTGCGGCACAGCGCAGGACAGCGCTTTTCATGGCATCCGGCGCCGTCTGCCGCAGCGCGTGATCCTTTTGGACCACGCCCCACAAGCTGCCCAATATCACAGCCGCCAGAAGCGCCGCCGTCAAATAGGGCCAGAGCCGGTTTTTCTTCTTCTCACGCATATTGGGCCTCCTTTCCCCTTGTTCATCTTATGGCAGGCCGTTTTTTCAACCGATGGTCCCCATCATGCCGATCAGCGGCAGCATCACGCTGACCAGCGACAGCGCCGCCACCAACAACATCACGCCGGAGAGCAGCGGTTCGGCTCCCGAGAGCGCGCCGGAAAGCGTCTGTGAGCAGGACTGCTCCAGAAGTCCCCTGATCTGTTCCAGCGCCTGGTCTGTACGGCCGCTGCGGGTGCCGGAAAGCAAAATCCGATTGTACTGGGGCTTAAGCAGTTTTGTTTCATAGGCTGCCTGAGCAAAGCTGTTCCCCTTTTCCATTTCCGCCCGGCACTCGGCCAGTTTCGCCAGCACCGCGGGGTGCCCCACCATTTGTTCTGCCTCCGTGACGGCGGTATCTTCATCGGTGCCGCTGGTCCGCATCAGGATCAGCGCGCTGAAAAAGCGGCAAAGGTCCGTCTCTCTGGCCACCCGGCTCCCCAACGGAAGCCTTCCCAGCCAGCGGCCGGCTGTCTCTCGGCTGTGTTTTGTCTTCTTCATAAGGCAGCCCACAAAAATCATCGCCATCATCACCAACACCACTGCCAGCGACGCCCAGCAAAGCCCCTTTGCCCACAAAACGTATCCGTAAGTGGAAGCACCCACGCTGCCTGTCAGCCGGTCGTATACGCCGGTAAAGACCGGCAGCACCCACCGCAGCATCACGGCCAGCAAAAGCGCCATCATCCCCAGGATCATGGCAGGATACCGCAGCACATCGTCCAGCTGCCGGGAAAGGCGCCGCTCCTGGGCATAGTAACTGCCCAGGTTTTTCAAGATCAGCTCCAGCCGACCCGTGCGCTGGCTCATTTCCATCATCTGCACGGCATAGGTGGGAAAGAGGTCTGTCTCTTTCACCGCGGCGGCAAAAGAGTTTCCCTGTTCCATCGACCCGTGTATTTTCTCCAGTGCGGCGTGGAGCGCCCCCTCATCCGTGTCTTCCCAAAAAAGGGTCACCGCCTCGTCTGTTTGGATTCCGGCACTCAGCATCATTGCCACACTGTCGCAAAATGTGCTGATATCCATATAGGAAAGCTCGTTTTTAGTCATATGGCTGGCAATTCCTTTCAATATATATACACTTCCGTATAGTTGGTACCGTCCCCGATAAAGGTTCCGTCCGCTCCGTTGGCAGAAAACGTGGGGTCCAGCCGCTGCCAGGTGCTGCCGCTTACCTGGTAGTCCACCGTCACCCAGCCGGACTCTTTTGTATAAAACATATTCCAGGCGTGGTAAATATCGTTGGGCGAGACATATCCAAAAATCATTTTGGTGGGAATGCCCTGGCTGCGCAGCATGGCGGCCGCCAGCGCGGCGTAATCAAAGCAGATACCTTTCCCGGTTCGCAGCGTTTCATCCGGATCCGGCAGATAACCAGAGACGACCGTCCGGGCTTTCTCCTTGTCATAGGTCACTGTGGTGCAAATATATTGAAAAATGGCGGAGACAGCCTGCAATTCCGATCCCGCACCGGACGCAAGCTCCGCAGCTTTTTTGACGCACTGTGAGTTTTCGCTGTAGTCCACAAACTGGCTGGGCCGCAGATAGGGCTGAAATTCGTCCAGAAGCTGCACCTGCGTTTCTCTGGCGTAGACCTGGGCATATTGGTTACCGGTGGTGTTTTTCATCACGCGGAACAAATAGGTCCCATTTCCGCTTTGCAGCACATAGGAGACCTGTGTTCCGTCGGAGGGCAGGTCGTAGTTATACTTCTGTCCGTTAAACGACACTTGAAATTTCAGTTTTCCCCCCGTTTCCGCGCTGACGGCCACATAGCCCTGGGACACATGGGAAAGATCCAGCAGGACTCCGTTTTCCCCTTCCGCCGCGCTTTGATCGAAGGGTGAAGCGGCAAAGGGCGGTGCTTCATAATGCTGCGTAATGGAGGTGTCTGACGTTCCGACGTTTTCCCCGGTTTTCCCCCCGCTGCAGCCGCAAAGAAGCCCGAGAATCAAGACAAGACAGATCCCGGCTTTCCATTTTCCCAAAGCGTCACTCACCTCGCAGTACCTACGGCTTCAAAAAGGTCACAATGTGTCATATTCTCTGTCTATTATAGAGACTTTTTCCTGCAACTGCAATTCCTTTCTTTATCCCGGCACAGCGAATAAAAAATGCCTCGTCAAACAAGGTGTCTGACGAGGCTTGGATGCTGCTTTTATTTGTTCCCCTTGGCTTTTTTCTTCACGGCAAACAAGATCACAGCGGCCAGAAGGGCTGCGCCCGCAACACCGCCCACGATTTTCCAGGTATTGGCGGCCGTGTTTTCCGTCCAGTTGGAGGAAGGGGTCTGGTTGTCTTCCACGGTCTCCTCACCATTGGCCAGCGGCACATTGTTGTCGTTGATGGTATCGCCCGCATTGGCGTCCGCGGCAGGTGCCTGAGCTGCGGGAGCCGCAGGCGTTGTCGTGGTAGCGGCAGGCGCCGTGGGAGTGGTGGGAGCAGGCGTGGGCGCCGGAGCCGGCGTTCCGCTGACGGTGTAGTTGAAGGTCAGCACATTGCCTTTGGAATCAGACGACAGCACCATACTCTTGCTGTATCCGTTGTAGGTGTAGCCGCCCACATTCTTGGCGGTGAAGTTCATGGTATCGCCCACGTTGCCGGTGGCAATGACGGGGCTTGCCACGTCGTTGCCTGTGGCGGCATCCACATAACGGACAGTGTATTCCACGCCGTTGACGATGGCGCCGTAGGACACCACATAGGTGGCATTCTTTGTGACCGTCGCTTCCTTGGGCTCCCAGCCGGAGGAAACGTAGTATTTTGCCGTGTTGCTGCCCAGATCCACATCAGCGGCTGTAGGCAGGTCTGGCATATTGCTGCCTGCGGGCACCACGATTTTGATGTTGCCGGAGGCGGTTCTTGTTACGGAGTAGGAGGCGGCATAGCTGTCATACAGCGCTTGTTTCAAGGTTCCTTTGTCGCCGGCACTGAATGTAATGGTATAGCTTCCCGCCGCGAACGCGGTGGGGATCATGCTCACCGTTACGAAAAAGATCAGAGCAGCGGAGAGAACCGCCCGTAAAAATTTTTTCACTTTGCACCTCCTGATTTTTTGCGCCGTTTGGCCGCAAGGATGATGACTGTAATCGCCGCCAGGGAAACAGCCAGAATCAGGATATACAAGGCCAACTGCGCCTGATCGCCCGTTGCCACAATGTTTGTCAGAACAGAGGTGTTCTGGGAATTTATGGCGGGTGTGTAGACGTCATCTTTGATCACGCTGAACTTGAACTGGAATGTACCGGTCAGCGCCTGGTAGTTGTTGGTATTTGTTTCGCCGTCCAGCGCCACGGTCAGGCGCACGGCTGCGGTCTTTCCGGCGGGAACTTTGGCCGCCAGGAAGGTTTTGTTCAGGTTTCCGTTGAGGTCATAGAGGCCGCTGTTGTTGCCGCCCAAGGTGGAGCCGTTGGCGCCGCCGTAGATGTTTGTCACAGTGCCTTCCTGGACCACATCCATGGTCACCCGGTAAGCGGCGCCGTTGGCCTTCACTGCATCTTCAAAGGCCTTGACAACGGCGGTATCCATAAAGAAGTTGGCTTCTTCACCGGAGGTATTGGAAAGAACAATTTCCAGTGTTCTGGCCTCGCCCGGTGCCATATTTTCAAAGGCGCTGCCAAACTGGTTGGTATCGGCATAGTTGTAGGTGATCTTGCTTCCGTCATATGTAACCGTGGGCTGTTCGGCCGCAAAAGCGGCGGAGAACAGACACGCTGCCAGACAGGCGGCCAGGAGTATTGAAATAATTCCGCGTTTCATTACTTTCATCCTCCTCACTCTGTCACGCCCGTCAGAGTTCCGTCTGCAGCGAAGGCGGCGGTCACGCCCCATGCGCTGCGCATGGCGGTGGCGGCGTCAAAGCTCTGCACGGCATCTGCCGTTACGGAAAGTTCCACGTTTTTGTCTGCGTATTGATTGTCCGCGCTGCGGGCAAGGCTGATGCCACTGAAAATACTGGTAGTGGACTCGCCTGCCGCCAGAGGTTTGCTATAATAGAGGATCAACTGCTCGCTGTCCTCGTAAGCCATGATCCAACCGTTCAAATGGTCAGCATTGACGGTGATCAGTCTGCCGTCCGCAGTGAAATCCTTGGAATAGGACACGCTGCCCTGGGTCCCCCAGCTTTTATTGATGGTGGCCCGTGCGTAAAGCGCTGTATTGGCGCTGTTGGTGATGGTAAAATTCTGGTTCAGCTGCGCGCCGGGAACTAGAGACTCGTAGGCAACTGATTTTGTCTGCGGGGCCTCGGCGGTGTTCAGGGAGATAGAGAGAGATTGTGTGCTGATCTGCGTATTGACAGGTGTTCCGCTAAACTGTGTATAAGCCAGAGTAACTCCCACCGCCGCTATCATTACAATCATCACAGCCAAAGCCAGCGCTACATATTTCTTTCTAATACTCATGATACAACACCTTTTCCCCTTGTTTTGCTGATGCAATCCACTTTTCAAACTCTCCCACAGGCGGCGGCATTCCGCCGCCTGTGGGAAAAATAGTTACTGCTTGGCCGCGTACTCCTGGATCTGCACGCCGGTCAGGGCTGCGCCATTGGCGTCCGCCCAGGTGATGTTGGCTGCGTCATAAGAGATGTAGCTTGCCTGAATGGCCTCAGCCTTGATGCCGATGCTGAAGGACTGGTCGGCCACGTTGTTCTGCCACGCGGCAGGAACGGTAACGCTCTGGAACAGATCCACTGTGTCGCCTGCCACTCTGGCATCGGTGCAGTAGAAGTAGTTGTCAGCCTCGTTGTAAGCCCAAGTGCCGTCTTCCGTGATCTGAGCGATGAGAGAAGCCTTAAGCTGATTCAGGTCGGCCTGTGTAATCTGGCTGCCATCGGGAGTGGTGAAAGTCAGCTGCGCTCTGACATAGCAGTCAGCGGAGCCGTTTTCCACAGTGATGGTGGGAACCTTGCTCAGCGTATCGCCGGGCAGGACGTTTTCAAAGGTAATGCCCTTGGCACCAATGGTGGTGGCCTTGCCGCTGTCGGTTGTTTCGGTAAGGGTGATATCCACATGGCCCATCTTGACCACGTTGGTATTTTCGTCCTTGTCGGTGAAATAAGCCAGAGTGCCGCCGATGGCGATGGCAGCGATCAAAGCGATGGTGGCGATCAAAGCGCCAAGTTTACGTTTATTCATTGTCCGTCTCCTTTTCTCAGTTCGTCTTTGTCAATCAGGCGATAAAATCAGCGGGCAGAGCAGACACAACACTTGTCATGTAATTCGTGCCCATATCGGAGCCGTACTGTACGGCGCAGCCTTCGAACACCAGGTTGCCAATGTTGGCACCATTAAAGCTGGAAGCCACAGAAAGCCGGGTGAACAGAGGAGCCGTGGTCACAGCCGCGCTAGACAGTTCGGTTGCGGTCAGATAGCCAGCCTGGCCATTGCCGTTGGGGCAGTAAATGTAATAGGTGTCATTGGCGCTGGCACCTGGCACGGTGATCTGCGTCCAGTGGTTGCTGTCCAGATCGGCAACAGAGATGCCGGCAGGCAGCTGGTTCAGGCCGGTGGCTTTCATCACCAGGAAGCTGCTGGGGGAATTCTTGGCAAGTGTCATGGTAGGATCCTTGGAAAGAGTGGTGCCGGGCAGGATCGCGGTGTAAGTATTGCCGGTGGTGGTGGTGTCCGTGGTCTTTGCGTAGTCACCGGTATCGACGTTCTTGACCACCTTGTGCTCAAAGAGGCTCAGTGCCTGGGTCTCATAGGAGCCGATGGTAAAGGTGTTGGTCACGGTGTCGGTTTTCTGAGTCAGATAGGCCAGGGTAGCGCCTACGCCGATGGCAACGATCAGAGCAACGGAAGTAATCAGGGTAATCAGTTTTTTCTTGCTGTTCATGTTCATACTCTCCTTAAAATAATATTTTGGTTAATTTTATGTTGTGGTTATGTTCTGGAAAAGTTCGCTACGCTGCCAGCGCTAATGGTGATGCCCCAGGCCTCACCCGCCGCCTGGGCGGGAGCGTTCTGGATGGCTTCGGCCATCACCTCAATCACCTGCTTGCCGCCATCCGCGTCGATATACTTGGCAGTCAGGTCAATGCTGTTGATCAAGTCAGAGGCAGGCTTTTCTCCGGGTGCGACCGGCAGTGTGTAATAATAATATCCATTATGTTCCACCCAGTTTGCACCAGGAGTAAAGCTCGGGATCGCTGCCGTGCCGCCGATGTGCTGATCCTTGTCATTGGCCCGGTAGGTAACCAGCTTGACTCGAATATAGGCATCGGTGTCGCTGGTATTGACCACATTTACATGGCTCTTTGTGGTCCCGTCGAAGTTCTCGGTCACTTTGCAGCTTACTGTGGCCGCCTTAAAGGTGTTTTCCACAGCGCCGGCGCTGATAGCCAGGTAAGCCATGGTCCCGGTGACCGCTATGGCGGCGATCAGCAGAAGGGCAAGGAACACTGTCCCGATTTTTTTCTTGTGTCCGGGGTCGCTCGGCATCTGTTTGTTTTCGTGATTTCCGTGATACATCTCGTTCTCCCCCTCCTTATTTCGCGCTGCCGAAGATGTTCTTCACAACGGCGCTGAAACCGTTGAACCAATTGGGGGTTGTCTTCGTATTCCGGCATGTAATGCTTCCTGTGGGATCAGCAGCACTCAGGCTTGCGCTTCCTCCGTTATCGGCGCTGTAACGCCAGCTCCAGTTTGTATCTTCCGCAATGGTGTAGGTCCCGACCGGCAGCTCGCAGAGGGTTTCTGCGCTGTTGCCGACGACGGTAACTTCGGAGTATTTCTTGCCATCTTTGTAGACAGTGAACACATAAGGCTCATTGGGAGCGCCGCCTGTCTTGTAGATGGTCAGATCGCAGGTCTTGATGTGGAGCAGGAAAGCGGGACTGCCGTCAGGGTTCGTCACGTTCCAGCCGCAATTCACATCATCCGTACCGATGGTGTGGAGGAAACTGGTGTCCGCGGTCACATCGGTGGTACCGATCTTTACCGCCGCGGTCACATCCACATCCTGCTTGGAGCTGATCTTTCCGCCGGCAACTTTTGCGGAATTCACCGTATAGGTGAGGCCCAGCGCAGGAGCTGCGCCCATGGCCGCCGTATTTGCTCCGATTCCTTGGTGCTTCCAAGCGGTGCTGGTAAGGTTCGCCGCGAAGTCAGTGGGAACGGTCTCTCCGTAGTATACCGTGCCGTCCTGGAAGGTCAGCTCCGGCTTAAACACGTTGATGTCCGCGCTGTCGCTTCCAGCCTTTGCGGTTGCCAGCGCTCCGCTTGCGTTGCTGCCGTTCGTCTTCGGGGAGACAGTCACGGTGATGCTGTAAGTCTGATCGTCAGACAGGTTGCTGAAGTCGGTCACCGCAGTGCCGTTTTGATCCTTCACCGCAGCCAAAATATCGACATATTCCGTCTGCCACGCGGCAAGACCGTAGTTCGCCACCGACGGGTCAAGGTTTAGATCAATGCCGCCGACCGTCGCGGTAGCGCCCGAGCGAAGCTCGGCCCCGGTCAGACTCTGCATCAGGTAAACGTTCTGATCCAGCGCAGTGACAGTCACATCTTTGATGGGTACATTCACCTGCGGCCGGTCAAAGGTCAGAACAGGCGTGGCAGCAACCGCATTTTCGTAAATGCCAGCGCTGGTGTTGGTGAAGACGTTGTTGCCACCCAGAAAAGCATTCTTGGGTACCACCTTGAAGCGGATCACCAGCTTGTCGCCCCGGTAGGTCACGCTGCCGTCAGTGTTAGTGACAGTACCGACGTAGTTTGCCGCATAGTCAAAGCCGGTCACGTTGACCTGATCTCCGCTGATGGAAGTTGTGGCTCCCATGGCGTTGGGATTTTCTGTCCACTGCTTTGCGCCCGCTCCGTCATTGCCTGTGTAACTGTATGTTTTCAGGCTGATATCATTGGAAGCCAGCTCAAAGGGAGTGTCGATAATGTCCCGAACCACCGCGCTGCTGTCAAGCGTTGTGGAGGAACCACCAGACTCAATATTATCGGAAATCTTCTTGAAGATGTTGTTCAGGGAATCCGCATCCGATGCAGAGAGGTAGTAACTGGGAGTCTTGGGAGTACCGTTGTTGGACGACAAACTCTGCATAAACCAGTTGGATTTTTCAGTGTCGTTCGAGCTATATTGATTGCCTGCGCTCGTGGCATCCGCGCCAATAAAAACACCCACGGAATACACTGTCGCACCAGTGGCTTTGGTAATCTGTGCCTGGTTAATAGCAGCATTTGCTACAGTTGTACTAAAAGCTTGATTGCCGGGGGAACCGTCCGTAAACATGATAACGACACGGTTCCGCCTCTCACCGTTGCTGACAGGGTTTTTTTCCAGTATGCCGTTGGCCATTTCCATGCCCAGGTCGGGATGTGTACCGCCATCGGCATCAAGGGCACCGATAGAAGCGGTGAAATTGGCCTGCCCGGCCGCGGTGTTCATGCTTTGAAATGCGTTGGTGTACTGACCTTGCGCATCTGTACCGTATGGATACTGTTGGCTTCCGACAAACACCTCGGTATTCGTGTAGTTACTGTCACTGGCAAAACCGACGACCGCAATTCTGTGGTTCACATCGTCGCCGGTCCCGGAAATGTGGTCTTCGCCGGCCGCCTTATCGCTGACATCCCTTGCAAAGTTGGTAAGGGCGGTCCGCAAAGCTGTGATTCTGGAAACGCCGGCGGTCGTATTAACGGATTTCTGATAGAAAGCCGGTGAAAACACCGTATTATCTCCAACGGAGGTCCCGATGGTCAGTGTCGCGCCCATGGCATCTGTGCAGGTATAGATGTAGGCATAGTTTACGCTGTACTGATACAAGGCGGTGCCGTCTATCTTGGTAAACACGGGGGTCGTAGAGTCGCCTGTACTTGTGGCAATAATGGTTTTGTCAGGGAGCGTGTATGTATATACATCTTGCCCCTTTTGGATCCTATGAGAAACTGTCACCTTTTTATAGCTGCCGCCCACAAGTGCATACAGATTGTTTTGATTATCCCAATAGTTATCCCATGTATAGTCGCTGTAATTGGGCCAACTGTCAGCAATCTTTGTGTAGACGTCCTGGGCTTGGTGGAGGACGGAAACGGAGGCATAGCTGCCATTGCTGAGGGGATAATAGAGGTTTCCCTGGCCGCCGTTGTGGCGAAGTTTATAATAGTTGTAGTTCGTGTAATTGCTTCCATACTGAGAGAAGGTCGTTTCACCGATGCCCCAGTCCATAGAGCCAGATTCATCGAGTACCAGAACGATATCCGTAGGAACGTCTTTCGTGATCTGGCTGATGACCTTGTCGCCGGTGGCGTAGGCTTCCAGCTGCACGGTATAGGTACCGTCTCCGTTAGCGGTGGCCGTCTTACTGATCTCCATGCCGCTGGTGCTGGTACTGCCGGAGGCACCGGTATCGTCCGCCGCGAATACCGTGGTCCCCGGCACCATCATGGTGCCGATGATCGACAGACTCAGCAACAGGGATATGAGCTTCTTCTTTTTCATTCTCTGCCTCCTCAATTTGCCCCGCCCACGACAGGACTGCCAAGGGGTGCCGCATCGGTAACGGTCACTGTGGGATAGATGATCTCACTTTGAACCGGTTTGTCGCCAGAGGCTTCAGCTGTAACAGCAGGCAGCGGCGCCGACATCAGCGAAACCACATGTGCATCGATCGCATCGTTCTGTGCCTCGGTCAGCGCGGCTATTTCCTGATCGGTAGCGCCGCTGAGAGCAGCTTTGGCATCCGTCAAAGTGGTGGCGGCCATCACGCATTCATAGAGGGTATTGGATGCGCTTGCCATGGTCTGTGCGGCCGCGGAAGTCATCAGAGTTCCCGGCAAAGCCACACTGAGCGCCAGAGCAAGGCCTAACAGCAAACCAAGCGTCTTTTTTTTCTTCATTTCACTACCTCCTCACTCTTCCGGCCAGCCTTTGGCATCCATCATGCCGTCGCCATTGTTGGCCGCCTGCGCCGCATAGGCGGCTGCATTTACCGCTGCCGTGCTGTGAGCGGCAGCGCCGCCGCAGCACAGACTTTATGGCTTTTTAAAATCATACATTTATTTTTTTGGGAAAGCCGTCGCTTGCTTTCTTGTTTGATTCTATGGTCAGTCTATCATCGACAACATTAACAAAACGATTAAAAACAGCAACAAGGAAATGTTTTTATTTTTTTCACTGATCTGTTTTTTTCTCTTCCACACCCTCTGCGGCGGTATTTTCCTTCTTGGTGTTCGTCAGTACGTCGGGAAGGAAGATCAGCAAAATGACCACCAGCATTACCGCGCTGATCCCCGCGATTCCCAGCGGTGTCTTAGCGTAGATACTGATATAGCCCAGGCCGGGCACCTGAAACGCCATCCGCCCCAGCACATTGCTGTATGCTACCGGCAGGCTGTCGGCCGACTCGTTCGCGTCGCCCTGCGTGGTAACGGTCTGCGCCGCATCGTCCTTGGCGACAACACGGTGTGTCACATAAGTGCCGCCGTTGAGGTTGTAAGTGACCACGTCACCCACCGTCAGTTCCTCCCACGGGGTCTGCTTGACAAAGACGATGGCGCCCACGTGGATCTTTGGCTCCATGGAGCCGGTGAGCACCGCCATCGCCTGCATCCCCATGATCTTGGGTACAAGCAAAAGCGCGGCCACACAGGCCAGCAGCACAATGATAATCGTTGAAAGGATATTACAAATTCTTTTGACCATATGTTTATGCAGCCTCTCTCTTATTATGTCGCGCCGTGCGGCGCGGTGATTATGCTCTTCAGAAGTCCGTCAGCGAAGGCTGTCAGGCCGCTCTGTCAATTTTCCTGCCTGTTTTCCGTCTTCGCTTTTTCTTCCACCGTGTCCAGAGCGCTGTCCATCAGCTTGAGCAGCTCCAGCACGCTTCTGAAATTCTGCGTCTGTTCCTTGTCTACCCAAGTGACCTGCCCCTGCCAAGTGGAGTTTTGCCTATATTGGACATGAACGATAAACGTACCCATGTCGCCTTTTTGATTCAGCAATTCGGATCTCTTTGCCACTTTTTCTGTCTCCCTTGTCTTTTCCTTTTTGGAACTGTCCTCTTTCGGAGAAAACAGCCGCAGTCGTGTGGACTGCTGGGGGTAGTCGATCTCATCACACAGATTGTCGATCAATTCCACCACGCTATACATGGAGTCCACATACTGAGGTTCTTGCGTATAATAATGATAGGCTCGTCCCGCCAGAGGGCGGTTGGAGTCAATGCACACCACCGTCAGGTTGGGTGCTGATGTGTTAATTGAATATACTGACACAAGCCACAGTCCTTTTCATGTTCTTTCTGCACTTTACCATGTACCCAATTAACAAAAGCATTAATTTTATTTTTCTGTCTCACTTTTTTGATCTTTCTGTTAGCTGTCTTAGGCGCGTCTTTATTTGGCCCCACCCGGAAATTTTTTTCGCTTCTTGAAAAAATGGCTGCGAAGCAGGATTGCAATTATTCGGTTTGTTTGTTATAATATTTTTACTGTAAAAGGGTAAACGAGTTGGATTCAAAGGGGCATTTATCGAATATAGTCGTTTTTTTGCCAGTAAGGTTTTCTCTTTTTTTTGGTACTTTTTTGTTTTTGTAAGAATCATACTTTTAGGATGATTCTTACAAAATCGGACTTGTCGTATATACTAACCCTGTTCGACATTTAGTGGGATGCTCGCGGCGTGGGGGATTTGATGGCCCACTTTCCATGCAATTCGACGTCATTTTGTTTCCGTCGGCGTTTATGTGCAACAAGACAAGAAAAGAGAGACGCTATGACACATGATACATTACAGGTAAAAATGCTCGGACGTTTTACAGCGGTCTACCGAGGCCAGACTTTGAAGATGGACTTCAGCAGCACCACGAAAATGATGCAGCTTCTGGCCCTTTTGCTGCTCTATCATGACGGCATTTCCAGAGAAAAATTGTTGTTCAGTCTTTACGGCAACAGTGAAGTTGCCAACAGCAAAAACAATCTGCGCGTCACCATTTCCCGTCTGCGCAAGGCGTTTCATGACGCCGGTCTTCCTCCGGAGGTCAATATTACGGCCAACAGCGGTATTTATTGTTTGGAAGGCGATTTGGAAATTGAAAGTGATGTGGCTCTTTTTGAAAACTGCGTCACACAGGCAGCCGCGTCTTCTGACCCGGATGCTTCTTATCAGCTGCTGGAAAAGGCCTGCGGTATGTACACCGGCGAATTTCTTCCCGACTTCTCTATGGAAGAGTGGGTCATGGTGGAGCAGGTCCGCTTGAAAAACGCGTATATCACCTGTTTTCAGGAGTTGCTGGAGATGTTCAAGCAGCGGCGTGAGTATGACAAAATGTTTCAGTTTTCCACGGCGGCGGCCAAAATGTATCCTTACGATGAGTGGCAGGCCTACCAGATCGACGCGCTTATCGCCTTGAACCGCTATGATGAAGCCATGAAGCTTTACGACAAAACCGTCAGCCTCTATTTTGACGATTTGGGCATTCCGCTCTCCGAAAATATGCTGCAGCGCTTGCGGGCCATGAGCGACTCCATTCATTATGAGCTCACCTCTGTCAGCGATATTCTGGCCGGTCTCAATGAGGACGAGGAAAAACGGGGCGCTTATTATTGCAATTTCCCCAGCTTTATTGATAACTTTCGTATGCTGCAGCGTCTTTCCGAGAGAGACGGACGTTCCTGTTATCTGGTGGTCTGCACGCTGGTGGGTAAAGACAAAAAGCCGTTGGACGATCAAAAATTTCTGCATACATCCGGTTCAGATCTGAAGCTGGCCTTTGAAAAGAGTCTGCGTCGGGGCGATATCTACACCAAATACAGCACATCTCAGTATTTGCTGCTGCTGGTGGGCATTAAGCAGGAGGATGCCTCCATTGTGACCAACCGGATCGACGGAAATTTGGCCCGGCTGTTGGACGGGAAAAAGATCAACATTCGCTATCGCCTTCAGCCGGTATCCGGCTGCTGCCCCGCAGAACACGGCGAATGGAAATTTTAAGCTGCTTGCCGCCTATTTGAAAAAAACAGGCCCGGTTCCTTTTTGAGGAAAACCGGGCCTGTTCGCTGTTGTATGAAGCGGGAGAATGCAAAAAACCCCTTTGTATGGCGAAAGCCATACAAAGGGGTTTTTTGCATTGAAATTACTTGACCAGCTCGATGATAGCGGTCTCCGCAGCGTCACCGCGGCGAACGCCGGTGCGGATGATGCGGGTATAACCGCCGTTGCGCTCTGCATATTCAGGAGCAATCTCCTTGAACAGCTTGTGGGCAACATCCTCTCTGGTGATGAAGCTCAGAGCCTGACGATAGGCTGCCAGATCACCCTTCTTACCCAGGGTAATCATCTTTTCAGCCAGGGGCTTGATCTCCTTGGCGCGGGTAATGGTCGTTTCCATTTTGCCGCTGTCCAGGAAGTCGGTCACCTGCTGACGGAGCATCGCCATACGCTGATCGGTCGTCTTACCGAGCTTACGAGTTCCGGGCATTTCAGTTTCCTCCTTGTAAGGATATTCCGCGCAGTTACCGCGCGAAACGATTAATTGTTGTCTTCGCTGGCCAGGTGGAGACCCATCATCGCCAGCTTATTGATGACTTCTTCCAGAGACTTGCGTCCCAGGTTGCGAACCTTCATCATTTCGTCTTCCGTCTTGCTGATCAGGTCTTCCACGGTATTGATATTGGCTCGTTTCAGACAGTTAAAGCTGCGGACGGAAAGATCCAGTTCTTCGATCGTCAGCTCCAGCACCTTATTGCGCTGTGTTTCGGGCTTCTCCACCACGGTGGACTTATCGCCTACGGTGTTGGACAGGTCTTTGAACAGAGCAAAGTGGTCGCACAGGATCTTAGCGCCCAAAGACACGGCATCTCTGGCGGAAATGGTGGAATCTGTCCAAATTTCCAGCGTCAGCTTATCAAAGTCGGTCATATTGCCCACACGGGTGTTTTCCACTGTGTAGTTGACTTTGTAAACGGGCGTATAGATGGAGTCAATGGGGATCACGCCGATGACATTCCGCTGTGCCTTGTTCCGATCAGCGGACACATAGCCGCGGCCGTGGCTCAGGGTGATCTCCATGTTCAGAGTCGCTCCAACATCCAGTGTGGCGATGTGCAGCTCGGGGTTGAGCACCTCGACTTCACCATCATTTTTGATGTCGCCGGCGGTTACCTCGCAGGGGCCCACTGCCTCAATAAAGACAGTTTTGGTTCCCTCGCAGTACAGTTTTGTCAGCAGGTTCTTGACATTCAGGACGATCTCCGTCACATCCTCTTTGACGCCGGGGATGGTGGAAAACTCGTGCTGGACGCCAGCGATCTTGATACTGACGGCGGCCGTACCAGGCAGGGAGGAGAGCATGATACGGCGCAGCGCATTGCCCAGGGTCGTGCCATAACCGCGTTCCAGGGGTTCGATGACATACTTTCCATAGGAAGCATCGCCGGGCGTTTCAATACACTCGATCTGGGGCTTCTCAATTTCAATCATGCAGTACCCTCCTTCATTCTCGTTACAGCGCGGATGACTCCGCGCCAAATTTGGTTCTTATGATCTATGAGGGTTCTCCCCCTATTACTTGGAGTACAGCTCGACGATGAGATGCTCCTCGACGGGCATATCAATGTCCTCGCGGGCGGGCATCTTCACGACGGTACCCTTCAGGGCGGTCTTGTTGCGCTCCAGCCACTGGGGCACGGTAACCATGGGAGCATCCTCAGCGGTCAATCTCTTGAACGCGGCGGAGGAGCGGCTGCTTTCCTTGACTTCGATGACATCGCCCACGCGCACCAGATAAGAAGGAATGTCCACCTTCTGACCGTTGACGGTGAAATGAGCGTGGTTCACCAACTGACGAGCCTCGCGGCGGGTCATGGCAAAGCCCAGACGATAGATTACGTTGTCCAGACGGCGCTCGATGGTGGTCAGCAGGTTTTCACCTGTCTTACCGGGCATCTTAGACGCCTTTTCGTAGTACATACGGAACTGCTTTTCCAGAATACCATAGACGAACTTGACCTTCTGCTTCTCGTTCATCTGGATGGCATACTCACTTTTCTTTTTTCTCATTTGGCCGCCAGGGTTGCGGTTGGTTTCCTTCTTGTTGTAACCCATGACGGTAGGAGAGATACCCAGCGCCTTGCAGCGTTTGGCGACAGGCTGCATATTCTTAGCCATACTTTACTTATCCTCCTTTTCCGATTAGACGCGACGACGTTTGGGAGGACGGCATCCGTTGTGGGGGATGGGAGTCACATCCTTGATCATCGTCACTTCCAGGCCAACGGCCTGCAGGGCACGGATGGCAGCTTCGCGGCCCTGGCCGGGGCCCTTGACGAAAACCTCCACCGTCTTCAGTCCGTGTTCCATCGCGGCGCGGGCAGCTGTTTCAGCGGCGCTCTGCGCGGCAAAGGGAGTGGACTTCTTGCTGCCGCGGAAACCCAGTCCACCGGAAGAGGCCCAGGAAAGTGCGTTGCCCTGAGTATCGGTGACGGTCACCATGGTGTTGTTGAAGGAAGAACGGATATGGACCTGGCCCTTTTCGATGTTCTTCTTTTCGCGACGACGGCGAACGACCTTCTTAGCGGTCTTTACAGTAGCCATGTTAGATTCTTCCCTCCTTACTTCTTCTTGTTGGCAATGGTCTTCTTAGGACCCTTACGGGTGCGCGCGTTGGTCTTGCTGCGCTGACCGCGCACGGGCAGGCCACGTCTGTGGCGGGTGCCGCGGTAGCAGCCGATCTCCGTCAGGCGCTTGATATCAAGCGCGGTCTGGCGGCGCAGATCGCCTTCGACCACACAGTTCTGGTCGATGGCTTCACGAAGCTTGGCTTCGTCGTCCTCGGTCAGATCCTTTACTCGGGTGTCGGGGTTGATGCCTGTCTTCGCCAGGATATCCTGAGCGCTTTTTCTTCCAATGCCATAAATATAAGTCAAACCAATTTCGATTCGCTTATCTTTGGGCAGGTCAATACCGGCAATACGTGCCATACTTTTTAAGCACCTCCAATTTTTAGTTAGCCCTGTCTCTGCTTATGCTTGGGATTTTCGCAGATCACCATGACGCGACCTTTACGGCGAATAATCTTGCACTTCTCGCACATGGGCTTCACGGACGGTCTTACTTTCATGTCAATAAACCTCCTACTTACTACGCCAGGTAATCCGGCCACGGGTCAGATCGTAAGGCGACATTTCGATCGTCACCTTATCACCGGGCAGAATCCTGATGAAATTCATTCTGAGTTTTCCGGAAATATGTGCCAAAATGATGTGTCCATTTCCAATGTCTACTTGGAATGTGGTGTTGGGCAGTGATTCGACGACCACGCCCTCAACTTCTATCATATCGGATTTTGCCAAGTACTATCCCTCCTGGTCCTGATTACCGCTGCCGCTGTACGCGGCAAGGGCTTTACGAAGCTCACTATTCGTAATTTTTTCGTTGCTTCTGATCTTCTCGGCAAGAAGGCCGTCCCCCTGCGCCTCAAATTGCACATGCTTGCATTTTTTGCGCTTGGGGTTTTCAGCTTTCCGGCCCTTGCCGTCCGCCAGCAGGAGGAAATCGCCCTCCGTCGCAAGCACGAAGAAGCACTTTCCTGCGTCCCTGCCGGCAGTTGATTTAACAATGTCTGATTTTGCAATGTCCATATGTTTACACCAAGGATCCTGCGGGATCCGTCAGAAGCTCCGGATCACCCGGGGTGATAAGAATGGTGTTCTCATAGTGGGCCGCGTTCTTTCCATCGGCGGTTTTCACCGTCCAGCCGTCCGCCATCTGAATAATGGAGGCCGTTCCCGCGTTCACCATGGGTTCCACGGCAATGGTCATACCGCGGAGAAGCCGAGGGCCGTGACCGGGCGCCCCGTAGTTGGGGACCTCGGGCGGCTCGTGCATATTCCGGCCAATGCCGTGGCCCACATACTCGCGCACCACGGAAAAGCCGTTTTTCTCCACATATGCCTGCACTGCTGCGGAAACATCGGACAACCGATAGCCCTCTCTTGCAAATTTCAAGCCCTCAAAAAAGCTCTCCTGGGTCACACGGATCAGCCGCAAAGCCTCCTCGCTGACCTTCCCGCAAGGGAAAGTTGCTGCACAGTCGCCGTGAAATCCGCCGATATAGGCACCCACATCCACGCTGACGATATCGCCTTCCTGCAGTACCCGTTGCCCAGGTATACCGTGGATGATCTCATCGTTGACGCTGACACATACGCTGGCCGGGTAACCGTTGTAGTGCAGGAAGGATGGGGTGGCGCCCTGTGCTTTGATATACTGGAACACTGCACGGTCAATTTGATGGGTTGTTACGCCGGGCTTTACCATTTCCCCTGCTAAGGCACGGGCAGCCGCGGTAATTTTTCCCGCTCGGCGCATCGCTTCGATCTCCTGGGATGATTTTAGGGTAATCATTCTGCTCGCCCCAATATCGCCAGAATCGCCTGTGTCATTCCGTCCACAGTGAGACGATCCACCACAGTCTTGAGAATCCCACGGGCTTCATAGAAGTCCTTCAGGGGCTCTGTTTCTTTATGATAAACCGCCAGACGGGATTTCACCGTCTCGGGGTCATCATCTTTGCGCTGCATCAGCTTGCCGCCGCACACATCGCAGACGCCTTCCTTTTTGGGAGGAATGTTCACGATGTGATAGCTGGCGCCGCAGCTTTCGCAGACACGACGGCCGCCCATCCGCTCGATAATCTTTTCATCGGGAATTTCAATGGCGACCACGGCGTCAAACGTAATACCGGCCTTTTCCAGTGCCTCCGCCTGGGCGATGGTACGGGGTACACCGTCTAGGATAAAGCCCTTGGCACAATCCGGCTCCTGCAACCGCTCGCCGATGATGCCGATAATGACTTCATCGGGCACCAGACGGCCGGCATCCATGTACTCCTTTGCCTTCAGGCCCGTAGGCGTACCGTTTTTCACCGCCGCGCGCAGGATATTGCCTGTCGAAATGGTGGGAATATCCAGCTTTTTCTTCAGAATCTCTGCCTGAGTGCCTTTGCCGGCACCAGGAGCACCTAAAAGGATCAGTTTCATGATGACACCTCTTATTCCAGGAAGCCCTTGTACTGACGCATCAGCATTTGGGATTCCAAAGCCCGCACGGTTTCCAGCGCCACGCCCACCACGATGATGACGGAGGTGCCACCGATGGCCAACGCGGGAACGTTGACGATCTTGCCGATGATCAGGGGACAGATAGCCACCACGCCCAGATAGATCGCGCCAAACATGGTAATCTTATTGAGCACCTTGCTGATAAAGTCGGAGGTGGGCTTGCCGGGACGGAAACCGGGAATAAAACCGCCGTTCTTTTTCAGATTGTTGGAGATCTCAATGGGGTTGAACTGGATGGTGGCGTAGAAATAGCTGAAGCCGATAATCATCAGGAAATAGAAGATCATATACACCACCGATTTGGTGTCGATGGCCTGCAGGAAGCCATACCAGAAGGTACCCTCGGTCGGCGTCTTGCAGAACGCGGCGATGGTGGAGGGGATCATGGCAATGGACTGCGCAAAGATGATGGGCAGAACGCCGGACATATTCACCTTCATGGGAAGCGTGGAGGACTGGCCGCCATAGAGCTTCCGGCCCACCTGACGCTTGGCGTACTGCACCGGGATGCGGCGCTCGGCCTCGTTCACATGGGTGATGAATACCACCAGAGCCAGCACACCCAGGACCATCAGAACCACCATCCACCAAGTAATGGTGCCTGCCTTCAGGTAAGAAGAAAGATGGCCGATGGTGCTGGGCAGACGGGACAGAATGCCCGCGAACAGAATGATGGAGATACCGTTGCCGATACCGAATTCCGTGATCTGCTCGCCCATCCACATCACGAAGGAAGAACCGGCGATGAAGGAAACGATGATGACAAGCGCGGCCCACACGTTGGTGGTGGTCAGGATGCCATAGTTCTTCATCAGCATATAGTAGCCCCAGCCCTGCAGGATGGCGATGGCCACCGTTGCGTAGCGGGTAATGCTCTGGATCTTCTTCTTGCCTTCCTCGCCGCCGTCGCGGGCCAGCCGCTCCAGAGCGGGGATGGCCACGGTGAGCAGCTGGATAATGATGGAGCTGTTGATATAGGGCTGCACGCCCAGTGCAAAGATCGTTGCATCGGCGAAAGCGCCGCCGGACATCACGTTATACAGACCCAGCACGGTGGTGCTCAGCTGATTGAGATAGCTGGACAGCAGGCTGGTATCCACATAGGGGACGGGGATGGCGTTGCCGATACGGAAGATAAGCAGGATCAGCGCGGTAAAGATGATCTTCTTTCGCAGCTCGGGAATGGCCCAGGCTTTGCGGATCGTTTGAATCACCTTACATCACCTCTGCCTTTCCACCGGCTGCTTCGATCGCTTCTTTAGCAGCCTGGGAGAAAGCAGCGGCCTTCACGGTCACTTTCTTGGTAACTTTCCCGTTACCGAGAACTTTGTAACCATATTCGCACTTGCTCAGGATACCCTTTGCAAGCAAAGCCTCTGCGGTGACGGTCTCGCCGTCCTCGAATGCGTTGAGCGCACCGAGATTGATAATTTCCAGGGGCTTGGCAAAAATATTGTTGAAACCACGTTTGGGGACACGACGTGCCAGAGGCATCTGGCCGCCTTCAAAGCCGACGCGGGTGCCGCCGCCGCTACGGGCCATCTGGCCCTTGTGACCGCGGCCTGCGGTCTTGCCGTTGCCGGAACCGGAGCCACGGCCCTTGCGATAGGCCTCCTTGGTGGAGCCGGCTGCGGGAGACAGTTCATTCAGTTTCATCTCTGGCACCTCCTTATTTCACTTCGGTGACCTGGAGCAGATATCCGATCTTAGCGATCTTGCCCTTGGTCTGTGCGTTGTCGGGCTGCACGGTGAAATCACCGATCTTGCGCAGGCCCATGGAGTTGGCAGTGGCAATATGCTTATCCAGTCTGCCGTTGAGGCTCTTGACGAGCTTAATGTTCAGATTAGCCATTCTCATTGCCCCCCTTAGCCCACGATCTCGTCGACGCTCTTGCCGCGGGTCTTCGCCACTTCTTCCGGAGTGCGCAGAGCCTTCAGACCTTCAAAGGTCGCGGCCACAACGTTGACGGGTGTATTGGAGCGCAGGCACTTGGTACGGATGTCCTTGATGCCGGCAGCTTCCATGATAATACGAACCGGGCCGCCGGCGATGACGCCGGTACCGGGTGCAGCGGGTTTCATCAGCACGCGGCCTGCGCCGGCTTCGCCGGTGATCTCGTGGGGAATGGTGCTGCCGGACAGGGAAACGGTCACCATGTTCTTCTTGGCGTCCTCAATACCTTTGCGGATCGCTTCGGGAACTTCGGCAGCCTTACCCAGGCCGTAGCCCACTTTGCCCTTGCCATCGCCAACGACCATCAGAGCGGAGAACTTCATGATGCGGCCGCCCTTGACCGTCTTGGACACGCGGTTGGTGCAAACGACTTTTTCGATATATTCGCTGGGCTCTCTTTCAAATCTTGCCATCTATCGGTTCCTCCTCTCTCAAAATTCCAGGCCGCCCTCGCGGGCGCCCTCTGCCAGTTCCTGCACACGGCCGTGGTAGAGATAGCCGCCGCGGTCGAAGACCACTTTGTCGATTCCCTTGGCCTTGGCGCGCTCAGCAACCAGCTTGCCGACAGCGCGGGCAGCAGCCTTATTGCCGCCGTTGCCTTCGATCTCTTTGTCGAGAGTGGAAGCAGCCACCAGCGTGTTGCCGGCGACGTCGTCGATCACTTGGGCGTAGATATTGTTTTTACTGCGGAATACGTTCAGACGGGGTCTTTCAGGAGTGCCGGAAACCTTGGCGCGGACTCTCTGATGACGCTTCATACGCTGAGCGTTTGTATCAGGTCTTTTAATCATAACGGCACACCTCCTTACTTTTTAGCACCAGTCTTACCAACCTTGCGGCGGATAAATTCATCAACATACTTGATACCCTTTCCCTTATAAGGTTCGGGGGGACGCTTCTCGCGGACATCGGCGGCAAACTGGCCCACCTTCTGTTTGTCGGGGCCGGAAATGACGACCTTGTTCTGTGCGGGAACGTCAATGGTGATGCCATCAATCTCAGGCACGATGACCTGATGGGAATAACCCAGGTTCATGACCAGGTTGGTTCCTTCCTTGATGGCACGATAGCCAACGCCGTTGATCTCCAGCTCCTTTTTGAAGCCTTCGCTGACGCCGGTCACCATGTTGTGAAGCAGAGCACGGGTAGTCCCGTGCAGCGCGCGGTGCTCTTTGTCGTCGGAGGGGCGGGACACAACGATCACGTTGTCTTCTCTTGTAATGGTCATCTCGGGACTCACAGCCTGTGTGAGGGTGCCCTTGGGACCTTTGACGGTGATGACGTTGCCCTCGGCCACGGTGACTTCCACACCTGCGGGGACGGTAATGGGCATTCTACCAATTCTAGACATTGTTCAATACCCCCTTACCATACAAATGCCAGGACTTCACCGCCGATGTGAGCTGCGCGGGCAGCTTTGTCGGTCATGACGCCCTTGGACGTGGATACGATCGCGATGCCCAGGCCGCGCAGAACGCGAGGCAGTTCATCTGCGCCCACATAAACGCGCAGACCGGGCTTGGAGACGCGGCGCAGGCCGGAGATAATCTTCTCCTTGCCGGCGTTGTACTTCAGGGTAATGCGGATGGTACCCTGGGTACCGTCTTCAATCACCTGAAAGCTCTTGATATAACCCTCGTCCAGCAGGATCTGAGCAATGCTCTTTTTCATGTTGGAAGCGGGAACATCAACGGTTTCGTGCTTGGCGCTGTTTGCGTTGCGGATACGGGTGAGCATATCGGCAACAGGATCGGTGATATGCATTCTTATTTCCTCCTAATTTAGAGTTACAGACGTCCGTCTGTTTAGGCAGCGAGGTATCACTGCTAATTTGGAGCGTGAAAGCCGCGCGTAATTAACAGTGACCTTTCGCCATCCTGTTTATCACCAAGAGGTTACCCTCTTTGGTACAGTTTGTGTGCCCCAGCGGGGCGTGGAATTTACCAGGAAGCCTTGCGGACACCGGGGATTTCTCCCTTGTATGCCAGAGTGCGGAAGCAGATACGGCAGACGCCGTAATCACGCAGATAGGCATGAGGACGGCCGCAGATCTTGCAGCGGTTGTACTTCCGGGTGGAAAATTTTGCCGGAGCTTTCTGCTTCAGCTTCATAGAAAGTTTAGCCATGTTCCTTCTCCTCCTATTAGCGTTCGAAGGGAGCGCCAACCAGGGTCAGCAGCTCGCGAGCTTCTTCATCGGTCTGAGCGGTGGTGCAGATCACGACGTCCATACCACGGATCTTATCGATCTTGTCATACTCGATTTCGGGGAAGATCAGCTGTTCCTTCACGCCCAGGGCATAGTTGCCGCGGCCGTCGAAGGCGTTGGGGCTGATGCCATGGAAGTCACGCACACGGGGCAGAGCCACGTTGAACAGACGATCCAGGAACTCCCACATTTTCTCGCCGCGCAGGGTCACCTTAGCGCCCACGGGCATGCCTTCACGCAGCTTAAAGTTAGCCACGGACTTCTTGGCGATGGTCACAACAGCCTTCTGGCCGGTAATGATGCCCAGATCGTTGACCACGGCGTCGAGCATCTTGGCGTTTTCACGGGCTTCGCCGCAGCCGACGTTGATAACGATCTTCTCGATCTTGGGGACCTGCATAACGCTCTTGTAGCCGAACTTCTTAAAGAGAGCAGGAGCTACTTCTTCGTTGTATTTAACTTTCAGTCTAGCCATTTTCTACTCTCCTTTCTTACAGAGCTGCACCGCAGTGCTTGCACACGCGGAGCTTCTTGCCGTCTTTGATCTCGTGGGCCACGCGGGTGGGCTTGCCGCACTTGGGGCAGACCACCTGAACCTTAGAGGCGTACAGAGCCGCTTCACGCTTGGTGATGCCGCCCTCTTCGCCCTGCGTGCGGGGCTTGATGTGGCAGGTCACCATGTTGATGCCTTCCACAACGACCTTGGCCTCGCTGGGCACGGTGCCCAGAACCTTGCCGGTCTTGCCCTTGTCCTTGCCGGACAGGACGATGACTTTATCGTCCTTCTTGATGTTCATACTATTCATTCTCCGGACCCTCCTTAAATCACTTCAGGAGCCAGGGACAGGATTTTCATGTAATCCTTGTCGCGCAGCTCGCGGGCAACAGGCCCAAAGATACGGGTACCGGTGGGGTTTTTGTCGTCCTTGATCAGAACGGCGGCATTGTCGTCAAAGCGGACATAGGTACCGTCGGCACGACGAATACCCTTGGCGCTTCGGACGATGACAGCTTTCACGACCTCACCTTTTTTCACCTGACCGCCCGGGCTGGACTTGCGCACGGAAGCGACGATCACATCACCGATGTTGCCGTATTTCCGCTTGGAGCCGCCCAGAACGCGGATGCATTTGATTTCTTTGGCGCCGGTATTGTCGGCAACCTTCAGATAGGACTCTTGCTGAATCATACTACGGCACCTCCTTACTTAGCTTTTTCAACGATTTCCACAACGCGCCATCTCTTGTCCTTGGACAGAGGACGGGTTTCCATCACTCTGACCACGTCACCGATACGGCAGGTGTTCTCTTCGTCATGGGCTTTGAGCTTATAGGTTCTTCCGACGATCTTCTTGTACAGGGGATGAGCCACCCGGTCTTCGATCGCCACCACAACGGTCTTATCCATCTTGTCGGACACGACCTTACCAACTCTGGTCTTGCGGGAGGAAATTCTTTTCTCTTCCATCTTACTTCTCCTCCTTTTCACGGATGACAGTCTTCACGCGAGCGATATCGCGCTTGGTTTCAGCGATCTTGAGAGGATTGTCCAGCTGATTGGTTGCGTGCTGCATACGCAGAAAGAACAGATCCTTTTTCAATGCGTCCAGCTTCTCGTTGAGCTGCTCGACGCTCATTGCACGTACTTCAGTTGCCTTCATCTCATTCACCTACTTCCTGAGTCTCGAGATCCTCGCGCTTGACGATCTTGCAGCGGATGGGCAGCTTGTGGCCGGCCAGACGCAGCGCCTCGCGGGCGATCTCTTCGGAAACGCCGGCGATCTCAAACATCACGCGGCCGGGCTTCACGACTGCTACCCAATACTCCGGGGAGCCTTTACCGGAACCCATGCGGGTCTCAGCGGGCTTCTCGGTGACGGGCTTATCGGGGAAGATCTTGATCCAGACCTGACCGCCACGCTTGGTATAACGAGTCATGGCGATACGGGCGGCTTCGATCTGATTGCTGGTGATCCATGCGGGATCCAGCGCAACCAGGCCAAATTCACCGTAGGTGACATGGTTGCCTCTGGTGGCCTTACCGGTGAGGCGGCCACGGTGTACTCTGCGGTACTTCACTCTTTTGGGCAGAAGCATTACTGAGCGCCTCCTTCTTTGTTTTCTGCGGGCTTACGGAAGCCGCCTTCGGGACGGGGACCGCGGTTGTAGCCGCTGTTCTGACCGTCGCGATTGAAGCCACCCTCACGGGGGCCTCGGTTAAAGCCCTGGCCATCACGGCGGAAGCCGCCCTGACGACGATCGCCGTCACGACGACCGCGACGCTCGCGGCGATCCTGATAGGGCTTGCTGGTATCCATGGTGCGGGGGGTGGTACGCAGGGTCTGGCTCAGCACCTCGCCCTTGTAGATCCAGACCTTCACGCCGATGCGGCCGAATGTAGTGGCAGCTTCAGCAAAACCATAGTCGATGTCGGCACGGAGGGTCTGCAGGGGAATGGTGCCCTCGTGATAATGCTCGTTGCCGGCGATCTCACGGCCGCCCAGACGGCCGCTGCAGTTGCACTTAATGCCCTTGGCACCGGCGCGCATGGCGCGGGCCATGGAGTTCTTCATGGCGCGGCGGTGAGAAATACGCTTCTCCAGCTGGGCGGCAATGTTCTCGGCCACCAGCTGCGCGTCCATATCGGGGTTGCGGACTTCCACGATGTTCAGCTTCACGGTCTTGCCGATGAGCGCTTCCACATCTTTGCGGTACTGCTCGATCTGCTCGCCTCCCTTGCCGATGACCACGCCGGGACGTGCCACATGCAGGTAAATAGTGACGACTTCGCTGCTGCGCTCGATCTCGATCTTGGCGACACCGGCGGCAAACAGGAGCTTCTTCAGGTGCTGGCGGATCTTGTGATCTTCGACCAACAGATCGCCGACTTTTTCATTGCTGGCATACCAACGGGAATCCCAGTCTTTGATGACGCCCACGCGCATGCCGTGGGGATTAACTTTCTGTCCCATAAAACTGTCTCCCTCCCTTAGTCTTTCTCCGTGACGGCCAGAGTCACGTGAGAAGTTCTCTTGTTGATGCGATAAGCACGGCCCTGAGCGCGGGGCATCATTCTCTTGAGAATGGGGCCGGGGGTCGCAAACACCTGGCTGACGACCAGCTTCTCGGGATCCATGTTAAAGTTGTTTTCTGCATTGGCGCATGCGCTCTTCAAGAGCTTCACCAGGGGCTCAGAAGCAGACTTGGAGGTCTGCATCAGAATGGCCATGGCAGTTTTTGCATCCTTGCCGCGGATCAGATCGCAAACGATCTGGACCTTACGGGGAGAGATGCGGACATATCTCAGATAAGCTTTAGCTTCCATTTTTTTCTGCATCCTCCTTACTGCTTCTTAGCGTGGCCGCGGAAAGTCCGGGTGGGAGCGAACTCACCCAGCTTATGACCCACCATGTCCTCCTGGACATACACGGGGACATGACGGCGGCCATCGTGGACTGCGATGGTGTGGCCAACAAAAGAGGGGAAGATGGTGGAGCTGCGGCTCCAGGTCTTCAGCACGTTCTTCTGGCCGTTCTTGTTCATTTCTTCAACCCGTTTGATGAGCTCAGGGGCAACATACGGGCCTTTTTTAATAGATCTGCTCATATTGCTTTGCCTCCCTTACTTCACGTTGCGACGCTTGACAATGAACTTGTCGGTCGGATTCTTCTTTTTGCGGGTCTTGTAACCCAGAGCAGGCTTGCCCCAGGGAGTCACAGGACCAGGACGGCCAACAGGGGCTTTGCCCTCACCGCCGCCGTGGGGGTGATCGCAGGGGTTCATGACGCTGCCGCGAACGGTGGGACGCCAACCCATGTGACGTTTGCGACCGGCCTTACCGATCTGGATGTTTTCATGCTCCAGATTGCCCACCTGACCGATGCAGGCGGTGCAGTTGGTGCGGATAATCCGCACTTCGCCGGAGGGCATACGGACCTGCGCGTCGTCGCCTTCCTTGGCCATGAGCTGTGCATAGGCACCGGCGGAGCGGACCAGCTGGGCGCCCTTGCCGGGATGCATCTCAATGTTGTGGATGATGGTACCAACGGGGATGTTGGTAATCGGCAGGCAGTTGCCAGGCTTGATATCAGCCGCGGCGGAAGAGACCACCTTGTCACCCACGGACAAGCCGATGGGAGCGATGATATAGCGTTTTTCGCCGTCGGTGTACTCCACCAGGGCGATGTTGGCGCTGCGGTTGGGATCGTACTCCAGACGCAGGACAGTTGCCTCCATATCGGTCTTGTCGCGCTTGAAGTCGATGGTACGGTACTTGCGCTTCTCGCCGCCGCCGCGATGGCGAACGGTGATGCGGCCGTAGCTGTTGCGGCCGGCGTTCTTCTTCAGAACCTCCGTCAGGCTGGCTTCGGGCTTTGCATGCTTGTCGATGCCGTCAAAGCCGGAAACGGTCATGTGTCTGCGGGAGGGTGTGGTCGGCTTAAAAGACTTAATAGACATTTCTTACACTCCTTCCGTTATCAGACCATGCCTTCAAAGAACTCGATGGTCTTGGAGTCCTTTGTCAGCTGTACGTAGGCTTTTTTCCAGTTCTTTCTGGTGCCGGGACGACCGGCGCCCACGCGCTTTTCCTTACCGTCATAGTTGACGGTGTTGACTTTGGCAACCTTCACGCCGAAGATCTGCTCAACGGCGTTCTTGATTTCGATTTTCCCGGCATCCGGCGCCACTTCAAAGACGTACTTCTTCTCAGAAGCAGAGGCCATGGAGCGCTCGGTGATAATGGGCCGGATAATGATGTCGTATACGTGTGTCATTATGCGAACACCTCCTCGATAACTGCGAGGGCTTCCTTGTCGATGACCAGATACTTGGCCTTCAGAATGTCGTAGACATTGAGCAGCTTTGCCATGCAGGTTTCCACACCGGGAATGTTGCTGGCGCTCTTGATCACGGTCTCGTTCTTATCGGGGGTCACAACAACCGCCTTGCCGTCGCACTTCACGGCGGTGAGGAAAGAACGGAAGTCCTTTGTCTTGATGCTGTCCATGGAAATGCTATCCACCACAATGATCTCGTTGGCGGCAGCCTTGGCGGACAGGACGGATTTCATAGCCAGTCTCTTGATCTTCTTGTTCAGAACATAAGAGTAGCTGCGGGGCTTGGGGGCGAACACGATGCCGCCGTGGGTCCACTGGGGAGCGCGGGTGCTGCCCTGACGAGCATGGCCGGTTCCCTTCTGACGCCAAGGTTTCTTGCCGCCGCCGGAGACCTCTGCACGGGTAAGAGCGCTCTGAGTGCCCTGTCTGCAGTTGGCCAGATGATTCTTCACCACTTCGTGGACGACAGTCTGATTGGGCTCAATGCCGAAAACGCTGTCGTTCAGTTCTACGGTACCGACTTCCGCGCCGGACATATTCAAAACTTTGATTGTAGACATGATTTAAGCACTCCTTTCCTTACTTATTTCTTGCAGACGCCTTCTGGGGATTAACACGAGCAGACGCCTTCTGGGGATTGCTGGAGATACCGGCAGCACCTTTGTGCTCGATATGCTTCTTGCAGGTTGTCTTGATGAGAACCAGACCGCCCTTGGGGCCGGGAATGGCACCGCGGATGGCGATCATGTTCAGTTCAGGATCTACCTTGACGATGTCCAGGTTCTGAATGGTGACCTGGTCAACGCCCATATGGCCGGCGCCGATCTTGCCCTTGAAGATACGGGAAGGATCGGTGGTGGAACCCATGGAACCGGCATGACGGTGGACAGGGCCGCCGCCGTGGGTCATGGGAGTGCGCTGCGCGTTCCAGCGCTTGACAACGCCCTGGTAGCCGTGGCCCTTGCTGGTGCCGGTCACGTCCACGAAGTCGCCTGTCTTAAAGGTGTCGGCCTTGACAATGTCGCCCACGTTCAGTTCGGCGGCATTTTCCAGATTGAATTCACGCAGATACTTCTTGGGTGCTGCGCCAGCCTTGTTCAGGTGGCCCAGTTCGGGCTTGGACAGCTTCCGCTCAGGAATGTCCTCGTAGCCCAGCTGCACAGCCTCGTAGCCTTCTTTTTCGGAAGTCTTCTTCTGAGTAACGACGCAGGGACCTGCTTCAATGACAGTAACAGGAATGACCTTGCCGTTTTCATCGAAGATCTGAGACATGCCAACTTTCTTGCCGATGATTGCTTTCATGTATGATCCTCCTTAAAGGTTATTGGTCGGCGTAGTTCATCCCGTGATCTCACGGGTGCTTGCTCTGCCGACGTGACCCCGTCCGTCTTACGCAAGTCAACGGACTGATGGGTGCAAGCAATTGTAATGGGCCGCCGCTGTCGGCGGGGGTGTTCGCGAAACGCGGATGCGTTTCAAAACAGGTTTGGGATCGTGCCTGTATTTATATAAGGTATAATTACAGCTTGATCTCGATTTCCACGCCGGCGGGCAGATCCAGGGCCATCAGGGCCTCGACCGTCTTGGGGGTGGAATTGCTGATGTCGATCAGTCTCTTGTGTGTGCGGCGCTCGAACTGCTCACGGCTGTCCTTATACTTGTGGGTCGCACGCAGGATGGTGATGATCTCTTTCTTGGTGGGCAGAGGAATGGGGCCGGACACGGAAGCGCCGGTGCGCTTAGCGGTCTCCACGATCTTCTCTGCGCTCTGGTCGATGACCTGGTGGTCATAGGCCTTCAAACGAATGCGAATCATTTCTTTTGCCATTTGGTTTGTTCCTCCATTTTCGTACGGTTTTGTTTTGACCTGCCGTACGGCGGGAATTTTCTCATACGCTGTTCCGTGCGTATCATTCCGGCTCATAAGAAACACCGGCACAAAGTCCGGCCGGTGCCCTTCTGGCGCGGCGATCTACGCCAACGTACAGAATTTTCTCAGCCGCCCGATGATCGGACATACTCCCCGAAAGTTACCGGCTCTCGCCGCAATCTCTCGGTTCATCGCATTTGTAAACGCCCCCGGGTGTGTTGCACTCGTCGCGCGCGTACTCAAATATGATAAAAGAAAACCTCTTGAATGTCAAGAGGTTTTCTTCGTTTTTTTCAGATATTTGCGGAAAAATTTTCGTTTTTTTCATGCTTTTTCTGTTTTCTCTTCTTATGTCACTGAGCAGACTGCCGTGAGGAACAGAGGCAGCCCATCGGAGCTGTTGACAATCACCAGGAACGGCCGGTTTAGGTGCATCTCCACCTTTACCTGCTCTTCTGCCAGAGCGGCGGTGGTTTTCATGCTGATCTCCGTATAGGCCGCAGCCTCCATGCCCTCCTCGTCTACTTTCATGCGGGCCACATGGCTAATCCGGTCCACGACAGCCTCTTGATCGGTGATGCGGCTGAAGTCCGCCGCATTTTCATCAAAAGCGTCGGTGACGCCGAGGGACTTCAGTGATCCGATCAGATCCAGCTTGGAGGAGACGTCGAATTTGGGCATCGACCAGGTAATCTCGGCGCTGTGTGTGGGAGAAAGCTCCGTGAAAAGAGTGGGCGACGCCAGCACCTCCCTCAGAGAGGTCCCCTTGTCGGGCAGGATGAACGTTATGCGGTCATGTGAATTTTTCAAATAGCGAATGGCCGCCGTATAGTTCTCTCCTTTGCGGTAACTGCCCGGACAGGACATATGCATAAAATCGCAGGTCTCCTCTTTCCCGTCGGACGCATGGAAGATTTCGGAAGCGGTCCGCGATGTGGAAAAGGTGTCCTGCCAGGCGGCCTTAAAATAGAGGGCGGAGTAAATCGCCAGCAGCTGCAGCGCATCGGTCCGGATCTGCGCGTTCAGCAGCCCGCCGGTCTGGCCGTTGACCCAATCGGCAATGGCGCTGTCAGCCTCGGCGGTTCCCATGGCCACCTGATAGGAGGATGCGTAGTAGGAATCGGCCAGGATCTGCAGCGTTTCTTTGTGGAAAGACATTTGCTGATTGAGCCAGACGGAGTTGGCCGGGGTGCAAACGGTCTTTCCGTCGCTGACATAGGTGTTTTTCCAGATCTGTTGCGCGCTCTCCCGGAGGGCGTTGGTTTCCCCCGCCTCCAGAATGCCGAGAAGCTGCGTTTGGGTATCGCCGTCTGCCATTTCCGTGAGCATGGCCAGTGCCAGATAGAGATTGACGGGAGAATAGACCACGTTCTCCTCCCCCGGACAGATCACCGGCACGGTGCGGGCGGCAAAGCGCAGCACGCCGGCCGTCTGCTCTTCGCTTAAAGGCGTGATGCCCAGCGCCGCATAGTCCGCCGCCTGCCTGGCCATCGCCTTTTCATAGCCCGCTTCATCAAAGGAACCGTTCTTCGTGTAAAAATCCGCCGCGTCCACATAAGCCGGATAGGCAGGATACGCCGCCGTACAAAGAGCATACCGCGCCTCCGCCCCGGACGGTGTGGCGGGAGATGTCCCCGGTGATGCGCCGCAGCCAACGCAAAAAACCAATACCAACAAAAGACACAGGACGTTGCGCATGAATTTCATGTTTTTTCCTCCTCTATGATTTTGTTCGTGTCGGGCCGAGGACGGGGTAAAAGGCCGGGGCGCGCCATTGACGTATCCCCGGCCTTTTTCTATTTATATCAGTATGCCACGCCCCAGTAAATATCCGTGGTGCATTCCTTGCCGCAGATGGGGCATTTGCCGGTGGTGCCGGACTGCTTGAGGGGCATACAGCGGGAGGAAACGCCCGCCTTTTCCTTCATGGCCACCTCGCAGGCCTCGTCGCCGCACCACTTGGTCAGGGCAAAGCCACCGCCGTTTTCGATCATTTCCTTGACCTCTTCCCATGTGTTCAGGTCGAAGGTGTTGTCCGCCAGATTCTGCTCCGCCTTGGCGTAGAGATTGTTATGGATCTCACCCAGCAGCCGCTCCACGGAGCTCTCCAGTTCGGCCATGGGGACAAAGGCTTTTTCTCCGGTATCCCGGCGAGCGATGCAGCATTGACCCTTCTCCATATCCTTGGGGCCGATCTCCACGCGCAGGGGCACGCCCTTCATCTCATACTGGGCAAACTTCCAGCCGGCGGACTGCTCGCTGTCGTCCATCTTCACCCGCACCCCGGCGGCTGCCAGACGGTCGCGCAGGGCTGTGGCCGCCTCAATAACGCCCGGCTTGTGCTGGGCGATGGGCAGCACCACCACCTGCACGGGAGCGATGGCGGGAGGCAGGATCAGTCCGTTGTTGTCGCTGTGGGTCATGATCACCGCGCCGATAAGGCGGGTGGTGGTGCCCCAGGAGGTCTGGAAGGGATATTGCAGGGTGTTGTCCCGCCCGGCAAAGGTCACGTCGTAGGCACGGCTGAACTTGTCGCCGAAATAATGGGAGGTACCGCTTTGCAGGGCCTTGCGGTCCTTCATCATGCACTCAATGGTGTAGGTGGCTTCGGCGCCGGCAAACTTCTCCTTCTCGGTCTTGCGGCCCTTTACCACGGGCATAGCCAGCGCGTCGCGGCAGAAGTCGGCATAACAGTTGAGCTGCTGCTCCGTCTCGGCAATGGCCTCTTCCGCCGTCTCGTGGATGGTGTGGCCCTCCTGCCACCAGAACTCACGGGAACGCAGGAAGGGACGGGTGGTCTTCTCCCAGCGAATGACCGAACACCACTGGTTATACAGCATGGGCAGCTCTCGCCAGGAGTGCAGCACATGGGACCAGTGGTCGCAGAACATGGTCTCAGACGTGGGACGAAACGCCAGGCGTTCCTCCAGCTTCTCACTGCCGCCCTCCGTGACCCAGGCCACCTCGGGGGCAAAGCCGTTGACCAGCTCCCCTTCCTTTTTCAGCAGGCTCTCTGGGATCAGCACGGGCATGGCCACGTTTTCATGGCCGGTCTTTTTGAACTCGCCGTCCATGATGCGCTGAATATGTTCCCAAATGGCATAGCCATAAGGGCGCAGGATCATAAAGCCCTTCACACTGGCGTAGTCCACCAGTTCCGCCTTCAGGCAGATATCGGTATACCACTTGGCAAAGTCCTCCTCCATGGGAGTGATTGCTTCCACATTTCTCTGATCTTTCGCCATATCGTTCAATCCTTTATCTATATTCTATCGCTGCGCTTTTGCAACTTTTTTACCGATTTTCTATTGTATGCGGTGGGGGCGGAATTGTCAAGAGACGGTTCCTCTCTCCCGGTCTTCTTCTGGGGCTGATACAAAATATCATGGGCCACAGGCTGGTAAAACAGCTTTTCCGCCGCGGCGAAGTCACGGGTCTGGGCCAGAATCCACATCAGCTTGGCCACAACCGCCTCCGTGGTCATGTCGTAGGCCTCCAGCAGACGCAGTGATTTTTTCAAATGGCACCCCACATGGTACACCGACAGGTCGCTGCCCTCGTTGGGCACCTGGGTCGTCATGACGACCAGCTTCCCCGCCTGGATCCCCCGCTCCAGAATCCCGTAAAAGTCGGCGCCCTCATATTCCGGCAATCCGCCCACGCCGAAGCTCTCGATGATGAGGCCGTCGTAGTGATCCACCATGAACTGTACCAGCTCCCGCCGAATGCCGGGGATCATCTTCAAAACGCCCACGTTGCTGTTGAGCCGGTGGAAAAAAACGGGCCGGGGTAGGCTGTCGCACCGAATATACTGCATGAGAAATTCATCCTGCACCACCGCCAGATACGGATAGTTGATGCTGGAAAACGCCTGAAAGCTCTTGGTGCGGGTCTTTCTGGCCCGGGTGCCCAGGATCACCTTGCCGTTGAACACGATCTGCACGCCGCCGCAGCCGTTCACCGCGTATAAAAAGGCGTCGGTGAGGTTCCGCTTGGAGTCGGTGCTGTCGAACCAGATGGGCTTTTGGGCGCCGGTTAGCACAATGGGCTTGGGACTGCTCTGGATCAGATAGCTCAGAGCCGCCGCCGTGTAGGCCATGGTGTCTGTACCGTGACTGATGACAAAGCCGTCGTAATCGTCATACTGGCGGCAGATGGTCTCCGCCACGCCCAGCCAATGCTCCGGCATCAGATTGGTGCTGTCCAGACTGTACAGCTGGCGGCACTCCACCCAGCAGATTTCCGCGATCCGGGGAATGTATTTGAGAAGCTGTTCGCTGGTTATTTCAGGTGTCAGACCCTCCGGTGTCATTTCCGAGGCAATGGTCCCCCCCGTGCCGATCATCAGTATTTTTTTCATGTCGATCCCTCACATATCCCGGCGATCCATGGCCGCCAGACCAAACCGTACCGCTTTTTCTATCTGAGGCTGCTCTTCCCGGGGTGCGGACTCATACTGCACCCGCAGCTCCTTGAGGAAAAGTCCCCGCAGGGAATCTTCCCCCGCGCCGCTCCAAATATCCTGTTTGATGCGCGTGTGATCCCGCAGTTCCAGGGCGTAAAACCGCCCCTCCAGCGCCGCGCTCAGCGCGGGCACCGATAGTTCCTCTTCCGTTTCTCCCGTCAGAACAATGCGGTAGATATCCTCCGCCGTGTCCGGCGGCAGTATACGCTCCAGCGTCTCCAGCGCCGGAGTCTCCGACACATCCGCCTCCAAAATCTGATACCGGTGGCGGGCGAAGGGGACAAACCGCAGCTCCACCCGGCCCGGTGACACCGTTCCCAGCAAAAAGCCCTTGTCCCCGCACTCGTCGAAGCCCCGGCCCTCCAGACATCCCGGATAGGCACAGACGGTGTTTCCGCAGCGCTGCAGGCCGCTGTACTGATGCACATGACCCAGCGCCAGATAATCAATCCCGACGGCAGCCACCTTCTCCCTGGAAAGCGGTCGATAGAGGCTGTTCACCGCGCCCAGGTCGCCATGGAGCACCATCAGGTGGGCGAAGCCATCATCTGCCGCCGCAAAACCGTCCAGCACGGTGTCATCGGGTTCTTCCGGTGACGTAAAAGCGGCGCCGTACACCGTGCATTGCAAGTGGGGAAAGGTCACTTTTTCCAGGGAACTGCCGGTAAAGAGATGCACATTTTCCGGCCACGGCAGCCGGGCATAAGCGCCGCGCGCCGTATACCAATCGTGGTTGCCGGGAGCGATGATGGTCTGCCCTCCAAAGCTTTTCAGCGCCCGGCAAAGCTGTTCCCCGGTCTCGCCGTACAGGCGGTCGCTGTCAAAGAGATCCCCCGCCAGCAGCAGAAGCTCCACCCCCTGCTCGTTGGCGAAGTCCACCAGCCGCTCCACTGTCTCCCGGCTCTCCCGCCGGCGCTGCCGGGCTTTTTCCTCCGGCAGCGATCCAAAGGCGCTGTCCAGATGAAAATCGGCGGCATGTAAAATCTTGACCATGGGCGCTCTTCCTCCGGTTATTCCTCCTGCCAGCCCTTGCACACGTCCACCCACTCCACAAAGTTGGAGCCGCAGCACGTTTGCAGTTCCTCGCAGGTCAATTCAATGGCCGACTCCGCGCTGCCCACCGCCGGAAAAACCGTGTGGAAGCGGCGCAGCGACTCGTCCAGATAGGTTTTGACATTGTTAGGCAGGGCAAAGGGGCACACGCCGCCCACGGCGTGGCCGATGAGCGTCACCGCCTCTTCCGGCGTCAGCATCTTGGCCTTGGTGTGAAAATAGCCCTTGTACTTGCTGTTGTCCACCTTGGCATCTCCCGCCGCTACCACCAAAATAGGGTCTTCTCCGATCTTAAAGCTGAGGGTCTTGGCAATACGGGCCGGTTCCACGCCCACAGCCACCGCCGCCAGCTCCACCGTAGCGCTGGACACGGTAAATTCCTGCATCCGATCCGCTACACCGTAAGGTTTCAGATACTCCCGCACTTTTTCAACTGACATATCTGTGTGCTTCCTTTCTATCTATCGAATATCCACCCGCTCCACGGCCACACAAAGGCCGGTGACGCTGTCCAAACTGAAAATAGCCCCCTGGGCCTTGCTGGGGCCCTCCGCCGCCCGATACCGTCCCGGCATACCACCCAGAAACTTTTCGATGGACTGCTCCGGGCAAATGCCCAGCACCGATTCCACCGGGCCTGTCATGCCAAGGTCGGTGATATATCCCGTTCCCTTGGGAAAAACCCGTTCGTCTGCCGTGGGGACATGGGTATGCGTCCCCCACAGCGCCGACACGCGGCCGTCCAAATAATAGGCCATGGCGAGCTTCTCGCTGGTGGCCTCGGCGTGGAAATCCACCAGCGTAAAGGTGGGCCTGTCCCCTTTCAGCACTCGATCCGCCGTGGTGAAGGGGTTTTCCGCGTTAAAATCCAGATCGCAGCGGCCGATGAGGTTCATGACGCCGATCCGCACCGCGCCGCAGTCGTACACGCCCCAGCCACGGCCCGGCGCCCGCCCGGTAAAGTTGGCCGGGCGCAGCAGATAGGGGTTTTCTTCCAGCATGGAGGCGATCTGCTGGCGGCCCCAGGTGTGGTTTCCCAGGGTGATCACGTCCGCGCCGGCAGAAAAAAGGTCCGCCGCCTGCTCCGGCGTAATGCCAACGCCGGAGATATTCTCCCCGTTGACCACGGTAAAAGCAATGTCTTTTATTTTTTTCAGGCCCCGCAGGTGGCGTGCCAGATGGCGGACCCCCGCCTCGCTGGTCACATCCCCCAGTGCCAGTACATGATAGATCATATCCGTCCCTCTGCCATACAGCATTTTTCATTTATAATTGGGTATAGTATACCATAAAAAAAGCGGAGTGCAAACACACTCCGCTTTTTTCCTCTTATTACTTGGCGTATTCCACCACTTTGGTCTCGCGCAGGACGTGCACCTTGATCTGGCCGGGGTATTCCAGCTCATTTTCAATGCGCTTGGCCAGCTCACGGGCCAAAATCACCATCTCATCTTCGGAGATCTGCTCTGGCTTGACCATCACGCGGACCTCGCGGCCGGCCTGAATGGCATAGCTTTTCTCGACGCCGGGATAGGTGCCGGTGATCTCTTCCAGCTTCTCCAGACGCTTGATATAGTTCTCCAGATTCTCACGCCGCGCGCCGGGGCGGGCAGCGGAAATGGCGTCAGCCGCCTGTACCAGGCAGGCCACAATGGTCTTGCACTCCACGTCGCCGTGGTGGGCCTGAATGGCGTGAATGATGTCCTCTTTTTCCTTGTACTTCCGGGCAAATTCCACGCCCAGCGCCACATGGGTACCCTCCATCTCGTGGTCCACGGCCTTGCCCAGATCGTGCAGGAGACCCGCGCGCTTGGCGGCGTAGACGTCGGCTCCCAACTCGGCGGCCATGAGACCGGCGATATGGGAGACCTCGATGGAGTGCTGCAGCACGTTCTGGCCGTAGCTGGTGCGGTAGTGCAGACGGCCCAGCATCTTTTGCAGTTCGGGATGGAGACCGCGGATACCGGTTTCCAGCACCGCCCGCTCGCCTTCGGAACGGATGACGGCGTCCACCTCGCGGCGGGCCTTTTCCACCATTTCCTCGATGTGGGTGGGATGGATACGGCCGTCGGCAATCAGTTTTTCCAGTGCCAGACGGGCCACCTCACGGCGGACGGGTTCAAAGCAGGAGACCGTGATGGCCTCCGGCGTGTCGTCAATGATGAGATCCGCGCCAGTCAGTGTTTCCAGTGTACGGATGTTGCGGCCTTCGCGGCCAATAATGCGGCCTTTCATCTCGTCATTGGGCAGGGGAACCACACTGACGGTGATTTCGGCTACATGATCGGCGGCGCAGCGCTGGATAGCGGTGGCCACGATCTCCCGGGCACGGGCGTCCGATTCTTCCTTGGCGCGGGCCTCGATCTCCTTGATCTTCATCGCCGTTTCGTGGGTCACGTCGGACTCCACCTGGCTGATGAGATAGTCCTTGGCCTGTTCCGCGGTAAAACCGGAAATACGCTCCAGCATCTCGGTCTGGCTGCGCTTCACCAGCTTGATCTCTTCCGTCTCCTTGTCGATGGCGGCATGCTTCTCGGCAAGGGCCTCTTCCTTTTTCTCGATCATCTCGGTCTTGTGATCGATGTTTTCTTCTTTTTGCTGCAGCCGGCGCTCCTGCTTTTGCAGATCCGCCCGGCGCTCTTTGACTTCCTTCTCATATTCGCTGCGGGATTTCAAAATCTCTTCTTTTGCTTCAAGAAGTGCTTCTCTTTTTTTATTTTCAGAGCTTTTAATGGCTTCATTGATAATGCGGGTCGCTTCTTCTTCCGCACTGGAGATTTCTTTTTCCGCTACTTTTTTCCGGTAGCGAATACCGAGAGGAAAGCCGATCAAGAGCGCAATAATCGCTGCAACCGCCGCTACAATGTAGCCGGTTGTGGTCATAATCGGTTTACCTCCTGTTTCATTCGTGGGCTTTCGCCCATATCGATTCATGGTTCTTAACAAATGTTATCAGAAAACAACCGGAGAATCCCCTTCATCTCCGATAATAATCTTTGTTAATTTTATACGGAACGTGAAGCGGTGTCAAGTATAAATATACCTTTATAGCCGTCAAAACTTTCCTTCTCAGTGTCCTGCCGCGCTGAGCGGAGGCCTTATTTTTCTTTTTTATAGTATATTTCTTTCGTGTCTGCCGTTTTTTTAGCGGCAAACGCCCCTTTTTATACCAAAATATACGCCGCTGGCGCATAACCGATGGCGTCGCCGCTGTGGACCACATACCAGGTCTGGTATCTGCCGCAGACCAGCACCGTACTCCCCTCCGGCAACAGCTGCATCATGGCTGCGTCCTTCCAGGGACGCTCACGCAGCGGCAGTCCGGTGCCGCCGGGCGTGCTGACAATGCCGCAGTGGGGTTTTTGCGGGTAGACAAACGGAATGCCCAGAAATCCTGTCAGAGCCACCGCTATGGCCTGGGCCGCCAGATCCCGGTGGGCTTCCAACCATACCGCGTCAGGAAAGCTGTCATGATACCCCAGCTCCAGCAAAGCCGCCGGCGCCTTGGGGCCGGACAGCTCCTCAATACCTGTGGCCGGGCGGGTGGTCACAAGGCTGGGCAGGGGGTAGATCTCCCGAAACGCTCCCGCCAGCCATTTGGCCGCCTCTCGGCCGCGGCTGTCTGAGGGAGCGTAGAGGGCCGTAATACCACGGTTCTGCCAGCTGCCGGAGGGAGTAACGCGCAGCGTCAGATAGAGATCATAGCAGCCCTCATTGGCCTGCCGGACGCGGATCTCCGGCGTCATATCCGGTTTGGCACATTCATATCCGATGCCGCTGGAGAGCAAATACGGCTCCAGTGCATCCGCCAGCAGGTGCATCTGATACGCCTCCGATCCGCCGCCTGTCAAAACGGGTACCGCTTCCAGTGAAGAAGGACTGATATAAAGGGTAGGCATATCCATTTCTCCTTTTGCTTTCAATTCATCGGTCTATTCTATGGAAATCCGGCCGGTTCTGTGATAGAATACGGCTGAACGAAAGAAGAAAGACGGTGACGATTTGAAAACTGAACGTCCTTATCCCCGGGCTTCCATTACCGCCAAGGGAGAAGCCGCGCTGCTGCGGGGGCACCCCTGGGTCTACGGCGCGGAGATCACAGACCTGGAAGGCGCCTATGAAAACGGCGATCTGGTGGACGTGGTGAGCCGGAAGGGCAGTTACCTGGGCACGGGCCTTATCAACGACCACTCCAAGATTCGGGTGCGCCTGCTTTCCCGCAACGCCAACGACCGCTTTGACGAAGCCTTTTGGGAGCGGCGGCTCCGCTATGCCTGGGAATACCGGAAAACCGTGATGGGGCCGGTGGACATTCGCTGCTGCCGCCTCGTTTTCGGAGAGGCCGACGGTCTGCCGGGTCTGACAGTGGATCGGTTTGAAAACGTGCTGGTGGCCCAGGTACTGTCTCTTGGTATGGAAACGCGCAAGGAGCTGCTGTTTTCCCTGCTTGTCAAGATCCTGCGGGAAGACGGCGAAACCATCGACGGCGTCTACGAACGCAACGACGTGGCCATCCGGGAGCTGGAGGGTCTGACCCAGGGCAAGGGCTGGTTCCCTCTACCGGGGGAAGCGGCGCCGTCTTTTACCGCCACGGACATTGTGGAAAACGGCATCCGCTACACAGTGGACTTTGAAAACGGGCAAAAGACCGGGTTCTTTCTGGATCAGAAGTACAACCGCCTGGCGGTGGCGAAGTTGGCCCGCGGCAAGACGGTGCTGGACTGCTTTACCCACACCGGCTCCTTCGCCCTCAATGCCGCCATGGGCGGAGCGGCCCATGTCACGGCGGTGGACGTGTCGGAGTTCGCCGTGGAATGCGCCCGGGAAAACGCCCGCCGCAACGGTCTTGACGGCCGCATGGACACTTTGACCGCCAACGTGTTCGATCTGCTGCCCGCCCTTGAAAAGCAGCCGAAGCGCTACGACTTTATCATTCTCGATCCCCCCGCCTTTACCAAATCCCGCCGCACGGTGGATCATGCCATGACCGGCTACAAGGAGATCAACTACCGGGCCATGAAGCTGCTGCCCCGGGGCGGCTATCTGGCCACCTGCTCGTGCAGCCATTTTGCCAAGGAGGAACTGTTCGTGAAAATGCTTCACAGCGCCGCCCGGGACGCCGACGTGCAGCTGCGGCAGATCGAAGCCCGGCAGCAGTGCTGCGACCATCCCATTCTCTGGGGCGTGGAGGAGACTGACTATCTGAAATTCTATATTTTCCAGGTGATCTAAAGCGTCCTTATGTTTTTAATTTTAAAAAGCCAAAAGGAGCGGAACCGGAAAATCCCGGCTCCGCTCCTTTTCTTATCCTAAAAGATCATTTCTTGGCCTTGGTGTCGATCACGTCTTTGAGCATGGCGGCAAAGGCCTCCTGGGTCATGTTGCCCAGATCACCCTCGGCGCGGTGGCGGACGTTGACTTCGCCGGACTCCACTTCCTTGTCGCCCACGATGAGCATATAGGGGATCTTCTCCATCTGGGCGTCGCGGATCTTCTTGCCGATCTTCTCGCTGCGGAAGTCGGCCGTGGCACGGAAGCCCTGAGCCTTGAACGCGGCGCACAGCTGTTCGGCATAGTCGGCGGCACGGTCGGTGATGGGCAGGATACGCACCTGCTCATCCATCATCCAGGTGGGCAGGGCGCCGGCGTACTCTTCGATGAGGTAAGCCAGTGTCCGCTCATAGCAGCCCATGGAGGTGCGGTGAATGATATAGGGGCGCTTCTTCTGGCCGTCGGCGTCCACATACTCCATGCCGAACTTCTCGGCCAGCAGCATGTCGATCTGAATGGTGACGAGCGTATCCTCCTTGCCAAACACGTTCTTGTACTGAATGTCCAGCTTGGGGCCGTAGAAAGCGGCTTCGTCGATACCGATCTTGTAGTCCACATGGAGGTCGTCCAAAATGGTCTTCATGACGGACTGGGCGTGTTCCCACTGCTCGGCAGTGCCTTCGTACTTGTTGCCGGGGTTGGCAGGATCCCACTGGGAGAAGCGGTAGGAGCACTTGTCCTCCAGGCCCAGGGTCTCCAGGCAGTATTTGGCCAGATCCAAACAGCCCTTGAATTCATCTTCCAGCTGTTCGGGGCGCAGAATCAGATGGCCCTCAGAAATGGTAAACTGGCGCACACGGATGAGGCCGTGCATCTCGCCGGAATCCTCGTTGCGGAACAGCGTGGAGGTCTCGCCAAGACGCATGGGCAGGTCGCGATAGGAGCGGGCCCGGTTCAAAAACACCTGATACTGGAAGGGGCAGGTCATGGGACGCAGGGCAAAGCACTCCTTGGTCTCGTCGGCGGGATCGCCCATGACGAACATACCGTCCAGATAGTGATCCCAGTGGCCGGAAATCTTGTACAGGTCCCGCTTGGCCATCAGGGGCGTTTTGGTGAGCATATAGCCGCGTCTTTGCTCTTCATCCTCGATCCAGCGCTGCATCATCTGAATGGCGCGGGCGCCCTTGGGCAGCAGCACGGGCAGGCCCTGGCCGATGACATCCACCGTGGTGAAATACTCCAGATCACGGCCCAGCTTGTTGTGATCGCGCTTGCGGGCCTCCGCCTGCCGTGCCAGATACTCGTCCAGCTCCTCCTTCTTGGGGAAGGCGATGCCGTAGATGCGCTGGAGCTGCTTGCGGGAAGAATCGCCCCGCCAGTAAGCGGCGTTGCAGGCAACCAGCTTGAAGGCGTTGGCCTTGATGCGGCCGGTGTTGTCCAGATGGGGGCCGGCGCACAGGTCCGTAAACTCGTTTTGCCGGTAGAAAGAGATAATGGCGTCTTTGGGCAGGTCGTTGATCAGCTCCACCTTGTAGGGCTCATCCTTCACAAACGCCAGCGCTTCCTCCCGGGGCAGCTCAAAGCGCTCCAGCACGATCTTTTCCTTGCAGATCTTCTTCATCTCGGCTTCGATCTTCTCGAAATGCTCCGGGGTAAAGGCAAAGGGTGCGTCCAGATCGTAATACCAACCCTCTTCAATGGAGGGGCCGATGGCCAGCTTCACTTCCGGCCACAGACGCTTCACCGCCTGCGCCATCACATGAGAGCAGGTATGCCAGTAGGTCTTGCGGTACTTTTCATTTTCAAACGTATACAGATTTTCTACGCTCATCAGATGTTCCTCCTATTCGGGGTAAAGGAGACAAAAAACCTCACCCCTGATTCATCAGGGGTGAGGTAAGTGATTCTTACTCCACGGTTCCACCCTGCTTACGGCAAAACTGC
>JAYFNH010000008.1:0-54669 GCA_034933545.1 Oscillibacter sp.
GCAACCGCCAAAACGGTTCAAATAGTTGGTGCTGATTAGGGCGAGGGTCCACCCGTTCCCATCCCGAACACGGAAGTTAAGCTCGTTTCTGCCCACAATACTTGGCTGGCAACGGCCCGGGAAGATAGGTAGCGCCAACACAAAAAAGAGACATTCGAAAGGATGTCTCTTTTATTGTTTTCACACACCAGATGAAAAACAGCCGAGGACAGTGAGCACACGGGATGGAAGACCATCCCGTGACAGGTCAGTTAAGCTCGCTTCTGCCCACAATACTTGGCAGGCAACGGCCCGGGAAGATAAGCAGCGGCACCACAAAGTGGTGACATCCGAAAGAAGTTCTCTTTAGGCGCCCAAAGAAAATATGTAAATACCCGATACGGATACCCGATACGGATACCTAATACGGATACGGAAAGCAGCCGTATCTTCATGAGTGAAAATAACAGGTGTGTGTCTGCAAAAGCCGCCGAATCTATTTGACATTACGAGTTCTTTGCCTCAAAATGAGTTAAGAAAGCCGGAGAGCATCGCGCCAAAGGGAAATGCTGGGAGGGATCATGTGAAAAAACACTATTTTGCGGCATACGCCGGCCTGCCCAGGGAGGTCTATTTCCTGTTTGCGGCACGGCTCGTCAACAGTATGGGCTACTTTGTCTCGCCACTGCTGACACTGATCTTGACACAGAAGATCGGCATGAGCAAGGCGGAAGCCGGCACCACTGTCGCGCTTCTCATTCTCACGCAAGCCCCTTGCGTCCTTATGGGGGGAAAACTGGCCGACGCCATCGGCAGAAAAAGGACACTTCTACTGGGAAGCCTTGCGGGTGCCGCGTTCTATCTTCTCTGCGGCCTTGGCTTCACCGGCAGGACATTGATTGCTGGCATTATTCTCGCCGCGGACTGCACGGCGGTATCCGTGCCCGCTTTCGACGCGCTGCTTGCCGACCTGACGAAACCTGAGGAACGGCAATCTGCCTACTCGCTTTTGTATCTCGGTGTCAACGTCGGTATGGCGGCAAGCCCCCTGATTGGGGGACTGTTGTTCAACAGCCACCTTTCACTGCTGTTTGTACTGGACGCCGTGACGACGTTTGCCGCCGTGTCGATCGTCGCCGTTAATGTCCCGGAGACATTTTCAGACAGAAAAAAGACACAGAAAGAGACAACGCATATCTCCCTGTACGCGGCGCTTAGACGCACGCCGCTGATCGTGGGATTCGTGTTCCTCTTGTTTTTGTACGACTTTTCCTATTCACAGGTGAATTTCATGCTGCCGGCCCAGTTTGGCGACCTTTTCGCCGGCGATGGGGCGCGGCTGTACAGCGTTTTGTCCTCGGTGAACGCCGCGACGGTGATCGTTATAACGCCGCTTATCACATTTCTGACACGCCGCATGCGCCCGCTGCGGGCGGTGGCCCTTGCAGGGATCTTTTACATTATATCCTATATCGGCTTTTGTGTCGGAGGAAAATACCCGTTCTACTTTTTCCTCATGGTGGTGTTTACGCTGGGGGAGATCTGCGCGGCCATTCAGGTGGGCGCCTTTATTTCCAACCGCGCGCCCCAGGACTGTCTCGGCCGCATCAACGCGTTTTCCACTCTGATGCGCGGCTCTTCCACTGCCCTTGGCCCGCTTTTGATGGGACAGCTGCTGATGATGTGGGACTACCCTGCGGGATGGCTGATGACAGCCGGTATCGCCCTTGCCGCCGCGGCCGGATTCGCCCTTCTGGACAGGCGGGATCAGCCTGCCGGATGAAAAGTGCGGATGCTGATAAAGAACCGTCTTTTGCGAAATGCCTGCGCGTCTATTTACCTTGCTAAAAAGAGAAAAAGGCTGCCCTTAGGCGGACAGCATCAGACAGAAATTACCGAAGGTGATAGAGCATTTGCAGGGATTACCGTTTCATTTGATATATTACATTGAAACAAAAAGAACTATAAATGAAAATTTGAGGAATGCAAAATGAAGTTTAATACCTTGATTCCGGAACTGATGGTTTCGGATATAGAAGCCACAAAGAATTTTATCAAAATGTACTTGGCTTCAGAGTAGAATGTGAGAGCCTGGAAGATAAGTTTGTTTTTATGCCCAGGGAAGGTAATCAGCTGATGTTTGAAGAATGCCCTGAAGATGCTGGATCACAGGAACTCTTGACCATCCTTTTGGGCGTGGAGTGAACTTTGAAATAGCAGTGAATGATGTTGATGCTATATACCAGTCTGGATTAAAGGCAGAAATTAAACCATTTAGGGAAATGAAACAACAGATTTACAGGGGTGGAGGACAGGAGATTGTGCAGAAAAAGTTTCTTATTCAAGATCTGGATGGCTACCTGTTACGATTTACGGACTGAGTGATTCCGATTTATTGAGAAGATTATGAACAGTATTTTGTCTCGATAAATGTTGGCTCGGCGGAGTAGGAACGCGCTTGCGCCCCTGGCATCGCCCTGGCGTGCTTTTATAAAAAAGCTCCCGCCTGCTGATATGCGGGCGGGAGCCTTTCTGTTTGACAGGCACCGCCCCAATCGCGCTGATGCCCTGTTTTGCGTATTTCACCTGTTGCGAGGGAGCCTGTATCCGGTGCCCGTTATGGTTTGCTGCGGCGCCTTACGGCAGCAGTTGCCCCGCCAGGTGGCCGCTGGACCAGGCCCATTGCAAATTGAAGCCGCCGCAGTCGCCGTCGATGTCCAGCACCTCGCCGCAGGCGTAGAGACCGGGAACCAGACGGCTTTGCATGGTTTGAGGATCAAACTCCTCTGTACGCATGCCGCCCGCTGTGACCTGCGCGCTGTCAAAGCCGCAGGTGCCTGTGATGGGCAGAAGGAAGTGCTTGCAGCCATGCGCCGCCGCCGCCAGATCCCGGGGTGACAGTTCAGCCACGGTACCCCCGGCGGGAAGCGAGGCAAACCTGCCCACTATCTGCCCCAAACGGTTGTGCAGCGCGCCGGTAAAAAGCTGGGCGGTTTCCAGCTGCGGAAGCCGGGTTTGCCGCTCCGTAAGCCACGCCCGCACGCCCTCCTCCGAAAGCGCCGGCCACAGATCCAGCTCCACTGTGAGGCCGTCGGCGCCCATAGAGGCATACCGGGAAATTTCAAAAACAGCCGGACCGCTGACGCCGTACTCCGTAAAGAGGATCTCGCCCTGATTCTCCGCCAGAAGCGTATCACCGCTGAAAACGGCAATATGAGCCTCCGCCTTAACGCCCTTCAAAGAGCGGGGGTACTGCGGATCTGTCTTGATCTGCACCAGCGCCGGATAAAGCGCCGTGCGGTGATGACCCAGGGACTTGAGGAGTTGATAGCCGTCCATCACGCCCCCCAGCTTGCTGCCGGCGGCACCGCCGCAGGCTATGATCACACAGTCGGCGGCAAAGACCTCGCCGCCCGCCAAAAGAGAAAAAACGCGGTCTTTGCATTTGATCTTCTCCACAGGCGTACCGGAAACGACCTGCACGCCCTGCGCCTCCATGGCAAAACGCAGCACGTCCAGCATGCTGTTGGCCGAGTTGCTGTAAGGATAGACCTTTCCATCGACCTCGGTCGCTGTCACAAGCCCCAGCCAATGGAAGAAGGACAATGTATCTTCCACGCCGAAAGCGGACAGCGCGGGCGCGGCAAAGTCCGGATGCTCACCGTGGTAATGGGACGCAGAGGCGTGAAGATTGGTGAGGTTGCAGCGTCCGTTCCCAGTGGAGAGCAGCTTGCGTCCCACGCGGCTTTGCCGCTCCAGCAGCGTAACCTGAGAGGCCGACGAGGCCGAAGCCGTCAGCGCCGCCATCATCCCGGCGGCGCCGCCGCCAATAATGATCACCTGCTTCATGGGTTGGCCTTTCGGAAGGAGAGATAGCCCTCCAACATCAACGCCGCCGCCACCGCATCCACGGTTTTCTTGCGCTTTTTGGCGTTTTTGCCGTTGTTGAAGAGGATCTGGTGGGCGCCAATGGTGGTGCGCCGCTCATCCCACAGCGTCAGAGGAAGACCGGTGGCCTCCTTCAACATTTCACCGAAGGCCGCTGCCTTTTCGGCTCGAGGCCCCAAGGTACCATCCATGTTTTTGGGATAGCCCAGCACCAATTCGGTGACATCGTGCTGGGTGATGAGCTGCCCGATGGCCTCCAGAAGACGGTCGGCACGGTAGGCGTCGATGGTGGTGGAGAAGCCGGCCAGGGTGCCGGTGGCGTCGGAAATGGCAACGCCGGTATGGGCATCGCCATAGTCAATGGCCATGATTTTCATAAAAAATCGGTTTCCTTTCTTTTGTCCTCACGTTTCTTTTATCATACACATTTTGAAGAGCGGCTGCAACCGAATAAAAGATAAAAATTTCTGTCTTCTCTTGTTAAAAAAGTGTTGACCTACTGGAAAAAGTGCGCTATACTTAACATTACCTATGAACAGGGCTTCTTTTTTTGCGCGTTTTTTCGCTTCAGCGCGGCGGAAAAGGACGTCCCGAATTTATGTAGGGAGGCAGTCGACATCCCGGAGGGATGTCAATAATAAGGAGGTGCCGTTAGATGCGTGTTAAGATCACTTTAAGATGTAATGAGTGCAAGCACAGAAACTACAACACGATGAAGAACAAGAAGAACAACCCTGACCGTCTTGAAATGAACAAGTATTGCCCCTTCTGCAGAAAGCACACTGTCCACACCGAAACCAAGTAATTGGAAGAAAGGAAAGGTTGGGTAACAATGGCAGAAGAAAAAAAGGTCCAAAAGCCGAAGAAGGATCGCGGCAAGTGGTTCCGTGAGATGAGAAGCGAACTCAAGAAGGTCGTTTGGCCCACCGGAGCGGTCACCATGAAAAATACCGGCATAGTGCTGCTTTGCTCACTGTGCGTCGGCGCCTGCATCTGGATCTTTGACGCAGTGGCTGTGATGGCCGTGAAGCTGCTGATAAGCCTGTTTGCGGCCTGAGGGAAATGGGAATGGCTGATAACGCAAGATGGTATGTGCTGCATACCTATTCCGGTTATGAAAACGCAGTAAAGACCGCCATCGAAAAGATGGTGACGAACCGCGGTCTCGAGGAGATGATCCTCAAGGTCGAAATTCCTCTGGAGATGGTGACCGAAGTAACGGAAGCCGGCGACATGAAGGATGTGGAGCGCAAGGTGTTCCCCGGTTACGTCCTGATCAAGATGATCCTGACGGACGACACCTGGCATCTGGTGCGGAACATTCGCGGCGTCACGGGCTTTGTGGGTTCTGCCAACAAGGCGATTCCGCTGTCGGAAGAGGAAGTGGCCGCCCTTGGTATGGAAAAACGGGAGATCGTTGTCCGTTACCACGTGGGTGACAATGTGAAGATCATCGACGGCCCCCTGGCCAGCTTTACCGGTGTGGTGGAAGACATCGAACCGGAAAAGGACAAGGTGCGCGTGGTTGTTTCCATGTTTGGCAGAGAGACGCCTGTGGAGCTTGAGCTGGATCAGGTGGAGGTTTTGTCGTAAGGTTGTTGCAAAGCGCCCACGCTTTGCATACAGGCCGGACACGCGTCCGGCGCAAGTGGGAGAGACCGTCAGGCCTCGCCAAAAGTGGGTCCGGCGTCGGCCGGCCACTACCACATTTTGATGAAGGAGGTGCCTCTTTATGGCACAGAAAGTTGTTGGATATGTAAAACTGCAGATTCCTGCAGGCAAAGCAACCCCCGCACCCCCCGTTGGCCCTGCTCTGGGTCAGCACGGTATTAATATTGCCGCTTTTACCAAGGAATTCAACGAGCGCACCAAGAATGACATGGGTCTGATCATTCCCGTGGTCATCACTGTGTACGCTGATCGTTCCTTTACCTTTATCACCAAGACGCCTCCTGCGGCAGTCCTGATCAAGAAGGAATGCAACATCGAGTCCGGTTCCGGTGTGCCCAACAAGACCAAGGTTGCCACCATCTCCAAGGCCTCCGTGCAGAAGATCGCAGAGCTGAAAATGCGCGATCTGAATGCCGCTTCCCTGGAGTCGGCCATGAGCATGATCGCCGGTACCGCACGCTCCATGGGCGTAACCGTGGAAGAATAAGGAGGGTGTAAGGTATGTTTAGAGGTAAGAAATATAAAGAAAGCGCCAAGCAGATTGACAAGGCAATGCTCTATGATCCTCAGGAGGGTATGGAGCTGATCTGCAAGACCGCCACGGCTAAATTTGATGAGACCGTTGAACTGCACGTCCGTTTGGGCGTTGACTCTCGTCACGCTGACCAGCAGGTCCGCGGCGCCATCGTTCTTCCCAACGGCACCGGCAAGACCGCTCGCGTGCTGGTCTTTGCCAAGGGCGACAAGGCTGACGCTGCCCGTGAGGCCGGCGCAGACTATGTGGGCGAAATGGACATGGTGGAGAAGATCCAGAAGGAAAACTGGTTTGACTTCGACGTGGTTGTTGCTTCTCCCGACATGATGGGCGGTGTGGGCCGTCTGGGTAAAGTATTGGGCCCCAAGGGTTTGATGCCCTCTCCCAAAGCTGGTACCGTGACCCCCGACGTGGCCAAGGCCGTGAAGGAAGTCAAAGCCGGTAAGGTAGAGTATCGTCTGGACAAGACTAATATCATCCACTGCCCCATCGGCAAGGTGTCCTTTGGCCCCGAGAAGCTCTATGAGAACTATGCGGCTCTCATGGGCGCCATCATCAAGGCCAAGCCCTCCACCGCCAAGGGCCAGTATGTGAAGTCCTGCGTGGCCGCTGCCACCATGGGCCCCGGCGTGAAGATGAACGCCGCCAAGCTCCTGTAATATTCATTTATATATCCGGGGTTGACTTTTGGGCCAACCTTCGATATAATTAATGATGCGTTCCAAAGACAGCAGGTGATGAAAGTCGTAAATCCTGCCGAGGATGGCAAATCGTTATGATTGCTTTTAACAGTCCTTGTGTCTTTGTGCACAAGGACTGTTTTCCTTTTTTGAACGCACCAACAAATCTCATGGAGGTGAAATCCAAGAATGCCTAACGCAAAAGTTTTGTCTGAAAAGCAGGCAATCGTGGCGGCTCTGACCGAGAAGCTGCAGGGTGCTGCCGCCGGTATCATTGTGGACTACAAGGGTATCAATGTGGCGCAGGATACTGCACTGCGTGCCGACTGCCGCAGCAACAACGTGGAATACGCTGTAATCAAAAACACGCTGCTCCGCTTCGCTTTCAACAACGTGGGTCTGAAGGAATTGGACGATCAGCTCAACGGTTCTACGTCTCTGGCCATCTGCCAGGATGATCCCGTTGCCCCCGCCCGCGTCCTCGCTGACTACGCCAAGAAGCTGGGTGACAAGTTTGAGATCAAGGGCGGTTTCATGGAAGGCAAGGTGGTTTCCATTGAGACCATCAATGCTCTGGCTGCCATTCCCGCACTGCCCGTCCTGCAGGCTCAGGTTCTGGGTACCATGCTGGCCCCCATTTCCTCTCTGGCTTGCGTGCTGAAGCAGATCGCCGATCAGAAGGGCGGTTCCGCCGAAGCTGCCGCCGAATAAGACGGCGATTGTCCCCGCGGAGCGCGGCTCCGCCACCATTTAAAAAATGAACTATTAGGAGGCTTACTAAAATGAGCGAAAAAGTTACTGCTATGATCGAAGAAATTAAGGGCCTGACCGTTCTGGAACTGTCCGAGCTGGTGCACGCTCTGGAAGAAGAGTTCGGCGTTTCCGCCGCTGCTATGGCTGCTCCCGCTGCCGGCGCTGCTGCTCCCGCTGCTGAAGAGAAGACCGAGTTTGACGTGGTCCTGACCGGCTTTGACGCTGCTGCCAAGATCAAGGTCATCAAGGTCGTCCGCGAAGTCATGGGTCTGGGCCTGGCCGAAGCCAAGGCTGCCGTGGAAGGCACTCCCACCACCATGAAGGAAGCTGCCTCCAAGGATGACGCTGAAGCTCTGAAGAAGCAGGTCGAAGAGGCCGGCGGCAAGGTCGAGCTGAAGTAAGATCACTTGCATCAAAAAAACCGTGGCTGCATCGCAGCCACGGTTTTTTTCTGTTCCATTTTAAATAGAAAGGGTGCCGACCCAGCCCACCTCTTCTTTTCTGTCACGGCTCATCAGCCGATCGACACTTTCACGAGGATCATGCCCCTCGTATAGCACATGGTACACAGCGTCGCAGATGGGCAGATCCAGCGCGAGAGAGTCGGCAATCTCCCTGACGCTACGGGCGGCGTAATAGCCTTCCACCACCTCGCCGATCTCTTCCACAGCCTCCTGGGCGGACTTGCCTTGACCGATGAGAATACCGGCGCGGCGGTTACGGGAGTGCATGGAGGTGCAGGTCACGATCAGGTCTCCCATGCCGGCAAGGCCGGAGAAGGTGCCCTCTGTGCCGCCCAGCGCCCGGCCCAGCCGGGACATTTCCAGCATGGAGCGTGTCAGCAGCAGCGCCTTGGTGTTGTCGCCGTAACCCATGCCGTCGCTGATGCCGCAGCACAGCGCCACCACATTCTTCATGGCGCCGCAGATCTCCACGCCCACGATATCGGGACTGGAGTACACGCGGAAGCGCCGGCTCATGAAGACGTCCTGTACGGTCTCGGCGGCGGCTTTGTCCCGGCAGGCGGCAACGCAGCCGGTAGGGAGGGAGATAGCCACTTCCTCCGCGTGGGAGGGGCCTGAAAGGGCAACAACGGGGAAAGCGGGGCCCACTTCCTGTTCGATCAGCTGAGACATCCGCAGATGAGAGCCTTTTTCAATGCCCTTGGAGACGGACACCAGAATGGTGCCGGGCCGGAGATGGGCCGCGACGGCCCGGGCGGTATCGCGCACGGCAAAGGAAGGCGGTGCCAGCACCACCAAATCGGCGGTTTCCACGCAGGAAAGATCAGAGGTAATGGAAATGCTCTGGGGCAGCTCACGCTGCGGCAGGAGCGGATTGACACGGGTCCGGGACATCTGGGCCGCCTTCTCGCTGTGGCGGCTCCAGAGCGTTACCCGGTGTCCGTTATCGCTCAGCAGCAGGGACAGAGCCGTGCCCCAGCTGCCGCTGCCCAATATCGTGACGTTCATTTCTCTCCCTCCTTCGGTGGATTAAGATGGAAGTGAAATTTATTTTCGCGTCCATAGATCAACCGCACAATATTGGCACGGTGGGCAAAAATCACCAATCCCGCCAGCACGGCGGCGCACATCACCATGAAGAAATCCCCGTAAAAGAAAAACGTGGCAATGGGATAGCCGAGGGCTGCGACCACGCTGCCAAGAGAGACATAGCGCGTCAACAGCCAGAGAACGGCAAAAAGCCCCCAGCAGATAAGAGCCATGCGCCAGTCCAGCAGCAAAAGCAGTGTACCGCTGCAAAGGATGCCCTTGCCGCCCTTGAAATGAAAGCGCCAGGGGAACATATGCCCGATGACCACAAAAACACCGCTCCAGCACTTGCCATACAGAGGGGAGAAGCCGGCCAGACGGAAAAGCCACGCGGAAAGAAGCACCGCAACCGCCGCCTTGAGCATATCGCAGATGATGACCATGGGCGCGTATTTGGCGCCATAGGTGCGATAGAAGTTGGTCAGTCCCGCGTTGCCGCTGCCGTGTTTTCGCACGTCATCGTGAAAAAACAGGTGGGAAGAGAGAATGGCACCGTTGACGCAGCCCAGCAGATAGCTGAGAATGGCGGAGACGCAAAACGCCAGAACAGCACTTATTTGCATAGAGAATCGCCCTTCTTTCCAAAATGAATCAAATCCATCACCACTGCGCCGCCCATCATCAGCCCGGCACAGGAGGGAACCCAGGGAACGCTGGCCGGCACACTGCGCCGACCGGGGGGAGGCGCTTCCAGCGGCAGCGGCTGCGCGGCCGGCTCCGGGCTGTAAACCACCTTTAGATGCTCAATGCCCCGGGCACGCAGCTCCCGGCGCATCACCCGTGCCAGAGGACACACAGACGTCTTTGACAGATCGGTGATACACAGATGGGAGGGGTCCAGCTTGTTGCCGGTACCCAGCGCCGAAATGATGGGAACCTTGTGCCCCAGCGCCTGTTCAATGAGATCCAGTTTGCAGGAAACCAAGTCGATGGCGTCCACAATGTAGTCAAAGTCCCAGGAGGAAAACCGGTGCTGGGCGTCGTAGGACATACAAAGGGGCTGCGCCTGGATCTCCGGGTGGATGTCGCGGCAGCGGGCGGCCACCGCCTCTGCCTTGGGCATCCCCACTGTGGAGTGCAGCGCCTCCAGCTGACGGTTCAGATTGGAAATGCTGACGGTGTCCTGATCCACCAGGGTCAGACGGCCCACGCCGGCACGGGCCAACACCTCGGCAGCGTAGCTGCCCACACCGCCCAGGCCTACCACCAACACATGACTGCGGGAGAGTGTGTCCATGGCGTCGGAGCCCAGGACCATTTCTGTGCGGATAAACTGCTCTTTCATAAAATTGCCCTCATTGTTCATAGAACATACCTTAAAGATTGGGAAAAAAAGGCTGGCTTATATAGCCAGCCTTTTTGCAGATCTCTTATTTGCCCACGTATTTCATACCGCTGCCTTCAGTGGCGGTGACATTTTCCACAAGGCCGGTGCTCCAGGAGGAGTAGTCATTGTTGGTCAGAGTGTTTTTCACCTGGACCTTCCAGTAAGGCTCGTCGGTGCCGATGAAGTAAACGATGTGATAGCCGTAGCTGTCGGTGAGAACGATGTCGCAGTCGCCGCTCTTGCGGGCGGGATCAAAGAGCCAGTCGTTCATTTCGGTGGTCATCTGATCTTTATAGACCTGCTTGTAAAGACCGCCGGAGGCACTGTCGTCAGAATTGGCATCGGCCAGCTCGGCAAAGGCATCCTCGGTAGCGCCTTTATCCTTCCACTGCTGCAAAACATCATTGGCCTTGTCCAGCGCGGTCTGACGCAGAGCGGCCAGATCGTCGTTGTAGGTGGCGGAGGTGGAGTCCAGGGTGGTCTTGTCCACCTTGAAGAGGATGTGGCGCATGTTCACGGTGTTGTAGTCGTTGCGGTAGCGGGAATGGAACACCACGATGTAATAATAGTTGTCGTCGTTGAGGATGGTGTTGTCGCCGCTGACGCGGGAGGTGTCAAAGGCCCACTCGGTGGTGGGAGCGGAAGCATAGGTGGCAGCGGTGCGGCTGCCCGCGGTGGCGATACTGCTGTAATCGGCGGCAGCGGCGGTGAGCGTTTCACCGGCCTTATAGCGGGCCATGATCGCGTCGGCCGCTGTTTTAGCGGTTTCCTTGGCGGCGGCGTTCTCCTCGTCGGTGGGAGTGACGGTGCTGCCGCTGGCATCCGTGGTGGGTGCGGTGGCGGTAATGTTCACATAGTCGTAGTCCACCAGATCGAAGCTGTTCTTGTTCTCGTTGTAATAGGTGGTGATCTGGTCATCGGTGTAGGTCAGATCCGCCACATAGGATTTTTCGTAGCTGGAAGCCAGGATAGCGTTTTTCAGCTGCGCCTGGAAGATGTCCATGGTCATATAAGAACCGTAGACCGCCTTGAGGTAGTCCTTGGTGGAGTAACCGGCGGAGGAAGCAGAGGATTCCAGAGAAGAGACGGCGGAATCCAGCGTCTGCTGCATCTCATTGGTAAAGGTAAAGTTGTTGGCCTTGGCCTCTTTCACCAGCATGGTAACGGTGGTGAGATTGGTTTTGGCACTCTGCTTGAAATATTCGTCCCAGGTCATATCGTCGCTGACGCCCAGGAACATCTTGGCGGTATCGTTGAGGGACTGCTTTTTCAGCGAGGTGCTGGTGTTCAGTCCCAGATAGCTGAGATAGCTGCTGTACTGGCTCACCACGGAGTTGTAGGAGGTGATGTAGTAGTAGTTCACATCCGCCGCGGTGTATTTGACGCCGTCAATATTAAGAGCGGTGGCGCGGCGCTGAAAGAAGCTGGAGTTCCAGACCACCAGTGCGATGGCCACGACCACAAACGTAATGCCCACAGCGGCGTAGAGCACGTTGGTGCGGTGTTCCTTTTTCCACTCTTCTTCCTGCCGGCGGGTCTTAAAATCAGGGGTTCCGCCGGAAAGCTGTTCCTGACGGATCTTCTTTTGTTTTGAAGCGCTCATTCGATTCATTCCTCTCAGATCAGTAAGATATCTTCCCAATGGAAAGATACCTCGTTATTATACATAGATTTGCTGCTTTTCGCAAGGGTAAATACAGGCGAATCCGCATAAAAAGAACCGGCACAGAGAAATCTGTGCCGGTTCCCCGTCGACGGTACGCCCCCGCCTCGGCCGTGTAAGCCAAGTTATAACCTGCACCGATCCAGCAGGTGGGTTGCCTCCAATATGCTTCGTGGCTTCCAACATCCAACCGCAGAAAGCAGTCGGGAGGCCTGCCGTTCACACACTGAGGATGGCATCCCCTATAACAAAATGTGAGGATAAAAAAAGCTCATCACGAACCGCGCAGGGGTCAGATACAGAGAAACTCCGTATCTGACCATAGTGTATCAAAATGAAAGGCAAAATAAAAGCGGTTTTAGAAAAAAATCTTAGGAATTTTCATCCTCGTCATCCAGGATCTGCTCCATGAAAAGATCATACACTTCGTTGAGTTCCTCTTCGCTGTCGGGGGTGGAGAGCATTTCCTCGCCGTTCACGGTGACAGACTTCAGGATCACCAGACCGTAATCCTCGGCAGAGGATTCACTTTCCTCGTCATCTTCTTCCACTGTGGGAAAAAAGGCCATATAGGTCTGTCCGTTGTGCTCCAGCACGTCTACATATTCCAGCTCCACCTCATTGCCGTCTTCATCGGTTAAGGTGATAAAATTGGGGCCAAATTCTTCGCTCATTGAGGATACCTCCTTGTTAGGTTGCCCACAGTGTACCTGTTTCGGCGGAAAAAAGCAAGACAATTTCCTGTGAATTTTTGGGGAAAAATACCGGAAGTCAGTCTGAATGACAGCACTCTTTCCGTTTCATCGGACGGGAGAGACAAATTCCGGCGAAAATAATCCTTTTCTGATTTGACAGAGTATGTTAAAATGAGAAACGAATATCATGCGATATTATGCGGTCAAATTTTTGAAAAGGAGGTGCCCTGTTATGGAACATGAAGAAAACGGGAAGAACAAGCCCAAAATATACGACATGATTCGGCAGAGCGCCAATCAGATAGGATGCAGATCCCGGAAGGAGGAAAACATGGACAAGCCCGGTCCGAAACAGAAAAAGGCAAAGAAAAAGGGTGACCCCAAAAAAGCGTGGTTCATTATCGGCACGGTTTTCCTCATCCTGGTTCTGACGATTGGTATGTTTACCGGTATTTTTCTGATCTATGTGAACAAAGCCCTCAAGGGCAACGCGGAAATCAACATGGCGGAGTACAATCTGGACGTGAGCACGGAGCTGTACTGCAAAAACGCGGACACCGGCGATTGGGAGATGTATCAGACGCTCTTCGGCGACAAGAACCGTATCTGGGTCAGCTACGACGAGATCCCCGACACCGTGTGGAAAGCGGCGGTGGCCATTGAGGACAAGCGCTTTTTTGACCACCACGGTGTGGACTGGCGGCGTACGACTCACGCGGTATTCAATATGTTCTTTGGCATGCAGGATACCTTCGGCGGTTCCACCATCACCCAGCAGCTTATCAAGAATATCACCACGGATAACGAGACCACCGTCAAGCGCAAGGTGACGGAGATCTACCGCGCCCTTCAGTTTGAAAAGAAATACTCCAAAGAAGAGATCCTGGAAATGTACCTCAACACCATCTACCTGGGCCAGCAGTGCTACGGCGTGAAAACCGCCGCCAAGGAGTATTTCAACAAGTCCGTTTCGGATCTGACGCTGGCGGAGTCCGCCAGCCTTATCGCCATCACCAACAATCCCTCTTTGTACTGCCCCACCCTCAGCGAGGAGTGCCGGCAGAACAACCGGGATCGCGAGGTGAATATCCTCAACGCCATGCTGGAGCAGGGCCGCATTTCCCAGGCCGAGCATGACGCCGCGCTGAATGAGGACGTGGTCTTTACCAACGGCACCACCATTATGGGCAACACCGCGGAGGTAAAGGCCGCCACGGAGGAGACCACCTCCGCCAGCACGGCCAACTACTCGTACTTTACAGACCAGGTCATTGACGATGTGATTCGTGACCTGCAGACCACCTACGGCTACACGCCGGAGATGGCGTCCAATCTGGTGTTCCAGGGCGGGTATAAGATCTATACCACCCAGAACCCCAAATATCAAACCATCGCGGAAAACATATTTGAGAACACCGACTATGTGGGCAGCACGGACTCCAACGGCGAACAGCTCCAGGCGGGCATCACTGTGATGGATCCCTACACAGGCGACGTGGTGGCCCTGGTGGGCGGCACCGGAACAAAGGATTATGACCGTTCCTGGAACTGGGCCACCAGTGCCCGTCAGTGCGGTTCCGCCATCAAGCCCATTGCCACCTATGCCCCCGCCCTGGACAACGGAACCATTACGGCGGCGTCTGTTCTGGATGACTATCCTGTGCGGGTACTCAACGGGTCTCCTTGGCCGTATAACTCCCACGCGGGCTTTTATGGCCTGACCACCGTGCAGAAGGCGCTGACCGAGTCGCTCAATACGGTGGCGGTGCGTGTCAACGAGATGTACGGCGTGCATAAGTCTTATGAATTTATGACGCAGAAGCTGGGCTTCACCACGCTGTCGGAAACCGACGGCCAGCAGTCCGGCAACATGGGCCTGGGCGGCTTGACGGAAGGCGTTACCACCGAAGAAATGGCCGCGGCTTATTCCATTTTTGTCAACGACGGCGTTTATAACACACCCCGGACGTACAGCAAGGTGGAAGACGCCAACGGCAATGTGGTCTTGAACAACGAAACCAAGTCCAACGCGGCCATCAAGGAGACCACGGCTTATCTGATGCGCGGTATGCTCTCCAGCGTCATTACCAGCGGTACGGGCTACAACGCCTATTTCTCCGGCATGAGCATGGGCGGTAAGACCGGTACCACGGACGACGACAAGGATCGTTACTTTGTGGGCTACACGCCGTATTACTGCGCGGCGGTGTGGTGCGGCTACAAGTCCAATGAAGTGGTGCGCGCCAGCGGCAACCCCTCGGCCATCCTCTGGCGGCAGGTCATGAGCCAGATCCATGAGGGAATGTCTGACCCCGGCTTCCACCAGGTGACGTCGGGTCTGACCACGGTGACGGTTTGCATGGACAGCGGCCTTTTGGCCACAGATGCCTGCGCCAACGACATCCGCGGCAGCCGGGTACGCACGGTAACAGTGGCGGCGGATACGGCGCCCACCGCTGCCTGCGGCCTGCACAAGACCATTAACTACTGCAATGACGGCAAGGTGGAGGCCACCGCCAAATGCCCGGCGGCCTCCGTATCCAGCAAGTCGGCGGTGGATTATAACCGCGAGGAGATTGCAGGGATTACTGCGGCGGATACGCCCTATCTGCTGAAGACCCTCAAAGGCGACGGGACCTGCCCGGTGCATAAGGTCGCTTTGCCCACCACCGGCGATACGACGACGGGCGGCACCACCGGCGGCACGACGACGGGCGGCACCACCGGCGGCACGACCACCGGCGGTACGACGACGGGCGGCACCACCGGCGGTACTTCCAATAACGGCAGCAACACAAACACCACCACGAATCCCGGCAATACCGGCAACAATGGTTGACCCCGCGGCCCACAGGTGACAAGAGCCGCAAAAAGGAACCGCTGAAAAAGCGGCTCCTTTTCATTTCTATTTCCAGATCTTGAGGTAACCGCCGTCGTGAAGCTGTTTGACAAACAAAAGCAGAATAGGAAACAGGATCATGCCCCACACGCCGAAGGTGCAAAAACCGATATACATGGCGGCCAGAGCTACAAGGGGCGACAGTCCCGCCTGGGCGGCCATGATCTTCGGCTCCATGACGCTGCGGACCAGAGAGATCACGGCGTACAGAGCCACAAGAGCGATGCCCCGGGGCACGTCGCCCACCAGAAGACAAACCAGCACCCAGGGAATCAGAACAGTGCCGATGCCGAACACCGGCAGCGCGTCCACCAGCGCGATCAGCAGGCCCAGCAAAAGTGCGTAGTCCTGCCCGATGAGCAAAAGGCCGATGAACAAAAGTACAAAGGTGATGGCGAAGAGGATCAGCTCCGCCTTGAGCCACTTGCCCAGCGTGGAAAAGAGATTGGCCTTGACGCCCCGTGCTTTTTGAAGCCGTGGCTCCGTCATCTGCCGGCGAAGAAACGCCATGACGGAAGGGAAGCTGCTGGTGGTAAAAAAGACAGCCAGCGCTGTGGTGGCGCAAAACAGCAGGACCTGGGGCAAAGAGGTAACAGCCTTTGTGATCTGATCCAAGCACTTTTCGGAAAAGGAACTGAAGATATTCACCACCTGCCCCAGCACCTGGTCGGTCATGGCGTCCATCCAGACCCGGAGATTTTCGGGACAGGCAGCGCAAAACCGCTCCATGCGCGCCCGCAGCTCTGACGCCAGATCCGGCAGCGCGGTCAGATAGTGGGGCAGCTGCGTCAAAAAGGCATAGGCTTCGTCAAAAAGCCGGGCGATCATAAGAGACAGAAGCGTGATGAGCAGACCCGCCAGCAGCAAGGTGAAAACGGCGGCGGTGAAGCTGCGCTTAAAATGCAGCCGCACCCGACAGAAATTGATGCCCGGCTCTGCCAGTGTGGCCAGCCCCATGGCGATGAGAAACGGCAGCAGCCATACGGCCAGATATCGGAAAAACAGCCAGAAGAGAAAGAGACAGGCCGCTATATACGCAAGCCGGATCAAAAACTGCTTTTGCTTTTCGTACACAAGCGCCCTCCTCTTTATTGTGAATTGATGAAAGGTATTTCTTGTATTTTGACGGCAACTGTGATACAATGACCAACATACAGGGACATTTGACCGCCGGAGGTGGATTTTTTATGAGTAAAAAAACATTTTATATCGTGGCGGCGGAGGCGCTGCCAGAGATTTTTGTGAAGGTGGCGGAGGCCAAGCGTATGCTTCAGGTGGGGGAGGCCAGTACGGTGGGAGAAGCGACCCGAATGATGGGCATCAGCCGCAGTGCTTTTTATAAGTATAAAGATACGGTGCAGCCCTTTCAGAACATGAAGGCGGGGCACATCATTACCTTCTACGCCATGTTGCGGGACAATCCCGGCGTGCTGTCCAACTTCCTGTCTATTTTCGCCAACTCGGGCGCAAATATTCTGACCATTAACCAGACCATTCCTACCAACGGCTGCGCTGCGGTGACGATCTCGGCGGAGACGTCGGAGATGAGCGAGGCGCTGGATGAGATGATCGCCCGTATCTCGGGCGCATTGGGCGTTTTGAAGTTTGAAATTCTGGCCGCCTGACCCTAAAAGGCTATGAAGCCGGCGCGTGGGATATGCCCAAAACGTAAAGCATGAAAAGGCCCGGGAGAACACCGCTGACGGTGTTCTCCCGGGCCTTTTTGCCAAAATGGCAGCCGGGCTTCCTCTGCCAGGCGAGGGCAGCCGGTATCCGCTCCCGGCGGCCTGTTTTCACCGCTGCCTTCTTTTCGGCGCCGCACACAAAAAGTTCTATCTCTCCGGTCTTTGCATACCATGGAGGTGGAAGAGGTGAGCGGCGTGGAAAATGTGAAAAATGTGAAAAATGTGAAAAAAAGGTACGGCGGTTATATTCTGGGTTTCGTGATAACGGTGGCGGCGGGGGTCTTGCTGCGGTGCCTGTACGCCGCATCTCCCAATCCGGTGATGGCCACGCTGGCGCCGATGAACAACAGCCCCTGGGAACTGGGAAAAATGGTGTTCTGGCCGTATCTGGCCGGGGCGCTGGCCACACACCGGCTGACCCACAGGGAGGATTCCCAGGCCGGACAGTGTCTGACGCTCATCGGCATGACGCTGGTGATGATCCTTGGCTGCTGGGCGGGCCGCCGGTTTTTTGAAAGCTGCCTTGCCATCTGGCTCATTGTTCTGGCGGCGGGGATCGTGCTCTATGCTACTGTGCTGCGGAAAAAGAAGCTGGGCGGGGAGCTGTTGTGGTACGCCCTGGCGATCTTGCTGGGTATTGCGTTTATCCTCTTCTCCGCCATGCCGCCGGCCGGCTCTCTTTTTACCGATCCCGCAAATGTGGCGGCCATGGCCACCATCCCGTGTTGAAAGGAAGGACGGCTGTGATTTTTCTATAAAAAAGCTCCGCTGCCAACGGCAGTGGGGCTTTTGCGTGTTATGGCAGGGTCACTTGAGGCTGCTTTTTTCCATCCGTTCTTTATCCCGGGCGATCTGCTTGGCGTAGCGGTCTTCCTCACTGAAAACGCAGCCGCAGTATTTCTGCATATAAAAGCCCAGTTCCCGGGCCTTTTGCTGTCCCGCCCGAAAGCCGGGGCGAAAATCGCGGTAGAGAAAGGAAACGCCGTATGCCGCGGCCAGCTCTTCACCCGTCGCGCGCAGCAGTTCATGATTCTGATAGGGGCTGATGAGCAGCGTGGTGGAAAAGGAGGAAAAGCCGTGTCCGGCGGCATAGCGGGCGGTCTCATCCAGCCGCGCGCGGTAACACCAGACGCAGCGGCGGTCAATGTCCGATGCCACGGCACGGACGAAGTCCCGCAATCCGTAGTCCTCCTCCACGATCAGCTCCATCCCGATGGTGGGGGCGTAGTTCATCAGCGTGTCCCGGCGGGCCTTGTACTCCTGATAGGGATGGATGTTAGGATTGAACCAGTAGGCGGTGGGCTCGATGCCCTCGGCGCGCAGCGTGTCGATGCAATAGACAGAGCAGGGCGCGCAGCAGCAGTGCAGCAGTGTCTTCTCCATCACCGCTTCTCCTTTTTCCACTGAAACAGCTTTTTCAGCGACAGCCTGGGCTCCTTGGCGCTCTTGCCGGAAGACCGCATCTGCCTGGACATCTGATAGGAAAGGTTCTGAGGAACCAGAAAGCGGTTGCGGACAGTCTCAAAAGGCTGCTGGGCATAGGTCTGGAAAAAGTCGGGTCGCTCCGGCGGCCTGACCACGGGAGCGCGCAGCGCGGGATTGAGCAGCGCTTCCGCCAGGGTGCGGTGTTCCCTTTTCACCGCCAGCAGATCGAAGGCGTGGGCGCCTTTTTCCGTGTTGATCAGCAGCAGGGAAATGCCCTTGGTCTGTTCTTCGGGATAAAACGTCTTGGGCAGGCCCATAAAGGCGCCCAGCGACAGGTCGCCGGGGCGGTCGGTGGTGGCGTAAGCGCATTGATGGCAGGCCGGGCGCAGGAAAAGGCTCCGGGTAAGGCCCCGGCCGTATTCCGACTTGCTCAAAGGTGCGCTGAAAGAGGTGCCGTCGGCAAAGATGACAGTAAAATGGGGATCCTTGCAGCCGTATTTCTTGTCGCAGAAGTTGACCGAAACAGGTTTCTTCTGCTTGATGTAGGTGATGGAGCGGACAATGCTTTCCCACACGCCGGGAGAGGGCACACCGCCGCAGAGCACGTCACAGGTCAAAAGCCCCTCCGGGTGCTCTCCCAGAAAGTGGTACAGGCCGTCCACCTGGCAGGGCGTCCCGCAAAAGAGCACCTGCCGGTTTTCAGATAGATACAGCTGGATGCGGCAGTACAGGTCCCCTATCTCGCTTTGCACATATTTGGTGCCCCGCAAGGCGGCAAGGTCCTCTTTCCGCTCCACGGCCACATGGCGCAGATGCAGCTTTTTGTCCATGGCGGCGGCGCAGACCACACCTCCGCTTTCCAGAACGCCTTCGGCCAGCATGGTGAACACACCGCCGGAGGTGGAAAGGCGGCGCACCTCATCTTGCAGGTTCCACGCGGCAAAGACCGCCGGGTCGGAACGGGGTTCCCTGCGTTTGAGAACGGGGCAGATATGGGTGCAGTGGCCGCAGGCCACGCAGGCGTCCGTCACGGTGGGATATAAGAAGCCTTCACGGTCCGGCAGCATATGGATGGCCCGCTTGGGGCAGCCGTTGGCACAGGCCGCGCACCCGGTGCACAGATCATGGGGCGCCAGCTGGGGAAGGGTCTGAGCGTCGTTCATCATAAGGATCAACTCCTGTGTATGATTTATTGAAACGATTATAACATGGTTGCGTTTTAAAGACAAGAACGGTGGACTCCAACACAACGATATACAACAAATAGAATAACGATGCCGGGAAACCGCCTTGCAGGAAAACGAAAATGATAGTATAATATGCACAATCAACAGGGAATTTTTTCGGGTAAAAACGGACAATTTGATTTCCGAAAAGAAAATCATGTTCTCTTGGAGGATATAATATGGCTACATTTGTTGTCAACAGCGCCACCGTCACGGTGGAAAAAAATCAAAAGCTGCTGCGCTTTTTGCGGGATGAGCTGCATCTGACGTCGGTGAAGGACGGCTGCAGCGAGGGCGCCTGCGGCACCTGCCATGTGCTTATCGACGGAAAGCCCACCAAGGCCTGCGTACCCCAGACAGACAAATTGGAGGGCAAGACCGTTGTCACGGTGGAAGGCCTTTCCGACTGGGAAAAGCAGGTATACACCTTTGCCTTCGGTGAAGCGGGAGCGGTGCAGTGCGGCTTCTGCATTCCGGGCATGGTGATCTCGGCCAAGGGGCTGCTGGATGTGAATCCCGCACCCACCCGGGAGGAGGCGGCTTTTGCCATCCGCAACAATATCTGCCGCTGCACCGGTTATGTGAAAATCATCGACGGCATTTTGCTGGCGGCGAAAATTTTCCGCGAGGGCAAGCTGCCTGTGCCGTCCTCGGAAGACTGGCAGATGGGCCAGAGCGTCCAGCGCCTGGACGTGGCGGAAAAAGTGCAGGGCTTCGGCCAGTACCCCGACGACGTCTATGTGGACGGTATGTGCTATGGCTCCGCTGTCCGCTCGGAGTATCCCCGGGCCAGAGTGCTGTCCATCGACATTTCGGAGGCCGCCGCGCTGCCGGGCGTGGTGTGCGTGCTGACGGCCAAGGATATCCCTGGCAAGGTCAACGTGGGCCACATCAAAAAAGACCAGCCCACCCTCGTTGCGGTGGGGGAGATCACCCACTATTTGGGGGACTCCGTGGCACTGGTGTGCGCCAAAGATCAGGAGACGCTGGAGCGTGCCAAGGCGCTGGTGAAGGTGGCGTATGAGGTTTTGCCCTGCGTTCACAACCCGGAAGAAGCCGCGGCGCCGGGCGCCCCGCTGATTTTTGAAACGGACGAGAACAATGTGCAGGCGTATAAGCACGTGTCCAGAGGCGACGCGGCGGGCGCCATCGCGCGGTCTAAATATGTGATCTCCCAGCATTTCCATACGCCCTGGACGGAGCACGCTTTCCTGGAGCCGGAGTGCTGCGTGGCGCTGCCGTTGGATAACGGCGGCGTGAAGCTGCTGACCACGGACCAGAGCGCCCACACCACGCTCCATGAGTGCGCGGCCATGCTGGGTGTGGACTATGACCACTGCCAGGTGCAGAACATGCTGGTGGGCGGCGGCTTCGGCGGCAAGGAGGATATGTCCGTGCAGCATCACGCGGCGCTTCTGGCCTATGTGGCCCGGGTACCGGTGAAGGTGAAGCTCAGCCGTGCCGAATCCATTTTGGTGCATCCCAAGCGCCACAGCTTCGACATGGATTTCACCATGGGCTGCGATGAAAACGGCATTATTCAGGGCGTCAAGGCCAACGTGGTGTCCGATACGGGCGCCTTTGCCTCACTGGGCGGCCCCGTGCTGGAGCGTGCCTGTACCCATGCGGCGGGCCCCTACGCCTATGAGAATTTTGAGATTAAGGGGACCGCGTATTATACCAACAATCCCCCCGCCGGCGCCTTCCGGGGCTTCGGCGTGACCCAGACCTGTTTCTGCACGGAGACGCTGCTCAACGAGATGGCCGACAAGGTGGGCATCTCCCCCTGGGAGATCCGCCTGCGCAACGCCATCCGTCCCGGCGGCGTACTGCCCAACGGCCAGATCGTGGATGAATCCACCGGCCTTGTGGAAACACTGGAGGCCATCCGGCCCTATTATGAAGAAGCGGTGAAAAACGGCGACCCGGTGGGTCTTGCCTGCGCCATGAAGAACGCGGGCGTGGGCGTGGGCCTGCCCGACTGGGGCCGCTGCCGTCTCGTCGTGGAAGAAGATGGCAGGCTGCACATCTACTCGGGCGCTTCCTGCATCGGACAGGGCCTGGGCACCGTGCTGGTGCAGGTGGTGGTGAGCAACACCTGCCTTCGCCGGGAGGACATCGTTTACGAGCGCAGCAATACGTGGATCGCGCCGGATTCCGGCGATACCTCCGGCTCCCGCCAGACGCTGGTAACGGGCGAGGCCACCCGCCGCGCCTGCGAAAAGCTGATGGAAGCCATGGCCGGCAAGAAGCTCTCCGATTTGAAAGGCCAGGAGTTCTACGGAGAATATCTGGCCAAGACCGACCCCCTGGGCGCCGACGTGCCAAACCCCGTGTCCCATGTGGCCTACGGCTACGCCACACAGCTGTGCGTGGTGGACAAAGAGACGGGACGCGTCAAGCTCCTGGTGGGCGCCCACGATGTGGGCAAGGCCGTCAACCCCCGCAGCTGCGAGGGACAGATCGAAGGCGGCATGGTCATGTCCATGGGCTACGCGCTGACAGAGCAGTACCCCATCGACGACAACTGCCGCCCCACCGCCCGCTACGGCACGCTGGGCCTGTTCCGGGCTAATCAGATCCCGGAGATCAAGGCGCTGGTCATTGACAAGCCGGGTCTTGACGTGGCCGGCGGCGCCATCGGTATCGGTGAGATTACCTCCATCCCCACCGCACCCGCCATTGCCGATGCCTATTTCCGGCTGGACGGTCAGCGCCGCCTGACACTGCCGCTGGACAATACCCCCTACGCAAGAAAGAAATAAAAAGCAGGCGGGGGCAAAACAGCTCCCGCCTGAAACCATATCTCCGGTATCGCTATTTTTCTGTGTCACGCCGCAGTGCCGCCAGCGTTTCCGGCGTGTCCACGTCGGTCAACTCCTGGGGCGGCACCTCCCACAAAAGAAGCTTGTCCCGGTGCTGCCGGATGACGGTGCTGCCGCCGTGATCCCCCCGCAGCGCCAGAAGCTCCGGGAAAAAAGCGGCGGGAAAAATGCAGGGATTGCCCCGCGCCCCATCGTGCCCCAGGGCGGCGATGTCGTCGGGATGACGGCGGTAAAAGGCCACCAGCCCCGCCACGCTTTCCCGCTTCAAAAGCGGCTGATCGGCCACCTGAAAGAGCACCGCGTCCATCTTCGGCATGGTCTGCAATCCCAGCGCGATGGTGTGGCTGAGGCCCAGCTCCGGCCTTGTGTTGACCACGGCGGTGAAGCCCCGCTCCTGGGCCAGCTGCCGGATCTCCGGATACTGCGTCACCACCGTGACGGCGCCGAAATCGTCCCGAGGTACGGCCTCCAATGCCCGCAGGATCAGTGACTTTCCCTCCAGCACGGCCTTTAGCTTGTTGGTACCAAAGCGCATGGCGTTGCCGGCGGCCATAACGATACACCCAATGTTGACCTGTCTCAATGGAGCCACCTCCTCTTTTACAGGTAGTATAACCGGGAAAGGGGGAAACAGTCAACGGAGGAAACGTTATTCTATAAGTAAAATAACAAAATAATTTTTTTTACACCAAAAAATCTTTTCAAAACCATGAGCTTATGCTATTATAATCGTAACTAATAGGTAGGATTAAACGGATTTATGGACATAGATTCTTTGAATCAAACAGGAGGAATCGTGGAATGGGTGAAGTAGGGAAACGGGAAGTCCGGGTAGACGCCTTTGACAAGGCCACCGGCCGCACCAAATACTATGAAGATCTGATGCCGAAAGAGGCATTGTATGTGCGCATCAAGCACTCCACCATCGCGCATGGATTTGTGAAATCTGTTGACACCGGCGAGGCGGAGAAGATCGACGGCGTGGTGAAGATCATCACCTGCTTTGATGTGCCTGACCGGCCGTTTCCCACGGCGGGGCATCCTTGGTCTATGGACCCGCATCATCAGGATGTGGCGGACCGGAAGCTGCTCAACCGTCATGTGCGCTATTACGGCGACGACGTGGCGGTGGTCATCGCGCAAAACGAGGTGGCCGCCATGCAGGGCGTGCGGGCATTGAAGGTGGCGTATGAAGAACTGCCCTTTGTGCTGGACGTGCAGGAGGCCATGGCAGACGGCGCGCCGCAGCTGCATGAGGAGTATCCCAACAACATTCTCAATCACACCGCCATCCGCAACGGCGACTATGAAAAAGCCGCGCAGGAACCGGGACTTATCAAGGTGGAGGGCTGGTACGACACCCCTACGGTGCAACACTGCCATATTGAGAACCACGGCTGCTTTGCCTACGAGGAGAACGGCCGCATGGTGGTGGTGTCTTCGACGCAGATCCCCCACATTGTCCGCCGCGTGGTGGGCCAGGCGCTGGGCCGTCCCTGGGGCGATATCCGGCTCATCAAGCCTTACATAGGCGGCGGCTTCGGCAACAAGCAGGATGCCCTGTACGAGCCCCTGTGCGCCTATTGCAGCGAGCAGGTGGGCGGCCGCTGCGTCCGCATCGACTGCTCCCGTGAGGAGACGTTTGTCTCCAACCGTGTGCGTCACGCCATCCGCAGCCACATCATTTCCTGGCTGCGGCCGGACGGCACCTTTGCCGCCCGCAAGCTAGAGTGCTTCTCTTCCCAGGGTGCTTACGCCTCCCACGGCCACGGCGTGGTGGCCAAGGGCATGGGTGCTTTCCCCCAGCAGTATCCCTGCCCCAATGTGGAGTGCGACTGCTACACCGTTTACTGCAACAAGCCGGCGGCCGGCGCCATGCGCGGCTACGGTATTCCCCAGGCCATGTTCGCCAACGAGTCTCACATCGACGAGTGCGCCAAGGCAGTGGGGATGGATCCTCTGGCGTTCCGCCGTCAGAACCTGATGCCCGTGGGCTTCAAGGACGGCTTTTCCCAGAACGAGAATTATTTCGATTCCTATAACCAGTGCATGGACAAGGGCAAGGCCTACATCGACTACGACCGCAAGATGAAAGAGTACGCCAAGGAGACCGGCCCCATCCGTCACGGTATCGGCGTGGCGACTTTCTGGTACAACACCGCCGTCTATCCCATCGCGCTGGAGACTTCCTCCAACCGAATGCAGCTGAATTTGGACGGCACGGTGACCATGCAGTGCGGCGAGACCGAGATCGGCCAGGGCGCCGACACGGCCTACGCCCAGATGACCGCCGACGTGGTGGGTCTTGGCAGCTATAAGGACGTGCATGTGGTCTCCTGCCAGGATACCGACATCACGCCCACCGGCCTTGGCGCCTACGCCTCCCGGCAGACCTATGTGGCGGGCTTTTCCATCCGTCAGACAGGCCTGCTTCTCAAGGAGAAGATCCTGCAGTACGCCAGCGAGCTGAACCGGCAGGCGCCTTACAACATGGATATCGTGAACGGCAATATCGTCCGTATCGGTGACGGCCGTGTGCTGATGACCCTCAGCGAACTTGCCATGACGGCCCAGTACAACCCCGTCCACAGCGAGCATATCACGGCCGAGTCCACCTACACCATCCGCAACAACGCCTATTCCTTCGGCTGCACCTTTGCCGAGGTGGAGGTGGATATCCCCATGTGCAAGGTGACGCTGCTGAACATAATCAACGTCCACGACTGCGGCAAGCTGATCAACCCCGCGCTGGCCGAGGCCCAGGTCCACGGCGGTATGTCCATGGCCATCGGCTACGGATTGAGCGAGCAGCTGCTTTTCGACGAAAAGACGGGCAAGCCTCTGAACAACAACCTCCTGGACTACAAGCTCGCCACCGTGATGGATCACCCCCATCTGGAGGCGGAGTTCGTGGAGAACTCGGAGCCTACGTCGGCCTTCGGCACCAAGGCGCTGGGTGAGCCGCCGGCCTGTTCCGGCGCGCCGGCCATCCGCAACGCCATTTATCACGCCACAGGTGTGGCCATCGACCAGAATCCCATCAACCCCCACATCCTCTTCAAGCGCTTTACTGAAGAGGGCTTGATTAAGGACTAAAGGAGGGAGAACGTCATGTATGATATGTCAGCGCTGTATGAAGCGCAAAGTGTAGAGGACGCCATCGCGCTGCGCCTCGCGCATCCGGAGGCACAGATCATTGCCGGCGGTACCGACGTGCTGGTGCAGATGCGGGAAGGCAAACGTGCCGGCAAGGCCCTCATCAGCATTCAGAAATTGGATGCTCTGCGGGGCGTCAGCATCGACGCGGAGGAAAATCTCCGCATCGGCAGCCTTACCAGCTTTACCCACATCACGGGCGACCCGCTGATCCAGCAGTATATCAACGTGCTGGGCCAGGCGGTGGATCTGGTGGGCGGCCCTCAGATCCGCAATGCCGGTACCATCGGCGGCAATACCTGCAACGGTGTTACTTCCGCCGACTCTGCTTCCACGCTCCACGCGTGGGAAGCCATTGTGGAGATCACCGGGAAAAACGGTGTTCGCCGCGTTCCCATCCACGATTTCTATATCAAGGCCGGACAGGTGGACCTGCGGGTGGAAGAAGGCGAGATCCAGACCGCCATCCTCGTTCCCAAGGCGTCCTATGACCGTACCTATGGCAGCTATATCAAGTACGCCATGCGCAACGCCATGGATATTGCCACACTGGGCACGTCTGTCAACGCCCGGCTGTCGGTGGACAAGAAAACTTTTGAGCGGGTGCGTATCGCTTTCGGCGTGGCGGGCCCGGTGCCCATGCGCGCGCTGAAGGCCGAGTCGTTTATCAACGGCAAGCCCGTGACGCTGGCAAACATTGAGCAGTTCGGCAAGACTGTGCTGGAGGATATCAATCCCCGTGATTCCTGGCGCGCCACCAAGGCGTTCCGCCAGCACATCGCGGTGGAATCCGCCAAGCGCTGCCTGATTGAATCCGTGAAACTGGCGGGAGGTGAGCTGTAATGGCAAAGAACCAATATCAGCTGGTCACTTGTACCATCAACGGCAAAGAAGTGGAGCAGATGGTGGATGTCCGCGCGTCGCTGACCGATATGCTGCGGGGCGACTTCCGTCTGACCTCCGTGAAAAAGGGTTGCGAGGTGGGCGAGTGCGGCGCCTGCAACGTCATCATCGACGGCGAGTGCTATAACTCCTGTTTGTACCTGGCCGTCTGGGCCGAGGGTAAGCACATCACCACGCTGGAAGGCCTCATGGGCCCCAACGGCGAGCTCAGCGACATTCAGCAGGCTTTCGTGGATGAAGCGGCCATCCAGTGCGGCTTCTGCACCCCGGGCTTTATCATGACCGCGGCGGAGATTCTGGACCGCGGCGTGTATTACAGCGACGAGGAGCTGCGAAAACTCTTGAGCGGCCATCTGTGCCGCTGCACCGGCTATGAGAACATTTTCAAAGCGGTGAAAAAGACCATGTTGCGCCGTCTGGGCCGTCTGGACGACCCGTATTTGAACACCTGAAAAGAGAAAAAGGCCTCCGCTGCCGGCTCTCCGGCGGCGGAGGCCTTTTTTGCCGCGCCGATATAGCGGGCAGAGCCGCCCTGCCTGGACGTTTATTTTTCTCTGTTGTGCACAATAACGGAAGAAAAAACGGCGGATGTCTATACAGGAAAGACAAAATGGTGATTGGGTGTTGACAAGGCGTTAAAAAGGGCGTTATAATGCCAACAACGCAAGGGCAAGTTTTGATGAAAGGAGAAAACATGATGAGAAAGTTCAGCGCCGAAATGATGAACATGATGGAGATGTGCATGTGCAACATGTGCATGCGTCGCCGCGCTCATTTTTCCAACATGTTTTCTGTCATTTCACCGCAGAACCGCTGAGAATAACAGCGGCTTGTGAAAAACGACTATGAGGGAAGCTTCGTTGGAAGCTTCCCTTTTTTGTTGCCCTGAAAGGAGGAACAAATGTTTACCGTCAAGTACAGAAGCAAGGCCAACCAGGAACACACGCGAATGTGTCCGTCCCGAATGCGCCATATGAAAGAAACCTCCGCCGGAGCACGGCGATACGACGAATAAAAAATTATAGTATATAGGAGATTATTCAGATGAAAAAGATTCTTTCGCTTGTTTTGACCACCGTACTGGCCCTGAGCCTGATACTGTCCCTTTCCGCTTGCGGCAGCAGCGCCTCCAAGGGCCTGACCATTGCCGTTCCCAACGATACCACCAATGAAGCCCGCGCTTTGCTGCTGCTCCAGTCCAAGGGCTATATCAAGCTCAAAGACGGCGTTGGCATTACCGCCACCGTGAAAGACATTGCCGAGAACCCCTACAACCTTACCTTCAAGGAAGTGGAAGCGGCCCAGATTCCCAACATCCGTCAGGATGTCGATTACGCCGTCATCAACTCCAACTTCGCCATCTCCGCGGGCCTGAATCCGGTGAAGGATTCCTTGACCATTGAAGGTTCCTCCTCCGCTTACGGCAACATCCTGGCTGTGAAGTCCGGCAACGAGAGCACTGACAAGATCAAGGCGCTGGTAGCCGCCCTTTCCAGCAAGCAGGTGGCCGATTTCATCACCGGCAAATATGACGGCGCTGTTGTCAGCGTCGTGGAAAATCCCGGCAACGGTTTTGACGCTTCCGTCAACTATGACGCTCTCGCCGGCACCACTATCACCGTGGCTGCCTCTCCCACGCCCCACGCCGACATCCTGAAGGTGGCCGCCGAAGTGCTGGCACAGAAGAACGTGACGCTCAAGACCGTGGAATACACCGATTACGTCCAGCCCAACAACGTGGTGGAGAGCGGTGAGCTTGACGCCAACTACTTCCAGCACGTTCCCTATCTGGATGACTTCAATGCCCAGAACGGCACCCACATCGTCTCCGTGGCCACCATCCATGTGGAGCCCATGGGCATCTACGGCGGCAAGCAGACCAGCCTGGACAGCATCAAAAAGTGATTTTTTAAGTATAGGGAAGGAAAACGCGGGAGAGATGTATGTCTCTCCCGCGAGGAGATACGCATGATCGAGATTCAACATCTGTCCAAGTCGTTTCAGACCTCGGACGGAACGGTGGAGGCGCTGAGGGATATCAGCCTCTCCATCGCGGACGGCGAGATATACGGCATCATCGGCATGAGCGGCGCCGGCAAAAGCACACTGGTGCGCTGTATCAATATGCTGGAAAGACCCACAGAGGGCACCGTGACCATTGACGGCCGTGATCTGGGAAGTCTGTCCGACAGGGAACTGCGGCAGGTACGGCGCAATGTGACCATGATCTTTCAGGGCTTCAATTTGCTGATGCAGCGGACGTGTCTTAAAAATATCTGCTTTCCGCTGGAGCTGGCGGGTATGCAGAAGGACAAGGCGGAGCAGCGGGCAAAAGAACTGCTGGAGATCGTGGGTCTGCCGGACAAGGCCAACGCCTATCCGGCCCAGCTCTCCGGCGGCCAGCAGCAGCGCATCGCCATTGCCAGAGCGCTTGCCACAGAGCCCAAGATGCTGCTGTGCGACGAGGCCACCAGCGCCCTCGATCCCAATACCACCCATTCCATTTTGCAGCTGATCCGGGAGATCAACGTAAGGCTGGGCATCACCGTCATCATCATCACCCACCAGATGAGCGTGGTGGAAGAGGTGTGTTCTCGCGTGGCCATTCTGGACGACGGCCAGGTGATGGAGGAAGGCCCCGTGGGAACGGTGTTTGCCTCGCCCCGTTCGGAGGCCGCCAGACGCCTGGTATTCCCGGAGGGTGAGTTGCCGGAGCTGCCCGGCGAACCCGGCGAGCGCCGTATCCGTGTGGTGTTCAACGGCGCGTTGGCCACTGGTACGCCGTTGATTGCCCGGATGGCCATTGAGCGGCAGGTGGCCGCCAATATCCTGTTCGCTTCCACCCGCAGTATCGGGGAAAAGGTATACGGCAGTATGCTGCTTGGCATATCGGGGGGCGAAGAAAAGGTGCAGATCGCCAAGGATTATTTGCAGAATATGAAGGATGTATTGGTGCAGGAGGTGACAGAGCATGAGTAACGGATTGTTTGCGTCTGACGCGGTGGCGGAAGCGCTGCAAATTTTGCAGACGGAGATTCCCCTGGCGCTGTGGGAGACGCTGTATGTGACGGTGCTGGCCACCGCGTTTGCCATTTTGCTGGGTCTGCCCCTGGGCGTGCTTCTGGTCACAGGGGAAAAAGGTGGCATCCGCCCTCTGCCAAGAGGTGTCATGCACGCGCTGAACATCATTATCAACCTGCTGCGTTCGGTGCCTTTTTTGATCCTCATGATTTTGGTATTTCCGCTCACCCGTCTCATCGTGGGCACCTCGGTGGGCACGGTGGCGTCTATTGTGCCGCTGGTCATCGCCGCGTTTCCCTTTGTGGCGCGGCTGGTGGAGGGCAGTCTGCGGGAGATGAATCCCAATGTGCTGGAAGCGGCCCAAAGCATGGGGGCGTCTCCCTTCCAGATCGTCACCAAGGTAATGATCCCAGAGAGTGTTCCGTCCCTGATCTCCAATGCCACCATCGCCATTACCACCATCCTGGGGTATTCCGCCATGAGCGGTATCATCGGCGGCGGCGGCCTTGGCAAGATCGCCATCAACTACGGCTACTACCGCTATAAATATCTGGTGATGCTCATTGCTGTGGTGCTGCTCATCGTTCTGGTACAGATCTTCCAGGCCGTGGGCACCCGCCTGGCGGTGAAACTGGATAAGCGTTTGAAAAACAAAACCTAACCTTCCCTAAAGGGCGTCGCCGCAAGGCGGCGTTCTTTTTTGCCCATTTGACACAAATCCCAAACTCAGGGGCTGCCACACCGACGCCCGGCTCCCGGCAAGGCGTCGGTGTGGCAGCCATCCGCCCGCCTCCCAGAAACGCCTTTCTCTACAAAAAAGGAAAAAACACTTAATTACCTATTGACGTAGTGGGTTGATTGGCCTATAATCCTATTTACCCACTAAGTTAATAGATAAATACGAACGGAAGAAGGAGGCCTCTTTCATGAAAGTTCCTTATACCGACGCAGCAGCCTTTCGATGTTGGCTGTCAACGCGGCAGTGAAAAAACGGACAAATAACATACATTTAAAAATATAACACAACAGGAAAGGACGACAATTATGTCTCACATTTATACATCCGCCGATCAACTCATCGGCAAGACCCCTCTGCTGGAGCTGACACATCTGGAAAAAGAACTGGGCCTCAAGGCAAAGGTGCTGGCCAAGCTGGAGTATTTCAATCCGGCAGGCTCGGTGAAAGACCGCATTGCCAAGGCCATGATCGACGACGCGGAGGCCACCGGCCGGCTGAAGCCGGACTCTGTCATCATTGAGCCCACCTCCGGCAACACCGGTATCGGCCTTGCGGCGGTGGCGGCGGCCAAAGGGTACCGTGTCATTATTGTGATGCCGGAGACCATGTCGGTGGAGCGCCGTCAGCTGATGACCGCTTACGGGGCGAAGCTGGTACTGACGGAAGGGGCCAAGGGTATGAAGGGCGCCATTGCCAAAGCGGAGGAGCTGGGCAGGGAGATCCCCGACAGCTTCATTCCCGGCCAATTTGTGAACCCCGCCAATCCGGAGGCCCACCGAAAGACCACCGGCCCCGAGATCTATGAGGATACGGACGGGAAGGTGGACATCTTCGTGGCAGGCGTGGGCACCGGCGGCACTGTCACCGGCGTGGGCGAGTATCTCAAGTCCCGGAACCCTGCCGTCCGGGTGGTGGCCGTGGAGCCGGCCGCTTCGGCGGTGCTGTCCACAGGTGTGGCGGGCCTCCATAAAATTCAGGGCATCGGCGCCGGCTTTGTGCCGGATGTGCTGAACACCAAGATCTATGATGAGGTGGTCACTGTGTCAAACGAGGACGCTTTTGCCGCCGGGCGTCAGGTGGGCCGCAAAGAAGGCGTGCTGGTGGGCATTTCCTCCGGCGCGGCGGTCTGGGCGGCCATTGAACTGGCCAAGCGCCCGGAAAATGAGGGCAAGACCATTGTGACGCTGCTGCCGGATACCGGCGATCGGTATCTGTCCACGCCCCTTTTCTCGGAATAAGCGGGGCAATCTCACAGCAAACGAGGTGAAAACAGATGATGATTTCCACAAGAGGCCGATATGCTCTGCGGGTGATGATTGACCTGGCCGAGCACCGCAGCGGCGGTTATATCCCCATGAAGGATGTGGCGGAGCGCCAGGAGATTTCCTTGAAATACCTGGAAAATATTTTGCCGGTGCTGACCCGCAGCGGCCTTATTGAGGGCATGCACGGCAAGGGCGGCGGATACCGGCTGAAAAGGGAACCGCAGGCATATAAAGTGGGGGAGATCCTCCGTCTCACAGAGGGCGATCTGGCGCCGGTGGCCTGTCTTGCCTGCGGCGCGGCGCCCTGTCCCCGGGCGGCCGCGTGCAAAACGCTGCCCATGTGGAGCAAATTCAACGAGATGATCACCACCTATTTTGACGGCATCACTGTGGCCGATCTGATGGAGAACTCCACAGCCGGAGACTATATCATATAAAAAAAGAAGCGAAAATGAGTCAGATGCCGTGAAAATTGGATGAGAAAAACGTCATACTTTTCATCTGCTTGATCCGTCCGCTCCCACAAAAATAAAAAAGCACATCCCGGGTGATTTCGTCCGGGATGTGCTTTTCTATTATGTCGTTTCCTTTACAGCTTGTCGATAAAGTAGGCGAACTTCTCATCAAAGATCTGCTCCCCATACGCGGAAAGCTCCTTACAGAACCCGTCATAGGCCACCAAAAGGGCCACGGCCTCCTCTGTCAAAGCGGCGCCACCGCCGTTGCGGCCGCCAGCGGTAGAATGGAGCAGCTTGCAGTTCATCAGACGTTCCGCGTTTTTGAGAATGGTCCAGGCCTTGGAGTAGGCCATGGAGAGGGAGGCCGCCGCAGCGCGCAGGGAATGAAGCTCCTGCACCTGATGCAGCAGCATCGCAACGCCGGGGCCAAAACATTTTTCCTCCGTGAACAGACGCACGGTGAGTTTGTAGGTAATTTTCTTATCCATGGTTTTATTGTAGCAGTTATTGCCCCCATCGTCAACGGTCAGTCTTGACGCTTTCTCCAGAAAATGTTATTCTTTTGGAAGAAGTACGAAAGAGAGGCGCTTTACTTTGAAGGTATTGATCAAAGGAGCGGGAGATATAGCCACCGGGATCGCGCTGCGACTGTGGCGCTCCCATATCCGGGTGGTGATGACCGATCTGCCTCGGCCCACGGCCATCCGGCGGATGGTGTGTTTTTCCCAGGCCATCGTGCTGGGACGTGCCACGGTGGAGGATGTGACAGCGGTGCATATTCACACGCCGGAGGAAGCGCGGAGTGCCTGGGAGAAGGACTGCATTCCCGTGCTGGCCGACCCCGAGTGCCTGTGCCGGGAGCAGCTGCGGCCCGACGCGCTGGTGGACGCCATTCTGGCCAAGCGGAACTTGGGCACACGCATCACCGACGCACCGGTGGTCATCGGCGTGGGACCCGGCTTTTGCGCCGGGAAAGACTGCCACGCCGTGGTGGAGACCATGCGGGGGCACACCCTGGGACGGGTCATCCTGGAAGGGGAACCCATTCCCAATACCAATATTCCCGGCCTTATCGGCGGCTTTGCCGGGGAGCGGGTGCTGCGCGCCCCGGCCGACGGTGTTTTTCGGCAAATGCTCTCCATCGGCACGGTGGTGGAAGCCGGCGATATTGCCGGCACCGTAAACGGTGAGCCCATGCGCTGCACCATCGGGGGCGTTCTGCGGGGAATCCTGGCCGACGGAACGCCGGTACGCAAGGGGATGAAAAGCGGCGACGTGGACCCACGGTACCAGGTGGAATATTGCTATCAGGCCTCCGACAAGGCCCTGGCCGTGGGCGGCGGCGTTTTGGAAGCGGTGCTGGCGCTGAGTGGCGCACTGCAATAAACAGACTGCCTGAGGGCAGAAGCAGATTGGAAAGGATATGACCATGGAAGAAAATGTGAAGCTGACAAAGCTGGCCAAGTGTGCCGGCTGCGGGGCAAAGGTGGGCGCGGGGATGCTGGCGGAGCTGCTGGGTGATATCAAGGTGCATCACGATGCCAACCTGCTGGTGGGCTTTGACAAGAGCGACGACGCCTCGGTATACCGGCTGTCGGACGAACTGGCGTTGGTGCAGACGGTGGACTTTTTCCCGCCCATTGCCGACGATCCCTACCTCTTCGGGCAGATCGCCGCCACCAACGCCCTCTCTGACGTATACGCCATGGGCGGAGAGCCTAAGCTGGCGCTGAACATCATGTGTGTGCCGGAAAAGATGGACAAGGAGGCCGTCCACCAGATTCTACGGGGCGGTTATGACAAGGTGTACGAGGCGGGCGCCCTCATCACCGGCGGCCACAGCATTTTTGATGACGAGCCCAAGTACGGACTGGCCGTCACCGGCTTTGTCCGCCCTGACCGGATGCTGACCAACAGCGGCGCGCAGCCCGGGGACGTGCTGCTTTTAACAAAGCCGCTGGGGATCGGCGTGCTGACCACAGCCGCCAAGGCGGGACTTTGTTCCCAAGAGGGGGTGGCGCTGGCCAACCGCCTGATGACCACGCTGAATAAATCCGCACGGGACGTAATGGTGCAATACCGCGTACACGCCTGTACCGACGTCACGGGCTTCGGCCTTCTGGGCCACTGCTTTGAGATGGCACAGGGTAGCAACGCGCAGATCACCTTGCAGGTGGCGGATATGGACCTCATTGAAGAGGCGCTGTCCTTCGCCCGCATGGGCGTGCTGCCGGCGGGGATGTACCGCAACCGCTCCTTTGCCGAATGCGGCGTGGACGCCGGGGACACGGAGCTGGCCCGGCAGGACCTCCTTTACGACCCGCAGACCTCCGGCGGGCTCCTCATTGCCGTCCATCCGGACGACGCCGCAGCCCTCTTCGCTCAGCTGAAAAACGCCGTCCCCAGCGCCCAGCGCATCGGAACGGTTTCCCCTTACAGCGAAGGCGCGCGCATCCTTCTGCACTGACAAAATATGCAAATTTTTTTGCAGCGGAAGAATAAAAAATATTTTTAAAAACCTACCAAAACGCTGACAAGCTATGCTATAATAAACTCTAATCTTCATTGCAACTGAGCAACTGACATCATGAACAGGAGGATTTATTATGGAGACCTATGGACTGGAAAAACTCGGCATCATTAATACCGCTGCTGTTTACCGCAATCTGACACCGGCGCAGCTGACCGAACACGCGTTGCGCCGTGGTGAGGGCACGCTGTCCAATACGGGCGCGCTGGTGGTGAAAACCGGTAAATATACGGGCCGCAGCGCCGACGACAAGTTTATTGTGGATACCCCCGCCGTCCATGACGACATTGCCTGGGGCAAGGTGAACCGCCCCATCGAAAAGGCAAAATTCGACGCCATCTACGCAAAGGTCATTGCCTATTTGCAGAACAAAGAAGTCTTTGTCTTCGACGGATTCGCGGGCGCCGATCCCAAGTACACCAAGTGCTTCCGCATCGTCAATGAACTGGCGTCCCAGAACCTGTTTATCCACCAGCTGCTGCGCCGTCCCACCAAGGAACAGCTGGCGGGCTTTGCCGCAGACTATACCATCATTGCCGCACCCGGCTTCAAGTGCATTCCCGAAGTGGACGGCACCCGCAGTGAAGCGGCCATCCTGGTGGACTATGAGGCCCATCTGGTGGTGATCTGCGGCACCCAGTACGCAGGCGAGATCAAAAAGTCTGTGTTCTCCGTGATGAACTATGTGCTGCCCAAGATGGGCGTGTTCCCCATGCACTGCTCCGCCAACATCGGCACACGCGGCGATTCCGCTGTGTTCTTCGGCCTCTCCGGCACCGGCAAGACCACCTTGTCCGCCGACCCCACCCGCAAGCTCATCGGCGACGATGAACACGGCTGGGCCGACGACTCCGTTTTCAACTTCGAGGGCGGCTGCTATGCCAAGTGCATCAACCTCAGCCCCGAGGGGGAGCCTGAGATCTACAACGCCATTCGCTTCGGCGCCATGGTGGAAAATGTGGTGATGGATCCCGAGACCCGGGAATTTGACTTTGACGACGACTCTCTGGCGGTGAACTCCCGTGTGGGCTATCCCGTTGAGTACATCCCCAACGCGGAGCTTTCCGGTATGTCTCCCAGCGTGCCCAAGACCGTCATTTTCCTCACGGCCGACGCTTACGGTGTGCTGCCCCCCATCTCCAAGCTGGATGAGAATCAGGCTATGTACTACTTCGTCTCCGGCTTCACCTCCAAGGTGGCCGGCACCGAGATCGGCGTGAAGGAGCCTGTGCCCACTTTCTCCACCTGCTTCGGCGCGCCCTTCCTGCCCCTGGATCCCTCCATCTATGCCAAGATGCTGGCAGACAAGGTGGAAAAGTCCGGCGCCAAGGTCTATCTGGTGAACACCGGCTGGAACGGCACCGGCAAGCGTATGAAGCTGAGCTATACCCGTGCCATGGTCACGGCGGCGCTCACCGGAGAGATCGAAGAGAGCGAGTTTGTCACCGATCCCACCTTCGGTGTACAGGTGCCCACCTCCATTAAGGACGTGCCATCCGAGCTGCTGATCCCGGAGAACACCTGGGAAGACAAGGCTGCCTACAAGGCAAGCTGCGAGAAGCTGGCCAAGAGCTTTGTGGAGAACTTCAAGAAGTACACCCACATGAGCGAAGAAGTGGTGAAGGCCGGCCCCAAGGCGTAACATTGACTTTTCCTATCATACAGACAGCGCCGGACGACCCGGCGCTGTCTTTTTAAAGAAAAATGAGGACTGTGATATGATCGAACTGACTGTCCGACTGGACAACATTGACTATTTTTCTCTGGCGGAGTATCTGGTGCCGCTGATGACGGACCAGATCGACCGAGGCGGGATTCTGGGCAGCATGATGGCCAAAAATCCCGACATGGCCACTGGCATCGTCAAGACCATCCTTGGCAAAATGACCCAGGAGCAGCGAGATGAGTTTCTCTGCCAGCAGCTGGAAAAGAACCGTGATTCCCTGATCCGAAAGGGGACACAGGCGGCGGCGCGCAAGCGGATTCAGGCGCAGATCTGCGACGTGTCGGCCCGGAAGATCTGACGGCCTGAGGCGCAGGGGCTGCTGCCGGATAACGGCAACAACCTTTTTTATGTGTATACCTATGCGAGGAGAGGGACGGATGATATCCGCCCCTGCGGAACAGACGCCTCCGCGGAAAGAACAAGGACCTGACAGCTGTTTTTACGATGCTGTCAGGTCCTTGCTTGCTTGCTTTCTTATCTGTTTTATTTTTGAGCGGCTTCCCGGGCTGCCAGAGCGCGGCGGGCCACCACCGCGTCGGATTCATAAGGTTCGTACTGGCCCCGTACCCGCTGGGTCACCTCGTGGCCCTTGCCGGCCAGGATCACCACCGCGCCATCCGGGGCTTCCCGGATGATCTGTTCCACCGCCTGCGTGCGGTCGATGACAATATCCACCCTGGCTCCGCCGCTTTGCGCCGCCGCGCGGGACATCCGCTGACAGATGGCGGCGGGGTCGTCAAAGCCGGGATCATCGGAGGTGAAGATCGCTCGGGCGGCGTTGGCGCCGCAAAGACTGCCGATATCATCCCGCCGGGCCTCTGCCCGCTCACCGGGGGCGCCGGCCACCACATACAGCGGAGCACCGGGGTAGTCTTTTTTCAGGCTGTCGAACACGGCCTGGAAGCTCAGCCTGTTGTGCACATAGTCCACCAGCACACGAAGCCCGCCGCCGGTGATCATGTTCATCCGGCCCGGCACTTGCAGCCGTTCCAGCGCCAGCGCCATCACCGCGTGGGGGATCCCCAGCTCACGACCCACCGCAATGGCAGTCAGCGCGTTTTCCACGTTGAACCGGCCCTCCTGGGGCAGATGATAGGTAAACGTCTCAGCACTGTCTTTTTCCTGCACCTGGAAGGAAAAACCGAAGGTCTCCTTGCTGACGTTCCGGGCGATATAGTCGCAGTCGTTTTGCTCGATGCCCACCAGGCACACCTTCTGGGCGTGCTGGACAGCCGTGGCATAGATCCGGTCAAAACAGGCCGCTTCCCGGCAGATCACCGCCGTGCCGCAGTTTTCCATCAGGCGCAGCTTGCAGGCCAGATAATCCTCCACTGTGGGATGCTCCCGGGGGCTGACATGGTCCTCTCCGAAGTTGAGAAAAATACCAAAATCAAAATACTGCCCGTAGACCCTGTCCACTTTATACGCCTGACTGGAGACCTCCATGGTCACATAGGGCAGTCCGTTGTCCCTGGCACGGGCAAAAAGCTGCTGCAGGTCCAGAGACTCCGGCGTCGTCAGATGCGAAGGCTGATGCTCGTCCCCTACAAAGCGCTCCACCGTGGAGATCAGGCCCGTGGGGCGACCGGTGTAGGCGCTGAGAATGGCTTGCAGATCAAAAGCCGTGGTGGTTTTCCCTTTGGTACCGGTGATGCCCGTCAGCACAAAGCCGGACGAGGGAACGCCGTAAAACCAGCGGGCCAGCACACTTTGCGCCTTGCGGACGTCTGTGACGCGCAAAAAGGGAATGCGGGCGCCGGCCACCGCTTCTTCCGACAGATAACAGACGGCACCGCGCTCCGCTGCCATTTGAAGGTACGACGGTTTGAACCCGTACCCCTTGCAGATAAAGAGATCGCCCGCTGCCGTTTCTTGAGAATTATTGGATAGGCCGGTAAAACTCACCGTGGCCCCGGACGGTGCCGCCAGCAGACCTTCCTGCCGCAAAAGCTGCTCCGCCGCCTGGATCTCATGCCGATTTTCCATGTTCCGCCTCCGTTCTCATTCCGCTTTATGATAAACGCAGACCCCTGAAAAGTCAAGGCAAAAGGACGGAATCTTTGTCGTATTTCACAGCAGGACGAGCCCTTTTTGACCAAAAAACGGGCCACGGGCGTTTGATACACCCGGGGCCCGCCCATTGCTCTTGCTTTATGCCCGCAGCGCCTTGACAGCCTTGCGCAGCGCGTCCACCTGCTCCTGGGTGGTGGCCCAGCTGGCGCAGAACCGAACGCCGGAGTGAGTGGCATCCACCCGCGTCCAATACTCGTAGCCGAAATCCTTGCCCAGAATGGCCAGTTCCGCATCGGACATGATGGGATACTGCTGGTTGGTGGGGGAGGTGAACAGGAACGAATACCCCGCCTCGGCGAAGATATCCCGGATCTGATAGGCCATCTCGTCGGCGTGGCGGGAAATCTTTTCATACAGCCCGTCTGTGAAGAGGGACAGGAACTGAACGCCCAGCAGACGGCCCTTGGCCAGCATGCCGCCCCGCTGCTTGATGATGCAGCGGAAGTCCTTTTTCAGCGCCGGGTTCATGATCACCACCGCTTCACCGAACAGCGCACCCACCTTGGTGCCGCCGATGTAAAACACGTCGCAGAGTTTGGCGATATCCGGCAGCGTCACGTCCGTGCCGTCGGCCATCAGGCCATACCCCAGACGCGCGCCGTCCAGAAACAGGGGCAGCCCATACTTCCGGCAGGTATGGGACAGCTCCGTCAGCTCCGCCTTGGTGTAGAGGGTGCCGCTTTCAGTGGGGTGGGAGATATACACCATGCCGGGCTGCACGATATGCTCGAAACTCTCGTCATTTTGCTGCCAGAGATAATACTCATCCACCTGCTGCGCCGTGATCTTTCCATTGTCGCTGGGGAGCGCCAGGACCTTGTGGCCAGTGGATTCGATGGCGCCGGTCTCGTGGTTGTTGATGTGGCCAGACACTGCCGTCAGGACCCCCTGATGAGGACGCAGAATGGAGGCGATCACCGTCGTATTGGTCTGGGTGCCGCCCACCAAAAAGTGCACGTCCGCCTCCGGTGCCTCACAGACCTTCCGAATGCGCTGGCGCGCCGCGTCACAATAGGGGTCGCAGCTGTAACCAATGGATTGCTCCATATTGGTTTCCATCAGCTTGGCCATCACTACCGGGTGGGATCCCTCCAGATAATCACTGTTGAAGAAAATCATATGTGCTGCTCCTTTCTGCTTTTGCTTTCATTTTACCCCAATGCCTGCGGGAAGTAAAGCGGAAACATGGTTTTTTCCACAGGAAGCCGGGGTTGAAAGAGAGCGGAATTACTGGTATAATGCAGAAAAAGCAGAGGAGGCGTCTGATGAAAAAAGCAGCTTATTACGGCGTCCTGGCCGTGTTGGTGTGCGTGTTCCTGTTTTCCGCCTACAAGGTGGGCACCTATTTTCTGGAACAAAGACGCAGCCAGAAGGACACGAATCAGGTCAAGCAATATATGCAGGTGCAGACACCGCAAAATGGCGTCGGAGATACACAGAAAGCGCCCATCACAGTGAATTTTGAGGCCATGAAACAGATCAACCCGGACATCGTGGCCTGGATTTACATTCCCGATACGCGGCTCAACTATCCCATTGTCCAGGCAGCGGACAACGACTATTATCTCCACCGGCTGCTCAATGGGGACTATAACCTCAACGGCACCATCTTTATGGACTACCTCAACAAGACCGATTTTTCCGACGCAAATACCTTGATTTACGGGCACAATATGAAGTCCGGCAATATGTTTGGGGAAATGACCAACTATAAAAAACAGAGTTTTTACGATCAGCACTCCACCGCCTATCTGCTGACGCCGGATCAAAACTACAAGCTGGAGCTGGTGGCCGGCGTGGTGCTCAACCACGACGCCGAGATCTATCAGCACGGCTTCTCCCAGAGCTTGCTGGACTTTTGCCGCTCTCACTCTACCTTCCAGTCTACCGTTGAGGCTTCGGCGCAGGATAAATTTGTCACGCTGTCCACCTGCTCTTACGAATATGACGACGCCCGGTTCGTGGTGCTGGGCAAGCTGGTGCCTATAGAATCATAAAAGCGCAATACGAAAAGATCCCTGTCGAAATTTTTCGGCAGGGATCTTTTAAAAGAGCGAAATTACGCATTGACAGCGGACGCTTCGACCGCGGCGGCTGTGTCGGAGGGGTGATCTTCACGCCAGAGCTTGTCAGCGGTGGCTTGCCACTGCTGGGCATAGGCCACGCACTTGCCACACAAATGCTCCGCTGACTCCGGCGCTTCCAGATCGGTGGATTTGGCGCCGGTCTTGCGGACCATCTCTTGCAGCAGTTCAGGGTTTTCCAGCATGGGGCAGGGCCGCAGCATATTGTCGTTAAAAGGCTGGCCGTCGTGATAAGCCAGGAACAATGGTTGCTGGAGGCATTCGATCAGCGACTTATCCCGGATATTGGCGCCGGAATAGTGGATAAACACGCAGGGCTCCACGTCGCCGTTGGCATTGATGTGGCAATAGCGCCGGCCGCCGGCCACGCATCCGCCGGCATACTCGCCGTCGTTCTGGAAGTCGATGGCGTAGATCTCCTTGCCGCCGGTAAGGCCCCGAATCTCCCGGATGCGGTCTTTCATATAGGCACGCTGTTCAGGAGAGAGCAGCAGATCCGTGCTGGCGTTGACTCCCACGGGCATATAGTGAAAGTACCAGGCAAAAATGCAGCCCTTGTCGATGAGCATATCCAGGAACGGATCACTGGTCACATCCTGATAGTTCCGGCTGGTGTAGCAAATAGAGACGCCGAAGGGGATCTTGTAGGAGTGCATCAGATCCATGGCGGCCATGGCCTTGGCAAAGTGGCCCGCGCCGCGGCGGCTGTCGTTGGCTTCCTCAAAGCCCTCGATGCTGACGGAGACAAAGAAGTTGCCTACCCGCAGCAGATCCTGGCAGAACTCCTCGTCGATCAGCGTGCTGTTTGTGAAGGCGTGAAACGCGATGTCACGGTGCTTTTCGCAAAGACGGATGATGTCCTTTTTGCGCATCAGGGGCTCGCCGCCGGTGAAAAGGCAGGCGTGGACGCCCAGCTCCTCGCCTTCGGTCAGGACCTTGTCCATTTCTTCATAGGTAAGACTGCACTTGTGGCCGTACTCTGTCGCCCAGCAGCCGGTGCAGTGCATATTACACGCGGAGGTGGGGTCCATCAGCACCACCCAGGGAATGTTGCAACCGTATTTTTCCGCGCAGGCTTCTGATGTTTTGAAGCCGCGGAATCCGCCTTCGTAGGCCGCGTTGAGCAAAAAGGTGGAGAGAATGTGGGAATCCGTCTCTCGGATCAGGCGCTGGGCATAGTGCGCCCATTTGCCGTCTTTATCTTCCGCCACCAGGCGCAGCGTATCAAAAGCCGAAGCATCCCAGGAATCCCCCAGGATCTTCTGCATCAGACAGATCAAAGATTCCGCCAGCTCCGATACATTCTGCGTCTGACCCTTTTTGATCATGGAATCAAGGATGGTCTTGAAGGCCTGCCGCTCAGCTGCATGGGCGATCGAATGATTCATATACAATTCCTCCTTTATATTCCGGTGATGGCATAATACCATCTCTTTAACTGCTCTTATTATGGCAAGGCAAAAAATAAACTGCAACAGACAATTTGGGGAAAATGTCTAATTTAAATGAAATATTGTTCGTTTATAAAGATGCTTTTGATATAAAGATCAGCGGAATCAGTATAGCCGCCCTGTAAAAAATCTATGTGTGAAGATAGCCTGTCAGCACAAATTTTTGGGGAAATCCTGGCGGACGTCTACGCGGACATTGACGTGACGGAGAGACTGGACATGATGGACAGGGCCGCGGGGCTGAAAGAGGAAGCGAAAAAAGAAGTACAACAAACTAATAAAAAAGCAGAAAAAAACACTACGGAAAACCGTAGTGAAGGATTTAGCTTGGAAAAATATGACAAAAAATAAATAAAAACTGGTCAAAAAGTAAAGTAAAAAGCGGGAATTTCAAAGATAACGAGATACTTGTGCTCGGTATAATTGGAAAAGAAATGGCAGAGAAAATCAAGCGTATAACAGGGATAGATGTATCCGGGTTCAAAGTAGCAATAGAAGCAAGACAGATATATCATTTTTATAAAGACCACGGAGAAAACGGGAAATCAGATCACTCAATGAACGAGCAAAGCATTACGAAAATTGAATATACGCTAAATAACCCTGATGACATAAGAAACGGAGGAAAAACAAGAGCATACGTTTATCATAAAAACGGGGAAATGCATCAAGCGGAGACCGTATTATATGAGAAGGGCATTGGAGAAAAATCGTACTATGTGGTACAGGCCATTGCGGACACAAAGAAAAAAACGCTGTACATTGTAACGGCGTTTATTGGGAAAAGTGGATATAAAAAAGAAACATTGCAGTCCGCCGATGCAAGGAGCCTCGGCGCAACGTCCAAAAACGAAGCTGCGATTGTTTCTAAAACCAGTATATCCAAATCGGAAGAAAAAAGCAATGGGAAATTTTCCGAGCGGGACGATCTGGGGGCGCAGATCGCGGCCGTGGCCGATGAGATCAAAGCGCGGAAAGCTGCCGGAGAGGACACGACTGCGTGGGAAGAGTGGATGGAGAATTGCTCCGGTGCGGCGCTATTCCAGCGGTATACATGGTGGTACGCGGCATGGTGCGCCGACGAGATCACCGACTATCCGATGCACCAATTCGGCGGCGGCACCAATATGGTGCGCAGTAACACCGTGGCGGGGCGGGTGTGCGACCAGGATTACTGCTATGTGGATTTTCCCGCCATTATCCGGGCGGCGGGGCGCAACGGTTACACCGCAGACACGCCGACGAAGCGCCGCAGGAGGCACCCGCAGCGCCCGCCAAGACGGTTGAAGCGCTGGCGGCGGAAGTTACGCCGGGGCGTGGGGAAACGGTGCAGAGCGCCAGCAGCGGCTTGAGGCGGTCGGCTATGTGGCCGTACAGGGTGCCGTAAATGCCAAGCTGGAGCCTGACGAGCCGCAGGAGACTACACACACCGTGCAGCCTGGGGACACACTCTGGGGCATTGCTCAGACCTACGGCACCACGGTGGCTGCACTGGCCAACCACAACGATATCGCAGACCCCAGCCTGATCTACGCCGGGCAGGAGATTCGGATTCCCAATTAATATGACACAGCCCCGCGGGAGTAGGTTGCTCCTGCGGGGCTGTTTTTGTAGAGTGAAACAAATATGACATGGAATATTCTGCTTTTTGCTGTCGATATGGTGCGCAATTTGAAAATTTCTTGTGCTATAATAACACCATAAAGTTCAGAAGCAAGTTCGTGTTATAGTAATTATAGGAAATTCTATACCTTGTTAAAGGTGGGGAGGTAGGTACAGTGGAAGAAAATTATAAGACTTTTCTCGTCTGGTTTGAGCTTTTAGGATTTCTTAACGAAATCCTAAAAGATGTTTCCGCTCTCAAAGCGTTGGAAACCATGAAGGAGGAAAGAGGTGTTAATCGCTTTATTGATAACAGTTTTATTCAAACATGTGTACAAGCATTAGAGCGACAATATATCATGGAGGTTGAGAAGGTTTTTGACCGTGCACGCACTAACGGCCATGAAAACTGCAGTATTAAGTATCTGCAAGAATTGTGCTTGGTTGAACCACTAAATGCACTCTTCCCGGACGGAAAAGACGATAAACTGCTCGTATCTATCGATAATTGTTACAGTAAATATGAGGAAGTGCTGCCTGTAGAAATCCGCAACAAGATGATGGCACATCATGATTTTGAAAGAATCCTTGAGTTTAAAGAAAGCCTTATCTTTTTTGAAGAAGTGAAAGATCTTGTAACACAATCAGTAACAATAATTGAAAAAATTGGGGAACGAATTACATCCTTTGCTTGCAAGTTGCCTTCAATGAAATTCTATGTTAATGCGTATAGGGATGCAATCAAGGCTATCGTATCCGACTCATAAGATGCTGCAGTCATTGCAATACTTTGGTGCTTCCCATTATGTTTATACCAGCCAAGTAAAGAAGCTTTCTATCATCCGCATACTATATGGCCCGTTTGAATTGAGTTTTCGGGCATACTTGCGATTTGGACAGAGTACATAGTTTAACCGCTGATTAAAAATGGTCATCATTCCGTCTGCAATTTCTATCTGTTATAGTTTTTCAAAGGTCATGGGCTGCATGATCCCTCCCAAATCAGCAAATGCGGCGGAAGATGTTTCGGGAGTTCGAAGGCTCACCTTTTTTATTTGCAAATTTTCATAAGTATTAAAGAAATATTCTCCGCTGTTTGTATTTATCAAAGCTGTATATTGTGTGTAATCATCTGTTCCCCGGTCAGTCACAACGACACCCTTTGGAATAGATACACCCTTCATGATTTGAAAAAAAGAAAATATCGCGGCCTGGGAGCTTTCCGGTTGCGGTATATGCGATTTCAGGTATGCCACCCGTGCAAACCGTTCAGGCGAGGTATACCCGCCGGGCAAAGCTACTGTTCCCCCGGCCTGACCAAATGGCGACAGCCGGACTCCGCCCCAGTCGATTTCCTCAATCTGCCGAGGAGTCGCTTCCATGTAATTTCGCAGATTTGTCATATGCCACGGAAGGTCGGGACTGTTCGCCAGAACCCCCATTGGATTTGCGAAGAGCTCCGTGCCGCTTTTCGTCTGCTCAAGCACAATACATTGCCCGGTACGGTCCGTAACGATCCAATGCAGCGGCGCAACGGTCTGTGTCAGAGGATCTGTCATCCCGATAATACGGACACGGTTCATCTGAGCGCAAAAGTTTTCGACCGACGCGCAGTTTCCCAGAATGTAATGAAGGAAGTCATACGACGCGACCTGTATTACCGACGAATCCCACGCTGCGGTATCGTAACTGGCGTATCCGGCAAAGTAAAGCGCCGCTGCCGCCAATCCGTGCTCGTTGACCCCGTCAATAAAGCCGAGTATTCCGTCGACTTTCTGCCCGATTCCGATAAAGCTGTATTGGCCGCGCTCAAGTCTGCCGGTCACTGCATTTCTCCACAGGTAATTTCGAGGCACAAAATAAAAATGAGGCTGAAGTTGATATGAAAAATCCAGGGTTCTGCCGATAAAGCTTTCTCCTTGTACAGTCTGCAGTGTGATTGCTGTGCACATTGGTTTCATCCTCCTGCAACAATTGAATATAAGGCATACTATGCGAAATGCAGCCTTTGTGATATACAGGGATTTATGATATTTGAGTATTTAAGGAGGCTTGATATAATCAGGGCGGTCTTGTTTGACCTTGGAAGTGTCCTGCGGTGATGTGGGGACGGTTCTCATGTCACACAGGCTAAACTAGGATAAGCTAGATTCTGTATTAAATTCCTATTATCCATAAACAGCGGACAGGCTCAGGGTTTTTGGCCACGGGCCTGTCATAGCAATTAAGGGAAGCTCAATAAACTGAAATTTATGGAGGATATACCTGTGATTCAATCCATCGTTCATATTGCCATCGTGGTGCGGGATTATGATGAAGCAATCGAATTTTATACGAAGAAACTGCATTTCACCTTGGTCGAGGACACCTACCAGCCGGAGCAGGACAAGCGCTGGGTGGTGGTGGCACCGCCCGGTTCAAACGGCACCACAATTCTGCTTGCCCGCGCCTCCAAGCCAATCCAAGAGAATTTTATCGGCAACCAGTGCGGTGGCCGGGTGTTTCTCTTTTTGGGAACTGTCGATTTCTGGCGCGATTACAACGAAATGAAAAGCCTTGGCATCGAGTTTACACGGGAACCTAAAACGGCGGACTATGGAATTGTGGCAGTGTTCAAAGACATGTACGGAAACCTTTGGGACCTTGTTCAGTTCAATGAAGAACACCCGATGCACAATCGCATAAAATAGTCGTTTCGATAACTTCCGATTTGTCCGGATGTTTATTGAACGGGAGTCTGAATTGCCCATTGTGTTTATGACAAGACCAATCTCTGGGAGCCGATTATTAATATGATATTCATTGGAAATACACGCGGACTATTTATATAACCCGCAGAATGATATATCGAAATTTGAAGCGAGGGATTTTTGACAATTGATAAGGAGAATTCGGGAATGAACCAGAAAATCGGTATGGCAGGCTCGTTGATTAGTTCTATATCCGTAGCTTTGTTTGCTGTCTTTATGCTGATCGTATTTAACTTTGGCAGCTTTTTTGTCTGCATATTTTTGGCGCTTGGTTTTGTCTTGATGATAAGTACGTTTGCTCATGAATGCAAGCCGGACAGGAAGGCTGCTGCGAATGCGGCGCTTATCTTTGCCGCGGTGTATTGTGTGGTGATCCTGTTGGTGTATTTCGCACAAACCACTTCGGTCAGGCTGGACAGGCTGAATGAGCAGGCCATACAGATCGTTGATTATTCAAAATCGGGTCTGTATTTTAATTATGACCTGCTTGGATATGGTTTAATGGCGCTGTCAACCTTTTTTATTGGGCTGACGATTAGAGCGAATACTAAAGTAGATAAGTGGCTCAAGTGGCTGCTGATTCTCCATGGTACTTTTTTTATTCCATGCCTGATTATGCCCATGCTTGGTATTTTTTCAAGCGGAGATTATTGGGCTGGCGTTGTCGCTTTAGAATTCTGGTGCGCCTATTTCATTCCGATCTGTATTCTATCTTTCGTCCACTTTAAAAAGAGAACAGAGTGAGTATACTCATCGCGAAAAGCTCCAATCTATCAGTGAGATTTTGAGCAAGCCCGGCAGTTTGTGTGATAAAATGAGTTTCGCCTAATGTTTAAAATCTTACTACTCCGGGCAGAAAATCAAAATTCCCAGATGATATCATCCCCCTATCGGCTGCGGCTGGTAGGGGGATTTTTCATTAGCATTTTCATTAGTAATTCATCTGCAAATTCCTAAAAAATATTGCAAATACTTCTTCATATTAAATGCAACTGTATAAATTTATTTATAAGATTTAGAACGTGCAACCATTAAAAAACAAAGAAAAAACCACGAAACCATTGCGGCTTCGTGGTTCTCTTGCTTGTGTCATTAGGTCAAAATAGATGCAAGTCAATTTGACATTAATCTTTATTTGCTATTACACATAGCGGAATATTCGACACATCCATAAGATATTGTTCAGTTACAGCTAAAAGAGTTCTTTGTTCTAAGGTTATACTATTAACTGATAATCCAGGTTGCACAATTAAGATATTGAATTTTAAGGGCAGTTTTCTGCGGGATAGATTATCTAACCTTTGTAACTCTTGTATGCTTCCCTTAATAATACGTGATCCACTTTGGCCTTTGTAAGTTTTAGTTTCTCTTTTAAATAAATGCCTAAAAAATTCCCTATTCTCTTTATACTTCCAATGTACAGATTTTTGGGCTTGTCCGCATACTTCATACAAATTATCTACTTGTCTGCTTACTACACCACCCTTAGCAAATTTCAAATGATACATCTCTACGTGGATGCAATCATCCTTTTCTTTTAGTGTAATTATATCAGCTATCTCTCCTGAATTATCGTCATCGTAAATAATGTTATAATCCTCATCCATGCCCATCAATTTTTGAATTACATTATACTGTATAGATTCTGTGCGTAATGTTCCTACACGCTGCGATTCTTTTGATATATCTACACCGCTCCAATCCCAAGCATTAATTCGTTCTACAGGATAAACACCGGGAGCTTGCTTTAATTCAATGTATTCATTTCCGCATAAATATGAACCATCGATAAACCAAATACTTGGTTCATAAAGTTGAAAGAATTCTTCAATTGAGAAATCTTTTCGACCAACGTGGACAGTTACCGCAGGCATTCCTTCCTGTAATGCATAGTGGCTAAATGCAATGTCATCTTTTTCACCGATAGTCATTATAAATTGACAACGCAAATCATCATTAGGCAAATTAAAACTTAGATTAAATATAATTGACTCAGAGCTTGATTTTTCAAAATCCAAATCAATCGATGTATTGCCTAAATCACATTGATATCCATTTACATGGAACTCTATTTTGTTTTCTGAACTATTATATAAATCTTCGTTCCAGTCTATCCAAACACAAGATTTATTCGGTATCTGAGTAACTAATTTTGGTACGAGAGCCTCTTTTAGTATTTCATCTCCGTCTATATTAGGGTTAACTACTTTAGTGCCTATGGATTTACACCAATTAACAAGGCTATGAATGTTCCCTGTCAGCAATGTCCAAACTCGACCTTTATATGAACATCCTAATGTTACTTTATTTCCATTTTCATAACCTGACCCAACAATGAAAGCTTTCTGTCCACTGGACTTTTCAGCAATTGATAATGCTTCAGCTACATCGCTACCTACACTCATTCTAAACCGAATATTTTTGCCTACCACTTGTTTTAACCCAACATTTTGTAAGCGAACACGATTTATTCCATAGAATGATTTAAATGGTTCTGAACTCCTGATTAGAGAAGTTTTTTCACCAATAACTGCTTCTGCTAATGTAGCATACATTCCTTTATTGTCACTTGAATTTATATAGAGCAGTTTATTATCTATATCATTAATTACAATTAGCAAATCCCAAATAAGATTTTCTACTTCTTGAACGTTTCCCCAATCAACCGGTTGTCGGCGAGCAATGATAACTAATAGGACGTTTTCTTCTCTATTTAGGATAGACCAAGCTTTATCTCCTTCTTTAAGCTCTATCGCACTTTGATATTGTTCATAATGCCAAGCATTTTTGGGATTTCGATAAATAACTGTGCTCAATGCTGGCCTAATGTTTTGCAATGGAATTTTTAAGTCACTCGGTATATTAAAACCTTTTAGAAAATCACCAAATCCAATTTCTTGAGCAATTGCATCAGTACTCATTTCGGGCAAAAGGCCATTCCAATCGGCATCTTGTGCGTATAAACGTTCTAATTCTTGACTAACCGATATATCTGCGATATTAGCTACAAATGTAGCATCTCCTAAATCTTCATCGAACTTTGTTCGAGTAAATCTACCAATTAGCTGTAGGGTTACAGTCAAACTTTTTTTCACATCATGTAATGCAGCAACTTTCAAAGTAGGTAGGTCAAATCCTTCACCCAACATGTCAACACAAACAACAACTTTTGAAATACCCTTTTTAAGATTTTCAATTGATTCACGTCTACTTTGTTCTGATAACCCCGAACCACTAAAAATCATAACAGGATTGTACTCAGGGGATAGTTGCTTATAGATTTCAAAAACTTCTCTTGCACGTTTTTTATTTTCACAACGTGCCATCACTATTTGCTTTATATAGCCTGCTGCTTCTTGTTGCTTTAGTATGACAATAGCCGCATTTGCTATTTCGATATCAGATTTTTCACTGTTTATCTCAAATATTGGACTAAATGAGATATTAGTGAAATAGTGTTCTTCCTGTGCCATACGTAAAGGATAATTATAAATTATCTCACCATTAAGCTTCGCTCCATCATTTCTAAAAGGAGTGGCTGTAAATTGCAATACTCTGGAGTTAGAAAATCTCTGAATAAATTCTGTCCAAGTTGATGCAGTCGTATGATGTGCCTCATCAATAAAATAATGTGAGCAAAGATCGGAAATACATTTTTGCATTATGTCTGAGTATCCCGATACGCACGACATTGTTGTAATAATGACATTACAGCCAATAATGAATTCCCGAAGTTCATCGCCTGTTTTAAAGCGTTCATGTAAAATTCCAACAATAGGTTGCTCAACTGTCGGTAGGACAATTCCAAACGCTTTTAAAAGACCAAGTGTGCAAAACTTTTGAGATAGTTGGCCTCTTAAGGAGTCACTAGGAACTGTAACAATCAATCTCTCGCATTGAGCAGCAATAAGTAACGACAGCATGGTCTCAGTTTTTCCGGTTCCGGTGGGCATTACTATAGTTGCAATATCAGTTGAAGTCGTCCAATGTGCAAGCGCAGCATGTATCGCTCCTAATTGGGGTGTACGTAGACCCTGCTCGTCTTGAGATTCCTTTTTCAGAAGTATACCGTTGTGCCATGATTCCCTTATTTGTTCAGCCAATAAGTTCTCATTTGGATGTCGCATCCACTTTAATTTTTGAACACCCTGGAGAATATCGTCCAAGTTCGGAACAGTATCAGTAGTTAGAATATATTGTTCATTATCTTTGAATTGAGCTCTTTTATGTTTAATATATATCTGAACACCAGATGGATCAATAGCAACAATATCGCCCTTTGGAGATTGTTTTATGCTTACATCTGTTTCTGGGGTAATCATATGTGTTATCATATTTTTCCCAAATTTCTTTTGTTTTATATAAGCTGGTAGCTTAATTGAACCATCCAATAAAATCATCTCCTAACTCTATTTATCCAAATTGTATGGGTTACGGCAATGAGTATTTCATGATCTGTGGGGTATATCAAACAATATTTTTATAGTAATTCAATTTCTTCATCAGTAAACCAGCCATTTGAAATGGCAGTATCCCTGACTACGTTTTTATCATTCGTGTAAGCCACAACTGACAAACTTTTTTCTGCTCGCGTACATGCTACATAGAAAAGTCGTGTCGTTCTTATGATTCCCGTGTCCTTGCCTTCACGTTCATTTTTGATATCTGTTTCTGTTTTAGCCTTCGCACCGAAAAGCTTCTCGTAGCTAAATAGGAATCCTTTGGACTCGGCGTCATCCATAATAACCATAACTCTAGGGAACTCCAAGCCTTTTACACCTTGGTGCGTAGCAAATTGGGTATTGTCAGTGACATATGCCGAATATCTTTCCAACTTATCAAAAGGCACAGACAGTGCTTCCCTTAAAGCTGTTATCTTTTTATCCTCATCTGCTGTTGGTCCAGACAAAATATCGTCTACACGATCATTGAGGGGGAAAAGGTTAGTTTTTTTGATGACCTTTAATATATCAACACAAGTAGGAATAGATCCGTCCTTCCAGAGCAAGAGCAATTCTTCGACCGATTTTTCGGCAGATTCAAGCAATTTGCTCTGATCTGTAGAGTTTTCTAGGAAAGCCTTTTTGCCTAAAAGCGGGGAAGAGTGTCGCACAATTTTTGAAACCTCAAAGTCATTTCCGCTTTGATATGCTTTTATTAATGGAGAAATAACATTTGCTAAAAATGATATTTCAGATATTGATCCATTACGCAAAGATGTGCTGAAGGAATCTATTTCGTTCAGCGGGGAATACAATTCAAGAAATCCAAATCTACTGGCAGCCATATGGTGCTCTAGAATCAGGCTTTTATATTGGGTGACATCAAGCCATGCTTTGTCATTAGTTTTCTCAGACATAACTTTAGCGGCTTGATGTTCTACTTCTTCTTTATTAGCAGAAGAATCAGCTATAAATAAACGTACTGTTCCTGTCTCAGCATCAGTGCGTGGCTGCTGTTGTTGTTTATCAATAGTCTTCCGTATTGTATTGGCTAGCTCAACTATGCGCGTAGCACTACGGTGGTTCATGACTTTTTCAGGCTTTTCCCATTCATTGGGAATACAATCGGCTAAATTGTCCTTGCCATCCATATATATTCTCTGCATGGTGTCACCAAACATGCCAATAACAAATCTGTCTTTATATTTTTCGTAAACGATAAGCAAAGCATCAACAAGCTCTTTCTTTGTATCTTGGCTCTCATCAATTAACAAGATGGGATATTTACCGATTAGAATTTCCTGCATGGTTCCTTCGGTAGCTATAAATTCGGAGCCCATTTTAACGACTTCGCTATGGTTTAGAGAATCATAGCCCACATTATCTCCATTAGGATTGTAGGAAAATTTCTTTATGGTATCAATTTTACTAATGCGAGCGGTTTTCTTTTTTATCTCTTCCGCTCTTTTAATGGCGGCAGCACCGCCACGTCCTTTGGCCTGTTTTTCATTCAACTCTGCAATATCTCTTTTCAGAGATTCGATAATCCAAGCTTTAATATCAGGCTGATAGTTTTTAATCAGTTCCCATAGAAAACTATGAATGGTAGATACCGCAAAAATCGGCTTATACTGAAGCCTTTTAGAAATTTCGTCGCAAGCAGCGTTGGTATAGGTTATAACTGCAATTTGTTTTGAGTATACGGACAATTTTGCACCCATTTTCTTATCTAAGAAAGAAAGCGCATTAATTAAGCTCCGTGTTTTGCCGGAACCCGCTCCTGCAAACATAAAGAAGCTTTTGGGATTATCTTCAGAAAAACACATTCTTATTTCATCATCCACATGATCATCTACATGGTTATCCGATAATGGATGAGTAACTTTTATATCTTCCATTTCAACACTCCTCTGGGCGCAGAATAGTTTGGAGCCACTCTAATCCTTCCGCAATATATGGAGGGATCGTAAGTTTACCGGGATCAATGGCATAAATTAAATCCAGAGCAAATTCAGCTTTCTGGTCAGTTTTTCCAGTTCTAAGCTCATCATATATTTGCTTATGTATGTCATCAAATGGCTTTTCAGCATTGAGTGCGGCATTTACTTTCTTAAGAAGGTTCCCAGCATCGCCCGCATCATCTTCCTCAGGATTCAGATCTTTGAATAGTTTATAATTTGTATAAACCATACAATCCTCAAAGGTGCTAGACAGCACCTCTGTCGGTACTCCTTTAAAATCAATTTGTACCGGAGTCTGATAGGCAATTCGTATAGAGTACATGTAAGGGATCTTACATGTAGACTCTTTTTGTTTTTCCCCAAGATCAAGAAGTTTGTCCAAATCTTTTTCTTTAATCAGCCAATTAGTGATAGCATAATTACTACTTATTAGTCCTTTGTTTCGTTCAGGGCGAACCGCCTTATGGTGACCGCTTGGTTCCGCAGAATCCAAATCAGAAATTACTAATGTTGGTAAGCATAGCTTATCAATCAAAGGACTTAGCCGATGTGAATGACGACCACTTATACTAAGTATCGAAATATACCTTTGATGCAATTCCGGATAATGTTCTTTTATAAAATGCGGCACCAGCATACTTTCAGCGGAACCTTCAACTAATATAGCAGCATCTGCAAAGAATAAGTCACAATGGGTTGTTTGCAGGTATCGCGTTACAAATTTGTCTGTTTCATCTTCTTTACCAAATACATCAGATAGATTAATTACTTTTGCCGTAGCAACATTACAGTTCGCGCATTCAGGAAGTCGCTTGAAATAGCGTAAATCCGCGAAGTCTGTCTCGCGTGCAATATGGCTGGAATGGGTGCTAATAACAAGCTGTGTGGCAAAATTCATGTTTTCTTTCAAAAACTTATGATTCCTTAATACCGAGTAGGCTTTTCGTATAAAAACTTGCTGAACCTGCATATGCAAATGCGCTTCTGGCTCTTCCACTAAAACTAGATGCAATGGTTCAATTGTATCTGGGGCATCCTGTGTTTGCCGGGCTTTTCCCACCCTCATCCAACTATCTCTAAAACTCATAAGATCAAATACCATTGAAATTAGATTCTGATAGCCCAAACCATTATATTTTTCCGGCAACTTCAGTGTCTCATCGTTTTTACTAAGGGCATATTGCACGGCAGAATCGTGTTTCAATGTTTCACTTGTACTAACTTTAGTTGTAATCGTAATTTTAGGATCGGTTACTCCGGGATAACCCAAACCCTCTAGTTCCGAAATTGCAGGGGCAAATTTATCGGATAGGTTTTTGTCAAAAACACCTCTAGCTTGTTCGGTGACTTCCAATATTTCTAAATCTTCAGAGGTAGGGAGTTTCTCTGGATCTAAGTGTTTGTCATAATAGCTCCGCATCTGGCCCGATAATTGTTTTCGTGACCTTTCATTTTCATCAGAAGAATCCGGATCGGAAAAACCACGCTGAGCATCAATCATATCGATCTTGATAATACCCTTTAATGGGTTATCTGTGAAGCATTCCATTGAATAAGGGGTTGATGTGTTCGTCAAGTAAAAATGTTAGCAAAAGGTCCCCAAAAAGGTTAGCACCTTGGAGCACCTAATTTGTTGTTCGTGCATGTAGCATCGAGGCCTTTTTCGGGGCCAAACAGGGTGAGACCCAACGCTCACATTTTGGA
>JAYFNH010000009.1:0-201680 GCA_034933545.1 Oscillibacter sp.
GCTATGGTGCTGGAGGGCGGGCTGATCATGACGGAACTTCCAGACGAGGAAAAAGAGCGCTGCCGTGCGCAGATTGCAAAGCTTTACGAGCGGGTCGCGCAATGCGATGATCTGATGCTGGCAAACAGCGCGCGGTATATGCTGGCGTCTAAAAGCATCCAGCAAAGGAACTATGATAAAGCGCAGGAACTGCTGGATCAGATTCCGAAGAAAAGCATCCCAGACAAACGCACTCTGCAGGCCGAGCTGCTCGCCAAGCAGGGAAAAACGGCGGAGGCGGAGGCCATATTGGAACGCATGGCTTTAAACAGCCTGCAGGAAACGCTGATGACTGTCGTGAAGTTGATTCCGCTACTGACGGCGGACGGGAAGTCGGAGCAGGCGGAGCAACTGGCGGGTGCGTCTCGGACGGAGTGTGAGGCATTTGGTCTGTGGCAGTACAGCGCTTACCTCGCGCAGATGCAGCTTGCCGTGTCTAGCCGTGATATCAAGGAAAGCATTCGGCTTATTGCCGCCATGCTCCGTGCGGCGGAGACACCGTGGGATATCTCCGCCTGTCCGCTGTTTTGTCATCAGCTGCGCAAGGAGAATGCAGAAAATATGGGGCAAGATTTCCTGACTCCGCTACTATCCGAGCTGGAGAGCAATCCTGAGTATGCTTTTTTGCGGGAGGAGCCTGAGTTTCAGAAGCTTCTTGCAGAGTATCGGGAAAAAATCAGATCGCCGCATTGAAAGCAAAACGCTGCGCTGGACATCAAGCTTTACACGCCAAGCCTTGGCCGTGTGGAAGCCCAGCGGTTCCGGAATGGTGCAGCCATTGGCCAAAAGTTAACTTCAAAATGAGATGTATAGGGCCGCTCGTTGCTGCCCTGTGCGTTTTCTCACATCCCTAAAATTGTCCACACATACATCGGAGCTGTAAGCGTAAAAACAAGACATGCAAATAATATCGCAGGACCACTCCACTCAAACTGACCGTGTTTCCTATAGTCGAAGTATGCCATACCCAGCTTTGCAAAGAAAAACACGGCGAGTATAAGGTCAATGGCGGGAAAAACCACGTTGTTGACTACCTGCTTGATCTGACCCGAGGCGTCATCCCAAGTCCCTTCGATGGCTCCGGCGACATCACCGGCAGCGAGGGCGGGCGTCGCCATGCAGATGCAGACCAAGAAAACAAGGCAGAGCGCAGCAATGAGCTTTTTGCTTTTCATGATGTTATCAGTCCTTTCCAAAATAATTGGCCGCTGAGAGTGAATTTCTCAGCGGCCTTGTTGACATACTTATGGGTTTGCCGGAGCAATGTGCCAGTCATCCCACAGGTTGCCGCTGATCATCAGTGAGCCTGTCAGATTTGCGGAGAGCATACCGGCCGGCGTCCATGCGTCAATGAGCCAGGTGTTGACGGTATAGGTTCCATCAGGCATCCAGATCGGCGTGAAATGGGTGCGATTCTTATACGTGGAATATGAATTCTTCTGAAATTCAAATTTGCCCGAGCTCGTCTGCTCCAGCAGCCGCCAATAAGTGTCATAGCCAAATTCCGGGAAATAGCTGACCGCATTATGCGGCTTCGTCACCGCCGTGCTTTGCGTGGTGGTGACTTTTCCCGTGACGGTCTGATTGATCCCATAGCCGGACTTCATGGTATCCCCGCTGGCCGTGGGGTTTTTGCTGTCGCACACGATACTCATGGAGGAGATCAGCTTGGCAGTGTAACTGTCATAATCGAACTCCCACCAGCCTTCGTCGACCCAATATCCGTTCTCATCGTCGCCGTACCACACCCAATTTTCCTGCCACCATGGGTGCCATACGCCCCAGCTTGCTGAGCGCTGATCCGCCCGGTTGGATACCGGGGAATAGGAAAAGCCGTCGTTGCGGTCGTCAGCCACGGGATTGGGCGGTTTATTCTGATCCAGATCCACAATTCTTACGTTGATGGTGGAGTTGGAAGTGCTGCCGGAGCCAATCACCGTGACCGTGATTACCATGTCCTGCTCCGTGTCCGGCGTCGTCCATTTCACCCACGCAAGCTGACTGCCACCGGATGGATAGTACACGTTGCTCACGGTGTAGGTGGTTCCGCCTATTCGGAATTTCACGCTGACCGGATCATCCGGATCGGACTGTCCTCCGCTGACCGTGACCGCTGTAATCACTTCGGTATTGACCCGGTACTCATAGTCAATGGTATCAACCTCGACGGGCTCGGTTTCTTCTTTAAAGCGCACGATACCAAGCCCCAGGGACGAAATAATGTTCGCGTTGGATGTTGCGTTTGTTGTGGAGCCATTCCAAGCGGGATAGCCGAGATCGGATGTTTCCAAAAACATAGCAAAGGGAAGATTTTTATGCGTGAGCGACTGCATCCAGCTCCGAAGCAGGCCGTTCACCTGCTGGTCGTAGAGAGCCGCTTCTGTTGCAGTCATTACGATCTTGGCTCCTTGAAAAGTGAAATAGGCAAGTGGCTCAATTAACAACTTATAGTCGCCGTTGATCAGGATGTTATAATCCATACCTGTGTGGTTCGCTATAAGCTGCACAAGGAATTCTGAACAGAAATACTTCTTGAGTGCATCAATGTTGTTTGTTCCATTCGTACTTATTACCTGTGGGATAGCTTGAGGGGGATTGATACATTTATAACCACCTTGATATGCCCGCAGAGATATGCCGTTATTGTACTGCAATTTGCTTACTTTCCCGAAGTGATAGATATTTGATAATGGAGTAATATCCGTCAGGTCAATGGGGGTCGTGACCACAGCATGGTCACTTGCCCTCACTACGGTTACACGTACATCATCATCGCCGGGGTTCCAGTAATTTGAGTTCGTCCCAGTACCCATTCCGCCACCACCGCCGTCCATATTACCGCTTCCCCCTGTATCAGCAAACGCTGTGATGGGGCAAAACAGGCACAGGATAAGCAATAGGCTCAATGAAATGTGAAGTAGCTTTTTCATCTGTTCCTCCTTTCACAAATAAAAAAGCACGGTATCTTTCAACCGTGCTTGAGGGAGTATTCCATTCAGTCCATTGTGCCCACTTGTTTGTTTATGTCGCCAGTGCTTTCTCCTTCAGATACTTGGTTCTCTCCTAAATTCGGTACATTGTCAAATCCGGGCAGACCGCCGCTGGATTTGCCGGAGTCGTTTGAAGATGTACCCTCGGACGGACTCGTATCGGTATTGCCAGATGACGGCGTGGGTGTTGTGGCGGATTCTCCATTTGGTTTCTGCGAGGGATTGGTGAGCTGCTCATCGGAGTATTCCGGTTTAGTTACGTCGCTCTGAATGGTCTGCTCTGTACCGCTGTCATCCCCGCCGCCTGCAGGAATGCTGCTGTCCGTGCTGGCCACGTCGGAGATATCGGGGGTAGAGACCACCACCTCACTCTTTTTTTCTGTATCGGTATCCACCGTCACATCGGACGGCTCGGAGCTTTGCGAGGGGATCGGATCATTCGTCTGAGGTTCCGTCATGAAACGGCTTCCGATCAGTACGACAAGTATGGCGCATGCTGCGAGGCTCACGCCTACGACGAGCCGCCGTTTAGTTTTATCGCTCATGTTTTTCATCGGTGCGTCCTCCCGTTCGTATTGGATAGCTTTCGTCAAGCCACACCCTACCATGTATGATCTAAGAAGTCTACAACATATTTCGTACATAATTAGGGCGGGATATAATGAGACGTAAGTTGTGATCAGGCTAAACCCTACCATGGGTCGTAGAATCCACTTTTGTGACCAGCCGTTCATCTACTTATCTGACATTTTAGTTTTAGATGGTTGGGTCTCTGAATCCATATAAACCGCATGAACAAGAGCAGATAGGCAGGATGTCGCAACTGTAAAAGATGAAAGGAGCGATATCATTGCAATACTGCCTTGCGATTGATGTAGCCGAATCAAAATCCATGTTCTGTGTTCTTTCCCAGGTGGGAGAATTGGTGCTGCCGCCAACGGAATATGGGCACAGTATATCTGGGTTTCAGGCTGTGCTTGATGTGCTGTTGGCGCTTGATGAAACAGATATCCATATCATCATGGAGTCCACTTCCATTTACCATTTACCCGTTGAACGGTTTTTTCGTGAGTATACAGGGTATGAGATTATTATCCTGAATCCAATCATTTCGAAAGAAAACAAGCGTAATCTGCGTAAGACAAAGACGGATCGGGAGGATTGCCTTAACCTGGCGAACATATTCTTCCACAACGATTACAACCAGCAGAACAGCCACGAGCAGCTTTACCATGAGCTGCAAGCGATCTCTCGGCATCTGAACCATGTGCAGGAAGGGCAGAATCGAACGAAGAACCGCTTTAAGCAGCTTTTATCGTTAACCTGTCCTGAGTACATCCGCATTTTCAAAGACAACTCCATTTACAGTCCAACGGCATTGCATTTTATAGGCTGCTACCCTCATTGCGACATGGTTAAGCAAAAGCGAGTGGATGCGCTGGCATCCTGCCTTGGCTCGGTCCATAAACGTCACCCGAACTATTACCGCCGTAAGGCCGAACTGATTAAGCTGACCCTACAGGATAGCTTTCCTGCCGTTACGGAGGACTCTGAAACCGTGCGTTGCCTCACCGATATCACAAAGCAGCTTGCGGAGCAGGAGGCGTATATTGATCAGCTAAAGGCACGGCTGATAGATCTGGCACAGGCAACAGAGGCTTTCACTATCTACATCTCCGTCCCCGGCATCGGTCCACTCACTGCCGCGTTGCTCATAGCGGAGATGAAAGACATTCGTCGGTTTTCCAATGTGAAAAAGCTTACAGCGGCCTGCGGCCTTGATCCTACCATTATCCAGTCTGGTAAGAGCATCAATTACCATGGTCCGATTTCCAAGCGTGGTAATCGGCTCTCGAGGAAAATTCTGTTTAATGCCATCATGTCAATCCTGATGGTAACGAAGCGAACCTATCCGGACAACCCGATCCGTCTTTACTACGAAAAAAAGCGTGGTGAAGGCAAACATCACCACGCTTGTGTGGCAGCCTGTTCCACCAAGCTGCTGCGTATTCTGTTTGCGATGTGCAATCAGAACTCTTTATTCCAATAGCATAACAATTTAGTTGTTTCCTTTCAAGAGCCTTTCAAAAATTTCACTTGTAAGGCTCTGTTTTGTCATGCGCATTTTTGATTCAGCTCTGTCAAAAATAATTCTTGACAAAACTTAGATGGTCACAACAGCTTTTGGAAGTCTATCCTCATGTACTTGCCGTATTCCTCCGGCGTACGTACCTTGGGAACGTAGTCGAACTGCTCCAACTCTTTCGCCAGATTGGCGATCTGGCCGGCCTGTTCCGGCTTCGTGAACAGAATGACCGCGCCCAGCTTCTCACGCTCGGCCTGATTCAGCGGCTGGATGGCACGGCACGTCTCATTGAGATCGGTCAGGTTTTCTTTCTCAAAATCCAGCGCTGCGTCAACTTCTTCCGGAAGCTCGCTTTCCAGAAAGCGCAGGCACAGGTCGCCGTAGTTGTTGATGCCGACGCGAAGCATGGTGCGCTCGATCTGCGTCTGCGATATAGGCAAGTAGAGATAGGCAGCAGGGCTGTCAGGAGGCGCATAGCGCGAACTCATCTCCACCTCCATCAGGCAGTCCTCATAGCGGTACTGCGGAAAACTGTGGCCGTCATAGAGCTGCGACATTTCAAAGCCGTTGTCATAAACCACGCCGTAGGGGGTGACCCGCCCGACCTCGCCGTCGAGCAATGCCAGCGCTACCGAGCGGAAGTCCCTGCCCTGCATTTCCTCCATGGACGCCCCGCCGCCCAGCGTCAGGTAGTGCCTGCGCCCAAGAGATTCCAGATTGTTAAAGTCCGTGACCACGGTGACCTCCTGACAGCAGAAGGTCAGGTTGATGAACTCGTCCACGCCATGGAGATCCAGCCGGGACGCCATACCCTGAAACTCTGTTTTCTCATAATCGTCGAAGCTGTCCAGCCGCTTGGCGAGGTAATCCAGTTCGTCGAGGTTTACATTGGTTCTTTCCAGTTGTTTCAGTACCGGAAAACCGCCGCTGACTTCATCAATGCGGCAGTCGCGCCTGAGCGCATCACCGATCTCCAGCGGTTCCAACAGCGCAATGGTGTTGTCGTATTCCGCTCTCGTAATCGGGAAGGGCACTGTGACCACACCGGATTCCGGGTGATGCTGATTTGACAGTACTGCTTGAAATTGCATATCGCGTCCTCCTTATATTTTCATTTCAAAGTCCATTTTCACCACCGATATAGTAGAAACGATCACTGCTGTTTAGACGGGTGATGGAATCGATTTTTGCATATCCGTGCGAAGGCAGCTCTCATCACGATTCCAGCAGATAAAGCCATGCCGGGGATAGGGACAGCTTTTACATCGCTCGAACAAAGTACAAACGGGACGTTTCTCCCGCACAGGCGGATTTCCCGGTGCAGACAGGGGCTGACGCCTGCGTCGGTTATATACATGCTCCACTGTGATTTCCTTCCTGAATGCAAAAAAGCACCGGAGTCTTCATGATGAAAACTTCGGCGCTTTTTATGCTAATTTATTTTACATAGTTGGCTCTGTGAATGCAGATTCCTCCTGCGGCTGTGCTTGTGCAATCCGCTGCTGCAAATCAGGCACGAGATTTGTGATTTGCTCCTGTATTTTGCCAAGGCATTTTTCCCGGTCATAGGTGAGATTATAAGGATGATCCAGCGTATCCTGAACGCATCGATATATTTCCGTGAGGTACTCTGGTGAGAAGAGCTGTTGCTCCCAAACAAGGCCGCTGCGCACGGCGAAGTCCTTCTTCGCCGCTTCGTAATGGTTCGACATATAATGTCCCTGGGATACGCCGGTCCGCTCATAGTCCCAATCCCATGTCACGAACTGAACGCCAAGACGGCTGAAATGACCGGCAAGGACAACACCGTTGAAATCGGCCAGCAGCTTGTACGTCTCGTCCAGCCCCTGCGCCTTGAGAAGCGGAGCCGCATCCATGAGTTTCATATACTCCGACACAGTTTCCACAGTTTGGGTTACTTCATGCAAAGCATCTTCGCGCTCCACGCTTCCGATATCCGCGTCCCGGTATCTGACGCTGCCGGTTTCGCTGATCCGGCAGAGGGGAAGCCCGTCTGCCGATATGGGCAACAGTCCATTGTCAGGAACGGAAGTATCATAGCCGTCTCGCCGCAGCACGATACCGATCTCTGAAAGAAAACCGGCGCTCTTTTCCAAATTGTTCTGTTCCATAGTGCTCACTCCTTATGATTTGTTTTAGAAAAGGAAAAGGCCGGCATTCGCAATGAATGCCGGCCTCATTGAAAATATAGCGACTCTGTTTTGGTCTGTATCATTTTGTGATACAGACCTCCGCAGACACAAAAAATTAACAAAATATTTTTTCAAAGACGCGTCTGCGCCGCTGCTTTTTGCCTCAAAAAAGGGTCAAAACAGCCCGCGATTTAGTTCAAGTCCCTACCAACGGGGTGGAACCACCAGAGTTATCTTTTTTTTGCACTTAAAAAAATAAGCGTGAAAAAGCCCAGAAACCGTTGCGGTTTCTGGGCTTTCCGGCAAGTTATCTTTTTTACTTGCACAATATGGTTGCGGGGGCAGGACTTGAACCTACGACCTCCGGGTTATGAGCCCGACGAGCTACCAACTGCTCTACCCCGCGATATATTTTCCGGACGCTTGAACCAAAATGGTGCCGGTGACCGGACTCGAACCGGTACAGTATTGCTACCGGGAGATTTTAAGTCTCCTGTGTCTACCATTCCACCACACCGGCGGATATCGGCACGATCTAATCTATCATAGATTGAGCCATGTGTCAAGGAAAAATGAAAAATTTTTTAAAAAAGTAAGTGGAAAAAATTTTTTGGCCCCGCAAAAAAAGAGGCATTTCGCAAGGGAAAGCGCATATACTGTCCAGGTACGCAAAGGAGGGATACCCATGTGGCCACAAAAAAACAATGAAACAGATGTGGATGATATGATCTTTCAAGAGGAGTGGCATATCAGCGAACGGTAAACCAAAGGCTCTGCCCATGTAAAAATGGAAGCAGAGCCTTTTTGTTATGGGGAAACGCACCGGTGCGTTAAGAAGCGCTTTCAATGGTGCCGCCGCACACCACCATTTCGCCCTGGTACAATACCACGGCCTGTCCCGCGGTGACGGCCCGCTGAGGCTGCGCAAAAGTCACCTGAATGCGGTGATCCGGCAAAACGGTCACGATGGCCTCGGCCTCCTGCTGAGAGTAACGGGTCTTGGCCGTCACGTGAATCGGGGCATCCGGCTCCGGCTGAGAGATCCAGTTGACCTGTCCGGCCACCAGTGCGGCGTTATAAAGATCGGCACCATCTCCAAGCAGCACGGTGTTGCTTGAGGCGTCCTTGCTGATCACATACACAGGTTTTCCCGCACTGACGCCAAGGCCCTTCCGCTGCCCGCTGGTATAGCAGGGCAGCCCTTTGTGACGGCCCAGCACCCGTCCCTCCCGATCCACAAAATCGCCGGGTTCCAGGGAGATGTGGCCGTAGTCCCGCAAAAAGCGGACATAATCGCCGTCCGGGACAAAGCAGATATCCTGACTGTCCGGCTTTTGGGCGTTGAGCAGGCCGGATTCGGCAGCCATTGCCCGAATGGCGGGCTTGTCATACTCTCCAACCGGCAGCAGCAGATGGGCCAGCTGGTGCTGGGTCAGCTGATAGAGAACGTAGCTCTGGTCCTTCCGGTGATCCCGTCCCCGCAACAGGAGGTATCGTCCGGTGCTTTCATCCCAGCCCACCCGTGCATAGTGACCGGTGGCCAGATAGTCATAGCCCAGCGCCAGTGCCCGATCCATCAGCGCCCCGAATTTCATGCAGCGGTTGCAGTCGATACAGGGATTTGGCGTGCGTCCGGCGGCGTATTCGGCCACAAAATGATCCATCACCTCCCGCCGAAAGGCGTCGGTAAAGTTGAATACATAAAATTTCATGCCCAGGCGGCAGGCCGCGCTGCGGGCGTCGGCCACATCGTCGGCGGAGCAGCAGGTGCTTTCCCCCTCCAGCCCCACGGCCGCGTTGTCATAGAGCCGCAACGTCACTCCGTCGCAGACGTATCCCTGCTGCCGCAGCAAAACCGCGGCGCCGGAGCTGTCCACGCCGCCGCTCATGGCCACTAATACTTTCTTCTTATCCACAAAGGCGCCTCCTTTTGCCCCGAAAAGCATCAACGGGGCGGCTGTATGATATCATATCATAATGGTATGTAAAAGAAAAGCGGATTGCAAATAGCAATCCGCTTTATTAATCCAGATGTTTTTGCGTAAAGGACACATGATACAGCGCGTCGGAGAGCTCCAGAAGGACCTCATTGAAGCCGCCGGCATAGTGAAACGGCAGATCTCTGACCATCATATGGGAGAGGCAACGCCTGTCCGGCAGAGAAACGGTGGCAATGGTCCCTTGCCGAGGCTGTGACTGCAACATCAGCCGCCCTCCGTGCCCTTCGGCAATGCGCCGGCACAGCGGCAGGCCCAGACCCAGCCCGTGGGGTTGAGGATCCTGCCGGTCGGTGTGCAAAAAACGGTTGAAAACGGTATCCTGCAATTCAGGAGAAATGCCGCAGCCGGTATCGGCCACGATCAACATCGCCTGCTCGGCGTTAAACTGCAGAGAAACGGTAATGGTGCCGCCGGACTCTGTAAATTTCATAGAATTGGAGAGCAGATTCAGCAGCAGGCGGCGCATACCCGCCCGGTTGCAGGCTAAAATATGGGAACTCTGCGCGGAACGGAACAAAAGATGCAAACCGCTCCCTTCCGCCAGGGGACGCACTTCATCGCACAAAGAAGAGACCAGCTCCACCAGATCCGTATTTTGCAGGGGCAGTGGCACGGTCTGCAAAATTTCGGGGGCGGCGGACAAATTGTTGACGATCCGCAAAATGCGGTAATAGTTCTGATACAAAATGGCAGCGTTTTGATCCAGGACACCGTTTTCGTCCCGGCTGTCCGGGGGCACGATATGGCTGGTGACGCTGTAAATATTGGCGAGAGCCCCCCGCAGCTGGGCAGCGACCTGAGGCAAGACATCTGTTAATAACCGGGTTTCCTCTTCGTCGTATACGGACACGTTTTTTTTCACCCCCTGTTACTTTCATTTCCCCAAAAGCGGGGCGGCTATTCCCGGAAAAAATCGGAAAACAGGCGGACGTCCCTGCTGCCGAAGGCGATTCTCGCCGGATATTTAATATAGTATATTAATTTGTCTAAATATAGCAAATCGCAAAAAAAATTGCAACCAAAAACAGGAGAAAAGGTCATAATTCATAAAATATTAAAAAACACTTATTTTTACGTGAAAAAAAGACAAAATAATTTCAAATTGGGTATTGCAATTTTCAGGAGAACAGGTATAATACAAACATACCATATGTTTGATATATTCCATCTGAGAGGAAGTTTGATTTATGAGCATTAAAGTTGGTATTAATGGTTTTGGCCGTATTGGCCGTATGGTGATGCGCGCCAGCGTGAACCACCCCGAAATTGAGATTGTAGGTATTAACGACCTGTGTTCCGCCGATTATCTGGCATATATGCTGAAGTACGATACCATGCACGGCAGATTCCCCGGCACCGTGGATCATAAGGATCAGGCCATCATTGTCAATGGCAGAGAGATTCCTGTTTATGCCGAGCGCGACCCCGCCCAGCTGCCCTGGAGCAAGATCGGCGCGGAGTATGTGGTGGAGTCCACCGGCCTGTTCCTGACCAAGGAAAAGTCTCAGGCTCACATCGCCGCCGGTGCCAAGCACGTCATTATGTCCGCTCCTTCCAAGGATGACACCCCCATGTTCGTCATGGGCGTGAACCAGGACAAATACACCTCCGATATGACCTTCGTTTCCAACGCCTCCTGCACCACCAACTGCTTGGCTCCTATTGCCAAGGTTCTGAACGATAACTTCGGTATTTCCGAGGGCTTGATGACCACAGTCCACTCCACCACGGCTACACAGAAGACGGTGGACGGCGTTTCCGTGAAAGACTGGCGCGGCGGCCGTGCGGCTTCCGGCAATATCATTCCCTCCTCCACCGGCGCTGCTAAGGCTGTCGGCAAGGTGATTCCCGAACTCAACGGCAAGCTGACCGGTATGTCCATGCGTGTTCCCACCCTGGACGTGTCCGTTGTCGATCTGACCGTCAATCTGGTGAAGCCTGCCACCTATGAGCAGATCTGCAAAGCTATGAAAACCGCCTCCGAGGGTGAACTGAAGGGTATTCTCGGCTATACCGAGGAGGCGGTTGTCTCCTCAGACTTCCTGGGTGACAGCCACACTTCCATCTTTGATGCCGAAGCCGGTATCGCCCTCACCGATAAGTTCGTCAAGGTCGTTTCCTGGTATGACAACGAAATCGGCTACTCTGACAAGCTTCTGTGCCTGGTCGAGCACATGTACGGAGTCGACCACAAATAATTTTTCCTTCTTTTTTGTTTCGAAAACGGCACCGCTCAATTAAGAGTGGTGCCGTTTTCGTAAAAAAGACTATCAAAAAAGAAAAAGCTGTGTTATACTGGCATATTAGTGAAGTATGCAGGAAAACAGCAGGAAGGAAATACGATTCATGGAACAGAGTCCTATTTTTAACAGCAAGCTGTCGATGAGCAGCGATGTTCCCTTGTATTCGCAGCTGGTGGGGATCATAAAGCAGAATATATCGGCCGGAGTGCTGACGATAGGGGAACTGCTCCCTTCCGAAGCAGAGCTGTGCCGCGCCTTTGATATCAGCCGCAATACGGTGCGCCAGGCCATTGGTGAACTGGAGGATGCGGGGCTTGTGGTCCGCAAGCGGGGCAAGGGCACGTTTGTGGCCGATCCCAACAGGAACCACAAAGGCGTCCGCTATTCCTTTACCACAGAGGTGTCCTCTATGGGCAAGGTGCCGTCTTCCACACTGGTGGATTTCGATGTGATCACAGCCTCCAACAGCATTTGCGAAAAAATGGGGTTGCAGCCGGGAACGCCGGTCTATTGCTTTACCCGTGTGCGTAACGTGGATGGCGCCCCTCTGATTCTGGAGACGTCCTATTATCCCCAGTATATCTACCCCAATCTGACCCGCGATATGGTGCAGACCCATAGTTTTTACAGCCTTTTGTATCATGTGGGGATCATTCCCTACTCGGCGGTGGATTCTTACGAGGCGGTGACGCTGGACACCCATGTGGCCAAGCTGCTGGGCTGCCCACCGGGAAGCTGCGCGTTCTATCATCAGCGGCGTACCACAACGGAAGACGGCCGGGTGTACGAATATACCCGCAGCTATATGCGGGGCGACCGGGTCCGTCTGGACGTACATTTGCAGAAAAACGGCATTAGCTTTGCCCGGAGCATTGACGAATAAAATATCCATCAAACAGCCCGCCGCTGCCTCAAACGAGGCAGCGGCTTTTTGCCGTCAAAATGCCAAAAACGATGTCCAAAAGTTGCAAATGTATGGAACATATGGCAAAAATTTTACCGTTTATTTGTGTAAAAGTGAAAAATAAATTCAAAAAGAAAAATGATTTTCGTGAATTATTTTCGTAAAAGAGGGCAGACAGAAAAGGGGCGAATGATATAATGGTAAAAGAAATTTCAGACAACCGCCCGCGGTGCGGTGTCTGCCGGATGGAAAGGGGACATTATGGCGATCAAAATTGGCATCAACGGATTTGGTCGTATTGGCCGTGTCATTCTTCGCATATTGGCGGAAGACCCGGAGCGGTATGATTTGTGCGGCATCAACCTCCGCAAGGCGGACGTAGATTATATGGTGTATCTGGTGAAGTACGACTCTGTTTTTCGCAATTTCAACGGAACGGTGGAGCGGGAAGATCAGAACCTCATCATTAATGGACATCGGATCCGCGTCTTCAGCGAGACGGACGCGGCGATGACCCCCTGGTCGGAGTGCGGCGCGGAGTATATTTTTGAATCCACCGGTGCCTATACCACCACGGAAAAGGCCAGCCGCCATTTTAAAGGTGGGGCCAGGAAGGTCATCATCACGGCGCCCGGCAAGGATGAAGTGACGCCCACCTTTGTGTATGGCGTCAACCACAAGGCCTATCGCCCCGATATGAACGTGGTGTCCAACGCCTCCTGCACCACCAACTGCCTGGCGCCTTTGGCCAAGGTGATCCACGAGGAGTTCGGCATCGAGCAGTCGCTGATGTCCACCATCCACGCATCCACCGCCAAGCAAAAAGCGGTGGACTCTCGCGGCGGCAGCGACTGGCGCACAGGCCGCTCCATTCTCAACAACATCATCCCCTCTTCCACCGGTGCCGCTAAGGCGGTGGGCCGTGTGATTCCCTCCCTGAAGGGGAAGATGACGGGGATGTCGTTCCGGGTGCCCACGGCGGACGTGTCTGTGGTGGATCTGACGGCCAGACTGTCCCGGACCACTACCTATGCGGAGATCTGCTATGCCATCCGCCACGCGTCCGAAACGTACATGAAGGATATCATCGGCTATACGGCCGATCAGGTGGTATCCACGGATCTCATCGGGAATCCCTGCCCGTGCATTTTTGATGAAACCGCGGGCATTATGCTGGACCACGATTTTGTCAAGCTCATTGCCTGGTATGACAATGAGTGGGGATACAGCCACGCGGCCGTGCGGATGCTGGACCATATGTTTGAAACGGACAGCCGTGCGCAGGAAGCTGCCGCTGTACCGGAGGAAACCAAAAAGGCAAAGTGAGAGAGCCTTCCTATAAAACAAAAAAGGTTCCCCGTCCGTGCCGCTTGCAAAAGGGGCGGGGCGGAGGAACCTTTTTTGTCGTCTGAGTCGGTCAAAGGTAATATTGCAGGTCCTGCGCCTGCTGCAATTCTGCTTTCAGATCCTCCAAAAACACTGTCATGGCCGATGAAAGCGGCGTATCCTTACGGGTAAGCAGGTAGGAAACACGGTCGGGTGGCGGCTGGGTAAAATGGCAGACACGTGCCCGGTGGCTTTTCAAAAATGTGGCGGCGGCTGAAATAGGAGCGGCGGACCAGCCGTTCTGGCGGTGGGGAAAGACCTCCGCCATCTGTAAGGTGTCGGAGTAAAAAAGCGGCCGCGAGTTTACGCCGAACCAATAGTCATGCCACTGGGAGTATTCCCGGTTCCAGGACATCATGATCTCGCTGGAGGTGTCCAGCGTGGCCGGATCCACCAGGTCGGGAAAATCGCTGTCCAAAGAGCAGATGAGGAGGATCTTTTCCCGGAACACAGGCTGCACCTCCACCCGGTCGGAAAAGACGGGGTTGCCGTCGATCAGCGCCAAATCCATTTCGCCAGCCTCCACGCCTTGAAAGCCTTCGGTGGGATGGATGGTGTTGACCCACAGCGATAGCGGCAGCTTGCGTGCCAGAAACCGCTGATACACAGGGGGCAAAATGTACTGATTGATGCTGTATACGGCGCCGATGCGCAGCGCTTCCCGCTGATCGGCCTCCGACAGGGCGTGGGTCTCGTTGAGCAAAGACTCCCAGCGCAGAGCCAGGGGAATGAAGCGCTGCCCCGCCTCTGTTAGCTCCACCCGGCGGATGCCCTTGCTGCGCCGGAAAAGCGGTGCCCCCGTCTCCTCTTCCAGTGTGCGAATGCGGTTGGAGAGGGTGGGCTGGGTGATATAAAGCGTCTCTGCCGCTGCCGTCAGGGAACCGCACTGCACCACCGCCAAAAAGGCGGATACCTCCGCGTTGGTCATGGCAAGCCCTCCTTTTTTAAATATAGATTTTACTTATATTTTAAGCAATAAAAATCAATTTTACAAGGTTTATCTTCTGTATTATGATATAGAAAACCAAGAGGAACACTTGGCTTTTGCGACAACAAGCAGAGCATCAGGGTTGCTTTGCCTTGGATGTTACTCTCAACACCTTCCCATATTCTCTCTTTAAAAAGGAAAAGCCGGGCATCGCCCGGCTTTTCCTTTTTATTTGATTTGCGGCCCGCTCTCTGCGTAAAACAGTTCACAGCCGGATCTTCTGGATTACCTCATAAAACCGCTGAGGGTCATAAAAAACAGGCACAGGGTACACGGGGTTGGCCTCGGCGTCAGCCCAGGAGATCATGCGGGGGATGTCCTCGTCACGGATACAGGAAAAGCCCTCGGGGATCCCCATGCGCCGGTTCATCCCCCGGATGGCGGCGAGAAACGCTGTGGCCTTTCCCTGGTCGCTGCCGGTCATGGCAACGCCTGTCAGCTCCGCCAGCCGCGCCAGCTTGGGATAGATTACCTCTCCGTAATCCTCCAGCACCACCGGCAGGATCACGGCGTTGGCAAGACCGTGGGGCGTGTTGTAAAGCCCGCCCAGTGTGTGGGCAATGGCATGGACATTGCCCACACCGGCCCGGGTGAAAGCGAATCCGGCCCGGTAGGAGGCCAGCAGCAGTTCCTGCCGCGCCTTCAAATCAGAGCCGTCCCGATAGGCGGTCTCCAGATAACGAAAGATGCCGCAGACAGCTTCCTCCGCCAGATGCAGAGTCTCCTTTGTGTTGTAAGTCCAACTGACATAGGCCTCCAGCGCGTGGGTCAGCGCGTCCATGCCTGTCTGGGCGGTAATGGCAGGCGGCAGGGACAGCGTCAGTTCCGGGTCCAGAACGGCCCAGCGGGGGATCAGATGCAGATCGTTGACGGCGTATTTGTGGTGAGTGGCGCTGTCGGTGATGACGGCGGCAATGGTGGTCTCCGACCCGGTGCCGGCGGTGGTGGGAACGGCCACAAAAGGCGGCAGCGGGCGGCCTACCTTCATCAGCCCTCCCATTTGAGAAAGGGATTTGCCAGGTCGGACGATGAGGGCGCCCGCTGCCTTGGCGGCGTCCATGGGCGATCCGCCGCCGATGGCGATGATGCTGTCGCATCCGTCCAGTCTGTACCGGGCCGCGATGGCCTCCACGGTGCCCACCGAAGGGTTGGCCTCCACATCGGAAAAAACGCTGTATGCGGGCAGCTGTGCCGCCATCACGGCAAAGGCCTCTGCGGCGGTCTGGCGGCGGCTGGCAACGATCATGGGGTGAATGGTGCCGGCTTTGGCCAGCAGGGAGGGAATGCGCTGAAAGCTGCCCTCCCCGGTAATGCAAACGGGCTTTCGCCAGGGCAAGAGCCTGGCGCCCTTGTCAAATACAAACTGGAAGGTACGGCAGTAAAACTGTTTCAAAGACATGGTTGCCACTCCTTTTTTTGGTTTATTATAGACGCTGTGGGGGGCAAAGGCAAGAAAAAGGAGCCGGACGGTGGGCCCGGCTCCTGTATAAATAAAAAAGTTACTTGGCTTTGGCGGTCTCGATCAGGCCGTAACCGCCATTCTTCCGGGCGTACACCACGGAAACAGCATCGGTATCCATATCCCGGAACACATAGAAGGTGTGGTCCAGCAGATTCATCTGCAAAATGGCCTCTTCTGTGCTCATGGGCTTGACGTCAAAGTGCTTGGTGCGGACCACGGTGAAATCGGTCTCTTCGTTGACGTCGAACTCGGCGGGCATGGTGGACTCCAGGGCGTCGGGACGCAGGTTCTTAGACAGGCGGGTCTTGTTTTTGCGGATCCGGCGATCAATATACGTGACGGCTTCGTCAATGGCGCTGCGCATATCGCCTTCGGCGTCCTCTTCTTGGGCACGGAACAGTGTTCCGTTGGCGCCGCGGATCGTCAGTTCCACCACACAGCGGTTCTTTTTCTCCACAGCAAAGGTCACAAATGCGTCCGCTTCCTCCCGAAAATACCGATCCAGCTTGGAAATCTTCTTTTCGGCGTACTCTTTAATAGATTCATTCAAGGGAATTTTCTTACAAGTAAATGTGAACTTCATTTTGTGGCTCCTTTCTTTCACCCAATCAAGGGACATGGAAAAAGAGAACACTGCGTCTTTTTCCTTGGCCATAGTATAACACATGCACAAGGAAATGCAAAGAGAAAACAATTCTTCTGGTCAAGATTCATAAATTCTTCACAAAACGGGCTTCCGTCGACAGGCTTTGGCAAAAGAAGAAAAAATGCGACAAAGGCTCCTCTTTACAAAAAGAGGGGCATCGTTTATCATAAAAATCGGAAGCTTTCCAATATCCCACCCGCTTGGGCCGCTCTGTTTACAGGGCGGCTCTTTTTTATATTCTTGCCAATTTCCCGGAATATGGTATACTTAAAAGCACAAAAACAGTCTGTTTTCAGAATTCCCCTCCAGGAAGAAAACAGACCCTTGACGGGAGGAAAGCCATGCAAAGGTTAGGCTTGAAAGAGCGGCGTTATCGCCGGGAAAAACTGAATTGTGTGCGCCATATCACGCTGGACCCCAAGGGGCCGGGTGTGGTCCGCATTCATATGATTCCGCCTAAAACAGAGGAAAAGGAAGCGCCGTTCCTGCTTTTGATCAACGGCGCGCAGCTGGTGCCGCTGAATTTTTCCTGGGCGGTGCTGCTGTCTGAATTTATGGACGTGCTGGAGCCCTTTGCCGGCCGGGAGATTCCGGAGGAAGAATGGGCCCGTCTGGAGGAACGGACGGTGGCGGGGGCAGCCAGGGTGTATCCCCGCACAGATAAAAAAGTGATCCAGCGGGAGCTGGATTACATGGTCCAGTCGCTGGTGGCCATTGCCCGGGGCGAGGAGCCGTCGGTGGAGGTGGGCGCCCTGACGCTGGGCGAGTACGCGCCGGAGATGACGGCGCCCCACCGGATGGATCTGATGGTCAGCGCCATGACAAAGGACGGCGCGTGGCACTGCAACCAGAAGTGCCTGCACTGCTACGCCGCCGGACAGACCATGGCGGAAACGGCGGAGCTGACCACGGCGGAGTGGAAAACGATCCTGGAAAAGCTGGGTCAGTCCCGCATTCCCCAGGTGACGTTTACCGGCGGCGAGCCTACGCTGCGGGAGGATCTGGTGGAGCTGGTATCCGCTGCCCAGTGGTTTGTGACGCGGCTGAACACCAACGGCCGTCTTCTGACAAAGGAACTGTGCAGAAGGCTTTTTGACGCCAGCCTTGACAGCGTGCAGGTGACGCTGTACGCGTCCGACCCGGCGGTGCATAACCGGCTGGTGGGCGCGCCGGGCTTTGAGGAGACGGTGCAGGGCATTCGCAACGCGGTGGAAGCGGGGATCAACGTGTCGGTGAATACGCCCCTTTGCTCCGCCAACATGGATTATGCCGCCACGCTGCGGTTTGCTTCGTCCCTGGGGGTGCGCTATGCTACCTGCTCGGGGCTGATCCCCGCCGGCGGTGCGGAGGGTGCGGAGAGCCGTATGACCCGCCTTGGTGAAACGGAACTGACGGAGTGCCTGCGTGAGGCGATGGAAACGGCCCGGGAGCTGGAGATGGAAGTGGACTTTACCAGTCCCGGCTGGCTGCCGGAGGAGACGCTGCGCTCTCTGGGGCTGACACTGATCCCCAGCTGCGGCGCCTGCCTGTCCAACATGGCCGTGGCGCCGGACGGCACGGTGGTGCCCTGCCAGAGCTGGCTGGGTGGCGTGACGCTGGGCAATGTGCTGCGGGACGACTGGGCTTCGATCTGGGAGGGCCAGACCTGCCGGGATATCCGGGCGGAAAGCGCCAAAATGGAAAGAGTGTGCCAGCTGCATCAAGGCAACAGCGGCGGAAAGGAAGGGTGCTGATTCATGAAAAAAAGAGGAAGTGCCCTATTGGCCTGCTTTGTGCTGGCAGTGCTGCTTCTCCCCTGTCTGACCCAGATGGCTCATGCCGCCGATCTGGATGAGATCGTGAGCTATGACGTGGCAGCGATTCCCTCGGAAACCGACGGCAGTCTGAACATCACGGTGACGGTGGACTGGAAGGTGCTGGACCAGGGGCCGGTGAGCTGGGTAAAGATCGGCATACCCAACGGCAATGTGGAAAACGCCCAGGGAATGACCGCCTCGGTGAAGAGCCTGACCAACGACAGCAGCTATATGTACGTTTACTTTGACCGGGACTACCAGGACGGGGAGACCATTCACTTCTCCTACCAGTGGACCCAGACCTATATGTATACCCTCAACGGCAACCAGGTGTCCTATGCATACACCCCCGGCTGGTTTGACGAAGCCAAAGTGGATCACATGACGCTGACCTGGGTCTCCCCTGTGACAGGCGGCAGCGTATCCGCCGCGGTGAAGGGAGCCGGCAGCTATCAGGAAAGCACCTCTGGCAATGGATATACCATGACGGCGGAGCAGCTCTCCCACGGCGGCAGCATCACCCTCAGCGCCTCCTATCCCTCCTGGCCCACGGCCTTGACCGGTGATATGAGCGCGGAGAATGTGCCCCAGGAAAGCGGCCAGAACGATGACACCTTTTCCGCCATTGCGGGCATTGCCACCATGGTGATCGTGCTGGTGGTGATCATGTCCTTGACAGCGGTCATCCGGCGGGATCGCTGGGCTGGCGGCTTTGGTACTCGCTATGTGTTTGTCAACGGACTGTATTATCCCCGGGGTGCGGACGGGCTGCCCCGTCCCGGCTCGGTAGGTACGCCCCACCGCCCCGCGCCCCCTCCGGGCGGCTTCGGCAGCGGCCGTGGCGGCGGTTTTGGCGGCGGTGGCTTCGGTGGCGGCGGCGGACACTGTGCCTGCGCCTCCAGCTGTGCCTGTGCCTGTGCCTGCGCCTGCGCGGGCGGCGGCCGTGCGGGCTGCAGCGCCAAGAATCTTTATGGCGCCATTCATCTGCCCGCCCCCAAAGAGGAACCTGCCAACCAATAAAACAGAACCGCCCGATGTCTTATCGGGCGGTTCTGTTATTGATGAGAGAAATACGTTTCGGGAAAACAGAAAGAAAAAAGCGTGGAAAAAACGACTGTTATTTCCGTCGTTTTCCGCCCCGTTTTCCTTCCATATAGCGGTTAAGCTCCGACATCTTGCTGTCGGAAGCGGACATGAACTGCTTGAGTTTGTCTTCAAAAATAGAGTCCGGGGTCTGAGGAACAGCGGGTGCCTGAGCCGGGCCAGAAGCGCGGCGAGGCGCGTGGGAAGGCGCGTGGGAAGGCGCGCTGCTGGAATGAGGGCGGGAAGAAAAATGAGGAGCTCTGCCCGGCTGTGGGGGGGCTGCCTGCTTGATGGAAAGGTTGATCTTCCCTTCTGGTGTAATGGCCAGCACTTTGACCTTGACCTCCTGACCCTCCGTCAGAAAATCGTGCACGTCGTTGACAAAGCTGTTGGCCACCTCGGAAATATGCACCAGACCGGACTTGCCGCCGGGCAGTGACACAAAGGCGCCGAATTTTGTGATAGTGGTGACTTTACCGTCCAGAATTACCCCAACCGCCAGTTCCATATATTTTTCTTTGTACTCCTTCCAGTATTCTACTTTTGGGATCAGTGATTCACGTCGTAAAAGATCCGCTCGCCATCCTGGGCCAGACCCAGCTGGCCGCGGGCCAGATCCTGAATAAAGGATGGGTCGTTGGCTCGGTTCAGATCAGACTGCAATTTGTCGTTGGCCGTCTGCTGCTCCTGCACCTGGGCGGCGAGCTGCTGCTCCTGTGTCTGCGCGGCGGAAATTTTTCCATACAGCTTCACAAGCTCCACGCCGACGGCTGCCAAAAGAACCACAAGGAACAGCATCACCAGCGTACTAGGTCTGTTTTTTCTCTTTTTGCTTCTTTTGTTTTCTTTTTTCATGGGTGCCGCGTCCTCCTTTGCTGGTACTGTGCTGCCGGATCAGAATAAATTGCCACTGATAAGTAAATATTGTAGCGTATTTCTTGAAAAATTGGAAGAGTTTTTTAAAAAATATTCCCCATTTTTTACAAGTGATAAAAAGAAAGTGAAGAGGCAGCCACAAAAGATGTAGCACATAGGCCGCGGCGTCCACCCAAAAATCCCAGAGAGGCCGCAGAAGTCCGCTGAGCGCACCGAAATAAAAGACAGCGCCGATAAGGATGCCGCCCACCATATAAAGGCGCAGTTCCCCCTCTCCGATCCGCAGGGCAAACCACAAAAGACACAGCAGGCAAAACAGGGTATAGACCCCGTCCAGCAGATGGGTCAGCACCCGGTCTTCCTTTTTTCGGATGCGAACGGCCCGCAGCAGGTCGTAGATCAGCCCGCCCAGCAGCCCCAGCAGCACTGAGGCCCCAAAACACAGCAGCTGTTGGGAGATGTAATTCTCCATCGCACTCAGCCAAACAGACGCGACAGGAAAGAGCCTCCCCGCTCACGGGAGGAATCTTCATAGGAAATGGCGTCAATGCGCCCGTCCACATGGAGCTCGCCTCCGTCCAGAGACAGCTTCCCGATGTGCAGTTCCTCCCCCGTCACCACCAGTACGCCGGCGCTGGTGGTCATCACAATACAGCTTTCATCAAAACGCTCCACATCCTCTACGCCGGCGACGGTCAGCTTTTCCCGTCCGTCCAACTCCAGATGATGATAGGCGCTGTTCATGGCAGAGGTTTCATAGGCCATAAAAAAACTCCTTCCGTACCCATAGATTCCGTTCTATGTGTATGAAAGGAGTCTTCCGTTTATGACGGTTTGTCCGGCGAGGGTGCAATTTCCCGATAGAGGGCCGCGGCATCCGCCTTGCCCATATCCTCCGCCAGCGCCAGCACTTCCACCGTCAGCGTCCGCTGACCGAAGCGAATGGCGATGCGGTCCCCCACCTTCACGTCGTAAGACGCCCGCTGGGGCCGGTCGTTGACATACACCCGCTGGGCGTCGCAGGCCTCGTTGGCCACAGTGCGCCGCTTAATCAGCCGGGATACCTTCAAATATTTGTCAAGCCGCATAAGCTGCCTCCGTATAATCTTCCGTGTTCCTGCCTTTGGGCAGGGCGGCATCCCACAAAAAATATCGGTGTGGTATACCACACCGATATTTTATCACAGAGTCAATTACTTGGCAACCGCGTCCTTCAAAGCCTTGCCGGCCTTGAAAACAGCAACCTGAGAAGCGGGAATCTCAATGGTCTCCTTGGTCTTGGGGTTGCGGCCGATGCGGGCAGCTCTCTTTTTCAGCTCAAAAGAACCAAAGCCAACCAGCTGGACCTTCTCGGAAGTCTTCAGTGCGTCAGTAATGGTGTCCAGGGTGGCACTCACAACAGCTTCGGTGTCCTTTTTGGACATACCGGATTTTTCTGCAACAGCAGCAATCAATTCCGCTTTATTCATATTTTCCTCCTAAAAATTGATTTTCCTTGGTAAAAATCTATTCCTAAAACGATGAACCATCGTATTAAGACTGCTTGGATTCTTCCCACAGGGCGGTGAGTTCGTTCCCGGTCATGAGGGAGAGCGCTTTTCCCTGGCCGACAGCCGCTTCCTCCACATGGCGAAAACGGCGGATAAACTTCTCACAGCTGGCGGCAAGCGCTTCTTCCGGATCCACCCCGGCCATAAGCCCCACCTTCACAGCGGCAAACAGCACATCGCCCAGTTCTTCGGCCACGTTGCTCTGCCGTTCCACCGCCTCACGCAGTTCCCCGGTTTCCTCCGACAGCTTCTCCAAAGCGCCCGAGGCGTCTGGCCAGTCAAATCCGGCCTTGGCCGCCTTGGACTGGATCTTTTCCGCCCGCCACAGGCCCGGCAGACTGCGGGCCACAGAATCCATGGCTTCCGCCGTGGAACGCTGCCCCTTTTCCTGCCGCTTGAGCTGATCCCAGGAGACCAGCACCTGCTCCGGCGTGTCGGCCCGCGCCTGCGCGAATACATGGGGATGGCGGAACAGCAGCTTCTTCACCACGCGGTCGGTGACATCGTCCATGGTAAAGGAGCCCGCGTCCTGCGCCAGCGAGGCGTGAAACACCACCTGCATCAGCACATCGCCCAGTTCCTCACAAAGAAGGTCATCGTCCGCCCGGTCGATGGCTTCCACCGCCTCATAGGCTTCCTCCAGCATTCCTCGGCGCAAAGACGCATGGGTCTGCGCACGGTCCCAGGGACAGCCCTCCGGAGAGCGGAGAACACGGATCATCTCCAAGAGATCCTCATAAGAATATGTTTCTTTCTCATCAAAATTTACCATACTTGGCCTCCTATTGCAAGGGTTTTTCCTCGGTAGAAAGTTAAAATCTTCAACGAATATGCAAAAAACGCGCAATTTTCTCACCGTGGGGCAGGGGTAAGAGGTCCTGACGGGAGATCACACGCAGCAGAAGGATCAAAACACCGTAGACCGTCCCCGCCAGCAAAACGCTCAGAAGCGTGGCGATCCGGCCCGGCAGCAGGCCGCTGAAAAAGCGGTAGGAAGCCCAGGCGCAAAGTCCCATGGCCACGGTGGCCAGCAGGGGCTTTCCGAAGATCTTGTAATAATCCGGCCGCTGGGGCACATAGCGCCGGATGGCGATCAGGTTTAAGAACGTAATGAGCACATAGCAGTACAGCGTGCCCACAGGAGCACCCTTGATGCCGATGGCGGGGTTGCCCACTGTCAGATAGTTTACCGCCACCTTCATGACGCCGCCGGCCAAAAGCGTGAAAATGGGCACATACTCCTTACCGTAGGCCTGCAAAATGCCATTGGTCAGTACCATCATGCAGACAAAAATGCTGGAGTATCCCAGAATCTGCAGGTAATAAGCCGCGGCCGCCGCCGTTTCCGGCACCGCCGGGTACAGCAGATTCAAAATAGGCCCTGCCAATACCGACAGTCCCACCCCCGCCGGCAGCGCCAGCAGCGCCACGATGCGAAACGCCGTGGTGGTGTTCCGGGCGGCGGAGAGCTGATTGCCCCGGGTAAGGGCGCCGCTGATGGCGGGCACCAGACTGATGACCACCGGATACACAAAAGAGGGGGGCAGGTTGGACAATGTCATGCCGAAGGTGTACTCCCCGTACAGCGCCGCGGCATCGTGCTCCGAAAGACCCAGGGCGTTTTGCAGGCATCCCATCACCACCGACTGATCCAGCAGCGTGATGAGGCTCAGCCCCGCCGCGCCCACGGTAATGGGGATGCCGATGGAGAGAATGCGCCGCAATATCACACCTGCCGGTTCCGGATGGTCGTGTCCCACCGGGCGGGAGCGCCGTCGCAGCATATACCACAAAAGAGAGAGAAATCCCGCCGCGGTGCCTGCCGTAACGCCGGCAATGGCTCCGGCGGAGCCGATCTCCGAGGCCGCGCCCCGGGACAGAAGATACCAGGCCAGGGTCAACCCCACCAGAAGCTTTCCCAGCGCCTCCACGATCTCGCTGGCGGCGGTGGGCAGCATATTGCCCTCCCCCTGGGTATAGCCCCGGATGGCGGACATCAGGCACACGCACAGCACCGCCGGAGAAAGCGCCTTGATGGACCAGTAAGCCAGAGAATCATGGAGAAGGATCGTCAGGGGTCTTGTGGCAAAAAACATAACGCCGCCGAACAGCAGGCCCAGCCCCAGAAACAGGGCGAATCCCACACGCAGGATGCGGCGCTTTTGATTGTCACGCCCCAGTGCCGAAGCCTCCGACACCAGGCGGGAAACGGCCAGTGGCAGACCCGCCGTGGAGAGGATCAGCAGCAGGTTGTAGATGTTGTAGGCCACATAAAAGTGAGCCATACCCTCCCGGTCCAGAATGTTGCCCAGGGGAATCTTGTAGAGCGCGCTGAATACCTTTACAATGGCCACGGCGCCGGTGAGGATCACAGCGCCGCCCAAAAAGTTCTGTTTTTTCCCCTTTACCATACCATGCCCTTTCCGGACGCCCGCGAAAAACGGCAAGGGGGAGGCCCCGCTGCGCTATTTTCCTGCTTCCGCATAAAATTTCCGGAAGGCCGCCTGATTGGCAGCAATCTTTTCCGGCCGCTGGATATACTCCTGCGGATATTTCAGGTTGAACGCCCGCTCAATTCGCTCCCGCGACGAGTCCACCATCTTGGTGGAGCCACCCGCGCCCAGGGAGAGAATGGTATGGAGTTCCTCCATGATGTAAATATTATACAATCCTTCGCCGCCGGATATGCACCAGCCCACGTTTTCAAAGCTGCCGGACATATATTTCTGCCGGTAGAGATAGTAGGGGGCAAAGCCCGCGGCCCGCAGCGTGGGATTGGCGTAGTCCAGCATCTGCCCCACCTCTTCGGCGGTGGGAATACGGCTGCCCTCTAGCATAATGCGGCTGCCTTTTTTCAGCGACAGGGTGTGAATGGTGATGTTATCCGCCCCCATGGCAAGGCACCTGCGCAAAGAGCGACAAAAGCCCTCCGGCGTATCCTCGGGAAGTCCGGCGATGAGGTCCATGTTCACATGGGGGAAATGGGCCTGACGCACCAGTTCCATGGCATGCTCAATGTCCGCCCCCGTGTGGTGGCGGCCGATGGCCCGCAGAACGTGATCCTCCATGGTCTGGGGGTTGACGCTGATGCGGGTGGTGTTGTGGCGGCGCAAAACCGCCAGCTTTTCCGCCGTAATGGTGTCCGGACGTCCCGCCTCAATGGTCAGCTCCTGGCAGTGAGCCAGGGAAAAATGGGTCTCAAGACACGTCAGAAGGCGGTCCATCTGGTCCGCGGTCAGCGTGGTGGGCGTGCCGCCGCCCATGTAAAAGGACTTTACCCGCAATCCCAGCTCCGCCACCATCCGCCCGGCGGAGGCAATCTCCGCGAACAGCGCCTCCAGAAACGGCTCCACCAGATGAAAGGACTTTTCCACCGAGTTGGACACAAAGCTGCAATAGGCACAGCGGGTAGGACAGAAAGGAATGCCGATATACAGGGAAATATCCTCCGGCGACAGCGCCCGGGCGGCCTCGAGCCCCGCCTGGGCTGTTTCCAGACACAGACGGCGCCGGGCGGAGGAAACAAAGTAGGTGTCCCGCAGAATCCGGTCGGTCTCCCCGGCGGACTTCCCCTCCTCCAGCATCCGGGCGGCCAGCTTTCCCGGGCGGATGCCGGTGAGGGCGCCCCAAGCCGGCGTTTCGCCGGTGATCTCCCGGGCCGCTTTGAAGAAACTGAGCTTCACCGCGCGCTGGCGCAGCCGCTCCCGCTGGTAATCGTCGGGTGCGCCGGATAGTCTGACCCGGGAAACGCCGCGGGCGGTCTTGCCGCCGTAGGAAAGCTTCGTGACGGCAGTGGCGTAGGTCGTTCCGGAAAAAAGGGTGATGTCCGCCGCGTTCTCCCCGGCCTCCGCCGGGGCGTAGACGGGACGCTCCTGGGGAAACAGGGCCAGCAGGCTCTGCTCCACCGCGTATTGTTCGTTGTGTCCGTGAAAAATCAGTTTCATAAAGCGTCCCTCGTGTGTTCGCAAAATCAGTTAAAAACGCTGCATCCCCTGCTGCACATAGGGGTTGCCGCCGCGCTCCGTGTCAAGGTCGGTGAACTCCTCATGACCCGGATAGACGCGGTACTGCCCCGCAAGCCGGCCCAGACGGCCCAGAGAACGGAGCATATCCTTGTAGTCGCCGCCCTCCAGATCGGTGCGGCCGCAGGAAAGACGGAACAGCGTGTCTCCGGAGAAGATCGCATCCTCCACCACAAGACACACGGAGCCTTGGGAGTGGCCCGGCGTCTCTATCACCGTCACCGTGAGACTGCCCAGCGTCAACTGATCCCCCTCCCGATAATAGCGCTGGTTTTTCTCCGGCAGGCGGGGAAAGCGCATATAGTAGGCACTCGCCATCTCATCTGAGGCGTCCTTGGGGTGGATATAGACGGGCAGCTCCGGGTAGTGGAGCAGAAGACCCGCCACGCCGGTGCAGTGGTCAAAATGGCCGTGGGTCAGCAAAATACCCTTGGGAGTACAGCCGGAGGAAGCAATCAGCTGCTCTACCCGGTCGGCTTCGTCGCCTGGGTCGATGACAAAGCAGACCTTTTCCGTCTCGTCACACAGCACATAGCAGTTTGTCATAATGGGGCCCACACTTAGGGATAAAATCTTCATAGACAGTTCTCCTTACAGCAGCTCGGTGTCCACCACCAACGTCAGCGGGCCGTCGTTGAGGGAGTCCACCTGCATATTGGCGCCAAAGACGCCGGTTTCCACGGGAAAGCCCTTGTCGCGGCAGAGCTGCACAAACCTTTCGTACAGCGGAATGGCCGTCTCCGGCCGCGCCGCCGCCAGAAAGTCCGGGCGGCGACCCTTTTTGCAGTTGCCATAGAGCGTGAATTGGGAGACGATGAGAAGAGAACCGCCCACATCCTCCAGCCCTCGGTTCATTTTTTCATTTTCATCTTCAAAAATACGCAAAGAGCACAGCTTGTCCGCCAGTTTGACGGCCTGCGCCTCAGTATCGTTGTGGGTAATGCCCAGCAGGATCAGGAAGCCCTCCCCAATCTGGCTGTGAAGGGCGCCGTCAATGGTGACGGAGGCGTGCCTGACACGGGTTAAAACAGCTCGCATAAAAAAACTCCTCTCGTATTTGGTGGTTATTTCTCAATTACTGCGTCTATTTCTTCGCTCGTAACGCTGATGGTCTCCCGGTCTTTAGGCGGGGAGACAACATCGATCAAAATTTCATCATCGCCAAAGACTTCGACGACCGCTCCTGTACGACCATCTTTCAGATGTGCAGTGTCGTACTTTTGAATCATCGTGTTCCTTCACTTCCTTGATGTACGCGCTGGTCATGTGCGGTTTTCCGTCTTCGATAATCCATCCGACGACTGTATTCGCCGGTGTGTCTTTTTTTCATAGAGGACCATCAAAGGTATCATCCCGCCGCCTTTTAGCCGGAGGGGCGGGTGACGCGCATGACGCCGGAGAGCTGCTCCAGCTTTTTCATCACCATGCGCAGATGGTCCGCGCCGGAGACGTCGGTCTCCACCGTGATCTCGGCAAACCCGTCGGCGGTGCTGCGGGCGTTGAGGCCCGCCACATGGGTCTTGGTGCTGCTGAGGACGGTGGAAATATCCAGAATCAGATTGATGCGGTCCTTGGCAAAGACCGACAAAATCGTGCGGTAGGATTCCTTGGTATTGCTGCCCCAGCTAACCTTGATCCAGCGACCCGCCTCCTCCGGCCGGCGCCGGTCGGGCGCCGCGTTGGGACAGTCGCTGCGGTGAACGGATACGCCGTAGCCCCGGGTGATAAAGCCCACGATGTCGTCGCCGGGCACGGGCGTGCAGCATTTGGAAAACTTCACCAGACAGTTGCTCAGCCCCTCCACCACGATGCCCTGCTCTCCCCTGGGACGCACGGGAACGGCGGGACGGGTCTGGCCGGGGACGCCCTCCACGGGCACCGTGGCCTGACGCTCCACCTGATGCTGGTGGTTGATGCGCTGGACATCCTCCCGCAGACGGCCCAGAATCTTCTGGGACGTGATGCCGCCGTAGCCGATGGCGGCGTACATATCATCCAAAGAGGTGTAGGACAGCTTTTTCAAAATACCGGGGAGATTTTCCTCGCTGAAAAGCTCTTTCATGGAGATGCCGCAGTGCTTCAGCTCCGATTCAAAGGAGGCACGGCCGTTGACGATGTTCTCGTCCCGCTTCTCCCGCTTGAACCACTGGCGAATCTTGGAGCGAGCCTCGCTGCTGCGGGCGATCTTCATCCAGTCCCGGCTGGGGCCGTGCGCCGATTTGGAGGTAAGGATCTCCACCACGTCGCCGTTTTGCAGGCGGTAATCAAACTGCACCAAACGGCCGTTGACCTTGGCGCCCACCATGGAATTGCCGATGGCGGAGTGGATGCTGTAAGCAAAGTCGATGGGCGTGGCGCCGGCGGGCAAGTTGCTCACGTCGCCCTGGGGAGTGAAGACGAACACCTCGTCGGCGAACATATCCACCTTCAGCGAGTGGATAAAGTCCTCGGCGTCCGCGCCTTCCTGGTTTTCCAGCAGCTTGCGGACCCATTCGTAGCTTTGCTCGTTGCTCTCGCCGCTGATGCCCTGCTTGTACTTCCAGTGGGCGGCAATACCGTATTCGGCAATTTCATGCATCTCCTGGGTGCGGATCTGTACCTCGAAGGGAATGCCGTTTTGCCCCATCACCGTGGTGTGGAGGCTTTGATACATATTGGGCTTGGGCGTCCCGATATAGTCCTTGAACCGGCCCAGAATGGGCTTGTAAAGGTCGTGGATCACACCCAGCACATTGTAGCAGTCGGACACGGTGGCCACGATCACCCGGAAGGCAAAGAGGTCGAACACGTCGTCCAGGGACTTGTTCTGGGTGTACATCTTGCGATAGATGCTGTAAGGGTGCTTCATGCGGCCGTAGACCCTGGCGTTGATGCCCGTCTGCTTGAGCCGCTGAATGATCTGATCGTGGATGCCGGCCATAAACCCGTCGTACTCGGCGGCCTTTTCATCCAGCGCCTCGGTGATCTCCTCGTAACCCACGGGGTCCAGATACTTTAAGGACAGGTCCTCCAGCTCCCACTTCATCTTCTGCATACCAAGACGGTGAGCAATGGGAGCGTAGATCTCCATGGTCTCAAAGGACTTCTGCTTCTGCTTTTCCAGGGACTGATACTCCATGGTCCGCATATTGTGCAGCCGGTCGGAGATCTTGATGAGGATCACGCGGATGTCTTTGGACATGGCCATGAGCATCTTGCGGAGATTCTCCATCTGCTCTTCGGCCTTGGAGGTGTAATGGACGCGGGTCAGCTTGGACACGCCCTCCACCAAATCCGCAATGGTGGGGGAAAAAAGCCGGGCGATATCCTCATGGGTAACGGGGGTGTCCTCGATGCAGTCGTGGAGCAGCGCTGCCACAATGGACTCCGAGTCCAGATGCAGCTCCTCGGCCACGATCTGCGCCACGGCCAGCGGGTGGGTCACGAAGGGAGAGCCGTCCTTGCGCTTTTGATCCTTGTGGGCCTCTCTGGCGTATTCATAAGCGGCCCGGATCTGCTCAAAGTTGGCGCCGGGATTGTAACCGCGGACGGTTTCCTCCAGGCGGTCATATTGTTCCTGAAGCTTCACAGCAGATCACCTCGGTTTGATATTTCCAGCACATCGTACAGCTGCCGGAGATAAGCGGAATTTTCAAGGCAGACCTTTGCGGACTGCCGTTTGACACGCAAAAAGACCTCGTCTCCCGTATGTGTCAGGTCCAAAAGCCCCCGTTCGGCAAAAATCTCAAGGCCGAAGGCGGCGCGCAAAAAGGGCTCGGCGCCGGGCAGCGATCCCGCCAGCTGCCGCAGGCATGGCAGGTAATACGTCTGAAGGCCGTTCTCCGGCACGGCGCGCAGCAGCGATCGCCACAGACTGGCGCACTGCTCCCGGGAGGGTAAAAGCCGAACGGCATCCCGGGGCAGCAGTTTCTCCCCCTTCATGCAGCGTTGAGCCAGATGCAGGTATTCCTCCTCCCGGCCGCTGGGGTACAGGGAGGGGCGCAGGTCAATCATTTGCAGCTGCACGCTGCGGCTGCCGCGAAATTCATTGACTTGCAGATAAAACACCGTATCCACCCGGTTCCCCGCGGCCACGCCGCAGGTCTGGGTGCAGGCGGAAAAGAAAATGGCGTCAAACTGCGCACTGCCCTTGGACAGACGCAGCTTCAAATGGCGGTTTTGCCCCACGTTCTGCAAGCTCTCCAGTGTGGCGCCCCGCAGGCAGAAGACGGGCCGGGTGTTGCCGGAGCCGTAAGGTTCCAGCAGATCCAGCGCCTCCACCTCCTGGAGCGTGATGCTGCCGGGACGATCAATACACACGTCGATGTCCAGAGAGGAAACGGGCGCTTCCCCGCCGCAGTAGGTGCGGGCGCAGTGGTTCATCCGTTCCCGAAAGGCGGGAATGTTCTCCTCGCGGATGGTAAAGCCGGCCGCCAGTTCGTGGCCGCCGAAGCCCAAAAGCAGGTCGGAACAGTGTTCCAGCGCCGCAAACAGGTTGAAACCGCCCCAGCTGCGGCAGGAGCCTTTTCCCACGCCGCCGGAGAGATGGATCATAAAGCTGGGACACGAGCACTTCTCGCTGAGGCGGGAGGCCACGATGCCCACCACCCCCTGATGCCACTGGGGGCTGGCCAGCACCAGCGCGCTGCGCTGCTCCTCCGGTAGGGCCTCGGCCATCTCCAGCGCCTGGGCGTAAATGCTCTGCTCCACATTCTGCCGTTCCCGGTTGAGCTCGCACAGCTCCCGGGCCAGCGTCTGTGCCTGCTGGGCGTCGTCCGTCAAAAGGAGATCCGCCGCCAGATCCGCCTCTCCCATGCGCCCGGCGGCATTGAGCCGGGGCGCCAGCACAAAGCCAATCTGCACGGAGGTAATGGGCTTTCCCGCCAGACCGCTTTCTTTCAAAAGGGCATGGAGGCCCATAAAATCGGAACGGTCAATGGTGGCAAGACCCCTGGACACAATGGTGCGGTTTTCCCCGGACATGGGCATCACGTCCGCCACCGTGCCGATGGCCGCCAGCGTGCAGTACCGGGAAAAAAGCGCCTCCTCCCGGTCCGGGCCGCCCAGCGCCAGCACCAGCTTCAGTGCCACGCCGCAGCCCGCCAGATGGGGAAAGGGGTAGGTACAGTCGGGGCGGTGGGGATCCACCACGGCTTTGGCCGCCGGCAGTTCCTCCCGGCACTCATGATGGTCGGTAATGACAAGATCCAGCCCCAGCGTGGCGGCGTAGGCCACCTCTTCCACGCCGGTGATGCCACAGTCCACCGTCACCACCAGAGAGACGCCCTGCTGGTGCAAAGAGAGCAGGGCCTCGTTGCCAAGGCCGTAGCCATCCTCCATCCGCCGGGGAATATAGTGGAGGCACTCAGCCCCCCGGGAGCGGAGATAGTCGGCCACAATGCACGTGGCGGTGATGCCGTCCACATCGTAGTCGCCGAAAACGGCGATCTTTTCCCGGCGCTCCAGCGCGGTGTTGATCCGCTCCACCGCCCGGTTCATGTCCTTCATCAAAAAGGGCGAGTGGGTCAGAAATTGATCCCGTTCCAGAAAAACCGCCGCTTCTTCCCCGGTGGTCACCTGGCGGGAGGCCAGGACTGCGGCCACCAGATAGGGGTATCCGTCATCCATCAGGGCGGCCACCGCTTCTTTTCGGGCGGGGGGAACATTCCACTTCTGAAATTTCATACGGCACCGCTCCTTTCTTTAAAATACGCCGCGATGGCATACCCCAACGGGAATAAGCCACCACGATAATCAATTTATTATAACAAACACGCAGAAAAAGGTAAAGGTTAATTTGCGCTGCCTCATCCCCTCCGGCGGGAACCAAAAAGCCGGGACACTTTTTGAAAAAGTGTCCCGGTTCGGTAAAGCTGTTTTCAGATGTGGCGCGGCAGTTTACAGAAAGTTTTTCATGCCCTCGGTGGCGGTGCTCTCATCGGCGCTGATCGTGATGGTGAACTTCACGCCGTTTTTCTCGCTGAACCTGTCCAGCCAGTTGAGAAATGTCTCAATCTGCTGAAAGTCCTCGCTTCTGGCGATCTTGCACAGGTTATCCACATAGATGTGGGAGATATCATAATTGCCGGCATACAGGCCGCTGACAAAGCCTTTCAGGCAGGCAAAAGAATCAATGCCATATTCGCCGGCGGCCACCAGGCGGATGTTGTAATTCAGGTCATAGGTCATATCGGCGCTGGCTTCGATGCAGACCACGCTGCCGGATTCGGATTCTACGGACGTATGCATCAGTTCAATGAGCCGTTTGGTTTTTCCGGCACCGTTTGCGCCCATGATAAGTCTAACCATAAGAAATCACTCCTTCGAAAAAATAGTGGTGAATTTGGTTGCACTAAGCATATCATATCCCGTCCCAAATGGCAACGCAGAAAAAATAATTCAAAATTTGTTCAAAAAAGCAGAGATGCCCCAAAGGGCATCTCTGCTGGAATCGGTATGTTTCCCGTCTTTGACTCAGCGGCCCAGCTTTTCCAGCAGCTCTGCCCGCTTTTCCTCGTAACCGGGTTTGTTCAAAAGCGCGAACATATTCTTCTTGTACGCCTCCACGCCGGGCTGGTCGAAGGGGTTCACGTCCATCAGATAGCCGGACAGACCGCAGGCATATTCAAAGAAATAGATCATCTCGCCCAGGGTGAAGGGCCCCAGCTGCCCCAGCTGCAATACGATATTGGGCACGCCGCCCTCTTCGTGGGCCAGAAGCACGCCGTCCATGGCCTGGGTGTTGATAAAGTCCATGGATTTCCCGCCCAGGAAGTTCAGGCCGTCCCGGTCCTCTTTGTCGAAAGGCACCTCGTTTTGATGCAGGGATTCGCCAAAGCGCACCACCGTTTCAAACAGATGACGCTCGCCCTGCTGGATGTACTGGCCCATGGAGTGCAGGTCGGCGGTAAAATCGGCACTGGCGGGGAAAAGGCCCTTGTTCTCTTTGCCCTCGGACTCACCGAAGAGCTGCTTCCACCACTCCGCCATGAAGCGGAAGGAGGGCTCAAACGCGGCCAGGATCTCGATCTTTTTGCCCATGTGGTACAGCTGGTGCCGGGTGGCGGCATACTGCCAGGCGGCGTTGGCGGACATATCGTCCTTGGCGCAGATTTCCATCATGGTCTCGGCGCCGGCCATCAGCTGCTCAATGTCCACACCGGCCACGGCGATGGGTAAAAGACCCACGGCGGTGAGCACGGAATACCGGCCGCCCACATCGTCTGGCACCACGAAGGTCTCATACCCCTCCTGATCGGACATGGTCTTCAGCGCGCCCTTGGCGCGGTCGGTGGTGGCATAGATCCGGCGGGCGGCTTCCGCCTTGCCGTACTTCTCTTCCAGCATCTTGCGGAAGAAGCGGAAGGCCACGGCAGGCTCGGTGGTAGTGCCGGATTTGGAGATCACGTTGATGGAAAAGTCCTGATCGCCCACCAGCTCCATGATCTCGGTGAGATAGTCGGAAGAGAGGTTGTTGCCCACAAAATAGATGTTGGGTGTGCTCTTCTTTTTCAGATTATAGTTGGCAGAACAAAGGCATTCGATCACGCCCCTGGCGCCCAGATAGGAGCCGCCGATGCCGATGACCACCAGCGCCTGGGAATCACGCTGGATCTTGGCGGCGGCACGCTGGATGCGGGCAAATTCGTCCTTGTCATAGTCGGTGGGCAGATGGACCCAGCCGGTGAAAGAACTGCCCACGCCATCGCCGTGCTGCAGGTGGTTGTGCGCGATCCGCAGCCGGGGGGCCAGTGCCGCTTCATAGGGCAGGGGAATAAAGCGCTGCATATGGGACAGACGAACTTGAATCATAGAGATGCCTCCTGTGTATAAACGTTCTAACATGTGATATCATGTTACATCTTTAAAGGGCGGATTACAAGGGAAACGCGGCGAAAAACCGATAAAAAATTTATGTTTACGCGGCCATCAGGGCCATGCGGAAGAACTCTGTCAGCAGCTCGCTCCAGCTCATGCGAGGTACGCTTTCCCCTGCCACCAGTGGAATGGTGGTGAGAACGTTGCTGCCGTCGGAAACGGTCATCTCGCCCAGTACATCCCCCTCGGACACCGGCGCCATGACAGCGTCCTTCAGCGTCACGGACTTGGTCAGACTCGGCAGCTGCGCTTTTTGCACCAGCAGCTTGCCGATGCCGCCGGTGACAGGCTGCACCGTTTCCCGCTGGCCCAGCGACACGGTGACAGGCGGCAGCGCCTCGTCGGGCTGGGCGGTATAAAGGGCGTAGGTGGAAAAGCCGTAGTTCAGCAGCGTCTTGGCGTCCTCAAAACGCTGGTTGGTGGTGGGGCCTTTCATGATGGCGGCGATGAGCTCCATGCCGTCCCGCTCCGCCGTAGCGGAGAGGCAGTACAAAGCGGTGTCCGTGGAGCCGGTCTTCAGGCCCGTAGCGCCGTCATAAAAGCGAATGAGCTTGTTGGTGTTGGACAGACCGAATGCCCCGTTTCGCAGGGAGTCCATCCAGATGGTGGTAAACTGTCGGATGTCGGGGTGATGGAGGATCAGCTCCCGGCTCATCAGGGCGATGTCGTAGGCGCTGGTGACGTGGCCGTCAGCAGGCAGACCAGTGCAGTTGACAAAGTGGGTGTCGGTCATGCCAAGCTCCTGAGCCCGCTGGTTCATTTTTTCCACAAAAATGTCGGCGGAGCCTGCCACATACTCCGCCAGGGCCACCGCCGCGTCGTTGCCGGAGGCCACGCACACCGCCTTGAGGAGATCGTGGACCGTCATCTGCTCCCCCTCTTTCAAGTAGATCTGACTGCCGCCCATACTGGTGGCGTAGGCGCTGGCGGTGACCACGTCGTCATAGGAGATGACGTGGTTGTCGATGGCCTCCATCACCAGCAGGAGCGTCATTACCTTGGTGACGCTGGCGGGTTCCAGCGCCTCGTGCTCGTTTTTGGCGTAAAGCACCTGTCCGGTCTCTTTTTCCATCAGAAGCGCCGATTCCGAATCCAGCGGCAGCTCGGCGGCCTGCGCCCGCACCGGCAGCAACAAAGAAAACAACAGCACCAGACAAAGTACCAGACTGCATTTTTTCATGAAAATCCCTCCCAAGCCTTTGGTAAAAGGTATGCCGCGGGGTAAAAAAACATACCGAAACCGCTGTATTTTGAGTTGCAATGCGGAAAAGTTTCTGGTATAATAATCCGGCACGCAGGATTAGTACATCGGTAGTACGTCGGCTTCCCAAGCCGAAGAGGCGGGTCCGACTCCCGTATCCTGCTCCAGACGATGAGCCACGCCGAATAAGGCGTGGTTCTTTTTTGGGCGGCGGGTCAGAAGACCGCGGATGGCCGGCAGCCCTCTTGCGAAGGCGGACGGAAAGAAGGAACGAGAAGTGAACGAACAGCAGGAACAGAAATTTGTCCGGATGACAACGGCGCCGGTGGAGCATCTGGTGTATGAAATGGCGGTGCCCACCATCGTCAGCATGATGGTCACGGCCTGTTACAACATGGCAGACACCTTTTTTGTGGGAAAGATCAACAACAGTGCCACCGGCGCGGTGGGCGTGGCTTTCTCTCTGATGGCCATTATCCAGGCGGCGGGCTTCTTTTTCGGCCATGGCTCCGGCAACTACATCTCCCGGAAGCTGGGACAGCAGGAGACCGAGAACGCGGCCAAAATGGCGGCCACGGGCTTTTTTTTGTCGCTGCTGACAGGACTGCTGATTACGCTGATAGGGGAGATCTTTCTCTCTCCTCTGGCACGGCTGCTGGGCTCCACGGAAACCATTTTGCCCTACGCCAGGAGTTATCTGCGTCTGATCCTCATCGGTGCCCCGTACATGACGGCGTCCTTTGTGCTCAATAACCAGCTGCGGTTTCAGGGCAGCGCCATCTACGGCATGGTGGGCATCGTGGCAGGCGCCGTGCTGAATGTGGGACTGGACCCGTTTTTTATCTTCGTACTCGGCATGGGTGTGGGCGGCGCCGCACTGGCGACCATCATCAGCCAACTCTGCTCGTTCGTTTTGCTTTTGGTGGGCTGCTCCCGGGGCGGCAATCTGAAGATCCGGGTGAAAAACGTTACCATGAGCCGCCCCTACCTGCGGGAGATTGTCAAGGGCGGTCTGCCCTCCCTTTGCAGGCAGGGTCTTGCCAGCATCGCCACGATCTGCCTCAACCGGGGGGCGGGATGGTACGGCGACGCGGCGGTGGCGGCCATGTCGGTGGTGAGCCGGGCCATGTATCTGGCCCAGGCGGTGCTCATCGGCTTCGGCCAGGGTTTTCAGCCGGTGTGCGGGTTCAACTACGGCGCTTTTCTTTATGACCGGGTGAAAAAAGCCTACTGGTTCTGTATTAAGGTGTCCACCGTGTTTCTGGCGGTGGTGTCGGTGGCGGGATTTTTGTTCGCCCCGGAGATTGTGGGCTTTTTCCGCAACGACCCGGACGTGATCGCTTTCGGGGCAAGCGCCCTGCGCCTCCAGTGCTGCACCTTTTTCCTGTGTGGCTTTAATATGATGAGCAGTATGCTCACCCAGACCATCAACAAGGTGCGGGAGGCCACGGTGCTGGCCATGGCCCGCCAGGGACTGTTTTTCATTCCGGCGGTGTTGATCCTGCCCCAGTTCATTGGCGCCTTGGGCATTCAGCTGGCACAGCCGCTGTCCGACGTGTGTGCCTTTTTGCTCACCGTGCCCCTGACGCGGCGGGTGCTGCGGGAGATGCGTTCGGCACAGTAAATGCGTGCGCTTTTCCCTTTACATGACCTGTGATTTTGGGTATAATATACCGTGATTAGATAGAAAACCGACAGAGGAGACAATTACTATGGCAGTTATTGCGTACGATGAATATAAACAGAAGCTGCTGGGGCTGGAGCCTACGCTCAGTGCGCTGGAAAAGGCGCTGGCGGTGGACGATGCCCGGCAGGAGCTGTCCCAGCTGCAAAAGGAAACGGAGCAGGACGGCTTTTGGAACGACGTGCAGCATTCCCAGAAGGTGTCCCGGCTGATGAAGCAGCTGGAGAACAAGGTGAAAAAGTATGACCGGCTGGTGTCTGACTGGCAGGACGCGCTGACGCTGTGCGAAATGGCCCAGGAGGAGGACGACGATTCTCTGGTGTCCGACGTGACGGCGGCTTATGAAACGCTGGAAAAAGAGATCAGCGACCGGCGTCTGGCGGCGCTCCTCACCGGCGAGTACGACGCCAACAACGCCATTTTGACTTTCCATGCCGGCGCCGGCGGCACCGAGGCCCAGGACTGGACCGAAATGCTCTACCGGATGTATACCCGCTGGGCCGAGCGCCACGGCTTCACCTATCAGGTGATGGACTATGAAGACGGCGACACCGCCGGCATCAAGAGCGCCACCATTTTGATTGAGGGCGACAATGCCTACGGCTATCTGCGCAGTGAAAACGGCGTGCACCGTCTGGTGCGCGTTTCCCCCTTTGACGCCAACGCCCGCCGGCAGACCTCCTTCGCGGCGCTGGAGGTTATGCCCGAAATGGCTGATGACAGCGAGATCGAGATCCGCCCCGAGGAGATCGAAATGCAGGTGTTTCGCTCCTCCGGTGCCGGCGGCCAGCACATCAACAAGACTTCTTCCGCCGTTCGGCTCATCCACCTGCCTACCGGCGTGGTGGTCTCCTGCCAGACCGAGCGCAGCCAGTTCCAAAACCGCGACAACTGCATGAAGATGCTGCGGGCCCGTCTGGCGGAGCTGAAAGCCCAGCAGCACGCCGAGAAGATCTCCGATATCAAGGGCGTACAGATGAAGATCGAGTGGGGCAGCCAGATCCGTTCCTATGTGTTCATGCCCTACACGCTGGCCAAGGATACCCGTACCGGCTTTGAAAACGGCAATATCCAGGCTGTGATGGACGGCGACATTGACGGATTTATCAACGCCTATCTCACCGCCGCCGCCAACGGCGAACTGAAGAGTAAATAATGACGCAAAAAAGAGCTGCCGCAGGGCAGCTCTTTTTTTGTGCATAAAGAGAAATTCAGTTGAGAAAATCGGAGGGGTCGATGACGTCGCCGTCCTTGAGCACGGAGAAGTGCAAATGGGGCGCCATCTTGGCCTCGGCCTGGGAGGTGGTGCCCACATAACCGATGACATCACCGGCGGCCACCTCCTGGCCCTCCGCCACCGGCGGCTTTTCCTGCAAATTGGCGTAGACGGTCTGATAGCCGTCGGTGTGCTTGATGGTGACGGTGACGCCCATCAGCTCGTCGTTCTTGACGGAGGCCACGATGCCGTCAGCCGCCGCCTTCACAGGCGCGCCCTCATCGGCGGAAATGTCCACGCCGTTATGAGTGCGCCAGTCGGCCATGGTCTCGTCATAGAGTAGCTCGTCCATGCTGAAAGCAGCCACGGTCTTCCCATTGATGGGGTCGATGATGTGGGGCGTGGTGGTCTGCGGAGCGGAGACCTCCGGCGCGGCGGGCGCGGCGGTGGCAGGCTCCGGTTTCGCGGCGGCGGCCACCGGAGCGGTGGGTGTGGTTTCTTCCGGTTGTTCCACGGTCTCGGGGATCATGGCCTGCTGCGTGGGCGGCGTCCTTTCGGGACGCAGAACGGTGAAATAGCCCACAGCTCCCACCGCCAGCAGACAGACGGCAAGGGCTATGTAGAGCCCTCTGCCGCCGAACAGGCTTTTCCAGGGAGAAGAATGATTGGGTTTCATAAGTGCCTTTCCGGTCAGAAGCGGATTCTGACTGCCGCGGTTATCCGGCCCGCGGCCTGCCGGATTCAAAGAATTGCTGTCCTTAGTATGGGCAAAGGGCCTTTCTTTTAAACAGAATCCGGCAGAAAAAGAAAAAAATTCCTGCGGAAAATCCGCAGGAAGCAAAGACATGTTTTTTTCAGCGAGTCAGCGTCTGGGCGGCAAACACCGCCAGAATGCTGAAACACACACTGGAGAAAATATACGCAAGAGCCAAAGCGCCGTTGCCCTGTCGCAGCAGTTCCCCGCTTTCAAAGGCAAAGGTGGAAAACGTGGTAAAGCCTCCGCAGATCCCCACCCGCCAGAAAAGGACCATCCGGGGGTCCATGCCGTCCTCCCGGGCGGCCAGTGCGGCGATCAGGCCGATGACAAAAGCTCCCGCCACGTTGATGGCCAGCGTTTTCCACGGAAAGACCGTTCCCTCCCGCACAGGCAGAAGACCGATGAGATACCGGCACACCGAGCCGATAAAACCGCCCAGTCCCACAAATAGACAGTTGAGCATCATGATGCCTCCCCGTGTTCCACAAAAATCGTAGAAGTCATCAGCCCGCGGGGCGGTTTCGGAAAATCCGGGGGAGAACTTCATTCCCCTGCCGGAAGTGTCTCCGGCCATGAATAGCAAGTATTCCGCGCGCAAGGAAAGGGGAGCCGCCCTGGGGCAGCTCCCGCGTTTGTTACTTGACGATCAGCGTTTCGCCGGTCATTTCCGGCGGGCACTGCAAGCCCATCACGTCCAGAATGGTGGGCGCAATATCGGCCAGCTTCCCGCTGCGCAGCTCGGTGCCCGCACCGCAGAGGATAAAGGGCACCAGATTGGTGGTGTGCGCCGTCATGGGGCTGCCGTCGGGCTGCGTCATCTGCTCGGCGTTGCCGTGGTCAGCGGTGACCATGGCGATGCCGCCCATACGCAGCGTGGCATCCACCACCCGGCCCACGCAGGTGTCCACCGTTTCCACAGCCTTCACAGCCGCGTCAAAGACACCCGTGTGACCCACCATGTCGCAGTTGGCAAAGTTGAGAATGATCACGTCATAGGCACCGGAATCAATGCGCTCCACACACTTGTCACACACCTCAAAGGCGCTCATCTCCGGCTGGAGATCGTAGGTTGCCACCTTGGGGGAGGCCACCAGTACCCGGTCCTCGCCGGGATACTGCGTTTCCACGCCGCCGTTGAAGAAGAAGGTGACATGGGCGTATTTTTCGGTTTCGGCGATCCGCAGCTGGGTCAGTCCCAGGCTGCTGAGGTACTCGCCCAGACCGTTTTCCACACGGATGCGGGGAAAGGCCACCAGCACGTTGGGCATGGTGGCGTCATACTCGGTGTTGCAGACGTAGGTGGTAGGGAAATACTCGTGCTGGAAACCGTCGAAAGCGGGATCCACAAAGGCACGGGTGATCTCCCTGGCCCGGTCGGGACGGAAGTTGAAGAAAATGACGCTGTCGTTGTCGGAAATCATCCCTTCGCTGTCGCAGACCACCGGCTCCACAAACTCGTCAGTGACGCCGTTGGCGTAAGATTTTTTCACCGCGTCCACAGGATCGCTGTTCTGAATGCCTTCGCCGTAAACCATGGCGTCATAAGCCATTTGCAGGCGCTCCCAGCGCTTGTCGCGGTCCATGGCGTAGTAACGGCCCATCAGCGTGGCGATCTTGCCGATCCCGATGGACCGGCACTTCTCCTGACACTCGGCCACAAAGTCCCGGCCCGAGGTGGGGGAAACGTCACGGCCATCCAAAAAGGCGTGGAGATAGACTTTGGAAAGGCCCTTGTCCTTGGCCATCTGCATCAGCGCCCACAGGTGGGTGTTATGGGAGTGAACGCCGCCGTTGGACAGCAGGCCGAACAGGTGCAGGCTGGTCCCCTTTTCCAGACAGTCGTCCATGGCCTTGTTGTAGGCCGGGTTGCGGAAAAAGGAGCCGTCCTCGATGGAGCAAGTGATGCGTGGCAGATCCTGGTAGACCACCCGGCCGCCGCCAATATTGGTATGGCCAACCTCGCTGTTGCCCATCTGCCCGGCCGGCAGACCAACGTCTAGCCCGGAGGCGGACAGAGTGGTGTGAGCATATTCGGCGAAGAGACGGTCCAAAACCGGTGTGCGGGCCGTTTTAACGGCGTTGCCCTCCATCTGCTCCGTCAGGCCGAAGCCGTCCATGATAATGAGCGTCGTAGGCGTTTTGTTCATGATATTCCTCGATTCTGATCAATCAGTCCTGATTAGCTGCGTTGATGATTGCCACGAAATCGTTGGGCTTGAGAGCGGCGCCGCCGATCAGGCCGCCGTCGATATCGGGCTGGGCCAGCAGCTCGGAAGCGTTGGAGGGCTTCATGGAGCCGCCGTACTGAATGGTGATGGAACGGGCGATGCGGGCACCGTACAGGTGACGCACAGTGGTGCGGATGAAGGTGCACACCTCGGCGGCCTGCTCGGCGGTGGCCGTGCGGCCGGTGCCGATGGCCCAAATGGGTTCATAGGCGATGACGCACTTGCGCAGTTTGTCGGCGGGCACGCCAGCCAGAGCGGACTTGACCTGCAGAGCGATCAGCTCCATGGTGATGCCCAGCTCGCGCTGCTCCAGAGACTCACCCACGCAGATAATGGGATGGAGACCGGCTTCCAGAGCGGCCTGCACCTTTTTGTTCACAGCAAAATCGGTCTCGCCGAAATACTGGCGGCGCTCGCTGTGGCCGATGATAACGTACTTCACACCCAAGTCCTTCAGCATGTCGGCGGACACCTCACCGGTGTAGGCGCCGTCCTTTTCATAGAACAGGTTCTCCGCGCCCACGGAAACGCGCATATCCTTGAAAGCCTTGATGGCGGTGGGAATGTTGACATAAGGGACGCAGACCACCACGTCGCACCATTTGGCCTTGGGCATGATCGCCTTGAGCTCCTCGGCGAATTTCTTGGTTTCGGACGCGGTTTTGTTCATCTTCCAGTTGCCTGCGATAATTGTTTTGCGGTATCTGCGGTTCATACTCTATTACTCCTCGTCTATATGAAATTTATATAAATAGAACAACAAAAGAAAGTTGGCGCGCTTACTTGTTCAGCAGGCAGGCCACACCGGGCAGCTCCTTGCCCTCCAGGAACTCCAGGGAAGCACCGCCGCCGGTGGAGATGTGGGTAATCTTGCCGGCAAAGCCCATCTGCTCCACAGCTGCCGCACTGTCACCGCCGCCCACGATGGTCACAGCGCCAGAGTCGGCCAGCGCCTGTGCCAGTGCCTTGGTGCCCTTGGCAAAGGCGGGGAACTCAAACACACCCATGGGCCCGTTCCACACCACGGTGCCGGCGCCCTTCACGGCATCGCAGAACAGCTCCACGGTCTTAGGGCCGATGTCCAGACCCTCCATATCATCGGGAATGGCGTGGGCCTCCACCACCACGGGGGTGGCGTCGGCGGAAAACTCCTTGGCGGCCACGGTATCCACGGGCAGCAGCAGCTTCACGCCCTTTTCCTTGGCCTTGGCAATCATGTCCAGCGCGTAGGTCAGACGATCTTCTTCACAAAGGCTCTTGCCGATGGAGCCGCCCTGGGCCTTGGCAAAGGTATAGGCCATGCCGCCGCCGATGATGATGGTGTCGGCCTTGTCCAGCAGGTTGTTGATGACGCCCAGCTTGTCGGAGACCTTGGCGCCGCCCAGCTCGGCCACAAAGGGACGCGTGGGATTTTCCAGAGCGCCGCCCATGATCTCCAGCTCTTTGGCCACCAGCAGGCCGGACACGGCGGGCAGGTAGGCCGCCACACCGACGGTAGAGGCGTGGGCGCGATGCACGGAGCCGAAGGCGTCGGACACATACAGCTCGGCCATATCGGCCAGCTTTTTGGCAAAAGCGGGGTCATTTTTCTCTTCTTCAATATGGAAGCGCAGGTTTTCCAGAAGCATGATCTGGCCGCCCTGGAGGGCCTTGGCCTTGGTTTGAGCGTCCTCGCCCACCACGTCGGAGGCGAAAATGACTTCCTGGCCCAGCAGCTCGCTCAGACGCTTGGCAACAGGAGCCAGAGACAGCTTGGTTTTCCACTCGCCCTTGGGCTTGCCCAGGTGGGAGCAGGCGATCACGGCCGCGCCGTTGTCCAGTAGGTAGCGGATGGTGGGCAGTGCGGCCACAATGCGCTTGTCGCTGGTGATGGCGCCGGTCTCTTTGTCCTGGGGTACGTTAAAGTCGCAGCGCAGCAGGACTTTTTTCCCTTTGACGTCAACATCCAGAATGGTCTTCTTGTTATAGTTCATATACAGCACTCCTTATGAAAGTATTTTATGACTTCATTTCTCCCTCACCCAGAAGGCCGGGAAAGCCCAGCTGGCGAAGCGCTTCATAGGTGATGATGGCCACCGAATTGGACAGGTTCAGGCTGCGGGCCTCCGCGCGCATGGGCAGACGAATGCAGCGGTCATAGTGCGCCAGGCGAAAATCCTCCGGCAACCCGGCGGTCTCTTTTCCGAAAAAGAGCCAGCAGCTGTCTCGGAAGGAAGCCTCCTGATAAGATTGGGGTGCCTTAGTGGTGGCCAGCCAAAAGTCGTCGGCATCGGGGTTTTTGGTGAAAAAATCGGTGAGATCGTCGTACACCGACACCTCCACCAGATGCCAGTAGTCCAGCCCCGCCCGTTTCACGGCGCGGTCGGAAATGTCAAAGCCCAGCGGGCGGATGAGATGCAGGCGGCTGCCGGTAGCGGCGCAGGTGCGGGCGATATTGCCGCAATTCTGCGGGATTTCCGGCTCCACCAGAACAATATTGAGCATAGTGTAACCTCTTTTTGCTGCCATTAAAATGACTTGCCTATTGTAATGCAAAATACTTGAAAATTCAACTATAAAATCGGGGAAAGACAATATTTATTTGAGAAATACTGAAAAATTCAGCATGATTGATTTGAAATCTCGGTAAATTGACAGGCAAAATTGAATTTTGAGAAAAAACTGGCAGAAAAATCAAAAAAGAAAAGCGATTTGGGCAAATTTAAAAATATTCTGAGAATTTAATTTAAAATACTGGATTTTTTAAAACAGCCTGTTATAATAGGAGCAACAAGAAGGGTATAAAGCCGATGGAAGGAGGGGATACCGATGGACAGACGAACAGTGATGCTTGCCGTGCAGCGGGATTTCCTTTTTTATAGAAGGCCGCTTATGCCGCGAGAGGGCTTCGTGTTTTTTCTCTGAAATAAGAGGGGAGACAGTTTGACCCAAAAGCGGCACAGGGCGGTTTTTCTTTGCGCCAAAAGCGCGGCGGACCACCAGTATGATAGCCCGCGGGCTGTTTATAATGAGAGAAAGTTTTTTAGAAAAAGGATAGAAAGCGAGTGTGTTGAAAAATGATTTCTCATGGGAAAGATATTAAAATTTTTACCGGCAACGCCAATCCCGCTTTGGCGGAAGAGATCTGCAAGCTGATGGGCCTCAAATTGGGTGAGTCTGAGGTCAAGAACTTTGCCGACGGCGAGGTTTCCGTTTCACTGTATGAATCGGTGCGCGGCAGCGATGTATTTCTGATTAACTCCACCTGCAAGCCCGTGAATGACAGCCTGATGGAGCTGCTCATTATGATCGACGCCTGCAAACGTGCCTCCGCAGGCCGTGTCACGGCGGTGATCCCCTATTTCGGGTATGCCCGTCAGGATCGCAAGGCCAAGAGCCGTGATCCCATTTCCGCCAAGCTGGTGGCCAATATGCTCACCGCGGCCGGCGCCGACCGTGTGCTGACCATGGACCTGCACGCCTCCCAGATCCAGGGCTTCTTTGATATTCCCGTGGACAACCTGCTGGGCAACCCCATTTTCGTGGACTACTACGCCAAGAAGTTTGGCGAGAGAGTGGACAACATGGTGGTGGTTTCCCCCGACGTTGGCTCAGTGTCCCGTGCCCGCACCTTCGCCCAGAAGCTGCATATGGGCCTTGCCATTGTGGATAAGCGCCGTCAGAAGGCCAACCAGTGCGAAGTGATGAACGTCATCGGCGACGTGGCCGGTAAGGACTGCATTCTCTTCGACGACATGGTGGATACCGGCGGGTCTTTGTGCAACGCCGCCAAGGCCATCGTGGAAGTGGGCGGCGCCAGCAGCGTCTATGCCTGCGCGTCCCACGCGGTGCTCTCCGGCCCCGCCATCGAGCGTATCAACAACAGCGTCATCCACGAGATCGCCTTCCTCAACACCATTCCCGCTGTGAATGCCGCCGTTTCCCAGAAGATCAAGTATCTGTCCGTGGCGCCCATGTTTTCCGAGGCCATTGAGCGCATCTATCAGGAAATTTCTATCTCCAAGCTGTTTAACTGACACATTTTTTTAATACAATGCAAGGGCGGAGGAGCCTCTCCTTCGCCCTGCTTTTCCCGTTGTTTGATAAAGGAGGAACGACCTTGCTGTTTGGCAAAAGCAACGCCGGCGGCGTCACCTGGCTTCTGGTGTGCCTGGGGAACTATGGCACCCGGTTTGACGGCACCCGCCACAATATGGGCTTTATGGCCGCCGACCTACTGGCGGAGAAGAAACATCTCAAGTTCAACAAGCTGCGTTTTCGCTCTTGGACCGCCGTGGCGGAGCTGGGGGGCGAAAAGGTACTGGTGATGAAGCCCCAGACCTACATGAACCTATCCGGCGAAGCGGTGGGCGAGGCGGCCCGGTTTTACAAGGTGCCGCCGGAGCGCGTGCTGGTGATCTCCGACGATATTTCCCTGCCCGCCGGCAAGCTGCGGGTGCGTCCCGGCGGCAGCGCCGGCGGCCACAACGGCCTGAAGAACATCATTCTGCATCTGGGCAGCGATAAATTCCCCCGCATCAAGGTGGGCGTCGGCTCCCCCACGCAGGCGGGCTACGATGTGGCCGACTGGGTCACGGGCCGCCCCCAGGGCGATGACCGGGCCGCCATCGACGCGGCGCTGGAGCGTGTGCCGGAGGCGGTGGAATGTCTTATCGCCCAGGGCGTGGACAAAGCCATGAACCGATACAACTGACACCCTCGGCCCCCGCGGCTGGCTCAATCGAATCATTCGGCAGGCACAGCCCCCCTCCTTTTGGCGCGGGCTGCGCCGCCCTATGCTTGATACTGGAAAATTATGGAAAAAAGGAGGCGGCGCATGGAAGGGCTGCTGAGAGAACTGCTGACCATCAGCGAAATACAGGAGGCGGCTAACCGCGTGGAACAGGGCGGCTGCCCGGTGGCCATTACAGGGCTGTCCTCTGTGCATCGCAGCCAGGTGGCGGCGGCGCTGCGTCTGGCAACGGGGCGGCCGCTGACGGTGGTCTGCGCCGACGAAAAAGAGGCCCGGCGCCAGGCGGCGGATCTGACGGCGCTGACGGGCGAAGAGGTGGTGCTTCTGCTGGGGCGGGAGCTGGAGCTCAGCCCGGTGGCAGCGGCCTCCCGGCAGTGGGAGCATTGCCGGCTGGAGGCGCTGTATCGCATGGCGCGGGAGAAGCCGCCCGTAGTGGTGGCCACTATAGACGGCCTGATGCAGCGCAGTATGCCTCGGCAGGTGCTGCTGGATCTGACGCTGACACTGGCGCCGGGGCAGCGTCACGATCTGGCGGTGCTGACGCAGACGCTGGTGCACAGCGGCTACACCCGCACCGAGCAGGTGGAAGGTGTGGGCCAGTTCGCGCTGAGGGGTGGCATTCTGGACGTGTACTCCCCCGAGATGGGCTTTCCCGTCCGCTGCGAGTTTTTTGACGATGAGATTGACGCCATGGGCGCCTTTGATCCGGCCACCCAGCGGCGTATCCGGAATATACATGAAGCCCGCTTTTTGCCGGCGGAGGAAATTTTGCCCGCTTACAACGAAGAGGGGCTGGAGCGGACGGCCCGGCATTTAGAGGAAGCGGCCGCCCGACTGCAAAAGAAAAAAAACACGACGCCGCTGATGGAGCGGCTCGCCGACGACGCGGAGAAGTTGCGTCAGGGCATCGTGCCCGGCGGCCGGGACCGGTATGCCGCAGCGGTATACGAGGGACTGGAGACGGCGCTGGATTACCTGGCCCCGGACGCACTGGTGTTTGTCAGCGAAAGCGTCCGGGTGACAGAGCGTGTCCACGGCTATCTGTGGCAGCTCAAAGAGGACGCCGCCTCGGCCATGGAAAACGGCCTTCTGGCGGGAGAGATGGCGGTGTTCGCGCTGACAGAGCATCAGCTGGCGGAAAAGCTGGCGGAGTTTCCCGTGTGCCTGGCGGACAGTCTCCCCACTTCCCGGTATCTGCTGCCTCCTCAGGCGCTTTTGTCGGTGACGGCCAAACAGCTCTCCTCCTACGGCGGCAGTCTGGAAACGGCCTGCACCGATATGGTGCAGTATCTGACCACCGGCTGCCGGGTGCTGGTGCTGTGCGGCAATCAGACCCGCGCCCGAAATTTACAGCGGCTGCTGGAGGAGAAAAAGATTCCCGTCTCGCTGGATTTTGCCGGCGAAGAACTGCCGCCTCCGGGGCGGGTGCAAATCTCTCTGGGCGCTCTTTCCGCCGGCAGTGAATACCCCCAGCGGAAGCTGGCGGTGCTGACGGAGGGTCAACTGACGGAATCGGTGTCGGGGAAGACCGCGCCCAAACGCGCCCCCAAGACCGACGACAACCGCCAGAAGCTCCAATCCTATACCGATCTCTCCCCCGGGGATCTGGTGGTCCACGTGCACCACGGCATCGGCCGGTTCGTGGGCATGATCCGGATGCCGGTGGACGGCGTGGAAAAAGACTATATCAAGATCGCCTACGCCGGCAGTGATTTCCTTTATGTCCCCGCCACGCAGCTGGATCTTGTGAGCAAGTATATCGGCAGCGGCGACGAGGAAGGCGGACGCACCCGGCTTAACAAGCTGGGCGGCACCGAGTGGGCCAAGACCACCTATAAAGCCAAGGCGGCGGCCAAGGATCTGGCCAAAGGGCTCATTCAGCTCTATGCCCAGCGCCAGCGGCTCTCCGGCTTTGCCTTCTCCCCCGACTCTCCCTGGCAGCAGGAGTTTGAGGAATCCTTCGATTACACGGAGACATCAGACCAGCTGCGAGCCATCCGGGAGATCAAGGCGGACATGGAGCGTCCCGTTCCCATGGACCGCCTGCTCTGCGGGGACGTGGGCTACGGCAAGACGGAGGTGGCGCTGCGGGCGGTGATGAAGTGTGTGCTCGACGGCAAGCAGGCCGCCATCCTGGTGCCCACCACGGTGCTGGCCCAGCAGCATTACAGCACGGCCATGAATCGATTCCGCAGCTTTCCCGTCCGCATCGAAGTGCTCTCCCGTTTCCGCACGCCGGGGCAGGTAAAAGGCATTCTGGAAGCTACCAAAAAAGGGCAGGTGGATCTGCTCATCGGTACCCACAAGCTGTTGCAAAAAAATGTGGAGTTCAAGGATCTGGGCCTTCTCATCGTGGACGAGGAGCAGCGCTTCGGCGTCACCCATAAGGAAAAACTGCGGGAGCATGCCAAACAGGTGGATACGCTGACGCTGTCGGCCACCCCCATTCCCCGGACGCTGAACATGGCCTTGGCGGGCATCCGGGACATGAGTACCATTGAAGAGCCGCCACAGGACCGCCAGCCGGTGCAGACCTATGTGCTGGAGCATGAGTGGCCGGTGCTGCTGGACGCCATTCGCCGGGAGCTGAGCCGGGGCGGTCAGGTTTACTATATGCACAACCGCGTGGACAACATCGACTCCACCGCTTCTCACCTGCGGCAGATGCTGGGCGACGAGGTGCGCGTGGCCGTGGCCCACGGAAAAATGAGCGAGCAGGAGCTCAGCCGCGTCATGCAGCAGATGGGCGCCGGCGAGGTGCAGGTGCTGGTCTGCACCACAATTATTGAAACAGGTATTGACATTCCCAATGTCAATACGCTTATAATAGAGGATGCTGACCGGTTGGGTCTGTCCCAGCTGCATCAGATCCGGGGACGGATCGGGCGCTCGGCCCGCCGCTCCTATGCCTATCTCACCTACCGACCCGGCAAGATCCTCACGGAGGTGGCCAACAAACGGCTGACGGCCATCCGGGAGTATGTGGCTTTCGGTTCCGGCTTCAAGATCGCCATGCGGGATCTGGAGATCCGGGGCGCGGGCAATCTGCTGGGGCCGGAGCAGTCGGGGTATATGATGAGCGTGGGCTACGATATGTACCTCAAGCTGCTGGAGGACGCGGTGCTGGAAGAGCAGGGCAAGAAACAGCAGATCCGTACGGACTGTTCCGCGGATCTCACAGTGTCGGCCCACATCCCGGAGACCTACGTCCGCTCGCCGGAACAGCGGATGGATCTGTACCGCCGGATGGCGGCAGTGCGCTCGGCGGAGGATTCCGGCGAACTGCTGGATGAGCTTCTGGACCGGTACGGCAATCCCCCCGCCTCGGTGCTGGCGCTGCTGGACGTGGCGCTTTTGCGGGCCTCGGCAGCAGCCGTGGGTGTCACGGATATCACCCAGAAGGGGCGCAGCCTGGTGTTCAGCCTTGGGCCGCGGATGGATGTGCCGTCCTTGATGGCGGTGTGCGGGAAGCCCCAATACCGCTCCCGCCTGATGCTTTCGGCTGGCGACAATCCCCATCTGACGCTGGTGCTCAAGGAAAAAGAAGACATTCTGGAAGCGGCCGGCGCTCTGGTGGAGGAGCTGCGGCTCAAGAGCGAAGAACAGGCGGCGGAGGAAAATTCTTAAAACGCGAGGATGCCATGCAGACGTTGGATTCAAGCGGAAAATGCACAGGAGCGTAACTTTTGGTGATTTTGCGCCTTGAAATATAAAAGAAAGGGTTCAATATTATGAAAACAGTGAAGCAATTTTTACCCAGGATTCTGGCGATGCTCCTGGTAACGGCGGTCATCATGTCTGCTGTGGTCTATACCGGGAAACACGGCGTCCGCAAGGACGGACTGTACTATGCGTCGGCGGGCATTCACCCCGACGGCCAGATCGTCACCATCAACGGAACAGTTGTCAGCGCGGAGGAATATCTCTACTGGCTGGCCTATGACTGCGAATATCTGTCCTACTATGTCAGCGGCATCGACTGGAACGCGGAAATCAGCGAGGGCATGACCTACGGCAATTACGCCAAGACCGACGCCCTGGAGACGGTGAAGCTCTACGCCATTATCCGCCAGTGGGCTGCGGAAAACGGCATCACCCTCACCGCGGAGGACAAGGCGGCCATCGACGCCGAGCGCAGCCAGTATGTGGCCTATTACGGCAGCGAGGAAGGCTATGCCAACCAGATCAAGCTCCTGGGCGTTTCGGAAAAAGCGTTTAAGGACATCAACTCTGTTTATTACCTCTACGCCCATGTGTATGAGCAGTTCTGCAACCCGGAAAGCAAGCTCTATCCCGGGGTGGACGCCCTCAACGCCTACGGCGCCCAGGGCAATTACATGACCATCAAGGAGATCTTCTTCAGCACCACCGGCCTGAGCGATGAGGAGAAGGCGGAAAAGAAGGCGCAGGCCCAGAGCATTGCCGATCAGCTCAAGGCATCGCCCAACGCCAGCGCCGCCTTTGACACCGCTGGCGTCATCAGCGAGGACGGCAGCGCGCAGAAGAATCCCAACGGTCTGACGTTTGCGCCCGGTACGCTGGATCAGACACTGGAGACCGCCGTGTCCGCTCTTGGCGAAAACGAGGTCAGCGGCGTCATCGAGACCACGGCCGGCTACTATGTGGCCATGCGTCTGGCGCTGGACCCCTCCGGCCTTTTGGAGGCCTACTTTGCCCAGCAGCTCAAGGATGCCCGCGCCGCCTCGTCCGTGACATATTCCAAGGAATACAACCATCTGGATGTGGGTACATTCTATACCACTCTGACGGAGAAGCGCTCTGATCTGATCGCCGCCACCGGCAGCGGTTCCACCGTTCTCCCCGGCAGTGACAGTGCTGCCAATTCCGCCGGCTGAGAAAGCGGCGGCGCCCGTTTTTTCTCTTGGCAAAACGACGAAAAAGCAGACGGAGAATGTGTCCAAACTGAGAATTTTTCAAGAAAATCAAATCCCCCCCAATTTGTAGTTGACTATTGTTAAAAAATTGACTACGATAAGGATATCAAAAAGTTTACCCCAAATTTCAATAGGAGGAATATATTCATGAAAGAACTGTATGTAGTTAATTGCTGCAGAACCGCGATCGGCAGCTTTGGCGGCGCACTGAAGGACGTTCCCGCCGCGAAGCTGGGCTCCATCGTTGTGAAGGAAGCTCTGAACCGTGCCGGTCTGAAGCCGGAGAGCGTGGATGAAGTCATGTTCGGCTGCATTCTGACGGCTGGTCTGGGCCAGAACGTGGCTCGCCAGGTGTCTCTGGGCGCTGGCATCCCCATGAGCGTTCCGGCTTACACCGTTGGCATGGTTTGCGGTTCCGGTATGAAATCCGTGATCGAAGGCGCTCGCTCCATCCTGGCCGGTGATTCCGATGTGGTGGTCTGTGGCGGCACGGAGAATATGTCTGCTGCTCCTTATGCGCTTCCCTCCGCTCGCTGGGGTGCCCGTATGTTCAACAGCACCATGGTGGACACCATGGTCAACGATGGTCTGTGGGATGCTTACAACAACTATCACATGGGCTCCACCGCAGAGAACATCTGTGACATCTGGGGCATTACCCGCCAGGAAGTGGATGAGTTTGCCGCCTCTTCTCAGCAGAAGTGCGAAGCCGCTCAGAACGCCGGCAAGTTTGAAGACGAGATCGTTGCTGTTCCCGTCAAGGTGAAAAAGCAGATGGTGGACTTCAAAGTGGACGAATTCCCCCGCGCCGGTACCACTGCCGAGTCTCTGGGCAAGCTGAAGCCCTGCTTCCCCGCCACCGCCGACGGCGCTGCCGACAAGGTCGTTGACACCTTCGGCATGGCTGCTGCCAAGAATGATCCCGAGAACGTCGGTGCCGGCCATGTGACCGCGGGCAACGCCTCCGGTATCAATGACGGTGCTGCCGCCATCGTGCTGGCTTCCGGCGAAGCTGTTGCCAAGTATGGTCTCAAGCCCATGGCCAAGCTGATCGGCTGGGGCCAGGGCGGCGTGGATCCCAAGATCATGGGCGTGGGCCCCGTGCCCGCTTCCCGTCAGGCCATGAAGAAGGCCGGCCTCACCATCGACGATATGGACCTGGTGGAAGCCAACGAAGCGTTTGCCGCCCAGTCCATCGCTGTGGCCCGCGAGCTGAAGTTCGATATGTCCAAGGTCAACGTCAACGGCGGCGCTCTGGCTCTGGGCCATCCTGTCGGCTGCTCCGGCGCCCGCATCATTGTCACGCTGCTCCACGAGATGCAGAAGCGTCCCGAGACCAAGAAGGGTCTTGCCACTTTGTGCATCGGCGGCGGCATGGGCGTTGCCACCATCTTTGAAAAGTGCTGATAACGCACTGACAAAGACATCCTGAGAAGGAAAACCAAACAAACATAAAAAGACCGGCACAGCGCAGCTGTGCCGGCCTTTTTGCCTCTACGCCCCCCTTCCAAACAGCGCTTCCCGCTGATGGCGGCTGCCTGCCGCGGGAAAACGCATTCCGGAGGCGAATGCGCAGGGATGGGAAAAGGGAAAGCCCTCCATCACCGCTCCAACGGGCGCTCTACACCGTTGGGGGCGACCGGGACCGGCCGTCTTGAGAGAATACAGAATATTATAAAGGAAGAGTGCGTTTACTCGGCGCCGTATAGAAGCGCGCCAGCGCAGCGGCGCGGGCTGGGAAAACAGTCCTGCTGATATGCCACACGCAGACAGACCGCATGACCTGCAAAAAAGGACCGCTGCCGGTGGCAGCGGTCCTTTTGGCTTGCATACAGGACTTGTTTTAGAAGAAGGCGGCCCAAGCCAGGAAGCCCAGGCAGGCGATCACGCCAACGAAGAGGGTGACAATCACCAGATAGCCCATGATGTCCTTGGCGGACAGACCGGCCACGCCCAGAGCAGGCAGGGCCCAGAAAGGCTGGATCATGTTGGTCCACTGGTCGCCCCAGGCAATACCCATGGCGGCGCGGCCCGCTTCGATACCCATGGCCTGTGCGGCAGGCATCACGATGGGGCCCTGAACAGCCCACTGGCCGCCGCCGGAGGGAACGAAGAAGTTGACGATACCGGCGCTGAGGAAGGTCAGCATCGGGAAGGTCACGGAGTTGGAAATTCTCACGAAAAAGTCGGAGATGACGCTGGCCAGAGATATGCCGTCGGCGTTGGCGGCTACCATCATGCCCATGATACCGGCATAGAAGGGAAACTGAAGGAGAATGCCGGCGGCGCCGGAAGCGGCGTCAGAGATGGCATCCACATACTTGCGCAGGTCGCCGTGGAGCAGGATGCCCAGGAACATAAACAGGAAGTTCACGGTGTTCAGGTTCAGGCCGCTGGCCAGAGAACCCTTCAGCGTGGCGAAGTAATACACCAGATAACCGAAGCCGCCGATGATAGTGATGAGCCACAGGATCCTGGAGTGCTCCATCTTGTCGGCCGGGGTCTTGACTTCATATGTACGCTCCACTTCGTTTTCCAGCAGAGCGGGGTTGACCATCTTGGTGTGTTCCTTGTTGGGGTGCATGGCGTAGTTGACGAAGGGCATCAGCAACAGAATGGCGCCCACCATGATAAGGTTCATGGGGTGGAAAATGGTCTGGCTGGTAGGGGCGGAGAAGATCTGCTCGCCCACCTTGTAGCCGCCTTCCATGTTCAGCGCCAGAGGGATGGAACCGGAAAGACCGGCGTGCCAGATAACGAAGCCGGAGTAGGAGGAGGCGATCAGCAGAGGATAGTCCACAGTGGGAACGCGCTTGGCCACTTCCTTGGCAAGCAGAGTTCCGGCAATCAGGCCAAAGCCCCAGTTCAGCCAGCAGCAGATGGTAGAAAAGAAGGTGGTGACAATGATAGCCGTGCGGTTATCATGCGCCAGACCGGCCAGCTTGCCCAGACCCTTTTTGCAGATCTTGGCCGAAGCCATAGCGGAACCCAGTACCAGCACCAGAGCCATCTGCATGGAGAACGACAGCAGACCCCAGAAGCCAGTGTTGCTGCCCCAGGCTTTGATCATGCCCACAGGACCCATTTTGGTAGAAATCATGCCGAAGATGAAGACGACGATGCTCAGGATGACCGCAAACAGAAACGGATCAGGCAACCACCTGTTGACTACGCGCACGCAGCCGTTTGTGAATTTCTTAAACACGAACTCAACTCCCCTTATAATTTATATATATGCATTCATATATATCTTTTTCATCTCTTTTTGCATAAAAATACCCTGCCAATCGAAACACACACAAACGATTGACATTTTTTTGACATAATCATTCTATGCCCTGCAAGAAGAATTTACAAGATGCCAAAATGCCAAAAATTTAACAGGGTGCTTGTGCAATATATATAAAGGCTCTGAAAAAAGTTGTCAGAAAAGCGCTATGTTACTGTTAAAAACAAAAAACAGCAAAAAAACGTAAAGAAAGTCTTTGGCGTTTCCGCCAAAGACTTTCTTTAAACGAGGTAAAATTGTTAAAACTGAGGCATATCTTCGGGAGGCGGAGACGGTGGGAAATAGCCTACCTGCTTGATCTGCTTAATCTCCTGGAAATAGCCAAGATTGGTCTGCTGCATGTACGGAAACAGCCAGATCATCAGAAGGCCCGCGGTAAAGCTGGAGAGGATCTCCCAGCCCAAAAAGCTCAGATCCAGGACAAACAGATCCCACTTGAATCCGCTGGTCTGCACCTTACTCATTTCAATGGCTTCCATCACGCCGATATCGGGGTTCTCGCACAGGTTATAGACGGCGAACCGGTAGCGGTAGGAGGCAATGATGCCGGGAACGATCAGCAGTATCGTCCACAAGGTGATAAAAATATACATGACCAGATTCACCAGGATCAGCTTGCCCACAAAGCCAAACCCGTCAAATAGCGTGGCGTAGGGCATCTGCCGGCGCTGCCGGACACCCATGCAGTAAAGCACATAGCCGGCGGAGAGTACAGCACCCAGAAACCATACCAAAAGACTGATAAACGTGACCAGCATGCGAGGATAGGGGGCGTGGTTCAAAAAGGCGGGAACGGCCATATACGGATAAAACTCCGATATATAGGTGGGGATGGCGTTGGAAACATAGGCGTCGATGACCCTCGGTACAACGTCGATGATCAGATAGATCAGAGAAAAAAGATAGGCGGAGACAAAGGCGCTCCGGTTGATCTCGCGGGCCTGGCTTTTTAAAAGTTTGCGGTCCAGCATAGGAAAACTTCCTTTCCAAGAAATTCTACGGCGCACTTCAGCGCATTTTACAGTGTGCCGTTTATTATAATGTATCATCGGGGAAAAAACAAGGAAAATTCAAAAGGGACGATCCAGAAAGCAGGCAAATATTATAGCAAAGGAATGGCAAAAATAGGTCGAAAGCGAGAAAAATCCCCCGAAACCCACGGGAAAGACTGGACAAAGTAAGACAACTGATGTATGATAAAACGCAGTATGGAGTAGCATCCCCGTTACTCCGCAGTAAGATGAGGTGAAGACAATGGCACAAGCTTTCTTTGGCGGCGTTCATCCCAATGACATGAAGGCCGCGACCAATGAAAAGGCCATCGAACAGCTGGCACCCGCGCCAGCCCAGGTGGTTATTCCCATGTCTATGCACATTGGTGCACCTTGTAAACCCATCGTTGCGGTGGGCGACAAGGTTAAAGTGGGACAAAGAATTGGTGAACCCGGCGGATTCGTATCCGCACCCATCCATGCGAGCGTGTCCGGCACTGTCGTGGCAGTGGAACCCAGACCCTTCTCCATGGGCGGCGAAATGATGTCCGTCGTGATCGAGAACGATCTCCAGAATACTGTTTCTGAGGATGTCAAGCCGGTGGAAGACCCTGACAGTCTGACGCCGGAAGCGCTGGTTGAAATCGTGAAAAACGCGGGTATTGTGGGCCAGGGCGGCGCAACGTTCCCCACCCATGTGAAGATCAGCTCCGGTTTGGGCAAGGTGGACTATGTGATTATCAACGCGGCCGAGTGCGAGCCGTACATCACAGGGGACCATCGTACCTGCCTGGAGCGTCCCGAACAGGTGGTCAAAGGCGCGACGCTGCTGGCCAAATGCTTTGGCGTGGAGCATGTGTACATCGGCATTGAAGCCAACAAGCAAAATGCGGCCGATGTGCTGAACAAGACCATTGCGGAGCTGAAGGCTCCCGTGGTGGTGCAGGTGCTGCACACCCGTTACCCCCAGGGCGCTGAAAAGCAGCTCTGCCAAGCTGTTTCCGGCCGTCAGGTGCCATCGGGCAAGCTGCCCGCCGATGCCGGTTGCTGCATTTTCAACCTGAACACCACCTGCGCCATCTATCGCGCGGTGTATACCGGTATGCCCGTGGTGAACAAGATCGTCACGGTGTCCGGCTCCGGTGTGATCGAGCCCAAGAATCTGGAATGCCCCATCGGCACTCCCATTTCCAATTTGTTTGACGCCTGCGGCGGTCTGAAAGAGGAAACGTACAAGCTGGTCATGGGAGGACCCATGATGGGTCTTGCCCAGTACTCCACGGATGTCACGGTGGGCAAGGGCACCGGCGCCATGCTGGCCTTTGCCGGTGACGAAGAGCAGTATGTGGAAGAGCCCCAGTGCATCCGCTGCGGCAAGTGCGTGGGCGTCTGTCCCGTGCGGCTTGAGCCCGTCTATATGTACAAGTATCTGCTGAAGGGCAATGTGGAGATGTGGCAAAACGAGCTGCACGGCATGGACTGCATTGAGTGCGGTGCCTGCGCGTACATCTGTCCTGCCCGTATTCCGCTGACGCATGCGTTCCGCATGGGCAAGCAGAAGGTCAACAATGCGAGAATGGCTGCCAAGGCCATGGCGGATGCCGCGGCGAAGGCAGAGAAGAAGGAGGCGTAAGCAATGACCGATTATAAGAATTTAAAGCTGATCGCGTCCTCCTCCCCCCATATTCGTTCCAATGAGGATACGAGATCCATCATGCTGGATGTGATTATTGCCCTGATCCCGGCGCTGGCCATGTCCGTATATAACTTTGGCTGGCGTGCGCTGACGGCGACGCTGTGCTCCGTTGTGGCCGCGGTGTTCTGGGAGTGGCTGTATCGCAAGCTGATGAAGAAGCCCCAGTCCGTGGGCGATCTGTCGGCGGTGGTCACCGGTATTCTGGTGGCGTTTATCTGCCCTGTGACGCTGCCCTACTGGATGCTGATCCTGGGCGATTTCTTCGCCATCGTGGTTGTCAAGCAGCTTTACGGCGGCATTGGCACCAACTTCCTGAACCCCGCTCTGGCGGGTCGTGCGGCTCTGCTGGCCTGCTATGCCACCGCCATGACTCACTGGGTGGCTCCCGGCACCCGCTCCCCCATCTTCGGCTCCACGGCCGATGTGGTGACGGCGGCGACCCCCATGGCTATCATGAAGGAAGGTGAGTTTTCCGCACTGACCAGCGCCTATTCCGTCAGCGATATGTTCCTGGGCAAGGTGGGCGGCTCCCTGGGTGAAGTTTCCGCTCTGATGCTGCTGTTGGGCGGTGTGTATCTGGTGATCCGCAAGGTTATCTCCTGGCACACCCCTGTGGCGTACATCGGTACGGTGGCGGTGATCTGCCTGATCGCGGCGCCTGCCGGCACCGGAGCTGTGACCTATATGCTCTATAACTTGTTCGGCGGTGGACTGATGCTGGGTGCCATTTTCATGGCCACCGACTATGCCACCTCCCCCGTCACCAAGAAGGGCCAGATCATCTTCGGCATCGGCTGCGGTCTTATGACCTGCTTCATCCGTCGGTTCGGTTCTTATCCCGAGGGCGTGTGCTACTCCATCCTGGTGATGAACTGCACCACCTGGCTGCTGGATAAGTATATCCGTCCCACCATTTACGGTGCGCCTAAAAAGGAAAAGAAGGAGGCGGCTGCAAAATGAAAATTTCCGGTAAATTTATTTTGAAGGTGGCCGGCACGCTGACGGCAATTTCTCTGGTGGTAGCGGCCCTGCTGGCCGTTGTCAACGGCATTACCGCCGACAAGATCGCCGCGCTCAACGAGCAGAACACCAAGATCGCGCTCTCCGCTGTGGCGGTGAATGAAGGCAGCGATTTCAAGAAAGTGGACGCCACCGCCGATATGATTGCCGCGGCTTCCGCCAAGAGCGGCAAGCTCAAGGAGATCTATGAGGTGATCTATAGCGGAAAGTCTGTTGGCTACGCGGTGAAAGTGGTGGCCGGCGGTTCTCAGGGCGACATCGAAATGGTGGTGGGCGTCGATGAGAACAAGGCTGTCACCGGCGTTTCCATCGTGTCCAACGCGGAGACCTCCGGCATTGGTTCCAAGGTTATGAACAATGAGCCCAACAAGGCCGGTACGCCGGTGCTGGATCAGTTCATTGGTCTGAGCGGTGCCGGTACGCTGGTTGTCGGTTCCAACGTGACGGCGATTTCCGGCGCCACTGTTTCCACCAAAGGTGTGACCAAGGGCGTCAATGCCGCTCTGGCCGCCGTGGAAGCTATGGGCTGAAAGGGGGAGCTGAAATATGAACTTCAAAAAACAGTTTAAAGAGGGCCTCATTACACAGAACCCCGTTCTGGTGCAGCTGCTGGGCATGTGCTCGACCATGGCCATCACGACTTCCATTATGAACGGCCTGGGCATGGGCATTTCCGTGCTGATTATTCTGACCCTTTCCAACATTTTCATTGCGCTGCTGCGCAAGATCATTCCCAACGAAGTGCGTATCGCCTGCTATGTGGTGGTCATCGCCGGTTTCGTGACCTGCGTGCAGTTGCTGCTGAAGGCATTCCTGCCTGCGCTGGATAAGTCCCTTGGCGTGTTTATCCCACTGATCGTGGTGAACTGCATCATCCTGGGCCGTGCCGAAGCGTTTGCCAACAAGAACACGGTGGCGGCTTCCGCTGTGGACGGCATCTGCCAGGGTCTTGGTTATACCGCGGTCCTGCTGGTGATGTGCTTTGTCCGTGAACTTCTGGGCAGCGGCAAGCTGGCAGGGCTCCAGGTGCTTCCCACCTCTTATACACCGGCTCTGCTGCTGGTGCTGCCGGTGGGCGGTTTCCTCTGTCTGGGTACGCTGATTGCAGTGATGCAGTGGGCGCTGGCTAAGAAAGACAAGAAGAAGGAGGAAACGAAACAATGAGTCTTACAACGTTACTTGCCATCTCTCTTGGCGCTATCTTAACCAATAACTTCATTTTCTCTCAGTTCCTGGGCTGCTGTCCCTTCCTGGGCGTTTCCAAGAAGATCGACACAGCTGTGGGTATGGGCCTGGCCGTTACCTTCGTTATGGGCCTTGCCTCCGCGTTCTGCTACGGCATCAACATCGTTCTGGTGAAACTGGGTCTGGACTATATGCAGACGCTGGCCTTCATCCTAGTGATCGCGGGCCTGGTGCAGTTCGTGGAAATGTTCCTGAAGAAGTCCGTTCCCTCCCTGTATACGGCTCTGGGTGTGTATCTGCCTTTGATCACCACCAACTGCGCGGTGCTGGGCGTGGCGCTGCTGAACGTGCAGAACAACTACAACTTCATTGAGTCTGTTGTGTACGGCATCACCGGCGGTCTGGGCTTTCTGCTGGCCATCTTCCTGTTCGCGGCTGTCCGTGAACAGCTGGAGTTTGCCGACAACCCCAAGTGCTTTGACGGTTTCCCCATCGCGCTGATCACTGCCGGTCTGATGGCTCTGGCCTTCATGGGCTTCAGCGGTCTGCAGGTCTGGTAAGGAGGAAGTGCTATGAATGCTATGAATATTGTTTATGCAGTGGTGGTGCTGGGTGTTGTGGCTGTCTTCTTCGGCCTGGTCCTGGCATTTGCCGCGAAAGTGTTTGAAGTGGAGACGGATCCCCGTCTGCCCGAGATCCAGGCCTGTCTGGCCGGTGCCAACTGCGGCGGCTGCGGCTATCCCGGCTGCGGCGGCTGCGCGGATGCCATTCTGGCGGGCAAAGCGCCCATCAACGCCTGCGCTCCCGCCGGTGCGGAAGGCGCTGCCAAGATCGCCGTGATCATGGGCATGGAAGCGCCCAGCGGCGAGAAGAAAGTGGCCCATGTGCTATGCAACGGCGGTTTGAACGCCAAGAAGAACTTTGAGTATCGCGGCGTGCATGACTGCCTGGCCGCCACCAAGGTCTGCAACGGCAACGCCCTGGAGTGCCAGTACGGCTGCTTTGGTTTCGGCTCCTGCGTGGAAGTCTGTAAGTTCGACGCCATCCACATCAGCGAAAGCGGTGTGGCCGTGGTGGATAAGGAAGCCTGCACCAACTGCGGCGCCTGCCGTGAAGCCTGCCCCCGCAAGCTGATCGTGGAAGTGCCCTACAAACAGAAGGTGTTTGTCAACTGCTCCAACAAGGATAAAGGCCCCGCTGCCGCCAAGGTCTGCGCCGTCAGCTGCATTGCCTGCGGTATGTGCGAGCGTACCTGCAAGTTCGACGCCATCCACGTCATCAACAACGTGGCCGTCATCGACTATGGCAAATGCACGAACTGCGGTATGTGCACCAAGGCCTGCCCCAAGAACGCCATTGAGCCCATTCCCACTCCCGAGGAGAAGGAAAAGTTTAAGGCTGCTCAGAAGGCTGCCGCGGAGAAGAAGGCTGCCGCCGCCAAAGCGGCTGCCGAAGCCGCTGCCGCGGAGAAGAAGGACTGATTTCCCGCTTTCAAAAAACCGACCCGGATTTTTCCGGGCCGGTTTTTTTATTTTGCCGTGTCTTTTTCATGTTCTGCTTTATTCTGCCCCATTAAAAGGAATCTATTTCGCAAAATCTCACGCCGTTTTATATGTCCCAAATGTTCACAGATTGTTCAAGCACCCACCACTTGACAAGAAAGGGTGCCGGTGGTAAACTGCGTTTAGCACTCAAGGAGAATGAGTGCTAATGCGGAAAGGAAAGGGAGCGGCATGGAATTAACGGACCGGAAAAAGCAAATATTGAAAGTGGTCGTGGAAAGCTACATTGAAACGGCCGAGCCGGTGGGTTCCAAAGCCATTGTCGAAAAGATGGCCTCCAGGGTCAGCTCCGCCACCATCCGCAACGAATTGGCGGATCTGGAGGAACTGGGCTATCTGGAAAAGCCGCATACGTCGGCGGGGCGCATTCCCTCTCCCAAGGGATATCGCCTGTATGTCAACGAATTGATGGAAAAGCACGCGCTGAGTCTGACGGAAACGGAAAAGATCAACGCGGCCATGCAGGGGAAGATGGCGGAACTGGATCAGGTGATCTCCAAAGCGGGGCAGATGGTTTCCACCTTTGTGGACTACCCCACCTTCGCGGCGGCGGATCACAAGGAAAGGATCACCGTCAAGCGCTTTGAGCTGATTCCTGTGGATGACGGCAGCTTTATTGCCGTGGTGATGCTGACAGACAGCCGCGTGAAAAGTCAGGTGCTGCCGCTGCAGCTGCCGGTGGACAAAGAAGAGCTGCCGCCCATCAGTCATTTACTCAACACCCATTTCACGACCATCACCACCGGGGAGATGAACACCCGCCTCATGAACCTGTCCGATCAGGTGACGGGCCAGTGGTTTTTGCTCATCAGCCGGGTGGTGGAGTACGCCGGGGATCTGGTACAGGAGGCCGGCCGTCAGGAGGTCTATACCAGCGGCGCAAGCCAGCTTCTGAAATTCCCGGAATATCAGGACATTGGAAAGGCGCAGGAGCTGATGAGCTTCATGGTGGACAACAAAGAGGATCTGCCGCTGCCCCAAAGTGACGCGCCTATGCAGATCCTTATCGGCCCTGAGAACGTAAGCGCGGCGCTGAAAGACAGCAGCGTGGTGGTGGCCAGCTATGACATCGGCGACCATATGCGCGGCCTCATCGGCGTGGTAGGCCCCACCCGGATGGATTATGCCACCGTGGCGGCGCGGCTGAGTTATTTTGCCGAAAATCTGACCCGTATGTTCGGGAAAAAGCAACTGCCCTTGAAGGAGGACGACCAAAATGAGTGAGAAAAAGAAAAAGAGCCCCGACGCTGCGGAGAATGCCGTGCCGGAGACGGTAACGCCGCCGGAAGAACCGACGGCGCAGACGTCAGGCGCGGAAGAGAGCGTGGAGGAGACCTTCACTGTGACCAAAGAACAGATGGCGCAAATGGAGGGACTTGGCAAGCTGGCGGCGGAGACCAATGAAAAGTATTTGCGTCTGGCGGCGGAATATGATAACTACCGCAAGCGCACCACTAAGGAAAAAGAGAGCCTTTACAGCGACGCCCGGATGGATACCATCAAAGCCTTTTTGTCGGTGTACGACAATCTGGAGCGGGGTGTGCAGCAATTTACGGAGGGCGATCCCCACAGGCAGGGCATGGAAATGATCCTCAAGCAGTTTGTGGAAACGCTGAACAAGATGGGCGTCACAGAGATCCAGGCGGAAGGCCAGCCATTTGACCCCGACCGCCACAGCGCGGTGATGCACACAGAGGATGAGACCCTGGGCGAAAACGTGGTAACGGAAGTGTTCCAGAAGGGCTTTATGCTGGGGGACAAGGTGCTTCGTTTTGCCATGGTGAAAGTCGCCAATTAAATAGAAAGTCGCGCGGCGGGCTTGCCCGACACGATTCAAAATAAATAAAAAAAATCTACTATATATGCTGTTAGGAGGCACATTTTTATGTCTAAAGTTATCGGTATCGATTTGGGAACCACCAACTCCTGCGTGGCCGTCATGGAAGGCGGCGAGGCAGTTGTCATTGCCAACGCCGAAGGCAACCGCACCACACCCTCTGTGGTGGCGTTTTCCAAGACGGGCGAGCGTATGGTAGGCCAGGTGGCAAAGCGCCAGGCCATCACCAACCCCGACCGCACCATTTCCTCCATCAAGCGCCGCATGGGCAGCGATTATAAAGTGACCATCGACACCAAGGCCTATACGCCCCAGGAGATCTCGGCCATGATCCTGCAAAAGCTGAAGTCCGACGCCGAGAGCTATCTGGGCGCCCCCGTTACCGAGGCGGTCATCACCGTCCCCGCGTACTTCACCGATGCCCAGCGCCAGGCCACCAAGGATGCCGGCAAGATCGCCGGTCTTGATGTCAAGCGCATTATCAATGAGCCCACCGCGGCCGCTCTGGCTTACGGTGTGGATAAAGAGCAGGCCCAAAAGATTATGGTCTACGACCTGGGCGGCGGCACCTTCGATGTGTCCATCCTGGAGATCGACGACGGCGTGATTGAAGTGCTGGCCACCGCCGGTAACAACCGTCTGGGCGGCGACGACTTCGATGAGTGCGTCATGAAGTATCTGGTGGGCGAGTTCAAGAGAAGCGACGGCATCGACCTCTCCGGCGACAAGGTCGCCATGCAGCGTCTGAAGGAAGCCGCTGAAAAGGCAAAGATCGAGCTCTCCGGCGTGATGACCTCCAACATCAACCTGCCCTATATCACCGCTGACGCCACCGGCCCCAAGCATCTGGACGTGACGCTCACCCGCGCCAAGTTCAACGAACTCACCGGCCATCTGGTGGAAGCCACCATGGGCCCTGTCCGTCAGGCCATGAGCGACGCGGGCCTGAAGCCCTCCGACCTTGCCAAGGTGCTGATGGTGGGCGGCTCCTCCCGTATTCCCGCTGTGGTGGATGCGGTGAAGGGCTTCACCGGCAGCGATCCCTTCAAGGGCATCAACCCCGACGAGTGCGTGGCCATTGGCGCCGCTCTGCAGGCCGGTGTTCTCACCGGCGATGTGAAGGGCCTGCTGCTGCTGGACGTAACGCCCCTGTCCCTGGGCATTGAGACCATGGGCGGCGTGTGCACCCGCTTGATCGAGCGCAACACCACCATCCCCGTGAAGAAGAGCCAGATCTTCTCCACCGCCGCCGATAACCAGACCTCCGTGGAAGTCAACGTCCTGCTGGGCGAGCGGGAAATGGCCGCCGCCAACAAGAGCCTGGGCCGTTTCCACCTGGACGGCATCGCTCCGGCACGCCGGGGTGTGCCTCAGATCGAAGTTACCTTCGATATCGACGCCAACGGCATCGTGAACGTGTCCGCCAAGGATCTGGGCACCGGCACCACCCAGCACATCACCATTACTTCTTCTTCCAACATGAGCAAGGACGATATTGAAAAGGCCGTGAAGGAAGCCGAGCAGTATGCCAACGAGGACGCCAAGATCAAGGAAAAGGTGGAAGTCCGCAACCAGGCCGACCAGATGGTCTACCAGGCGGAAAAGACGCTGAGCGAAGTGGGCGACAAGGTGCCCGAAAGCGAGAAGGAGCCCATCAAGGCCGGCGTTGAGAAGCTGAAGGAGACCCTCAAGGGTGAAGATACCGATGCCATCAAGGCGGCCACCGAGGAGCTGACTCAGCTCTTCTACAAGATGAGCGAGAAGCTGTATCAGCAGCAGGCGCCTCAGGGCGAGCAGGCCGGTCCCGACGCGGGAGCTGCCGGCCAGGGCGGCCAGGGCGCTCAGGGCGGTGAGTATTACGACGCTGATTATAAAGTCGTGGATGACGACGAAAACAAGAATAAGTAAGAACCGCGAGACAAGCGCAAAAAGGGGCAGGACATCCTGTCCCTCTTTGCGGCGTTATGAGCAAGCGGTGAGGAGAGACCCATATGGCAGATAAAAGAGACTACTATGAGGTCCTTGGCGTGGCCAAAGGCGCGTCCGAGGAAGAGATCAAAAAGGCCTATAAAAAGCTGGCCCGCAAGTACCATCCCGATATGAACCCCGGCGATAAAGAGGCTGAGGAGATGTTCAAGGAGGTCAACGAGGCCAACGAAGTTCTCAGCGATCCGGAGAAGAAGTCCCGCTATGACCAGCTGGGTTTTGCCGGCGTGGATCCCAGCTATGGGGCGGGCGCCGGCGGCCCCGGGGCCGCCGGCTTTGGCGGCGGCTTCGACTTTGGCGATCTGGGGGATATTTTCGGCAGCTTTTTCGGCGGCGGCTTTGGCGGCGGCGCTCAGCGCCGCAACGGGCCCCAGCGGGGCGAGAGCATCCGCGCCTCCATTTCCGTCACGTTTCTGGAAGCGGCTTTCGGCTGTGAAAAGGAAGTGACGCTGGAGCGGTCGGAGGAGTGCGCTGCCTGTCACGGCAACGGCTGCGCCCCCGGCGCCACGCCGGAGGTCTGCCCCACCTGCCGCGGCACCGGCACCGTCCAGGTGCGCCGCCAGACGCCCATGGGCGTGTTCGCCTCCACCAGTCCCTGCTCCAAGTGCGGCGGCACGGGCAAGATCATCCACCAGCCCTGTACTACCTGCCAGGGCAGCGGCCGGGTGAGAAAACGCAAGACCATCAAGATCTCCATTCCCGCCGGTATTGACAACGGCCAGACCATTTCCCTGCGGGGCCAGGGCCATGCCGGGAAAAACGGAGGCGGTCCCGGCGATTTGCTGGTGACGGTGATGGTGCAGCCCCACGAGATCTTCCGCCGGGAAGACACCTCGGTGTTTTGCGAGGCGCCCATTACGTTTACCCAGGCAGTGCTGGGCGCGGAGCTGGAAATCCCCACCATTGACGGCAAAGTAAAATACAGCATCCCCGAAGGCACCCAGACCGGCACTGTGTTCCGCCTGAAGGGCAAGGGCATTCCCGCGCTCAACGGCCGGGGCCGCGGCGATCAGTACGTCACCGTCATGCTGGAGACGCCCCGCAATCTGAACAAGGAACAAAAAGAGGCGCTGCGCAAGTTCAGCGACACCTTGGGAGAGGGAAATTATGAAAAGCAAAAGAGTTTTTTCAAAAAGTTCAAGCTCTGAGGAATTGACAAGATGTATTTAGCGGACTATCATATACATTCGACCGGGTCTCCTGACGGCAAGTGCACCATACAGGAGATGGCCGAAGAAGCGATCCGCAAAGGGTTGCAGGAAATTTGCATCACCGACCATCTGGATACCATCTACTGGGACGGCCGTCCCCGCACCGATTACGACTGGGAAAACGCCCTGGAGCAGCTGCGGGAAGCGCGGGACGCCTGCGGCGACCGGATCGTGCTGAAGCTGGGTGCCGAAATGGGCGAAGTGACTCAGGCCTTTGACCGGGCGGAGATCCTGCGGCAGAACTGTCCGCCGCTGGACTTTGTCATCGGCTCCGTCCACACGGCCTCTGCCAAGTACAACTGGTTTGACCTCTATTACATCGAGCCCCACGACACGACCTATTACCGCGATGTGATCGAAGGGTATCTGGGCGAGGTGAAGGAGCTGGCACGGTGGGGGCATTTCAATGTGCTGGGCCATCTGACGCTGCCGCTGCGCTATATCAACGAAAATCTGGGTCAGTGCATGACCTTTGACGATTACATGGACGCCGTGGAAGAGATTTTCCGCATCATCATTCCCAAGGGCATCGGCATTGAGGTCAATACCAACCGGGGCAACGATCCCCTGCCCGGCCCCTCTGTTTTGCGGCTTTACCGTGAGATGGGCGGCGAAGTCATCACACTGGGCTCCGACGCCCACGCGAAAGAACACGTTGGTTGCATGATCCGTGAGCGGCAGGAACTGCTGCGCTCGTGCGGATTTACGTATTTCACCACATTCACCGGCCGGAAGCCCACCTTTCGGCCCCTGTGACACAAGAAGGGAGAACCCATATGAAAGTTGCCATCGGCTGCGACCACGGCGGATATCTTCTCAAGCAGGACATTCTCATCTGGCTGGAGGAAAACGACATCGACTATGAAGACGTGGGGTGCTTCAGCAGCGAAAGCGTAGACTATCCTGTTTACGGCGAAAAAGTGGCCCGGGCGGTGGCGGACGGTTCCTGTGACAAAGGCATCGTGATCTGCACCACCGGCATTGGCATTTCCATCGCGGCCAACAAGGTCCGGGGCATTCGCTGCGCGCTGTGCCACGACACACTGACGGCGGAGTTGTGCCGCCGCCATAACGATGCCAATGTGCTGGCTCTGGGCGGCGGGTTCACCGGTCCCTTCCTGGCCAGACAAATGGTGGATATTTTCCTCCACACGGAACATGAGGGCGGCCGCCATGCGCGCCGCGCCGGTTTGCTGGATCAGATCCAGCCCTAATCCACAACGAAGGGGAGTGACACTATGGCCACCAAAGGGTATAACAGCTACCATGGGCGTATGACTGCCGGCAAAAAATTGGTGATCGCGGTCCTGCTTTTGATTCTGCTGGCCGCCTGCGCCTATTTGTTCTGCCAGAAATATCTGGTGTATGACGACAGCGGCCATGTGTCCCTATCCTTTTTGAAAAAAGAACCCGCGTCTGCCTCTGCCGATCCCCAAAGCACCCCTGCCGACACCGGAGAAGAGGTGGAGCTGACCCGGGAAGAGCCGGCGGCACCCGCGCTCTCCGCCATCGTGGCCCACGAGCTCAAGAACAACGTGCTCGACGGCGACTGGGCCTCTACGCTCAACGCGCTGCCCCAGGGCAACGCCGTGGTGCTCAATACCAAGCTCAAAGACGGCAGTTTCTTGTATCTGACCACGGTGCCCCAGGCGTCCGGCGCCAAAAAAGGCAGCGCCGGTGTGACCCAGGCGCTGAAAAATCTGCTGGCGGCGGATCGGTACAGCGTGGCGCGGATCGTCTGCTTTGCCGACAGCAGCTACGCCTCCTCCAACGCCGCGGCGGCGGGCCTTTGCCGCAGCACCGGCGCCATCTGGTACGACGGCAGCTCCTCTTGCTGGCTGGATCCCGCCAAGAAGGGCGCGCAGGACTATATTGCCGCCATCTGCAAGGAGTCGGCGGAGCTGGGCTTCAAGGAACTGCTGCTGGATTATTACAGCTATCCCACCACGGGAAATACCAGCCAGATCAGCTATGGCACCGGCGTGGAGCCCTCGGCGACCCTGACGGCCTTTGCCAAGTTGCTGCGGGAAAAGCTTTCCAGCTATGATGTGAAGCTCTCTGTGGTGCTGCGCCAGAATGTGACCGCCACGGCGGATGCCGGCGGCCTTACCGTTTCCCTGCTGGCGGATTCCTTTGACCGCATCTATGTGGACACCGGCACTGTGGACATGGGGGCGCTGACAGCGCTTTTGCCTGCGGATTACGACAAGGCTGCCCGGCTGGTACCCATGGTGCGCTCGGCCTCCAGGGCCAACACCGCCAGCTATATGGTCATTCAGTAAAGAAATTCCCAAAGCCTCCGTTCTCATGAGAACGGAGGCTTTTTTTCTTTTCAAAGCGCCGGGGGCATGGTACAATAAGAAAAAAATCGAAGGAGGGCGATGGAATGCTCAGCAGGGCTTATGTGGAGATCACCAATGTGTGCAATCTGGGCTGCTCTTTCTGCCCTGGCACCGCCCGCCCGTCCCGGTTTATGTCCGTGAAGGAGTTTGAGCGTGTGGCTGACCGCCTGCGGGGTCACACGGGGTACCTTTACTTCCACATCATGGGTGAACCGCTGCTCCACCCGGCTCTGCCCGCGCTTTTGAAGGCGGCAGGCGACCGGGGCTTTCGCGTGTGCCTTACCACCAACGGGACGCTTTTGCCCTCGGTGGGCGAGACGCTGCTCTCCACCCCGGCCCTGCACAAAGTCAGCGTGTCGCTGCACAGCTTTGAGGGCAACGACGGCGGGGACGGCCAGCTGCGGGACTATCTGGCGGGGGTCTGGCCGTTTGCGTCCGCCGCAGCAGAGCGGGGGATCTTGTGCGCTCTGCGGCTGTGGAACGCGGGAGGGCGCGAGGAAAAGAACCGGGAAATTTGCGCGTTTTTATCGAAAAACCTGCAAAAAGACGTGGAGGCCATCGTGCCGGACGGCCGGGGCAGCCGATCGCTGCGGCCCAACCTCTTTTTGGAGCGGGCGGAGAAATTCGACTGGCCGGAAGAGGGCGGCGCCTTGCAGGAGACGGAATTTTGCCTGGGTCTTCGCCGGCAGATCGGCGTCTTGTGCGACGGAACGGTGGTACCCTGTTGCCTGGATAGCGAGGGAACGCTGGCACTGGGCAATCTGCTGGAAGACGATTTGGACACCATCTGCCAGGGGGAAAGAGCCCGGCAGATCTATGAGGGCTTTTCGCGTCGGGAGCCGGCGGAGGAGCTTTGCCGCCGGTGCGGTTACGCCCGGCGCTTCAACAGAAAGGGCTAAATGGAAAAAGAACAGATCATACTCGATCAGCTTTCCGCGCCGCTTCTGGCGTGGTACGATGAAAACCGGCGGCAGCTCCCCTGGCGGGAGGAGGTCAGCGCTTACCGCACCTGGGTGTCGGAGATCATGCTCCAGCAGACCAGGGTAACAGCCGTGCTCCCCTACTTTCAGCGGTTTATGAAGACGTTTCCCACGGTGGAAGCCCTGGCAAACGCCGATACCGAGGTGCTGATGAAGCTGTGGGAGGGGCTGGGCTACTACAGCCGCGCCCGCCACTTGCAGGAGGCGGCCCGCACGGTGGTAAAGACCTGCGGCGGCGTTTTCCCCCGCACCTACAAAGAGGTCATGGCTCTGCCGGGCATCGGGGACTATACCGCCGGCGCCATCTTGTCCATCGCCTTCGGGGAAAAGATCCCGGCGGTGGACGGCAACGTGCTGCGGGTGGCCGCCCGGCTGACCGCCAGCCGCGACAACGTGCTGGACCCCAAGGTGCGCGGCGCGTTTCGTGAGAAAATGGAAAAGGCCATGCCCGCTCAGCGGCCGGGGGACTACAACCAGGCGCTGATGGACCTGGGAGCCACCGTCTGCCTGCCTGGCGGCGCTCCTCTTTGCGACGCCTGCCCCGCGGCGGGCTTTTGCCAGGCAAGGCAGTTGGGTATTGCCCGGGAACTGCCTGTGCGGCTGAAGAAAAAAGAAAAGCGCCGTGAGGAAAAGACGGTCTTTCTTCTCTTGCGGGAGGACGGGACGCTGGCGCTGCGAAAGCGTCCGGAGACCGGCCTTCTGGCGGGCCTGTGGGAATACCCCCACACCCAGGGCCTTTTGAACGAAGAAGAGGCCGCCCGCCAGATAAGCGAGTGGGGCCTTACGCCCCTTGTTTGGGAAAAGCGGCTTTCGGCCCGCCATGAATTTACCCACATCCGGTGGGAGATGACGGGCTATCTGCTGCGGGTATCCGGCGCCGGCGCGCCAGACTGGATCTGGTGCGATGGGGAGGAATGGGCCCGACGGGCCGTGCCTTCCGCGTTTATCAAATTTACAAAAGAAGCCCTGCATATCTGGCAGGAGGGAGAGAGATAAGATGGCACAGCTTTATTTTAAGTACGGAGCCATGGGCTCCAGCAAGACGGCCAACGCTCTGATGGCCCGGTTCAACTATGAGGAGCGGGGGCAGCAGACGCTGCTGGTAAAGCCCCAGCTGGACACACGGGACGGCGACCACATGGTCTACTCCCGCATTGGCTTGCAGCATCCCTGTATCTATTTCCACGAAATGCGGGCCATGGAGGAAGCGGAGCTGAAAAAGTATGCCTGCATCATTGTGGACGAGGCCCAGTTTCTCACCAAGGAAGAGGTGCTATATTTGGTGCATTTGGTGGACGACTGCGGCATCCCGGTGATGTGCTATGGCCTGCGGGCGGATTTCAAGGGGGAACTGTTCCCCGGCAGCTATGAGCTTCTGGTGATGGCCGACAAGATCGAAGAGGTCAAGACCATCTGCTGGTGCGGTAAGAAGGCGGCCTTCAACGCCCGCTTTGACGAACGGGGCCATATGGTGAAAGAGGGCGCGCAGGTGGTGCTTGGCGCCAACGACAAGTATATCGGCCTTTGCCGCAAGCACTGGATGGCAGGCGATCTGGGGCCGGACTTCGACCCCCACCGCGTATGATCTGCGAGCTTTGCCCCCGCCGCTGTGGGGCGGAGAGAAATGAGACCCGGGGTTGGGGTGTCTGTCGGATGCCGGCGGCCCCCGTGGTGGCAAGAGCGGCCCTGCACCAGTGGGAAGAGCCGGTGATCAGCGGCGAAAAAGGCTCCGGCACCGTGTTTTTTTCCGGCTGCTCCCTCCACTGCGTCTTTTGTCAGAACGGGCCTATTTCCGCCGGCGGCTATGGAAAGGTCGTCACCGCCAAGCGCCTGCGGGCCATCTTTGAAGAGCTTATCGCCCAGGGTGCCCACAACATCAATCTGGTAAATCCCACCCATTTTACCCCCTGGATTCTGGAGGCGCTGACGCCGCCTTTGCCGGTGCCGGTGGTGTGGAACTCCGGCGGCTATGACCGGGTGGAAACGCTGCGGATCCTGGAGGGAAAGGTGCAGATCTTCCTCCCCGACCTCAAGTACGCCATGGAGGACTCCGCCCGGCGCTATTCCGGCGCGGCGGACTATTTTCCGGTGGCCCGTGCGGCCATCGAGGAGATGTTCCGCCAGACCGGCCCCTACAAAATGGAAAACGGCCTCATGACCCGGGGCGTCATCATCCGGCACCTGGTGCTGCCGGGACAGCTGGAAAACACCCGCCGGTGCATCGACTATGTGGCCTCTGCCTTCCGCCCCGGCGACGTGCTGTTCTCTCTTATGAGCCAGTATACGCCCCAGCCCGGCGTGCCCCGGGAGATCAGCCGCCATGTCACCAAAAGCGAGTACAGGGCGGCCACGGAATACATGGAAAACTGCGGCATCACGGATGGCTTTTTACAGGAGCGCACCTCCGCCCGGGAGGAGTACACCCCGCCCTTTGACCTCACCGGCGTGTGACCGCCGGACAAGAGAAAACGGGAACGATACCGGTATATGACAGAAAAATAACATAGCCTTCAGGGATTGCAATTCCGCCTCAAGTGTGGTACTTTAGGTTTAAGAGGTTGTATTTGGTACATTTAAAAAGTGCTGAAGAACCTTGAAAATAAAACAAAAAAGAACAAAAAGAAGCAAAAACGAGGAAAAATTAGGAGGTAATTGCATGAGCTATCCCAAAACGGGACACGAGGTCTATGTGAGTTTTTCCCTGTCCAACACCATGCTCTCGGGCATTGGCAAGGGAACCATTACCCGGGAAGAGGTGTCTGCGGATTATCTGAAAAAATTGTTTGCCGAGCAGGGCGTGATTGTGTCGGCCAAACCCGAGCAGCGGGAATTGCTGGAAAAGGTCAACGAGATGTATGATCTGGGTCTGAACATTCCCGAAACGCTGAAGATTTTCCAGCTGTCGGAAAAGAACCGCCGTCTTGTGGTCATCAACGTGCAGGGACTCAAGCGCGTGGGCGGATCGCTGCTGCCTAAATATACAGAAGAAGAATTTCAGGAAGCCACCTTTGGCTTTGTAAAATACTACGTCCAGAGCCGTCATTATGACGAGCTGATGGCCGAAAACAAGCAGCTCAGGCGGGAGCTGGAGACGGAGATCGACTGGCACAACCGCTCCAGCGAGATCTGACCGATACCCCGTTAAAAAGGGGCAGCCGGAAAGGGAGGCTACGTAAGGAAGTAGCCTCCCTTTTGGCTTTTGTAATCAGTCGGAATGGTAGAATTGATAGGACAAATCAAAAATTTTTTGCTATAACAAATGTAGTTTAGGAAAGACATTAAATACATAAACATGCCCAAACAAAACATACACCACTCACGAGGAGTGGTGTATGTTTTGTTTGGGCGAAGTGAAGACTGCGTATCTTGACTCAAAACACCATAATCCCAATGACACATTGGGTCGCTTAAGAATCTCCGCTCTTATCCTGTCTTTCCCGGTACATTGATGAACTCCGGAATATCACTAATACGAGTGAACACATTGATTTTCTCGTCATTCCACAGCACGATTGTATCCCGTCGATCATAGTATCCTGATCCGCTATTGAGAAGGATAGAATTTTCGTTCAGGTTAAATTCTCCTTCTTCCAGTAACACAAATTGACGATATAGAGTGTAAGTCCCATCCATTGTGATTGCGAGATACACCGTCGTGTCTGTCGGCATACTGGGATCTCCCATAGAGTATGTGCCTATGATCTGTTTTTCAGGTGGGTGCGATAGTGTTAGTACGGTAAACACCAAATTAGCCGTCAAAGACAGAACAAGCATGGCCAAAAGCCAATATGATTTCATCAATCTTTTCATCACGCCCACTTGTAGAATTTCGCATACTGGTTAACATCGATTACAGTCTGTGTAGCTCCAATTGTATAGACTGTCCACTCGTCCGCATGTGCAGCTCCAGATGGCCTCTGATAAGTAACATACGGGTGAACTTTTACCGTCTTTTCCACATAGAGCTTATAATACGCATCAGTCCTGGGAACAGTAACAAACTTTCCAGAAGACGAAGATTTTCCCAAAGAAATGCCTATACTTATCATCCTTATCACGCCAGAAATGTTGATGCTAATACTATCGTAGGCAGTCGGCCCTCCACTATCCGAAAAATAGAATCCTCCTCCTGTGGCAAATCTATCACCCTCAGGATTATTGTCTCCTGCTTCTCCCTCCAATACTTTGGTCTGATCCGGGAGGTATTCCGTTTTGTACTGGTATTGGGGTCCTTTTAGAATTACACCGTCATCGACTCTGTTTACCTCAGCAGCCTCCTCCATGCTGATGGGAACTACCTGATAAATGATTCCGTCGTCAATAATCACCCCATCGAAATCATATGCAACGCATTCGTCAGCATTTGCATTTTCATTCATTGCAAACGCGGTAGTGCATAGTGTCAGGCTCATTACCATCGCAAGTGCAAAACACAGAAATCGTCTACGTACATTCATCTCCATAAACCTCCTTTTCTTGCAATACTATGACTGTCAGATTTACCGGGGTCTGTTGCCTTATTACTGCATATTTGGCCCATTGGACTCGCCTCCTCTCTGGTTTTATCCATTTATGGACAAGTCATGGTGGTTGATGGGGCGGTAAATGCTACGCCACCAATAGTCCCATAAGCCTTTAGGGTATATGTAGCGCCCCTTGTAACAGTTTTGGTTTTCGAGATTATCAATGAGGATGTTGCTGTTGCCGACCACGATGCTATTCGTGTACTACCTTTCCACAGTTCTAGCGTTGCGTTAATATTAGAGCCAAATTGTGTCATAGTAAATTTGCAGTTAGCGGTTGTCCCGCTAAAAGATAGCATAGGGTGAGCAACGGCTGCACGAGTTTCTGCGGCATTAGCAGTAGATACCAGCGAGAATGTCAGAACACAGAGCAACAAAGTTGCAACAAGTCATCTTTTCATAAAAACACCTCCCTTCCTGCCGTTTTACCCTTAACCATGTAAACGACGGGAAAGGAGGTTTGGGGACAATATTTTATAAGTTTTTGTTATTTTGTAGATTTGCCCAAAATAATATGCTCTGCTATGGTAAAAATGCTATCCTTATCAAGCGTGGCAGTGATTGAAAAGCAGATATTCTTTTCTTCGTCAAAGAACATCAGCACATTGGTATTTGCATCATCAAGCTCTTGATAATAGTCGGCAGGGTTTCCGTTAATTTCTGTATGCTCAAGAATACAGTCTTCTCTCGGAATAACCATTGATGCTGTACCATTAACCATGTAATAGTATTCAAAGACAAATCCCTGCTCAGTTTTATCATTTAGATATAATGCTCTGTAGAGCTCTTGATCGTAAAATACATCCGTTGCCTCGAATCCTTCCGGTATCCAGCCCAATCTGTAAAGTGGCAGGGTATCTTCTGATGGTTCAGAAAAGAACCGATAAATCATGCTATTTTCATATGTCTCACGCACCCACTGTACTACAGCTGCTCTCGCTGTCGGACTGGCAACCATTACTGCGCCGAAGATAAGCGATACTGTAATAATGATAGCAGCTGCAAAGCGTATCATCTTATGCCATGTCTGACGCTGCCTTTGCCGGTTTATTAACTTCTCCATTTTTGCTAAGAATCCATCAGAGAAAGTATGGTCGCACGCAGCCTTGGGTGGCAAGCTATCCAACATGGATTCAGCGACTAATTGAGCGGCCTTTTCCAAATCATGTTCGTTGAAAACCATATTCGTTGTCACTGATCATGTCACCTTCTTCCAACTTTACTCGAAGTGCATTCTTCGCACGCGTTAATTGCTTTTTCATCGCTGCATAGGATACGCCAAATGCCGCAGCTATTTCTTTGGTGGTATAGCCGTTATAATAACGCAAAAGTAATATCTCGCGAGAATGTCCCGGTAAGCCGGCCATCGCATCAGCTAACCCATGGTCTCCGGGCAGAGGGATTTCTATGCCATGTACCGCTTCGTTGATACTTACTTCCGACTGACGGTTACGCTTTCGTAAAATGTCTATGGCTTTCCGCTCAACTATTAAAACGACATAGGTGCGCGTTTGGGGACATTCTATTTCATCAATTTTCGAAAAATTTTCAGCGAGCGAAATAAATGCCTGATGAACAGCATCTTCTGCATCATGAGTATTTTGCAAAAGTTTATTGGCAACGTAAAACATCAATCCTCGGTATGTTTCGTACAATGCCGCGAATCGCTGCTTGTTTTCGTCGCCTTCTATCATCTGTAAGTAGATAATCACGAAATCCCCTCCCTTACAAATAATTATATCATTGCACCAAGATGGTGTAAATATAGAGTTGTTATCATTGGAATTGTGTTAGTCCTTTTTGCAATTTAGTCAGGGATTCTGAAATAAGTTTCAGTTTAGATGAGCCGTCCGTATTATTGGTCTTTGAAGCAATGCAGCGTATCTTCCGAATGATAAACATCTTTGAGGAAGAATTTGCAAAACGGCAAATGGCGCATTTGACAGGCAAAGGGGGCAGCCGTTTGGCTGCCCCCTTTGCTTTGCCGGGAAGAAAAGAGAAAGATAAGAGAAAAGCGAAATTAGGGACGGGTCGTGCCGGAAGGCGGCGTCATGCCGTTTTGCCGGCCGCCCATGCCGCCGCCCATGGTACCGGCAGAAGCGCCGCTCTGGTTCACGGTGGTCATAGCGCCGCTGACGGTGCCGGAGGCCACTTCCGTGCCGTTGACACTGACGGTCCAGCTGCTGCCGCTGGTCATCTCCGGGCAGGAGAGCAGGGCGAAGGCGAAGGCTTTGGAAGCGGTAATGGTGTAAGAGGTGCTGCCGCTGGTAAAGGTGACGGTGTCACCGGCGGAGCAGCTTTGCAGCACCGCGCCCAGGGAGCTTTGGGTGGAACCGCTGGTGGGATTCTCCAGCATGCCGGAGCTGCCCACAGCGATGACGGTACCGCCGCTGATCTCGAAGCTGTTGTTGTAGTCCATTGCGCCGTTGTCATTGGCGGAGGGGCCGTTGACCATGACCAGGCCGCCGGAAATAATGAGGTCGCCGTTGGAGTCCAGGCCGTCGCCGGAGGCGTTCACGGTGACGCTGCCGCCGGAAATGATCAGTGTGCAGTTTGCCGAGGACGAGGAGGAGAAAGTGTCGTTGCGGAAGCCGCCCATGGTACCGGAGCTGTCGCCGCCGCCGTTGACGTTGATACCGTCATCCGTGGAGGTCACGTCGATGGTACCGTTGGTGATGGTCACGTTGGCACCTTCCAGACCCTCATAGCTCAGCTCCACGGTCACTTTGCCGCCGGAGACGGTCAGCGTACCGTCGGCGTGGACACCGTCGTCATTGGTGGAAAGAGTCAGCGTACCGCCGGAGATCAGGGCGTCGCCGTTGGAGTGCAGCGCGTCGTCCGTAGAATCCACGGTGATGGTGCCGCCGGAAACGGTGAGCATGGTGCCGGCCTTCAGGCCCTTGGTACTGGTGGTATCCTCCGTGGAGGAAGCGGTGGAGGCGACGGTGGTCGTGGTGGCCGCCGCGGTGGTTACGGACGAAGTGGTTGTGGTGGAAGAGGCGGACGGCGTGGCGGAGGTGGAGGCGTCAGGCGGCATCTGGCCGTCAAAGCCGGAAGAACCGGAAGAACCGGAAGAACCGGAGAAACTGCCGGGCATCATGGCACTGGAGTTGCTGGTATTGCCGCCGCCAAAGCCCATGGGGGTGTTGGAACCGGCGCTGATCTGGGAGGCGTCGGAGCCGGTGCCGCAGGTAAGATCCAGCGCGCCGCCCTCCACGGTGAGGGAGGATTCGGCCTGTACGCCGTCGCCGGACGCGGTAACTGTCATGGTGCCCCCGTAGATGTGGACGTAGCCCACGTCGGTGGAATCTGTGGAGGCGGACTTCAGGCCGTCGCCGCCGCAAGTGATGGTGATGATGCCGTCGGTGACTTCCAGGGAATCGTTGGCCTTGATGCCGTGGTTGGCGGCGTTGACGGTCACGGTGCCGCCCAGCACGGCCAGAGAATCCTTGCTCTGGATGCCGTTGTTGCCGGTATCGGTGACGGTGAGGGAGCCTTCGCCGTCCAGGATCAGATTGTCCTTGCTGTAAAGAGCGGCGTTGGTGTCGGTGGTGTCGGTGTTATAACCGGAGAGGGTGTTGTCCGTACCGCTGACGGTATAGACCACGGCCAGTTCCGCGTTTTGCACGTTGATGGCAGCGCCGGAGGAAGCGGCGATGGCAGCACCGCCAAGCGCCAGCACCACAGTCTGGCCCTTGGCGTCCACCACGATGGTGCCGTTGGTAAGGGTGCCGCTGAGTTCATAGGTGCCGCCGGCGGTAATGGTCACAGTGCTGCCGCTGACGGAGACGCCGCGGCCGGAAGTGGAAGCGGAAGTGCCGTTGAGAGCAATTTCCACAGCGTTTTGCAGGTCCACTTGATAGGAGGCGCACAGAAGGGAAACGCTCTCCGTGGCGGTAAAGCGGGCGGTTTGCGCCTGAGGGGTGGAGGTGGATGTGGAGGTGGTGGTCTGGCTGCTGCCGCAGCCGCTTAAAACCAGAACAGTCAGCAGGCTCAGCGTCGCTGCCACGGCGCCTACCCCTTTCCAGGGTTGATCTTTTTTCATAGAGATGACCTCTTTTCTTTGTAAGTTAAAATGGATGGGCGTCTTACAGCTGCGGAACCAGCGTGTTTTTACGGCCGCAGACGATGTTCAGGTTTCCGTTGCGGCAGCGCAACTCATCGAGAAATACCTTGGGAATGGCGCTGCCTTTGAGGGTAATATCGTAGTGCAGTTCAAACAAAGTGCCCATGTTGCTGGTTTTGACGCCCACCAGCTCGTAAGCGGAGGTATACTTTTCCAGCAGGTCGTCGAACAGACCGTCGTAGTCCAGATTTTCGGGAATGGTGATCTTCAGCTCCCGGGCGTCGCCTTTGACTTGACCGAACTTGGCATATAGCAGTGCCAGCTGGAACGCCGCCATGATGAGGAAGAAGAGGACGGCGATGCCCACATAACCCATGCCGATGGCAAAGCCCAGAGCCATCACCAGAAAGATGGTGCCAATCTCCCGGGCATCGCCGGGCTGGGAACGGAAGCGGACCAGACTGAAGGCGCCGGCCACCGCGATGCCCGCCCCTATGTTGCCGTTGACCAGCATAATGACGATGGAGATTACGGCCGGCAGCAGGGCGATGGTGGTGACAAAGGTGGAGGTGTAATGGTTTTTGTGCATATATAAAAGGGAGCACAGAAGCCCCAGGATCAGCGCCGTACCGGTGCAGATCAGGAAGGAGGCCGCCGTCACCTGGGTGGCAAGAATCGTATTAAACATAACAGTTCACTGTCCTTTCAAAATACTTGGGGAGCAGATAATTTTTATAGCAGGCGCCGTATTTGGAAAACGTGGTGGGAAAGATCTGCAGCTGGCTGAGCAAATGGCTCAGCCACAGCGGCACAGCGCCGGGCACCTTGACTTCCATCAAGATGAGATCCGGCTCCAGCACCTGCATTTCCTTTCCCCCCGCGGCAAGGTCCAGATCGGTCTCACGCCAGCGAATGCGGCGGTCGAAGGTGAAGCGCAGACACGGCTCCTCCCGTCCCACCAGCGCCGTACGGTCGCAGGCGATGAGCGCCTTGGGCCGGGGATGGTTGGCGAGGATGAACCAGTCGATCTCACGGAAGATCTGACTGTCGCCGCCGGGCCACTGACCGGTTTCCAGATAGGTACGGGCCTCGCCCAGCGGCAGGGAAACACGCCGCTTGTAGACGACCCCTTTGTATTTTTTCTTCAGCTCCAGAAAAACGCTGTCCGTTTCTCCCGGTACGCCGTAACTCCGCAGACGGAGTTTTTCCTTATAGACGGGCTTGCCTTCCGAGTGACGGATCAGGCCGTAGTCTTCGGTGTCACAGTAAAGGCTGTAAACGGTGCTGGGGCCGAACTCGTCGGGTCTGGTGTGTGCTTCCAGTGCCGGAAGAAGCCGCCGGTACTGCTGGGGCGTGAGGAAGTACTTCTTTTCCATACGCGCAAAGGTGTATTGGATCGCCATAAAGATCACCGCACTTTCCAACTTTCTCTTCGTTGGCCTTATCATAGCGGCGAAAACTAAAATGTACCTTTAAGTTTTTTAAAAGTTTTTTCAGCTTTTTTTAAGATGCGGTTTTTATAGTGGCACTGTACCATATAAAGAAACGAAAAAAGGAGGCATTGCCGCGACCGAGGTGAGGAACCTGACCGGGGCCGTAATGGGCATAAACGGCGTGGATACCGGCGCTCTCGCAGTCGCCCATGCCGCCGGCGGAAGGCAGGAAAATATTGCAATTTCTGACATAATCGGCTATGATGCATATAGCTATGACACCACCGGTCAGCACACGGAAAACAGCTGACCGCGGGGCAAACCGATCCTTCCGGCAGCGCAGGCTGCAAGAGGCGTGCTGTCCGCTTTTCCCCAAGGGGCGACTTCACCATGAAAAGGAAAATTGTCTTATGAATGCAAAGCAAAAAAAGAAACTGCGTCTGCTGCTCGCGGCTCTTGCGGTGGCCGCAACGCTGTTTTTGGTCCTGCACCATCACAACACCGCCTCTGATGCCTCTGGTGAGTCGGCTGTGGATACTTCCGCTGCGGCGGCGGGGATCACCGCCCTTTCCTACAACAACGGCACGGTGACGCTGCGCTTTGTCAGAGAAGGCGGCAGCTGGTATTGGACGGAAGATCGCGCTTTCCCGCTGGATAGTGTCCGGGTCAATGAGATCGCCGGCATTGCCGGCAGTCTGACGCCGCTTTCCGCCATTGCCCCCGACCAGGCCGACGCGCTGAGCGCCTATGGGCTTGAAAGTCCCACGCGCTATGTGTCCATCACCGACTCCGACGGTACGGAGACCACCGTGTATCTGGGGCATCAAAGCGCCGATGGCACCTATTACATGACAGAAAGTGGCGATGACGGCACGGTTTATGTGATCGCTTCCGATCTGGCGGACAAGACGGCGGCCGGCATCAACGACATGGCGGTTTTGCCTCCGCTGCCCGCAGTGATGGAAACAGCCGTTAAGCAGGTGCATATCACGGCGCCCGGACTGGACCGCACGGTGACGGTGTCCGGCGGCGTATGGACGGAGGGCGCCGCGGATGTCAGCGCCCGGCGGGAGATCACGGACTTCAAGGCGGTGCTGGGGAGCCTGGGCGTCACGGCCTGCGTGGATTACCGGCCCAGTGCCGACGCCTACGGTCTTTGCGGTCTGGGAGAGACGGCGGCGAAGCTCACCCTTACCTATACCGGTTCCACCGGCGGCGAGGCCCGGCTTTCTTTGACCGTGGGAAATGCCCGGGATACTGGCGGCGGTTATTACGCCCTGGTGAACAAGGAGAGCACCATTTATCTCATGAGCGCCGATCAGGCGTCGGTGCTGCTGGCAATGGCCGGCAGCTGGGCGAGCTGAAAACGGATCTGTCCGGAAAAACCGCTGGAGCTGTTGCCTTCAGCGGTTTTCCGGTATAAAATGAAAAGAAAGACAGTAGGAGGACGCCATGCGCCTTTTAATTGTGGAAGACGAAGTCCGTCTGGCGGGTACCCTGGCGGATCTGCTCAAGCGGCAGGGTTATACAGTGGACGTCAGCTATGACGGCGAGTCGGGGCTGGACAACGCCCAGTCCGACATTTATGATCTCATCGTGCTTGATGCCATGCTGCCCAAGCTCAACGGCTTCGACCTGCTGCAAAAGCTGCGCGCCTCGGGCGGCGCGGTGCCGGTGCTGATGCTGACGGCTCGCAGCGACGTGTCCGACAAGGTGTACGGCCTGGACTGCGGCGCGGACTATTATCTCACCAAGCCCTTTGATCCCAGCGAGCTGACGGCCTGTATCCGGTCGCTTCTGCGCCGCAAGGGGGATACCCATCTGGAAGAGACGCTGACCTGCGGCGATCTGCGTCTGGAGCAGGGAACGTTTCTCCTGATCTGTCAGGAGCGGTCGGTGCGGCTGAGCCGCAAGGAGTACGATCTCATGGAGCTTTTGATGAGCAACCAGAAGATGATCGTCACCAAAGAGCAGCTGCTGCTGAAGGTGTGGGGATATGAATCCTCCGCCGAGGACAACAATGTGGAGGTATATATTTCCTTTTTGCGGAAAAAACTGGAGTATCTGCACTCCCGCGTGCGGATCAAGACCATTCGCATGGTGGGCTACTGCCTGGAGGAAGAAGCATGATCCGGAAACTTCGGTGGAAATTTGTGGCCATTAATATGCTCTTTGTCACCACGGTGCTTTTGGCGGTGTTTTTGTCGGTGTTCCACTCCTCCCGCGTCAGCATGCGGACCAGCAGCACACAGCTTTTGCAGCATGTGGTGCAGGAGGAAGAGTCGCCTGGGATGATGCATCCCGGCAAGGGGACAGGCAAAGGCGACGGCAGCGGTGTGCAGATGCCCTTTTTCGTGGTGGAAATTTTCGGTGACAGCTCCTCCCGGTTTTATGGCGGCACCTATTACGCCATGGACGATACCGAAACCATGCAGCAGATCGTGGACGCGTGCCTGGCGGAGGACAAGGACTCCGGGGTGCTGAGCCAGTATAACCTGCGCTATCTCAAAAGCGAGACGTCCCTTGGCACGCGCATCGGCTTTGTGGATATCTCCGTGGAAAAAGCCACCCTCAATTCCCTTCTGGTCAACTCGCTGCAGATCGGAGCGGTGGCCATCGCGGTGTTCTTCTTTTTCAGCTATCTGTTTTCGGGACTGGCCACCCGGCCGGTGGAAAAGGCGTGGCTGGAGCAGCGCCGCTTTATTTCCGACGCTTCTCACGAACTGAAAACGCCGCTGACGGTGATTCTCTCCTCCGCCGACCTTTTGTCGGAGGATCTGGGAGAACAGTCCCGGGAGACGCAGTATGTGGACAACATTCGCTCCGAGGGGGAGCGCATGAAAAAACTGGTGGAGGGAATGCTGACCCTGGCCCGTTTCGACACCATGCAGCAAAAACCGGCGCTGGAAGCGCTGGATCTCACCGACCTGACCATGGACGCCGCGCTTTTGTTTGAGCCGGTGGTCTATGAAAAAGGCCTGGAGCTGACTTATCAGGTGGACGAGGACGTGCAGGTGGAGGGTGACAGGGACAAGCTGCGCCAGCTCATCGGCATTTTGCTGGACAACGCCATCAAATATTCGCCTCAGGGGGAGAAGATCGCCCTGACGCTGACCAGAGAGGAAAAACACGCCCGGCTCCAGGTGGAAAACGGCGGTGAGCCCATTTCCCCCGAACAGCTCGGCCACCTTTTCGAGCGGTTTTACCGGGCGGATTCCTCCCGCACGGATACCACGGGCTTTGGACTGGGCCTCTCCATTGCCCAGACCATCGCGCAGGAGCACAAGGGCACCATCAAAGCCGAGAGCGACCGGCGATCCACCCGCTTTATCGTCACGCTGCCCTTGCACCATGCCGCACACTAATTGACACAAGGAGAATCGTTTGCTATGAGGAAGATACCCCTGATCCTGGACGGCGACCCCGGCCACGACGACGCCATCGCCTGGATGCTCTGCCGCGCGTCGGACAAGCTGTCCATCCGGGCCGTAACCACGGAGTCCGGCAACCAGACCATCGAAAAAACCACCTACAACGCCCGCCGTGTCTGCACGCTGCTGGGCATCGACGCCCCCATTGCCATGGGCGCCCCCCACCCGCTGTCCGCCGCGCCTGTGACGGCCGGCAATATCCACGGCACGTCGGGGCTGGACGGCCCGGCTCTGCCGGAGCCGGTGATGGACACGGTGGATCTGGCCGGCTGGGAGCTGATGGCCAACGTGCTGGCGCAAAGCGAGGAGCCTGTGACCATTCTGGCCACCGGCGCGCTGACCAATGTGGCGCTGCTTTTGAAAAACCGTCCTGAAGTGAAAGAAAAGATCGGGCGCATCTCCCTCATGGGCGGCGGACTGAGCCACGGCAACTGGACGCCGGCGGCGGAGTTCAACCTTCTCATCGACGCCGAGGCGGCGGATATCGTGTTCCGCTCCGGCATCCCGCTGCTGATGAGCGGCCTGGACGTGACGGAGAGGGCGCTGGTGCTGCCGGAGGATTTTGAGGCCATCCGCCGCGTGGACAATTCCGTGGCCCGCACGGTGGCGGACTGGCTGGATTTTTTCTTCCGCTTCCACCGGGATATTGGCTATACCGGCGCCCCGCTGCACGACCCCGTGGCGGTGGTGGCGCTGCTGCACCCTGAGATCCTGACCATGAAAGAGCTGTATGTGGAGATCGAGACCGGCGGCAAATGGTGCCGTGGCGCCACAGTGGGCGACTTCGGCGGCATCACGGGTAAGGCGCCCAATGTGACCGCCGCGCTGGATATTGACCGGGCCGCTTTCGTACGCCTTTTGATCGAGGCCGCGGCCTTTTATGCATAAAGGAGGAACACACATGAAGGTGTATATCGACCGTGACGAGGGAAGCCCCGCCGCCCTGTCGGGCGCGGAGGTCATTCTGGCGCTGGGGCCGCTGACCACGGTGGCCAAGGCGTGGGAGCAGGGACTTTTGAAGGAGACCCACTCCATTCTGGTGATGGGCGGCTCCGCCGCCTGGGGCGATGTGACGCCCGCGGCGGAGGGCAACGTCTTTCTGGACCCGACGGCAGCGGAGACCGTTTTCCACTGCGGGCTGGACGTGACCATGTGCGGCCTGGACGTGCTGCGGAAGTTTGCCCCCTCCGACAAGGAGATTCATATGCCCCTGCGGCAGATGGTGGGCGAGTTGTATCTGGAGCGGCCGGAGCTGTTCCGCACGGTTCGCTGCGGCGTCCATGTGGAGACGGAGGGCGCTGCCGCCCGGGGCAAGACGGTCACGGACATGGAAAGCGACAAAAAATTCCCCGACAGGGACATTACCGTGGTGCTGGACGTGGTGACAGACGGCACCGCCCAATAAAAAGACAGAAGGCGTTATTATGTATTCCCTGCTGATTCAAAACGGAATGGTCCTGGACGGAACGGGTGCGCCCGCCGTCCGGGCAGATGTGGCTGTCCAGGGCGGACGCGTTGCCGCCGTGGGACAGCTGCCGGAGGCCAAAGCCCGCCGCGTCATCGACGCTTCGGGCAAGCTGGTGACCCCCGGCTTTATCGACATCCACCGCCACGCCGACGCGGCTTTGTTCCGACCCGGCTTCGGTTCACTGGAGCTGCACCAGGGGCTGACCACCATCGTCAGCGGCAACTGCGGGTTGTCGCTGGCGCCGCTGGGGGGCGCGCATCTGGAAGAGATTCTCTCCTACCTCCGCCCCATCACCGGCGATGCCCGGCAGGGTGCCGCGCCCGCCATGGCGGATTACCTCCGTCGGGCGTCGGAAACGTCCCTGCCGCTGAACGTGGGAATGCTGGCGGGGAATGGCACCATTCGTGCCGCCGTGGCCGGCTACGCCCAAAAGGGGCTGACCGAAGAGCAGTACCGTGCCATCTGGCGCTCTCTGGAAGAGGCGCTCTCCCAGGGCGCTTTGGGCGTTTCCCTGGGCCTTGGCTACGCGCCGGAGTGCTTTTACACAACGGAGGAGCTGATCCGCGCCCTGTCCCCGCTGCGGGGGCAGGATATTCCCCTCACCGTCCATATGCGGGAAGAGGGCGACGGCGTGTGCGAGGCGCTGGAGGAAATGCTCACCGTGGCCCGGGCGCTGAAAGTGCCGCTCCACGTCAGCCACCTCAAGGCCATGGGCAAGGAGAACTGGGGCGTCAAGGCCCCCCGGGCGCTGGAGCTGATGCAGCGTGCCCGGGAAGAGGGGCTGGACGTCTCCTGCGACGTGTACCCCTACACCGCCGGCTCCACGCAGCTGCTGCACATTTTGCCGCCGGACTTTCTGGTGGGCGGCATGGAGGCCGTGACGCAGCGGCTCAAAGACAAGGCGCAGCGGGAGACCCTGCGCCGCCGCATTGCCGAGGGCACTGACTTTGACAACATCGCCCGCCTCGCCGGGTGGGACGGCATTTACCTCACCTCCCTTGCCCGGCCCGAGAGCAGGATCTATCAGGGCAAGAGCCTCCGGGAGATTGGGGAGATGCAGGGCAAAGACCCCTTCGACAGCTGCTGCGATCTGCTGGTGTCGGAGTCATGCCGTGTTACCATGATCGACTTCATGGCCGCGGAGAAGGATATCGTTCGCATTCTGCAGGACAAGTACAGCAGTGTGATCTCCGACGCCACCTACCCCACGGAGGGCCAGCCTCACCCCCGGGTCTACGGCACATTTGTGCGCCTTCTGGAACATTTTGTCACGGAAACAGGGGTGCTGACGGCGGCGCAGGCCGTCCACAAGATGACGCTCTCTCCCGCAAAAGCCCTGCGCCTGAAGGGAAAGGGCGTGCTTGCCCCCGGCGCCGACGCGGATATCAACGTGTTCACCCTGAAAGAACTGCACGAAGCAGGCACCTATACCGACCCCTGCCGGGAAGCCGAGGGCATGGATACGGTGATCGTGGGCGGCGGCCTGGCGCTTGAAAAAGGCGCCGTTACATCGGGTTTTGGACATGTGGTAAGGAGGTAAGAGGTGGCCTATACAAAAGAAGAGCGATCCCTCATCGACCTGTGCAGGTCTCTGATACAGATTCCCAGTTACTCCGGCCATGAACAGGCCGTGGCGTCCCATATCCGGGCGTATCTGCTGGTCAGCGGGTTTGACGAGGCCTATACGGATGAATACGGCAATATACTGGGCTGCCTGCGGGGAAAATACCCCGGCAGGCGCGTGCTGTTTGACGGGCATATCGACACGGTGCCGGCGGAAAACCGGACCGACTGGCGCCACGACCCCTTTGGCGCCCAGGTGGAAAACGGCCGGATCTACGGCCGGGGCGCCACGGACATGAAGGCGTCGGTGGCCGCGTTTTTGCACGCCGCCGCCTTGTACGCCGCCCGGCACGGGCGGAACTTTGCCGGCGAGATCTGGGTTGCGGGCGTGGTGCATGAGGAGTGCTTTGAGGGCATCGCCGCCCGGAAGATCAGCGCGGCGGTGCGGCCCGACCTGGTGATCATCGGCGAGGCCTCGGAGATGAACCTCAAGCACAGCCAGCGGGGCCGGGCGGAGATCGTGCTGGAGACCTTCGGTGTCCCCTGCCACAGCTCCAACCCGGAAAAAGGCGTCAACGCCGTTTACGCGGCCTGCCGCCTGATCGAACAGTTCCACCGCCTGCCGCCACCTGTGAACGAGGACATGGCGGGCCCCGGTATTCTGGAACTGACGGACATCCGCTCCGAGCCCTATCCCGGCGCTTCCGTGGTACCTCGGTACTGCCGGGCCACTTTTGACCGGCGGCTGCTGGTGGGCGAAACGCGGGAGAGCGTTCTGGCGCCCCTTGAGGACATCATTGCCCGGGAGCAGGCTCTCGACCCCACGCTCAAGGCCACAGTCTCCTTTTCCCGTGGGGAGGAAACGTGCTATACAGGGGCGGTGATCGCGGCCGACCGGTTTTTCCCCGGCTGGCTGTACCAAGAAAACGACCCGGATCTGCAGGTCATTTACCGCCGCGTCCGCGACATGGGCTATCACCCGGCGCTGACGGGGTACAGCTTTTGCACCAACGGCAGCCACTACGCCGGCGAGGCGGGAATTCCCTGCATCGGCATCGGCCCCGGCCGGGAAAATCTGGCCCACACTACGGATGAATTCGTGGAGATTGAAGAACTGCTGGCCGTCAGCCGGTATGATACGGCGGTGATGGAAGTCATGACACCGCCCAGGGATTGAGGAGGAAAGAATATGCTGGAAAAAATGATGCAAATTGTCCGCGAAGCGGGGGAAATGGTGCGTACCGCCAGGGACATTGAAGAAAACACCCATGAAAAGAGCAACTTTGCCGACCTTGTCACCAAGTACGATGTGGCGGTGCAGGCGCTTGTGAGGGAAAAACTGCTGGCTCTTTTGCCGGAGGCGGATTTTTACGGCGAAGAGGGCGAAAAGGACGCCATGACAAAGTCCTGGCGCTTTATTGTGGACCCCATCGACGGTACCACCAACTTTGTCCGCCACCTGCATTACAGCAATACGGCCATCGCCCTGGTCAAAGACGGCCATGTGGAGTACGCCGTGGTCTATGACCCCTATGCCGACGAGCTGTTTTCCGCCCAGCGGGGCAAGGGCGCTTTTTGCAACGGCAGACCCATTCATGTCAGCGACAATGATGTGAAGCACGCCCTGACGCTTTGCGGCTCCACCATTTATGACCGCAGCTACACGGATTGGTCCTTTTCCATTATGCGCCGCCTGTACGATCTGGGGATGGACTACCGGCGTTTCGGCGCGGCGGAGCTGGACTTCTGCCAGGTGGCCGCAGGCCGGTGCGAGGTGTTTTTCGAGTGCTGCCTCAACCCCTGGGATTTTGCCGCCGGCTCTCTTATTTTGGAGGAAGCGGGCGGCCGCGTGACACAACTGGACGGCTCACCGCTGGATGTGTCCGCGCCCTGCTCCGTTTTTGCCACCAACGGCCGCTGTCACAGCGCCCTGGCCCAGCTGGACTGAGAGCCCCATGGACGATCTGCGAAATACCGCCCGGTACAAAAGCCGCCGTCTGGCCCTTTGTGGGGTGCTCAGCGCTCTGGCGGCAACAGTGATGATGCTGGGCAGCATTGTGCCCTTTGCCACCTTTTGCTGCCCCGTTTTGGCCATGGTGGTGATGGTGCCGGTGGTGGTGGAATACAACACAAAGACTGCCCTCCTTTTTTACGCGGCGGTGTCGGTGCTCAGCGTGCTGCTGGCGCCGGACAAGGAAGCCGCGCTGATCTTCGTGTTTCTGGGGTATTATCCCGCCATCCGGGAAAAGCTCAACGGGCGCGTTGCGTCCCGCTTTTGGCGGACGATGGCTAAACTGGGGCTGTTTCTTGTCTCGGTGGTGACCATGTACACGCTGGCCATCTGGCTTTTCCAGATGGGGGATCTGGCGGCGGAGTATCACACCACCTCCGCCATGGTGCTTGCCGCCATACTGCTTTTGGGGTGCGTTTTGTTCCTGCTCTGCGATACGGTTTTGGCGCGCATGACGGTGCTCTACCGGCACAAGCTGCGGAAAAAATGGTTTCGTGCATAAAGAAGCGGTCGCTTTTCTTTGGAAAGAAGAAAAAGCGGCCGCTTTTTTATAAGCGTTGTTTTTACAACATACTTGCGGGAGAAATTTGAGTATACTCAGCTCATCCAATGAAAAATCACTCAAATGAGGTGCGATACGATGAAAAGAACCATTATTCATATTGACGAAGAAAAGTGCAACGGCTGCGGCGCCTGTGCGGCGGCCTGCCACGAAGGTGCCATCAGCATGGTGGACGGCAAAGCCAAGCTGCTGAGGGACGATTACTGCGACGGTCTGGGCAATTGCCTGCCCGTGTGCCCCACCGGCGCCATCACCTTTGAAGAGCGGGAAGCCGCGGCCTATGACGAAGCGGCGGTGCAGGCCCACATGGCTTTCGCTGCCGCGCCGCAGCACACCGGCGGCTGCCCCGGCAGCCGGATGCGCCAGTTTGACCGCCGGGCGGAAGCCCCTGCGGCGGCCGCGCCCGTGCAGGAGGAAACTTCCCAGCTGCGCCAGTGGCCGGTGCAGATCAAGCTGGTGCCCCTTCGCGCCCCCTATTTTGACGGCGCCAAGCTCCTGGTGGCGGCGGACTGCGCGGCCTATGCCTACGCCTCCTTCCACCGTGACTTCATCCGCGGCAGGATCACGCTGGTGGGCTGCCCCAAGCTGGATGGCGTGGATTACAGCGAAAAGCTGACGGAGATCCTGAAGCAAAACGACATTCAGAGCGTCACCGTGGTGCGTATGGAGGTACCCTGCTGCGGCGGTCTGGAGCTGGCGGTGAAAAACGCCCTGCAGGCCAGCGGCAAGATGATCCCCTGGCAGGTGGTCACGCTCTCCGTGGACGGCAAGATTCTGGACTGACAACCAAATAGATATCACTGTCTCTTTTAAACGGCGTGCCGGAAACCGATTTCCGGCACGCCGCTCTTTTATTGTCGCCCTGGGTGGTTTTGCCGCGGGTATTGTTCTGCGAAGGCGGTTGCAAAGTGCGGCGGTTTCGGGTACAATAGCTTATCAAGGCAACCTGCCTTCAAAAGGGAGTTTACTATGCTGTATTTCCTTGCTATGCTGGCCCTTATCGCCGCCGATCAGGGACTGAAATACTGGACGGTCACCCACCTTGCGCTGGGGGAGTCCACGCCTTTTCTGCCGGGCTTGATGCAGCTGACACGGCTGCATAACTATGGCGCGGCCTGGAGCAGCCTTTCCGGCAAGACTGTCTTTCTCGTGGTGGTGAACGTGCTGATCCTGCTGGCGGTGACGTGGCTTCTGGTGAAAAAGATTGTTCGCCATCCCCTGGGGGTATGGGGCTGTGTGCTGATCCTCAGCGGCGGCATCGGCAACATCATCGACCGGGTGTGGCACTGCTATGTGGTGGATATGTTCCATCTGCAATTTATGGAGTTTCCCATTTTCAACCTGGCCGACTGCTTCGTGGTGGTGGGCGTGATCCTCGGCGCCGTTTACTACCTCTGGTTTTTTGAAAAGTACGACAGCGTGAAAAAGGAGAAGTCCCATGGAACCGATACGCCTGACGGTCACAAGTGAAGAAGCGGGCGGGCGTCTGGATCAGTTTTTGTCCGCCCGCGTGTCGGCGCTTACCCGCAGCGCCGCCCAGCGGCTTTTGTCGGAGGGACAGGTGACGGTGAACGATGTCCCCGCCGCCAAAAATCACCGGCTGAGCGAGGGGGAGACGGTGGCCGTTACGCTGCCCGCTCCGGAGGAAACGGAGGTCTGCGCCCAGAACATCCCGCTGGACGTTGTGTACGAGGATGACGACGTGATCGTGGTGAACAAGCCGTCGGGTCTTGTGGTGCATCCCGCCCCCGGCCACCCGGACGGCACGCTGGTCAACGCTCTTTTGTACCACTGCGGGGATTCCCTCTCCGGCATCGGCGGGGAAAAGCGCCCCGGCATTGTCCACCGCATCGACCGGGACACCAGCGGGCTCATCATCGCCGCCAAAAATGACGCGGCCCATCAGGCCCTGTCGGCCCAGCTCTCCGACCATACTCTCTCCCGCACCTACGAGTGCATTGTGGTGGGCGGCATGAAGGGCGACAGCGGCACCGTGGACGCCCCCATCGGCCGCCATCCCACCGACCGCAAAAAGATGGTCGTAACACAAAAGAACAGCCGCCGGGCCGTGACCCACTGGGAGGTGGTGGCGCGGTACGAGGGCTTCACCCATGTGCGCTGCCGTCTGGAGACGGGGCGTACCCACCAGATCCGCGTTCACATGGCCTATCTGGGGCATCCCATTCTGGGGGACACGGTGTACGGCAGCAAGAAGGCGGTGTCGGGCCTCACGGGCCAGTGCCTCCACGCCGTGGGCCTGCGGTTCGTCCATCCCCGGACGGGGGAAACAGTGGAGGTACACTGTCCGCTGCCGGAGGAGTTTGAAAATGTGCTGCGGCGTCTGCGGGCACAAAGTGAATAAAAAAACCGCTCTGCCTGTTTGCGGGAAGGCAGGGCGGTTTTTCTCGCAAACAGGCGGCGTTTTCTTGTATTGAACGGCTGTTTGTGATATAATATGACAATTCACTATGAAAGAAAGCCGCCCGGAAAAGCCGGACGGCCGGGAGGAACGATTTGGAGCGCAAAGACGTGGTGCTGCCTGCTGCCCAGGTGGAGCGGCAGCGTGATTTTGAGAAGAAAATAAAGGAACTGCATGCCCGGCGGGGCCGGTCGGTAATGGCCCTGGTGGATACCTTCGGCTGCCAGCAGAATGTGGCGGACGGGCAGAAGCTGATGGGCATGCTGCGGGCCATGGGCTGTGAGTTGACAGAGGATGCCCGCAAGGCCGATATCGTGGTGCTGAACACCTGCGCCATCCGCGAACACGCGGAGCAGCGGATCTATGGCAATCTGGGGGATCTGACCCATAGCAAAAAGGAAAATCCGGAGCAGATCATCTGCCTGTGCGGGTGCATGGCCCAGCGGCCGGAGGTGGCGGAAAAGGTTCGCAGGTCCTACCGCCATGTGGACCTGGTGTTCGGCCCACAGGCCGCCTGGAAATTCCCGGAGCTGCTCTATCAGCTCTATACCCAGCACGGACGGGTCTTTTCCGTGGACGATGAGCCCGGCACCATTGCCGAGGGCACGCCCGTGGTGCGGGAGGGCACGCTGAAGGCGTGGGTCTCCATCATGTACGGATGCAACAATTTCTGCTCCTACTGCATTGTCCCCTATGTGCGGGGCCGGGAGCGCAGCCGGGAGCCGGAGGCCATCTTGCGCGAGGTGCGGGAGCTGGCTTCGGCCGGATACAGGGAGATCACCCTTTTGGGGCAAAACGTCAATTCCTACGGCAAGAATCTGGAAACGCCCTGGGACTTCGCCGACCTGCTCTCGGCCATTGATGAAATTCCCGGGGACTATCTCATTCGGTTTATGTCCTCCCAGCCCAAGGACGCCAGTTATAAGCTCTTCGACACCATGGCCCGCTGCGGCCATGTGGCCAAACAGCTGCACCTGCCGGTGCAGTCCGGCTGCGACCGGGTGCTGCGGGCAATGAACCGGCCCTATACAAAGGAAAAATATCTGGACCTCATTACCTATGCCCGGAAGGTCATGCCGGATCTGGTGCTGACCTCCGACGTGATCGTGGGCTTCCCCGGCGAAACGGAGGCGGAGGCCATGGAGACTGTGGAGCTGGTGCGTCAGGTGGAGTTTGACGCCCTCTTCACGTTCATCTTCTCCCCCCGGCCCGGCACGCCCGCCGCGAAAATGGACGACCCCGTGTCCCGGGAGGAAAAGCAGGTCTGGTTTGACCGCTTGTGCGAGGCGCAAAACGCCATCTCCGCCCGGCTCCACGCCGCCTATGTGGGGCAGACGCTCCGGGTGCTGGTGGACGGCGAGACGGACGACCAGCGCTGGCCATTGTCCGCCCGCACCAACGGCGGACGGCTGGTGCATCTCTGGGGTGACAAAAACGCCATCGGACAATACCGGGAGGTGCGGGTGACGGACAGCAACACCTGGGCTCTTTTCGGGGAGCTGACAGACGGCCCTCCTGCGGAATAAACCCGCGGAATAAACCGGAAATTTTGCAGTTAATCTGAGAAAATTTTTACCGTTTTTCACTTACATTTCACCGCCGACGGACGGCGTGAGGGAGGATTCTACATGGCGGAACTGACACCCATGATGAAACAATACTTGCAGATAAAAGAGCAGAACCAGGACTGCATTCTCTTCTTTCGTCTGGGCGATTTTTACGAGATGTTCGGGGACGACGCCCGCACCGCCTCCAAAGAGCTGGATCTGACCCTGACCAGCCGGGACAAGGATAAGACCAAAACGCCCGACGAGAAGATTCCTATGTGCGGCATCCCCTACCACGCCAGCGAGGCCTACATCGCCCGCCTGATGGCCAAGGGTTACAAGGTGGCCATTTGCGAGCAGATGGAGGATCCCGCCACCGCCAAGGGTTTGGTGGATCGGGACATCATCCGGGTCATCACCCCCGGTACTGTGGTGTCCCCCGTCAGTCTGGAGGACAGCCGCTCCAACTTTATCGCGGGGATCTATCTCGACGAGGACAACGCGGGCTTCTGCGCCTGCGACATCACCACCGGCAAGACCCACGCCACCGGCTTTACCGGGCCGGATCGCCGCACTCACCTCTTCAACGAGCTGGGGCGCTTTGCTCCTGCTGAGGCGGTGATGAACGAGGACGCCTGGTTCGACGACGACCTGCGCGCGCTTCTGGGCGACAAGCTGGGGTGTCACGCGGAAAAGCGCGCTCCCGGCCATTTCCAGATGAACGACACCGAAAAGCGCATCCGTCAGCAGTTCGGCGACGAGGCCTTTACCCACCTGCCCCGGAACAATCCCGCCGCGGCGCTGGCCCTGGGCGGCCTTCTGGACTATCTCTACGAAACGCAGAAAACCGACCTGAGCCATATCAACGACCTGGACTACTACCAGCAGGGGCAGTTCATGGAGCTGGATCTCACCGCCCGGCGGAATCTGGAACTGACGGAAACGCTGCGCGGTAAAGAGAAAAAGGGGAGCCTGCTGTGGGTGCTGGACAAAACCAAGACCCCCATGGGCGGGCGCATGATGCGCTCCTGGCTGGAGCGGCCGCTGCTCAGTGTCACCGCCATCTCCCGGCGCAGCGCCGCTGTGGCGGCGCTGGCGGAGAACACAGTGGCCCGGGAGGAGCTGATCCTGGCCCTCACCGGCATCGGCGACATGGAGCGGCTCATCGGCCGCATCATCTATGGCAGCGCCGGCGGCCGCGACCTTTACTCCCTGCGAGGCGCCATTGAAAAGTTGCCCGCCGTGAAGAGCCAGCTCTCCGCCTTTCCCCGGGGAAGATTGGGGGAGCTGGACAAGCAGCTGGATCTGCTGGAGGATCTGGGAGATCTCATCGCCTCCGCCATTGCCGACGACCCGCCTTTTTCCGTCCGAGAGGGCGAATTTATCCGGGACGGCTTCGATCCTGAGGTGGATCGCCTGCGGGAGATTCTCCACGGCGGCAAGGGCATCATCGTCGGCATCGAGGCCTCCGAGCGGGAGAAAACCGGTATCCGCACGCTGAAGATCGGTTACAACAAGGTGTTCGGTTATTACATTGAGGTGTCAAACTCCTTTAAGGGGCAGGTGCCGGACACTTACATCCGCAAGCAGACGCTGGTCAACGGCGAGCGCTACATCACACAGGAGCTCAAAGACCTGGAGCACGATATCCTCTCCGCCGCCGACCGGGTGTCGGCGCTGGAGTATGAACTTTTCTCCAGGCTGCGGGGGGAGATTGCCGGACAGATGACCCGCATCCAAAGCGCCGCCGCCGCTGTGGCGGAGATCGATGCCCTCTGCTCTTTGGCCGCTGTGGCCGTCAGCAACAACTACTGCTGCCCCACGGTGGACAATTCCGGCGTGCTGGAGATCCACGACGGACGCCATCCGGTGGTGGAAAAAATGCTCAGAGACGCCCTGTTCGTCCCCAACGACACCTACATGGGCAAGACCGAAAACCGGGTGTCCATCATCACCGGCCCTAACATGGCCGGTAAATCCACCTATATGCGCCAGGTGGCGCTCATCGCTCTCATGGCGCAGATTGGCTCTTTTGTGCCTGCCAAATCCGCCCATCTGGGCGTGGTGGACCGCATCTTCACCCGCATCGGCGCCTCCGACGACCTGTCGGCCGGACAGTCCACCTTCATGGTGGAGATGACCGAGGTCAGTGATATTCTCCGCGCCGCCACCGCAGACAGTCTGCTGATTCTCGACGAGATCGGCCGGGGCACCTCCACCTTTGACGGCATGAGCATTGCCAGAGCCGTGCTGGAATACTGCGCAAACAAAAAGAAGCTGGGGGCCAAGACCCTTTTTGCCACCCATTACCACGAGCTGACAGAGCTGGAGGACAGCCTGCCGGGCGTGAAGAACTACAACATCGCCATTCGCACCCGGGGGGAGGACATCATCTTCCTTCGCAAAATCATCCCCGGCGGCGCCGACCGCAGCTACGGCATCGAAGTGGCCAAGCTGGCGGGACTCCCCGACGATCTGGTGCGCCGGGCCCGCAAGATCCTCCGGGAACTGGAGGAAGAGGCGGGCAAGCCCCATGCCCTGCCTGAGAGCGAGGATCAGGTGTCCTTTGCCGCCATCTCCGAATCGGAGGTCATCGACCAGCTGAAGCGCGCGCAGGTGGACACCATGAGCCCGCTGGAGGCCATGAACCTGCTCTACGAGCTCAAGCAGAAATTACACTAACAGGAGGTGCCTATGGCACAGATACAATGCCTTTCCCCACATGTGGCCGACCTGATCGCCGCCGGTGAGGTGGTGGAGCGCCCGGCCAGCGTGGTGAAGGAACTGCTGGAAAACGCCATAGACGCCGGCGCCACCGCCATTGTGACGGAGATGGAGCATGGCGGCCTTACCTATCTGCGTATCGCCGACAACGGCTGCGGCATTGCTCCCGAACAGCTGCCCACCGCCTTTTTGCGCCACGCCACCAGTAAGCTGCGGACAGAAAGCGACCTTGCCGCCATCGGCACGCTGGGCTTCCGGGGCGAAGCGCTGGCGGCCATCAGCGCCGTGTCCCACGTGGACATTTTTTCCCGGGAAACCGGCGCGGCCATGGGCGCTGTGCTGCACCTGGACGGCGGCGTGCCGGCGGAAGTCACCGAGACCGGCTGCCCGGAGGGCACCACCATCTGCGTGCGGGATCTCTTTTACAACACGCCCGCCCGGATGAAATTCATGAAAAAGGACACCGCGGAGGTTGCCGCCATCACCGGCATCGTGCAGCATCTGTCCCTGAGCCACGCGGACGTGTCCTTTAAGCTCATCAAAGACGGCGCGGAAGTGCTGCACACACCCGGCGACGGGCAGCTGCGATCCGCCGTTTACGCCGCTCTGGGCCGGGACTTCGCCCTGGGGCTGGTGCCTGTCAGGGGCTGCGGCGGCGACGTGACCGTGGAGGGCTTTGTGACAAAGCCCCTGAACGGACACGGCACCAGAGGCCGGCAGATCTTTTTCGTCAACGGCCGTTTTGTGAAGTCCCAGATGCTTTCCGCCGCATTGGAGGAGGCCTACCGCAACCAGATTATGAAGGGAAAATTCCCCGGCTGCGTCCTGCACGTCACGCTGCCGAAAAACGCCGTGGACGTGAACGTACATCCGGCCAAGACCGTGGTGAAATTTGTCAGCGACAAGATGGTATTCGACGCCGTTTACTATACCGTGCTGGATACGCTCGCCGCCAAACCCGCGGCGGTTTCCCAGACGGCGGTTCAAAAAGGGGAAATCTCTCCGTCAGCCGTCTCCCAAACGACAGCTTCCGGTGCGCCGCTTCACGCCCAGGCGGAGCCGCCCGCGCGCAGAGAAAATTTTTATCAGACCATGACGGCGGAGGAGTACCGGACGAAAAATCCTGTTTCTGCCCCGTCCCCCGCGCCCGCTCCCCTTGGCAGCTTTGTGAGCAAGGTGCCCCCCGCCGCCAGTGAATGGGGCGGGAAGCTGTCGGTACACGACAGCGGCGGAGCGACACCCGATGAAAAAGAAGCGCCCCGCCCGTTGACCGCCCCGGTTCCGCCACGGCCCGCCGTACAGGCGGCCGCCGAAGCGGCAAAAGAGAGTCCCGTACAGAAAACAATGGGAAAGCCCCCGGCGGCTTCCAAAACCGAGACACAGGAAACGCCGGAACAGCAGACCTTTGCCGCGCCCGCCCCCTGGCGCATGGTCGGGGAGGTGCTGAACACCTACATCATCTGCGAGGAGGAGGGCGGCACCGTCTACCTGGTGGACAAACACGCCGCCCACGAGCGGCTGCGCTTCGACGCGCTCAAGGCCCACGCCCTGCCGGTGATGCCACAGGTGCTGCTGACGCCTCTGACCGTTGAGCTGGATCAGGACGCCTACACGGCGCTGCTGGAACAGATGCCCCTTTTGCGGGAGTTCGGCTTTGCCTGCGAGGATTTTGGCGGCGGCACGCTGTTGGTGCGGGAGATCCCCGACTATGTGGACGCCGCCGACGTGCCCGCCACGCTGGAAGAGCTGTCGGAACAGTTTCTATCCGGCGGCGTGAAGGCGGAAAGTGCCCGGGACTCCCTGCTACACACCATGGCCTGCAAGTCCGCCATTCGGGCGGGAATGCACTCCGACCCCAAAGAACTGGCGGCACTGGTGGAAAAGGTACAGTCCGGGGAAATTCAATACTGTCCCCACGGCCGACCGGTGAAGATGAAGATCACCAAATATCAGTTGGAAAAACTGTTTAAACGGGCCTGATCCGAAGGTCCGCCGAGAAAGAAAGGAGCATGGTCATGCCGCCGAAAGTCGTCTGCGTAGTGGGCCCCACCGCCTGCGGAAAAACCAAACTGGGCGTGGAGATCGCCAAGCGCATGAACGGCGAGGTGGTATCCACGGACTCCATGCAGCTTTACCGGGGCATGGTTATCGGCACCGCGGCCCCCACGGCCGAAGAGATGGAGGGTGTGCCCCACCACATGATCGGTGTGGCCGACCCGGCGGAGCAATACTCCGTGGCCCGCTATGTGACCGAGGCAGACGCCTGCGTGCAGGACATCCTGCGGCGGGGAAAACTCCCTGTTTTGGTGGGCGGCACGGGGCTGTATCTGGACGCTCTGGTGCGGGGCAACGCTTTCGCCCCCGGCGGCCACGACAGCGCCGCCCGGGCGGCGCTGCAGCGGCGCCTTGACCGGGAGGGCATCGAACCTTTGCTGGAGGAGCTGCGGCGCGTGGACCCCGAGACTGCCGCGCGCCTGTCGCCACGGGACGTCAAGCGTATTTTGCGGGCGTTGGAGGTCTATCATGAGACGGGTAAGACCATCTCTCAACACAACGCCGCCACCAAAGAACAGCCGCCCCGGTACGACGCCGTGTATATCGGCCTTGCCTTTGCCCACCGGGAAGACATGAAGAAACTCATCGACCAGCGGGTGGATTGCATGGTGGAGCAGGGCCTTCCGGAGGAGGTGGGATGCCTGCTTGCAAGCGGTCTTGACCGCGGCGCCACCGCCTGGCAGGCCATCGGCTATAAACAGTTTCTGGCCGTGGCCGACGGGCACGTTTCCGAGGCGGAAGCCGTGGAGGAGGTCAAACTCCGCTCCCGGCAGTACGCCAAACGGCAGCTCACCTGGCTGCGCCGAAACGACAGCATTCACTGGATCTTCTGGGAAAAAAACCGCAATTTCCCGGAAGCTCTCCAAATTGCGACAGAAATTCTTACCGCCCAGGGATTATTCTAATTCCAGGCGGACGGGTCGTTTTGCAGTCGTCCGCACAAAGATATAAAGGAGCAGACGATATGCAAAAGACAGCCAATTTACAGGATATTTTTCTCACCAAAGCCAGGAAACAATCCATTCCCGTCACCGTTTTTCTGGTGAACGGCTTTCAGCTGCGGGGCAGCGTCACCGGCTTTGACAGCTTTACCGTGGTGCTGGATTCCGAGGGGAAACAGCAGCTGATTTATAAACATGCCATATCCACCATCGTCCCCCTGCGTCCTATTTCTTTGGTGGAGGAGGCAGCGGAGGAAAACTGAAGAGGTACCCGACATGAAATCTTCCCTTCCCGTCAAGCTCATCTCTCTTGCTTTGATCCTGGCTGTGCTGGCTTACTTCGGTATGCAGGCCTACCAGTATTTTCACGACCCCTTTTCCACCACGCTGGCCTATGCCACCACCCTGGAGGATACCGTATCCGCCAACGGCTGGCTGGTCCGCGATGAGGAGATCTGCCCCAGCGGCTCCGGCGCGCTGAACCTGCTGCACACCGAGGGGGAAAAGGTGGGAAAGGGACAGGTGCTGGCCGTGTCCTACCCCAGCGAGGACGCCCTGCAAAAAGTGAAGGAACTCAACGCCGCCCAGATGCAGCTCCAGCAGCTGCAGTTTGCCCAGACGTTTTACCTGGACGCCAACGCCGCCTTGAAGCTGGACAGCTCCATCAACCAGGAGATGCTGGCCCTCCGGGGACAGCTGGGACGCTCCGATTACGCCGCGACGGAAACCGCCGCCTCCACCCTCAAGTCCCAGATCCTCAAGCGGGATTATTCCGCCGCGTCACAAGAGGAGATCATCACACGCATTCAGCAGACCCAGGCTCAGGTGGACAGCCTCACCGCTGCCCTCACCGGCGCCCAGGAGATCACCGCCAAGCAGGCGGGCATTTATTCCGCTGTGTGCGACGGCTATGAATCCGTGCTGACGCCGGAGGCTCTAACAAACATGACGCCCTCGGCGCTAAGCCACATCAAGGCGTCCGGCGCTTTTTCCAATGTGGGCAAGCTGATCTACAGCAACGTCTGGTACTACGCCGCCGCCATCTCCGCCGACGACGCCGCGCGCCTGACCGCGGGCGGGCAGACCACCCTTCGCTTTGCCAAGGGGCTGGATCTGGATATGACGGTGACGATCAAATCCATTGGGCCGGAGGAAAACGGGCAGTGTGTGGCGGTGTTCTCCTGCGACAAATACCTGTCCCAGACCACGCTGCTGCGCCATCAAGCCGCGCAGATGATCCTCAAGAGCTACGCGGGGCTCCACATTCCCGCCAACGCCCTTCGGGTCAATGAAGAGGGACAGTCCGGCGTCTACTGCTTGGTGGGGAAAACCGCCGTTTTTAAGCCGGCAAACGTGATCTATCAGGGAGAGGGCTTCTGCCTGGTGAAAGCGCCCGACGGCGTCAGCGACGCCGACTTGCTGCGTCCCGGAGATCAGGTCATCGCCAGCGCCGCCGCGCTGACGGACGGACAGGTAATTCGCTGAATACATTGATTGCATTTTGCAGGAAAGGAAGAATGTTTCATGTCTGTTGCTGAAAATATTGCTGAGATTCGCCGGAGAATGGTTTCGGCCGCCAGAGAAGTGGGCCGGAATCCCGCCGATATCCTGTTGGTGGGCGCCAGCAAAATGAACGATGCCGACGCCTGCCGGGAGGCCATTGCCGCCGGCATCGACGCCCTGGGTGAAAATCGGGTGCAGGAAATGACCGCCAAGCTGGCCCAGGACGCCTACATAGGGCGGCCCCTCTACTTTATCGGCCACTTGCAGCGAAACAAGGTCAAACAGGTGGTGGGAAAGGTGGATCTGATCCAGTCCGTGGGCTCCACGGAACTGTTGGACGAGATTGAAAAGCAGGCCGAAAAGCTGGATATCGTGCAAAATGTCCTTCTGGAGGTCAACATCGGCGGTGAGGAAGCCAAAAGCGGCTTTGCGCCGTCTGCTCTGCTGGAGGCCGCGGCTTATGCCCGGCAGCTGCCACACATCTGTGTGCAGGGACTGATGGCCATTCCACCGGTACAAACCGTTTCCCATGGAGATTTGCCCCATTTTGAAAAAGTTAAAGCCCTTTTTGTTGACATAAATGAGAAATTGTATGATAATAAAATGGTATACATCTCCATGGGCATGAGTGGCGATTTTGAGGACGCCATCCGTGCCGGTTCCAATATGATCCGTGTGGGTACGTCGATCTTCGGGACCAGATATTACGCACAAAATTGATTCGGGAGGACTTCTTATGAGTTTGATGGACGAACTGAAGAAAATTATACACCCCTATGACGACGAGGATTACGACGATAATGAGGAATTTCCCGAACCCAAGGAAGCACCTGCTTATTTTGAGGACCGCAAAGACGCCCGCAAGGAAGAAGAGCGCCGCAACAAGGTGGTCAATATCCACGCCACGGCGCAGCTGAAGGTGGTGCTGGTGAAGCCTGACCGGTTTGAAAACGCCTCCGAAATTGCCGACCATCTGCGGGAAAAGCGCACCGTGGTGCTGAACCTGGAATCCACCAACAAGGATGTGGCCCGCCGCTTGGTGGATTTTCTCTCCGGCGTGGCCTATGCCGGGGACGGAAAGATCAAAAAGGTGGCTGCCAATACCTACATCATTACGCCCTATTCCGTGGATATTATGGGAGATCTCATCGACGAGCTGGAAAGCAGCGGACTGTATCTGTAAAAGAGAAATAGAGTAACGAATACGGAGGGATTTGCATGTTGACACCTCAAGAAGTTTCCGAAAAAGCGTTTCCAAAGGCATCGTTCGGCGGGTATAATATGGCATCGGTGGACGAGTTCCTCGATGTGCTCACAGAGGATTATACTGCCCTCTACAAGGAAAATGCCGCTCTCAAGGCCAAGATGAAGGTGCTGGCTGAGAAGGTGGAGGAATACCGTGAGACCGAGGACGCGATGCGTTCCACGCTGCTGACTGCCCAGAAAATGGCAACGCAGCTGGTGCAGGAAGCTGAAACGAAAAAACAGCAGATCCTTTCTTCGGCGGCCGATGAGGCTGCCGCCAAGGTGTCCCATATACAAGCCGCCACCCGTGACGCCCAGCAGCGCCTGCAGATCGCCAAAGAAAGATTGGGCGATTACATCCGCCAGTCTCTGGAGATCGCGGAAGGACAGGCTTCTTTTCTGCGGACACTACCCGAAATGGATCTGACAGTAAAGACGCAGGAAGCCCCCGCGGCCCCCGATGCTTCGGGCGCGGCGCCGGCGGTGCCCGAGGAAAAACCGGTGGGCGAGGATACCGCCGTCTTTGAGATCGAAAAGAGCGTTTTGCAGCACTATCAAAAAGAAAGCCCCGCTCCTGCCGCGGAACAGCCCGCTTCCGAACAACCCGCTTCCGAACAGCCCGCCAAGACGGAGAACGCGGGCGAGACGGATCCCTTCGCGGAGAGCTTCAAGCTGGAGCTCAACGATTTGAAGTTCGGGCGGAACTATGACACCAAGAGCCTTAAAAAGTAAAAACTGCCCTTAAAGGGCATCTTCAAAAAGCGGCTCTTGCGGGCCGCTTTTTTATCCGGTCGATTTCATCAGAAGGAGAGAGCACTGCTTATGCTGCATACAAAACCCATTATTGCGTTTCTCTATGATTTTGATAAGACACTGTGCACCACCGATATGCAGGATTATTCGTTTATCCCCAGCCTGGGCATGACCCCTAACGAATTCTGGCACGAGGCCAACAGTTTTGGCTGGCGGGAGCATATGGACGGCATCCTGGCGTATATGTACACCATGCTCCGCAAATCAGAGGAAAAGGGCCTGCCCCTTACCAGGGAAAGCCTGGTGGAAAAGGGACGCAATATCCAGCTCTTCCCCGGCGTCCGGGAGTGGTTTGGCCGCATCAACGCCTTTGGGGAGACGCTGGGCGTGCAGGTGGAACACTACATTCTCTCCTCCGGCCTGCGGGAAATCATCGAAGGCTCCGGCCTCGGCGGGGAATTCAAGGAGATCTACGCCAGCGAATTTTACTACAACGAAGAAGGACGTCCTGTCTGGCCCAAGCTGGACGTGAACTTTACCGCCAAGACCCAGTTTGTCTACCGCATTAACAAGGGCGTGCTGGATGTGGCCAACGACAAGGACCTCAATGCCTCCATGCCCGACGACAGCAAGCGGGTGCCCTTCACCAACATGATCTACATGGGCGACGGCCTTTCCGACGTGCCCTGCATGAAAATGATGAAGTCCTACGGCGGGCAGGCCCTTGCCGTGTATCAGGAAAGCAACCGCCTGGGCGTGGAGGATCTGCTGGCCAAGGGACGCGTGGATTTTATCTTCCAGGCGGACTACCGGGAGGGTACCGAGCTGGATGTGACGGTGAAAAACATTATTCGCAAAATGGCCATCACCGACCTGCTGACGGAAAAAAATGCCGATCAGATGAGAAACATCGGCAAGTTCGATCTGCCCTATCAGGCCAGCCTCTTTTAAAAACGGCCAAGCAGAAAAAAGTGTCCGCAGCCTTTGGCTGCGGACACTTTTTTCTGCGTTATGATAGATAGTTCAAGGGGTTCACAAATGTGTTGTTTTTCAAAACACCAAAGTGGCAGTGGTTGCCGCTGCTGATGCCGGTGGAGCCCATGCGGGCCACCTGCTGGCCCTGATATACATGGTCGCCCACACCGACGACAATGGAGCTGTTGTGGCCGTAATAGGTCATATAGCCGTTGCCGTGGTCCACCACCACCAGATAGCCAAGACCGCCGGCCCAGCCGGCCCGCACCACGGTGCCGCCGTCGGAGGCATAAATGGGCGTGCCGTAGGAACTGGCAATGTCGATGCCCTCGTGGTAGGTGGAAGCACCGGAAATACCGGTGCTGCGCTCACCGAAGTAGGAGGTGATCATACCGTGACACGGCCAGCGGAAATTGCCGGTGGGCAGCCAGGTGGGACGCTCCTTCGTGCCGCGGGCCTGGACCTCCGTCACGGGACTGGTCAGCGTGGCGGTGGAGACGATCTCCCGTTCCACTTCCTCGCCGTTGACATAGGTGACGTTGGCCATCACATCCGCCGTGCCGTATGTACCGGCGGAGATCACGGACGTGTCGCCCTGATACATACTGTCATTGTCCACATACTGCACCTCATAGGGCACCTGTTGGACATACTGCTGGCGTTCCACGTTTTTCACCGTCAGATAGGGGATGGCGTTGCTGATGGTCAGCACTTCCCCCACGGCAATCTTGCTCACGTCGTAGCCGGGGTTGGTGGCGAGAAGCTCGTCCACCGTCTTGCCGTACTGCTCGGCGATCAGGGACCAGACGTCGCCGGGCTTCACCGTGTAGGTCACTTCCCCCTGCTTGGTGCCGTTGAGCAGCTCGGCGATATAGCCCAGATTCATCATATAGGACGCATCCACATACTCCTGCCGGATCTCCACGTTTTCCTGGAAATCACAGCGCACCGTATTGGAGGTGACATAGCCTTTTTTCAGCTGCTCCAGCAGCTCTTCCAGCGCGCCGCTGTATTCCGTGGCGGCAATGCGCTCGCCGTTGACATAGAGCACATAGCCATAGTCCACAAGGCCGATGCGCTCGGAGAGCTTTTCCTCCAGCGATTCCCGGGCCTCCACGTTCTTGCGGAGCACAAGCCCTGTCTGGGTTTCCAGCAAAGAGGTGTTGATCTGATAGTCCGGCTGGCTCAACGTCTCCTGTGTCACCTGCTCCAGACCCGCCACCTGCGCTGAAATGCTGGCGCCCCGCACCACGCCCAGGCTGATGCCGTTATAACGGGTGGCGGTACCGATGGTGTAAAACGAGAGCAGCAGACCCACGGCGGCAATACACATGGCAGTGGCCAAAAAACCCACCGGATGGATCTTCATCTCTTCAAACCAAGAGCGGCGCCGGCCGCTGACGGCGATAGACCGCCGGCGATGCGTCAGAGCCATCTCCTTAAAACTGCCGCCCACACGGGGCAGCGACCCCCAGGCAAACAAAAGAAGCTGCAAAACCGGATGATCCGATTCCGGAAAAGACAGTTCCCGCTTTTCCGCCACCACTCGGCGCCAGCTGCGCCGGGCATGCAGATAAAACGCCTTCATCCACCGCCCCAGTTTCCGGAAAGCGCGCTGAATGTCCAGGTCAAACCAGTCCGGATGCTCCTTGCGATACCAGGCCCAGTCTTTCAGACTCTCTTTCAGCCGCGTCCAAAAGGAAACTTTTGGCTGAGAAGTCAGTTCCTTATCTGATTGTATCGTTTGATGTTCATTCATGCTGAGTTAGACCACCTAAAAGTTACAAAATCGTTACAAATCGTATCATACCTTTTTTTTGCGCCCACGTCAAGGTTTTTTTACCTTTTTGGCGTAAATTGGTCACGATTATCCTGCCTTTTTCCTTTGGTTCCAAAGAAAACCATGCAAAAGAAAGAGGCGGAAAAACCGCGGCTCACCCGCGGAAAGAGAAAAACAAAAAGAGAGCATCGCCAAGCCCCCTTGAACGGTGCGCTCTTTATCAAGTAGACAAGGCCTGTCAGTCTGGAAGGCCAGTCATCCAAAGGGGAATCACCTGGATCACCGGCACCTCATAGGGATGCACCGCCTTGACAGCCATTACCACGGCTGCTGCCGTCTCCCGGGGACAGGTGACCTCCACCTTCACCTCCGGCGCGGTACACAGGACATTTTCTTTCCCCTGATAGGGATCGCTCCCCGGCAGAGGCCGCCAGCAGCTGGTCACGGGACTGTAAGACAGACAACTGTCATAGCAGCCCATATGGCCGGCATCCACGCTTTGCAGCGCCTTTTGCAAAACGGACAGATGGGTCCGGGGAATGAAGATCTCCACCTTGCAGTAGGCAAACGCCGGAACGTCTTCTTTCATGGCTGAGTGTCCTTTAATTCCTGCAAATATTTATACAGCGTGGGCTGGGCAATGTGCAAAAGCTCGCACACGGTGGCGGTGGCGCCCCGGGCTGCGAACACGCCCCGATCGTTCAGCCGCCCGATGAGCCGCAGCTTCTCTTCCCGGGAGTCGATGTCCAGCGGCTTGCTGCGCTCCATCTCCTGCAGGATCATCTTCATCAGCACATCGTCCAGCGTATCCTTATCCGGGTCCGGCGTCTGCGTCAGCGGCACGCCGCCGATGAGCGCTGTGAGCTGCTCTTGCAGATGCAGATAGGCGCTGATGTCCTGATTGACGCACAGCGTGTAGTCCACGCCGCCGCCTTCACCCCGCACAAAAAAGCTGGAGGACTTCAAGGGATTCCCCTGCCGGCTGAAGCTCTTGTAGCCGGAACAAAAATCACTGCCCTGGGCCGCCGACTGCCGGGACAGCAGCTCCATGGAGGTGCGCTGCTCCACCATCCCGGCCTCCCGGCCGGTAATATAGCCGTTGGCGATCCAGAGAATCCGCCCCTCACTGTTGTGAAGCACGATCTCCGTCTCTTCCCCCAATGTCTGTGCCAAAAAGGCGCAAAGCCCTTTGAGCAAGCCTTCTTTTCCGTCTTCCATGTTCTCCCACGCCCTTATCCTGCCATTTCAGCTGTATTTTTTGTTTCCAGTATAATCGCTCTTGACAAACAAATCAAGCGGGGATAAAATACAGATATAAAATTTTTATACAAATATATTTTTTTTACACATTTTACACAATCGGACGGAGGGGCGCTATGGAAAATGCATGGCAGAAGCTGACGCGGGGAAGCAAGAACTTTGTGCTTCTGGGGGAAGCCGGCTGCGGCAAAAGCGAGATCGCCATGGCGCTGGCGCTGTATTTGGTCGGGACACAGGAGCGGCCCGTCCATTTTTTTGATATGGATCAGACCAAGCCTCTTTTTCGGTCCCGGGATGCCCGGGCTGTGCTGGAAGAGGCGGGGGTCGTCTTTCACTTTGAAGAGCAAAAGGCCGACGCCCCCACGCAGGTGGGCGGTGTTGTGCCGCTTTTGCTGGATCAGGAGGCGCTGGTAGTGATGGACGTGGGCGGCAGCGACACCGGCGCCCGGCTCATCGGCGGGCTTTCCCATCTGACGGGGCGGGAGGAGACGGCGGTCTTCTATGTGGTGAACGTCTACCGCCCGTGGAGCGGCGACATCCTGGCGGTGGACGGCACGCTGTCCGCCGTTTTGAAAGCGGCACGGCTGCGGAAATTCCGTCTGGTGGCCAACCCCAATCTGGGAATGGAGACCACCGCCGGGGAATTTCTCCGGGGCCTTGAAAAAACGGTGGAGATGCTCTCGCCCTATGCCTCTGTGGAGGCGGCTTTCGTGAAGGAGAGCCTGTACGACGAGGTGTCCGCCGGGACACAGCTGCCGGTGCTGGCGCTGCGGCCCCTGTTAAGCTACCCCTGGGCACAGGCGTGAAAAACGGCCCACGCCCTTCGTCAACAGAATCATACATAAGGAGGAACTGAAAATCATGGCAGAAGTCACCATCCGCACCGAAAGCTGCAAGAGCTGCCTGTACTGCGTCAAGTTCTGCCCCAAGGGCGTGTTGGCGGCAGGCGAGAACGTCAATTCCAAGGGCTATCCCTATGTGGTGGCCGTCCACCCGGAGAACTGCATCGGCTGCGCCATCTGCGCCGGCATGTGCCCCGACGCAGCCATCGAAGTATATAAATAAGGAGGAAAAGGCAATGGCAAGAAAATTTATGAAGGGCTGCGAGGCTATTGCGGAAGCGGCCGTTCGTTCCGGCTGCCGGTTCTTTGCCGGCTATCCTATCACCCCGCAAAATGAAGTGCCGGAATATCTGGCCCGGCGGCTGCCCGAGGTGGGCGGCACCTTTGTTCAGGGCGAGAGCGAAGTGGCGTCCATCAACATGGTCTACGGCGCTGCCCAGACCGGCACCCGCGCCATGACCTCCTCCTCCAGCTGCGGCATCAGCCTCATGAGCGAAGGTATCTCCTTTATGGCCTCCGCCCGCATTCCCATGGTCTACGTTAACGTCCAGCGGGGCGGACCCGGCATCGGCGCCATTCAGCCCGCCCAGCAGGACTATGCCCAGGCCACCCGCGCCAGCGGCAACGGCGGCTTCCGCATGATGGTGCTGGCGCCCGCCACGGTGCAGGAAGCCGCGGATATGACCTACGCCGCCTTTGACTATGCCCAGCGGGACCGTAACCCCGTGCTGGTGCTCACCGACGGCGTGATAGGCACCATCATGGAGCCTGTGGAGCTGCCCGATTCCCGCTCCGCCGAAGAGGTGGCAAAGCTGAAAGAGGACTGCCGCCCCTGGGCGCTGGTGGGTCACGACCCCGAAAAGGAGGAGCGCTCCTTTATCTCGCCGGGCCACTGGTCCACCAAGGCGCAGGAAAAGACCTGTCTGGACAACGCCGCCCTTTACGAGTCCTGGAAGAAAGACGTGCAGGTGGAGGAGCTGTACCTGGACGACGCCCAGGTGGTGGTCACTGCCTACGGCATCTCCGGCCGTATCGCCCGCTCCGCTGTGAAGCTGCTGCGGAAGGAGGGACTGAAGGTGGGCTTTATCCGCCCCAAGACGGTCTCCCCCTTCCCCTACGAGTCCTTTGAAAAGCTGGATTACAAGCGCGTCCGGGCCATCCTGGACGTGGAAATGTGCATCCCCGCGCTGATGGCGGAGGACGTGAAGCTGGGCGTGTTGGGCCGTTGCCCCATCGAGACCTGCCTGCACGCCGGCGGCGAGATCATGAGCCGCGAGGAGATCATGGACGCCGTCAGAACACTCTGCGCGAAGTAAGGAGGCAGCCAAAATGGAAAAAGTATATGCCCGTACCAAGACATTTAAAAAAGAGATGGTCTCCGGCTTCTGCCCCGGCTGTATGCACGGCACCGTCTTTAAACTCATCGGCGAGGTGCTGGAGGAACTGGACGTGGTGGACAAAACCACGCTGGTGCTGGGCGTGGGCTGCTGCGGCCTGGCCATGGAATATGTGACCTACGACAACACCACCTCTCCCCACGGCCGCGCCTGCGCCGTGGCCACCGGCATCAAACGCTCCACACCCTCCAACGTGGTCTACACCTATCAGGGCGACGGCGACCTGGGCGCCATCGGTCTGGCGGAGACCATGTCCGCCGCCAACCGGGGCGAGAATTTTACCGTCATCTTCGTCAACAACGGCATTTACGGCATGACCGGCGGCCAGATGGCACCCACCACTCTCGTGGGCATGAAGGCCACCACCGCCCCCAACGGCCGCGATCCCAAGGAACACGGCTACCCCATGCATATGTGCGAGATCCTCAACCAGCTCACCGCCCCCTACTATCTGGAGCGCACCAGCTGCAACAATCCCGCCAACGTCCGCAAGACAAAAGCCGCCATCAAAAAGGCCTTTGAGAATCAGCTGGCCGGCAAGGGCTTTTCCATGGTGGAGATCGTCACCTCCTGCCCCACCAACTGGGGACTCAGCCCGCTGGACGCTTTGGATTTTATCAATGACAAGATGCTCAAGGAGTTCCCCCTGGGCGTCATCCGCGATAGAAGCAAGGAAGAGGAGGGCAAGTAAGATGGAAAGAAATCTGATGGTAGCCGGCTTCGGCGGCCAAGGCGTGATGCTCCTGGGCAAGATGCTCTCCTACGCCACCTGCGAGGCCACCGACAAGAACGTGACCTTCTTCCCCTCCTACGGCGCCGAGCAGCGCGGCGGCACCGCCAACTGCTATGTGGTCATCTCCGACGAGGAGGTGGGCGCGCCCCTGGGCGACGCCCTGGACGATCTCATCGTGATGAACGATCCCAGCCTCAACAAGTTCCTCTATAAGCTGGTGCCCGGCGGCACACTGTTCATCAACAGCTCCATCGTCACCAGCCGCATGGAGCGCACCGACATCAAGGTGGTTTCCGTCCCTGTCACCGAGATGGCGCTGGAGATGGGCAATCCCAAGGTGCTGAACATCATCATGCTGGGCGCCTACATCGGCTATACACAGGTAGTGCCTGAGGACGTGGTGCTGAACACCATTGTCAATCAGCTGGGCAAAAAGCCCGCCATGATCCCGCTGAACAAAGAGGCGTTCGCCAAAGGCCTGGCCATCGGTAAGGCCGCCAGAATCTGAAAAAACAGGGGCACAGGGAAAATGAGATAAAAATTCCCTATGTCCCCGTTTTCTGTTATACTGATCCACACAAACTGACACAAATGATTGCGGAGGTATTCCCTATGAAACAGCGCAGCCGGTGGAGCTATGTGGCGGCGGGCGTGGTGGTCCTGCTTTTCGCGGGCCTTGTCTACGCCTGGAGCGTCATGTCCGTTCCCATTGCCGCCGAATTTCCCCAGTGGACCAAGGCACAACTCTCTTTAGCTTTTACCATCGTGATGATTGTCTTTTGCCTGGGCCAGCTCCTGTGCGGCGTGTTGGGGGGCAAAATGTCCGCCAGAGTCAACGTGTGGGTGGCCGCCGTGTGCTTTTTGGCGGGCTTTTATCTGGCGTCCCGGGCACAGTCGCCCCTGGCGCTGTATCTGGCTTTCGGCGTTTTGTGCGGCCTTGGCTCCGGCCTTGCCTACAACGCCGTGGTGAGCACCGTGGTGCGGTGGTTTCCCGACAAGCCCGGCTTTATCTCCGGCGTGCTGCTCATGGGCTTTGGCATCGGCAGCTTCATCGTGGGCAAGCTCTACCAGGCCTGGACCCCGGCCTATGTGGGGGGCTGGCGCCTCTCCTTCGTGGTCATGGGCATTGTCATCTGCGTGGTGCTGGCCTTCTGCGCCTTCTTTTTCGAGGTGCCGGGGAAGGATTTCAAGGCGCCGGGGGGACAGAAGAAAACAGTCGTCTGCCGGGAGGACTGCCGCCCTGCCGTGATGCTGCGGCGGCCCGCCTTCTGGCTGTACTATGTGTGGGCCATCGCCCTCAGCGCCGCGGGTCTGGCCCTCATCAGCCAGGCCAGCTCCATCGTCCGGGAGATTGGCCCGGCGGTGGCGCCGGGCGCCGTGGCCACCATCGTGGGACTGATCTCTGTTTTTAACGCCATCGGCCGAGTGCTCTTTGGCGGGATGTACGATAAGCGGGGCAGAAGTCTTTCCATGCAGCTGGTGAACGTATTGTTCCTGATTACAGCGGCTATTTTGCTCTTTGCCCTCAAAAATGGCAGCGTGGCGGTGCTGGTGGCGGGCTTCATCGTGGCGGGACTGGGCTACGGCGGCGTGACGCCCACCAACTCGGCTTTTATCCGCAGCTATTTTGGCCCCGCCAACTACCCCATCAACTTCCCGCTGGTGAACTCCAACCTGATCATCGCTTCTTTCGGCAGCACGGTGGCAGGGGCGCTCTTTGACAAAAGCGGTTCTTACAGCGCCACATTTTTGCTGATCGTGGCGCTGGCGGCGGTGGGCATTTGCTGCTCGCTGGGTATTTCACTGACGGATAAACGGTCAAAACAGTAATATTGCGAAGCGGACGGGACGAGTCTTTCTTGTAAAATTTGGCAGAGGCGGAGAAATTCGCCTCTGTTTTTTGGAGGTTTGCACATTTACTTTTTGTATAAAGAAAGGTACACTATACCTACTGTAATGGTTACAGGATAGCAGAGAGAGTAGAAAGAATAGAGAGAATGGGTGATTGCATTGTCCACCGACTTTTCCCGCACCCTTTCCCTGCTGCGACAGGAAAAGGGGATCAGCCAGCGCAAGGCGGCAGTTGCGCTGGGTATCTCACAAGCACTATTGAGCCACTATGAAAACGGCATTCGGGAACCAGGCCTTGCCTTTGTGGTCAAGGCCTGCGATTATTACCATGTGTCCAGCGACTACCTGCTGGGACGCACCTTGTCCCGCGACGGCGTCATTATTGACGCTTCGGAAATTTATGATTCCAGCGCGGAAAAGGGTACACTGAAAGGCAGCATCATGGCCACGCTGCAAAAGAAGCTGGTGGTGAACACCGTCAGCGTTCTTTTTGACCTGCTGGGCAAGCTGGGCTCCCGGGAGGCCATCACCGGCGCCGGCGACTATCTCAGCGACGCCCTGTATCAGCTGATGCGGCATCTGTACCGCCGGGCCGGCGGCAATGAGGACTTTTTTGCCACCGGCGCCGCCGCCTTCAACGCGGGGCTGATCTCGGCAGATATGGCCCTGAGCAAAGCACAGTATATCACGGCCCTCGACGCCTGCGGCGAAGACGACTTTCCGGAGATCACCTCCGACAGCATTACCACCGCCTATCCGGGCCTGAACCAGAGCGTGGCGCAGGTGATCCATACCACCGAAGAGCGCAGCAAGGATTTGCTGTGATCCATATTCATTTTTGAGGTAACATCTATGATCGAACAGTCCAAAATTCGCAATTTCAGCATCATTGCCCACATTGACCACGGCAAGTCCACCCTGGCCGACCGGCTTTTGGAGCTGTGTCACGCGGTTCCGGAGCGGGAGATGGCCAATCAGCTGCTGGACAACATGGATCTGGAGCGGGAACGGGGCATCACCATCAAGTCCCGCGCTGTCCGGTTGAGCTATGAGGCACATGACGGCCAGACCTACGAGCTCAACCTCATCGACACCCCGGGCCATGTGGATTTCAACTACGAAGTGTCCCGGTCGCTGGCCGCCTGCGAGGGCGCGGTGCTGGTGGTGGACTCCACCCAGGGCGTGGAGGCCCAGACGCTGGCCAACACCTATCTGGCTATGGAGCACGATCTGGAGATCGTGCCGGTCTTCAACAAGATCGACCTGCCCGCCGCCGACCCGGCCAAATCCAAGCAGGAGGTGGAGGATATCATCGGTCTGCCCGCCATGGACGCGCCGGAGATATCCGCCAAGCTGGGCACCAACATCGAAGCCGTGCTGGAAGAGATCGTGAAGAACATCCCCGCGCCCTCCGGCGACCCGGCGGCTCCCTTGCAGGCGCTGGTGTTTGACAGCCAGTACGACCCCTATGTGGGCGTCATCGTCTATTTCCGGATTCGTCAGGGCGCCGTCCACAAGGGCATGACCGTCCGCATGATGGCCACCGGCGCCCAGTACACCATTCTGGAGTGCGGCTACTTAAAGCCGCTGGGCTATGAGCCCGCCGACGCGCTCCAGGCCGGCGAGGTGGGCTATTTCACCGCTTCCATCAAAAATGTGAAGGACACCCAGGTGGGCGACACCATCACCGGCACGGAAAATCCTGCCAAAGAGCCGCTGCCCGGCTACCGCCCGGCCCAGTCCATGGTCTACTGCGGTATCTACACCGAAGACGGGTCCAAGTATCCCGACCTGCGGGACGCGCTGGAAAAATTGCAGCTCAACGACGCTTCTTTGACCTTCGAGCCGGAATCCTCCGTGGCTCTGGGCTTCGGCTTCCGCTGCGGCTTTTTGGGGATGCTCCATATGGAGATCATTCAAGAGCGGCTGGAGCGGGAATTCAATTTGGATCTCATTACCACGCTGCCCTCCGTCATCTACCATGTCTACAAGACGGACGGCTCCCTGGTAAAGGTGGATAACCCCCACAATTACCCCAACCCGGCCTCCATCGAACACGCCGAGGAGCCTTATGTGAAGGTGTCCATCATCACACCCCAGGAATATGTGGGCAACATTATGCCCATGTGCCAGGACCGGCGGGGCGAGTTCAAGGATATGCAGTATTTGGACACCCATCTGGTGGAGCTGCACTATCAGATGCCCCTCAACGAGATTATCTACGACTTTTTTGACACGCTCAAGGCCAACACCAAGGGCTACGCGTCGCTGGACTATGAGCTCTCCGGCTATCACACCAGCGAGTTGGTGAAGGTGGATCTGATGCTCAACGGGGATCAGGTGGACGCACTGAGCTTCATTGCCCACAAGGAAAAGGCCTATCCACGCGCCCGGCGGCTGTGCGAAAAGCTGAAGGACAACATTCCCCGCCAGCTCTTCGAGGTGCCGGTGCAGGCCGCCATCGGAGGACGTATCATTGCCCGGGAGACGGTGAAAGCCATGCGCAAGGATGTGCTGGCCAAGTGCTACGGCGGCGACATTACCCGGAAGAAAAAACTGCTGGAAAAGCAAAAAGAGGGCAAGAAGAAAATGCGGAATTTGGGAACCGTACAGGTGCCAACGGAAGCATTTATGGCGGTACTCAAGCTGGATTCGGATTAAGAGGGCATTTTCTGCTTGCCCTCATCGCCGCGGGCGCGGCGTACAAGTGTTTTGCAAAAACCTTGAAAGGGGCGGAATTCACTTCCGCCCCTTTTGACTGTATCAGGGCTCTCTGCAAAAGCGGAGCTTTTGGAGGGATAACAAGAAGAAAATGCGGAGTTTGGGAACCGTACAGGTGCCAACGGAAGCATTCATGGCGGTGCTCAAGCTGGATTCGGATTAAATGCAAAAAGAGAACGGACAGGATTTTTCCCGTCCGTTCTCTTTTTGGGCTTTTTTATTTGCCGCGCGTCAGTCGGTCTCTCCGTATAAAAAGACGTCCAGATCTTCCTGCTTGAGGCGAAAGGTATAGGTTCCTGTGGCGCAGAGCCTGCCCGAACCGTCTGTGACCTGTGTGGCAAACACCGTGATATTCCGTCCCCGCTGCAAAAGCGTGGCCTTGGAATAGAGCTTCTTACAGTCGGCGGCGGCGCTGAGATAGTGGATGTCACAGTTGATGGTGCGGCACACCGCGCCCCGGGAGCAGGCGGCTGTGCCGGATACCTGATCCATCATGGTGCAAAGACAGCCGCCGTGGACAATGCCCAGCGGGTTGCCGCTGTCGGGGGCAACGGCTAGCTCCCCTTCCGCCCAGCCGTCGCCCACAGCGGTGACGCGTATATGGTTATAGGTGGTAAACGTGCCGGGATGGTTGACCCGGGCCATCAGTTTTTCATAAAAAAGAGCCGTTTCCTGTTCGCTTAATGCTTCCCACTGCCGCATGGTAGATCTCCTTTATGCAATGCGTTATTTGGCTCATTATAGCCCCCTCAAAAGAAAAATTCAAGTAAGACCCAGCAAAACGGCCGCCCCATGCACCGCAACGCAGAGAATAAAGCCCATGACGGTGGGCAGCAGGATGCCTACCATCGTCCATTTTAGGCTGCCGGTTTCCCGGTACAACGTGAGGCAGGTGGTGCCACAGGGAAAGTGCAAAAGGCACAAAAGCATGGTGCAAAGGGCGGTGATACCCGTCCAGCCGTTGGCGGTCAGAAGTCCTTGCAGCTGGGAAAGGCTGTCATAGGAGGTAAGAGTCCCGGTGGCCAGATAGCCCATGAGCAAAATGGGCATAACGATCTCGTTGGCGGGAAAACCCAGCAGGAAGGCCAGCACGATCATGCCGTCCACGCCCATGAGATGCCCCAGCGGGTCCAGCCACTCCGCCGCCAGATGTAAAAGCGAAGCGCCGCCCACCGTCACGTTGCCCATGATCCAGATAAAAAGCCCCGCCGGGGCCGCTACTGTCACCGCCCGGCCCAGAACGAACAGCGTGCGGTCCAGAATGGAGCGGACGATCACCTTCCCCAACTGAGGCCGGCGATAGGGCGGCAGCTCCAGGGAAAAGGAGGAGGTCTCACCCCGCAAGAGCGTTTTGGTGAGGAATTTTGAGGCCAGCAGCGTCATACATACAGAGAAGAGAATCGCACAGACGAAAAGCCCCGTGGCGGTGAGCGAATTGCCAAGCCCCGCGCCGCCCGCAAAAAACAACGTAATCAGCACAATCAGCGTGGGAAAACGCCCGTTGCAGGGGACAAAGGAGTTGGTGAGCATGGCCACCAGACGCTCCCGGGGGCTGTCAATGATGCGGCAGCCAGTGACGCCGCAGGCGTTGCACCCAAATCCCATACACATCGTCAGGGACTGACGGCCGTGGGCGCCTGCGGCGCGAAAAAAGTGATCCATGTTGAAGGCCACCCGGGGCAGATACCCGGCATCCTCCAAAAGAGTGAACAACGGAAAGAAAATGGCCATGGGCGGCAGCATCACCGACACCACCCACGCCACCGTCCGGTAGACGCCGTCCACCAATGCTCCGGAGAGCCAGACCGGCAGCCCCCGCAGAAAACAGCGCAGCGGCTCCTGCCAGGAAAACAGCAGATCGCTGAGAAGCTGGGACGGCTTGTTGGCCCCATAAATGGTCAGCCAGAAAATGCTCGCCAAAAGCAGCAGCATGGCGGGAATGCCCGTGCGGCGGGAGAGAAACAGCCGGTCCAGACGCCGGTCCCGGCCGTGGGCCGCCTTTTCGTCCCCGGCGACACAGGCGTCTGCGATCTCGCAGGCACGCCGGGTCACCGCCGACACCAGCGAGTCCCGCAGGGCTTCCCCGGTGAGACCCGCGTCCGAGAGCACCTCCACCGCCCGGGGCAGGGCCTCCGCCACCTTCTGATTTTCCAGCAGGGCCTGACGGCTGCCATTTTGCTGCAAAAGCTGCAGGGCACACCACCGGGAATCCTGCCCATGAGGCACGGCTATGGCCACCGACGGCTCCAGACGGGAAAGAGCCCGCTCCACCGGCAGATCATAGGTAAGGATCTTTCCCTTTTTGGCGCGGGGCTGCACTGCGGCAGCCCCCAAAGCGTCTTTCAGCACCGGCAGCCCCTCGCCGCTGCGGGCCGCGGTACCTACCACCGGAACGCCCAGCAGTGCCGAAAGCTTTTCCAGGTCGATCTCCAGACGCTTTTTTTTCGCCTCGTCCAGCAGATTGACGCACAGCACCATGGGCCCCGCGGCTTCCCGCACCTGTAAGACAAGGTTCAGATTCCGCCGCAAGCAGGTGGCGTCCGCTACCACCAGCGTGACGTCCGCGTCGCCCGAACACAGATAGTCCCGGGCGATCTCCTCTTCGGGAGAATTGGCGAACAGCGAATAAGTACCCGGCAGATCTGTCAGGCGATAGGCGGTACCCTGCCAGTGATAGACCCCGCCCGCCAGTTCCACCGTCTTTCCGGGCCAGTTGCCCGTGTGCTGGTGCATTCCCGTCAAACCGTTGAAAATGGTGGACTTCCCCACGTTGGGATTGCCCGCCAGCGCGATGGTATAGGTTTTTTCTGTCTGCACGACCCTACCCCCTTGCCGCAGTCTTTCCTTTCAGCGTATGCGGCGCCTGCCGTCCGGGTGACAGAAAAATAAAATTCAGAAGACCGATCAAGGGAGGAAATAATGTCCGATTTTTGGAATATTGCCGCCGTGGCCACCATAGCGGGCGTGGGCGGCACAGGGCTTGGCGGGGCATTGGCCGCCGTTTTCAGGAAAGAGTCCCAGCGCACCATCAGCCTGCTTTTGAGCTTTGCGGCGGGGGTCATGGTGAGCATCGTCTGCTTCGACCTGCTGACCAATGCCGTCGCCCCGGAGGGGGGTGCGCCCCATGTGATGCCTGCCATCGTGGGAACGCTGGCAGGCTACATCGCCATCAGCGCCCTCAACTGGCTGATCCGACACGGCCGCGGCGCCCGGCGCAGCACCGCCCGGCCCCCGCTTTTCTGGGCGGGCCTGGTAATGGCGGCGGCCATCGCCCTGCACAATATGCCGGAGGGCATGGTCATCGGCGCCTCCTTTGCCGCTGTGACACGGGGAGGACTCCTCACCGCCGCCGTCATCGGCGCCCACAACATTCCGGAGGGGATGGCGGTGGCGGTGCCGCTGATCTCCGGCGGCATGGGCCGTTTCCAGGCGGTGGCGGTCACGGCGGCCAGCGGTCTTCCCACTGTACTGGGCGCCATGCTGGGGTACTATCTGGGCACCATGAGCCCCGCCATGCTGACGCTGTCGCTGAGCTTTGCCAGCGGCGCCATGCTGTATGTGGTGTTCGGGGAGCTGCTGCCGGAGGCACTGGATCTCTGGCACTCCCAGGCACCGGCTTTTGCCGCCGTGCTGGGGATGCTGCTGGGGATGTTGTTGATCTACGCCTGAAAAAAGACGCCTCACCCTTTTCCCGCAGACGGCATATATTGCCGTGAGGTGTTGCAATCTATGACAATTCATGTGGTGAAAGAGGGAGAGACCCTGGCCTCCATCGCGGGGCAATATGGCATATCAGAGACTCTGCTGAGCCGGGAAAATCAGGTGCCGCCCTCCGGCGCGCTGGCCGTGGGCCAGACGCTGGTGGTGGTGCAGCCCACACAATTACACACCGTACAGCGGGGAGAGAGCGTCTACGACATTGCCAAACAGTACGGGATTTCCGTCAACACACTGTATCAGAACAACTACTTTCTCCACGGCCTGCCCACTATCATACCGGGGGAAACACTGGTGATTTTCCGGGAGGGGGAAAAACTGGGCACGGCGGGCATCAACGGCTATGCCTACCCCTTTGTGGATGAGGCACTGCTGGACTCGTTCCTGCCCTACATGACCTACCTGACGCCCTTTACATACGGCATTTCCCCGGAGGGCGACCTGCTGCCCCTCAATGACGCGCCACTACTCTCGGCCGCCGGGCGGTACGGCGCAAAAACGTTCATGCACCTGTCCACCTTCACGGAAGAGGGCGGCTTCGACAGCGAGCGGGCGGTGCTGGTGCTCACGGATCAGGCAGTGCAGCAAAAACTCATCCAACAGGTGGAGGCAACGCTGCGTGCCAAGCGGTACTATGGACTGGACGTGGACTTCGAGTTCGTTCCCGGAGAGCAGCGGCAGGCCTACGCCGACTTCATCACGGCGCTGCGTCAGGAGCTCAACCCTCTGGGCTATCCCGTGGTGGTGGCGCTGGCGCCCAAGAGCAGCGCCGATCAGAAAGGCCTTTTATACGAGGCGCACGACTATGCCCTTTTGGGGGCGGCGGCCAACGCCGTGCTTCTGATGACCTATGAGTGGGGTTTTACCTTTGGGCCGCCCATGGCTGTTGCGCCCCTGCCGGAGGTGCAGAAGGTGCTGGCCTACGCATTGACGGTGATCCCACCGGAAAAGATTTTTTTGGGGATACCCAACTATGGCTATGACTGGCCCTTGCCCTTTGAAAAGGGCGTGACACGGGCCCAGTCCATTTCCCAGGAGCAGGCCTTTGCCCTGGCGGTGCAGTACGGCGTGGAGATTCAATACGACGAAACGGCTCAGGCACCCTTTTTCCACTACACCGACGCCGCCGGAAAGATGCACGAGGTGTGGTTCGAGGATGCCCGCAGCGCTGACGCCAAGCTGCGGCTCATCGCCCAAAACAGCTTGCAGGGCGCGGGCTTCTGGAATTTGATGCGCCCCGCGCCCCAGACCTGTCTGGTGCTCAGCGGCCTCTATGACATCGAGAAGCTCCCATAAGAGCATAAAAAAAGCAGCGGCGCGTAAGCGCCGCTGCTTTTTGGTGAGAGAGAGAAAATCAATGTCACAACAGTTCCTTGTTGTATTTTTATCATACAAGGGGCAAAAGCAAATGTCAACGGATTTGATAATTTATTCACAATTTATTTACATCCGAATGGTATTGACAAATCAGCGTTTTCAGATTATTATTTAGCCTGCTAATTATTAGGAAGCTAAATATATTTTCGAGACAGGAGGGACACAATGAAAGAGGTCCGCACAGAGCATATCGGGCCCCTGCTTGGCTATTGCGATCACCAGATCCACAAGCGGATGGACGAGCAGCTGCGGGCATACGATATCTCCCCCATGCAGTGCCGCGTGCTGATGTATCTTTGCAAAACGGACAAGGAGATCCACCAAAAGGCACTGGAGGAATATCTGATGGTGAAGCCTTCCACGGTCAACGGCATCGTGGAGCGGCTGGAGCAGAAAAGCCTGCTGACCCGCACCACCAGCAGACAGGACGCCCGCTGCCGGGTACTGACGCTGACGGAACAGGGACGCAGTTTTCACAATACGTTTGTCAAGATCATCACCAGCGTGGGCGATCAGATGGAAAAGGGCTTCACGTCCCAGGAACTGGAACAGCTCCGCTCCTACTTGCTGCGCGTGGCGGATAATCTGCAAGGCAAGGAGGAACAAGATGCTTAAAAAAATAATCCCTTACACCAAGGGGTACCAAAAATGGATCTGGCTGGGCGTGCTGTGCTCCGTGGGAGAGGCGGTGTTTGAGCTGTTGCTGCCGCTGATCATGGCCGACATCGTGGACGTGGGCATTGCCACCGGCAACCGGGCCTATATTCTGGCCAAGGGCGCGGAAATGATCCTCATGTCCTTGGTGGCGCTGGCCATGGGCGTCAGCGCGGCGGCGCTGGCCTCCAAGACCGGTATGGGCTTTGGCGCCAACCTGCGGAAGGCGGAATACGACCGGGTGCAGGAGTTCTCGTTCAGCAATATCGAGAAGTTTTCCACCGCGTCTCTCATCACCCGCCTTACCAGCGATGTCAACGCCACACAGATGACCCTCATGATGGGCATGCGGATTTTGGTGCGGGCCCCTGTGATGCTGGTGACGGCACTGGTGCTGGCTATCACCATCAGCCTGCGGCTCAGCCGTGTGTTTCTGGTGGTGATCCCGCTGCTGCTGATTCTGGTAGGCATCATCATCAAGGTGGTGGGCCCTATGTTTACCACCTTGCAGGAGTGTACCGACGACGTGAACCTGGTGGTGCAGGAGAACCTGGGCGCCATCCGGGTGGTGAAGTCCTATGCCCGGGAAAAACGGGAGAAGGAAAAGTTCGCTCAGCGCAACAACCGGCTGAAGGAGTCCTCCGAAAAGGCCTTTGGCTTTGTGGTGATGAATATGCCGCTGATGATGATGATCATTTACGGCACCATCATCGCCGTCATGTGGATCGGCGGCCACCAGGTCTTTGCCGGCACCATGGGCAGCGGCGATCTGATCTCCTTCTTTACCTATGTGACGGAAATTCTGATCTCCCTTTTGATGGTCTCCGTGGTGATGATGATGCTTACCCGCTCCATCGCCTGCGCCCGGCGTATCATCGCCGTGCTGGAGGAAAAGCCGGAGATCACCGACGAGGCGGCCGACCCCTCTTTGGAGGCGGCGGACGGCTCCGTGATCTTTGACCATGTGTACTTCAAATACAACAAGGACACCCCCGCCTGGAACCTGGAGGATATCCAGCTTTCCATCCGCTCCGGCATGACGGTGGGCATCATCGGCGGCACCGGCAGCGCCAAGTCCACGCTGGTGTCTCTGATCCCCCGACTCTATGAAGCCACGGAGGGAGCGGTCTATGTGGGCGGCCACAACGTAAGGGAATACACCATGGAGCACCTGCGGGACGCCTGCGCCATGGTGCTGCAAAAAAATACCCTCTTTTCCGGCACCATCCGGGAAAACCTGCGATGGGGCAACGAACACGCCACCGACGAGGAGATGGCGGCGGCCTGCCGCGCCGCCTGCGCCGATGAGTTCATCGACAAAATGCCGGACGGCTATGACACCCGCATCGAGCAGGGCGGCACCAACGTCTCCGGCGGGCAGAAACAGCGCCTGTGCATTGCCCGGGCGATCTTGAAACAGCCCAAGGTGCTGATTCTGGACGACTCTACCTCCGCGGTGGATACCGCCACCGACGCCAGGATACGACGGGCCTTCGCGGCGGAGCTGAAGGACACCACCAAGATCATCATTGCCCAGCGGGCGGCCTCCGTCTGCGACGCCGACCTCATCGTGGTGCTGGACGACGGAAAGATCTCCGGAGCGGGCACCCATGAAGAGCTGCTGCAAAGCAACGACATCTACCGCGACGTCTATCAGTCTCAGCAGGAAGGGGTGAGCATCAATGGCTGACAAACAAAACACCGTCCCATCCCGCGGGCGGCACGGCCCCGGCGGTCACGGCTTTCAAAAGCCCCAGAACCTGAGAGGCACCACCAAAAAACTGATGGGGTATATCGGCCGCTACAAGGCATCGCTGGCGGTGGTGGTGATCTGCCTGCTCATCGGTTCTCTGGGTTCGGTCTTTGCCAGCTATCTCATGAAGCCGGCTATCAACGATTATATCCTGCCCGGCGATTTCAAGGGGCTTGTCAAGATCCTGATGCTGATGGGCGGCATTTACGCCGCCGCCTCCCTGGCCAGTTTCGCCTATGCCCGCATCATGGTGCATATCTCCCAAAAGACGGTGGCCCAGCTGCGGCAGGATCTCTTTGACAAGCTGCAAAGCCTGCCCCTGCGCTACTTCGACACCCACCAAAGCGGCGATCTTATGAGCCGCTTTACCAACGATATCGATACCGTCAGCGAAATGATAAACAACAGCTTTGCCAACCTCATTGCCAGCGCCCTGACCTTTTTGGGCGTCCTTGCCATGATGTTTTACCTCAACTGGATCCTGACGCTGATCACCATCGTGTTTCTGGCGCTGATGCTGGTGGTGGTGAAATTTATCGGCGGAAAGAGCCGCGTCAGCTACAAGAGGCAGCAAAGCGCCTTGGGCGCCGTCAACGGCTATGTGGAGGAGATGATCGAGGGCCAGAAGGTCATCAAAGTCTTCAACCACGAGCAAAAGGCACGGGAGGGCTTTGACGCGCTGAACACCGAGTATCGCGAAGCCGCCACCATGGCCAACGCCTACGCCTTTTCCATGATGCCCGCCATGGGCAACCTCTCCAAGATCGACTACGCCGTCACCTGCTGTGTGGGCGGCCTGATGGCCATCGGAGGTCTCTTCGACATCGGCGGTCTTGCGGCCTACCTCACCTATGTCAAGCAGTTCTCCCAGCCCATCACCCAGATCAGCCAGCAGATCAACACCGTGCTGGCGGCGGTGGCCGGCGCGGAGCGCATCTTTGCCGTCATGGAGGCGGAGCCCGAAACTGACGAGGGCAGGGTGATCCTGGTGCGGGTGGAAAAGGACGGCGAGGCCCTCACCGAAACGGAAAAACGCACCGGCCACTGGGCCTGGAAGCGGCCCGACGGGACGCTGACGGAGCTGCGGGGCGACGTGCGCTTTGACCGAGTGACGTTTGGCTACAACGAGGACAAAGTGGTGCTAAACGACATTTCCCTCTTCGCCAAGCCCGGCCAGAAGATTGCCTTTGTGGGCTCCACCGGTGCCGGAAAGACCACCATTACCAACCTCATCAATCGCTTTTACGACATCCAGTCCGGCACCATTACCTACGACGGCATCAACGTGCTGGACATCGCCAAGGAGTCCCTGCGCCGCTCCTTGGGCGTGGTGTTGCAAGACACCCACCTCTTTACAGGCACCGTGGCCGATAACATCCGCTATGGCCGTCTCAACGCCACCGACGAGGAGGTGGAGGCCGCGGCCCGTCTGGCCAACGCCGATACCTTTATCCGCCACCTGCCAGACGGCTACAACACCGTTCTCAAGGGCGACGGCGGCAATCTGAGCCAGGGAGAGCGGCAACTGCTGGCCATCGCCCGGGCCGCCGTTTCCGATCCCCCGGTGCTGATTCTGGACGAGGCCACATCCTCCATCGATACCCGCACGGAAAAGCTCATCGAGCAGGGCATGGATTCCCTGATGGAAAACCGCACGGTGTTCGTCATTGCCCACCGGCTTTCCACCGTCCGCAATGCCAAGGCGATCCTGGTGCTGGAAAACGGCTCGATCATCGAGCGCGGCGATCACAGGCAGCTGCTGAGTGAAAAGGGCCGCTACTACCAGCTTTATACCGGTCAGGCGGAGCTGAGCTGAAAGATTTTGACCCCAAAGACGAGATAACAGGAAAAAACAGCTCTTTTTCTTGACGAGCGGCGGCTTTTCAACTACAATAAAGACCCCCAAAGGAGGTTTTGCTATGTCAGAAAAGGAATTATGCCAAACGGCAGTGGCCATGCTGGACAGAGCTTACTGCCCCTATTCCCATTTCCCGGTGGGCGCGGCACTGGAGTGCGGTGACGGCACCGTGTTTACAGGCTGCAACGTGGAAAACGCGGCCTACGGTGTGGCCATCTGTGCCGAGCGCACCGCCATGACCAAAGCGGTTAGCGAGGGACACCGTGACTTTGTTCGCATTGCCATTGCCGGAAAAAGTGAGAACTTTTGCGTCCCCTGCGGCATCTGCCGCCAGATGATGATGGAATTTGCCCCCGATATGGAGGTCATCTGCCTCAACAACAAGGGCGAAACGAAGAGCTTCAAGCTTTTGGAGCTGCTGCCCTACGGGTTTGACCAGTCCTGGCTGGAGAAGTGACCCCCGCCCTTTGCCCGGCATAAGATGGAACAGCACCCCGCTAAGGAGGTCTTCCTGTGACAAGAACACTGGATCAGCTGCCGGTGGGCCAGTCCGCCTGCGTCATCGGTCTGGATCTCACCGGCGCCCAGCGGCGGCGGATGCTGGATCTGGGTTTTACGGCCGGCGCGTGGGTCACGGCTTTGCAAAGAAGTCCGTTCGGTGATCCCACGGCCTACGGCGTGCTGGACGCGGTCATTGCCCTGCGGGGCAGCGACGCCCGGATGATACACATTGCCGCTCCATCGGCGATCCGATGAGATCCATCATAAAAAGGTGCAGGCCCGTGGGGCCTGCACCTTTTTTGTCAGAAAAGAAATGCTACGCTTGGGTAGGGAGGATCTCCAGCCAGTAGCCGTCCGGGTCCTGGATGAAGTAGATGCCCATGGCAGGATTTTCAAAGCAGATGCAGTCCATCTTTTCATGCAGGGCATGGGCGGCGTCGAAATCTTCCGCCCGAAAAGCCAGATGAAACTCGCACTCCCCCAGACCGTAGGGCTGGGGATGCTCCCTGAGCCACGTCAGCTCCAGCTCAAAATCCGTTTCCCCGCTGCCCACATAGACGATCACAAAGGAACCGCCCGGCCCGGTGATGCGGCGGCGCTCGGTGAGCCCCAGGGCCTTTCGGTAAAAGGCCAGCGACCGGTCAAGGTCGCTGACGTTGTAGTTTTCGTGAATCATTTTAAATGTCATCATGTACCTCCATTGGCGATTTGATGGGGATATCTCATTATAGTGCATTTCCCTTAAAACACAAGATGCTTATGAAAAGAGCCACAGTGCCGCCGGAACAGACAGCAAAAGGGACAAAGCGGTTTGCAGCAGCTTTCCCAACCAGTAATACCGCAGCGAAAGCCCCGTGCCGCCCAGCACCGCGGCCGTCTGGCAGTGGACGGAAAGCCCGCCGAAGGCCAGCAGCCCCGATGCTGCGCAAAACCCCAGGGGCGTTGGCGGCAAGAGCAAAATGCCATTGGTCAGCTCCAGCAGTCCCAGAACGGCACCTTGATGCAGCCCTGTGAGGCGGGTGAAGAAGGTCAGCACCACCAAAAAAAAGATGACAAAGCCGCAGACGTTCAAAATGGAGGAAAAGCCGCTTTGCACGGCGCCGATCAGCGCCTGGGAAAAACGGGGCGGGGCGGCAGACGCGGCGCGGGCGCTTTGCTTTCCGGGCGGCGCGTGCCAGGGGCGCAGCAAGAGACCCGTGAGCACGGCGGAGAAAACGTGGATGACATAGAGCCAGGCACCCAGGCGGCTGCTGTGGAAAAGAGCTCCCCCGGCGATGCCCAGGATAAAGGCAGGGCCGCTGTTGTTGCAGCACGCGAGCAGACGCTCGGCCTCCTGCTTTTGACAAAAGCCCTGCTCATAGAGCTGGCCCACCGTGCGCCCGCCCACCGGGTACCCCCCTACGATGCCCAGTAAAAACGCCGTCCCCCCGGCGCCGCCGCAGTGGAAAAGACGCCGGGCGGGCCGGCGCAGCAGCCGCCCCAGCTCGTCGGCAAAGCCCAGAGAAATGAAGAGAGAGGTCAGCACAAAAAAGGGAAACAGTGCGGGGATCACCGACTGCACGCAAAGTGTGATACCGGCGCGCACCGCCTCGGCCGCCGCGCCGGACTCCACCAGCAGACACCCCATGGCCGCCAGCAGAAAAAGACCCAGCAGCCAATTTTTTCGTTTCATCGCTACCGCCTCCCCGCCTTACTCTATGACGGGAGAGGGGCGGGCATGATACACACCCGTCCGGCAGATGGCTGGGACAGGCAAGTTATCCCCCCGGCGCGCATAGAAATAGAGCAAAAAAAGGCGGTGGACAATGGAGCAGTACGGAAAACAGACGGAGCGAAAGGCCCGGGTCATGGAGAAGCTGGATCTGCCGGTGGATCTGGTGACAGACCTGCCCCGAATGGAAATGACGGGCGACCGGGAATTTTACATGGAGCACCACCGGGGCATCCTCTCTTACAGCACGGAAACGGTGGATATCAACGGCGGCGCGCTGATGGTGCGCCTCACCGGGCAGAACTTGCAGCTGGTGGCCATGACGGAGTCGGAGCTGCGGGTCTGCGGGACCATTGAAAAAATGGAGCTGATGAGGTAGATGTATAAAAATATCACCAACTTTTTGCAGGGGACGGTGTGCGTCCATGTGGAAAGCCCCTATCCCGAGCGAGTCATGAATTTCTGCTCTGCCCGTGGGATTCCTTTCTGGGACCTGGCCTGGGGCTCCGCCACGGAGCTGACCTTCAAGACCACCCGGCAGGACTGGCGGCGGCTGAAGCAAAATGCGGAGCATCTCAACGCCCGGCTGACACGCCAGCGGGAGACGGGGGTCCCGGGCTTTTTGTCCCGGTTTCGCCGCCGGTACGCCCTGCTGGCGGGACTGGCGCTGTGCGTGCTGCTGCTCTTCGGCGGCTCCTTTTTCGTCTGGGATTTTGATATCACCGGCAACAGCGCCGTCTCCGACGAGCAGATCCTGCGGGCGCTGGAAAAATACGGCATCGGCATCGGCACGCCGGGCCTTTCCATCGACCAGGAGGACCTGCGCAACCATGTGCTGCTGGACCTGCCGGACGTATCATGGATGGCGGTGAATGTCCGGGGCTGCACGGCCCATGTGCAGGTGGTGGAGCGGGTGCGCTCGCCGGCGATCGTGGAGCGGCGCAGCGCCGCCAATGTGGTGGCCGACAAGGACGGCCTTGTGATGAAGGTGGAGGCCCTGGACGGACAGGCACAAGTGCTGCCAGGCACCACCGTGACAAAAGGGCAGCTGCTGATCTCTGGCGTGGTGGATTCCGCATCCTCCGGCTACCGTCTGCTTCACGGCATGGGCAGCGTGTGGGCCCGCACCTGGTATGAACTGTCGGTGCAGGTGCCGCTGCAGATCGAAAAAAAGAAGGCGGTGGCGGAGAAAACCACCGGCGTTGCCCTGAATTTTGGGAAAAACCACGTAAAAATCTACACAAAGGGTAGCATGATGGATTCCGGTTGTGATAAAATAATACAATCCGATCAACTGACGCTGCCGGGCGGCTGCGCGCTGCCGGTAACGCTGGTGCGGGAGACCACCGTCCGCTATGTCACAGAGACAGTGCGGCGCTCCCGGGACGAGGCCGAGGCCGAGGGCGAAGCCCTTTTGCAGGACTATCTGCAATCCCGCCTGTCCGACGGCGACACCGTGACCAATACCCGTTTTGCCTCCGCCCAGCAGGGGGATACCCTGCTGTGTACGGTGACGGCGGAATGTTATGAGCAAATCGGCCGGCAGATCCTGCTGCCGGAGGAATAGGAGGAACCTTCCTGCATGGAACAGCGCATCAGTATCGAACGAATGGAAGAGACCATCAACATTTTTGGCTCCTTTGACGAAAATATCCGGCTGCTGGAAGCGGAGTTCCATGTCTCGGTGGTGAACCGGGACGGGGAACTCCGCATCACCGGCGAACCGGAGGACACCATGATGACCGCCAAGGCCGTCGGCGCGCTGCTGACGCTCTCCAGCAAAGGGGAGAGCATCAGTGAACAGCACGTCCGCTATGTCATCGGCCTTTGCCGCAGCGGACAGGAGGATCGCATCAGCGAGCTGACCCAGGACGTGATCTGCATCACCTCCAAGGGCCGCCCGGTGAAGCCCAAGACCATCGGACAAAAGCAGTATGTGGATTCCATCAACAAAAACACCGTGACCATCGGCGTGGGGCCTGCCGGTACGGGCAAGACCTATCTGGCGGTGGCGGCGGCTGTGGCCGCCTTCCGGGATAAACAGGTGAACCGCATCATCCTCACCCGCCCCGCGGTGGAAGCCGGCGAGCGGCTGGGCTTTCTCCCCGGCGACCTGCAAAGCAAGGTGGACCCCTACCTGCGCCCGCTGTACGACGCTCTTTTCGATATGCTGGGGGCCGAGACGTACCAGAAGTATCTGGAGCGGGGCAACATCGAGGTGGCGCCCCTGGCCTATATGCGCGGCCGCACGCTGGACGACAGCTTTATCATTCTCGACGAGGCGCAAAATACCAGCCGGGAGCAGATGAAGATGTTCCTCACCCGCATGGGTTTTGGCTCCAAGGTGGTCATCACCGGCGACGTGACCCAGATCGACTTGCCCAGGGACAAGCCCAGCGGCCTCAAGGACGCCATGCGTGTTTTGAAAAACGTGGAGGGACTGGGCGTCTGTATGCTCACCGACCAGGACGTGGTGCGCCATGTGATGGTGCAGCGGATCATCAAGGCCTACGCCGATTTTGAAACGGCGGGGAAAAAGAAAAAGTGAGGCGTTTTTTCATGACACATCAGATTTCCGTTACCGGCAACCGCAAAGGCGTCAATTCCCCGGCTCTTGCCGCCCTGCTGCGCCGGGCGGTGCGCGGCGCTCTGGCCGCCGAGGGCGTGGAGACGCCCTGCGAGGTGAACATTTTGCTCACCGATGACGAGGGCATTCATGAGGTCAACCGGGAGATGCGGCAGGTGGACGCCCCCACGGACGTGCTGAGCTTTCCCATGTTCGACCTGCGGCCCGGCGAACATCCCGGCGAAGAGGACGCCGACCCCGATACCGGCCGGGTGCCGCTGGGGGATATGTGCCTTTCCGTGGAGCGGGCCCACGCGCAGGCGGCGGAGTACGGTCACAGCTTTGAGCGGGAGATATCCTATCTGGCGGTCCACTCCGTGCTGCACCTGCTGGGCTATGACCATCTGGACGAAGGCCTCATGAAGCGCCAGATGCGCGGGCGGGAGGACGCCATCATGGCCCAACTCCATCTGGAGCGGTAAAAAAGAGCACCCCTGCCGCACCCGCGGCGGACGATATACATCCCATAGACAAAATTGCTCAAAAAAAGAAAGTTGAGGATCACCTATGAACGACATCCAAAAAACGGCCATGGTTACCGTCTGCGGTCGGCCCAATGTGGGCAAGTCCAGCCTGACCAACGCCCTGGTGGGCGAAAAGATCGCCATCGTGTCCAATAAGCCCCAGACCACCCGCAACCGCATTTACGGCATCGTCAACCGGGGTGACACCCAGTATGTGCTGCTGGACACGCCGGGTCTGCATAAAGCCCGCTCCCGCCTGGGAGACTATATGGTCAAGGTGGTGCGTGAGAGCCTGGCGGAGGTGGAGGCGGCGCTGCTGCTGGTGGAGCCCATCCCCCATGTGGGCGAGCCGGAGAAAATTCTCATCCGGCGGATTCAGGAGGAAAAGCTCCCGGCCGTTTTGTGCATCAATAAGATCGACACCGTGGCGCGGAAGGACGACCTTTTGGCCGTCATTGCCGCGTACAGCGAATATTACCCGGACTTTGAAGCCATTATCCCCATTTCCGCCCGCACCGGCGATGGACTGGACGAGCTGATGACGCAGCTCTCCCGCTACGCCCAGGAAGGCCCGCAGCTGTTCCCCGACGGCATGACCACCGACCAGCCCGACCAGCAGGTCTGCGCCGAGACCGTGCGGGAGAAGATGCTACTGTGCCTGGACAAGGAGATTCCCCACGGCACAACGGTGGAGGTGACCCGCTTTACCGAGCGAGACTCCGGCATCATTGATCTGGACGTGACCATCTACTGCGAAAAAGCCAGCCACAAGGGCATCATTATCGGCAAACAGGGCGCCATGCTGAAAAAGATTAGCACCCTGGCCCGGCAGGACATTGAAAAATTTATGGGCACCAAGGTCTACATGGAGGTGTGGGTCAAGGTGAAGGAAAACTGGCGCGACAATATGAATTTTATGCGCCAGCAGGGCTATGACGACGAATAAGAGGCACCCCCAAAGCCGCGGCCTTAAAAAAAGCGGCTGCACCTCTTTTTCGACAATCTAACATTTACCACCTATAAAACCGGCCCTTTGCTCACAAGCTATGAGAGCGGGAGGTGGATGAGATGGACGCACAGGCTTGCTGGACTCTCTTTGAGGAGACCGGCGACCCGGCCGTGTATGTACTCTACCGCCGGGAAACACAAATGACAACAGGCACGCAGGGCGGATGACCTCCGCCCTGTGCGCTGTGACAAAACCGCCGCGGAGGAATTACATAAATGCCGGTCATCAAAAAAGTCACCACAGGGCTGGTGCTGCGGGAAACCGAAACAAAGGAAACGGACAAGATCCTCACCGTGCTGACGCCCGACCTGGGGAAGATTCCCGTCATCGCCAAAGGCGCCCGGCGCAAGGGCAGCAAGATCGCCGCCGCCAGCCAGCTGCTGGTGTATTCGGAAATGACCCTCTGCCACCGGGGCGACTGGTTCTTTCTGGACGAGGCGTCCACGCTGGCGCTGTTTGACGGCGTGCGGCAGGACGTGGTGCTGCTGTCCCTTGGCTCCTACTTCGCCGAATTGATGGAGGCGGTGCTTTGCGACGAGCTGCCTGCCCCGGAGATCCTGAGCCTACTGCTCAACGCCCTGTACGCCCTCGGCGTGCAGCAGCGCGACCCGGCGCTGGTGAAGGCGGGCTTTGAACTGCGGCTGATGGCGCTGGCGGGCTTTGCCCCCATGACGGAGCACTGTGCCGTCTGCGGGCGGGAGGAGCCGGCAGAGCCCATGCTGGACGTGGTGCAGGGCGTGATCCGCTGCCGGAAGTGTTCGCTGCCGGGTGGGCTGTCCCTGCCACTGACACGGGGGTCGCTGGCGGCGCTGCGGCATATCCTGTACTGCGAGCCGAAGAAGCTCTACGCCTTTTCACTGGGACCGGAGCCGCTGCGCCAGCTCAACCATGTGTCGGAGGCCTTCGCGGCCAGTCAGCTGGAACGCAGCTTCCGCACGCTGGACTTTTACAAAACCATGCAGGGGGAGACGATACCCTCTGCTGATCCATGAAAACCGTTGCTTTTCTGAAAGCAGGGAGACACTTATGAACGATATGTTTGAAAAATCCATTCGCACGCTGGAGCTGCCCTCTGTGCTGCGTCTGCTGTCCCAAAAGGCGGTGAGCCAGGCGGCCAAGGAGCACTGTCTTGCGCTGACGCCCCGGACAGACCGGGGCGACGTGCTGCGGCTGCTGGACGAGACGGATGACGCCAAGGCCATGATCGGCCTGTGGGGCAGCCCTCCCTTTTCCGGGATAAAGGACGTGTCCCCGTCGCTGGCCCGGGCCGACCGGGGCGGTATGCTCAATACCCGGGAGCTGCTGGACATCGCCGCCCTTCTCACGGCCAGCCGCCGGGTGGAGAACTACTTCCACAAAGAAAATCGCGCCGAAAACACGGTGCTGGGACACCTTTTCGCGTCGCTGCACACCAACCGCTATCTGGAAGAGCGGATCCAGTCCGCCATTCTGGACGAGGACACCATCGCGGACACGGCGTCGCCGGAACTGGCGGACATCCGCCGCAAAATGCGTCTGGCCGCCGCCAAAAGCCGCCAGATCCTGCAAAAGATCATTTCCTCCGCTTCTTATTCCAAGATTCTGCAAGAGGCGCTGATCACCCAGCGGGACGGCCGTTTCGTGGTGCCGGTAAAAGCCGAGCATCGGGGGGATATGCCGGGACTGGTGCATGACATCTCCTCCAGCGGCGCCACGCTTTTTATCGAACCCATGGGCGTGGTACAGGCCAACAACGAACTCAAGGAGCTCTCCGCCCGGGAGAAAAAGGAGATCGACCGCATCCTTATGGCGCTTTCCGCCGACTGCGCCGCCCAGCAGGAGAACATCCGCTGGGACTACGACGTGCTGGTGCAGCTGGATGTGATCTTTGCCCGGGGGCAGTTGAGCTATCAGATGAACGCATCCCGGCCGGAGGTGCAAAAGCGCTTTGCCGTGACGCTGCGGCGGGCCAGGCACCCGCTGCTGGAAAAAGCGGTGCCCATTTCCGTGGAGGTGGGCGACCGGTTTGACACGCTGGTCATCACCGGCCCCAACACCGGCGGCAAGACAGTGACGCTCAAGACGCTGGGGCTTTTGTGCCTCATGGCCCAGTGCGGGCTGCACATCCCCGCCGACGACGGAAGCGCGCTGCCGGTATTCAGCCGGATCCTGGCGGATGTGGGCGACGAGCAGAGCATTGAGCAGAACCTGTCCACCTTCTCCGCCCATATGAGCAACATCATCGACATTTTGCGCCAGGCGGATGACGAGAGCCTGATCCTCTTTGATGAGCTGGGCGCCGGCACCGATCCCGTGGAGGGCGCGGCCCTGGCCATCGCCATCATCCAAAACGCACGGGGCAAGAGTGCGCGGATCGCCGCCACCACCCACTATGCAGAGCTCAAGACCTTTGCCATGACCACGGCGGGGGTGGAAAACGCCTCCTGCGAGTTTGACGTGCAGACACTGCGGCCCACCTATCGGCTGCTCATCGGCATTCCCGGCAAGTCCAATGCCTTTGCTATCGCCCAGCGGCTGGGACTGGAGGAAAGCGTCATTGACGCCGCCAAGGCCCAGATCGACAGCGAGTCCGTGCGGTTTGAGGATGTGCTGACCCAGCTGGAGGAAAAGCGGCAGACGCTGGAGCAGTCCCAGACGGAGGCGGAGCAGCTGCGCCGCCAGCGGGAGGAAGACGCCCGCAAGGCCCGGGAGTTCCGGGAACAGATGCAACGGGCAAGAGAAAATGCCCGGGGCAAAGGCGAAGCCGAGGCAAAGCGCATTATTCGGGAGGCGCAGACCCAGGCCGACGCCATCTTTGCCCAGCTGGAGGAGCTGCGCAAGGCCCAGCAGAAGCAGGAAAATTTCCAGCAGATCAACGACGCCCGCGTGGCCGTGCGCCACAGTCTGAAGGCCGCCGGCGAGCTGCTGCAAAAACGGGAGGAAGATCCCGTTGCCCCGCCCAGCCGCCCCATCGCCGAGGGCGATCTGGTGGAACTGCCGGGGGTGAAAACAGCCGCCGCGGTGCTCCACGTCAATGGCGACGGCACGTTGCTGCTCCAGGCCGGAAAGATGAAGATGACCACCCGGGCTTCCGAGGTGCGGCTTATCGAAAGCGCGGAGCAGGTGGAAAAGAAAAAAGCGATTTCCGTGGAAAAGGGCGCTTCCAGCTTCCGCATGTCGGCAAGGGCCGCATCGGAGCTGGACATCCGGGGCCTTGAAACGCTGGAGGCCGAGAGCGTGGTGGAGAACTATCTGGACAGCGCCCTGCGCTCCAAGCTGGGCACCGTGACCATCATCCACGGAAAGGGGACGGGCGCTTTGCGAAAGGCTGTATGGGAAATGCTGCGGCGCAACAAGAACGTGAAGAGTTTTCGCATGGGCCGCTACGGTGAGGGCGAAGCCGGCGTGACAGTGGTGGAGCTGAAATAAACGTCGATTTGTGCAAAGCAACAAATTTGACGCGCCGTCGGGAAATAAACCGTGAAATTTTTGTTGAAATCCATATTGAAATCTGGCTTAAATCCTATATAATAGTTATACTAAGAATTGTGCTTTCAACGCTGAATGGCAAAAGGAGTGCTATTATGTATACACAGGAAGTTACCATCAGAAACGAGGTCGGCCTGCACGCAAGACCTGCCACTTATTTTATTCAGAAGGCCAACGAGTTCAAAAGCGGCATCTGGGTGGAGAAGGATGAGCGCCGTGTCAATGCCAAGAGCCTGCTGGGCGTTTTGTCTTTGGGCATCGTGAAGGGCTGCACCATTACGCTGATTGCCGACGGTACCGACGAGAAAGAGGCTGTCACCGCGCTGGCCGGGCTGATCGAAAACAACTTCGGCGAATAAGAGAACAGATTGAAAAAGCACAGAGGTCATTGACCTCTGTGCTTTTCTTTTTTGCTTTTGCTGCCGCGGTGCAAAGCGCGTTCTCCCACGGTATGCCGGCGTCCCTACCCCATAAAAGGCCTGCGGCTCACGAGAAAAAACCGACGCGCTGTCCGTCCCATGCCGGGGGCAAAAGGTGACGGTGCAGGCACTTTTTCTCTTTTTCCACAACGGAGCGGCGGCAGGAGAAGGCGGTCAGCTTTGCCTGGCAAATCCTTGCCGTTTGCCCTCTGCGCCAAAAAGCGCGGGCAAAGAACACCAGCCGGAAGGCAGACGGCCCGCGCCGGGGTCAGCCCCACGGCGGTCTTTGCTCCGACAGTATACCGCAGGCGCCGTGAAATGTCCACGGAAATTTGAACGGTTTTTTCATTCGTTTTTTGGTAAAAAAAGTAGGCGTAATCTGAGTATTCCGCCGCCTGGCGGCATATGACGCCGTAGCAGCGGTCTCTTAAAAGGGACTTGTCAGATCAGATCTTTTTCGGCCTCGCGGACGGTGTTAATAAGGTACTGCACGGCCTCCACCGGGTACTTGCCCTGGGCGGTCTCCCCTGTGAGCATCACGGCGGCGGCGCCGTCGGCGCAGGCGTTGTAGATATCGACCACCTCGGCCCGGGAAGGGATCGGACGGTAGGTCATGCTCTCCAGCAGGTGCGTGACCAGCAAAAAGGGCTTGTTGTGGGCCCGGCAGACCGCCGAAATCTGCTTTTGCACATGGGGAAGCTGCCACAGCGGCATGGCGTTGCCCAGATCGCCCCGGGCAATGGTCACCACATCCGCCAACTCCAGCCAGTCCGCCAGGTTTTCCACGCCCACCAGATCCTCCACCTTGGCGAAGACCCGCAGGTGGGAAAGGCCCTTTTGCGCCATGGCCGCGCGCAGTTCCTCCAGGTCACGGCGGCGGCGGATGAAGGGGTGCATGATGCCGGTGACGCCGTATTCAGCGGCCAAAAGCAGGTCCACCCTGTCTTTATCCGAAAGAATAGGCCGCTGCAGATCCACGTCGGGCAAAAAAAGGCTCTTGCGGGATTTCAGCGTTCCGCCCCGCAGGATGCGGCAGCGGGCGGAGCCGTCGGCCACGGATTCCACCGCCAATTGAATGGCGCCGTCGTCCAGCAGCAGCGTCATTTCCGGGCGCATGGCGGCAATCACGTCCCCTTCCGCCGGAATACCCAGCTTTCCTATCAAGACGGTGTCCCCTGTCTGGAGCGTCATGGGACGGCGCAGCTCCCCGATGCGAATCTCACAGCCCTGGAGATCGATGATGAGTTCCGGCTGCGTACCGGTGAGCACGGCGGCATGTTGCAGATTTTCCACCCAAGGGCGGCACTCCACCAGCGTCTTGTGGGACAGATTCAGCCGCACCCCGGTCAGGCCGGCGGCAAGCATGGGCGTCAGCGTTTCCAACCGGTAGCAGGCAGGGCCCAGCGTGGCATAGGTTTGGATCATGGCATTTGATCTCCTTCTTCGTGAAAATGCGCCCAGACGGCTTGAGCGGCGGCTTTGGGAATGACGGCTGCCAGCGTTTCTTCCGGGGCACTTCGTATGTTTTTAACCGATTTGAACTGCCGCAGCAGCGCCTCCTGACGGGCTTTTCCCACGCCGGGAATGCCGTCGAGCTGGCTGGTAAGAGCGCTGCGGGAATGTTTTTCGTGGTGATAGGTGATGGCGAAGCGGTGGGTCTCCTCCTGAATCTGACCGATGAGGGAAAAGACCGCCGGGTTGGACTGAATGCCGATCTCCCGCCCTTCGGGCGTCATCAGCGCCCGGGTGCGGTGGCGGTCGTCCTTCACCATGCCCAGCACGGGCAGGGACAGCCCCAGCATTTGCAGTACCTCCAGCGCGGCGCGGGCGTGGGTCTCGCCGCCGTCGATGAGCAGCAGGTCGGGCAGGAGGGAAAACTTTTCGTCGCCTTCCAAATAGCGGCGGAAGCGGCGTGTCAGCACCTCCTGCATGGCGTGATAGTCGTCGGGGTGATCCAGCGACTTGATCTGGAACCGGCGGTAATCCCGCTTTAAGGGCCGGGTGCCGGCAAAGACCACCATGGACGCCACCATGTCGGAAGAGCCGGTGTTGGAAATATCAAAGGACTCCATGCGCTCCGGCGGGGCGGAAAGCCCGGCCATTTTTGCAAGAGACTCCAGAATTTTATTGCTGCGCTCGGCGTCCGAGGTGACACGCTCCACCTCTTCCCGGGCGTTGCGGCAGGCCATTTTTAAAAGGTCAGCCCGCTCCCCCCGCTGGGGCACCCGCAGTGTGACACGGTGGCACGCCCGCTGGGACAGAACAGTCATAAAGGACTCCTGATCCGCGGTTTCCGCTGGCAGCAGGATCTCCGCCGGAAACGCGGACTTCCCCAGATAATACTGGCTCAGCACGGCGGAGAGAATCTCTCCGTCCTCCTCTTCTTCGTTGGGAACGTGAAAGACCTCTGTCTCCCGGCCCAGCAGATTGCCCTCCTCCACATGGAGCACGGCATAGCCGCATTTGGCACTGCCCCGGTAGAGCCCCCAGATGTCGGTGTCGGCGCAGACGCCGGCGATGACCTGCTGGGTCTTGCCCAGCACGGCGATGGCCCGAATGTGATCCCGCAGCATGGCGGCCCGCTCGAATTGCAGCGCCTCGGCCGCCTGCTCCATCTCGGCCTGCATTTCCCGTGTCAGCTGACGGTACTTGCCGCTCAGGAGACGCGCGGCCTGCTCCACGCGGGCCCGGTACTCATCTCCGGAGGGCTGGCCCCGGCAAAAACCGTCGCACTTACCCATGTGGAAATTGAGACAGGGCCGCTCCTTTCCGATGTCGCGGGGAAAGCGGCGGGCGCAGGTGGGCAGACGCAGCGCGGCGCACACGGCGTCCAGCGCCCGGCGGGTCTCCTGCCGGCCGCCGAAGGGGCCGAAATACTGGGCGCCGTCCTCCGCCGCCCGGCTTACCATGGAAAATTTAGGATATTCCGTGCCGGTTTCCAGCCGTAAAAAGGGATAACCCTTGTCATCCTTGAGCAGAATATTATAGCGGGGCATATGCTGTTTGATGAGAGAGTTTTCCAAAATCAGTGCCTCAAACTCACTGGAGACAAAGATGGTGTCAAAATGATCCACCTGGGAGACCATGATACGGGTCTTGAGATTGTGGGAGCTGCTTTCCTGAAAATACTGGCTGACACGGTTTTTCAGCTTCTTGGCCTTGCCTACATAGATGACCTTTCCGGTTTTGTCCATCATCAGATAAACCCCCGGCAGCAGCGGCAGGTCGTTTGCCTTTTCCAACAGCTCTTCTTTTGTCAAAAAAACACCCCCTCACAAACGGATAGCGAACTCAGTATAGCATTGACACGGCCGTATCTCAAGGGGAAAAGCCGTTTTCACCGTTGCGCTTTGGCGCGTTTGCCTCTATAATGGAAGCAATCATAAAAAAAGAGGCATCGCCATGATACAGGATATCACACCCCATCAATACGACCGTACTTACCGGCTTGATGCCGCCAAACCCCGGGATCATGTCCTTTGCTATGCCGGCGGAGGCGTACTGCTGCGCCGGCAGGGGGACGTGTGGTCGGCGCCCCGCTTTTTCGACTTTCCGGAGGAGGAAGTTTCCCTGCGGAAAGAGGCACGCCATCTTTTCAACGTGGACGGCGAAGGCTATTTTCTTCTGGGGGAGACCCGCCTGGCGGAAAAAGAGGGGTTTGCCTACTGCGCCATGCGGGAGGTGCGCACCGTGCGCCCCATGGAGGTGGCTTTTGCCGCTGTGACAGGCTTTCAGCTGGCCCGCTGGTACCGGAACCGCGCCTTCTGCGGTTGCTGCGGCGCCCGGACGCAGTGGAGCCAGACCGAGCGGGCGGTGGTCTGCCCCCGCTGTGGGCTCATTGAATATCCCAAGATCTGCCCGGCGGTGATCGTGGCCGTTACCAACGGGGACAAGCTGCTGCTGACCCGCTATGCCAACCGCCCCTTCAAGGGCTATGCTCTCATTGCCGGTTTCGTGGAGATCGGGGAAACACTGGAGGACACCGTCCATCGGGAAGTGATGGAAGAGGTGGGGCTCCGGGTCAAAAATCTATGCTATTACAAGAATCAGCCCTGGAGCTTTTCCGATACGCTCCTGACAGGCTTTTACTGCGATCTGGACGGCGACGCGTCCATCACGCTGGACCACAACGAACTGTGTGAAGGCATCTGGATGGACCGCCGGGATCTGCCCTCGGGAGACGGGGACGTGAGCCTGACGGCGGAGATGATCGCGCGCTTCCGGCAGGAGAAAGAACATGACAAACAAAAAGAGATATAGACGATCCCAGAGGTCTGAAAAACGTCGGTATATGTGCCTGTTTCTCGTGCTGGCCGTGCTTTTGTGCGCGGAACTGGCAGTGGCCTGGCACATGGAACGAACCAAAAGAGAGGCCGCCGCCCAGCAGGCAAGCGAGAGCGCCAAGCAGGAGGAGACAAGCCAGCCCGCCGCCCAAAAGCCGGTGAGCCAGCTGCCTTCACAGACCCAGGAAAACAACGCCGCCCAGCCCGGTCAGAGCGGCGGAATGGCCCAGACGCAGGAGGAAGCACCCCTCTCCCGGTCCGATGCGTACCAATACTATATAAAGGTCAACTATGAGGCCAATGTGGTCACGGTATACACCAAAGACAGCCAGGGGCGCTATTCCGTGCCCTCCCGGGTCATGCTCTGCTCCACCGGTGCGGATACGCCGAAGTCCGGCGTCTTTGACCTGTACGGCACCGGTCGGTGGCAGTGGCTGGGTCTGTTTGACGGGGTCTACGGACAGTACTGCACCCAGATTACAGGGGACATCCTTTTCCATTCGGTGCCCTATCTGGAACGGGGCAACAAGGCATCTTTGGAATACTGGGAGTTCGACAAGCTGGGCACCAGCTGCTCCATGGGCTGCGTTCGCCTGCAGGCGGGGGACGCCCAGTGGATCTATGAGCATCATACCGACATCGAGTCGGTGGAATTTTATGCCGCCTCTGACCCGGGACCACTGGGAAAGCCCGACGCGTCCCAGATCTCCGGCAACGAAAGCTGCCGGAACTGGGATCCCACCGATCCCGACAGCGGCAACCCCTGGCTTTTGGCATAGGATTGGCCTGTGTCCTTGTGACAAAAAGGCAAATGTAGTACAATGAAGTATCCATGAAAGGGTGGCTTGATATTGTGATGATCAGAAAAACCAAAATTGTCTGCACATTGGGACCCTCCACCGACCGGGACGGCGTCCTGCGGGCCATGCTCCAGTCCGGCATGAATGTGGCCCGGTTCAATTTCTCCCATGGATCTTATGAAGAGCATAAGGCGCGGCTGGATGAGCTCAAAGCCCTACGGCAGGAACTGGATCTGCCGGTGGCTGCCATGCTGGATACAAAGGGGCCGGAGATCCGGCTCAAGACTTTTGAAAAGGGCATGGTGCATCTCATCTGCGGCAGCGAATTTACCCTGACCACAGAGGCGGTGCAGGGGGATGAGACACGCTGCTCCATCACCTACGGGGAACTGGTCAACGACGTTCACCAGGGCAACACCATTTTGCTCGACGACGGTCTGGTGCGCCTGACGGTGCTTGGCACCACGCCCACCTGCGTCCGCTGCCGTGTGGAAAACGACGGCGTCATGAAAGACCGCAAGGGCATCAATGTGCCGGGCGTGAAGCTGTCCATGCCGTACATGAGCCAGCAGGACCGGGACGATATCCTCTTCGGCGCGGAACAGGGCTTTGATTTCGTGGCGGCCAGCTTTGTGCGCAAGGCGGCCGACGTGCGTGAGGTCCGCAGCCTTCTGGCCCAGGCCGACTCCCATATGCAGATCATCGCCAAGATCGAAAATCAGGAGGGTCTTTCCAATCTCTCCGAGATCATTTCGGCGGCGGACGGCGTCATGGTGGCCCGGGGCGATATGGGTGTGGAGATCGACTTCGCGGAGATCCCCGCCATTCAGAAAAAGATCATTGCCCAGTGTCTGACCCACGGCAAGCCTGTGATCACCGCCACGCAGATGCTGGATTCCATGATGGAAAATCCCCGGCCCACCCGAGCGGAGATCACCGACGTGGCCAACGCCGTCTATGACGGAACCTCGGCTGTGATGCTCTCGGGCGAAACGGCGGCGGGCAAGTATCCCGTGGAAGCCATCCGCACCATGGCGGCCATCGTTCTCAAGGCGGAGGCCACCATCAACTTCCCCAAACAGATGCGCCATATGGAAACGGAGGGGAAGCTCTCCGTGGCCGCAGCCGCGGCTCACTCGGCCTGCACCACGGCGCTGGATATCGGCGCCGACGCCATCATCACCGTGAGCCAGCGGGGCCTGACGGCCCGGCTGGTGAGCAAATTTCACCCCGGCACCACCGTCATCGCGTGTCTTCTCAACGAGCAGGTACGCCGGCAGATGGCGCTGTACTGGGGCGTGGAGCCGCTGATGATGCCCTATGCCAAGAGCACCGACGAGCTGGTGGAGATGGCGGTGCATACGGCGGAAAAGGCGGGCTTTGTGCGCCAGGGCAACCTGGTGGTGGTGACGGCCGGGATCCCTGTGGGCGTCACCGGTACCACCAATATGATCCGCATTTACCAGGTGGGCGGCTCCCTGCTCAGCGGGATCGGCGTGGGCGACAGAAAGGCCGGCGGTCCCCTTTGCGTCTGCCACACGATGAAAGAACTGCCGGATAAATTCCACGCCGGGGACGTTTTGGTGGTGCCCTACACCACCAACGAGCTGCTGCCTTATATCCGTCAGGCGGCGGCGGTCATCAGTGAGGAGCCGGGCGCCAACAGCCATGCCGCCACGGTGGGACTGACGCTGGATAAGCCGGTGATCATCGGCGCGGAAAACGCCACGGTCCGCCTCAAGGACGGCGTCATGGTCTCGGTGGACTGCACCCGGGGCATCGTGCAGACACTGCCGGAATAAACCTAAAAAAAAGAACCCCGGAGAGCAAAGCACTGCTTTGTTCTCCGGGGTTTTCTATTGTCTCATGGGTTTGCTTTTTCATCTCCGGTCAGATATGTTTCCGGCACCTTGTAGCCCATCTCTTTGAGCATCCGGGCATAGGCCGGGTCGGACAGCCGCCGATGGGAGGCCTTGGCCTCATCTTCCAGATAGGCAAGCCGCGCCGGCCGGCATTTGGCCTCCCGGGTAAAGATCATGGCGGGAAAGCCGATAAACATCAGCACGAACAGGGACTGAAACACGTCGAACCGGGCGGAGCCGATCATATACACCAGCACCAGCACGCCCAGCAGTGCGGGAATCCCGCAGATGCGCAGCGTACTGGGTGTGACAGCCCAGCGGTCCATACGGCTGACGCCGCTGACAGCGATCTCTCGGTATTCCTTGTCATAGTAGGTCTCTTTGCAGTCGGGGCAGGTACGCTGGGGACTTCCGTAGGGGCCGATGCCCTGTGGGGGATTGTCCCGGAAGGCAGCCCCGCAGTGGGGACAAATTTTTTTCTTAGCGGCCATGGGAAAAGATCCTCCCTTGTGTATCAATTCACTCTATGGTATCTTACCACGCCGGGGGCGGGAAAGCAAGGTCAGTTCAGCATACCGGCGCTGACGGCAAAGAGCTGGGAGATGCGCTGCCTAAGGGGCTGATGAGCCGGCTCTGTCAGCTCCGGGTCGCCCGCCAGCAGCTCTTCCGCCGCTTGCTGGGCCTCCTTCAAAAGCCGCATATCGCAGCTGAGGTCGGCGATCTTCAAGGCGGGCAGGCCGTGCTGGCGCTGACCGAAGAAATCGCCGGGGCCCCGCAGGCGCAGGTCCTCTTCCGAAATTTTGAATCCGTCGTTGGTCTGAGTGAGCACCTTCAGCCGCTGGCGGCTCTCGTCGCTGGGGTGGTCGGAGAGCAGCACGCAGTAGGACTTGGCGCCGCCACGGCCCACCCGGCCCCGCAGCTGGTGCAGCTGGGAAAGACCGAACCGCTCGGCGTTTTCCACCACCATCAGCGTGGCGTTGGGTATGTCCACCCCCACCTCAATGACGGTGGTGGACACCAAGATATCGCTCTCGCCACCGGCAAAGGCCGCCATGACGGCTTCTTTTTCCCGCGGCTTCATTTTTCCGTGGAGCAGGCTGATGCGAAGCTCCGGAAACACCTCTTTTTGCAGCTGCGCGGCATAGGCCGTCACGGCCTTGCGCTCGTCGGGCATTTCATCGTTTTCCTGCACCATGGAGCAGACAATGTAGACCTGCCGCCCTTCTTTCACCTGCTTGCGGATGAAGGCGTTGAGCCGGGGGCGGTAGCTCTCGTCCACGGCGAAGGTGTCCACCTTCTGCCGTCCCGGCGGCAGCTCGTCGATCACCGACACATCCAGATCGCCGTAGATCATCAGCGCCAGCGTCCGCGGGATGGGTGTGGCGGAGAGTACCAGCATATGGGGATTTTCCGCCTTGGCGGAAAGCGCCGCCCGCTGATCCACGCCGAAGCGGTGCTGCTCGTCCGTGATGACAAGGCCCAGACGCTGATACTGCACATCCTCCGTCAAAAGAGCATGGGTGCCGATACACAGGTCAATCTCCCCTGCTGAAAGCTGCTGCAAAAGCTGCCGCCGCTGCCGGGCGGGCGTGGAGCCGGTAAGCAGGGCGCAGCGAAGGTGCAGCACCTCAAACAGAGAAGCCAGATTGTGATAGTGCTGCCGGGCCAAAATCTCCGTAGGAGCCATCAGGGCGGCCTGCCAGCCGTTTTTCACCGCGAAATAAACGCAGGCCGCGGCCACCATGGTCTTGCCGGAACCCACATCACCCTGGCACAGGCGGTTCATGGGCCGCTCCGCCTGCATATCCCCCAGCGCCTCGCCGATGGCTTTTTGCTGGGCGCCGGTGAGCGAAAAGGGCAGCGCGCTGTAAAAAGGGGCCATATCCACGTCGCGGCAGACGGGGCCGCTGACCTCCACCCGGCGCTGACGCAGACGCCGGAGTCCGCAGGTAAGCAAAAACAGCTCTTCAAACACCAGACGCCGCCGGGCCACCTCCAGCGCCTCCGGCGACTGGGGAAAGTGGACGTTTTCATAAGCGTAGTTGACATAACACAAATAATGACTGCTGCGCACCTCGTCCGGCAGTACGTCCGGCAGCAGTTCCGCCACGGCGGAGAGCCCCTGCTGCACCGACCGGGCCAGCAAAAGCTGGGACACACCGGCGGTGAGAGGATAGATGGGCATGATGCGCCCGGTGAGGAACTGTTTTCCCTCCTGCTCCAGCAGGGGGTTAACCATCTGGCGGCGCAGCAGGTCGCTTTCCACCCGGCCGTAGAAAAAATAGGTCTCGCCCTGGTGCAGGGTGTTTTGGATGTATTCCTTGTTGAAAAAGACCAGCTCCATGGAACCGCTGTCGTCCACAGCCCGGGCCTTCACCAGCATCCGCCCGCCGCGTATCTGCACGGCGGTGGGATCGGTGGCCAGCATGGCCCGGACACAGGCGTTTTCTCCAGGCAGCAGGTCGCGGATGGGGCGGGTCATGGTCCTGTCCTCGTAGCCCCGGGGAAAGTAGGCGATGAGGTCTTGCAGCGTGCGGATGCCCAGCTTGGCCAGCGCCTTGGCGCGGGTCTCGCCGATGCCCTTGATATACCGCACGTCTGTGGTCAGCTCTGCCATGGCTGTCCCCCTCCTTTCACGCTACGCGCGCCGAATATAGGTCACATACTGAAATGAAAGCCCGTTTTCTTCCTGTACGGGGCTGCGGCTGACCTCTGCAAAGTCCTCCAGAGAGGGGAAAAAGCAGTCGGCCGGTGGTGCGGCCAGCACCTGCGTCAGCCATACCTCGCCGCAGTAGGGCAGAAACTGGCGGTAGACGCTCTCACCGCCGATGCAAAAAGCGTCTTCCCCCGCCGCGGCCAGCGCTTCGGGGAGAGAATGGACCACCACGGCGTCCGGCGCGGCAAACGATACGTCCGAGGTCAGCACCACGTTGCGCCGCCCGGGAAGGCACTTCCCGCCGGGAAAGGTGGCCAGGGTCTTGCGGCCCAACAAAACGGTGTGCCCCAGGGTCAGCTCCCGGAAGCGCTTTAAGTCTGCACGGAGGGAAAAGAGCAGCTGCCCGTCCCGTCCGATGCCGCCGTTTTCACTGACGGCTGCAATAGCGATCACGGGGCGCCTCCTTAAATGGCCACGGGGATCTTCTCGTCAAAGGGCTGCGGCGCATAGCCCTCCAGCGAAAAGCTGTCCCGTGTGAACTGATAGAAATCGGTGACGGAGGGATCCATCACAAGGCGCGGCGCCGCCTGGGGCGTGCCCTTGAGCATCTGCTCCACCAGGGGCACATGACGGTCATAAATGTGGGCGTCGGCGATGACGTGGACCAGCTCGCCGGCCTCCAGCCCCGACACCTGGGCAAACATATGCACCAAAACGGCGTACTGCACCACGTTCCAGTTGTTGGCGGTGAGCATATCCTGGGAACGCTGGTTCAAAATGGCATTGAGGGTGCGGCCGCTGACGTTGAAGGTCATGGAGTAGGCGCAGGGGTAAAGCGCCATCTCGTGGAGATCGGTAAAGTTGTAAAGATTGGTGAGGATGCGGCGGGAGGCGGGATGGTGCTTGAGATCGTAAAGCACACGGTCCACCTGGTCAAACGCCCCCTCCGGGTACTGGTGCTTCACGCCCAGCTGATAGCCGTAGGCCTTGCCGATGGAACCGTTTTCATCGGCCCAGCTGTCCCAGATGTGACCGCGCAGGTCGTGGACGTTGTTGGACTTCTTCTGCCAGATCCACAGCAGCTCATCGATGCAGGTCTTGAAGTAGGTGCGCCGCAGCGTGAGAATGGGAAATTCCGTTTGCAGGTCATAGCGGTTCACCAGACCGAACTTTTTGACGGTGTGGGCGGGCGTGCCGTCTTCCCAGCGGGGGCGCACCTCCTGATCGGTGTCCCAAACGCCGTTTTGCAGGATGTCCCTGCAATTTTCCATAAAAATCTGATCCGCGCAGCTCATAAGCGCCTACCTCCCCTTTTATTTTATTTATTTTATCATGGGACGGCGGAAAAGAAAAGACAGTTTCCGCAGACGCTCCCGCCGCGGCGCATAAAAAGGGAGCCTGCGAACTCTTCGCGGGCTCCCTCTGACAGCGCGTCATTTATGTGTCCATGTCCACGGTGATATTATCCGTACCGTGCTGCTCGAACTCACCCAGATAGGCGTCCATCCGCTCCATGATCTCGTCATAGTTCTCGGGCGTCACCGGGGGGTCATCCAGATCCCGCAGCGCCAGCTCCTGTGCCAGGATTTCAAAAAAGGTGGTGTCCTCATAGGCCATGATGGCCTCCTGAATGCCGCCGTCAGCAAAGGCGCGGGAGGGAATTAGCTCCCCTTGGTAAAGCTCCACCAGCGGCGCCATGCCGTGAGACAGGCAATGGGAGAAAATCAGACTTTCCACCTTGTCGTAGTCCCGGATGCGGTCTTCCCCGCGGGTGGAATTGAGCACCCAGTTCCCGATATAGACCAGATCCAAAAGACGGCGGAATTGCTTTTCCGTCAGTTTGATCTCCATATGCCACCTCCTAAAAGATCCGTAAACGATCTTCTTTGTATTGCATTATAGCAAATACATCTGTAAAATACTACTGAAAAAAGAAGGGAATCTGCTAAAAATCGCTTGTGATTCAGGGCGTTCCATAGTACAATAGAACAGTTAATTTAAAATGCGAGGAGTATCGGCTATGGACAACAGGCCCATTGGAGTGTTTGACTCCGGCTTGGGAGGGCTGACAGCCGTGCGTGAGCTGCGCCGGATGCTTCCCTCTGAAAACATTATATACTTCGGAGACACGTCCCGTGTCCCTTATGGCAGCCGCTCGCGGGAGACCATTTTGAAATATGCCCGGCAGGACATTCGCTTCCTGCGGAGCTTTGACCTCAAGGCCATTGTGATCGCCTGCGGCACCGTGTCCACCACATCGCTGCCCGCGCTGAAGGCGGAGAGCGACATCCCCATGCTGGGCGTGGTGGAGCCCGCCTGCCGCCGGGCGCTGGCTGTGACAAAGAACAAGAAGGTGGGCCTCATCGCCACCGCGGCTTCTGTCCGCAGCGGCGCCTATGAAAAGATCCTGCACGAGCTGGACGGTGACGTTCAGGTCATCAGCCGGGCCTGCCCCCTCTTTGTGCCACTGGTGGAAAACGGACGATTCCGCCCCGGCGACGTGGTCATCGAGACGGTTGCCTGGGAGTACCTGGCCCCCCTGGGGAAAACCGGCATCGACACGCTGATTCTGGGCTGCACCCACTATCCGCTTTTGACGGAAGTCATCGGCGGCGTCATGGGGCCGGAGGTGACGCTCATCAACTCCGGCGGGGAATCCGCCTGGGAGCTCAAACGCACCCTGCGCGCCGCCGGTGCGCTGGCCGCCCCGGAGCAGACAGGGGAAGCCCGCTTCTATGCCAGCGACCGTGTGGAGGACTTTGAAAAGCTGGCGGGCCTCTTTTTGCAGGAAGACCTCAAGGGCAGCGTCAGCCAGATCAACATCGAGGCGTACTGATGGAAGGATCGGTCAAAGTGCGGATGACCAGCCGCAGCCGCTTCGGCGGCGAGGAAGACGTGCTGCTCTTCACCGGGCACGGCACGGTGGAAAAAACAGAGTACGGCTGGCACGTTTGCTATACGGTGAAAAACACCGAGGGCGCGGGCGACGAGCTGACCTCCGATCTCAAGATCAAAAAGGATACCCGCCGGGTGGTCATGGTCAACGGCGGGGAGCGCGGCTACGGCATGCTACTGGATCTGGCGGTGCCCACCGTGACGGAGATCCGGGAAGGCGGCCGGACGCTGGCGCTGAATGTGGTGACAAAAGAAGTGCAGGTGGATCTCACCGGCGCCAAAGAGGGCAGTCTGACCCTGGGATATATGCTTTTGACGGGTATGCAGCCGCTGTCGGCGCTGCGTGTCACCGTCCAGTTAAAAAAGGAAGAGAGTGTGAAATAACATGATCCATATGATTCAAAAAGCCAAGGAGCAGGTACAGACTCTTACCGACGCGGCCTATCAAAAGACAGCGGAAGAAGGTCTGCTGCCCGCCGGCGTGACCGCCAAAGCTACCATCGAGATCCCCAAGGATGTGGCAAACGGCGACTATACCACCACGTTTTGCCTGGCGGCGGCCAAGGCCATGCGGAAAAATCCCCGGGAGGTGGCCAAGCTCCTCACCGAGCGGATGGATTTGAGCGACTCCTATTTTACCTCTGTGGCGATTGCCGGCCCCGGCTTTTTAAATTTCCGCCTGGGGGACAAGTGGTATAAAGAAACGCTGTCCGTTGTGGAAACGGAGGGCGCCGACTACGGCAAAAACGATATGCTCCAGGGCAAAAAGTATATGGTGGAGTTTGTCTCCGCCAACCCCACGGGCCCCATGCACATGGGCAACGCCCGGGGCGGCGTGCTGGGCGATACGCTGGCGCAAGTGCTGTCCTGGTCGGGAGCCGATGTGTGGCGTGAGTTCTATGTCAACGACGCCGGCAACCAGATCGAGAAATTTGCCAAGAGCCTGGAGGCCCGGTATCTTCAGATCATCAAGGGCGAGGACGCGGTGGAGTTCCCCGAAGACGGCTATCACGGCGACGACATCCGGGAGCTGGCTCAACTTTTCTATGAGGAAAACGGGGACAAGTATCTGAACTGCGAGGAAAAGGAGCGCCATGACACCCTGTCCTCCTTCGGCCTGAACCACAACATCCCCAAAATGAAGACCGATCTGGCTCGCTACGGCATCCGTTACGACCGGTGGTTTTTTGAATCCTCCCTCCACGAAAGCGGCTTTGTGGCCGACACGGTGAACAAGCTGACGGAGCGGGGCTTCACCTACGAAAAGGACGGCGCTCTGTGGCTGCGTACCTCCCAGATCCTTGCCGCGCAGCTTCGAGCCGCGGGCAAGACACAGGAAGACATTGACAAACTGGACCTCAAGGACGACGTGCTGCGCCGGGCCAACGGGTTTTACACCTACTTTGCCGCCGATATCGCCTACCACCGCAATAAATTTGAGGTGCGAGGCTTTGACAAGGTCATTAACATCTGGGGTGCCGACCACCACGGTCATGTGGCCCGCCTTAAGGGCGCCATGGACGCGCTGGGCCTCAACGGCACGGAGAAGCTGGACATCGTGCTGATGCAGCTGGTGAAGCTGGTGCGGGACGGCGAAGTGGTGCGTATGTCCAAGCGGACGGGCAAGGCCATCTCCCTCACCGACCTGCTCGACGAGATCCCCGTGGACGCCTGCCGTTATTTCTTCAACGCCAAGCCCGAGACGCAGATGGAGTTCGATCTGGGTCTGGCCGTCCGGGAGGACAGCGAAAACCCGGTGTACTATGTGCAGTACGCCCATGCCCGCATTTGCACGCTGCTGAAAAATCTGGCGGCGGAGGGCCACGCGGTGCCCAAGGGCAGCGAGGTGGATCTCTCTGTGCTGACCGATGATCTGGAAAAAGCCCTCATCAAGCAGATCGCGGCTTATTGCGAGGAGGTGCGTCTGGCGGCCCGGGACTACGACCCCAGCCACATCAACCGCTACCTCATCGACCTGGCGGCGGCCTTCCACAAGTTCTACAATGCCTGCCGCATCAAGGGCGAGGAGGAAAAGATCCTCTCGGCCCGCCTGCTGTTGGCGGACTGCACCCGCCGTGTACTGGAAAACGCCATGAAACTCATCGGCTGCAGCGCGCCGGAGAAAATGTAACAAGCCATCTGAAAACAAAAGAGGAGGACGAAAGTCCTCCTCTTTCTTATTGATCGGTCAGGCACGGCTTACTTCTCGGCGAGAGCGGTTTCTTTTTTCCTGTCCCGGTAAAACAGCAGGAATACTTCCGCCGCGCAGGCGGCGATGGCCGAGGTGAGATAGACGTTCCGGAAGCCGGCGTTCAGCGTGGTCTGGAAAGCGCTCTCCAGTGCGGGGCCCAGGTCGTCGATTTGAGCGAGATAGTCCGCTTCCGCCGTGGCAAAGGCCTCCGGCAGAGCGTTTTCAAGGGCGGCCATTTTGGCGAAGAGATCTTCCATCTGCGCCACGGCGCCCCGAAGCCCCTCCAGCCCGACGGTCATACCGGCTTGCTGCTGGCGGCTTTGGGCCAGCTTTGCGGAAAGAGAATCCACTGACGCCTGCAGCCCGGCGATCTTGGCGTTCAGTTCCTCCACCGAGTGGAGCTGGGAGAGCTGCTCCAGCGCCGCAGCCGGCATAGCGGCCTTGGCGGGGGTGGGGATCAGATCGGCTATGGTCATGCCTTGGGGCACCGTGGGACCACCGATTTTGGACAGCTGATCGGACAACTGCCACAGCTGGGCAAGGGCAGTGTTCTGGGCGGCCAGAGCGCTTTCCATGCCGGAGATGCCCTGGGAAATGCCGGAGATCCCCGCTTCCAGCTGCGTGATGCTCTCCTGCATCTGGGCCTCTCCCGCCGCGATGCCATCGATGCCTTGAGAAAGACCGCCGTCAATTTGAGAGATAATGCGGGGGCTCATTTCATCAAACATACTGGCTGCCAGCGTTTTGGTGTTGGCGGTGATGGTGGTGACGTCGGAGTTTTGCATCAAAGACAGCTGCGCCGGGGACATTTCGTACCCGGAGCCGGCGTCAAAATGGAGGGACACCCGCTCCATAGCCATGAGATCGGGGATTTCCACGGAGGCAAGCTGATCGCCCGTCTGGCCGCTGGCCTTGAGGGCGCTTACCTCATCGGTAATCTCCTGGGCGTAGGGCAGGGAGGGCATTTGCAGTTCTTGAGGCAGGAGGGCCATGACGTTGCCCTGCACCATGCCGCCGGCGTGGGCAATAAAGCCCACCATGATGGCCGGCGCGATGGCCGTGCCCACCGAGCGGATAAGGGAAAGGGCTGCCAGCGCCGAGTTGGATTCTCGCTCCTCCGTGTTTTCCAGCATCATGTAGTTCAGGGGCGTTCCCATGGTGAAGCCGATGCCAATGCCGATGAGCATGAGGCTGATCATCACGGTGACAAAGCCGGGCTTTGCCGTGGCCACAAAAATCAGAAACAGGGAGCCCAGAAGGGAGAAAGCAAAACCGCCGCCCAGAATCAGCTTGACGCCAAATTTGTCAATGAGTTTGCCGGAAATGGGGGCGCCCACCCCCGCGAAAACGCCCAGAATAATGACCAGATAGCCACCGCTGCCCGAGGGGATCTTCAAAGCGTTTTCCGAAAACTGGGGCACAAAGATCATGCCCATCATCACGATGCCGCTGACGAAGGAGATGAGAAGCGTGATGGCAATGTTCCGGTCGGTGAAGTATTTTACATTCATCACCGGATCCGCCGCTTTCTTCTCCAGCAGGATGAACACCGGCAGCAGCAAGAGGAAGAGAATCAGAAACGGATACACGTTTTTGTCGGCGATGGTGGACAGGTTGAAGAAGTCCAGATTTTTTAGGCCGTAAAGCAGCGAAAGTGTCATGGCCGTCAGCGTAAAGATGCCGCCGATATCGGCTTTGCCGGTGCTTTTGCCGGAGGTGTTTTGCAGTGTGAAAAAGCCGGCCGCCAGAATGAACAGGGTAATGGGCAGATTGATGTAGAAAATGAACTGCCACTGATCGGCGCCGAACAGGCCCAGGATCAGGCTGCCGGCCGACGCGCCAAAAATGTTGGCCACGCCGTACACACCGCCCACCAGACCCAGCGCCATGCCCCGCTTCTCCGGCGGAAAGCTGGTGCCAAACTCCGCTGTGGCCACGGGGAGAATACCGCCGCCGCCAATGGCCTGCACCACACGGGCGCCCAGCAGCAGCCCAAAGCCGCCGAAGTTTTCCGACAGGCCGCAGAAAAAAGAGCCCGTGCCAAAAAGAAGAATGCACCCCAGATAGACGTATTTCCGGCCGTAACGGTCGGCCAGCTTGCCCATGATGGGAATGCTGGCGGCGTAGGCCAGCGTGTAAATGGTAATCATCCAGATGCCGGTCTGAGCGTCGACGCCCAGACTGGTTTGGATCAGCGTCCGGGCCGGGGTGACGATACCGGTGTCGATGGCACCCATGAAGATGCCCGCCAGATACACCAGTGAGACAAGCATAAGACCGGGCTTTTTGCCGTTTGTTTTCATAAAAGCTCCCCTTTCGCGCCCAGTTCAATGGCGTTTTGCGCCATTTGGGTCATAACTTTGGCGGAGACAGCCGCTTCTTTATCAGAAATGCTCCGCAAAAGACTGTTGTTCCACTGCTTTAAAATGTCCACCAACACGGGCTTGAAGGCAACGGCCTGCGGGGTGAGCGTGAAGAGGTAGGAGCGGCTGTCTTGGGGATTGGGATTTCGCACCACATAGCCCTTTTCCTCCAGCGCCTGCATGGTTCGGGTCATCACGGCCTTGTCATAATGCACTTCGTCCCGCATCTGCTCCTGCGTCCTTCCGCACATGGCCCGGTGCATTTCACGGATCACGTTTTTTTCCGGCGCGGCGGCCTGCTCATAAAGAAGCAGCAGCACCACGCCCTCTGTCGCGTTTAAATTGTACTTTTTCAGCGAACTTTTGAAGAAAAGCTTAAAGTATTTCTCCAAAATGATGACGCTTTTGCCAATGGGTTCCATGGTAACACTCCGTTTCCTAAAAATGATAACAGAGGGAGTGTAGCACAAAATAGATGCTTTAGCAACTACCTTTCAAAAATAAATTTGGGTTGGTTTCAATAGGAATGGGATACGGTAAAAGTGTTTCGCCCGCCTGTATGGCAGCAAGACGGACGGAGATGAAAAAAGAAAATTTTTTACGTTCCTTTCCATAGTTTGTTAGAGTAAAAAACAATAAGCGATAAAGAGGAAAAGCTGCCGTGCGTCCCTTTTTCCCCGGGGTATCGCCGCTTTGCGGAACGTTGTATTTTTCTGACGTCGGAAGGTGCGCATATATCCATTTTATAAAAGGGCGGGAGATTTTCGTATGGTTTTGATGATTGGACGAGATATCCACGATCGAAGCGGCAGACTGCTTTTGCAAAAGGATATCAATACGATATTTCCGAGGAAAACTACGCCGGGCTTAAACGTCTTGACATACTGGACAAGCTCTCTTCCGAGGAGATGCCGGTCGGGGAAGAGACCAAACGGGTTTCGCTGCCCGCGCTGCAGACGCTGGGAAGCAGCAACGTGCTGGTCAATTCGCTTTTGGTCGGCGTAATGCGGGGAGACAGCTCGCCCATCAGCACCAGCTTGCGCAACGCACCCATCAGACGGTGGAGGGCGCGCTTTTCGGCAGCGAACAGGAAAAGTGGCACCCACTGCTGGCCGTGCTGACCAATCATGTGGGCTGGCTGTACTCTCATTCTATTAATTTGGCGCTTGTCAGCTGTCTGATAGGTGCGGAGTTTCATTATGTCCCGCAGCGGCTGGAACTGCCGGCGCTGGAGGCCATAATGCATAATATCGGGCAAACGCTGCTCCCCCGCGCCGCAAAAGGCGTTTTGCATTTTTTTACAGACACATAAAAGCCGAAGCCTTTTGGCTCCGGCTTTTTGCACGCCCCAAAGCGATGACGTCCCGGCCGTCCCTCCCGCAGGGATGACAAAGAGACCCTTAAATGCCGCTGATTTCGCAAAACGCGACATCTTAATCGTTCAAATGATATCATTTCTATTGTAAAATTTTCCACAAACTGCTATGATAAAACTGATTCAAATTTCGTTCAGATACAAGCCGCTCACGCGCCGCGGGGAATTCAGGCGAATGGAAAAAAAGACGCAGTGCAAAGACCCGCTGATATCAAAAAGACCCATGGCGGACGGAGAGCGTCCGACGTATTTCGGAGGAAAGAAAAACAGCTCTACGCCTTGGAAAAAGGAGAAAGCGCAGACGAAACGCCGCCTTTACTATTCCAATCATAAAAAAGCTTCAGTCGCTCCATGCTGCTGCTCTGAACGTACTGCTTCCCAAGGCAGTGGCGCGGCTGGGACTGTCCTAGTATATGGACAGTACGGGCAGCTTGCTGGTGGCGATCCTGGGCGGCGACATTCAGGTGTCCAGCCGCATAGGAGAGGGAACGGAATTCACGCTTTCGCCATCTTTGACTGCGTGACCGACGCACAGCGGCAGTCAGAGGGAGCGGCTGCGCCCCAAACGGTGGATCTGACCGGATGCCATATCCTGCTGTGCGAGGGCCATCCGCTGAACCGGGAGATCGCCCGGCGTATGCTGAGTGCCAAGAGGGCCAAGGTGACGGCGGCGGAGGCCGGCAGGGCGTGGAGCTGTTTACGGTATCGCCGGAGGCGTTCTATGGAGCGGCGCTGATGGACATTGAGATGCCGGTCATGGATGGCTATGCGGCGGCCGGCATGAACGCCCATGTGGCAAAGCCCGTTGATCCGGCGGTGCTGTTTGCCGTACTGGAAAAACCATCGCCGCATAAGGCGATAAGAGCTGGGGAGGCAGTTTGACCATGAGTGAACGACAGGAACAAGAGTTGCTTGGAAAGCTGACACAATGGGGCTGCGATGTGTCCGGGGCGCTGCAAAGAGTGCTGGGCAGCAAGGAGCTATACTGCCTTCTTTTGCAGAGCATTCCCCAGGACAAGGCGTTCGACGCGCTGGATACGGCGCTGCGGGAGAGGGATGTTCGTGCCGCCTTCGAGCAGGCCCACAGCCTCAAGGGCGTGCTGGGCAATATGGGACTGACACCCATGTACCGGGAGTGCTGTGATATGGTGGAACCGCTGCGGTCCGGCACGCTGGACGGAGTGGCGGCGCACTATGAAACATTCCGGCGGCAGAGAGAAACACTGGTGGAGATCCTGGGCGGCGCGGCGGATAATCTCTGAGAAAGATCCGTCTCGCGGCATGGCAACGTGCAAAACGGAAGACCTGCCGAAAATGACCGGGGACATCTGTACCCTCAAAAATGCCAAAACCTGTGACCGCTGAAGGAGGGCCCTTTATTGGAAAAAGAAAAGCAAACGGTACTGATCGTGGAAGACCAGTTCGTCAACCGTAAAATACTTAAAACAATCCTCCAGACAGAGTATGAGGTGGTGGAGGCGGAAAACGGCGAGGCGGCGCTTTCCGCACTGGAGCGGCACAGCGATGTTTCGGCCATTTTGCTGGATATCGTTATGCCGGTCATGGACGGCTATCAACTGCTGGCACATCTGAAAAACTCTGCGTTTTTCTCTATTCCCACCATCGTCATGACAGAGGAAAAGGATGAGACGCTGGAGCAGAAGGCACTGGATCTGGGGGCGTGGGACTTTGTCTCCAAGCCGTACCAGCCCGCCACGCTGATGACACGGCTGAAAAACGTCATCGTCCGCAGCCAGTTTTACCTGCTAAGCGAAATGAAGCAGCTTTACGAGAGAGACCCTCTGACGGGGCTTTACAACCGCCCCCACTTTTTCGAAAAAACGCGAAAGCTGCTGGACCAGAACTCCGGGATAAAGTTCGCGCTGGTACGCATGGACGTGGATCATTTTCAAAGCTATAACGCTTTCTGGGGCGAAGAAGAGGGCGACAAGCTCTTGCGGTACATGGCCCAGGAACTCCAGGCGGCTATCAAACAGGATAAGCCCCACACCTACGCCCGCATCAACGCGGATGTGTTTTGTTTTTGCGTGCCGTTCCGGGCCGAGCAGATCCGGGCGCTGGCGGACAGAGCGTACGACAGTCTGGCGGTCTACAATCCGGAGTTTCGCATCGTGCCGTCTTTTGGCGTCTATGTCATTGAAAATCGGGCGGACAGCATCCAGAAAATGTATGAGCTGGTCACGCTGGCCGCAAAGGCCCGCAAGGGCAGCTATCTGACCTATCTGAATTATTATCAGCCGGAAATGGGTGAAAAGGTACTGCAAAACCAGTGGGTGGTCAATGAAATGCAGAACGCGCTGGATGCCCGGCAGTTTGAGGTCTATCTCCAACCCAAGTATAATTTGAAAACGGAACAGCCCTATGGCGCCGAGGCTCTTGTGCGCTGGCGCCACCCGGAGAAGGGATTGCTGTCTCCGGGACTCTTTGTTCCTGTGCTTGAACAAAACGGGTTTATCGGCAAAGTGGACTACTATATGTGGGAAAGCGTCTGCCGCCTGCTGCGCAAATGGATAGACAGCGGCACAAAGCTGGGGCCTGTGTCGGTCAATGTGTCACGGGTCAATATGTATAATCCTCATTTGGTATCGTCGCTGATCCAGCTGATCCGGCAGTATGACATCCCGCCCCGGCTGATGCAGCTGGAGGTGACAGAAAGCGCCTATATGGAAAACCCGTCTGCGATGGAGAAGATTATCGCCGAACTGCAGGCGGCCGGATTTGCCATTTTGATGGACGATTTTGGCAGCGGCTATTCATCGCTGAACACACTGAAGGATATCCATGTGGATATTCTGAAGATCGACATGAAGTTCCTCTCCGACGACTCGGAGGCGGCCCGTGGGCGGAGCATCCTGGCCTCCGCCATCCGCATGGCGGGCTGGCTCAATACACCGGTCATCATGGAGGGCGTGGAGACACCGGAGCAGGTGGCGTTTCTCAAAAGCATCGGCTGCAATTACGCCCAGGGGTATTATTACGCCCGCCCCATGCCGGTGGCTGACTACGAAAAGCTGATGAAGGGGCGGGAGCAAAAGCCTACATCGCTCCGCGCTGAAAACCTGCAGGCCATTACGCAGGTGCTTTGGTCAGCCATTCCGGGCTGTGAGCTGCTGCTTGACAGCATGGACGCCCCCGCCGCCATCTATCAGATAGAAGATGGGAAAATCCAGCTGCTGCGGGTCAATACAAGCTTTTATAACCGATTTAAGTCAGTCTGTGACGTAGATGAAACACTGGACATTTTCGCCCAGAGATGCCTGACTCCGGATTCTGTGCAGGCCATGAAGCGTGTGTTTTGCCAGGTGGCGGAGCACAAAAAGGCGGCGTCCTGCCGGTTTGCCATCCGCGACGGGGACGGTGTGCTTCAAAGGGGCTGTATATCGCTGCGGTACTGGGGCCTGGATGAAACGGCGCATATTTTGTTTGCCCAATACGACCTGTAAGCGATAAACTGTAAGCTATTAAGTTAAAAACGCGAACCGTAAGAAACGGTTCGCGTTTTTAATCGGATATGCCGGACCAATTCCGGCGGAATGGTGCGGGTATGGGGACTCGAACCCCAACGTCTCTCGGCAATGGAACCTAAATCCATCCTGTCTACCAATTCCAGCATACCCGCGTATTCGTTTTTTGCCCTCTGAGAAGGCGGCGTTCAGAGTTCCACCGAGGTGCAGCGAGCTAAATCCATCCTGTCTACCAGTTCCATCACAGGCACGTAAGGAGACAGCCGGCCTTGCGGCCACCGCTTTAAAGGGGCGGCCATCGTTCCCGGTGAAGGGACCGGCGTCCGCCGTTTCCGGTGTAACACCGTGGATAAAATATATTTTATCATATGGAACGGCGATTCTCAAGGTGTTTTTGCAGATTGAACCGCAGAGGAAGCACAAAACTGGTACTACCAACGCTTCCGTCGCTGTGCTATCATAAAACGTGCCGCGGGCGGTAAGCCGCGGCGGAGAGGGAGAATGCAAATGAAACGTGTGGTCAGTATTCAGGATATTTCATGTCTGGGGAAGTGCTCACTGACAGTGGCGCTGCCCGTGATTTCCGCCATGGGAGCGGAGTGCGCCATTTTGCCCACCGCCGTGCTCAGCACCCATACCATGTTCCCCGACTTTACCTGCTGCGATCTGACGGAGCAGCTTTTACCCATTGCCCGGCACTGGAAATGCCAGCGGGTGTCGTTTGAAGCCATTTGCACCGGTTATATGGCTTCCGCTGCTCAGATCGACGATGTATGCCAGGTGCTGGAGCTTCTGAAAGACGAGAACACCCTGATTTTTGTGGATCCGGCGATGGCCGACCAGGGAAAGCTCTATCCGCCCTTTGACAGTGACTTTCCCGCCGCCATGACCCGTCTGGTGAAGCGGGCCGATGTGGTGGTGCCCAATCTGACGGAAGCCTGTCTTCTGACGGGGGAACCCTACAAAACAGTATACGACGAGGCATATATCCATGCGCTTTTGAAAAAAATCACGGATCTGGGAGCCAAAAAGGCGGCGCTGACGGGCGTGTCGTTTGAAGAAGACAGGCTGGGCGTCATGGCATATGACCCAGAGGAGGATACCTACTTCTCCTACTTCAACCAGCGCATCCCTGCCCATTTCCACGGCACCGGAGACCTGTTTTCCGCCTCCTGCGTGGGCGCGATGATGAACGGAAAAACCTTGCAGGAATCGCTGGCGCTGGCGGTGGATTTCACACTGGAATGCATCCGCAAAACCACGGAAAATGAGCGGGCGTCCTGGTACGGGGTGGAGTTTGAGCGGGCGATCCCTTATCTGCTGGAGCGAATGGGACGGTAAAACGGATTGCGTACCGATAAAACAGCATAAAATGACCGGCAGCCTTTTAAAATAAGGTCACCGGTCATTTCTTTATTTTACGCTGAGGAAACGGGCTTTAAACCTTGGGGTCCTCCGGCTTTTTTTCCTCGTCTGCCGCCGTGGGGGCATCGCCTTCGCCGCTTTTTGCGGGGGTGCCCGCTTCTGTGGGGACACTCTCTTCCACAGGAGCATTCACTTCCGCGGGAGGGCCCGGCTTTTCTTCGGGGAAATCCGGCATGGGGATGGGCTCGCTGACCATGCTGATGTGCTTGGCGGGCGCCTCAATGGTGTTGGGAGAAGAGGGCTGGAAGACCTTCTGCTCCTTATCCTCGGCGGTGGCGCCGTAGTTGTCCACCGTATCGGGATCGCGTCCTTCGATGATCGCCATCATTTCCTGGCCAGTGATGGTCTCCTTCTTCAGCAGGTACGCCGCGATCTGATCCAGCAGATCCCGGCTGTCCTCCAGAATTTTCTGGGCGTCCTTGTGGCACTGACGGATGATCTGCACCACGGCGCGGTCGACGGCAGCGTAGGTCTCCTGAGCGCAGGACATGGAGTAGGTGCCGTCCAGATACTGGTTTTGCACCGTGCCAAGAGCCATCATGTCGAACTCCTCACTCATGCCGAACCGGGCCACCAGATTGCGGGCCATTTCCGTGGCGCGCTCGATGTCGTTGGCGGCGCCGGAGGTCATGGTGTGGCACACCACCTCTTCCGAGGAACGGCCTGCCAGCAGCGTGCGGATCTCCGCCAGAATGTCCTCCTTGGACATGAGGAACTTCTCCTCCTCCGGCAGGTGCAGCGTATAGCCCAGCGCGCCCTGGGTGTGGGGGACGATGGTGATCTTGGAAACGGGCTGAGCGTTTTTCTGCTTGGCCGCCGCCAGCGCGTGACCCACCTCGTGATAGGCGATGATGCGCTTTTCTTCTTCGGTGATGACGGTGCCCTTCTTTTCAGAGCCCGCGATGACCACCTCAAACGAGGCCAGCAGGTCGTTCTGATTCACGGCGTGGCGGCCCTTACGAACGGCCCGCAGCGCAGCTTCGTTTACCAGGTTGGCAAGATCCGCGCCCACGCAGCCGGCGGTGGCCTGCGCGATCTTGCTGAGGTCGACGTCCTCCGACAGATGGATGTTGCGGGTGTGTACCTGCAAGGTGGCAAGACGCCCTGCCAGGTTGGGACGGTCTACAGTGATGCGGCGGTCAAAACGGCCGGGCCGCAGCAATGCCTTATCCAGCACTTCAGGACGGTTGGTGGCGCCCAGCACGATGATGCCCTTGCCGGGATCGAAGCCGTCAAGCTCGGAGAGCAGCTGGTTGAGGGTCTGCTCCCGCTCGTCGTTGCCGCCGAACTTACCGCCGTCACGGGATTTACCGATGGTGTCAATCTCGTCGATGAAGATGATGCAGGGCGCCACCTTGGCGGCTTCCTTGAACAGATCGCGGACACGGGAAGCGCCCACGCCCACAAACATCTCCACAAAGTCAGAGCCGGAGATGGAGAAAAACGGCACGTTGGCCTCGCCTGCCACGGCCTTGGCCAGCAGCGTCTTACCGGTACCGGGAGAGCCCACCAGCAGCGCGCCCTTGGGCAGCTTGGCGCCGATGGCGGTGTACTTGCCGGGGTTGTGCAAAAAGTCAATAATCTCCTCCAGAGATTCCTTGGCCTCGTCCTGGCCGGCCACATCCCTGAAAGTGACGCCGGTGGACTTTTCCATATACACCTTGGCGTTGGATTTGCCCACATTGCCAAGTCCGCCGATGCCGCCGCCGTTTTTGGACAAGACCCGCATCACCAGCATAAACAGACCCACCATCAGAACAATGGGCAGAATATAGGTGATCATCAGCTCCAGCACGGGAGACATCTTGGCTTGATAGGGATGGGTATACTCTACCTGGTGTTCCTCCAAAAGCGGGAGCAGTCCCGCGTTGGTGATCTCGGTGGTGTAGAGCGTGACCTGATCGCCGGTGTAGGTCTTGTCTTTTTCGTCGGTGTACACATAGCTGTCCACCGGTGTGACATAGATGGTGCCGTCCTTGAACTCAACGCTCTTGACCTGGTCGCTTTCCACCATGCCGATGAAATCGCTGTACTTGATCTCGTGACTGGAGGTCTTGGCGGCGGTGTTGCCCATGTAGGCGCTGAAATAGTTGAAAGCCACCGTCAGAACCAGCGCCCAAAGAATCAGCGTGGCGATCCCCCTGAGATTCCGGTTGTTTTTGTTGCTATTGCCGTTGTTGTTTTTATTGGGATCCATTTTGATCTCCTTTCGGATCATGAAGCGCCGTACGCGCAAAGGGTCTACAAATTATAGGAAGTATACCATAGAAAATACGTTCTAACAAGCGGCAGAACTGGGGTTTTTGTGTAAAATTTCTGTGAATGGTGCTTTCTATCAGGCATTTGGTATGATATACTAAATTATCAAAATTTGTCGGTGCGCCGACCATTGAGGATGGATAGGACATGAAAGAGGACATGGAAAAACGGGAAGGGCCCTCCGCAGAGGCCGACGGGATCATTGAAGGACGCAATGCCGTCATCGAGGCGCTGCGCGCCGGGACGGCCATCGATAAGATCTATCTGGTCAGAGGAGAAACGGACAAGACGCTGGGGCACATCGCATCCAAGGCGCGTGCCGCAGGTGTCGTGGTGGTGGACGCCGACCGGCGCAAGCTGGACGCCATGAGCCGCACCCACGCGCACCAGGGCGTCATCGCGCTGGCCGCCGTGCGGGAATATGTGTCGGTGCAGTCGCTGCTGGACGCCGCCGCGGCAAAGGGAGAAAAGCCTTTGCTGGTGGTGTGCGACGAGATTTCCGACCCCCACAATCTGGGCGCCATTCTCCGCACCGCCGAGTGCGCCGGCGCCCACGGCATCATTATCCCCAAAAGACGCAGCGCCGGTCTAACCGCCGTGGTGGCCAAGACCTCCGCCGGCGCCGTCAGCTATCTGCCGGTGGCGCGGGTGGCCAACATCACGGCGCTGCTGAAGGAACTGAAAGAACAGGGCGTGTGGATCTTTGGCACCGCAGCAGAGGGAACCACACCTTTGTATCAGGCGGATCTCAAAGGCCCCGCGGCCATCGTTATCGGCAGCGAGGGCGACGGGATGACCCGTCTGGCAAAAGAAAACTGCGACTTTTTAGTCAGTATTCCCATGAAGGGACGCATTTCCTCCTTGAACGCCTCGGCGGCGGCGGCGGTACTGCTGTATGAAGCGGTGCGCCAGCGCAACGGCTGAAAAGACGTTTCGGGGCGAAAAGGATCGAGTGAGCTGAGGAGAAAGGTATGAGCCATACACCAGAAAAAACAGAACAGGAACTCCTGCGGGAACCGACAGGGAGTCTGCCTTCCGCCGATGCCGCAGAGGATACGACGGAATACTCGCTGGACTCTATTTTGGCTGAATTTGGCTCAAAAACCATTGCGGCGCCAGAGGAGATCCCCAACGTGTCCGCCATTTCCCTGCCCGAGCCGCTGCCCCGTCCCGCGGTGCAGCGGACCGGAGACGAGCTGGCAGAGGAAGAAGCGGCGTGCTTGCCGCAAACGGAAGCGGCGGAAGAACCCTCTGGCGAAGTGCTTTCAGACCGGGAAGAGCCGGAGAATACCGAAGCGCCGCCGCGCCGAGGCCATCGGGCGGCCCGGTGGTTTCGGTTTGGACGGGGCGGGAAAAATACCCCGCCGGAGGACGACACAGAGCCGGAAGACTTGACGGCGGAGGATGCGGAAGAGACTGATACGCCCGCGGAGGAGAACACCAGCCTCTCTTTTTTGCCGGAGGAACGGGGGGGCATGGAGCGGGAAGTGCCGCTGGAACAGATAATGTCCGAGACGGTGGAGGCCGTGCTACAGGAGGAGGACGATGAGATCCTGGACAGGCCTCACCCCTGGCGGGATTTTTTCCGCCGCCGGATGGAGGAAACAGAAGAACTTTACGAAGATCCCCACCGGGAGCGGAAAAAGAAGGAGACGGAACCGGAGCCGGAAGAACCGCCCATGGACGAGGCCGACCGGGACGCCCGACGCCTTTGCCAGCATAAGCACAAGCTGCTGCTGCTGTCCCTTTTGCCGCTGGCGCTGCTGCTGGCGGCTGCCGCACTGGACTATTTTTCCGTTCTGCCCCCTGTCTGGAGCCAGAACACGCTGCTGCGCGCCGGCGTGCAAAGCGGCTTGCTGTTTTTGACGGCCCTTTTCACAGGGGACGTGTGGAAAACAGCGTTTTCTGCTCTGAAACAGCAGCGGACCGTGACGCTGGAGCTGAGCGCGGCGCTGCTGTGCGTTGTGACGCTGGCGGACTGCGCTGTGATGGCGGTGGGGGCTGGACGCTGGAACGCGCCGCCCTTCGCGCTGACGGCGGCACTGCTGATGGTCATTGCGCTGTACGGCCAGGAGCAGGGGGAAAACGCGCGGCGGGAGAGTTTTCATCTGCTTTCCTTGGGCGGCGAACCGCCCTACATGACTGTGGTGACGGAGGCCGGCGCCGGAAAACAGGGCGGCGTGCTCTCAGGATTTTACAACTGCACAGCCGCCTCGGAGCAGAACAACCCTGCCCGCCGGTGGCAGCAGATCCTGCTGCCGCTGCTGCTGTCAGCCACGCTGGTGCTGGCGGGCGTCATCTGCATGACCCAAAAGACGGCTGTCAATTTCCTCTGGTGCTGGTCCGCTCTTCTGACAGCGTCGCTGTCGCTGAGTTTTCCCCTGTCCTGCACGCTGCCCATGGCTCGGTTGGCCAAACGCTTGGCCAAAAGCGGCTGCGCCGTGGCCGGCTACAACGCCATCCGGCAGGTGGGACGCAGCAAGTGCATGGTGGTGACCGACTCCGACCTGTTTCCCCCTGGTACGGTGGGGCTCAACGGTTTGAAGGTCTTTGGCGAGGAGATCGGCAAGGTGGTGTCCTACGCCGCCACCATGACAAAGGCCTCCGGCAGCCAGCTGCTGCCTCTGTTTGAGCAGCTGCTCATCAGCGAGGGCGGAACCATGCAGAAGCTCGACGGCCTCAATTATTACGAAGAAGGCGGCGTGTCCGGTACCATCCGGGGCGAGACCGTGCTGCTGGGCACCGCCTATTTCATGAAAAAAATGAGGGTGCCCCTGCCCATGGGACTCAAGCTGCAAACCGGGGTGTTTCTTGCCGCGGACGGGCACCTTATCGCCATTTTCGCCATCAAGTATCAGCCCTCCCGCAATGTGGAATGGGCGCTGCGGGCCGTGCGGCGCAATCACTGCCGGCCGGTGCTGGCTGTGCGGGACGGCAATATTACCCCCAGCCTTCTCAAACGCAAATTCGAGATGGACGCCAAAGCGGTTTACCCCAATATCTCCACACGGCTGGCCCTGTCGGAGCAGACCCAGACCCGAGGGGAGCGGGCCAACGCCGTGATCTACCGGGAGGGACTGATGCCCTTTGCTGAGACGGTTATCGGCAGCCGCCGCTGCTGGCGGGCGGTGCGTGACGCGACAGCACTGTCCTTTTTGGGCAGCCTTTGCGGCCTTCTTTTAAGCTATTATCTCATCTACGCGGGTAGCTTTGCCATTCTGGCGCCGCTGCAAATGCTGGCGTTTTTACTCTTGTGGCTGCTGCCGTGCCTGCTGATCTCCGGGTGGGTCAAGCATTATTGAGGGCGCCGACCTATAAAATGTGTTTTGGGCAAATCTTACAAAATGAACCGGTGAATTTCTCTGTGATATCTGAAAAACAACGAAAGTTTCAGTTGTCACGTCTTGAAAAATATTATATAATTCGTGTATTGAGCGTATTCTGCGCCATGCGCGCAGTGTATCAAAACGAAGGGAGAAAACTGAACTATGATCGCAAGTGACATTCGTAATATTTGCCTGCTGGGCCATGGCGGATCGGGCAAGACCTCTCTGGCGGAGCAGATGCTGTTTTTGACCGGCGCTGTGGATCGCCTGGGTAAGGTGGCTGACGGCAACTCCGTCTGTGACTATGACGCCGAGGAGATCAAGCGGCAAATTTCCATTTCCCTGGCTTTTGCTCCTGTGAAATATAAAGGCGTGAAGATCAACGTGATGGACGCTCCCGGTAACTTCGACTTTACCGGTGAAGCACTCTCTGCCATCCGCGCCGCTGAATGCGCCATTTTGGTGGCCGGCGCCAAGGACGGCCTGTCCGTTGGCCTGGAGCGCACCTGGAAGCTGCTGGGCAAGAAGCCCCGCATGATCTTTGTCAACCGTACCGACGAGGAAAACAGCGACTATGTCAGCTGCGTCGAAAAGATAAAGGAAAAGTTTGGCTCCGCCGTGGCGCCTATCGTGGCTCCCGTGATGGACGGCAACAAGAAGGTCACCGCCATCGTGGACCTGCTGCACAACAAGGCTTATGAGGTCAAGGGCGGAAAGACAGCGGAGTGCCCCATCCCTGCCGATATGGCCTCTGCCGTGGAAGACCTCCGTTCCCAGCTGATGGAAGCGGCCGCCGGCGCCGACGAGGATCTGATGGAAAAGTTCTTCGACACCATGGAGCTGTCGGAAGAAGATATGGCCAAGGGCCTGAAGATGGGCGTGCGCGACGGTTCCGTCTGCCCTGTCCTCTGCGGCTCCGCCGTGACCGGTCTGGGCGTGGATATGCTGATGCAGACCATTCTGGAGTTGGTGCCGGTGGCCACCGATATGCCCGCCGAAGAAGCCGAAGATGACGACGGAAACCCGATGGAAGTGGCACTGGACCCCAACGGTACCACCGCTGCCATCGTGTTCAAGACCATCTCCGACCAGTATGGCAAGTATTCTATGATCAAGGTCATCCGTGGCAAGGTCACCAGCGATATGTCCTTGCACGATGAAAAAACCAACAACACGGAGAAGTTGGGCCGCCTTTACAACATGAAGGGCAAGAAGAACGAAGAGGTTAAGGAGATCTGCTGCGGCGACATTGGCGCCATCGGCAAGATGGACAAGGTCAAGACCGGCGACACCCTTTGCGATCCCAAGCATCTTGTCAAGCTCAAGGGCATGGCCTATGCCGAGCCCTGCTACAGCCGCGCCATCTCCCCAAAGACCAAGCAGGAGATCGAAAAGCTGGGCACCGGCCTCAACAAGCTCAACGAGGAAGATCCCACCTTCCATGTCCACAACAACGGCGAGACCCACCAGACGGTGATCTCCGGCGCCGGCGACATTCAGATCGACGTGCTCTGCGCCAAGCTGAAGAGCCGTTTCGGCGTGGACGCCGAGCTCAGCACGCCCCGCGTGGCCTACCGCGAAAAGATCCGCGCCACTGTCCGCAAGCAGGGCCGCTATAAGAAGCAGACCGGCGGCAGCGGCCAGTTCGGCGACGTGCATATCGTCTTTGAGCCCCAGACAGAACAGGAAGAGATGATCTTTGAAGAAAACGTGTTCGGCGGCTCCGTGCCCAAGAACTACTTCCCTGCCGTGGAAAAGGGCCTGCGGGAATCCTGCCAGCACGGCGTGCTGGCTGGCTACCCGGTGGTGTTTCTGAAGGCCACGCTGGTGGATGGCTCCTATCACCCCGTCGACTCCTCCGAAATCGCCTTCAAGCTGGCCGCCAACCTGGCGTTCAAGGCCGCTCTGCCCGAGGCCAAGCCCGTGCTGATGGAGCCCATCGGCGAGCTGAAGGTCACCATTCCCGACAACTACATGGGCGACGTCATGGGCGATCTGAACAAGCGCCGCGGCCGTGTGATGGGCATGAACCCCACCGGCGACGGTGAGCAGGTGCTGGAGGCGGAAGTACCTATGGCCGAAATGATGAGCTATGCCATCGATCTGCGCTCCATGACCCAGTCCCGCGGTTCCTTCACCTTCAACTTTGTCCGCTATGAGGACTGCCCCGCTCTCGCTCAGGAGAAGGCGATTGCTGAGGCCAAGGTGCTGCAGGAAGCCGAATAAGGGAAAAGGGAACATCTCCATTGCTTTGAAAAGAAAGACCGCCGGTCACAGGACTGGCGGCCTTTTTTTTCGCAGCGGAAAAAACAGAAAATGGTGGGCATAATTTTTTTATAAGCGTTTCCCCGAGATCGTTAGAAAAACTTAATATCAAAACCTCTATTTCAAATACCGTTATTAAAAATAGTTGCCTATAATAAAGGCATAAACGAGGTGATTGATATGACTGCGGCGATTTTGATCGCTACTTTGGGTGTACTGGCGTTCGGCGCGTTTGTGATGCACCGGCTGGACCAGTTCGCTGAAAAAAATATCACACCGCCAAGTCCGCAGATCCGTGCGTGTGACGTGCTCCTTTTTGGCCCGCCCAACATGGTGGAGCCGATGCTGTGCACGCTGCAGCGGCAGGGATTGACCTGCTGCCGCGCCGACAGCCCGCAAGTCCCCGCGGGCACAAGATTTGAAGCGGTGCTGGCGGTTTCGGAAGATGATATGCAGAACCTGCTGCTCTGCCACGAGGCCGGGCACGCGAGCCCTGGTGCTTTCCTGGTGGCACGCTGCAACCATCTGTCCTGCCAGACGGTTTTTACAGATGCGCATATCCACGCTGTGCCGTGTGCAGAACCGGAGGCGTTCTTGCGTGAGATGGGAGGATGTTTCCATTTTGATACCTAAAAAAATTAAGCTATCACCCGTTCAGGTCATTGCCATGGGGTTTGCCGCCATCATCGTGCTGGGCGCGCTGCTGCTGATGCTGCCCATTGCCAACCGGAACGGACACAGCATTCCTTTTTTGAATGCCCTTTTCACCGCCACCTCCGCCACCTGCGTGACGGGCCTTGTGGTGTATGACACCTGGACGCAATTCACCGGCTTCGGTCAGGCGGTAATCCTGCTTTTGATCCAGATCGGCGGCCTGGGCTTTATGAATGTGACAACGTTTTTCTTCTTTGTCATGCGAAAGCGTATCGGCCTTTGGGAGCGGGAGCTGCTGACGGAATCGGTCAACGCCATGCACATCGGCGGCATCGTCAAGCTGACACGGCGGATTCTCTTTGGTACGCTGGCCTTTGAGTCCTGCGGCGCGCTGCTGCTGATGACCCGGTTTATTCCCGCCTTCGGTGTGTCCAAAGGCATCTGGTACGGCGTGTTCCATGCGGTTTCCGCGTTCTGCAACGCCGGCTTCGACCTGCTGGGCTGCATTGAACCGTACTCCAGCCTGATGCATTTCGCCGGCGACCCTGTGGTGAATCTCACCATCATGGGCCTTATCATCATCGGCGGTATCGGCTTTATTGTCTGGAGTGATATAGCCGATAAGGGCTTTCACTTTAAAAAATACGCCCTGCATACCAAGGTGATGCTCATCACCACCGCGGGACTCATCGTGGTGGGCGCGCTGCTGCTTTTGTGGACGGAGCGCAACGGCGTGTTTGCCGATATGCCTTGGCCCGAAAAGATTCTGGCGGCGCTGTTCCAGGCTGTGACGCCCCGTACCGCCGGCTTCAACACGGTGGACAACGCGGCTCTCAGCGACAGCGGCACCCTTTTGACCATTTTGCTGATGTTCGTGGGCGCCGGCCCCGGCTCTACCGGCGGCGGTATCAAAGTGACCACCGCGGCGGTGGTGGCGGTGACGCTGATCGGCTATCTCAAGGGCCACGAGAGCGTGGACATCTCCGGCCGTCGCATTGAGGCTGACGCCGTACGCCGCGCCTTCTGCACCATGGTGTTTTACTTCATCCTGGCCGCCACCGGCGCCCTGATTATGATCATGTGCCAGCCCCTTCCTTTGAAGGACACCCTGTTTGAAGCCTTTTCCGCCTTCGGCACGGTGGGTCTTTCCACCGGCATTACCCGGAGCCTGACGGTGATCCCCAAGCTGGTGCTGATTCTGCTGATGTATTCCGGGCGCATCGGCAGCCTGACGGTGATCCTCTCCATTTCGAGAAAACGCGTCAAGGCCACACTTAACCCCATTGGAAAAATTATGATCGGATAAACAGATAGGAGATAGAAATAAAATGAGATCTATGCTTGTGATCGGATTGGGACGTTTCGGTTCCAATTTGGCAGTGAAATTGATGGAACTGGGCAACGAAGTCATGGCCGTAGACCGGGACGAGGAGATCGTTGACAGCCTAGCCTCCTCCGTTACCTGCGCCCAGATCGGCGACTGCATGGAGGAAAAAGTTCTGCGGAGCTTGGGTGTGGCCAACTTTGACATCTGCTTTGTGTGCATCAGCGGCAATTTTCAGTCCTCACTGGAGATCACCTCCCTGCTTAAGGAGCTGGGCGCCAAGCGGGTGGTGTCCAAGACCAACCGGGAAATGCACGCCAAGTTCCTCCTGAAGGTGGGCGCCGACGAGATCGTTTATCCCGAGCGGGATATGGCCCTGCGTACCGCTTTCAAGTACAGCGCCAGAGGCGCCTTTGACTATGTGGAACTGTCCAAGGAATACGCTATCATCGAAATGGAGGTGCCGTCGACCTGGATCGGCGGCAGCCTGAAGGAGCTCAATGTACGCTCCCGCCACCACATCAATGTTATCGGCGCCAAGTCCGGCAACGATGTGGTGCCGATCACCAGCCCCGACTATGTGTTTAAAGAGGGAGAACATCTGATCGTTGCCGGCGAGAAGAGAAACCTGCTGAACCTGGCTGACGGTCACTAAAACAGATAACCGTTGCCCCCGATTTCCCCGTGTGCTATACTGTCTGAAAGAGCCGCCTGAGCGGCAGTATGATGGGAGTACACGGGGAAATTATCATGAAAATTCGGGAATTGCTGAACTGGGGCGCCGACCGCCGGGCGGTGGTACATAACATTGCCCGTATGCTGGGTATCATTGTGCTGGCACTGGTGGTCTCCATGGCGCTGAGCCAGGCGCTACACATCGGGAACCAGAGCATCATTATGGTCTTTCTCATGGGGGTGCTGTTCTGCTCCGTCACCACCGCCAGTATTGCCTATGGCGTGCTGGCCTCCTGCATCAGCCTTGTTCTGTTCAACTACTTCTTCACAGAGCCGCGGTTCACCTTTGTGGTGGCCTCTACCAACGACCTCATTTTGCTGGTGTTTTTCATGGTCACCGCTGTGGTGTCCGGTATGGTTACCACAAGACTGCAAAACCAGATGGAGCTGACCATGGAGAGCGAGCGCACGGCGCGCAAGCTCCACCGCCTGGCGCTGAGCTTTCTCACCGTCAGCGGTGAAGCCAATATCAGCGGCGAGGGCGTTTCCTGCGTCCGGGAGAACACCGGACTGGAGTGTCAGGTTTGCCTGCGGGGCGAGGAAACGGAAACCGCTTTCGGAATGGCATATCAGGACTTTGATATTCTGTCCTCAGAAGGCTCGCTGGGCACGCTGCGGGTCTTTACCGGCGGGCGGACGTTGTCGGAGCGGGATCGGATGATTCTCTCCGCCATTGCCACCCATCTGGGTATTGCCCTGTACCGGGAGAAGCTGCGGGTGGAGCAGGAGAACATTCGCGTGGCCATGGAGCGGGAACAGCAGCGCAGTATGTTGCTGCGCAGTGTGGCTCACGATCTCCGCAGCCCGCTGACAGCGCTTTACGGCACCGGCAGCCTGCTGGCGGACCATTACGACTCCCTTACCAACCAGGAGCGCCGGGAGATGGCCGTGAACATGAGCGAAGAGATCCTGTGGCTCATCAATCTGGTGGAAAATATCCTCAACATGACCCGCATCAATGAAAACCGCCTGGCGCTCCACAAAAGAAGAGAAGCCCTGGACGATCTGGTCAGCGAAGCCGCTCAGCACACCAAACGGCTGATGGAGGGGCGGCGGTTCACGGTGCAGCTGCCGGAAGAAGTGGTGATCCTCCCCACGGACGGAAAGCTGATCGTGCAGACCATCATCAATCTGCTGGAAAACGCCGTGAAGCATACGCCCGAGAGCGCGGAAGTGTGTCTTTCCGCCGCCGTGAAAGACGGCATAGTCTCTATCAGCGTGGCCGACACCGGCAGCGGCATTCCCGACGCCATGAAAGAGAAAATTTTTGACCGCTTTGTCATGGGGCACTCCGGTGTGGCCGACGGAAAACGTGGTCTGGGCCTGGGGCTTGCCATCTGCCGGGCCATTGTGGAGGCTCATGGCGGAAAAATATGGGTGGAGGATAATCTGCCTCACGGTGCCCGCTTTGTGTTTACCATTCCGATGGAGGAGGTGGCTGCTTCATGAAAATTCTGATCATCGAGGACGACAAGTATATCTCCGCCTTTATCCGCGTGTCGCTGGAGAAGGAAAACTATGAGGTTTTGGTGGGCAAAGACGCCACGGAAGGCATGTTTCTCTTTTCCTCCTACCGCCCCGACCTGGTGCTGCTGGATCTGGGTCTCCCCGACCGGGACGGCAGCGAGCTGATCCGGGAGATCCATCAGATCTCCGAGACCCCTGTGATCGTGGTGTCCTCCCGCAGCCAGGAGGAGGAGAAGGTGGCCGCGCTTGACAGCGGCGCCACCGACTATGTGACAAAGCCCTTCCACATGGGCGAGCTGCTGGCCCGCATCCGTGTGACAGAGCGGCTGCTGGCCAAAATCGCCGGAGGAGAACACGCAGAAGAAGAGCAGTATGTCTGCGACTGGCTGACGGTGGACTTTGAAAAGCGCCGCGTCTTTGTGGACAACACCGAAATCCATCTGACCCCCTATGAGTATAAGCTGCTGGGTATCATGATCCGCAACCGGGGCAAGGTGCTGACGTATAATTACATCATCAAGGAGCTCTACGGTTATGAAAGCGGCGGTGCCGACGGCGTCCGCGTCTTTATGTCCAACCTGCGCCGGAAGATCGAAAAGGATCTGACCCAGCCCCGCTTTATCCTCACGGAAGTGGGCATCGGTTACCGCTGGAGCGATCAGTAAAACAAGATATATAGAAAAAGGGACGCCCCGGAAGCTTCCGGGGCGCCCCTTTCTTTTATGTACTATGACAGCTTGCTCACAAGATTTCTCAGCGCGTCGGTGAGCGCCTCCTCGAAGGAGGGATGGGGCCGCATGGCCTTGAGCAGCTGCTCCGCTGTGAGATGGTTGGCCATGGCCTGGCTGATCTGGCCGATGATGTCGCTGCTGTGGGGACACATCAGCTGAGCGCCCAGAATCTCGTGGGTCTCCCGGTGTGCCACCACCTTCATAAAGCAGCGGCCGGGGTCTTCGATCAGCGTGCGGGCGTTGCCGAAAAGAACGCATTTTCCCGCCGTGGCGGGAATGCCGCTTTCCTTGGCCTCGCTTTCGCTGAGGCCCACCACGGCAATTTCCGGGCGGCTGTAAATGCAGGAGGGGACAATACCCAGGTTCACGTCGCTGCCACGCCCAACCATCATGCTGACGCAGGCCTCACCCTGAGCGGCGGCCACATGGGCCAGCGCCGCTTGGGAGGATACGTCGCCGGTGGCATACACCGTGGGAATACCGGTGCGGAACTGACCGTCCACCCGCAGGCGGGGGCCGTCGGTCTCCGGCACAAGGCCGGGGGCGAAGAGCCCTTCCCAGCAGGGCTTGCGGCCAATGGCGCAGAGGACGGCTTCGCCGGTGACGGTCTGCTGCGCGCCCTTCTGGGTGAAGCAGACCCGAAGCCCATCTTCCCCCGTCTCCACGCACTGCACCGGCGCGGAGGTGCAGACCTCTACTCCTTGCTTTTTCAAGATCTGCGCCAGATTCTGCCCCAGCTCCCGGTCCATGGTGGGCAGCAGGCGGTCCATGCCCTCAATTACGGTCACATGGCAGCCCAGATCGCTGTAAAAAGCGGCAAATTCTACACCGATAACACCGCCGCCGATGATGACGACGGAGCGGTACAGACGGTCGCAGCCCGCCAAAAGCTCGTCGGAGGTGACTACGCCCGGCAGCGTAAGGCCCGGAATGGGCGGCCGCGACGGCACAGAACCGGTGGCCGCCAGAATGGAGTCGGCGGTATAAACGGTTTTTTCGCCCTCGCCGCCGGTGACCTCCACGGTGCCGGGAGCGGTGATAAGCGCCCGTCCGCGCAGCAAGTCCACGCCGCCGCTTTTGAGCATACTTTCAATGCCGCCCCGCAGCTTTTCGGAGACGGCGTTTTTATAGGCGAACATGGCGGGCAGATCCACAGTTGCCCCCGTTACCCGAACGCCCAGACATTCTCCCTCCACGGCGTCGTGATAAATCTGGGAGGCGTGGAGCAGTGCCTTGGTGGGGACGCAGCCCCGGTTGAGGCAGGTGCCGCCCACCTCCCGCTGCTCCACCACGGCGGTGTGAAGCCCCAGCGCCGCGGCGCGCAGCGCCGCCGAATACCCGCCGGGTCCGGCACCGATGACAAGCAGTTGATAATGAGACATAGCGTTTCTCCTTTTTAGATGTCCTGTTCCCGCAGCATGGTACAAAGCTCTGCCGCCACCGCCTCGCAGGCCGGCAGAGCTTCCACACGGCGGCACAGTGCTTCGGAGGAAAAGAAGCAGCCCGCCAGCTCTCGGGCAAGAGGCGCGGCCAAGGTGGCGTCCATGGCGTCGGTATAGACGGCGGCCTGGGTGCAAAGCCCCTTTTCCACCGACAGCTGCACCGTCACCTCGCCCCAGTCAAAGCGCCTTGAAACGGAAAAGGTGAAGGGAATATTCCGCCCATAGACCCACTGGAAGCTGTGAAAGCGTTCATAGCGGCCCTGGATCTCCCGCGCGTCAAAGTCCGCCTCCGACAGCGGCTGCGGCACAAGACCGTAAACCGCCCCGAAGGCCTCCTGCATGGCCTTGCCCACAGCTTCCACTGTCAGAGAAGGTTGAAGCGAGCGCAGATTCACCACACGGGCCCGCACCGAAGCCACTCCCTTGCCGGACAGTTTTGCCGTGGAGGGGGTCAGATATCGCCCCAGATGCTCAATGTCTGTGTCGATGAGCAACGTGCCGTTGTGAAAGGAGCGGCCGTTGTGGGCGTAAAAGGAATTGCCCGAAAATTTCAGGCCGTTTGCCAGAATGTCGTTGCGCCCGGAAACGCAGGCATCGATGCCCAGACGGCGGCAGGCCTCCACAATGACGTGCTGCTGCCGGGGCAGGTCATAAAGAGCGGTGGGGACGCAGAAGGTAAAGTTCAGATTGCCCAGGTCGTGATAGACCGCACCGCCGCCGGAGAGCCGCCGGGCCAGAGTACCGCCGTCCCGCTCCAGCTCCGCCGTGCGGCACTCCTGCCAGGCATTCTGATTGCGGCCAATGACCACCGTGTGTTTGTTCTGCCACAGATACAGCGTGCAGGCGTTCTGGGGCACAGTGTCGGTGAGATACTCCTCCAGTGCCAGATTTCGATGGGGATCGGTACACGCCCCCCAATAAGTATACAGCCGCTCAATCATGGCGCCTTGTACCGCAGTACCGGATGGCGGGCCGCCTTCACTTCATCGGGCCGACCGATGGGCGCGGAGTGGGGTGCGGTGTGCATCCTTTCGGCGTCCTCGTGGGCCATGGCGTAGAGTTTCCGCAGAGCGGCCGCCGCTTCGTCCAGCGTCTCCCGGCTCTCCGTCTCCGTGGGCTCCAGCATCAGAGCCTCGTGGACAATCATGGGGAAATACATCGTGGGCGGGTGGATTCCGCAGTCAATAAGGGATTTGGCCACATCCAGTGCCGAAACGCCGGTCTCCTTTTTCAAATCGCTGAGATCCAGCACAAATTCGTGCATGCACAGCCGGTCATAGGCGGGGGTATAGGTACCGGAGAGGGCCTTCATGAGATAGTTGGCGTTGAGAACGGCGTTTTGTGCCGCTTCGGGGATCCCCTCCGCCCCAAGGGTCAAAAGGTAGGTCAGCGCCCGCACCACCACCAGAAAGTTGCCGCCAAAACTCCGCACCTGTAAATGGCCGGGGCCCTCCATCAGGGCGGAATGGGGCAGGTAGGGAGCGAGGAACGCCTTGCAGCCCACGGCGCCCGCACCGGGCCCGCCGCCGCCGTGGGGCGTGGCAAAGGTCTTGTGCAGGTTCATATGGGTGCAGTCAAAGCCCATGTCGCCGGGCCGGGCCACGCCCATGACGGCGTTGAGATTGGCACCGTCGTAGTAGCAAAGCCCCCCGGCCTCGTGGACAAGGCGGGTGATCTCCAGAATGTTTTGATCGAAAAGCCCCACGGTGTTGGGGTTGGTCAGCATCAGCCCCGCGGTATCCGGGCCCAGCACGGCCTTGAGCTTCTCCAGATCCACACAGCCGTCGGGGGCGGAGTCGATGTTCACCACCTCGTAGCCGCACATAGCCGCCGTGGCGGGGTTGGTGCCGTGGGCGGAGTCGGGCACGATGATCTTGTTGCGGGTCTTATCGCCCCGGGCATCGTGGTACTGCCGGATGAGCAGCACGCCGGTAAACTCACCGTGGGCGCCGGCGGCGGGCTGAAAGGTCATGTCGTCCATGCCGGAAATCTCGCAGAGATATTTCTTTGCGGTGTCCAGCACCTCCTGACAGCCCTCTTTGCTGTGGGCGGGGGCCAGCGGATGGACGCCGGTAAAGAGAGAGGACATCTCCTCGTCGATGCGGGGATTGTATTTCATGGTGCACGAGCCCAGCGGGTAGAACCCGCAGTTGACGCCGTGTACCTGCTGGCACAGCTGGGTATAGTGCCGGGAAACGTCGGTTTCGCTGACCTCCGGCAATGCGGGGGCGCTGCCCCGGCGCAGAGCTTCTGGCAGTTCCGCGGCGGGTACGTCGCAAGGCGGCAGGATGGTACACCGGCGGCCGGGGATGCTCTTTTCAAAAATCAGCTTCACTTTGCCAGCACCTCCTTCACGATGGCCGCGGCCCGGTCAAGCTGAGCCTTGCTCACCGTTTCGGTGACACACCAGAGAAGACCGTCCTCGCCAACGGGGAGCCCGCCCAGAATGTCCGCCTGCCCCAGGGCGCAGAGAACGTCCTCCCGTCGGGGCAGCCGGGTGACAAATTCGTGGAAATAGGGGCCGCCATAGGCCATCTCCACCCCCGGCAGGGCGCACAGCGCGCCGGCGAGATAGTGGGCCTTGGCCATGGACTGCCGGGCGGCTTCCGCCAAACCCTCTGGGCCCATGACGGTGAGATACAGCCCCGCCGTCAGGGCGCACAGCGCCTCGTTGGAGCAGATGTTGCTGCTGGCCTTTTCCCGGCGGATGTGCTGCTCCCGTGCCTGCAGGCTCAGCACATAGGCCCGGCGTCCCGCATCGTCCGTGGTTTCGCCCACGATGCGGCCGGGGAGTTTTCGCATTAGCTTTTCCCGGCAGGCCATGAAGCCCAGATACGGCCCGCCGTCGCCAAGGGGCAGGCCCAGAGGCTGGCCCTCGCCCACGGCAATGTCCGCCCCGCAGTCGGCAGGTGTTTTGGCAATGCCCAGCGAAATGGGATGGCAGCCCATGACAAAGAGGGCACCCGCCTCATGGACGGCGCGGCCCAGTGCCTCGGCATCTTCCCAGAGACCGTAGAAATTGGGCTGCTGCACATAGAAGGAGGCTGTTTCGCCGTCCAGCATGGCGGCAAGGGCCTCTGGGTCGGTGCGGCCGTCCTTCACCGGCACCACCCGCAGCTCGTCGCCCGTGCCGTAACAGTAGGTCCGCACGGTGTTGATGACGTCCGGGTGCGCCGCGCCGGAGATCAGCGTCAAGCGCCGCTTCCGGTCCCGGCACATGGCCGCGGCTTCGGCGGCGGCGGAAGCCCCGTCGTAGACGGAGGCATTGGAAACGTCCATGCCCGTCAGCTCGCAGATCATGGTCTGGTACTCAAAAATGGACTGGAGAAGCCCCTGACTCATCTCCGCCTGATAGGGGGTGTAGGCGGTGAGAAACTCCTCCTTGGCGGGGATGTATTTCACAATGGCGGGGATGTAGTCGTCGTAGGCGCCGGCCCCCCGGAGAACGGTGGCGTAGACCCGGTTTTTGGCCGCCATGGCGGACATGGCGCGGTTGACCTCTAGCTCGCTCATGCCGTGTGGCAGATGCAGCGGGCCGTCCAGATACATATCCGGCGGCACGTCCCGGTACAGCTCCCGCCAGGAAGAAAGTCCCAAGGCCTGCAGCATCTCCTGCCGCTGGGCCGGGGCGGAGGGAACATAGCTGCCCATGTCAGCCCTCCGAGGCACAAAACGCCTCATAGTCGGCGGCGGAGAGAAGTTCCTCGGTGTCGGTGGGGTTTTCCACCTTGAGGATCCAGCTGCCGTAAGGGTCTTTGTTCAGGTTTTCCGGCGCGTCCAGCAGCTCTTCATTGACGGCGGACACGGTGCCGGACACCGGGGAGATCAGATCGGACACAGCCTTCACAGACTCCACATCGCCGAAGGCTTCGCCCATGGCCACCTCATCGCCCTCGCCGGGCAGATTGACGAACACCACGTCGCCCAGCGCGTCCTGGGCGTAATCGGAGATGCCGATCACGGCTGTCTCACCCTCCGTCTTCACCCACTCGTGGGACTTGGAATACATACGGTCATCAGGATACAACATATTGCATACCTCCATCAAAATAGTTTATTTGGTGTATATGATTCAAAAGGGTTACAGACCGACCTTTTCGGCAAGAGCCGCGAGTGCTTTCTCGATCTCGGCGTCATCGAAACAAAAACGCATTTCTTCGTGGGTGGCGCGCAGGTGCGCCACGTCCTCCGCGATGGGACGGTTACGCAAAATGCACTCGGCCATCAGGTGCGCCAGATGGGCAAAATCCTCCTTGCCGAAGCCGAAGCGGGTCATCTCGCTCACGCCCATGCGCAGCGCGCCGGAAGCGGTAAAGCCCTCCTCATTGGGCGTGGCCTGATAGTTGACGATGACGTTGTTCTCCTCCAGACGCTCGGCCATTTCGGGTCCTTCGCCGTAGCCCACGCAGATAATGACCTGATGGGTCTCGGTATAGCCCACGGCGGGATCACCGGCCACGTTGAGCCCCTCGTCGTGGAGACTGCGGGCAAAGAACTTGGCGTTTTCAATGACGCAGCGCTGGTATTCGTCCTTGAACTGGTTCATCTCGTAAGCGGCCATCAGCATGCCCAGCTGGGTGCCCAGATGGTGGTTGGAAACGCTGCCGGGGAAGGTGCGGCGCTCCACCGTCTCCCACAGGCCGTATTTCAGCTCGTCGGGCCGGTAGTTGACGCCGATAACGCCCCGCTGGGGGCCGAAGAAGGTCTTGTGGGAAGAGCCTGTGACGATCTCCGCACCCTCTTCAAAGGGCCGCTGGAAGTGATCTCCCACAAGGCCCAGCACATGGGCCATGTCGTACATGATGGTGGTGGGAATATGCTCTTCGTCCACAAACTGCCGGATGGCGGCCACGGGCTCCTTGGAGAGCACCATGCTCTTGCCGAAGATCAGCAGCTCCGGACGGTAGCGGTCGATGAGCTTTTTTGTCTCCTCCACATCCGTGCGGTAGGGATTGTCTTTCCGCATGGGGAAGCTCACCACAGCGGGCTTTTCCGTCACCGGGTCGATGGCGATGTAATCGTGCAGCGCGCCCATAGGCTGGGCAGAGAGGTGGCCGCCCTTGATGATGTGGTTGTTCATCACATAGCCCAGGCGTTTGGCCTCGCTCTTGCGGTCGAAACGGTTCTTCCAGTCCATCAAGGACGAAAAGACAGCCATGTTGGACATCTGCCCGCTGATGACGCGGGTCTCCACCTCCTGGCAGCCCAGATAAGCCTTCATTTCCTCGACCAACAGCTGCTCCACCCGGTCGATGAACTTGGTGCCCTGATAGTAGAAAACATCCTTGTCATAGAAAGAGAGAATCTTTTTATGTTCGGCGTAGCGGAAAGCGGGATCGCTGGCGCTTAAAAGCCGTACCGCCCGGCTGGGGGTGTTTTCCGAGGGAATTAGGTTGACGCAGCGCTCCTGCCGCCACTGATGGTTGTCGGCGGCCTGACGCAGCAGAATCAGAATGCTTTCGCGGCGGTCATCGTCGGTGGAAGCGGCCACTGACGTTTCTTCCGTATAGCCGCACAGCAGGGGCCGGGCGTAAGGGGGTGCGCCCACGCTCATGTGGCGGGCGGGCAGAACGGCCTTGAGGCGCTTGCCCCGGACGTCCACCTCCACCTCGTCGTTTTCCAGCAGGTCGCTGTCCACATAGGCAAGACCGATGGAGCGCTTGCCGCTCTCCTGCAAAATGACGGTGGTAAGGCCCTCGCCCTCCGTCTTGAAGTAGGGCACCATGGTGCCGCTGGTGATCCAGCCCACCGAACGGCCGTCCCGGTACAGCTCCATCCCCGCGCGCATGACGCCCCGGTCAACCAGAGCAATGGGAGCGATCTTCCGGAGCAGGGGCGAAGCGTCGCTGAAGTCCCGGTTCATGTGGCGCAAAAAGGCTGCGTGCTGGCGCTCCAAGGCGGCGCGGCCCACGAAATTCCCCTTATGGGGAGAGAAACTGACGGCAAATTTGGCCAGGGGCACCGCGAAGATGGGGATCTCGCTACCATCGGGAGCGGCACCCATCTCGTGGCCGTACAACGGCAGGCCCGCTTCCAGACGCAGTGTGTCCCGGGCGCCCAGGCCCGCCGGCCGCGCGCCCAGCTCGGCGAGGCGGTTCCACAGCCACGCGGCGTCCACGCTGCGGACATATACCTCGTAGCCCAGAGGCTCGCCTGTGTAGCCGGTCTTGGCGATGTAGGCGGAATGACCCTCCAGAGGCAAAGAGCGCAGCGCGTTTTTTACAGGCTCCGTGGGGGCTTCCCCGCCGGTGAGGACGGTGAGCATTTCCTTGCTTTTGGGGCCCTGTACGGCGATGGCCGCCCAGTCGGCGGAAATGTCGGTGATGGTGCAGTCATAGTCTTTGACAAGGGCCTGCAGGTGTAAAAGATCCTTTTCCTTGTTGGCGGCGTTGACCACCAGCAAAAAGTCTTCCTCACGGAACATATAGAGGTATGCATCGTCCACGGCGCCGCCGTTTTCGTTGGGGATGATGCAGTACTGGGCCAGGCCCGGCTCCAGCGCCAGCACGTTGCTGGTGAGGACATGCTGGAGAAAACCGGTGCGGCCGGGGCCTTCGATCAGCAGACGGCCCATGTGGGACACATCGAACAGACTGCACACTTGACGGGTGTAAAGATGCTCGGCAATGATGCCCGAGGGGTACTGGATGGGCATTTCCCAGCCGCCGAAGTCCACCATGTCGGCGCCGGCCGCCACGTGGATATCGTACAGCTGCGTGCGTTTGAGATTGCTCATGAGAGGGTTCCTCCTTCAGCTTAAAAAATTTGGGCAACAGAAAAAGGCACAAAGTCTCAAAAAGTGAAACTTTGTGCCTCCGTTTTTAAACCTGAGAGATTCCCCACCGCCGCCGCAGAGGGTTGCACCTTCGGTGGCCGAACCAAGCCGGCCTTTTCGGAGTATCGTCCCGACCCGGCCCTTTTGCCTGAGAGCTTTTGCGTTCCCCTTCGGCTCCGCAGACAGTTTCTGCGGTCTCTCCCGAGTCGATCATCCGATGATTCCCTTTGTTCAATTGTCACGCGGCGCAGTGCCGCTTTCCTTTAAAGTAGCACACAAGAAGCACTGCTGTCAATCCTCTTTTTTGGGAAAAAAAGGGGGAAAAACACCTCCGGGGTCAAAGCCCTTCGGAGGTGATTCTGGGAAAACACGGCAAATAAAATTTGCCGTTCTGTCTAAAATTTTTGTTGGTTTCACATAATGCTTATAGGAGAATCTCAGTTTGCCGGAGTGTATACACCACCGTGATAGCAGTAATAGGCGTGGGCTTTCATAGACAGTAATTTGTCCAAAGATTTAGTTGCCTGTTCAATATCCAACGTAAATTGAGGATTGGCAATAATAGGGTGGTTGCCCTCCAAAGCGATGGCATCACCAGTTATGATAATTGAATCATTTTCCATAAGAAGCGAAATATGTCCAGGTGTATGACCTGGCGTTGCAATAATACGACAACCGCCGCACCAATCCATGTGATCTCCGTCATGCAGCAAATTGTCTACTCCAACCGGCTCAACCTGACGTAGCATATTACAAAACGCTTCTCCAAAATCTCGTTGCTCTGGTGGAAGTGTTTTTTGCATTTCTTCTGCCTGACATAGTCTCAACGGTTTTTCCTGTGCGGAAATAAACGGCGCTTCCACAGAAGAACTGTATATTTTCATGTTTGAATTTAGTTTCTTTAGTTCGGCAGCCGCACCCATATGGTCATGGTCATGATGAGTGAGTACAAGACCCGTCAACTGATTCACCGACAATCCATGTTGATATAATTCCTCTTCAAGAATGTGAAGTGAACCGATAAAACCACAATCAACAAGAATGATATTCTCCTTATCCCAAAGGAGCGTGGGGTATACAATGTTCTCAATATCTCCAAATTGCATGTTTATGGTTAGTCGCAATATTCTATATTCCATAATAGCTGTTCCCCTTTGCAAAAGCAAGTGTGTTTCATCTTCCTTATATAAATAATCCGCAATCCACAGTCCAAAACTGTCTAAGCATTTTTGAGTTTTGAAATAATCTTTGGATAAATATTATCATACTTTTTCACAAAAATAAAGACATGGCTTTTCCTTGGTGGAAAGCTATGTCTTTCTGGTGCGCGGTACAGGACTCGAACCTGTGACCCTATGCACGTCGAGCAATACTCTGCAATTTGTTTTATAATTTCCACAAGGAGGGATTATAGAAGGAATCAAATTGCAAGTATTGAAAACGTGGCCGAAGCAATATATGATCTTCGCTCACAAATTGAGCTGGTAGTGGACAAGAAAGAAACTAAACCAATCCTTTTTCGTGAGTGGGCAATATTATGGCTCAACACATGGCGTAAAGGCATCGTAAGTGATATATCTTTTTTTGATACTTATCGTCGTCCGGTCATAAAGCATTTGATATCGTTTTTTGGAGATTGTTATCTACATACTATCACGCCATTGCAAATTCAACAATAGATCTGATTCAACGATTCCATTCGTCCGAGGTGTTGATCTACGCAAATCCGCCTTATCTGCTCCGGACAAAAACTGACCGGCAGTACCGGGAGAAACTGGATGACGCTGGACACGAGGAGCTGCTCCGTGTGCTGCTGGATCATCCTGGGCCGGTGATGCTCTCCGGTTATGACAGCGAGCTTTATAAGGATATGCTCACAGGGTGGGATCAGCTACAGCGACCGGCGCAGGCCGCCAACGGTGCGCTGCGTACCAAATGCCTATGGGTCAATTTTTGGGGGCTTCTCGAATTCTGTGTAAACGGACAAATCCTGCTCGAGTGATTTCATTGTGATTACATAGAATCGTATTTCGTGTAAATACTGAAATAAGAACGATTTCAACCCATAAAGGAGTTGCTAGCCATTTGTACGAAAATCGATTAATTCACGAGCATAGCCCCTATCTTCTTCAGCATGCCCATCAGCCGGTAGATTGGTACCCGTGGGGAGATGAGGCCTTTGCGAAGGCGCAGCGGGAGGACAAGCCGGTATTCCTCAGCATTGGGTATTCTACCTGCCACTGGTGTCACGTGATGGCGCACGAGAGCTTTGAGGACAAGGAAATTGCGGAATTTCTTCGGGCCTATTTCGTGTCCGTCAAAGTGGATCGGGAAGAGCGTCCGGATATAGACAGCGTTTATATGGCTGTTTGTCAGGCCATGACCGGAAGTGGTGGCTGGCCAATGAGCATTTTTCTGACACCGGAGAAAAAGCCGTTTTTTGCGGGAACCTATTTTCCAAAGGATACGCAGTGGGGTATGATCGGCTTTCGAAAGCTGCTGTGGGTCATCTCTCAAAAATGGGCCCATGAAAGATTTGAACTGCTGCAATCTGCCGACAAAGTGACGACCGCACTGTCATTTAAGGAGGACACGGAGGACGGCGGCGTAGATGTTGCCCTTCTGGGAGAAGCTGTGGAACAGTTTCGCATGAGCTTTGACGAACAGTACGGTGGTTTTGGGGAAGCACCTAAGTTTCCCACACCCCACAATCTCTTGTTCTTGCTGGATCAGTATTGTAAAACCGATCATGCCGATGCCCTACGGATGACGGAGGTCACCCTGCGGCAGATGTACCGCGGGGGTCTGTTCGACCACATCGGCTTTGGTTTTTCCCGCTATTCCACAGACAGGGCTTTTCAAATTCCCCATTTTGAGAAAATGCTCTACGACAATGCCTTGTTGATGATGGCATATACCAGAGCATACGACGTGACCCGGAACAGATTTTATCTTGAGGTTGCGGAGCAGACGGCAGAATACGTTCTGCGTGAGATGACCACCCCGGAGGGCGGCTTTTACAGCGCGCAGGACGCTGACAGCGAGGGAGTCGAGGGCGGATACTATGCATTTGTTCCGTCCGAGATTTGTCAAGTCCTTTCGGCGAAAACAGCGGCTGCGTTCAACCGTTGCTATGGCATCACTCAGCGGGGAAACTTTGACGGCCGCAGCATCCCCCATCTGGTGGGAAGTATTGAGGAAGCCCGCAGCTTTACCAATTGTCTGCCCCAGCTGCGGGCATATCGTAGGCAGCGCAGCAGGCTCCATCTGGATGATAAAATCCTGACTTCATGGAATGCGCTCATGATCGCCGCGTTTTCTCAGCTTGCCCGTTTGTCTGGGAAACCGGAGCATCGAGCCGCCGCGCTCCGCAGCGCGCAGTTTCTCCGCAGCCATATGCAGGAGGGCAATCGGCTTCGAGTCAGCTGCTGTCAGGGGGGGGATGGCGGTTCCGGTTATCTGGATGACTACGCTTTCACCGTTTTTGCATTCCTTGAGCTCTATCAGCTTGTGCAGGAGCCAGTATATCTGGAACAGGCGCAGCGGCTGTGTGGCCGGGCGCTGGATGATTTTTGGGATTCGGAACGCGGAGGGTTTTATTTGTCCGGAAGAGAAAATGAGCGGTTGCTTATGAGACCCAAGGAAACCTACGACGGTGCAATCCCCAGCGGCAATTCCGTCATGGCGTACAATCTAGTCCGGCTGTCTCAAATCACGTCAGACACCCAATGGCAGGATTGTGCTGAGCGGCAACTCAAATTTCTTTCCGGACCGGCGAAACGCATTCCCATGGCACACGCGTTTTATCTGCTGGCGCTTTCTTGCTGCCTCACGCCATCGAAACATGTGACGGTGGTTCTCACAGAAGGCGAGAACGTATCCGATGTCCTGAGAAAGCTGCCTCTTGATACGTTTGTAACAGTGCTGAAGCGGCCATCGGCGGAGTATCCTCTTCTGGACGGGCAAACCACCTATTATACCTGCACCGGCCGCGCCTGCCGCCCAGCCACAAACGAGCCGCCATGTCGGCGCGGATAAGAAAACGAGCAGAGTGCCATTTGAGGCAGCTCTGCTCGTTCTTGTTATGAGTACATGGCGTTTGCCGTCATATAGTCATAAATCATTTTGCCATGTTCTTGTTCTTCCTTTTGGATGTGGTTCAGAATATTTCGGACATTCGCATCTTTGAACTCAAAGACGCAGGTATCGTAGAGCTGAGAGGCGTGTTTTTCTGTTGCGAGCACATCGGCGCAGAGATAACTGTCGTTTTGTTTATCCTGTGTGTCTGTGTCCCCATAGGATGCCGAGAAATTCGGCTGGCTCTGCGAGCCGCCACCCGACGCGGGCACAACGCCACCCTCTATTTGGGTAATCGTTTGAAGGTGCTGCTGTTCTACCTGAGCGATCTTTGTAAACAGATTTTTCAGTTGTGGATCGACCGCGCAGGAAGAGTGCTTGGTATATTTGTCAACGCAGAGTTTTTCTTGTCCTTTTAAATCCTTTAGCAAACTGGTTTCTTTTTGGGATAGTTGCATAAATAATCACCTCTACTTTATTATGCACGTCCCGCACGGTGGTTATTACCCGTACTGCAAATAATTTCAAAAAAAGCAAGCACAATAGAAAGGAGTGATCAAATGATGAGTCCAGTATGGTTGTTTAATCTTTTATCAAGATAATCAAAAAGATTTGTATAAGTGAGCTGAATTGGTATCTTATCAGAACCAAACAATCCTATGGCAATCAATTTCCATGAAACTTTAAATCCCATATCTTCAATCGTATTTAATCTATTCATGGCATAATCGGAATACCATTTATCCCGTCTCCCTGTACAAACATGCGGTGAGTCACTTGTTAATTCTGAACTATCCATCTCAAACTTGTGGTTCACCATATCTCCGGTATATACCTGATCCTTGAGAATGGCCCTCACCGTCTGATAGCACCAGCCGAAAGGAGATTGACCGTTTTCGTGATAGCGGTAAAACCGGGTATCACCGTTCTGTGCCTTGTAAGCGGATGGGGTGATGATTTCTTGCTCTGTCAGAATGCGGCTGATTTGCGACAGCGTATTTCCGGCAATAGTTAAGCGGAATATCTCTTTGACCACCTCTGCCGGAGCTTCATCCACGGTTAAGCGGTTACGGTTCTGCGGGTCAACCTTGTACCCAAACGGTGCCTGTGCGCTGATATAATAACCCTTGCAGGCTCGCTGCCGTTTGGCGGATCTCACCTTGCGGGACAGGTCCTTTGCATACATATCATTCAGAATGTTCTTGAACGGTGCAATGTCGTTGTCATCCCGGTTGGTATCAATTCCGTCATTCACGGCAATATACCGCACATGTTTCCGGCTGAAATACACATCGGTGTAATAGCCGGTCTGGATATAGTCCCTGCCAAGTCTGCTCAAATTCTTTGTGACAACAAGATTAATTTTGCCGTTGTCAATATCCACAAGTAGTCTTGTAAGTGCCGGGCGGTTGAAGTTTAACCCCGAATAGCCGTCATCTGCGTAAATCTCGTAGATGGCAAAGCCGTGTTCCTCACAGTAGGTGCTGAGCATCAGTTTTTGTGTTTCGATGCTGACGCTTTCACCCGCTTGCTCGTCATCCTTGCTCAGTCTGCAATAAATTGCTGCGCTGTAAATAGTTTGCTCATGTTTCACTTGCTCCATGAATTGCTCCTTTCCGGGAACAAAGTGAATCCTGAGACTGTTCGGTTTGTTTTATTATACTCGATTTTTGCGTTTCAGTTAATCCGGCAGCGGAAAGTAATACCGCCGCAAAGACTTCCTCTGAACGCTGCTTGCCCTTGTAGCTTTCGTGAACAACCAGTTTCGGTTTTATCATTTTGCCTCCTTTATGCGGCTCATACCCCGGCACACGAAACAGGGATGCATTGGCCACCTGTAAAACGGTCAAAGCGGGATACTCTTTCACACGAGCATTGGAAGAAATATCGGTTAATGTAGCACAGAGAGCCATTGTATCACCCCTTAATGAGAAGAATTTGTTGTTCTATCAAGTATCCGACACGCTTGCGGGTATTTGTGCCATGGCTGTCATCGGAAGCAGGCGCAGCAAGGCCAGTGGTTGACAAGGCGTGTATGCTGCTTCATTGATGGCATAGAGCGTGCACAGCGAGAATGGCGGAAATCACCAGCTTCTGCGGCGAGGCGTATACATGCGAGCCGCTTTGCGCCTTGCGGCGCAAGTTGCTCTCGCATCTCCTTGCACTGGCTGCTGCGAAACTATCTGTTTTAGATAATACTATCGGTTTCAGATAATGTCAAGCAAAACTATCAGAATCAGATATTTTTCTTGCCTATCCGGGAAAGATGTATTACAATAAGCCTATAGTTTTCCACAATGAACGGAGGGGCAGCGATGGACGAACGTGCACAGATTATTAAGGACAAATACAGAGAGGCCAAGGAAATCGGCCAAAATTCAGATATTCCCGTAAAGGAAGCCATGGCACAGGTATGGCAGTCAGTAAGCAAGGATTACGCCGCCGCAAACTATGCACAATGTCGGGCAAAACGAAAAGTAGAGGTAGCACAACGGCTGCAGGAGGTTCGCCGGGCGCGTAAGCTCAAACAGAAAGACGTTGCAGATATGACCGGCCTGAATATGGTCACGCTGTCAGGTTATGAGATCGGCAAAAGCGAGCCTAATATGGAAGCATTGGTGCGATTGGCGGATGCCTATGGGGTCACGTTGGACTATCTCATGTGCCGAACCGATCAAAGCGAGCAGATATAAAAAGAAGGGGCGTGCCATACGGCACACGCCCCTTCTTTTTTGAACTTTTCAGATGCTTTTGCTGCAAAGTTTTCAACAGACTTTGTGGCCTTTTCGTCAAAATAACAAAAGCCCTGTATCCATTAAGATACAGGGCTTTTGTCAATGGTGCGCGGTACAGGACTCGAACCTGTGACCCCATGCACGTCAAGTAATACTCTGCAATTTGTTTTATAATTTTCCCAAGGAGGGATTATAGAATGAATGAAATTGCAAGTATTGAAAGCGTGGCAGAAGCAATATATGATCTTCGGTCACAAATTGAACTGGTAGTGGACAAGAAAGAAATTAAACCAATCCTTTTTCGTGAGTGGGCAATATTGTGGCTTGACACATGGCGTAAAGGCATCGTAAGTGATATATCCTTTTTTGATACTTATCGCCGTCCGGTCATAAAGCATTTAATCCCGTTTTTTGGAGACTGTTATCTACATACTATCACACCGCTGCAAATTCAACAATTTTTTAATGCGAAGGCGGAAAATTACACAATGGAAAGCCTACGCAAAATGAAATTCCCGCTAATTTCAATTTTTACTACGGGAATTGAAAATCAGCATTGCCTGACAAATCCTGTGACATCATCTATACGGCTGCATAGTAAAATTCCGCCAGCCGAAAAGGGCACATGGACGCAGGATGAATATAATATAGTCGCAGCTTTTGCAAAGGATCACCCCAATGGTTTATGCATAATGTTGCTAATGGAAACGGCAATGACACGCAGCGAAATGTTGGGCTTGCGAATAATGGATGTTGACCTGAGCGACTGTACTATTACCATCTGCGGAGGCACTATTGAAACTCGAAACAGTACCAGCGGGTCTTGGGAAATACAGCGAACAAGTGGGAAAAATAGTTATCGTTTGCGGAAGATTCCCATTTCAAAAGACCTGTCGGCCCATCTTTCAGCTGCCATGGCGGGGCAGAAAAAAACAAACTATGTTTTTAAAAGTAAAACGGGCGGCCCCAAATGTCCAAACAACTGGTATAAGCGTGAGTACCGAAAATTTATGAAAGATTTAAAGAGAGAATATCCTGATATCAAAATTTTGACACCTCATGAACTGAGGCATACGAGAGCTACATTGCTTGTGCAACAGGGCGTTGATCTATACACCGTCGCTCACTTGCTTGGACACTGCGACCTATCTATGCTGTCAAAAAGGTATCTGCACAGCGATGTTAATGCAATGCGCAAAGCCATCGGACTATAAGCTCGCTTTTCTTTATTCCTTGACCGGCGACATACTACGCCGGTCAAGACTATACATGGGCAAGGCCGGGAGCTGATGATCCGAGCCTGCCTACTTCCTCCGATGGCCGCCAGCGATAAGCTGGCGGCCATCACTCCTACTGGATAAATAACGTGTAGAACGTGCTCGGGCAATGGCCTGGGCTTTTATTATAACAAATTTTAAGGAGGGCAATATTGTGAACCAGCATGACGAAATCAAAACCATTAAACCGCGGAACATATCCGTCCAGCTGTCGGAAGCAGACTGTGAGAGGCTGAAAGAAAAAGCGGCGCTTGGCGGCATGACACCGGGCGAACTGCTGGCCGCCTTCGTGGGCGACCTGGTAGACGGTACATATAGCCAGGGCAGCGACGAGCGCATGATGGCAAACGACTGGTACGATCGCTGTGGCTTTGAGGAAACCGCACCCAGAAACCTTCTGCGCTACCTTTTGTTGACGCAGGGCGCGGATGGTGTCCGCTGGACTGTTGGCGATTGGGAAGCGCTTGCGGAAGCGCGGAATGATCTGCTGGCCGCTGCGAAACACCCGGAAGAATATGAGGCAGAAGAAATTGCCGGAATCAAAGAAGATTTTGAAGGCTATCAGGAATCTGTTAATGCGCTATTTGCGGATTTCGCAAAATGGGCGGAAACAGACAAACCCATTGACCAGGGAAAAGAAATCACGCAGTTGCAGGCATGGCTGCACAATACAGACTTCAACCAGAATCAGGTTGAGCAGCAGCATCGGAACGACAAAGCGGAGGTTGAATCCTTTTCTTTTTCCAAAAGTGACACAAGCTATACATACTGATTGAGATACAAGCAGAGCGGGTACTTTGGTTCCCGCTCTGCTTTTTGCAAGAAAAGCCCCGTGACCACCGGGGCCTAAATTTTAAAGGAGGAAAAATCATGAAAATCATCAGCAGCGTAAACCAAAAAGGAGGCGTCGGCAAAACCACCACCTCCCTCAATCTGGCATCTGCTCTGGCGGAGACCGGAAAACGTGTTCTGGTTGTTGACCTCGATCCCCAGCGCAACGCTACCACCACCCTCAATGGTGATGTGGAGTACACTGGCCAGTCTATCAGCGATCTAATTTATTTTGCTGTGCGCGGTTTGCCCATCAACATTACCGAGTACATCCGGTACAACGAATCGGAGGGCATCGACTACATCCCCTCTGTGCCGGCACTGTCGTCCGTCCCCAGCTTTCTGGCCACAGACCGGGACAGCGGATCGGTGCTGGCGCGGCTTCTCCGTACCCCTTATTTTGAGAAATACGACTACATTATCATTGACTGCAAGCCGTCCCTTGATCTGCTGGTTACGAACGCGCTGGCAGCCAGCGATGAGATCATCATTCCCGTGGAGCCGGAGGACTACGCCATCGACGGCCTTGCCGATCTGATGGACACGGTGCATCGGATACAGGACAGATACAACGAGCAGCTTGCGGTCAATGGCATCCTAATCTCCCGCGCCAACATGACCAGAGGCAAGGCAAAACGCACCGAAGCCATGCTGCGGGAGAATTTTGGAGAGAGCGTATTTGATACGGTGATCCCCAATCTGGCTGAAATGGGCAACGCAAAAGATAAGGGCTTTAGCACGCTTAAACTAAAAGGCAGCCGGTTAGGTGATCTGTACCGACTGCTGGCAAAGGAGGTAATGGAACGTGACGAACAGCTTTGATCGTCTGCGGGCATCAATGTCCGGCGACACACCTGCACCGAAGAGCGGCGGTGTCGTTCCGGATTTTTTTGACGCGCTGGACAGCCCGGAATTTAGGGCGGGCGACATACAGCAAGTCCGTGTGACGCTACTGCATGAGTTCGCTGGCCACACCTTCAAGGTGCAGGAGGACAGCCCTGACTTTCTCTCCCTGCGTGAGAGCATTAAGGAGAACGGCATCAAAGAGCCGCTGCTGGTACGCCCCCACCCCACTATCCCCGGTGAGTATGAGATTATTGCCGGACATCGCCGCTACCGTGCGGCAAAGCTGACGGGCCTAAGCACCGTTCCGGCGACCATTGCCAACATGGATGACAACGCGGCCACAAGGCTGATGGCCGAGAGCAACATCCAGCGCCCTGGCTGGCTGCCCTCCGAAAAGGCCCGCACCTACAAAGTACACCTGGAAGCCACGCAAAAAAGCAGCGGGATTTCACAAGGTCAGCGAACGGACTTAACTTCTGCAACCTGGTTGCAGAAGTTAACGACCAGCGAAGCGGCAGAAAGCGTGAACCGTGATATTGCCGCCAAAAAATGGGGGATCAGCGGTCAGATGTTTTCCGTGTATATCAAATTAAACGACCTACTGCCGGAGTTGCTGGACATGACGGATGACGGGCGGATCGTGGTCAAGGCTGCGTATTCCCTTGCCTTCCTACCCGCTGACCAACAGCAAATCGTGCTCGCGTTTTTGCAGAGCAATAACAAGCGTGTCACGGATGATACGGGAAAGGAGATTCGTGCCGCAGGCGAAGCAGGTGAGCTGAACGAGGATTTCTTGCTGCGTATGTTCCACATGGTTAAAACATCCACGAACCGCCACGAACAGAATATTTCAATTCGCTTTACCAGCGATGTACTCTTAAACAAGCGCACCGTCAAGAAGGCGCTGGATAATCCTGGCGTGTTGGAAAAGATTGAGGCGGTCATTGCCGACTACGCCAAACAAAACGGCTTGGAACTGAACTAAGAAAGGGCGGGACAAAATGAGCAGAACACGGGAAGAAAACCGCAAACTGGCGGTTTGTGTCCGGCGCAGAGCGACCGAAAAAGAACTGCGGCTTTCAGCCGGATATATCAAAACAAAAGAAGAATACGAGCGGGCCGGGGCCGCCTATCTTGGCACCCTCGGCTCTGCTGCCAAAGCCGGCTATTATACAGTGGCCGGCTGCGGGCAAATCGGTCTGCCGGTCACAGACGCAGAGTTGATGCAAGTCAAATATTTCGCCATGTTTGCCGACTGCTACTCCGATCAGTGCCTGCTTCTGCCGGACGGATCGCGGAGGCGGCCGTGCCTGCCGGTGTTTTTCCGGCCCAAGAAATATGAGAAAAATTGAGGTGATAGAAAATGGCATGGAAAGGAAGGGCACCGCTTGCAGACGGCGAGGCGCCCGCATATCCCTATCCTAAAAAGCAGGAAGAACCCCACTTTGATTTTTCTCCGTCGAATCCCACCCCGCGGCAAAAAATGCTGATGGAGAAAGAAGCAGAACAGGAGGTGGAGATCAGCAAGCTCTCCGCATCCCCCAAAAATGCTTTCCACAAGATTGCTGATGACGTGTTTGAAGAGCTGAAGGCGTCCATTAAGGCCAACGGTCTTGTCTATCCAATCGTTATCCGGCCGAAGGCCAATATCCAAAATTACGCGATCAACGGCGATTACGAAATCCTTGCCGGACACAATCGTGTCCGCGCCGCCATAGATCTGGGCATGGAAAAAATCAAGGCGAAGATCGTCTGCGTAGATGATGTGGCTGCCGTGCGGATGATAAACGACAGCAACCTCCAGCGCGGGGATGTCAGCGAGCTGGAAAAAGCCTGGGCATACCGTGAGTTGGCGGAGGCCATGAACAAAAAGGGAAATAATCAGTACACCGATTTGGGGGATGAAGAGGATGTGGACACTGTGTCCACATCCTCAAGTGAAGTGAAAAAGACCAGGGATTTGATTGCTGAAATGTACGGATTGAACGGCAGGACAGTCCAAAGAAAAATCCGCCTGACCTATCTTTGTGACGATCTATACAAGCTGTACGACAAACGGGAGCTGAGCCAGAAGATGGCGGTCAACCTGTCGTATCTTGATACGTCGGTGCAAAAGACGCTGCTGGAGGATCAGAAGCTGTATAAGTTTCCGTGGACGGAAAATGGCTGTGAGGAAATTCGGAAGGACTATAACAGCTGGAGACGAGACGGTGTGGAAAACGAATACTCCCGCCAGCGTATGCTGCGCATCATGCAGGCGGCTGAGCCGGAGCCTGTGGAAAAAGTCGAGAAGCCGAAGCGCTACAAGGTTGCTGATGAGCTGTTCCCCGCCGACCTGAAAAAGAAAGAGCGGGACGCCTACATTACAAAGGCGCTGCGGTACATTGTGGATAACGGGATCGAGCTTTGACAAGCTCGACGACAGGAAAAAGACAGTTTTTCCTGTACCGCAAAAAGCCAAAAAATTAAAAAACTGCGTTTTTCAATTTCAGAACCGGAAACCTTGCATTCGCAAGGCTTTCCGGTTCTGTGCTTTTGCGGCTTACAAGTTATAGCATCTGCGCCCACCTGACGGTGCTCGCCGATACTATAACCAAGACAGTTGCCCTCGCAGGTATGCTCGGGTTGCCAATAGGGGCGCGGCCCCTTTTGGATAACCCCAGGGACGAGGGCTTAACGATTGAAGGGAGGAAACAATAGTTGGCAGCGGTCACGAAATTTGGAGCCAGCGCCGCAGTGAGCCACCTGCGGCACATTCTCCGCGAAGTGAAAAAGCCGCGGAACATCGACATTAACCCTGCACGCACACCGCTTAATTATTTTCTGTCGCCGCAGCGGCATATGAAACCCTACACCTATTTGCAAAAGCGGCTGCGCGAGGTGCGGTGTCAAAATCGGGAGGATGTCAATGTCATGTGCGGCTGGGTGATAACCAAGCCCAAAGATTTACCGGAACTGAGGGAAGAGAAATTCTTTCGGGCGTGTTACGACTTTTTGGAGCAGCGATACGGTGGCAAAAAAAATGTGGTATCAGCCGTGGTTCACAAGGACGAAAGTGGCGAGGCTCACTTGCATTTTTATTTCGTGCCGGTGGCAAAATGCACCCCGAACGAAACCATGGTGCGGGTGATCCGATACATGGAGCAGCACCCCACCGCCAGCAATGTTACTTACATTGCCCGAGATTTGGGCATCAGCAGAAAAACCGTGCGCCGGTATTGGAACATGACCGAGGCGGACATCAAGGGTGAAAAACTATCTGCAATGGATGTCGTCAACCTTTATGATCTGCAAACTTTCCATCCCGACCTGAAGAAGTATCTTGAACGTGCCGGGATCAAAGCCAATGTCAGTACCGGCATTACCAGAGAGCAAGGCGGCAACCGGACGGTGGCCGAGCTGAAGCGCGAACGCGACGCCATGCTGCACGAGCAGGAACACGACCCAAAATATAACTACTAACTATTTTAAGAATTGGAGGAAAATATCATGTTGAATCGAGTAACCATCATGGGGCGTCTGGGAGCAGACCCCGAACTGCGGCAAACCAAGGGCGGCACTGCGGTATGCAGCCTCCGCATCGCCTGTGACCGGGATTTCAAAACAGAGGACGGTGAACGTGAAACCGACTGGATCGACGTCGTTGCCTGGCGCAGTACCGCCGAATTTGTGGCCAAGTATTTTTCCAAGGGCAGCGCCGTCATCGTCGATGGCCGCCTGCAAACCAGAACATGGGAGGACGACGACGGCAACAAGCGCAAAGCCGTGGAGGTCGTCGCCGACAATATCTACTTTGCCGACAGCAAAAAGGCTGCGCCGAAAAAAGCAGAACCGGAGGACGCTGATCCGGGCTTCCCTGACGAGGAAGAATAAAACAGAGGCCGCTCATCGGAGCGGCCTCTACCTGCGCAGATAAAAATTTTAATGGACAGGAGGATCGATTCGTGATTTTTGGCGATTTACGAAAATTGATCTCTGGAACCGCATTTGTGTGGATTGAAAATCCGGACACACATTTTATAGAGGCTGGGGAGGCAGCATTTTTGAGCAATGATTTTGACGCTTGCCAGGTAACGCAAATCTATCCCTCGTACTGCCCTATCGGTATATCAATTCGCGTTGGATCTCGATCCATGCACAAGGAGGGAAATCAATGAAGAAAAAATTTATAAGCACTTTTTTGGCGCTATGCTTGCTGTTGTCGCTGCTGGCGGTAGCAACCTACGGGGCTGCGGGCGAAACGTTTACGGCTTCCAGCAACGGTATTGTCGTTACCTACAAAGTGCTGACAGAGCCAAACAATGGACAGGCGGGGACGGTACAAGTGGGGGACGGTACAACAATTGCGGTAAAACAAAGCACATCATCGCTAACGCTTCCCGCTACTGTAACAAATTCAAAAAACGGTAGTAGATATGACCTTATTGCTATTGGCGACGAAGCGTTTTATGAGACAGATTTATCTTCTGTTTCCATGCCAGATAGCATCAAAAGCATCGGAAATGATTCATTTGCATCTTGCATAAACTTAACGCTGGCAACGCTACCCAGTGGCCTTGTTACCATAGGAGCCTTTGCCTTTGCTTATGATAGTAACCTGTCATTTAGCGTATTGCCCAGCAGCATAAAGAGCATTGGAACGTGTGCTTACGAAGGCTGCACAAAACTTCGCACTCTGGACTGTGCCGCTGCATCAGCGCCAAGTATTGGGACTACACCTTTTTCGAGCAACGTAACAATCCGTGTTCCTTTCGGTGCCACCGGCTATGAAACCGGAAATTGGTCCGCTGTTAATGTCGTATATGATCCCACATTTACGGTAGCTGCGCCTGTATTTGACTTTGAAAAAGGCGACTACACACAGCCTGCGGCTAAAACCGTTACCATCACAAACGCAAGTTACAGCACAAAATCAGCCACAATTACGGCTGCTGCACTTACTGGCACAAACGCTAATTGTTTTCAGCTTAACCTCAATGGTGCCGTAGGCCGCCAAATTGCCCCGGGCGGCAGCGATACACATATGACAATTCGACCCAACCCGGATCTCTCCGCCGGCACCTATACTGCCACCATTGCCGTGACCTACAATAACACCGCCACAGCCACGGCAAATGTAGTTTTTACCGTAAGTCCCAAGGACAATGCCACAATTACATTTGATGATGGTGCCGCTACCTATTCCGGCACCGAGCAGGCATACGAAAAGGCCACAACTGCGGATACTACCGGCGGACAAATTTCCTATACCTATGCGCCCGCCGACGGCGGCAGTCTTGGCAGCAGCGGATTGCCGGAAGGAGCTGGTACATACACCGTAACAGCACGCTATGAAAGTGCCACAGCTATTGGCTTAAAGACGGCGGTGTTTACGATCAATAAAGCGACGGTGACACCCCTTATCGCGTCGGTTGCCGGCAAGACCTACGACGGCACCACAGCGGCCACCGGCACCATCACACTGACCGGCGGGCAAAACGGAGAACAGCCTGCGGCCATTGGCCCCTTTGCCTGGACATCGCCAGACGCCGGCACCAAAACAGTCAACGTGCAAAATATTCAGATTGCCGAAGTCTGGAGCAAAAATTACACCCTTGCCAGCGCTGCAATTTCCAATGGAACAGCGCCGGGAGGTGTGCAGATCAGCAAAGCAACGCTGACGCCCCTTATCGCGTCGGTTGCCGGCAAGACCTACGACGGCACCACAGCGGCCACCGGCACCATCACACTGACCGGCGGACAAAACGGGGAGCAGCCTACGGCCATTGGTGCCTTCTCCTGGACATCGCCAGACGCCGGCACCAAAACAGTCAACGTGCAAAATATTCAGATTGCCGAAATCTGGAGCAAAAATTACACCCTTGCCAGCGCTGCAATTTCCAATGGAACAGCGCCGGGGGGTGTGCAGATCAGCAAAGCGACGCTGACGCCTTACCTTGAAGCAATAAGCAGTAAACCTTATGACGGTACTGCGGCAGCTACTGGCGTTGTGGGCTTCGCTGGTGTCCCCAACGGTGATATGCCCAAAGTGACTTATGAACTTTGCTGGGGCAGTATAGCTGTTGGAACAAAAATCGTCAAGGCGAGCAAATTTACCATAGACAGCGGAAATTATAACGCCTTGGCAGATAGGACATTTGCTACCCCTCACGGCGAATCTATCACAAATGCGACCATCACCATAGACAGGCAGCCGGCAAGCTCAGCCGTCACCGCGGGGTGCATTATAGATCACCTGACCGCTATTGCAAGCGCTTCCTATGACGCTGCCACTCTCCATTATGTGTGGTATGCCTGCGCACTTGACAAGAGCGCTGCCGTTGTGGCCGGGACAGGTTCGCAATATACGCTTCCTGCGGATCTGTCGGCCGGCTCGCATTACTTTTTCTGCCGGGTCAGTACCGATGGGGCAATGGCAGCAGATACCGATGTGGCCATTGTCAATGTGCAACCCGCAGCGCCTGACGGCATCACGCAAGTACAGGAAACGATAGCTGGGAAAAAAGACGGTACACTGAAAAATGCAAACGGCACGATGGAGTATAGCATTGACAATGGATCTTCCTGGGAAAGCGTTGCCGCCGGGCAGACAGAGATTACCGGCTTTAGCGGTGAAACAGTATTAGTCCGTGCCAGGGCGAACGGCGAGGTGCCCGCCGGTGCCAGCACTGTCTATCACTTCGTTCCGTCTGAAAACCTGCTGTGCGTCGATTTTGATAGTAATGGGGGCGGTGCTGTCGCAAACCAGGCATTGCAATATTACGCAGCCGCCAGTGAACCCGCACAGCTGAAAAGGGATGGTTTCCGGTTTGATTCGTGGCTTACTGCCAGCGGTGAAACGTGGAATTTTCGGAATCCTGTAACTTCGCCTATGACACTATATGCCAAGTGGTCAGTGCTGCCGATTCCCGATCAGATTGCCGCAGCGCTGACGCCGGAGGTTGGATCAGACTGGACAAATGCTGCCGCGGCATTGCTTACCGCGCCGGAAGGTTACAGTCTTGCTCTCGATCCCCAGGCGGCGTGGAACCAAAGTGTTACGCTGCCGATGGAAAACTGGGCCGGCAAAACCGTATCATATTACCTTGTTTATAGGGTTTCGGGCGCTATTGCACAAAAAACCGTTAAAGTACCGGCACTTGAAACAACCATCAGCGGTGCCACAGCCGACAGCACCGCCATCGCGGCCGAGGCACTAACTGACGTGGATAAGCTCGCACTTGATAATGGCTCCGTGGTGGCATTGCAGCTAACAGTGCAGGAGATCACCCCTACTGCGGCAGATAAAGCTACCATTGAAAAAGTCCTGCAAGAAGGGGCCGCGGGGCTGTATCTGGATGTCAGTATTATCAAGACGGTAGACGGCGAGAAGAGCCATGTCACTGATTTGTCACGCCCTATCAGGATTACCGTTCTCATCCCTGCAAAGTTGCTGGGGCTTGGACACACATACGCTGTGCTGCGGCTCCATAATGGTGCTGTGACAGAACTGCCCGACCTGGATAATGACCCTGCCACTTACACATTTGCAACGGACAAATTTTCCACTTACGCTCTTGCCTATGTTGAACAATCGGAACCGGCAAAACCGATTGTAACGCCGGAAACCATGCCCGTTGCAGTCCCGACTTCTCATGAAAAGCCAATTACGGCAGATACCACACCAATTATATTCTACGGCGTGCTGATCGGCGCTGCGGGAGTTGGCCTGATCTGCTTTGCTGGGATAAGAAAAAAGAACAAACAGGCCGTATAAATAGCTGTTGTGACCTTAACATGGGACAGATTCTGTGTTATACTGTAAATAAGATAAGAAAAGACGATTGGCAGAAAGGACGCGAGGATAATGAAAAAGTGCATGAATATGTTGCTGATTCTGGCCATGACCGCCACGCTGGTGGCCTGCGGTAATAAAGAAAACACGGAAACCAAGAAGCTGGCGGCGCTGCCAACTGTGACCAGCGCGGAAGTTGGCTGTTACATCACCACCGGCGAGAACGGTGCAAAGAGCGTCGTTGATCTCAGCGGTAAGGCCATGACCGGCTATACCGTCGATAAGGAAGGCAATGTGGTCAATGCGGAAAACGTAATCACCGTGGCAGCGGATAAAGCCGCCGAGTATGTTTATGTGACCGGCATCAGCTTCAACCAGAGTGATGTGACGGCTGCCCCTGGCACCGACGTGGATCTCACCGTCACGGTAGAGCCGGATAATGCCACCAACAAAACCTACACCGTCGTCAGCGACAATCCCGATGCGGTGCAGGTGGATGGCCAGAACAAGGTGACGGCCACCGCGGATGGGGAAGCCACCGTTACGGCAACGGCCCCCGCTGGCAAGGATGGAGCTGTCACCGCAACGGCCAAGGTAACGGTTAAGACGGAAGCCGCGCCCGAAGAAAAGCCTGCGGTAAGCGCACCCAGCACTAATGTTTCCCATTCCGAAAGCACCAGCAACACCTCTGAAAGCGTCAGCGCACCGGCGACGGGCGGCAGCACTTCCACGGCCACCGAGACTGCTCCCACAGTGCATAAACATCAGTGGAAGGAAGTTTGTGGCACCAAGACGATTGATGTCTATGAAACGCAAATGAGAATGATTTGCTCGGCTTGTGGTATGGACATTACAGATATGAGTACAGCAGAAAGAACGGCTCATGATAAGGCTCACGTCTTTTCTGGTTCTGAAAAGAGTGGCTGGTATGAAAAGCCGGTACAGGTCAAGGTAGGCACAAAGGAAGTTCAATATACTGACCATTTCGTTTGCACCATCTGTGGTGCGACCAACTACGACCTGTCCCATTACCCCGATTAAAACTGAATAAAACAATCATAAGAGCCGGCTCAAACTTGAGCCGGCTTTCTCTATCTTCAAGGGAGCGGCCTCTGTCGCTCCCTTTTCCATATAAAAATTTTTATAAAGGAGGTATTTTTTTGAAAGGAAAAGAACGAGCAAAAAAAATTGTATCTCTGTTCATGACGGTGCTGCTGGTTATCAGCAGCACCGTGCCGTTTATGTCAAACACTGCATGGGGGGCCGACTATACCGTTACCAGCTCAGAGTACCTCGGCGGCAGTCCCTACGGCGGCGGCAACACCAACGCCAGGGCAGAGATCAACGGTGGTGAACTCCACGCACTTTGCGCGGAGCCGGCCAAAGACGTGGCTGCACCGGGAACGTCCGTAACGCTTTCCGAAGCAGATGATACCATCCGGGGCCTGTGCTGGTTTGCCAGCCAGACAACGGATCTGGCGGAACTGTGGCGAATTCATCATGCGGCAGCAGAACACCTGGGCCTTAACAACGCCGGAATGGATGATGGGATCAGACAGTATTTGGCCGATGCGCCCAATGCTTCCGTACCCGATAATTTTCTGACTTATGTAGGAACTCCGGCAGATGGCGGCCAGACCATGATTGTGTGGGGAACGAAACCGCAAGGAACGCTTTCTCTCACAAAAACCAGCAGCAAGCCGGAAATTACCAGCGGAAATGTTTGCTACTCGTTGGAAGGCGCGGTTTATGGTGTCTATACGTCTGAAGGTAATGCAGATGCGGACGTTCTCCGTGTGGCCACTATGACCACGGACGCAAGTGGTTACGCGGCAGCTATCACCATAGACAACGGTACTTACTATCTTAAGGAAGTTACCGCACCCCGCGGTATGGCGTTGAACACCATGGTCTACACGGCTACGGTGAGCAGCGGCAGCAATACTGACGTGGCTGTAACGGATGCACCTATCAGCGACCCTATCAGCGTTGCACTCCATAAGACGGCTACGGTAAATGGGGAAGTAGTTTCTGTCACTGATGGCTCCTTGGCCGGTGCAGAGTACACCTTCCGCTATTACGCCGGACAGTATGCAACCGCAGCGGAAGCAGATGCCAGTGGGGCACTGACCCGCACATGGGTTTACAGGACAGATGCGGATGGGTATATCAACTTTTCAGATGAATCGTATAAAGTTGGCGGTGACGCTCTCTATTATAGCAACGGAGTCCCGACTGTACCTGTTGGGACGGTGACCATTCAAGAAACGAAAGCACCGTCGAACTTTATGCTTGATCCGACTTTTTACATCCGCAATATTACACCGGATGGGACTGGTTCTGAAACCGTAGATACCTTTAACGTGCCTACGGTGCCGGAAGTAATGCGTGGTGCGCTGACCGTGACAAAAACAAGCGAAGATGGGCAGGTATCTGGCATTACCTTCACAATTACCGGCCTCAGCGGGTACAGCCAGACAGCTACCACGGATGCAAGCGGCAAAATCAATCTGACGCAGCTTGAACCGGGTACTTACACTGTCACAGAATCAACTCCGAATATCTATGTGGCGCAAAACGCACAGACAGTAACGGTTGGTTCGGGCCAGACGGCCACCGTCACCTTTGCCAATGTTCTCAAGAAGTGGAACATCACCGTCACAAAACAGGACACAGAAACCAACGGTGCAGCACAAGGCAACGCCACGCTGGCAGGAGCCGTGTACGGCATCTATAAGGGCGGCACCCTGATGGACAGTTACACCACCAATGCAGCCGGCCAGTTTACCACCAAGAATTATGCCTGCGGCACAGGCTGGACGGTTGCGGAAATCACGCCCTCCACGGGATATTTGCTGGATACAAACACCTATACAGTGGGCCTGGCAGCCGGCTCTGCCAGTTTGGCTCTGACACCTACCAGCAAGACGGTATCCGAGCAAATCATGAAAGGCAACATCCAGATTGTGAAGCATACCAACCACGGCCTGACGCAGATCGAGACACCGGAGGTGGGAGCCACTTTTGACATCTATCTCACCTCGGCCGGCAGCTATGCAACGGCAAAAGCCACGGAACGTGCCCAAATCACCATCAATAAGGACGGGTTCGGTAAGACCGGAGATCTGCCTTATGGCACCTATACCGTGCATCAGACCAGTGGATGGGAAGGATCGGCTCTCATGACCGATTTCCAGGTGGCAATCAACGAGAACGGCAAAACCTACTCGTATATCATCAATAACGAGCGGTTTTACAGCTATTTGAAAGTGGTCAAGACCGACGCTATCACCGGTACTGCCATCCCTGCGGCCGGCGTCGGCTTTCAGATCTATGATCCACAAGGTGAGCTTGTTACCTTTTGGGGTGTGGACACCTGGTACAGCGACAATACCGGCACCGTGAAGATTCCCGTGCAGCTGGAGTACGGCAAGGGCTACACCGCCGTTGAAACCAACGCTCCGGCGGGCTATGTGCTGGCAGACAAGCCTTTTGTTTTTGATGTGACGGCAGATGCAGCGCATCAAGAAGATGGCTTGACTGTCGTTACGCTGGAAGCAAAAAATACGCCCACGCAGGTAAGCATTGCCAAGGTAGACTACCTCGGCAACAATGTGGCCGGCGCTGATCTCCAGCTGCTGGATGCCAATGGCATGATCGTGGAAAAATGGACTACCATGAGCGAGGCCCACATCATCTACCGCCTTCCCATCGGCAGCTCCTACACGCTGCACGAGACCGCCGCCCCGGAAGGCTGGATGTTGGCCGACGATATGACCGTCACGGTGGGCGACACCGATCAGGTGCAGGCGATCTCCATGGTGGACGAGCAGATCCCTGAGATCTATACGACGGCCACCGTGGATGGGAGCCATGAGGCACTGGACACCGATAAGATCACGCTGGTTGACACAGTGGCTTACAGCAAGTTGATTCCCAGCAAAGATTATATCGTCACCGGCACCCTGATGGATGCAGCCACCGGCGAAGCGGTGCTGGATGCCCAGGGCAATCCCATCACCGCCAGCACCACCTTCACCGCAGCTGCGGCCGATGGCAGCATTGATGTAGCCTTCGTCTTTGACGCCACCGGCCTCGCCAGGCACAGCGTGGTGGCCTTTGAAACGCTCACCAAAGACGGCAAAACCTATGCCACCCACGCGGATCTGACCGACGAAGGCCAGACGGTACATTTTCCGGCCATCGACACGACGGCCACCGTTGGCGGCAGCCATGAAGCTCTGGCCACCGACAAGGTGACACTGATTGACGCGGTGGCCTACACCAACCTGACGGTTGGCCAGGAGTATACCGTGATTGGCGTCCTGATGGATCAGGCCACCGGCAAAGCGGTGCTGGATGCCCAGGGCAATCCCGTCACCGCCAGCACCACCTTCACCGCAGCTGCGGCCGATGGCAGCATTGATGTAGCCTTCGTCTTTGACGCCACTGGCTTCGCCGGGCACAGCGTGGTGGCCTTTGAAACGCTCACCAAAGACGGCAAAACCTATGCCACCCACGCGGATCTGACTGACGAAGGACAGACAGTACATTTCCCCGAAATCGGTACGACAGCTACCGTTGACGGAAACCATGAGGCTCTGGCTACCGAAAAGGTCACGCTGGTAGACACGGTGGCCTACACCAACCTGACGGTTGGCCAGGAGTATACCGTGATCGGTACCCTGATGGATCAGGCCACCGGCAAGACGGTGCTGGATGCCCAGGGAAAGTCCGTCACCGCCAGCACTACCTTCACCGCAGCTGCGGCCGATGGCAGCGTTGATGTAGCCTTCGTCTTTGACGCCGCTGGTCTCGCCGGGCACAGCGTGGTGGCTTTTGAAACGCTGGCCAGGGACGGCAAAACCTATGCCACCCACGCGGATCTGACTGACAAAGGCCAGACGGTGAAGTTCAAAATGCCCATTGGCACAATTACATTGAAGGACTTGCCCACGCTGCAACGCTTTCAGCGTTTACGGCCTGGGGTACAAACCGGCGACGCCGCCAATATGATCCTTTGGCTTGCGCTGGGCGGCGCGGCACTTGCCAGTGCCGGTGTCCTGTTCCGCAGCACCCGCAAAAACACAAAACGCGACGAAAATGAATAAGAAGGAGGTGAATAATTTATGCGAAAAAAGAACGGCCTCACGGCAATGGCAGCAGCGGCAACGCTGCTGCTTTGTCTTCCCTGCACGGCTCTTGCCGCTGGGGACGTAACCGTGGATGGCAGCACGGCCACCAAGACCTATCAGTTTACCGTGGACGATCCCACTGATCTGAAGTACGACGCGGAACCGGAAATCACGGTGGACGGAAAGGCCTTTATTCTCGATGACGTGAAATACGAGCTGGGCAAGCTGACACAGCCCGCATCCGTTGTAAAGGCCGTGCAGACAACCGATCAGGACAAGTATCCCAAGGAGATCACCGAAACAGTTGCCGGCAAAGAATACCGGCTTACAGCCAAGACACCCGCATGGTCAACGGAGCCGATCAGCCAGGAAGTACGCGAATACGCTGCCCGTGCCGATGTGCCGGAGGCCCTGACAGTGGGTGAAGCTGCCTACCGTCTGACCGATGTGGTCGCCGGCACGAAAACGACGGACTTTAGTTCCGACGCTGCCTTTAACACGCCGAATACGGCAAGCCCTCTGTATGCATTCAATGGCAAAATCGTGACCATTGCCGGCAATACGCCCACCTGGAGCGGTTACGAGGTGGATGTGGCGGCCTACCTGGGAGGCAACGGCAGCACCTACACCATCACCGGGGCGGCCTGGAGCGGCGACTTTGTAAAGGCCAGCGGCGAGTATACCCGCACAGCCACCTATTCCGGTACCCGGGAGACCCCAATCTGGACAGCGACATATAGTGCCGATCCCGTCTATGACGCGGAGATCACCTACGTAGACGCCGCTCATCCGGACGGCGTATACCAGGCCACCGCCATGGCCTCCTATCACGCCGAGAGCAATGTCGTTACAACTTTGCTGATGATCGGTGGCGGTGTTCTGGTGCTGGCACTGGCCGCTGCGGTAGTAATCGCGGTGCTGCGAAAAAAGAAAAAGCGTGAAGAAGAATAAACAAATGCCCCATGGCCTTCGCCATGGGGCCACAACATGAAAAGGAGATTTTATTATGGCAGGATTGGTTAACGGTATATACAAGATCTGCGATGCGGCACAGCCCGTATTGACGGCGGTTCTGATTTTGATGCTGCTCATCATGGGCGTTGAAACCATTATCGGCGGTGCGGACAGTCATGTGAAATTCAAAGAGAGTATCAAATGGCTGCTCATCGGGTCCGCCATTGCTTTTGGCGCAAGCGCCCTGGGCAAAGAGATCATGAGCTGGTTCATGTGACGGCCTTGCCGGCAGCCGGGTGAGGGGGTGCTTCCCCCCTCGCCCACGCCAAAGCGCAGAACATTCTTTCTGCGTTTTGGCGTGGGAATACAGCTATAAACGAATCGAAAGGAGGAGCGTGTATGCTTCGAGAAAAAAAACAAAAGCCGGCAAAAGGGAAAAAGCCGGAGGCAATCAAAACCTGTCTGGAGGTCATCCCCATCCGTTCTTACGACGAACGCCTGGCGGCATTCGTGCTGGAGGACGGAAGCTACATGGATATTCTGCGGATCATCCCCCGCGACCTGGATAACACGGCAGACGATGAGATCCAGTTGGAGATCTACAACTTGATGAAGATTTATAAGACGGTGGGTTGTGATCTGAAATTCGTATCCATGAAATTTCCGCTGACACTGACCAACCAGAAACAGGTTTTGCAGCATCACCGGGAGCGGGCGCAGGACGCGGTGAGACGTCGTTGGCTCGACCGCCAGATCCGAGAGCTGGAGCTGGCGGAAAGCAATGTGAGTACGCAAAACTTCTATCTGTTTTTCTTTGGGGAGGCAGAGGCGGGCTTTATCAAAAACAAGGAGGATCTGCTGAAATTTGCAGGCAGCGGCACAAACCGTTTGGTGGAGGAGATCAACCAATATGAGAAAGGACAGATCCTCCAAAAGCTAAACAATATGAATACGGAAATCGACCTGCACTATTATGAGAGAAGAGGTGCTGAAGAATGAGCCGCAAAGAACAGAAAAGCGCGAAGAAAAAAGTAGATGAAACACTGTTTGATCTGATTCAGCCAAAGGGCGGCATCACATTTAAGGACGCAAGTTTTGTCCGGATGGGCGATGGCTATGTACGCTGCCTGCATATTTACGAACTGCCAAATTCCCTCTCCCAATTTTGGCTTACAAGGGTTTTTACCGTATCAAACAGCATTTGCAGCTTTGATGTCAGCACCAAGGATATGAACGAGGTCAAGAAGAACATCAACCGCTCGATTTCAGAAGAAAACGCCCGGGCGGTTTCCTCCAAAACGTACCTGGAGTATTACGACGCCGAAAAGCGAAAGCAGGAGCTGCAATCGCTGTTCGATGAATTGTCCCGCATGGGCGAGGTCATTAAAATCTGCGATTTTCGGATCTTTGTCAAGGCGTTGTCCCTTCAGGAGCTGGAGGAAAAATGCAGCGAAATTTTTAAAAAGTTGGAGGCAGAGGGATAT
>JAYFNH010000010.1:0-32718 GCA_034933545.1 Oscillibacter sp.
AAAGGCCTAAGGAAACGGCTCGGACTGTAAAAATCAATCTGAGCCGTCTTTTTTTGTTTCGCCGTTCTGCTGCGGCATTGCAACAACCTTTAACTCCGGTTCTGGCGCGGTAATGTAGAGCTCCTCGCATGCCTGCTGGGCGTCGATGAGCAGATTGACCGCTTCCTCCGTGGCACGAAATAACTTTAAATACATCTCTTTATAATCCGGCATTCGCAATCACCCCCCGCAGGGTATAGTTTAGAACAATACGTTCAAAATTTCAAGTAGAACAATTTGTTCTACTATACTAAGTGTGGTGATGCAGATGGAGAAATACCCAAGAATCCGCAATTTGCGGGAAGATTCTGATTTAACGCAGCAACAGGTCGGCGCGGCAATCAACGTGCCGCAGCGCACTTATGCCTACTATGAGAGCGGCCAGAGAATGGTGCCTCCTCACGTATTATGTGCACTCGCTGATTTTTACAAGGTGAGCGTGGATTATCTGCTTGGGCGGACGGACACCAAAAATTAAACAAACGACGAGGCGGTATCCTGTAATTTTCAGGATACCGCCTTTGTGTTGCGGGCGAACACCGTCTCCCTTACTTTTTCTCCTTGACCGCGATCCAGATCTCGCAGGAGTAATCCGGGTTTTGCACGTCTGCCGAGGGGTAGACCTCCAGCTCCACGCCCTGCCCGTACTCATAGTTGCTCTGAGGAAAAAACTCCGTGCAGATGCGCTTGTAGGTGTCCTTAAAGGCGTCGGGCATCTTGCCACGGCAGGTAAACACCGCGTAGGTATAGGCAGGAATCTCCACGATATCCAGCCCCGCGTCGGTCAGGGGCGCGCCGTTATACTCCGCGCCGATGCCATAGGGGAAACCGGAGTCCGCCAGCTCATCACTGAAGCAGATGCCCAGCACGCCGTGATAAGTGTCGAACTTGCCGTACCTGCAGATCTGATCCATCGTGCCGTCCGCACCGACCTCGTTCCAGAACGCGGAGATGTCCGCCGTGGCGGTGTCGCCCTGAGGCTTTGTGACCTGCTTCTTTTTGCAGATGAGCTTGAATGCGTCTTTCTTTTCGATCCTGTAATCCATGGTCGTTCCTCCCGATAAAATCAGTTTTACGGAGAGTCTGGAGAAGGATTTGACGCTCCCGCCGTGCCGCGCCTGAGTAGGCGTGAGGCCGTGAAAGCGGGTGAAGGCGCGTGAAAAGCTCTCGGGCGTGTCGTAGCCATACCGGTACGCGATGTCAATGACCTTGTCGTCCGTGCGCATCAGGTCCTCGGCGGCAAGGGCCAGCCGGCGCATCCGGATGTAGTCGCCCATCGTGAAGCCGCAAAGCATGGTGAACATCCGCTGGAAATGAAATGCCGACGAGCAGGCCTCTCTCGCCGCCTCTTCATAGTCCACCTCACCTGTGAGGTGCGCCTCGGTATAGTCCAGCGCCCGCTGGATTCCCGTGATCCAATTCATTCTTCAGCCTCCTTCCGTATGCTGTCATTCTATCGCAGGTCGCCGGCAGTCTCATGACTTTCCTTGCGGAGTTGTGTCAGGGAGGAATCGTTTAAGCGTATAGCGCGGCGATCTCTTGAATTCTTTGTTTTAGTTGCGCGCGGATATAGGGCGGCTCCAGGCATTCGCATTGATCCCCAAAGCTCAGAAGAATATCATAGTAATATTCATTTTCAAGGAAGGGAAAGTCCACAATGAAATGCTCGTCACCGTCGGGCGAGAAGTCTTCATAAGCGCAATAATCGAGCATCCTGTCCATGACGGACTTGTGGATACGAATTTTGATTCTTGTCTGCATGGTTTCCAGAATGTCGGCAAAATCCAACTGCGGCTTTTCATACTCCCGAGGCGCAAAAACCTCCTCTTCCATTTGCAGGTTTGACATGCGGGACAGCTTGAATAAGCGAAAATCATTTCTTTTATGGCAATACCCCTGTAAATACCAATGACTACTTTTTAATACCAGCTGATACGGTTCAACTGTTCGTGTGGTCTTATTTCCGTGGTGGGCTATATATTCAAAGGTCAGCAGCCTGCTTTCCTGCAAAGCTGTTTTGATCATCTCTAAATAGGGCTGTATGTTCCTGTTACCCATCCACGGACTTAAATCGATTCGTATTTGATTTGCTTTTACTTCAATGTCTTTCGCTCTGTCGGCGGGGATAAAACTTTTGACTTTCGCAAGGGCATTTACCAGTTCATTACCCCGTATCATGTTGGAAAGACCGGAAAGCCCCATCAAGATAGCGGAAAGGTCGGCAGTTGAAAAAACCTTTTTATCAATCTTGTATTTCTGCATAATTTCAAAGCCGCCGCCTACTCCCGATGTGGAGCAGACAGGAATCCCCGCCATATTGATCGCGTCGATGTCGCGATAGATGGTGCGGGGAGAGACTTCAAACAGATCTGCCAGCTCCTGTGCTCCGACCCGCTCTTTTTCAAGGAGCAGCATAATGATACTCACAAGCCTGTCTACCTTCATCAGACGGCCGCCCTTCAAAAATTCTATTTTTCATTGCAGATTGTTGCCATGCTGTTGTCAATAATGCCATGGTACAATAAGTCCGTAAGAAACGCAATGAAAATGGAGGATATTTATGTTTACAGTCTATGTTTACGTTCTGGATACCTTGGCCGACTGGGAACTGGGGTACGTTACCTCGGAGCTACATTCGGGTCGTTTTTTCAAAAAGGACGCACCGCAAATCTCGCTGAAAACGGTCAGTGATTCTAAAGCGCCGATTCATACGATGGGCGGTCTGACGGTGGTACCTGATCGCTTGATTGAGGATATTGCTCTGAGCAAAGAGAGCGTGCTGCTATTGCCCGGTGCAGATACATGGAACGACCCAAAGCATGGCGCGATCATCGAAAAAGCAAGCGAGCTTCTCTTGGCAGGCGCTACGGTATGTGCAATCTGTGGGGCTACCGCTGCGCTTGCGAACGTTGGACTATTGGATCAGCGCCCCCATACCAGTAATGGACCGGGATTCCTTGAAATGTTTGCTTCTGGCTATCAGGGCCAAAACTTTTATGTGGATCACCCGTCTGTGGCGGACGACAATCTGATTACCGCAGGCTCCACCGGTGGTTTGCTGTGGGCAAAGCAAATCATCGAGCGCTTGGGCGTTTTTCAGGCCGACACGCTGGAATCCTGGTATAAATACTTCAGCACCGGTAAGCCTGAACATTTCTTTTCCCTCATGCAAACGTTGCCATCCTCAAATTCTGCGCCGCAATAAACAAAGAAAAGGCCAATTTTTAGAGTTCTCCAAGCCGGCAGCAGGCGCATTATAAATATGAACTTTTTAATGCAAAAAACCTCTGAAATCAACTGATTTCAGAGGTTTTTGGTCCGAGTGACAGGGTTCGAACCTGCGGCCTGATGGTCCCAAACCACCCGCGCTACCAACTGCGCTACACCCGGATATTTAATTTTTCGGTTTCGGAAAATTTCACTGTATGTGGTCAAAGCTGTGGTCAAATACAATTTTGGGATACTTTTCAATGGACGGTTAAACCCCGCAATCGCCCGTGTTCCAAGGGCTTTTAGCATTTTGGAAACACCAGGCTCGGATACCGGCACGGCACTCCCAAAAAATCACCCACGCCATCAAATATGCTACATTTGGATAGAGCCGCCCGGTGTTGTCCGGGCGACTCTATTACTATATCAGATTTTATGCGCCGGTGCAAGGGGGAAAATGCGTATCACAGCGCGTTGTATGGCGCCATCCCCGGTCTATCAGAGAACCGCCTTCAGTGCTGCGGAGCGGTCGGTCTGCTCCCACTTGACGCCCAGATCCTCCCGGCCCATGTGGCCGTAGGCCGCCAGCTTCTGATAGATGGGCTGACGCAGCTCCAGGTCGCGGATGATGGCAGTGGGACGCAGGTCAAATACCTTCTCTACGGCCGCTTCCAGCTTGTCATCGGATACGACGCCAGTGCCGAAGGTTTCCACCAGTACAGAGACTGGACGTGCCACGCCGATGGCGTAAGCCAACTGCACCTGGCAGCGTTTGGCAAGGCCGGCAGCTACCACGTTTTTTGCCACATAGCGCGCCGCATAGGCCGCGGAACGGTCCACCTTGGTGGGATCCTTGCCGGAGAAGGCGCCGCCGCCGTGGGGAGCGCTGCCGCCGTAAGTGTCCACAATGATCTTGCGGCCGGTGAGCCCGGAGTCGCCCTGAGGCCCGCCGATGACAAAACGGCCGGTGGGGTTGACGTAGACCTTGGTCTTCTCATCCATCAAGCCGGCGGGAATGGTGGGCTTGATGACCAACTCGATCATATCCTTGCGGATCTGATCCAGAGGCACATCGGGGTTGTGCTGGGTAGACAGCACAACGGTGTCCACACGGCAGGGCTTGCCCTCATCGTCATATTCCACGGTGATCTGGGTCTTTCCGTCGGGACGCAGATAGTTCACCAGCTTCTCCTTGCGGACCTGGGTCAGGCGCATGGCCATCTTCTGTGCAACCGAGATCGCCAGCGGCATCAGCTCGGGAGTCTCGTCACAGGCGTAGCCAAACATCATGCCCTGGTCGCCGGCGCCATTGTCCAGCTCGGTGTGGCCGGTGTTCTTGGCTTCCAGGCTACGATCCACGCCCATGGCGATATCGCCGGACTGCTCATCGATGGAAGTGATCACAGCGCAGGTCTCGGGGTCGAAGCCGCTTTCGGCGGTGTAGCCGATGTCGCGGATGACCTGACGGGCCACCTTGTTGATGTCCACATAGCAGGAGGTGGAGATCTCGCCCATCACATGGATCATGCCGGTGCAGGCGGTGGTCTCGCAGGCTACGCGGCCGTTGGGGTCTTCTTTCATGATGGCGTCCAGAACCGCATCGGAGATCTGGTCGCACATTTTGTCGGGATGTCCCTCTGTAACCGATTCAGAAGTAAAAAGATGTCTTGCCATAATAATCGTGCTCCTTTTCATCAATAAGAAATAAAATGGTTCTGCAATTTCCCCACCTTTGACGGAGCATTAAAAAAACACGCTCCGGCTGTTTCGACGGATCGTGCTCGAAAAAATCGCTCCTCATCTGTCGAAGGACGAACACAGGGATATCACTCCTATGTCCAGCAAACTCGTCGGATTTGGCACCTTGCAAAGCAGGTTGCCGTGGTTTCCTCGGGCCGGTCCCTCCACCACTCTTGATAAGGTTATTCACTTTTAGGGGTTCTTGCAATGCCAATATAACCGATTAAATTTCATTTGTCAACATCATTTTTTCGTTATTGAGACATTTTTATACCATGCGGGGGAAAAACCGCAATGTTTATAATTTAGTCATGACTTCTTTCCATAAATCGGTTACAATACAAAAATACTTATCCACGTGGGAGGTCTGTCCTTTTGAAAAAAATCTGTGAAACCGTGGATCGTTTCTGCGCCAGTCATCCTCGGTTTGGAATCCCCAATCTGATGCTGTATATTGTGATCGGCAACGCGGCGGTGTACCTGCTGTATATGCTCACCGGGTACGATATGTCCAAGCTGGCTTTTCTCAATTTCAATCTCTCGGGTCTGCTGCACGGCGAGATCTGGCGGATTGTCACCTATATTTTTGTACCCGATTACGGCGGCATTTTCTGGATGCTGGTGGCGCTGTACTTCTATTACTGGATCGGCTCCACGCTGGAGCGCCAGTGGGGCACGGCCAAGTTCAATCTCTATTATTTCGGTGGCGTTTTGCTGACGGTGGTGGGTACCATTCTGGCCAGCCTTATCTCCGGCCAGCACGGTTTGACCGTCTCTGGTACGGCGTATATCAACCTGTCCATGTTCCTGGCCTTTGCTCTTCTGTTCCCCGACACCCAGGTGCTGCTGTTTTTCATTATCCCCATTAAGATGAAATGGCTGGCCATCGTGGACGGCGGCTTTTTCCTGTGGGGCATTCTGGCGGCGGCGATCCGCGGCAACCTGGTGGGGGTGATCCTCCCCGTCTTCGCGCTCCTGAACTTCGCGGTGTTTATTTACCCGGAGCTCCACTTCTTTACCCAGCGGAAAAAGTTTCAGCACGCCCGCCAGACGGTACAGTTCAAGCAAGCGGTGAATGAACACCAGCAGCAAAAAGGGTACCGCCACAAGTGTGCTGTCTGCGGCCGGACGGATACAGACTATCCCGATCTCCAGTTCCGTTATTGCAGCAAATGTGCCGGCTATCACTGTTTTTGCGAAGACCACATCTTCTCCCACGTACATTTTACAGAGTAACACCCGCTCACAAGCCTTTTCCGACGGCGCAGCCCCTTAGGGCCGCGCCGCCTTTTTTTCTGTTCCATGTCCTTTGCCCGTCATTTGACACTTCTTCAAATTTTTGCTATTATGTAAACAGGTTTATTTCATAAAAGTGCCGCAGAGGGGTAAAATGGAACGGCAAAATGAACCTTTGCAGCAGAAAGAAAGGATGGCACACAGATGAAAGAGATCCGTTTGGGAATTGGTTTTGCCACCGGCCGGCGCAACTTCCGGAAGGTCCTGGCAGCATATCTCAACACATGGAACGCTTCAAAATTCGTTGTTCCACGGGATATAAAGATCAGTCTGCATCTTTTTGTGGCCTACGATGTGGAGTATCACAACACCAAGTCCACCGACTATACCAATCTGAGCCAGGAAATCGTGGACGCGCTGGAGAGCATCACCTTTGTGGGCGCCAAAAACGCGCTGCGAGGCATGGAGCGTCTTGAAAAGAGCAGAGCCTTTACCTCCGCGGAGCTTGGCAGCGTTTTTGGCTCCGGATACGCGGGCAAGCGCAACGCGGTGCTGTACGCGGCCATTGAAAATCAGATGGATTTTCTGCTGTTTCTGGACGACGACGAGTATCCCATGGCAGTGACCAACAATCACCAGGTCTGTCTTTGGAGCGGCCAGCAGGTCTTCTTGTCCCATCTCAGGGAGATCGAATCGGCCGACTATACCAACGGCCCGCACTGCGGCTACATCTCCCCCATTCCCCAGATGACCTTCAATGATACGTTGAGCGAAGCGGACTTCCGGCTCTTCATTGAAGCCATCAGCAACGACATTATCAGCTGGGACAGTGTGAAAGAGCTGATGGCCTCCGGCGGCGTCACTTACGCCTCCACGGAGGTGCTGATCTCCTCGACAGCGGAAGATGTGCCTCTGGTTGGGGGTTGTAAGTTTATATCCGGCGGCAATCTATGCATCAACCTGCGGCAGCCCCAGCGGTCTTTGCCCTTTTTCAATCCACCCGGTGCCCGGGGCGAGGACACCTTTTTGTCCACCATGCTGCAAGACCGGGTGGTGCGGCGGATCCCCTGCTATACCTTCCACGACGGTTTTTCCATTTGCCAGCATCTGCTCGACGGTGTTCTTCCTATTCAGCTCTCCGCCATCACGGCAGGAGCGCCTTCGGTGAACACCCGCTTCTTAAACGCCTGCATTGGCTGGGTACGCTACAAGCCTCTGCTGGTCTATCTCACAGATCCTTCGTCTTATGCCCGGCGCATGGCGGAGCTGAAAGACGCTTTGACGCAGACGGTGCCAAAAATGGCGGCGTATTTTGGCGACGACCGCTTTTATGCCATCTTGCCGGAGCTGGAGAAGTACGTCAAAAATATGAAGCGCCACCATCATCAGTTTCTTCTGGCGCAGAACACCTGGCAGAAAATAATCGCTGCTTTGTGACATACGCATATAAAAAGCGCCGCAGCTCTTGCTGCGGCGCTTTGTTTTGCCCGTGGAGATGGTATGTATCAGATACCCAGCATCTCATGACCGGTGGCGTTGAGATACGGTGAGAGTATGTCGTAGGAAATGTGGAAGGACTGCTCGCCATGGGCATAGGGTGTAATGTCATAGACGGCGAAGACCACATTCATACCGGTGTCATCAAAGGAAACGGCCCGCTCCATCCAGTCGTTCACGGTTTCCTTGTAGTCGTCAAAATACGCGTCCATTCCATATTGAGCTGCCAGATCACCATTTTGGATCTGCCGCAAGATCTCCTGTGTCACGGCGTTAGTCATGCCGCTGAAGTCGGAAACCAGTTCGCCGGGAGTCATGACTTTTCCGGTAGCGAGATCAAAAATTACGGCTGTCTTTCCGCTGTATCCATGGACACCGCCGGTAAAATTATAACTCTCCATCACAATGCACAGTAATTTGTCATTCTGCCAGGAGTTGAACCCCATGGTATCGGCATAGTAGTAAGAACTGCTCTGCCACAGGCTGTACGGCTGCGCGCCGTTGTCGGCGTAATCCTTGCGGGCCATCTGCACCACTTCTTCAAACCATTCCTGCTCTTTGGCAAGCCAGTCGGCAAAGTATTGATTGATGGCTGCGGCAGCTGCTGCCTCGGGGGTATTGGCCTCGGCCGTCATGTCAAAGGGGGTGCCGTTGGCGTGTAGCGGAGTCACCTTGGGGATCTCATATTCACTGGAAGCCAGCAAGGCGCTTTTATCGTCGCTGTACCGGTCATCTTTGACCTTATAGGAGGAAACCTGAAAGCTGTACTGCTTGGGTGTCTCCTGAGCCGGTGCGGCAGCGGCACCGGCATTGTCGGCGGCGGCCGTTTCCGTTTGGGTCTTTTCCTGTGTCAGCGGCGCGGTATCCTGGGAGGATGCCTGTTTTTGGCCGCAGGCTGTCAAAGCAAGCAGCATCATCGCTGCCAGAATCAGTGATGCGAATTTTTTCATGGTTCATTCCTCGATAATCATAGGATTGGTGGTCCATTCGGATCCACCCGTGCTCTGGCGCAGATCCGGATAGGCCAGCGTATAGAGGTCTGTGGCGCGTGCTTCACAGTCAAAAACACGCCGCGCCTCGTCATTCAGCTGGCGCACATCCGTGGGTTTGGTCAAAAGCGGTCGTTTCGCCTTTTCTTTCATCTCCCGCAGCAGCTCCCGGCCTCTTGCGTTGGCGCCCAGCAGGCGCAGATAGGGCGGCCGGGACGGGATCTCCTGTCCGTCCGCCTGCAAATAGATCCGCAGCAACATCCGCCGCAGGGCGGCGTAGGGATACCGTTTTGTTTTGATCTCGGCCAAAAGTGCTTCCAGGCTCACCGCCCGCCGGGACATCTGATAAAAACGGTGATAGAGGCCCTCGCCGCCGGTGTCAAAGGAGGCAAAGTCCTCCTCGCTCATGGTGCGAAGCCGGGCCAGAATGGCCCGCTGGCAGTTGAGGGAAAAAACAGGAGCTCTGCCCGCCTGGATCTCCCGCCGCAAAATCTCCTGTGCGGCCTGGGGCATAAACGATCCGTCAACGGTCCCCCGGCGGAGCATTTCCCGCAGGTAGGAAGAAGATGCCGTCACGGACGCCTCCGGCGCGTCATGTCCCGTTCCATAGCGTGACACCGTCAGCGGCACGATGGTGCTGTTTTCCACGCGCAGGGCCTTGAGATACTCGATCCCCAAAATGTTGTTCGGTTCATCCAGAAGCGCGGCCGCCGGCCCCATCTTCTGCTCCGCCGCCCGTTTCCGGGCCACGGGATAGGAAACGCCCTCAGAGAGCTTCTCTTGTAAAAGGTTTTGAAAGTCCGGTGCCAGGAGGGTATCCCGCACGCGGGAGAGTCTTTCGATGTTGCCGCATTCGCTGCCGAACGCCAGGTGTGTGACAACGCCTGTGTCGCACAGCAGCTGCACACCGCCGCGGGCAAAGGTCTCCGCCGAGGCGGTGGCCCAGAGCAGCGGCAGTTCCAGCACCAGATCGGCGCCGCAGCGCAAAGCCACTTCGGCTCTTGCGTGTTTGTTCATCACGGCAAAATCACCGCGCTGGACAAAGTTGCCGCTCATGCAGCATACAAGCGCCGTATCGGCTTCCAAACGCCCCCGTGTCTGCTCCATCAGGTAGGTATGGCCCAGATGCAGTGGATTATATTCACATATCATACCTGCCACACGCATGCATTTCTTCCTCATCTCATTACAAAAGTTTACAAAATGACATCATATCTCCGGGTACTTTTTTTACATTTTACCCTATTTACCCTTTTATTGCAACGGTTTCCTGCTCTTGCTTTTTCCATTGACAACCGTTACAATAGAAAAAAAACTGTCATAGAGAGCAAAAAGGAGCGGATGATTGGTGAAAATTGGAATAATGTACGCCATGCCCGGCGAGATAGAAAGCCTGTTGGCTTCGGGGATGCACCCTCTGCTGCAAACGGTGGCAGGCGTTTCCTTTTATCAGATTTCAGAAAATGTGATCGCCTGCACCGGCGGTGTGGGCAAGGTGAATATTGCCATGGCCACACAGCTGATGTGTACGCTGTACGCTCCCGACCTGATCGTCAGCGTGGGCGTGGCGGGCTGCTTTGAGTCGGTTCCCATCGGCACGCTGGTATTGGCCGAGGGATTTGTGCAGCACGATGTGGACACCACGGCGGTGGGTGATCCCATCGGTCTGGTCTCCACGGTGAAGCAAGTGCTCTTCCCCACCAGCGACCTGCCCCGAGCCAAGGCCGCCATGGACGCCTCGGGTCTTCCCTATCGCACGGGGCTTGTGGCCACAGGCGACTGGTTTGCCGGTGACTGTGCCCGCTCCCATTGGATCGCGGACACCTTCCACCCGCTGCTGTGCGAGATGGAGGGCGGCGCGGTGGCGCAGGTATGTCTGCGAAATGGCGTCAGGTTTATGGCGCTCAAGTCCGTGTCGGACTGCCTGTTTGAAAAGGATCAGGACTTTTACTTCAATTTCCCCGCCGCCATGAAGGATCTGAACCGGGCGACCATGGCGTTTATTTCGCATTTGGAGGCGTAACATGGAACGTATTGCCAGTTTTACCGTGGATCACGACGTATTGGTGCCGGGTCTGTATCTCTCCCGTCGGGACGGTGATGTGACTACGTTTGATCTGCGCTTTAAAAAACCCAACACCGGCGACCTTTTGAGCAGCGCCGAAATGCACTCAGTGGAGCATATCATTGCCACGCTCCTGCGAAACTCGGCGGCCAAAAACGCTGTGATCTACTTTGGGCCCATGGGATGCCAGACAGGGTTTTATTTCCTTTTCGACCGCCGTCAGCTGTCGGAAGCCGACGCCATTTTGCTGCTGCGTCAGGTCTTTGCCGCGGGTGCATCGTATGACGGCGCCATGCCGGGAAAGAGCGCCAAAGAGTGCGGCAATTACGTCAATCTGGACACAGCCCTCTCCCGTCGGTGCTGCGCCTTCTATTCGGACCTCATTTCTCACTGGACAGAAGAAAAACTGGCCTATCCCGCCGAAAAAAAGTAAAAAAAAGGGCAAATCCGGTTGACAATTCTTGTCCCTGCTGATATACTTTATAAGCCGCTTTGAATGGGTTACAAGCGTCGGTGCAAAAAACCGACCGCCCCCGACAGCGAGCCCGTTATAAAGGAAAGGCAGGTGCAAAAGAAATGCAGGCAATTATCGTGACCGGTGGTAAGCAGTACAACGTCTCTGAAGGCGACACGCTGTTTATCGAAAAGCTGGAGGCGGAGGCTGGTGAAACCGTGGTGTTCGACCAGGTTCTGGCCATCGTAGACGGCGAAAACACCAAATTCGGCTCTCCCGTGGTGGAGGGCGCGAAGGTGGATGCCACTGTTGTGAAAAACGGCAAGGGCAAGAAGATCCGTATCTTCAAGTATAACGCCAAGAAGGGTTATCGCAAACGTCAGGGTCATCGTCAGCCGTACACCAAGGTGGAAATCGGCAAGATCACTCTCTAAGCCATGACGACCGTTACATTCCTGAGTGCAGGAAGCCGTATTACCGGTTTTGATGTCAGGGGTCACAGCGGCTACGCGGAATCCGGGTCAGACATTGTGTGTGCGGCAGTCACCAGCGCGGTGCGTTTGGTGGAAGCCACGGTCAATGAAGTGATGGGGCTGTGTGCCTCGGTCAAGGTGCGGGAAGAGGAAGCTCTGATCGCGTTCCGTTTGCCGGGCGGTCTGTCCCCCACGGCGGAGTCCGCCTGTCAGTCTCTTTTGACGGGGCTGATGGTTTATCTGACCGAACTTCACGGCGAATATCCCGAAAATATTGAAGTTTTGGAGGCGTAAGCCTCCTGTTCCTCCGCAATCATCTTATAGAAAGGATGGTACTTTCAAATGCTGAACATTGGTTTGCAGTTTTTTGCTCATAAAAAAGGTATGGGCTCCACCAAGAACGGCCGTGATTCCGAGTCCAAGCGTCTCGGGCCCAAGCGTGCGGACGGCCAGTTCGTTCTCTCCGGCAACATTTTGGTTCGCCAGCGTGGTACGCATATTCATCCCGGCACGAACGTGGGCATCGGCTCCGATGATACCCTGTTTGCCACAACGGACGGTGTGGTTCGTTTCGAGCGTCTGGGCAAGGATCGTAAGCAGGTTTCTGTTTACCCCGCCGAATAAGAATAGTACCCAAAAATCCCGAACCACCGCGGTTCGGGATTTTTTTAGGCACATGAGACATACTGATACTGAAAAAGAAAGAGGAGGTGTGGTGTATGGCGACATCTTTTATGGATAAAGCCCGGATCACCGTCCGGGCAGGCAACGGCGGCGGCGGTTCGGTTTCCTTCCACCGTGAAAAATATGTGGCGGCCGGCGGGCCTGACGGCGGCGACGGCGGCAACGGCGGTCATATCATTTTGCAGGTGGATGACAATATGTCCACTCTGATGGATTTCCGCTATAAACGCAAGTACGTAGCCGGCAACGGCGTGGACGGCCAGGGCTGCCGCAAGTCCGGCAAGGACGGTCAGTCTCTCACCATCCGTGTGCCCCGGGGCACGCTGGTGCGTGACGCAGAGACCGGTGAGATCATCAAGGATATGTCCGATGATGAGTCGTTTATCCTCTGTCGCGGCGGCAAAGGCGGCTGGGGCAACCAGCATTTTGCAACGCCCACACGGCAGGTGCCCCGCTTTGCCAAGGCAGGTCTGCCGGGGGAAGCGCACGATGTGATCCTGGAGCTGAAGCTGCTGGCCGACGTAGGGCTGGTGGGCTTCCCCAACGTGGGCAAGTCCACCCTTTTGTCGGTGGTCACCAAGGCTCACCCGAAAATTGCCAATTACCATTTCACCACGCTCTATCCCAATCTGGGCGTGGTTTATGTGGATGACGGCGTTTCCTTTGTGATGGCCGACATTCCCGGCATCATTGAGGGCGCCTCGGAGGGCGCCGGTCTCGGCCACGATTTCCTCCGTCATATCGATCGCTGCCGCCTTCTGGTGCATGTGGTGGATGTGTCCGGCAGCGAAGGCCGCGATCCTGTGGCGGACTTTGACGCCATTAACGCCGAGCTCAAGCAGTACAGCCCCGCTTTGGCGGAGCGCCCCCAGATCGTGGTGGGCAATAAGACGGATATCCTGACGGATCCCGCCCTGCTGGAGGCGCTGCAAAGCCACGTGGAAGCGCTTGGCTATTCCTTTCTGACGCTCTCTGCCGCCACCCACACGGGTACGCGGGAACTGATTCAGAAGGTGGCTGAAAGGCTTGCCACGCTGCCGCCGGTGCGTGTGTACGCGCCGGAGTTTGTGGCCCGTCCGCCGGAGGTGGATACCTCCGAACCCTTGCAGATCCATCAGGAGGATCGCACCTGGCTGGTGGAAGGCCCCTGGCTCCAGCGGCTTATGTCCAACATCAATTTCTCCGACTATGAAAGCCGGATGTATTTTGACAAGATGCTGCGCCAGTCCGGCCTTTTTGACCAGCTGGAGGCGCAGGGTATTCAGGACGGCGACACGGTGTCGCTGTATAACCTGGAGTTCGAGTACCAGCGCTGAGTTTCCGCTGCACAGGAACCTCCTCCCAGAGGTTGTCGCCGCGGCGGCAAAAAAGACGCAGTCCGTTTTGGCTGCGGCGTGGGAACTGTCTGACAAAAGCGAACAGCCCGCGGGCACAGCCTTCTGCATCCTTTTCAAAAAAGCCCTGTTTGCGCCTTTGGCGCAAACAGGGCTTTTTGTTACAGGTCGTCCGCGTCCTGCACCGGTTTTTCTCTGGGATCGGCCGGGCAGCCTGTCCAGCTTCCCTGGGGATCGGTCCTGGGTGCCGAGAAATGCGTCATCTGTCCCACATCGGGAGTCTGCTTCCGTTCTTTCAGATCTTCTTTTTTCTTCATGGGGAACGCTCCTTTCTATCTACGCGCAAAATGCCGCGTCAACAGTTTTCCCCGTCCGGCGCCCATCATACGTCCCGCCGCTGCGCTGTGTCACAGAGCCCTTTTGAAATACTTCAGCGCCAAATTTGCCGCTTTTCAAGTGCCTGCCAGTGGTTTTTCGGTTTTTTTGCGATCTTCTTCTGCAAGCGGAGGTCATTTTTGACCATATCCCGCTCTTCCTTCGTCAGTTTCTGACCGGACCCCATCTTTCGCAAAATACGCTGTGCGTTGTTGACAAACTCCATCGCCTCGGCCTTGTCCTGTTCATACAGCTGCATGTCAAGCGCCGGGTCATTTTCCCGGGTCCGCCAGTAATATTCGATTTCCTCTTCACTGGCTTCCCCATTGGCTCTCTTTTGATGAATGTTCATTACTTTGGAAAGCTCATACCCCTTCTGACCCACAGATCGGTTTACCGCGTCTTGTCCTTCGCTGGAAATTTCCAGCACATCACGGCTCTTTTTCGGTGTTGTATCAAATGACATGTCTCTTTTCCCCGGATTGTCCATGGATTTTCCATAGGAATTTGTGACGGGCTCTATCTTTTTGATGTTCATTATGATCCTTCCTTTCAAGAGCATTCGTTTGTTTGTCAGGCGAAAAAAACCATATCTGGTGCTCGTCCCCGTTTTATAACCTCCCTATTATTTATATCTGCCGGTTTATATCAAAAAAAAAGGCCTCTCCGGCAAAAAAATCAATAAGTCACTTTTTTGTTTTCCTTTTCCTTTTATCACCATTTTCAATGTTTACAAGTCATCTGTTCCGTGGTAAAATCAGTAAAAATGAATGGGGCGCCGCTTGGCCAAAAGGGGTTTTCCATCTTTGCGCAATACCTGCCGCACTGAGGGAAGCCTTCTTTTTATTCACAAAGCGCTCCACATGAAGCAGCGGATACCAGGAGGTGCCCTATGGAACTGGAAAAGAAAACAGACGATTTGTTTGTCACGTTTAAGGTCAAAGAGCAGACATACGCGTTCAACGCCAACTGTGTGGATTCCATTTTTGAGCTGAAAGAGGAGCTAACGCCTGTCCCCCGCTCCCGCGACTGCATGAGGGGCGTGATCTCCGTGCGGGGTTATCTACTGCCCATGATCGATCTGCGTAAAATGCTGGATGTGCCGTCACTGGAGCAGGAGCAGACCGAATTTGTGAAAATGCTGCATGACCGACAGCAGGATCACATCCACTGGGTGGATCAGCTTAAGCGCTCCGTGGAGGAAAATACCCCCTTCACGCTGGCCACCGACCATCACAAATGCGCGTTTGGCAAATGGTACGACCATTATACCTCGTCCAATCATTCCGTAATGATGGCCATGAAAAAGATTGACAATCCCCATCAGATCATTCATCAGTCCGCCAGGGACTGCATGGCGTGCCAAGGTGACAAGGACAAGCAGCGTGAGATCATTGAGCGCATCAGCATTCCCGCCATGAACAGCGTGTTGGGTGGCATTGACGCGATGATTAACGAATTTTCCTCTTCTTGGAAAAAAATGTGTATCGTCCTTTGCTGTGAGGAGGAAAAGCTCGGTATTATGGTGGACGAGGTCCTGTCGGTGGAGCGTCTGGAGGATATGCAGCCGCTGGACGCTGTGGTGGACAACGAGTTGGTTTCTCATTGCGGCACTTCCAAATCCGGTGCCCGGATTCTTTTGATCGAAAGCAGCCGCATTTTTGAAGAGCCTCGCAAGGCTGTCCCGCCGCAGACGGCGGCAGGCGCCTGAGCACCGTTTTTCAGAGGATCTTTTTGCGGTAAAAAGCGCTTCGCTTTTACGCCCCACCAGGCGCCAAAGCGCCGCAATCTTATAAAAAGCCAAAAGAGGGCCGTCGGCCCTCTTTTTGTGCTTCTTGTGCTTTCACAGCCTCGGCCTCAAAAGCGCTGCCCTTGCGCCGCCGCCCCCTGCCGTCTGGTACTGCTCGGTGCCGCTGAATACGGGGTTGGTGTCGGCTCATCCGTTTTCTTTTGGGCATAAAAAAATCGTCTCTCTTTCGAGAGACGATTTTTTCACCTTTTATCGTTTGCTAAAACAATCGCTGCAATACACAGGACGATCATCGCGGGGCTGGAAGGGCACCTTGCAGGGCTTCCCGCATTCGGCGCACACCGCGTCGTACATCTGGCGTCCACCTTCACGGCCAGCGCCACCCTTGCGGGCATTGCGGCAAGCCTTGCAGCGCTGAGGCTCATTCTGGAAGCCACGCTCAGCATAAAATTCCTGTTCACCAGCGGTAAAGGTGAATTCCTGACCGCAGTCTTTGCAAACGATGGTTTTGTCTTGATACATGAAAATACCTCTTTTAATATAGTTCGCCCTAAGCGATTTTAATCAATATACTTCTTTTTTGCATAAAAGTCAAGGGATATATTAAAAATAATTTGGAAAAATTTTAAATATTTTTAAAATTTAGGGCATTATGCATAAAACGACAGTTTTCACGCATGATAGAATTGGGAAGGAGTGACCCAAATGAAACAGGATATCTGTCCTTTGACGGATCTTCTCAACCGTGATCCGTCGGCTTACGAATATTTTTACTCGCTGTCCCCGTCGATCCAAACCACTTTGCAGGAGCAAGGCTCCATCGGTTCTTTCTCCGCGCTGCGGGAGGCTGCCGCCACCGTGTCGCTGGATGAGCAGCCCAAGGCGTTCTGATGGCAAAGCAGGGCATGGCCCGTCCGGACTGGACGCATACCAAACCCCGCAACGAGGTGCCGCCGGTGCCGGAATTGCAGGGGGCGGCCAAGAGCGGCAAGAAAAAAGCCGGCTCATCTCCCACCCGTCCGTAAAGTAGCGTGCCCGTGTATAGAGACCGCGGCAGCAGCTCATACTAAAAGCGGTGCGACCCGCGGTACGGGAAAGGGAGGCAACAATTTTATGGCAGCACAGGATACCGTCTATCTGCTCCAGGAGTGCGACGCCGGTACAAAAATGGCCGTCAAATCCCTGGACGACGTAATTGACCGGGTGGAAAGTCCCCGGCTCAAATCGCTTCTGGTGGAGAGCCGGCAGCAGCATACACGCATTGGCAGCGAAATCCACTCGCTGCTGCGAAATAGCGGTGAAGAGGAGAAGGATCCCAGCCCTCTGGCCAAGGGGATGTCGGCGGTGAAGACAGGCTGGAAAATGGGCATGGACGACAGTGACGCCACGGTGGCCGGTCTGATCACAGATGGCTGTTCCATGGGCATCAAGTCGCTGAGCCAGTATCTCAACGAGTACAGCGCGGCGGATGAACATGCCCGCGGTCTTTGCCGGACGCTGATCTCCATTGAAGACCAGCTGGTGTCCGATCTTCGGTCTTATTTGTAAAAAAAGAGGGTACGCGGGTGCGTACCCTCTTTTTTGTGTGGTTTACTCGTTGCCTGGAAAGCTGGGAATGGTGGCAAAGCCCTTTTGAAGCTCCGCATCGGTGGGAACATGGTCTGTCATGGTACCGTCGTTGTACTGGGCGTAGGCCATCATGTCAAAGTAGCCGGTGCCGGTGAGGCCGAAGACGATGGTCTTTTCCTCCCCTGTCTCCCGGCAGCGGATGGCCTCGTCCATGGCGACGCGAATGGCGTGGCTGCTCTCGGGAGCTGGCAGGATGCCCTCGCACTTGGCAAAGTACTCCGCCGCCTCGAATACAGCCGACTGCTCCACGGACCGCGCTTCCATCAGTCCTTCGTGGTACAGCTGGGACAAGATGGAGCTCATGCCGTGATAGCGCAGGCCGCCGGCGTGGTTGGCGGAGGGGATAAAGCCGTTGCCCAGGGTATACATCTTGGCCATGGGACAAATTTCGCCGGTGTCGCAGAAATCATAGCGGAAGACGCCCCGTGTCAGACTGGGACAGGAGGCCGGCTCCACGGCGATGATGCGGTAATCCGCTTCGCCTCGCAGCTTTTCACCCACAAAGGGACCGACAAGCCCGCCCAGGTTGGAGCCGCCGCCGGCGCAGCCGATAATGATATCCGGCTTGATGCCGTACTTTTTCAGCGCGGTCTGTGTCTCAAGACCGATCACCGACTGGTGCAACAGCACCTGGGAGAGTACAGAGCCCAGTACATAGCGGTAGTCCGGCTGACTGACAGCCGCTTCCACAGCCTCGCTGATGGCGCAGCCCAGCGACCCGGTGGTATCGGGAAATTCCGCGCGGATCTTGCGTCCGATCTCAGTGGTGTCGGAGGGGGACGGCGTCACATGGGCACCGTAGGTCCGCATGACCTCCCGGCGGAAGGGCTTTTGCTCATAGGAGCACTTGACCATGAACACCCGGCAGTCCAGGTCCAGATAGGCGCAGGCCATGGCCAGCGCGGTGCCCCACTGTCCGGCGCCGGTCTCGGTGGTAACGCCCTTGAGGCCCTGCTTCTTGGCGTAGTATGCCTGGGCGATGGCGGAGTTGAGCTTGTGGGAACCGGAGGTGTTGTTGCCCTCAAATTTATAATAGATCTTGGCGGGCGTCCCCAGCTTCTCCTCCAGGCAGTAAGCCCGCACCAGCGGCGACGGCCGGTACATTTTGTAGAAAGAGCGGATCTCTTCCGGAATGGGAATGTAGGCGTTGGTGTCGTCCAGCTCCTGCTCCGCCAGCTCTCGGCAGAAAACGCCGCTGAGTTCGTCCACGGTCATGGGCTTGAGCGTCGCTGGATTCAGCAGCGGCGCGGGCTTATTGGTCATATCCGCCCGCACATTGTACCAATTCCGGGGCATTTCATCCTCGGTAAGATAAATTTTATAGGGAATGTTCTGTTCTTTCATGATAATAACTCCTTACAAGTTTTATTTTTCGTTTGATAGGGATCGAAAGCCAACATTCCTCACCATCGAAAATCCAGCCGTTTCATGAAAAACCCTCCTGTGCATAAAAAAATCCTGTCCCATGGAATATCCATGGGACAGGAGAAAAAATCTTCTGCGGTACCACCCAATTTGGCGCGAAGCGCCCACTTTGCACGCACCATCATGCGCTCCGCCGGGATAACGGCCGCGGCTGCCGTCGACTGCTACTCGCCGGTGTGGCTTTCGCTTCGCCCTCATAAGTCCATTCACCTCTCACGCCACAACCGCGATCGCACCACCCGCGGCTCTCTTTGTGCTTTGTCAAAGGCTACTCTTCTTACTCAACGGTTTGAACTTGTGTGCTATCTTATCACCGGTTTCGCCGTTTGTCAATCCCTTTTTTACAAAGCCCGCATCCATTCGCTGCGCAGGCCGTACCCCTCCAGGCCCCGCCGCACCTGGTCAAGCATGGCGTCCCGATCCCGGTTCAGCGTCCCCTTCAGCGTCAGATAGTTGGAGGCGTGGTTCATGCGAAAGACACTGCCCTCGCTGTCGATATGGGACAGCAAGAGGCCTGTTTCCTGCAAAATTTCCACGGGCTCAAGCACTGTAAAGCTGCCTTCCCTCACCCATTTTTCCAGGGGCGTTCCCGGCTCCACCATCAGCGTCAGAAGGCCGATGTACTCCGGCCGGATGGCGCCCAGCGCCTCCGCCGTTTTGACGGCGTGCTCTTCCAGCAGTTCCGTGCTGCCAAGGCCGGAGATGGCCGTGACGGAAAGGGCGATCCCGGCGGCACGAACCTTCTGCCCCGCGGCGATGATGGCGCTGGCATCGTGCCCCTTGTTCATTTTGGCCAGTACGGCATCGCAGCCGGACTCCAGGCCCATATAGACCATCATCAGGCCTTTTTCCCGCAGCAGCCGCAGCTCCTCTGGCAACTTGGTGCGGATGCTGCCGGGGGATGCGTAGCAGGTCACCCGCCGGCACTCGGGAAACAGGCGGTACACGTGATCCAAAATGGCGATGAGTTCATCTGTCCGCCGGGCCAGGGCGTCGCCGTCGGCCAGAAAGACGCGCTGCACCTGCCGGTACTGGGCCCGGGCCATGTCGAAATCCTCCAGGATCTCGTTCATGGGACGCATGGCGAAGTGTTTGTCATCATACATATCGCAAAAGGCGCAGCGGTTGTGGCTGCATCCGTAGGTGACCTGCACGATGAGGCTGTACGCCTCGCTGGGCGGCCGGTAGACCTTTCCTTGATAACGCATGGGATCCCCTCCTTTTTGTCTGATTATACCCCATATTTGCCTTTGTGAAAAGAGGCATAATCCCTGGGACAGCCTCATATAGTTAGGCCAACAGTAACGAAAGAGGTGCAAGCGATGGATGATACCCGAAACTTTAACCGAGTCCGTCTGTGCGGGCAGATGCTGACGGAGCCGGTGCTGTCCCATGTGAATCACGGCGAGACCTTCTGCAGATTCCCTCTGGCGGTGAACCGTCTGTCCGGCCAGACGGACGTGCTGCCCATCATCATCTCCCAGCATCTGCTGGAGCAAACGCCTTCCCGGCCGGGGGACGCGCTGTGTGTCACGGGACAGCTACGCTCGTTCAACAACAAAAGCGGGGTGGGCAGCCGACTGGTGATCTCGGTGTTTGCCCAAAGTCTGACACCATGCAGCGGTGAGCCTTTCAATCAGATTCAGCTCTCCGGCATCGTCTGCAAGGCGCCCACGCTGCGCCGAACGCCGCTGGGGCGGAGCATCTGCGATGTGATCCTGGCAGTAAACCGGCGCTATGGCCGGGCGGACTATCTGCCGTGCATCGCCTGGGGTCTGGTGGCCCAGCAGGCAGGCGCCATGCGTGTGGGCGAGCGCCTGACGCTGGAGGGCCGTGTGCAGAGCCGGACCTACGCCAAAAACACCGGCGCCCAGACAGAGCAGCGTACGGCCTACGAGGTGTCGGTGATGCATCTTGCCTCCCCGGAGGACTTTGCGCCCTCCGCCGCCGGTGCCTGTCCCGACACGCTCCTTCCCTATTGACCCCTCTGCATAAAAGCGCTTACGGCGGAGGCCTTTGCCCCCGCCGTATGTGCTTTTTCTTTTTTCTTCTTTGCCCTCTCCCTCTCTTTTTCCCCTTGTCACGGCGGCTTTTTCGCCTCATTCCGTCATTGACGGAGGGGTGGAATAGCTTTATAATGCAAAGTGTAAAAGTATCGAAAGGAGCAGCCGCTATGCATGGGTTTCAAGTACCGTTTCTGCTGGGCGCCGCCTCCGCCGCCACGCAGATCGAGGGCGGTGACCGGGGCAACAGCTGGTACGATTGGTATCGCGCGGGCCATATCAAGGATGGTTCTTCCCCTGAGGTGGCCAACCGCCACTATGAGCTGTGGCGGGAGGATCTGGCACTGATGAAGGACATGGGGCTTCAGACCTACCGTTTCGGCGTGGAATGGAGCCGCATTGAGCCGGAGGAGGGCGTTTTCTGCGAGGAGGCGCTCCGCCGCTACCGGGAAGAGATCCAGGCACTGGTGGACGCGGGCATCCGCCCGCTGCTGACGCTGCACCATTTCACCAATCCCCGCTGGTTTGAGGCCATGGGCGCCTTTGAAAATCCCCGGTGCGTGGAATATTTGCTGCGTTTTTCCGAAAAGGTGGTGCGTGTGGTGGGCGATCTGGTGGCGGAGTATATCACCATCAACGAGCCCAACGTCTATGCCTTGCTGGGCTACTTTTTCGGCGAATGGCCCCCGGGGAAGCGGCGTTTTTCCTCTTACCGCCGGGTGCTGACCCATATGAGTGCCTGCCATATCGCCCTGTATGAGATGATCCACCGAGTACGCCGGGAGATGGGCTTTACCGATACCCGCGTCAGCTTTGCCCATCACCTGTGCCATTTTGTCCCCGCCCGTCCCGGCAGTCCCTGGGATCGTGTCTGTGGGCATTTTGCTTCTCTTGGCTTTCAGGATGCCGTGACCCGAGCCATGTATCTGGGAAAAGTCACCTTTCCCATCGGACATCATTCCGGCATTCGCAAGGGTCAGTGGTGCGATTTCATCGCCGTGAATTATTACCGACGCATCACGGTGGCGGGTCTTAAAATGGACGCGCCCCAAGGCGCGGAGGTCAACGACCTAGGCTGGGAGATTGATCCCCAGGGTCTGGCCGAGGTCTGCCGCCGGATGTATCGCCTCCTGCCCCTGCCCATTTATATCACGGAAAACGGCACCTGCGACAACAGCGATACCTATCGCAGCCGCCTGATCTATGAGCATCTCAAGGCCTTGTGTGATGCGGGCCTTCCTGTGGAGCGGTACTATCACTGGTGCTTCTGCGACAATTTTGAGTGGTTGGAGGGCGCGTCGGCCCGGTTCGGCCTGATCCATGTGGACTACGCCACCCAGAAGCGGACGGTGAAAAAGAGCGGCGCTTTTTATGCCGCCGTGATCCGGGATGGCGGCGTGACCGAGGAAGTCTATCAGCGTTACTGTGCGGCGGCCTATCCCCGCCGCGGAGAGGAGTGACCCCCATGAGCGAATGGTGGAAAGAAGAAGTCGTCTATCAGATCTATCCCCGCAGTTTCTGCGATTCCAATGGCGACGGCATTGGCGACCTGCCGGGCATTATTTCCAAGCTCGATGAGCTAAAAGCGCTGGGTGTGGGCATCTTGTGGCTCAGCCCCGTGTACGCCTCCCCCAACGAGGACAACGGCTACGACATCAGCGACTACCGGGCCGTCAATCCCGAGTACGGCAACATGGACGACATGGACCGCCTCATCGCGGAGGCCAAAGAGCGGGGCATCCGCGTCATCATGGATCTTGTGATCAATCACACCTCCACGGCGCATCCCTGGTTCCAGGCCAGCCGCGACCCCGCCAGCCCTTACCGCAATTACTATTACTGGCGCGAGGGAACAAACGGCAAACTGCCCAACAACTGGACCGGCTTTTTCGGCGGCAGCTGCTGGGCGTACGACGACCGCAGCCGCGCTTACTATCTGCACCTGTTTGCCCCCCATCAGGCGGATCTCAACTATCACGAGCCCAAAGTGCTGGAGGAGGTCAAAGAGATCCTTCGGTTCTGGCTGGACCGGGGCATCGCCGGTTTTCGCTGCGACGTCATCAACATTCTCTGGAAGGACTCTCTCCAGTCCTCTCCCAAAAAAGCCGTTCTCACCGGCTCCGATCACTACCTGTCCCTGGAGGGAACGCACCGTATCCTGCGTGAAATACGCAATATATTGGATGAATATGACGCTTTCACCGTGGGAGAGACGGTTTTTGTGGACACCAAGCAGGCCTGCGACCTGTCGGCCCCGGAACGCCGGGAACTGAACATGGTGTTTGGTTTCGAGCATATGGAGTGCGACCAAAGGATCGTGAAGTGGTTCAAAACGGACTTCCATCCCGCCAGGCTGGCCAAGGCGCTCAGCCGCTGGCAGCAGCAGGTGCCGTGGAACACGCTGTATCTGGAAAACCACGATCAGCCCCGCAGCGTCTCCCGGTTCGGCAGTGCCCGCTATCCCATTCACTCCGCCAAGCTGCTGGCCACCATGCTCTTTACCCTCAAGGGGACGCCCTTCATTTATCAGGGGCAGGAGATCGGCATGACCAATTTTGACTTCACCTCCATGGCTCAGGTGCAGGATGTGGAATCCCGCAATATCGACGCGCTTCTGCGCTCCTGGCACGTTCCCGCCAGGCAGCGCTGGCGAATGATCGCGCCCACCAGCCGGGACAATGCTCGCACCCCCATGCAGTGGACGGTGGAACCCCAGGCGGGCTTTACCACCGGCACACCCTGGCTGGGCGTCAACGGCAACTACCGTTTTGTGAACTACGCTTCCCAGAAAGAAAACCCCGATTCCCTGCTGAACTATTATAAGCAGCTCATTCCTCTGCGGCGGGGCAGCGAAACGCTGCTCTTCGGATCTTTTGAGCCGCTTCGCATCTCGGATGAAGTGTTTGCCTACCGCCGTGTGGGAACTGGCGAAGCCTATACGGTGGTGCTCAACTTCAGCGACAAACCCCAGCGCGTCCCCTATGTTGGGGAGCTGGTGCTCTCCAATTACGGATACAACCGGTATGACGGACTGTTACAGCCCTGTGAATCTGTGATCCTGCGGGAGAGGATGGACGATCATGTTAAAACGAAATAAATATTTTTTTGGTCTCGGCACAGTGGGCCGGGATATGTTCTATGCGTTTGAGGCCAATGCGCTGCTGTATTTTCTCTCCAACGTGCTCTCGCTGCCCATCGGGGTGTTTGCCGCCGTCAGCGTGGTGCTGTCGGTGCTGCGGATCTTCGATGCGCTGAACGACCCCATCACGGGACTGATCATCGACAACATTCATTCCCCCTGGGGAAAATTCAAGCCCCCCATGCTCATCGGCGGCGTGGTCAGCGTGATTTTTTATCTGATTCTCTTCGGCAACGTAGGCACAGGCGTTTCCTTTGTGGTGATCTTCGCCCTTTCCTATGTGCTTTGGGACATCAGCTACGGCATCAACGACATTGCCTACTGGACCATGCTCCCCAGTCTCACGGTGGACCAGAAGGAACGGGAGAACTGCGGCGCCTTCGCCCGGATCTGCGCCAACATCGGCATGTACGCCATCATGGTGGGCTGGCAGCCTATTACCACAGCCTTGGGCAACACGCCCCGAGCCTGGTTTCTGGTGGCGCTGGCCGTCAGCGGGCTGATGCTGGTGGGCCTTTGCTTCCCGCTGCTGGGGGTGAATGAGGACCGCACCCGGTTCAAGGTGGAGGAAAAAACCACCGTCCGGCAGATGTTCCATGTGTTGGTGGACAACGATCAACTGATGTGGGTGACGCTGTCCATGGCGCTTTTCATGGTGGGCTACTGCACCACCACGGGTTTTGCGGCCTATTACATGGAATATCTCTTCGGCAACATCAATATGTACGCGGTGCTGGCCGGTGTGTGCGGCGTGGCCCAGCTGGGGGCGCTGCTGGTGTTCCCCCTGTGCTCCAAAAAGTATAACCGCCGTCAGCTTTACACGGCGGCCACAGTGCTGGTGATCGTGGGCTACGGACTTTTTGCCTTTGCCGAAAAGTCGCTGGCACTGATCGCGGTTTCCGCCGTCATCATCTTTGTGGGGCAGGCGTTTATTCAGCTTCTCATGCTGATGTTTCTGACGGATACCATTGAATACGGTCAGTGGAAGCTGGGCAAGCGCAACGAGTCCATCACCTTTTCCATTCAGCCTTTGATTAACAAGATCGGCGGGGCGCTGTCCACAGCGTTCATTTCCCTTTCTTTGATCCTCTCCGGCATCAAAAAGGGCAGCGAAGCGGCGGTGGCCATTGATGCCGGCGGCAAGCTGCTGGTCAAATGCGCCATGTTCGCCATCCCCTTGCTGTTCATTGTGGTGGGCTATTGGATCTACCGGAAGAAATTCCGCATCGACGAGACGATGTACGCCCGGATCATCGCCGATCTGAAGGCCAGAGGAGATCTGCGGGAAACGGAGGAAGTACACCTATGAGTGGAAAAACCAGCTGTGAATGCTGCCAGTTTTATTCCTATGACGAAGAAGACGACACCTATTACTGCGAGGTGGATCTGGACGAGGATGAGATGATGCGGTTTCTCTCCTCCGGCCACGCGGACTGCCCCTACTGGCGGCCCGGGGATGAGTATCTGCTGGCACGCCGCCAGTAACGGTAAAGGAGAGAGAGCATGGACATCAGTTATCTGTTTCAGGACACGGAGCTACCGGAATTTGAGCAGCAACCCTCCTCGGTGTGCCAGCTGATCCCCGGCGAGCGGGGGAATTTGTTCACGCTGCTGTATCTGCCCGGCGGCGCCGGTCCCCACCCCACCGTTTTGCTGGCTCACGGCTACCCCGGCTGTGAGCAAAACATGGATCTGGCCCAGGCGCTGCGTCGTGTGGGCTTCGCGGTGATGACGTTTCATTACAGCGGTAGCTGGGGCAGCGACGGCGAGTACGCTCTTGAAAACTGTCTGGAGGACGCGGAGACGGTGCTGACGTATCTCATGGAAAACCGGGAAGAGTGGAATCTGGACGAAGACCGGTTTTTCATGGTGGGCCACAGCATGGGCGCTTTTGTGACGGCGCATATGCTGGCCCGGTATGAAGAGTTGCAAGCCGGGGTGCTGATTACGCCCTTCGACGTGGGTCGTGTATATCTGGAGGGCCGCAAGGACCCGGTATGCCGCCGGAACCTCATGGAGGTGCTGCACTGCGGCGACGGCTGGCTCAAGGGCTTTTCAGCAGACAAGCTGCTAGATGAGCTGAGCCTCCACGCCCGGGAGTACCGGCTCGCCGCTCTTTGCCCGGCGCTATCCCGCAAGCCGGTCCTCTGCATCGGCGCCAACCGGGACGAGCACACCCCTGTGGCGCTGCACTGCTATCCCTTGTGTGAAGCCATGGAAAAAAGCGGGGGCCACCAGTTCTTTTATGAGGAGTTCTGCACCGACCACACCCTGGCCTCCCGGCGGGTTATTCTCTGCCGAGACATTGCTGAATTTTTCCTGCGGTATCTGCCGTGACCGGTGAAAAATTTTCCGTTATATGAAAAAACCGTCTCTGTTTTCCGGAAAACAGAGACGGTTTTTCGCGTATAAATTGCCTGTCAGTTCATAATGCCCGTGGCCTCTTTGCTCCGGGCGATGGCCGCATTGAGCCGTCTGGCCGGGAAGTAGACCACCTGGCCGAAAATAACAAAAAGCACTGTCATGCCCAGCAGGATCGCCAGATATTTCCAATAATTGTTCCCATAAAGCCCCGCGATGGTCTCCCGCACCATATCCATGCCATAGTGGAAGGGCATGGCCACATAGAGCTTCTGGAACAGCGGGGGCAGCACATCCACAGGGTACGAGCCGCCGGAGCCCGCCACCTGCAAGACCAGAATGATTACCGACAGGGCCATTCCGATATTATCCAGCGCGTATACCAGCGCAAAGTTCATCATAGAGAAGTTCAGACTCAGCACGCAGCAGCCAAGAAGAAATTTCCACGGCGCCAGACACTGGATGCCCACATAGAACAAGCACCCCACACCGGTAAGCAGCGCCTGCGCCTGCCCCACCGCGAAAAAGGTGAAATACCGCCCCCAAAACGCCTGCCACGGCCGCAAATTGAACACTCCCGGAATGGGCGGGTCGATCTTGACATGGATCAGCGTGGCGCAGAACAGCGTCTCCACAAAAAGAGCCAGCATGATGTAATAAGGCGCCATGGCCGAGCCATAGCTGTGGATCTCATAGACCTCCACCGTATGCAGCTCCAGAGGCGAGGCGATATAATCCGCCAGTCCCTCCGGATTGGTGGCCAGCAATTCCACCATTTTTTGGAACATATCGCTGTCCACCAGCTTATGAACGTCCCGGCTCATCTGGCCGGTATAGGCTAGCACCTCCCCGCAGACCTCACGGGCGGCGCTGAGACTGCCGCTGGCCTCCGTCAGCGCCGTTCCGTACTGGCTCAGTATATTCTGTGCGCCAGAGAGGCCGCTTTCCACCGCCGCCATCTGCTGCTGCATACCGGACAGCGCATTTTCCGCCGCGGTAAAGGCTTCCGTCAGCGCGGGAGCAATGGATCCGTTCAGCAGCAGTGCCGACAGCTGCACCGCTTCCCGGGCCTTTGTCACCGGTGTGAGCGCCGCCGTCCGCGCGGCCGTCAGCTGCTCTTCCGTCATGCCTGTCTGGGACAAAGTGTCCAGTGCGGCAACAAGCTGCCGCAAGGCCGCTTCCGCCTGGTCAAGCCGCGCCAGCGCCTGCTCATTGCCGGCAATGGCGGGATTCTGGCGAACCTCCGCCAGCCGGGAGAGAAGCGACTCCGCCAGTGCTTTCTCACCGGCCAGTTGATTTTGCTGAAAGGCTGCCAGCATCTTAAGGTCCTGAAGGGAGGCATCCAGCGTCTGATAAAGGCCGGCCAGATCCTTGTCAATCTTGTCAAGTCCTTCCAGAGCGGCTGTTTCCGTTGTGGCAAACTGGGTCTGCTGTTGGGTCAAACGGCCGCCCGCTGTGCTGAGTCCCTGTTCTCCCGACTGCATGGCGCCGGTGAGATCCCGCAGCGTCAGCTGCCCATAGTCCGCCATACTGGTGGCCTGGGCCGTCAGCGCCTGCAAAGAGGCCAGCATCTGATCCAACGTCTGCACATTGTTGTACAGCCGGTCCAGATTCCCTGTCAGCGCGTTGGCAGCATCCCCCATATCCAGTCCAAAGGCGTGCAGCACCGAATTGACCGCCGCCAGCGCATTGGCCGCCGTATTGATGAAGGTGGTATTCACCTGCTGCTGCACAGCGGTTTTGGCCTTGCTGGTGATTTTGGGCGCAATGGCGTTTTTCTTTTCATTTTCATAATAAAGGATCTGCGGATGCTCCACATGCTCCCCCAAAAAGCTGAGAAACTGCGCGGTAAATTCCGCCGGAATCACCAGCGCCGCATAATACTTGCCGGCCCTTACCCCATCGGCGGCCTCCTGGGCGGAGTCCAAAAACACCCACCCCATATCCTTGTTGGATTGCAGACCGCTGAGCACTGAAGCGCCGATGTTCAGCGAAAGCCCCATCACCGTATCGCCTCGGTCCTCATTGGCCACGGCTATCTTGATCTGAGAGGTGGATGCCTGCCCGTAAGGGTCCCAGTTGGAAAAAATGTTGAACCAGGCATACAGGCAGGGAATGATGCAAAGGCCTATCAGCGTTACCACCGCCACCACACTGGCCGTCAGGCGCCGCCAATCCGCTTTGATGATTTTCCAGATGTTTCCCATACTACTCCTGTTCCCTCTTGGCGGCGCTCCCATCCTCTGGGCGCGGCTGTGCCCACTGGCGCAGCGACTCCCGCACCTGCTGGCCAAGCCGCTGCCAGAGCGTTCCCTCTGTCTGATGGGGAACCAGGCGCCGCATCGGCGTTTTCTCCCCGGGGGACATATGTTTTTCTTCCGGCTTCGTTTCACGGCCCGGCGCCTGCTGCCGGTAGACCTGCCGCAGCTGACCCATTTCCCGGTCCAGCGCGTCGATCCGCCCCTCCAGCTGTTGTATCTCCGCCGCCGGCAGATCCGGTGACGGCGCCGGGCGGTAGGGCGGCGCGTCCTCCACCACCGCTTCTTCCCGGAAAATTTCTTTTTCGCCTGCGGGCCGCGCCTTCCAAAGCGTCACGGGCCGTGGTGCGGACGCCGCCGCAGGCGCTGTGTCAAGTGCCGGAGCGGAAGCCACAACGGGTTTTTCCGCAGGTGCTATTTCTTCCGTGGCAGATGCTTCCGGGTATGCGGTCTCCGGCGGTGTCTCCTCCGCCGGTTCTTCATAGATCACCGGCAAGTCGCCGGGCTCCTTGCGCTCATCCCGCATGGTTTGCAGTTCCATGATCTCCTGCTCCACCCGGCGCACCCGCTCTTTAAAGGAGGTCTTCCACTCCTCCAGCTGCGGCATCTCCAGCAGACTGTCCCACTGGGACAGTTCAAACAAAGCCAGCTCCCGCAGTTTATTTTGCATTTCATAGTCGATATACTCCACCGCGATCAAATAGGCTGAGATGCCGAAAAGCGACACGATCCACAGCAGCAAAAAGATTACCTTGGAGCTGTCTGTCAAAAATACCAGCACCAGAAAGACCATCGGCACCGCCGCCAGACTGATGAGCCCCTTGTGGATGCGGCGCTGGTTTTCTTTATGAAATTTCACCACATCCCGCAGCAGCTCATGATAGAGCCGGTCGGTCCGTTCCTGATCTGTCATGGTTCACGCTCCTGTTAAAGAAGTTCTGTTTCTTCCAGCTTTTCTTCCACAAACCGGTTGACGCCCATAAAAGGCCGCCGCACCAAAAGGCCGATCAGCAAAGCCGCCACCGCAAAGAGAGACAGCTTGCCCAGCATCTCCACATAATAGGTGCCGTACAGCCCGCAGATGCACTCCCTCATGGCGTTGATGGCATAGGGGAAGGGGAAGAAAAGATAGATCTTCTGATAAATATCCGGCAGCAGCTCAATGGGGAAGGTGCCGCTGGAACCGGCGATTTGCAGCACCATCACCACCACGACCACCGCTTTTCCCACGTCGCCGAAGGAAACCGTCAGCGCATAGATCAAAAGGCTGAATACAAAGCCGGTCACCGAGGCCGTCAGGAACAAAAGTCCCGGCTGCACACACTGGATTTTCAGCAAATACAGATCGCCCGCCGCAATAATCGCCGATTGCACCTGCGCCAAAAGGAAAAACAGCAGATACCGCCCAAAAAAGAGTTCACGAGGTTTGGGCGAGCGCAGACCTCCATCCGCCGCGTGTACCTTGACGATGGCCACCAGCATGACGCCGCCCACCCAAATGGCCAGTACCGAATAAAAGGGTGCCATGGCCGATCCGTAATTTTCGATGGGATAAACTTTGACCACCGAGGTCTGCACCATCTGGGAAAAAAAGGCGCCATAAAGGGCAGGATCCTTGCCGCCCAGTGCCAGCAGGGTGTCGATTTGCGCGGTGATATCCTGGTTTTCCAGTTTGGAAAGGAAACTGCCCAGCGCGTCATCCACGCTGGAAAGCCCCTCCCGTGCCTGGCGCAAAGCGGTTTCCCCCTGGGGGATAGCCTGGCGCAGCACGCTGCCCGCCTGCCGTCCGTCCGACACCGCCAGTTGAAGCTGGTCCAGCAAAGACGCCGTCTGCGACAAGATGGCCGGCAGGTCCTGAGACAGACGGCCGCCGTCGGGGGTAAAGAAGATATCTGTCATCTCGCCCATGGCGTCCAGCAACGCCTGGCTCTTCTGTGCCAGCGCCGTCAGGTCATCCGCCGCCGCGCTGCCCTGAGCCAGCGCTTTGAGATTTTCACTCATTTGCCGGCTGTACTCCGCCAGCGCGGCCGCCGCGGCGGCCGCTGTATCCGCCGATACGTCCGTCCCCGTGGCGGTGCTCATCAGCGCGGCCAGGGCATCCGCCGCCGTGCGCTTGGCATTGGCGGCATCCGTTTCGGTAACACCCGGCAGCGCCGCTGCCAGCGTGCCCACCGGGCCAAGAGCCGCGCCGCCGCCACCCAGGGCCTGGCTCCACTCCGTCAGCAGGCGGTTGAGTTCCTCCACCTGCCGCGCCGCCGCCAGCAGACTGTCTGCCGTGACAGTACCGGGGGCGCTTTTCCACTGGGCCAGCGCCTGCCGGGCCTCCTCCTGTTTCTCACGAAGCTGCACCGCCAGCGCCGTCACCGACGATTGCTGCTTTTCCACCGCGCCGGCGGCTTGATTGAGCTGGTCCACTGCCATATCCATGCCCGCCGACAGGTTTTGCAAGGAACCGTTGAGCCCGCCCAGCGTCTGAGAAAGACCGCTGTCCGCCGCCAAAAACGCATCCACCGTACGGCCGCAGGCTTCCACCGTGCGGCGGGAGCTTTCCAGCATCGTCACCAGCTTGGACACCGTGTCCTGCTGTGACAGATCCTGGGCCCATGTCTCCGCGTTTTCAAAAAGAGCGCCCAGCAGAACCTCCAGATAGTTCTGATTGATGGTCTGCTTCAGCGTGGACACCGCCGTATCCGTGATCTTGGTGGCCACGGCGTTTTTCTTGTTGTTTTCATAATAGGTCAGAGCAGGTCTCTGATCCCAGGCCGAAAGCAGGTGATACATATTCTGGGAAAAATCTCGGTGGATCACCACGGCGGCATAGTAATCGCCGGCGTAAACACCGCTGACCGCCGTTTCCTCATCGGGTACAATGACCCAACGGATGCTGGTGCTGGCCTTCAGGTCTTCGATCACATCCTGTCCCTTATTGATATACGTGCCATCGTCTGTGGTACAGCCTTCATCCGCCGAAGCCACGGCAATGGAAATGTTGCCGGTGCTGCCGTAAGGATCCCAGTTGGAATATATATTCATCCAGCCGTACAGCGACGGCAAAATGGTGATGGCAACAATCACCACCATGGCAAAAAAATGACGGCTCAGCGATCGGAGATCATATATAAAAATACGCCAGATATTCTGCATGGCTCACTCTCCCGTTTGGCAATGAGGCGCTTGCTTCTATGCCGGAGAAAATTTGCTTCTCAGCCGGCTTTTGGGCTATTATAGCACAAAATATGGAAAAATACAGCCGTCTTTTTACAATCCATCCTTTATCCACCACGAAATATCCCCCTTGAGAAATAAAAAATGCTGTCTATATTTACCACCCGCATTCATGCAAGTTTTTTGCTGTTTCGGTTAACATATGGTTGCGATGCAAATGATGCATCGTTCATTCAACGAGAAAGGAGATTTCGACATGACGAACAAGAGCAACAAGCTGAACGTTCCCGAGGCGCGTGCGGCTATGGATAAGTTCAAGATGGAAGCCGCTTCCGAAGTGGGCGTGAACCTGAAGGAAGGCTACAACGGCGACCTGACCTCTCGCCAGGCCGGTTCCGTTGGCGGCCAGATGGTCAAAAAGATGATCGAGTCTTACGAGAACAACCTGTAACTCGCGAGCTTAAAAAAGGGGCGCTCCACTTTTATCTGGTGGAGCGCCCTTTTTCCTGTTTTTCTACGCTGTCTTCTGGCGCTGCCAGCACTGCCGTATTTTACCACAGATCCGGCGGCATATTCCCCTTTCTTTCGGTTAAGATATGATTGCGATACCTCATAACCTTATCGTGTATCGCGGAATCATCAAGAAAGGAGATCTCGATATGTCTGACAAAAATAGCAGCAAGATCAACGTTCCCGAGGCTCGCTCCGCTATGGATAAGTTCAAGATGGAGGCCGCTTCCGAAGTGGGCGTCAATCTGAAGAACGGTTACAACGGTGACCTGACTTCCCGCGAAACCGGTTCCGTCGGCGGCCAGATGGTCAAAAAGATGATCGAATCTTACGAGAAGAACCTGTAATTTTTAGATAAAGCCCCTATAAAGAGGTGGGGGGG
>JAYFNH010000011.1:0-110915 GCA_034933545.1 Oscillibacter sp.
ATCTGCTCAAGGAATTCCTTTTTCTTTGTCCGCACCTGTGCCAGTTCATCGTTCAGCGCCGACAGACTCATTTGTTTATCCATGACTGTATTTTATCACTTGGCAACATTTTCTGCACGCAGTTTTCTGTGCGGTGTTGCCTTTACCGTTTCCTATGACGGGACCGTCAAGGCGGGGATAAAGGATCTGCGTCAAGCCACGGTGGAGGCGCCGGATGAAAAGGCCATCGTGGTCACCCTGTCCGCCGTGGAGATCACTGCCAAAGAGCTGGATCAGGATTCCCTGGAAGTGATCGACGACTCCCGCAACATTTTCAACCAGAACTCCATCGCCGACTTTAACCAGGCACAAAAAGAGGAGGAAGAGGACATGGAACAAAGAGCCGTGGAAAGAGGGATCGTGGACCGTGCCAACGCCAAAGCCGTCATCGGCGGAATGCTGAAAAGCCCCGCCAATGCCTACGACCTGGTGATCCGGTGGCAAGAGTGACGTAAAAACGCTCATGGCGGCGTTCGCCCCGCCTTCGTCGGATACATATGAGCCAGCAGCGGCCCCGGCGGATTTTTTACGCCGGGACCGCTGTTTGTCATTTTTTCCTCATTTCCCGCGCCTTACCACGCTTTGTCCCGGTAGGGCGTATCGGCCACGCCCTGCTCTGCCAGACGCTTCACCAGCGCGTCCAGCCGCCACCGCCAGAAGCGGCGGAACCACGACGCGGCGCCGTATCGCCGGACGATCCCCGGTGAGAGGGCGTAATACACACGGATGACGGCCCGCCCCGCTGCGCGCTTTGCCAGGCGGTCGTCCCGAAAACGCCGCAGCGTCCAGACCTCCGGGCAGTCGTAGGAGCCGTACACGCAGGTGGCCACATAACACCCGCCGTTTGTGCCGCCGGAGCCTCCGCTTCCGGAGTGGTGGTTCCCGGAATAGAGGTTCCCCGAACGGTGGTTCCCCAATCCTCCGTTCCGGGAACGGCCGGCTCGACGACCCTCCTCGTACCCCTCTTCCCAGCCTTCCTGATAGTCAATGTCGTCGTCTTCCTCCCAGCTCATGGCAATCTCTCCTTCTTGGTCGATGGTATCATTTTACACCGGGATGTGTCCCATAGAACTCTCCGCAACTTCTTTTTTCGTGGGGAGACGCGCCGCCCTGCCTTTTCTCTGCCGCGTCCTGTTGAAAAAGCGCGGGAAATGTTTTACAATAAGGCAGTCGACGACCGTCTCGGCACGAGCCGCGTAAAGGAGGCAGCTTTCATGAAAAAACGATCCTCGCTCCGCCCCATTTTGCTTCTGGCGGCTCTGTCCGCCGCGATCTACCTCACGCAGATCCTGCTGTTCAGAGACGTGAAGGACACGGCGTTTTATCTCATGCAGGACTTCGCCTTTTTGCCGGTGCAGGTGGCGCTGGTGACGGTGATCGCCGGGCGGATCATCAATGACCAGGAGAAGGAGAGCCGGGTGGAAAAGACACGGATGCTCACCGGCTCCTTTTTCAGCGGCGTGGGCGTGGAACTGCTGCGGATCGTAAAGACCGCCGTGGGAGACTACCCGGCGCTGCGGGAGCTTTTGCAGGCGCAGGGCGAATGGGAGCGCAGGGATTTCAACGAGGCAGCGCGGGCGCTGCGGGAGCTGCCCTTCACCATCGCCTGCGGGCCGGAGCATCTGGCGCGGCTGAAGGAGCTGCTGCTGGCGGAAAAAATGCCGCTTTTGGTGATCTCCTCCAATCCGGTACTGTTGGAGCATGAGGACTTCACGGATATGCTCTGGGCGGTGTTTCATCTCACGGACGAACTGGCGGCCCGGAGCGACCTGTCCCACCTGTCGGAGGCGGACATGACCCATCTCAACGCCGACACCCAGCGTGTGATGAAGCTGGTACTGGTGAACTGGATGCTGCACATGGGCTATCTCAAGGCGGAGTATCCCTACCTTTTCCGTCTGGAGGCCGCCAGAAATCCGTTTCTGCCCTAAAACAGGCAGCGCTGCCCTTCCGCTTATCCCTCTTATCAAAAAACCCATACGCCGCCCTCGTGCAAGGGGCGGCGTATGGGTTTTTGTTCGTTTGTCCGCTGCCAGAGGCGCCTTACATTCCCTGCCGGGCCAGAGGCGCTCCCTCACGTTCCAATCCTCCGTCTCGTCTTCCGTTCCGTCTCTGATCTTCTCGCCGGCGCCGTCCCGGTCAAAATCAAAAATAAAATTGTAGCCGTAGCCAAAAATGGACTTTTCACCGTTTGCAGACATATCAGGCGCCTCTTTCTTTCTGACGGTTTTTAAATCGCCGCCGGAGGTGCTGTAAGGTCTGACCGTGGGCTTCTGGTCCCGCTGATCCCAGACTTAGGTGACGCTGTGGCAAACCACCGTGCCCAAAAGGAGCAGCACCACCACTGCCGGAAAGATCTTGGTGCCCATGGGCACCGCTTTGCTGTTTTCCATCTCCCCGCCGCCCTTCTTGATTGATATACCGATCTTATCGCATCACCTGTCCCGAAGAACGCCAGCAGAGGGGAAAGGCGGTTTTATGTTTCGCCGTAGATTTGATGGTCGCCGCTGATGGCCTTGCCCAGATACTCGTCCACCCACGCCAGCGCCCCTGCCAGATCCCGGGCGCAGAGCAGGTCGTACAGCGTGCGGGTGTTGTAGATGAGTGCCGGAACGCCGTAAATCTGACAAAATCGCATCCACAGCGTGATAACCGCCGGTTTGAAGGAATAATAGATCAAAGGGACGATGCTGTTGCCGCTGGCCAGGGCCAGCTGGTGCTGAAAATCAAAGGCCGCCTCCGCGGCCTGACGGTGACTGCCGGCCTCCGACAGCGACGCCAGACGCTCTCCCAGCTCCGCCAGCTCCCGCTCCGAGGCGTAGCGGATAGCCCGCTCCACCGCCAGACGCTCCAGCGCCCGGCGCACCTCCAAAATAGCGCGGATCTCCTCTTTTCCCAGGGTGCCGCCCTGATACTCCATGATGGCGGCCAGGGTGCTGAGGTTGCCCCGGCTGCGGTAATCGGCCACGCAGGTGCCCTGCCGGGGCCGGATCTCCAAAAAGCCCTGGGCCGCCAGGTCGCTGATGCCGCCGTTGACCACTGCGCGGCTGACCTGCATCTGCCGCGCCAGCTCCCGCTCCGGGGGCAGCTGGGTGCCGGCAGGCAGCTCTCCCGACAGAATGCGGCTTTGCAGCTGCGTGACAAACAGATCCTTTAAGCTGGGGGCGGATATCTTTTGAAATTCCATGATAACGTTCCTCTTTTCTGGCCGTGGTCATACCATGTACCACGCAATTATTTTACCATGACTTTTTACCAGAAGCAAGCACTGTTTTTTACCAGAACTAATAAATTTTCAAACTTTGTTGCAAGAATATTGACAATCTCCCAATTAAAGTGTATCTTCAAATTAACAATGTCTGGTATAACCACAAGAAGGAGTGAGACGCATGGATAAAGTCAGGATCATTGAGGTAAAGGAAAGTGTGTTTGCGGACAACGACCGACAGGCGGAGGCGCTGCGCCGGGAGTTAAAGGAGAAAGGTGTTTTTCTGCTGAATCTCATGTCCTCCCCCGGTTCCGGCAAGACCACCACGCTGCGGCGCACCGTGGAGGCGCTGAAAGGCGAAGTGAACATCGGTGTGATGGAGGCGGACATCGACTCGGACGTGGACGCCCGGACCATGGCCGCCGCCGGCGTCAAGGCCATTGAGCTGCACACCGGCGGCATGTGCCATCTGGACGCAGACATGACCCGTCAGGGTCTGGAGGCGCTGGAGACAAGCGACGTGGAGCTGGCCATCTTGGAAAATGTGGGCAACCTGGTGTGCCCCGCGGAGTTCGACACCGGCGCTGTGAAAAACGCCATGATTCTCTCCGTGCCGGAAGGCCACGACAAACCCCTGAAGTATCCTCTGATGTTTTCCATTTGTGACGTGGTGCTCATCAACAAGATCGACGTGCTGCCGTACTTCGATTTTGACATGGAGAAGTGCAAAGAGTACATCCGTCAGCGCAACCCCAAAGCAGAAGTGATCCCCGTCAGTGCCCGCACCGGCGAAGGGATGGAAGCGTGGGCCGACTGGCTGCGCCGGGAAATCGAAGCCTGGAGAGGCTGAGTGAAGAAGGAGAGACTTGATGGAGGAAATGAAGAGAAGCACGGAAAAGCCCAGAGAGCTAATCCTGAAACTGGGCCAGATGATCACCGACCGCATCGGCGTGAAGGTGACGGTGAGCGACCCGGAATACTGGGGTCTGGCGGGTGTCGTCACCGATGAGATGGCCGCCGTGGCCGTGAAGATGAAGGTGCGCAAGCCCATGACCATGGCCGATCTGGAAAAGGCCACCGGCCGTGACGCCGCCTATCTGGAGCCGCTGCTCCAGGAGATGAGCGTGGTGGGCCTTCTGGAGTACAACTGGGAAAATCCCACCCGCACCAAGCAGTATGTGCTGCCCATGTTCGTGCCGGGCTGTGGGGAATTTACCAATATGAATGAAAAGCAGCTGGAGGAACACCCCGAGCTGGGCCGCTTCTTTGAGCGCATGAGCCGTCTGCCTCTGGAAAAAGTCACCCCCATGGTGCCCCCTGGAGGCGCCGGCGTGGGGATGCACGTCATCCCCGTGGAGAAGGCTATCGAGGCCGAAAACCAGACCGCCGACGTGGAGCATATCTCCCACTGGCTGAAAAAGTACCAGGGTAAGTACGCCGCCGGCCCCTGCTCCTGCCGTCTGTCCCGCCGCACCTTTGACGAGGGCTGCGCCGACGATCCGGAGGATTGGTGCATCGGCGTGGGCGACATGGCAGACTATCTGGTGGAGACCGGCAAGGGCCACTACATCACCTACGACAAGGTGATGGAGACGCTCCATCGGGCCGAGGACAACGGCTTTGTCCACCAGATCACCAACATCGACGGCTCCGACAAGATCTTCGCCATCTGCAACTGCAATGTGAACGTGTGCTACGCCCTGCGGACATCGCAGCTGTTCAACACCCCCAATATGTCCCGCTCGGCCTATGTGGCAGAAGTGGAGAGCGACAAGTGCGTGGCCTGCGGCCGCTGTGTGGAGCACTGCCCCGCCGGCGCCGTGAAGCTGGGCCAGAAGCTCTGCACCAAGGACGGCCCCGTTGCTTATCCCAAGCACGAGCTGCCCGACGCCGTGAAGTGGGGCCCGGAGAAATGGGATGAGGAATACCGGGACAACAACCGCATCAACTGCTACGACACCGGCACCTCCCCCTGCAAGACCGCCTGCCCCGCCCACATCGCCGTGCAGGGCTATCTGAAGATGGCGGCGCAGGGCCGTTACCGGGACGCGCTGGCGCTCATCAAAAAGGAGAACCCCTTTCCCGCCGTCTGCGGCCGTGTGTGCAACCGCCGCTGCGAGGACGCCTGCACCCGCGGTAGCGTGGATCAGGCCGTGGCCATCGACGAGGTGAAGAAGTTTATCGCCCAGCAGGAGCTGGATTCCACCCAGCGGTATATCCCGCCGGTGGTGCAGCCGTCCAACCGCGGCCCCTTCCCCCAGAAGATCGCCATCATCGGCGGCGGCCCCGCCGGCATGAGCTGCGCTTACTATCTGGCGGAAAAGGGCTATCGCCCCACCGTCTTTGAGCGGGAAATACACCCCGGCGGTATGCTGATGAACGGCATCCCCAGCTTCCGTCTGGAAAAGGATGTGGTGGAAGCCGAGATCGACGTGCTGCGTCAGATGGGCGTTGAGTTCCGCTGCGGCGTGAACGTGGGCCAGGACGTGACCATCGAGCAGCTTCGCCAGCAGGGCTATGAGGGCTTCTATCTGGCCATTGGCCTGCAAAGCGGCGGCATTTTGCCCATTCCCGGCGCCGAGTCCGCGGGCGTACTGCCCGGCATCGACCTGATGCGCCGTGTGAATTTGGGCGAGGAGGTCAAGCTCTCCGGCAAGGTGGTGGTCATCGGCGGCGGCAACATCGCCTGCGACGTGGCCCGCACCGCCATCCGCTCCGGCGCCGAAAGCGTGGAGATGTACTGCCTGGAATCCGACGCGGAAATGCCCTGCGGCGAAGAGGATAAGGCCGAGGTGCTGGCGGACGGCATCGGCATCCACGCCGGCTGGGGCCCCGTGGAGGTCACCCCCGACGAAAGCGGCGCCGCCACCGCCATCCGCTTCAAGAAATGTCTCTCCGTCAAGGACGCCCAGGGCCGCTTTGCCCCCGTCTATGACGAAAGCGCCACCGAGACCGTGGAAACGGCCGCCGTTTTCTACTGCATCGGCCAGCGCAGCGACTGGGGCAAGCTCTTGGAGGGCACCGCCGTGGCACTCAAGGGCAACGGCACCGCCTTGGCCGACAGCCTCACCTATCAGACCGCCGAGCCCGACATCTTCGTGGGCGGCGACGTCTATACCGGTCAGAAGTTCTGCATCGACGCCATCGCCGCCGGCAAGGAGGCCGCCATCTCGCTGCACCGGTATGTGCAGCCCCACAGCAGCCTGACCATCGGCCGCAACCGCCGTCAGTTCGTGGAGCTCAACAAGGACAACATCGCCCTGGAGAGCTACGACACCGCCAAGCGGCAGCGTCCGCTGCCGCGGGAGGACGTGGATGCTCACCGCTCCTTCGCCGACGCACGCCGTCCCTTCACGGAAGAGCAGGTGAAGGCGGAAACGGCCCGGTGCCTGGGCTGCGGTGCCTCCGTAGTGGACCCCAACAAGTGTATTGGCTGCGGCGTGTGCACTACCAAGTGCGAATTTGACGCCATCCATCTCCACCGGGAGCATCCCGAGTGCAGCAAGATGGTGAAGTCCGAGGACAAGATAAAGGCCATTCTGCCTTACATGGTGAAGCGGGAGTTCAAGATCAGGTTCGGGAAAAAGGACAAATAAGATGCACGAACTGGGAATCGTCTTTCACATCATTGACAGTGTGGAGCGCGTGGGCCGGGAAAACGACCTCGCCCACGTCTCCGCTGTCACGCTGGAGCTGGGGGAAGTGTCCACCGTGGTGGACACCTATCTGCAAGACTGCTGGCGCTGGGCCGCCGACCGCTCGGAGCTGCTGCGCGGCGCCGCGCTGAAAACCGAGGTACTGCCGGCGGTGACGCTGTGCGACGCGTGCGGCAAAACCTACCCCACGGTGGCTCACGGGCGTATCTGCCCCTACTGCGCCAGCGAATCAACTCATCTGCTTTGCGGCAGTGAGATCAATATCAAAGAGATCGAGGCCTGTTGAGCATATAAAGCACTGAAGCCACGCGGCCAGAAACCGTGGACTTCGACCAAATTAAATGGGAGGGAAACAATATGTTTTTCCAAATTTACGGCGACAACGCCGGTTATCAGCTTCTGGGCTGGCTTCTGGTCTTTGGAGGGTTGGTGCTGGCCAACGAAATTGCCAGGCGCTCCAAGGCCGGCGGTATGTTCTTCTTTCTGGTGCTGCCCGCGGCTCTCACGGCGTACTTCATCGCCATCTATGTGGGCGCAGCGGCCGGCTCTGAATGGGCGCTGAAAAACAACACCTATCTTTACATGAACAGCTGGTTCCACTATGCCAAGCTGTACGCCGCCACGGCGGGCTGCATCGGCTTCATGATGCTCAAGTATAAGTGGAGCATCGGCAAGACGGAGTGGTTCAAGGTCTTTCCGTTCCTCATCGTGGGCATCAACATCCTCATCGCCGTGGCCAGCGACTTCGAGTCCGGCATCCGCGGCATAGAGGCCATGGCCCAGTACGGGGACCGCTGGTGGCTGTCCTCCGAGAACGTGTGGCTCTACGGCGGCTGGTGGAACTGGGTCAACGGCATCGCGGGACTGCTGAACATCCTGTGCATGACCGGCTGGTGGGGCATCTACTCCTCCAAGAAGAAGGACGATATGCTCTGGCCGGATATGACGGTGTTCTTCATCGTGGCCTACGACCTGTGGAACTTTACTTACACCTATAACAATCTGCCCACTCACTCCTGGTACTGCGGCCTGGCGCTGCTGCTGGCGCCCACCTTTGCCAACGCCTTCTGGAATAAGGGCGGCTGGATCCAGAACCGTGCCAACACCCTGGCCATCTGGTGCATGTTCGCCCAGGTGTTCCCCCTGTTCCAGGATCAGAGCGTGTTCACCACCATCCCCTCGCTGTATGCCGACGGCTTCATGGACGCGGCCATCCGTCCCACGCTGGTGAATCCCACCATGCAGGGCGTGACGGCGGTGGCGGCGCTGGTGGCCAACGTGCTGGTGCTGACAGTCATCATCAAGCGGTCCATCCAGCAGAAAAAGAACCCATACAAAAACGAGATCTTCACCGACACCCGCGACTTCCAGCAGGCCATGGGGCGGGCCGCATGAGGTCTTCCCCGCCCATCGTTTTCGCTCGTTGTATCTCTTTGCAAATCGTTGTATAGAAGACCCCCCCGGACAGGCAAGCTGTCCGGGGGGCTTCCGCTTTTTTCCCGAGCATCCGCCCGTCAGCGGGCGGATGCTTTTTTCCGTTTCTCCAGCCGTACAAGCCCCGGACCGGAGGCAGCCAGCAGCGTCAGCGCCCCCGGCTGTCATTCCCCGCAGCGGGTACCGCAGGCTCGGCGGGCGGCACCGGCATAGGCGGCGGCAGACGGGCAAAGGGCTGCGTCTGCTCCACGCAAAAGCCAACCACGCCAAGTCCCTGCCGGAGACGCAGGCCAAACCGTTTAAAGGCGCGCGCGGCCGCACCGCGAAAGCCGGCGGAGCAGAAGCTGTCGCTCCGTGATCTTGAGGGGGGCATTCACTATCTGTCAGTGGGCGATGTGTGGTATATCAAGGCGGAGAACACCGTCTGCCGCCTTGTCACAACGAGCGGCGTCTTTTGCTGCCGTCTGCCGCTGGGGGCGCCGGATCAGACCCCCTTTCTCCGGATACACAAAAGCTATTTGTGCAGCCCGGCGTATGTACACTCGCCGCGCTGCTGTCGGATCGTTGTGCAAAACGGCGCCGAGCTGCCCGTGGGCAAAGAGCGGTACAACGATGTAAAGCTTATCTTGCGGCAAAGCGTGTGAAGTCCCCCCGGCAGCGTTCGGGCAAAAAAAGCCACCGGATGTCTATCCGGTGGCTTTTTTGTCGTATGGTTTACTTAAAAAGCTTCAGCCTGCTGAAGATCAGCGTGGCGATGATGCTGAACAGCGCCGTGATGCCGATGATGATGCCGAACGCCGCGGGGCTTTGGGCAAAGGGCATACCAGCCGTGTTCACGTTCATGCCGTAGGCACTGAACACCATGGTGGGGATGGCCATGACGATGGTGACGATGGCCAGCACCTTCATGACGATGTTCAGGTTGTTGGAGATGACGGAGGCGAAAGCGTCCATCATGCCGCTGAGGATGCCGCTGTAAATATTGGCCATCTCAATGGCCTGTTTATTTTCCACGATGACGTCCTCCAGAAGCTCGGCGTCCTCGGGATACTTCTTGATGAGCTCCGTGCGCAGCAGCTTTTCCAGCACAGCTTCGTTGGAGCGCAGGGCGGTGGTGAAGTACACCAGGCTCTTCTCCAGCTTCAAAAGCTCGATGAGCTCGCTGTTCTGGGTGGCCTTGTGGAGCTTGGTTTCCACCTCGTCACTCTTCTTGTCCACGTTGCGCAGGTATTGCAGATACAGCGTGTCGATCTGATAGAGGAACTGGAGGATGAACCGGGACTTCATCTGGGTGTTGAACTCCCGCACCTTGCCCTTTTCAAAGGGCCGCAGCACCGGGGTCTCCTCGCTGCAAACGGTGATGATGGCGTCTGGCACGATGACGATGGCCATAGGGATGGTGCTGTACAGCTCGCGGTCGGTCTGCTCTTCCACGGTGGGGATGTTCACCAGCACCATGGTATAGCCCTCGTCGGCGTCGATACGGGAGCGCTCGTCCGTATCCAGCGCGGCCCGCAGCACGTCGGCGTCCAGGTCATAGCGCCGTCACTGTGTTGATTTCTTCTTCCGTGGGGGACACAAGAGACACCCAGCATCCGCCCTGGGGCTCGGTGATCTTGGTGAGTTTTCCGCTTTCGGTGAGATAACAACGAATCATAAAAAAACCAGCCTTTCCGGCACCGGGCCGAAAAGGCACGGTGCTATCTTTTCATTTTTGTAACATTATATCGGTGGGTATCGGTACTTCGCTCGGGGTCCATTGTCTCACGATCCTTTCTTTGTCGGCGGCGCAAAACGACACCGCCTTTTTTACCTTACCATTCATACCACAAAACGCCCGTCTTCGCAACCCCTTAGCGGAAAAAAAATCTCTCATCGGGGCCAAATACCGGGGCCTTTTCTCTTTGCGGGACAGCTTCTTTTCCGTTGGCCTTTCCTGGCGAAAGGCGGCGTGTTTTCTTGACAATCGGGGCAAAATATGCTATATATGTCATGTTAAACATTTATAGGATGGTCTGCCTCCTCCCTTCGGGTGTTCAGGCAGGCAGAAATGGAGTTTTTATCATGGAAAGAATTAAGACGCTTGAGACCCGCAGTCTGTGCGACAGCGCCAAAAACGGCGGCTGCGGCGAATGCCAGACTTCCTGCCAGTCCGCTTGCAAGACCAGCTGCGGCATCGCCAATCAGAAGTGCGAAAACGCTGATAAGTAAGAAACGCCGAGATAGAAAGATGCCGCCGCTGATGGCGGCATTTTCTATCTGACCCTTTTTAAAAAGCGGTGAAACCGTTTTTTTGAAGACCTCCGCGCCGCGCCGGCAGGGGACACAACACTCCCGGCTCGCCTCCAGGCGGCGCAGGTCGGGGTATTTTCCCCACGTACACGCCGCGGGCAAAAAGAGGGAATTTTTTTGTGCCGTGAACGGCGCAAACCCTGCGAGGCTTCTTTGACAATCCGAGATAGAAAGATGCCGCCGCTGATGGCGGCATTTTTGATTCTTTTCATAACAGGAGGATTTATGGTACATCAATATCAGCTGGGAGATCTCCACATCGTGCTGGATACCTGCTCCGGCTCCATCCACGCCGTGGACGAGGTCGCCTATGACGTCATCGCCCTTTACAAAGAGAAAACCGCCGACGAGATCGTGGCGGCGCTTCTTACAAAATACGCCGGCCGCCCCGACGTCACCGAAAGCGACCTGCGCCAGTGCCTTGCAGACGTGGCGGAGCTGGAGCGCAACGGAAAGCTTTTCACGCCCGACACCTTCGCCCCCCTGGCCGACACCTTCAAAGAGCGCAGCGGCGGCGTTGTGAAGGCGCTGTGTCTCCATGTAGCCCACACCTGCAATCTCAACTGCGGCTACTGCTTTGCCAGTCAGGGCAAGTACCACGGCGACCGGGCGGTGATGAGCTTTGAGGTGGGCAAGCGGGCGCTGGACTTTCTCGTGGAGCACTCCGGCACGCGCACCAATCTGGAGGTGGACTTCTTCGGCGGCGAGCCCTTGATGAACTGGGACGTGGTGAAGCAGCTGGTGGCCTATGCCCGCGGCATCGAAAAGAACGTTCACAAGAACTTCCGCTTCACCCTCACCACCAACGGTATGCTCATCGACGATGACGTCATCGACTTTGCCAACCGGGAGATGAGCAACGTGGTGCTGTCCCTTGACGGCCGCAAGGAGATCCACGACCGCTGCCGGGTGGACTTTGCCGGCAACGGCAGCTGGGAGCGCATTGTCCCCCGGTTCCAGAAGTTGGTGAAGGTCCGAGGCAACCGGAATTACTATATGCGCGGCACCTTCACCCACGCCAACCCCGACTTCCTCAAGGACATCCATGCCATGCTGGATTTGGGCTTCACGGAGCTGAGCATGGAGCCGGTGGTCTGCAACCCGTCCGACCCCGCCGCGCTGACGGAAGAGGATCTGCCCATCGTCCTTTCCCAGTATGAGCTTCTGGCGAAAGAAATGCTGGAGCACTGGAAGCAGGGCCATCCCTTCACCTTCTATCACTACATGATCGACCTCACCGGCGGCCCCTGCATCTACAAGCGGATCTCCGGCTGCGGCTCCGGCACGGAGTACATGGCCGTGACACCCTGGGGTGACCTGTATCCCTGCCACCAATTCGTGGGCGAGGAGCAGTTCCGTCTGGGCGACATCTGGAAGGGTGTGGACAACACCGCCGTGCAGGAGCAGTTCCGCTCCTGCAACGCCTACACCCGCCCCGAGTGCGCCGACTGCTGGGCCAAGCTCTACTGCTCCGGCGGCTGCGCGGCCAACGCCTACCACGCCACCGGCTCCATCCAGGGCACCTACGCTTACGGCTGTGAGCTGTTCCGCAAGCGGATGGAGTGCGCCATCTGGCTGCAAGTGGCGGAAAAGCTGGGCAAGTGACCCAGTTAAAAACCATCTGTTTTTTTAAGTACCTGTGAAAGGAGGCGCGCGTGTGCAAACGCCCATCGCGGACTTTGTCCGTGCTTACAGCCAAAGCGGCACCGCCCGACTGCATATGCCGGGCCACAAGGGCCGGGGCCCACTGGGCTGCGAAGCCCTTGACATCACAGAGGTCGCCGGGGCGGACGAGCTGTACCGCCCGGACGGCATCATCGCCCGCAGCGAGGCCAACGCCGCCGCTCTTTTCGGCACCGCCGCCACCTTTTACGCCACGGAAGGCTCCTCCCAGTGCATCCGGGCCATGCTGTATCTGGCGCTGCTGCACCGCCAGGGGACGGGCCGCCCGGTGATCCTGGCCGGGCGCAACGCCCACCAGTCCTTTGTGCTGGCGGCGGCGCTGCTGGACATGGACATTGCCTGGCTGTGGCCGGAGGAGATGCCCTTTTCCCTGTGCCGCTGTCCCGTGTCGGCGGAGGGACTGGAAGCATCGCTCTCGGCCCTGCCTGCCCCCCCGGCGGCGGTGTATGTCACCTCCCCGGACTATCTGGGGAACGTGCTGCCCATCGGGGCGCTGGCCGAAACCGCCCACCGCCACGGCGTTCCCCTGCTGGTGGACAACGCCCACGGGGCGTATCTGAAGTTCCTCACTCCCGGCGCCCACCCCATAGAGCAGGGCGCCGACCTGTGCTGCGACTCCGCCCACAAGACGCTGCCGGTACTCACCGGCGGGGCGTATCTCCATATTGCCCAAAATACCAACGCCGATTTCGTGGAAAACGCCAAGCGCAGCCTGATGATGTTCGGCTCCACCAGCCCCTCCTATCTGACGCTGCAGTCGCTGGATCTGGCCAACCGGCGTCTGGCGGAGGACTACCCCGCTTTGCTGCGCCGCTGCGCCGCGTCTTTGGATGCCCTGCGGGAAAAACTGCGGGCGGCAGGGTGGCAGATCGCCCCCTCCGATCCGCTGAAGCTGACGCTCTCAGCCGCCGAAAGCGGCTGGGAAGGCGGCGAAGCGGCGGAGCTGCTGCGCCGGGGCGGCGTGGAGTGTGAGTACGCCGACCCGGATTTCGTGGTGTTGATGGCAACACCGGAAAACACGGCGGATTTTTCCCGGGTGGCGGCGGCTCTTGGCGTCAATCCCCGCAGCGCCCCCCTTTCCCGCCCGGCTCTCACCCTTGCCCCGCCGGAGACGGTGTGTACCCCCCGGCAGGCTGCCTTCGCCCCCAGCGAGACCGTCCCCGCCGCGGCGTCGGCGGGCCGTGTGCTGGCGGCGCCCACGGTGGGCTGTCCACCGGCGGTGCCGGTGGTGGTGGGCGGCGAGCGGATCAACGCCGACGCTTTGTCCCTCTTTGCCCGCTACGGCATCAAGGACGTGCGGGTCATCCGGGACGCATGACCGCCCAAATCCCCTCCCGGCCGGGGATGTTTCACAAAACTTTTGTCACTGTATGACTGTATGAAAAGCGCCCCTCTTTGACCCTATTGTCAAAGAGGGAGCGCTTTTTTTGCCCGGTCATGCCGGGGTTCCAGTAGAAAAGGGCTTCGTCAAGCGGAAAACGCGGGTCAAACCGCACCGGGGAGCAGCACGGGCAAAAGACAGCCACACTTTACCGGTATTTCAGCACCAAGACCAGCATCTTGCTGGACGTGGGCGTCATGCTGATCTTCACGGCGCCGGCGGCATCACGGGCTGCCGCATCTCCGCCGTCGTGGCGGCGTGCTTCTGTCTGCTGGGCGGTCTGGTGTTTCTCAAGTACCACGAGGACAAGACCACAAAAGCGATGACAAAAAATTAAAAAATTCAACATTTTTACTCTTTTTACTTTAAATAAGGCAAAAATAGGTGTATAATCGTTCTATAAAATCGCCACAGCGCCCCTTTGCGGGCAGTCGGCAGGAAAGAAGGAATGACCATGGATTATGAAAAAGCCGCGTCTTTTTGGGATGAAGAGGCAAAAGGTGCCGCGGTCATGGAGCGGGGTGCGCTGGAGCGGGTGACGAAAGCCTTTCTCACCTCCCACAGCACCTGCGCGCTGGCCACCGGCTGGGGCGACTTTGTCCGCTGCACCCCGCTTGAGTACATCTGGTGGAAAGACCGTTTCTGGTTTTTCTCCGAGGGCGGACACAAATTCACCGCTCTGGCCCATAATCAAAACGTGAGTCTTGCCGTCTTTGAGCCCTATGAGGGCTTTGGCCGTCTGTTGGGAATCCAGGTCGCAGGCCGCGCGGAGCTCATCGAGCCGTGGTCGGCGGATTATACGGAGATGCTGGCCCACAAGAACATTCCGGAGGCGGCGCTGCGGCAGCTGGATCATCCCATGTATCTTATCTGTGTGACCCCCACGCATATGGACATTCTATGCTCCACGCTCAAGGCGCAGGGCTTCAGTGCCCGGCAGATGCTGGATTTTTAAACGGTTTGTCAAACACTTTCATTGGGCGCGGGCTCCGGACTTTTTCCGAGGCCTGCGCTTTTGATTGCCAGGCGGTGATATTTGCCGTATACTGTCAGCAAAGAACGATTTTCGCCGCAAAGGAGGCAGCGCCATGCGTCTGGACGACACCACGCGGGCCATTTTCGACGCCATGTCCGAGGGCATCACCCTCATCGACACCGAGGGTCGCATTGTTTTCGCCAACCGTGCTTACCGAGAGTTTCTCACCAAGGAGACCGGCCGTGATCCAGGGCTCATGGAGGGGCATCTCCTGCGGGAGCTGCGGCCCGGCGCTCGGCTGCCGGAGGTGCTGCGCACCGGACGGCCCATTCTCCACGCTCCCCGGCATGAGAGCCGGGACATCTATTTTGTGAATATGTACCCCATTTGGCAAAACGGCGTTCTGGCGGGCGGCTTGTCCGTGGTCACCTTTATCCAGCAGGCCTATGACTTCCGGACGGAGCTGGAGGCCTATGAACAGCGCAGCCGCCAGGTGCTGCGGCGCATCAACAAGGCCAACGGCGCCCGTTACACCTTTGCCGACGTGGTGGCTCAAAGCCCCCGGTCGCTGGAGGTGAAGCGTTTGGCCCAGAAAATCGCCGCCACCGACGCCACCGTCCTGTTGGAGAGCGAGAGCGGCACCGGCAAAGAGCTCTACGCCCAGGCCATCCACAACGCCAGCCCCCGCAGCCGCGCTGTGTTCGCCGCCATCAACTGCGCCAACTTCAACGCCAGTATGCTGGAGTCCGAGCTCTTCGGCTATGTGGAGGGTGCCTTCACCGGCGCCAAAAAGGGCGGCAAGATCGGTCTTTTGGAGGCGGCCTCCGGCGGCACGCTGTTCCTCGATGAGATCTCCGAGATGGATCTGTCGCTGCAATCCCGTCTGCTGCGGGTCTTGCAGGAGCGCAAGGTGCGCCCCGTGGGCGGCGTGCAGGAGATCGACGTGGATCTGCGGGTCATCGCCGCCTGCAACGCGGATCTCCCCGCCTATGTGGAGGCGGGCAAGTTCCGCAAGGATCTGTATTACCGCCTCAGTACCGTGCCCATCCGCATTCCGCCCCTGCGGGAGCGGGCGGAGGACATTCCTTTGCTGGCCGACGCCATTTTGCTGGAGCTCACGCGCAAGCTCAAGCACGAAATCACTCTCTTGCCTGCGGCGCAGGAGTGCCTGTGCGCCCACAGCTGGCCGGGGAACGTCCGGGAGCTGCGCAACGTGCTGGAATTTGCCGCCTATCTCTCCCCGGACGGGGTCATCTCCCCCGCCGCGCTGCCCCACAGCCTTCTTTCTGACGGCACAGCAGAGCTGACGCTGCCCCAGCGGGTGCGCCGCTTTGAAAAAGAGGAGATCGAAAAGGCCCTTTTGCGCAACGGCCGGGATCTGGCGGGGAAGAAAAAGACTGCTCAGCAGCTGGGTATTTCTCTTGCCAGCCTTTACAACAAGCTGGGCTTCCAGCCATAATTCCAATATTCTGGAAATTGCTTCTAAAATACTGGAAATTCCCTGTCTTTCAGTCCTTTCCCGCCTTTTAAAAAGATTGTCAGCAATTTGTCAAAGAGGCTGCTATTCTAAAATATTAGAATAGCAGCCTCTTTGGGCTGTCTTTATGTGATGGATTGGAAGTGAATTTTTCCCTTATATTTCAACGGTTTCATAAATTTTTTCGTAGATTGTTATTTTTGGCACAATTTTTGCTCAATAAAAGACAAGAGGCGCGCACCGTCCGCCATTTTTTGAGAAGAGAGAAGGAGGTACTTCCATGTCCGCATTAGCCATTTTAGGTTTCCTGACCGTCATCATCATGCTTGTGGTGATCATGACGAAGAAAAGCTCCCCCATTGTTGCTCTGATTGCCATCCCCATCATCACAGGCATCATTGCCTGCGCCTTTATGGTGACTGATCCCGAAAAGGCGCCCGGCGTCATCAACTTTGCCGCCAACTTCAAAAAGCTGGGCGGTATGATCACCGGTGCCAGCGGCATCGGCTCCGTGGCCGCCACCGGCGTCATGTTCATTTTTTCCATCTTGTTCTTCGGCATCCTCACGGACGCCGGCACGTTCCGTCCCATCATCAACGGCCTTCTGAAATTCATGGGCACGGACCCAGTGAAGATCGCCATCGGCACGGCCATCCTGGCCATGGCGGTCCATCTGGACGGCTCCGGCGCCGTGACGTTTTTGATCTGCATCCCTCCGCTGGTGCCGCTGTATGATGCGGTGGGCATGAAGCGCACCACCCTCGCCACTATCGTGGCCATGGGCGCCGGCACCATGAACATCCTGCCCTGGGGCGGCCCCACCATCCGCGCCGCCACCGCGCTGAACGTCAACGTGGTGAAAGACCTGTTCATGCCGGTGCTGCCGGCTGTCATCATCGGCCTTGTGTGCGTGGTGATCTTGGCCGTGGTGCTGGGCCGCAAGGAAAAAGCCCGTATCGGCACCGTGGCCCTTGCCAGCATAGAAGCCACCGCCGCCGCTCTCACCGAGGAGCAGACCAAGCTCCTGCGCCCCAGACTGTTCCCCGTGAACATTGCTCTTGTGATCCTGGCCATCGTTTCTTTGCTGTTCTCCGGCTTTGCTCCGGCGGTGGTGTTCATGGTGTTCTATGTGCTGGCCACCGTCATCAACTACCCCAATGTGAAAGAGACCAAGGAGCGTGTGGACGCCCACGCCAAGGAATGCCTGATGATGTGCTCCGTGCTCTTCGCCGCCGGCTGCTTTACCGGCATCATGAAGAGCACCGGCATGATCACCGAGATGGCCAACTGGCTGGCCGGCATGATCCCCGCCTCCATGGGCCGCTTCTTCCCCGTCATCACCGGCGTCATCTCCATGCCCGCCTCTTTGCTCTTTGACCCCGATTCCTTCTATTACGGCGTTCTGCCCGTGCTGGCGCAGACGGCGGAGGGTCTGGGCGTGGCCGGCGTGAACGTGGGCCGGGCCGCCATTCTGGGCCAGATGACCACCGGCTTCCCCGTGTCCCCGCTGACCGCCTCCACCTTCTTGTTGGTGGGCCTTGCCGGTGTGGATCTGGGTGAGCATCAGAAAAAGACCATTCCCCTGGCTTTCCTGCTGACCATCATCATGCTCATCGCGGCTGTTGTGACCGGCGGTATTGCCACTTGACACCATCACGGTTTTTGAGAAAGGAAGTTACGCTATGAAAACCATTCGTATCGGCAGCGGCGCCGGTTATGCCGGCGACCGTCTGGAGCCCTCGCTGGAACTGATCGAGAAGGGTCACCTGGACTATATCAGCTATGAATGCCTGGCCGAGCGCACCATCGCCATCGGACAGCAGGCCAAGCTGAAGGACCCCACCAAGGGCTACAACGGTCTTTTGGAGCACCGCATGGAAAAGGCGCTGCCCCTGTGCTGGCAGCACAAGGTTAAGCTTATCACCAACATGGGCTCCGCCAATCCCCAGGCGGCGGCGAAGGTCTGCGTGGACATCGCCCGCCGTCACGGCCTCAAGGGCATGAAGATTGCCTGCGTCACCGGCGATGACCTGCTGCCCATCATCGACAAGTACATGGACACGGAGGTGTGGGAGAACCACAAGCCTCTGCGTGAACTGCCCGGCGAGATCGTCTCCGCCAACGCCTACATGGGCGTGGAGGGCATTCTCAAGGCGCTGGACATGGGCGCGGACGTGGTGATTACCGGTCGTGTGGCGGACCCCGCCATCTTTATGGCGCCTGTGATCCATGAGTTCGGCTGGTCTCTGGAGGACTGGGACAAACTGGGCAAGGGCACCATGATGGGCCACCTGCTGGAATGCGGCGGTCAGGTCACCGGCGGCTACTTCGCCGAGCCAGGCAAGAAGGACGTGCCGGGTCTGGGCCATCTGGGCTTCCCCATCGTGGAGATCGCCGAGGACGGTACCTTCTTCGTCACCAAGGTGCCATCGGCGGGAGGCATGGTCACGACAGACACCTGCGCCGAGCAGATCTGCTATGAGATCCACGATCCCACCCGGTATCTCACCCCCGACGTGGTGGCCGACTTCAAGCAGGTGAAGTTTACCCAGCTGGAAAAGGACAAGGTCAAGGTGGAGGGCGCCACAGGCCATCCCAAAACCGACACCTTTAAATGCTCCATCGGCTACAAGGACTGTTTCATCGGCGATGGCGAGATCAGTTACGGCGGCCCCGGCTGCGTGGCCCGTGCCCGTTTGGCGGTGGACATCCTCAAGGAGCGGCTGGCGCTGGTGGCGCCGGATGCCTTTGATGAGCTGAAATTCGACATCATTGGCTGCAACAGCCTCTATTGGAATCCCGATCACAAGTACAACGAAGAGCCCAGTGAGGTGCGTGTCCGCGCGGCGGGCCGGGCCAAGACCAAGGCGGTGGCGGATCTGGTGCCCAACGAGGTGGAGGCGCTCTATACCAACGGCCCCGCCGGCGGCTGCGGCGCCGTGAAGCGCACCCGTGACATCGTGTCGGTGGCCTCCATTCTGGTGAACCGCCGCGATATCACCCCCGCGGCTGAGATTTTTGAGGTCTGAGAAAGGAAGGTTCGATCATGAAACTTTGGGATATTGCGCATTCCCGCACCGGCGACAAGGGGGACATTTCCAACGTGTCCCTGATCGCCTACGATCCGAAAGATTACGCCATGCTCTGCGAAAAAGTCACCGCCGAGCGTGTGAAAGAGCATTTCAAGGGCATTGTCAAAGGCGAGGTCGTCCGCTATGAGCTGCCCAACATCTGCGCGCTGAACTTTGTGATGTACGCGGCGCTGGGCGGCGGCGTGACCCGCTCGCTGTCCGTGGATATGCACGGCAAAGGCCTGTCCTCTTACCTGCTGGACATGGATATCTAACGTTCTCCCGGGGCGGCGGTCTTTCTCTCACTCAACTCTCTGCCGCCGTCCCCGTTCCCCGCTGATCGCAAAGCAGCCTGCCGCGCCCGGTAAAAGGGCGCGGCAGGCTGCTTTATTATCTTTATTATATGGTATGTATATGAGATGGGACAGACCTCAGACCAGAGAGCCGCCGCCGTCGACGATGATGAACTGCCCCTGGACATAGCTGGAGGCGTCGCTGGAGAGGTAGAGCACCGTGCCGTTGAGTTCGCCCTTATGGCCAGGACGGTCGGCCGGATTCATCATGTTGTAGCCCTGCAAAAAGGCCTCGGACTTGAAGAGGGTGTTGGCGGTCATTTCGGTTTCAAACAGCGCCGGGCCGATGGCGTTGACGGTAATGTTATAGCGGGCGTAAGAACAGGCCATGCCCTTGGTCAGCCCCAGCACAGCGGCCTTGGAGGCGTTGTAGGAGTGGCGGATGAAGGTATCGTTCTTATCCGCGATGACGGCGTTTACCGAAGCGATGTTGACGATCTTGCCGTACTGCTGAGCCTTCATCACCGGCACCACGTATTTGCTGGCCAGGAAAATGCCCTTGACATTGGTGTTGAAGGATTTCTCCCAGTCCTCCACGCTCAGGGTATCCACGCCGCCCCGGACTGCCACGCCGGCGTTGTTGAGCAAAATGTCGACGCGGCCGAAGGCGGCCATGACAGTATCGATGGCCGCTTTCATGCTGGGCTCATCGGTCACGTCGCAGGGCACGGCAAGGACCCGGCGGCCGGTTTTCTCGATTTCTTCCTTCACGCTTTCCAGTTTTTCCACACGGCGGGCCAAAAGCGCCACGTCCGCGCCTGCCTGGGCGTAAGCCAGGGCCGCGTCTTTGCCAAGTCCGGCGCTGGCGCCTGTGACCACAGCTACTTTTCCACTTAAATCAAACAAGTTCATACGGGTACACTCCTTTTTTTCATTCACACGTTTGAGATGGATGGCGGATCCGCCTTTGTTGTTTTGGAGTATAACACGATTTTTCCAAATTGCAAGCGTTAATTTTTAAACGTTTTCACATGTTTTGTGAACTTTTTGACGCATATAATGTTCGTGTGGAACGGCGTTGTTTTTTCCCTCCCCGCGGCGGCGGCCCCGCGCATAAAAAAAGTTCTTTCTTTTCTCTCCCCTTTCTCATACCGACGCGGCGGGCAGCCTCTTAAAAAGTGAATTTTTTGCTCTTCAAGACCGCCGCGCCGGAATCATTTTCCATCTTTTATTTACATTTTTCCTCTTGCTATTTCATACGCGAACGTGTATACTTTCTCTGATCTCGGATTCCGGAGGTGTCATTTTGAAAAAACGCAGTCACAAGCTTTTAGCCCGCTCTTTGATGAACAGCTACGACGGCTTTGGAAAAAAGAGTTTTGAAGCGGCCTTTTTGTTCGGCTCTTTCCAGCCGGACTGCAACCCCCTTTCCTATTTGAAGGGCACCTTCCGTGCCCGGCGGTTCAGGGGACATAACTATTCCAACTCCCGGCCTTACATCGACAGTCACATCCACCGTCTCCAGCAGCGAGACAGCTGGACGGTGTGGCAGTATTACACCCTGGGCAAGCTGACCCACTACCTGGCCGACGCTTTTACCTTCCCCCACAACGAGACGTATCCCGACAGCATCGCCGCCCACCGCCGGTACGAAGACGCGCTGCGTCTTTCCTTCTCCCGCTTTATGGCCGCCGAGACGCTGCGGCACGAAACCGCCCGGGAGGATCTGACCGACGCTCTGGAGCAGCTCCACCGGCAGTACGTCGCCCAGACGTCAGACAGCGGACGGGACAGCCGGTTCATCCTTCTGGCCAACGAGCTGTTGATGGCCAGCGTCCTGCCTCTTCCGGCCGGGGCGTGACCGCCTCATATCAAGCCCTTCACGCCCTACGGCGGGAAGGGCTTTTTCCGTTGTCTGCGCTTTTTTTATGGCGTTTCGGCGAATTTTTTTGACACGCCCGTCCTTTGTTTGGCCATTGTGCCCATTTTCTTTTGTCCCGAAGAGTGTTATGCTTTAAACACCTAAAGAATACAGGAGCCTTTGATATGATCCACACCACCCGTACAGCCGAATACCGTTACGCCAGCTTTACCTATTATCGTGGTAAGGCTTATTTCGGTTTGGCTGAAAACGGGTGCAAGGGATTCTGACGCTGTCGGAAAACCGTATACGCAAGACCCGCAGTCAGGCTGACTGCGGGTCTTTTATTATGTTTTTTTAATGTTTGGAGGAAAGCATCATGATCATCATTCTCAAATCAAATCCCAATCCCGAGCAGCTCTCCAGTCTCATCGAATGGCTGCAAAGCAAAGGCATCATCATCCACACCAGCGTGGGCGCGTCCCGCACCATTTTGGGGCTGGTGGGCGACACCTCGGCGCTGGACATGGACCTCATCGCCGCGCTGGACATCGTGGAGGACGTGAAGCGGGTGCAAGAGCCCTACAAAAACGCCAACCGCAAGTTCCACCCCCAGGACACCGTGGTGTCCGTGGGCAGCACCCGCGTCGGCGGTGGCGGCCTGACCATCATGGCGGGCCCCTGCTCCGTGGAATCCGAGGAGCAGGTGGTGACCATCGCCAGAGCCGTGAAGGCCAGCGGCGCCACCATGCTGCGGGGCGGCTCCTTCAAGCCCCGCACCTCGCCTTACTCCTTCCAGGGGCTGGGCGAGCGCGGGCTGGCGTACCTGAAGGTGGCCCGGCAGGAAACGGGGCTGCCCATCGTCTCGGAGATGATGGACCTGAGCCAGCTGCCGCTTTTCGCGGACGTGGACGTGATCCAGGTGGGCGCCCGGAACATGCAGAATTTTGATCTGCTCAAGGCGCTGGGCCGGCAGGGCAAGCCCGTGATGATCAAGCGGGGGATGTCCGCCACCTACGAGGAGTGGCTCATGAGCGCCGAGTATGTCATGGCCGGCGGCAATCCCAACGTGATCCTCTGCGAGCGGGGCATACGCACCTTTGAGACCTACACCCGCAACACGCTGGACCTGGCGGCCATTCCGGTGCTGCGAAAACTGACCCACCTGCCCATCATCGTCGATCCCAGCCACGCCACGGGCAAAAACTGGCTGGTGGAGCCGCTGGCCATGGGTGCGGTGGCCGTGGGCTGCGACGGCGTGCAGATCGAAGTCCACAACGACCCGGCCCACGCCCTTTGCGACGGCCCCCAGTCCCTGCGGCCGGAGGTGTTTGTCCAGGTGGCTAAAAAGATGCTGGCGCTCCATGCGTTTACACGCCGGCAGGAAAGCTGAGGCGGACGATGAAGGTAGGTATTGTGGGTCTGGGGCTCATGGGCGGCTCCATGGCCAAAAGCATCAAGGCCCGGACGGACCACACGGTCTTCGGCGCCGACCGGGACGAAGAGACCATGTCCCTGGCCCGAATGTGCGGCGCCATGGACGCGGCGCTGACGAAGGAAAATTTCTCCTCCTGCGATCTTCTTCTCATTGCCCTGCGGCCAGGGGCGGCCATCGAGTGGGCGCGATCCCACGCCGCCTCCATCGCCCCCGGCGCCATTGTGGTGGATCTTTGCGGCGTGAAGCGCCCGGTGGCGGCGGCGTTGGCGCCCCTTGCCGCCACCCACGGCTTTTCCTATATCGGCGGGCATCCCATGGCCGGGCGGGAGCGGGGCGGCTTTGTCAGCGCCACTGACGACCTCTACGCTGGGGCGTCCATGATCCTCACGCCGGACAAGCGCACCGACCTGCCCCTTTTGGAAACGCTGAAAGCCTTTTTTCTGGACGTGGGCTTTGCCCATCTCACCTTCTCCACCCCCGAAGAGCACGACCGCATCATCGCTTACACCTCCCAGCTGGCGCACATCACCTCCAGCGCCTATGTGAAGTCGCCGGACGCCTTGCTGCGCCGGGGTTTTTCCGCCGGCAGCTTTCAGGATATGACACGGGTGGCCCGGCTGGACGAGGAGATGTGGACGGAGCTTTTTATGAACGACGCCGACTTTCTCACAGAGCAGTTGGAGATCCTCATCGGCCATCTGGAGGAATATCTCACGGCGCTTAAAGATGGCGACGGGACAAGGCTTTGTGCCCTCCTCAAAGACGGGCGGGAGAAAAAAGCCGCCGCTGGCGGCAGCTGAAGGGCGTCTTCCCCATCCCCTTTTGACACGATGTTCCCCTCGCAAATCCGCTCATGAAAGGACACATTTTCATGTCTGAATGGAAAACCGTTGACGTTCGCGTCGATCCCGTCTACACTGTTTCTATCGGAAGCGGCCTTTTGCGCCGCTGCGGGGCGCTGCTGCGCCCGGTGATCGCCCCCTGCCGCGTGGCCGTCCTCTCCGACGACACCGTGGCCCCTCTGTACGCCGATACCGTGTGTGAAAGTCTCCGCCGCGCCGGGTACGGCGTCTGCCGTTGGACGTTCCCGGCGGGGGAAGCCCACAAGAACATGGAGACCCTCGCCACCCTGCTGGATTTTCTGGCGGAGCAGCGTCTCACCCGCAGCGACTGCGTGTTGGCGCTGGGGGGCGGCGTCTGCGGCGATATGGCGGGCTTTGCCGCCGGCTGTTACCTGCGGGGCATCCGCTATGTGCAGCTGCCCACCACGCTTTTGGCGGCAGTGGATTCCTCCGTGGGCGGCAAGACGGCGGTGGATCTGCCGGCGGGCAAGAATCTGGCGGGATTATTCTGGCAGCCCGTCGCTGTCCTTTGCGACACGGACTGCCTTGCCACCCTCTCGCCCACCCTGCTTGCCGACGGAGCGGCGGAGGCGGTAAAGACCGGGGTTCTGTCCGGCGAACCGCTTTTTTCCCTGTTGGAAGCCGATGCCCCGCCCCTGCCGGAAGTCATGGAACGCTGCGTTTCCTACAAAGCCGGTGTGGTGGCCAGGGACGCACGGGAGAACGGGGAGCGGCAGCTCCTGAACCTGGGCCACACCGCCGGTCACGCCATAGAAGCGTGCAGCGGCTACAATGTGTCCCACGGCCACGCCGTGGCCATGGGTCTTGCGCTGATGGCCCGGGCTTCGGAGAAGCTGGGGTGGTGCGAAGCGCCCTGCGCTCAACGCATGATCGCTGCGCTGGGCCGTTACGGGCTTCCCACCGCGCCCCTTTTTACCCCCCGGCTGCTGGCGGACGCCGCCCTTGCCGACAAGAAGCGCACGGGGGGCGATATCACCTTGGTGATCCCCGGCCGTATCGGCGGCTGTTATCTGAAAAAATGCCCGGTGGCAGAACTGGAGCACGTCTTTGCTGCCGGATGGGAGGACTGACATGGACGTACAGATCATACCCCGCCGCCTGCGGGGCACGGTAACGCCTCCGGGCAGCAAATCCATGGCCCACCGTCTTTTGATTGCCGGAGGTCTGGCGTCTGGCGAGAGCGTGGTGGAAAACGTGGCGCTGTCGGAGGATATGGAGGCCACGCTCCGGTGTCTTGCGGCGCTGGGGTGCTCATACGAGGTGGCGTCCTCCGGCGCGATCCGTCTGCGGGGCTGCGGCGGGCGCCGTGTCACCGGGAAGCGCCCCCGCTTCGACTGCGGCGAATCCGGCTCCACGCTGCGTTTCTTCCTGCCCATCGCTCTGGCGCTGGCGGGGGGCGGCGTGTTTACCGGCGGCGGCCGTCTGATGGAGCGGCCCCAGCAGCCCTACTGGGATCTCTTTGACCAGCGGGACATTTCCCACCGCCTGACGGACGGCGTCCTTACCGTCCGGGGGCGGCTGACGCCGGGGCTGTACCGCCTGCCCGGCAACGTATCCAGTCAGTTTTTTACCGGCCTTCTGCTGGCGCTGCCCCTGCTCTCGGGGCCGTCGGGCATCGTGCCCGCCACGGCGGTGGAAAGCCAGGATTACCTGCGTCTGACCCTCTCGGCGCTGTCCATGGCCGGCGTGTCCGTGACCCCCGTGGGGGAAGCAGGCTTCACCGTGGCAAACGGCAACTATCACACCTTCTGTCGCCGGGTGGAATCGGACTGGTCCCAGGCGGCTTTCTGGTACGCCGCCGCCTTTCTGGGCTGCGATGTGACCACCCGGGGGCTTTTGCCCGATTCCTTGCAGGGCGACCGGGTGGTGGCGGTGCTGGCGGGACGGCTGTCCCGGCCGGGTGATGCCGCCATTGATATCTCCGGTTGTCCCGACCTGCTGCCGCCTTTGGCGGTGATGGCCGCTGCCCGCCGGGGCGTCACCACCTTCACCCACGCCGCGCGGCTGCGCCTGAAAGAGAGCGACCGTCTGGCCTCCACCTCCGCCCTGCTGCGCGCTTTCGGCGTATGGGTGGAAGAAGCGCCTGACAGCCTCACTGTCACCGGCACCGGCGGCGGCAGCTTCGCCCCCGGCGATGTGGACGGTGCCGGCGATCACCGGATCGTTATGGCGGCGGCCGTGGCAGCGGCGAACTGCAGCGGCCCTGTCATCATCCGGGGCGCGGAAGCCGTCAACAAATCCTATCCGTCCTTCTGGGATGATTTCACAGAATTGGGAGGGGAATTTCATGTCCTCTGAATTTGGTCATATCCTGCGCGTGGGGGTGTTCGGTCAGTCCCACGGCAAAGCCATCGGCGTCACCTGCGACGGCCTACCCGCCGGGGAGCCCATTGATATGGAAGTGCTTCAGCGCTTTATGGATCGCCGGGCGCCGGGACGCAGCCCCCTGTCCACCCGCCGCCGCGAAGCCGACACGCCCCTCTTTCTCTCCGGTGTGGAAAACGGCGTCACCTGCGGCAGTCCCCTTTGCGCCATCATTGAGAACAGCGATCAGCACCCGGCGGATTATGAAGCGCTGGGTGATACGCCCCGGCCCTCTCACGCGGACTATACCGCGTATGTCAAGTGGGGCGGGCAGGCAGATATGCGGGGCGGCGGTCACTTTTCCGGCCGTCTCACGGCGCCGCTTTGCGTGGTGGGAGGCATTGCACTGCAAATTCTGGCCCGGCGGGGCATCTTCATCGGTGCGCACCTCACCTCCGTGGGCACGGAAGAAGAGGAGCGGTTCCCCCTTCTGCCCACCCGTGACCTTTTTGCCCAGATCGCCCAGCGGCCCTTCCCCGTCCTTTCGGAGGAAGCAGGCCAGCGGATGCACCGGGTCATTGAGCAGGCGGCGTCCGCCGGCGACTCCGTGGGCGGCACCATCGAATGCGCGGCCATCGGTTTGCCGGCGGGACTGGGCACGCCCCTGTTCGACGGCCTTGAAAACCGTCTGGCAGCGGCGCTTTTCGGCATTCCCGCCGTAAAGGGCGTGGAATTTGGTGCGGGCTTTGACAGTGCCCGCCGCCACGGTTCGGAAAACAACGACCCCTTTGCCCTGGAAGAAGGCCGGGTGGTCACGCTGACCAATCACGCCGGCGGGATTCTGGGCGGCATCTCCACCGGGATGCCCCTGACGCTGCGTGTGGCCGTAAAGCCCACACCGTCCATTTCCCTGCCGCAAAAAACGGTGAGTCTTTCCCGGATGACGGAGACGGAACTCACCGTCCACGGCCGCCACGACCCCTGTATCGCCCACCGGGCGGTGCCGGTGGTGGAAGCCGTCACGGCGCTGGTGCTGCTGGACGTGCTTTTGGAAGAACACACTGACATCGGAGGATTGACCCATGGAACTATCTGACATCCGCCGCCGCATCGACGAAGTGGACGACGAGATTTTGTCTCTTTTTTTGCAGCGGATGGATCTGAGCGAGGCGGTGGCCGCCTATAAAAAAGGACATCATCTGCCCATTCTGAACAAGACCCGGGAGCGGGAGATCCTCTCCCGCATGGCGGAAAAAGCCGGAGCGCGGGAGCGGTATGTCTACCCCCTCTATACCACCCTTTTTCAGCTGGCCCGCACCCGTCAGCAGGAGCTGATGGAAATTCCCTCTCTTGTGGGAGCGCAGATCCGGGCCTCTTTGTCCCGGGAGGAAGCCGTCTTCCCCCAAACCGGCACCGTGGCCTGTCAGGGCGTGGAGGGGGGGAACTCCCAGGCGGCCTGCGACCGTCTGCTGCCCCGTGGACGCATCGTCTATGTGAGGAGCTTTGAGGCGGTGTTCGACGCCGTGGAATCGGGCCTTTGCCAGTTCGGCGTGGTGCCCATCGAAAACAGCTCCTACGGCTCCGTCCGGGCGGTGTATGACCTTTTGCAGCGCAAGCGCTTTTCCATCGTCCGCTCCACCCGCCTTTGCATCCGGCACGAGCTTTTGGCCCTGCCCGGCACTCAGCTTTCCGACATTACGAGGATCTACTCCCATCAGCAGGCCATCGGCCAGTGCTCCCGGTTTCTCGCCACGCTTCCGGGCGTGCAGATGATTCCCTGGGACAACACGGCCTCCGCCGCGCGCCTTGTGAGCGAGGGCGGCTCTTCTCACGCCGCCGCCATCGCCTCCCCGGCCTGCGCCCAGCTCTACGGCCTTGTGCCGGTGGCCAGGGACATTCAAAACAGCGACAACAACTATACCCGCTTCATCTGCATCACCCGTGACCCCGCCATCTACGCCGGAAGCGGGCGCATCAGCCTGATCCTCTCCTGCGACAACACCCCCGGCGCTCTTTATGAGGTGCTCTCCCGGCTGGCGGCGCTGGGCATCAACATGACAAAGCTGGAATCCTGCCCCGTCACCGGGCGGAATTTTGAGTTCATTTTCTTTTTGGAGCTGGAAGCCTCCGTCCACGCCCCCGGCGTACTGCCCATGCTGGAGGAGCTGGAGCGCAGCTATCAGGGGTTTCAGTTCCTGGGCTGCTATGGGGAGGTCTGAGGGGTGAGCGATCGCATTTACGGTCTTCTGGGCCGGACGCTGGCCCACAGCTGGTCGGTGCCCATCCACCGCTCGCTTGGCTGTCTGGATTACCGCCTTTGGGAGCGGGAGCCGGAGGAGCTGGAAGCCTTTCTCGCCCAAGACATCGGCGGGCTGAACGTCACCATCCCCTACAAGCGCGCGGTGATGCCCTACTGCGACGAGATCGACGAAACGGCCCGGCGCATCGGCAGCGTCAACACCCTTGTGCGCCGGAACGGCAGACTCTGCGCCTGGAACACCGACGCCGCCGGCTTTTGCTTTATGACCCGGCGGGCGGGCATCGACTTTGCAGGCGCCAAAACGCTGGTGCTGGGCAGCGGCGGGGCGTCGCTGACGGCGGTGGCCATGGCCCGGGAACTGGGGGCGGCCTCCGTCACAGTGATCTCCCGCTCGGGCCCCGACAATTATGAGCACCTTTCCCGCCACAAGGACGCGGATCTCATTGTCAACACCACGCCCGTGGGGATGTACCCCCGCACAGGCGTCTCGCCGGTGGATCTCACGGTCTTTCCCCGCTGCCGGGGCGTGCTGGATCTCATCTATCACCCCCGCCGCACCGCCCTCTTGCTGCAAGCGGAGGAATTGGGCATTCCCCGCTCGGACGGACTGCCCATGCTGGCCGGCCAGGCCGCGGCGGCGGAGGAGCTGTTCTTCGGCCGCCCCATTCCCCAGAGCACAACAGAAGCCTTTCTTGCACAGCTGCGCCGGGACAAGCAGAACATCGTCCTCATCGGGATGCCCGGCAGCGGCAAGTCCACGGTGGGCGCGGCGCTGGCCGCCCTCACCGGCCGTCAGGCGGTGGATGTGGACGAAGAAATCGTCCGCCGGGCGGGCTGCTCCATCCCCGATCTCTTTGCCCGCCGGGGCGAGAGCGCCTTCCGGGCGCTGGAGCTGGAGGAAACAGCCCGTTGGGGCCGGGAAACGGGGTTCATCCTCGTCACGGGCGGCGGCGTGGTGAAAGATCCTGCCAACCGGGCTTCCCTGCGGCAAAACGGCCGGGTGTACCATTTGGAACGGGCCATATTTCTGCTGCCCCGGGGGGGCCGCCCCCTGTCGGAGCACGCTGATCTTGCCGCCATGTATGAAGAGCGCCTGCCGTTATATGCCCGGTTCCGGGACACGGTGATAGACAACGACCGCCCGGCGGAGGACACCGCCGCGGCTATCTGGAGGGATTTTTGTGAACATTCTGGTGATTAACGGCCCCAATCTGAACCTGCTGGGCACGCGGGAGCCTGCTATTTACGGCACCGCCACCTACGGCGATCTCTGCTCGCTGGTGGGGCAGGCGGCGGAGCGCCTGGGGGCAAGCGTTTCCTTCTATCAGTCCAATCATGAAGGCGATCTGGTGGACGCCATCCAGAGCGCTTACGGGGTGCAAGACGGCATCATCATCAATCCCGCCGCCTACACCCACACCTCCGTCGCTTTGCTGGACGCGGTGAAGGCGGTGGGCATCCCCACGGTGGAGGTACACATTTCCGACCCCGACACACGGGAGGATTTTCGCCGCGTTTCCTACCTGCGCCCCGCCTGCGTGCTCACCGTCAAGGGGCATGGGCTGCAAGGCTATGTGGAGGCGCTGGACTTTCTCTGCCGGCGGTAAGGGGTGCTTCTCCCTCCGTTTTTCCCTCTCTCGCGCTATTCGGCCACTCAACAATTATGCATCGTTGAATGGCCGGATTTTTTTGCTTATTTTTTTAAAAAAGACAAAAGATTACATATCTGTCCTGTACGAAGGACTGTTCATGTGGTAAAATGCAAATACACCGCAAGAGAGCGGCGATCAATCGACAATAAGGCGGGATAAAATGAACGAGCAAAACTGGCTGATGCACTTTCTGAGCGAAGAGGAAATGCCCGGAGAGGAAACGTCGCTGGGCGACTTTCTCTGGGCCAACGGCTATTTCGATTTTTGGGATGAATACCGCTCTTACTTAAAACCGACAGTGCCGCCTCTGTGCGACGCTGACGGTTGGCGAATGTATCTGCACACGCTGGAGCTGGGGCCTTTGCGGGCACTGATCGCCCATGTTTTCCGGGATCTGATGCGGCAGTACGAGCAGTTTCCCTTTCCCTACCGCCCCTTTTTTGCCGCGGCCTTCTACCGGCTCATCGAGCTGGAGGCCCACCGTCCCACGCTGGAGGAGCTCTGGCGCACGGACTGCCGGGACATTCCCTGCGCCAGGGGCATTTATCGGGTGATGGTACCCACCGGCAAGACCGTGCGGTTTTTGTCCTCCTCCGTCAACCCCAGGGCACAGCTCTGCGACCCTTCGGAGCTGGAGCGAAAATATCAGGCCCTGCGTATGCGGAACCTGCTGTATATCGGCCAGGCAAACGGCGACGACGGCCTGCGGGAGCATCTGTATCACTATGTCAAAAGCGGCCTTGGCCCCGGCCGGCCGGGGCGGGGCGTCCGGTCTGTGTGGCAGATGGAAAACCCCGGCCAGCTGGTGGTGGAAACGGAGCTGTGCGAGGACTGTGATGCCCGCGCCCGTGGGCTTTTGCGGGCGTACCTGCAAAAAAACGGCGCTTACCCGCTGGCCAACCGCCGTCAATAAAGCGGGTTGCTTTTCCCCGCGTCAGCGTGTATCATAGAAATCGCCGCGCCGGGCAGACGATACCCCGGACAGCCACGGCATGATATCAGAACATATGCCACGCCCCCGGGGAGACACGGTATCTCTCCGGGGGCGGCTGGCTGAAAAAAACGGCGGGCAGCGGTCCCGTGGAGCGGAGGGATCTATGGACGCCTATTCGGTTTTACAAACATATTTTGGCTATACCGCTTTCCGTCCGGGGCAAAAGGCGGTGATCGACGCGCTGCTTTCGGGGCGGGACGCCTTTGCCATCATGCCCACCGGCGGCGGCAAAAGTGTTTGCTATCAGGTGCCTGCGCTGCTGCTGCCGGGTCTGACGTTGGTGATCTCACCTCTGATCTCGCTGATGCAGGATCAGGTGACGGCCCTGCGGGACACGGGGGTGCCCGCCGCCTTTTTGAACAGTTCCCTCTCCGGCCCCCAGGCCCGGGAGGTGTTCCGGGAGGTGCACAGCGGCCGGTGCAAGCTGCTGTATGTGGCGCCGGAGCGTCTGGCGGCGGAGGGGTTTTTGTCCTTGATGCAGGAGCTTCCGCCGTCTCTTGTGGCGGTGGACGAAGCCCACTGCATCTCCCAGTGGGGGCAGGATTTCCGACCCCACTATCTGAAGATCGTGGAATTTCTGGAAAAGCTGTCCCGCCGCCCGGTGCTCTCCGCCTTCACCGCCACCGCCACCGAGCAGGTGCGGCAGGATGTGGAGCGTATTCTGACGCTGCGGGAGCCGCTGCGGGTGGTCACCGGCTTCGACCGTCCCAATTTGAAGCTGGAGGTCCTGCGCCCCCAGGAAAAGGGCGCGGCGCTCCTGACGCTTTTGCGGCGGTACCGGGGGCAAAGCGGCATCGTCTACTGTGCCACCCGCAACAAGGTGGAGCAAGTCTGTGAAGACCTGCGTGCCGCCGGCATCGCCGCCACCCGCTATCACGCGGGGCTTTTGGAAGCTGAGCGCCGGGACAACCAGACCGACTTCATCGAAGACCGCAGCCCCGTGATGGTGGCCACCAACGCCTTCGGCATGGGCATCGACAAGTCCAACGTCCGCTTTGTGATCCACTACAATATGCCCAAAAGCCTGGAGGCCTACTATCAGGAGGCGGGCCGGGCCGGCCGGGACGGCGAGGCGGCGGAGTGCGTGCTGCTTTACAGCGCCGGCGACGTGCGCACCGCCCGGTATCTCATTGAAAACGGCGGAGAGAACAAAGAACTCACCGACGAAGAGCGTCGTCAGATCCAGCGGCAGGATCTGGAGCGGCTGTCGGCCATGACGGGCTACTGCCGGACGCAAAGCTGTCTGCGGGGCTATCTGCTGGACTATTTCGGCGAAAGCCATCCGCCCCACTGCGGCAACTGCGGCAGCTGTTTGGAGCAGTTTCAGGCGGTGGATATCACCCGTGAGGCCCAGATGATCCTCTCCTGCGTACGGCGTGTCCGGGACAAGCTGGGTTATGGCGTGGGGTCCACGCTCCTGATCCAGACGCTTTGCGGCAGTCAGGATCAGCGTGTGCGGCAGCTGGGACTGGATGAACTGTCCACCTGGGGGCTGATGAAGGAGATGTCCCGCTCCCGGATCCACAGCTGTCTGGAGCATCTGGAAAGCGAGGGATACCTGCGCACCGACCCCGTCCACAGTGCCATCGACCTGACAGACAGGGCCCGGCAGGTGCTCTTCCGGGGCGAGAGCGTTACCCTCCTGCAAAAGAAGGAGGCCCCCGCTCCCAAACGCCGCGCCGACGCCGAGCTTTCCGAACGCGATCAGGCACTGCTGGATCAGCTGAAGGATCTGCGCCGGGAGCTGGCCGTCCGGGAACATCTGGCGGCCTACATGGTGTTCTCCGACGCCACGCTGATGGACATGGTACGCAAAAAGCCCCGCAACTCTCTGGAGCTCCGGCAGGTGTCGGGCGTGGGCGAGGTGAAGGCGGGGCGCTACGGCAGGGCGTTTCTTGCCTGCATTGCCGAAAACGGTTGAACGGCAGACCCAAAATGACAAAACAGCAGGCTTTTCCCGCGGGAAAAGCCTGCTGTTATCCTCTATTTTACCGCGTGGATACGGCGGTACATCTCCTGCATCTTGCGGTCGATGGCCGCGATCTCGTCGGCGCATTGAAGCATCTCCTCGTTGATGCCCTCCGGCAGTGCGGCCTTGTCCGCCTTATAGCGCAGGTCGTGCTCCAGACTGGCCCAGAAGTCCATGGCCACGGAGCGGATCTGGATCTCCACCTGCATATACTCGGTGCTGGCGGAGAGGAACACCGGCACCCGCACGTCCAGATGCAGCGAGCGGTAGCCGTTGTAGTTGGGGTGCTTGATATAGTCTTGACGCTTCACCAGGCGGATGTCGGTCTGCCGCGTCAGCAGCTCCTCCACCCGGTACACATCGTCGATGTAGCCGCATACCACCCGCACGCCGGCCATATCGTTGATGCTCTCCCGCGCGGCGGCGGCACTGATAGGCAGTCCCTTTCGTTTGAGCTTGTCCACGATGCTCTTGGTGGATTTCAGCCGACTTTCGATATGGTGGATGGGACTGCGGGCATACATGATGTTGAACTCGTCGTTGAGCACTTCCAGGCGCATCTGCACCTCCCGAACGGCGGCGCTATAAAGGTGCTGGAGCTGCTGAAAGTCATGATAGCTGCGGTAAAGCTGGCCAATCTCGTTTTCGCCGATGACGTTTTCATCAGGAAAGCGCGCTTCCTTTTCCAAACGTTCCATACTTGCTCCTCTGTCCTCCGAAAGTTCCCCGGGACGCCCCCCGCCCTCGGCGCAGAGCTGTCCGCGCTGTCTCTGTGTGTGGATTCCTTTTATGAGTATACCACGGTTTTCCTCCCCCGTCCACTTTCTTTCACCGCTCCGCGTGGCCGCCGCCTTTTGTTCCCCTTCCTTTTGTGAAATACGCCGATGACAGCTGTCTTTTCTTTGTGCTCTTTGCCCGATGTCAGATCCTGCCTGAGCGCCCAATCATTACCGGTTGCCATTTGGTTACAAAACGGTTACAATCTAAACAGTTCTTGCAAGACACAAATTGAAGAGGAGGTAAGCAAAAGATGTTTTGTTTCAACCAACTGTCCTGTGCATCCCTTTTGCAGCTTCTGAGCCAGTGCTTTAGCTGCGCCCGCTGATCAAACGCGGTCTCGCATAGAATGCTTGTCCCGGAGGAAACGCCCTTACGCGCTTCCTCCGGGATTTTTGCGCCTTCCGCCTTTTTCTGATTTGGCCTTTTGTTTTGACAAATCTCATACTTTGGGCGGATGCGCTAAAATACGCCATAAGACAACAAATCATTGCTCCGCCGGCAAAAGAGGCAACTGCCAGATGATCCGCTCCCATCCGGCGGTGAAATTTCTGCTGCTGTCCCGGAGCACCGTTCCCGGCTGATGCTGGAAGGCAACGTCATTCATCTGCCCATCCCCATGCTGCCGGCCCGTCATCAGGTCATACAGGGCGAACTGGTCTCCGTCCGCCGGGCGGAGGAGCGGTTCGTGCAGATGGGCGAGACCCGGTTTCTGGCCAATATCGACGCCATGCTCTGCCGGATGGATCTGCGGGCGGGGGACACGGACCGGGCCGCGGAGCGGCTGTGGGAGAAGGCGCCCAAGGACGTGCCGCACCCGCGACGCGCTCTTGCTGGTGATCGCCAAGGCGATCGCCCAAAAGACGGGCGACACCTCCGTTTCGCTGCCTCTGGCGGACTTCATTCTGGATTTTTCATCCTATCTGGAGCCGTGTCTCTGCTATTTTTCAGTCAGCACACTTTTCCTTTTTATGTGTCCCGTTCTTCCGGGACACGATCATCTCCGGGCTGTTCTAGACGCGGCCCGGAGATGATTCGTTTTAAGAAACTTTCTATGACTTTCATTTCTCTGTGTGTAAAAGCCAAGGCAATGGGCAGGCTATTTCCAAAAAAGTCCCGGTAAGCGGGGCAGTGATCTCCGTTAAAGAGCCGTTTTAAAAACGTGTTCTCCGGGGCAGACACTTGACAAGAAAAATTTTTTCCTATACGCTGAAGAGGTGAAATACCGCGTGCAAGCGCAAAAGAGCGCAAAAAAAGCCCAGGGACTGCAAAAGCGCTGTCCCGGGTCACGGAGGAGACGAATCAAGCGGCGCTGACCGCCGCCAAAACAAAGGAGAAACACATGATTCAGCCCATTGTACACGACCAACTGTTTCTTTCCCAAAAATCCCAGCCCGCCACCACGGCTGATCTGGGAATAGCGGCGGATCTGCTGGAGACGCTGCGCTCCCAAGCCTCTGAGTGTGTTGGGATGGCGGCCAACATGATCGGGGCGTCCAAGCGCATCATCGCCTTTGACAACGGGGGCGAATATCTGGTGATGTTCAACCCGGAGATCGTCAAAGGCGAAGACTCCTATGAAGCGGAGGAGGGGTGCCTGTCCCTGTCAGGCCGGCGGCCGGTTACCCGCTACCGTTCCATTAAGGTGCGCTATCAAAACGCGGCGCTGAAAACCCGGCTCAGAACCTTTGAGGGGTTTGCGGCCCAAATTATCCAGCATGAAATCGACCACTGCGACGGGATTTTGATCTGATCCTTCCCGCCGCAGGTGGCGGAGGCGGCGGTTAGACCCGCCGCTCTTTTGCGTCGTAAAGCTGTCGGTCGGCCAGGGTGAAAAGCGCGTCCCAGGTCGTTTCCCCCTCCATGTGGGAAAAAGCCGCGCAGCCGAAGGAAATGGAAAAAGGCACGGTCTCCCCGGCGGGCAGGTAGGAGATCTTCCGCATGGCCTCATACTTTTCCCGCAGCGCCCGCTCAAACGTCTCAAAGGGCTCGCCGCAGACGATGATGAGCATTTCATCCCCGCCGAACCGTACCGTCAGCTTTTCCCGGTTCTTTTCCCGTGAGTCAAACTGTGTTTTCCAGTAACGCGCCACGTCCTTGAGTACCGTGTCGCCGGCCAGATGTCCGTAGCGGTCGTTGATCTGCTTGAAGTTGTCCAGATCCATCACCGCCAGATTGACGTTGAGGCCCGGCCGGTGGCAGCAATCCAGGGAGGGCACAAAATCTTCGTCCAGAAAGCGGCGGTTGTAGGCGCCTGTCAGGGGATCGGTGATGAGCAGGTGATTGTACTTGCGGATCAGCAGGCTCAGATCGTCTTGCTGTGTGCTGTCCAGAAGGAAGCTGTCGGTAATATCCGACACCGTCTCCAGCACGCAGGGCGCGCCGTCGATCTCCACATAGCGGGAGCAGACCCCAAAATTCCGGCCGTCCCGTATTTCCAGCTTGTAGATGGTGGAGCGCTGGTGCAGTGCCCGTACAGAGGTGCAGTTTTCACAGCGCTGACACTTGTTCCAAATCGTAAAGCAGGCCTGGTCCGTGGGCGCCATCGTCTCCCCGCTGATGACGCGCTGTTCCTCCGGCTCCACCAGACGCACCACGTCATAGGCGGTGGCGGCCCAGCGCATCCACTCCTTCGCCTGTTGTTTGGTCCACTTCATGCTTTTCCTGTTCATATGCATCCTTTCTGCCCCGCGCGCAGCCGCACATAGGAAAGGGGCGTCACATGGTTTTCCTCCGCTCTGCTCTTTCCTCCGAACACAGTCCGGTGTTTTTTTGCTCATCTGCCGCCCGTCCGCGGGTCATTCGCTAAAAAAGCAGGTACGGCACTTTTCAGCGCCGCTGCCCTTGCCTTTTTGGTTTCATGTCTGGCGGATAAAATATCCGCTGCGCTTGATCTCCCGCTTCTCCGCGTACATCTTGGCGTCGGCCCGATTGATGACCGCGTCCATATGGTCTTCGGCCTCCACCGCCTCGATGCCATGGCTGACGCTGACGAGATAGCCCTTTTCCACGGTTTCGTTGAGGCGGTCAAAGTCAGCGCGGATCCGCTGCCAGACCCCTTCCGCCGCCTCCGGGGAAAGGCCGCCCAGAACCAGCATGAACTCGTCCCCGCCCATCCGCACCAGGAAATCGGATGAATGGCGGATATTTTTTCTGATAAACGATACCACCGTCATGATCAGCTCATCGCCGGCGTGGTGGCCCAGCATGTCGTTGACATCCTTGAGCCCGTTTATGTCCATAAAGCATAGGGAAAGAGCGCGATCCTCCCCCAGCAGCTCATGGGCGGTGCGCTCCAGACGGGCCACGCCGGCTCGGCGGTTCAGCGCTCCTGTCATCTCGTCGTATTCGGCAAAGTAGCGCAGGCGCTCTTTTTTGCCTCTCCTGTGGGACAAAAGGGAACTCAGCGCCAGAGACAGCGCTAACAGCGTCAGATAGATGGGTATGTTCTCTTTGATGAGCTGCATAGCGATCTTCGGGGTGATGATCGAGAGCGTCTCCGCGAACTGGCCGGTGGCCGCCACATGGGTCACCACGCGCCAGTTTCCCTCGTCCTGTACCAGCACATAGGAGGAATCCATCACCTCATACTTTTGGCTGGACATCACGGACTCATAGGCGAAAAGGCCATTTTTGCTGATAAAAGCACCCTGGCTGTCCTTTTGCATCTTTTCCCACTCCTGGAAATACAGACGATCAAAGGTATCTCTTTCCCGGTCGGGATACATGAAGCCCCATTCCCTCCCGGCGTTTTCGCTGTCGTAGAGCCAGTAGCCCTCGGAGCTGAGAAGAAATACGCCGCCATTGCCACCGGTGCCCACAGAGCGCACCCTGGCAAGCATATCCTCCGCCAGATACTTCAGACACACTACGCCCCGCAGCGTCCCGGTGGTGTCGTAGTACGGAATGGCCAGACGGATCACGGGCTTGACGGGTGTTTCAATGATGCCCGCCTCCACGCTCAGATCCAGGCGGGAGATATAGATCTGGTTGGCAGCCAGGGGCAAAGCCCGCTGGAAATAGTAATCCTCCGCCTTGTTTTGCAGTTGTTTGGCGGGAACAGCGTAAGACCCGTCCCGGCTGTAATTCACCCGGATCAGCTCGTTGCCCTTGGTATCCATAAAGCAGATCTGGTCATAGATGCACTGGTGATCCGCAAAGGAGATCCACTGCTTCCCAATGTTGCTATAGTGCTCCGGTGTCAGGCCCACCAAGTTGAGCGTGTCACGAATATACGTCAGATCGGAGGTCAGGCGGCTGACACGGTTATAGATGACAGAGGTTTCGGTGCTGGCCAGCTGCTGCTCACTCTCCACCAAATTGTTCCGGGAAATGTTTAGTGTGCTGCTTTCGCTCCACACAGTAACTGTCAAAAAAATACCAGAAAGTATCATAAACAGGAGTAAAGTGCTGAGCAAATTCAGGAGAAACTCCTTAACTCTCTTTTTTTCCTTCATGAGATCTCCCCCTGAGCTGTGCCCGGCGCGGCGTCAGGCCGCGCCGGCAGGATCAGACAATAGTGCATGATACAGACATCATAACGCATTTGTAAAAAAAGCACAACAATTTTCCTTGATTTTTTCTTTCTTTTGTTGGGTGGTATCAAAATCTCTTTCAAGGCGCCCCCAAGGGTTTCCGCCCTTTTGAAAAGGCGGGACAGCTGCCCTGCCCGCTAAAAAGAAACTGCATAAAATGTCAAAAAACGGTATAATGATATACAATAAACGCTTTTTGACCTGCCCGGCGGAAAACCGAGCAGCCGCCGCCCCATGCACCCCGTGTTCCGGTACCGGGTCCGCGGCGGACACGGCGGCACGGCAAGCGCGATTTCATCACCTTTCGGCCGTTTTGCTGCTTTCACTTTTTGAGAGAAACGGCGTGAAAGCCGCCATCATTGACATATGACAGACTTTTCATGGGTCTGCCGCCATACGCGCGGCACCACAGGCGTCTGGATGAGTTCTTTCGCGTGATGTATCTTTTGGGGCTGTTTTGCTGACCTTATGTCCGGGATACATTGATACGGTGCCGGTGTTCCGGGACTGCTTCGCGGAGCTATGCCGCATTGTGGAAAACAATTCAGACCCGGAAATATGTGCGCCGGAGTGAGCCTTTCTTGGAGTAAACCATTCTTAGAGCAAATCTTCCTTTTTATAAGATATTTATCAAAAAGCAGCAAAAAAGCTGTCTGAAAACGAACGTTTTTAGACAGCTTTTCCTCTTCTTCAGCTCAGCCGGTGGCAGTACCGTCTCAGTAGGCTCTGGCTTTGTTCCGGCAGCGGCGGGGAATGCCCGCAAAGGACACAAATTTTTCAGCCGGCAGCGGCTTGGAGTACAGATAGCCCTGCAAAAAGTCCACGCCCCAGGCGTGCATCATTGCCTCCTGCTCGGGTGTCTCCACGCCCTCGCAGACCACCTTGATCTGGCAGTCGTGGAAGGGGGCGATCATACTTTTGACCATTTTGCCCTTTTCGGTGCTCTCGGCCAGATTCAAAATGGACTTGTCCAGCTTTACCACGCTGAAGGGAAGCGAGATCAGGTTGGTGATGCCCGCGTAACCGGTACCGTAATCGTCCAGATGGAAGCAGTAACCCATGCGCTGCATGCGTTCCATGAGCTCGGCCAGCGTTCCCCGGGAGGTAATGGCCATGGTCTCGGTGATCTCAAAGTGGAGGGTGCCCCGCTCCACGCCCGCCTCCTCGGCTTCCTCTTCAATGGTGCGGATAATGGAGGGCTGGGTACACTCCACCGCCGAAAGGTTCACGGAAATGTGGTCGATCCCCGCCATACGGATGTCGTAGGTCCGCAGGAAATCCCACACGATGGTGCGGACCCGGTCGTCCACCTGAGAAATAAGACCGCTTTGTTCAGCCACGGGAATGAACTCGCCGGGGGAGATCATACCCAGTTCCGGGTCGGTGATGCGGCAAAGGGCCTCCGCCGCGATGATCTGCCCGGTGGCGGTGCTGATAATGGGCTGATAATGCACGCTGATCCGGTTTTTAGCCAGCGCGTCCATGACGGCCTCGTGAATCCGGTTCCAGCGGTAATACTGCTCTTTGATATGCTGGTCGATGATTATGGCCCGGTCGTCGCTGAGGTTCCTGGCCCGGCGGAAGGCAAAATTCAGCATCTCCAGCATTTCACTGCGGGTGGCGTAATCGCTGCTGCTGAGGATGACCTTGAAGGCGTCGTAGGACACCTCATAGTCGGCGTTTTGCCAGACACCGGGCATTTTTTCCGCCTGCGCCACCAACTCCCGAGCAGAGCGTCTGCCCATGATGAGCACGCAGAATTCATCCCCGGAGATACGGGCCACACGGCCGCCCACGGTTTCCTGCAGCTCCCTGGCCACATGACACAAAAGGCCGTTGCCGTAAGCGTCGCCGTACACTTCGTTGATTCGGGTCAGACCGCTGAGCTTGTAGCCCACCAGATAGAAATGTTCCTTATTGGAAAAATGCTCCTCCATCAAGGAAGTCAGCGCGGCATTGTTGTATACCTGGGTCAGGGGATCCGTGATGGCGCCGGAGGAATGCATGGCCACATACATGGTCATCAGTGTCAGCGCCGCCGCCAGATCCACCAGCAGATAGCGGGGGAAGAAATATTGCAGGGTGATGGCCGTGATCAGCAGTCCCACAAAAAGGCAGATGGTCCACTGCTTGCGGCCCGATACAAAGCGGCAGGCAGTGGCCATCAGCACCAGCGCAAAAAGAATATAAAAATAAGCGGAATAGTACAATAACGGCATCAGCGGTCCCTTCCGGTACACGCCGCCGGTGACCGTGAAGATCTTCCCCGTCAACGGTGATGTCAGCAGCAGCGCCAGCGTCATGACGTAGGGCAGCATCACTGCCACCCGGCCCGACCGCCCGATGTGCCTCCCGGCCAGCTGTCCCATGTAATTCAGCATCAGCACCGGCAGCGTGAACAAAAAGAGCAGATAGCCAAGATGCGTGGCCGTCATGGCCCACAGCGGCACATGTCCGTCTGTCAGCGTGGCCAGTATATTAGCGGCGCTGGCCGCCACAACACAGCAGCCCACCATTCCATAGAGCCGGTCCTGCCGGTCATGGAGTCGTGGCCCGCCGAAAAAGTAGATCATCGTAATGATCGAAACCAGCAGCGCGCACACATCATAGTCGATGATATAAGACATACTGTTCTCCGTTTCAGATCGCCGGTGGTGCAGATACCGGCGCCCTCCCTTTTGTAAAGTACGGCGTTTCCCCGTTTCGAAGCTCTGCCGTCCATCATAGGATCCCCCCGCCCGCTTTTTTCATACCGCTTGAGGGAAAAATCTTTTCCCTCAAGCGCTTTTTGCAGGGGGACACTTTCACACACATCATATCGTGTCGAAACGCGAAATGTTTATAGCAAAACTAAAAATATTTTGAAAAATCACACTTTTTTTTAGACCATCCCCGGCTGCTTACACAGGTGTTTTTCCTTGGCGGACGGCCGCTGCTTTTTAACGGAAGCCTTCCCGGTTTTACTCCGTCCGCAGTGCGGTGACAGGGTCTTTCTTGGCCGCCTTCCGGGCGGGGATGAGACCGCCGATGAGGGTCAGCACCACGCTCAGCGCCACCAGGATCGCTCCGGCGGACATCGGCAGCGACGCGTTGACATCCGCCGTACCCGTAAGGGAGTGGACGATGGCGTTGCCGGGGATCAGGAGCAGCAGCGTAATGCCGATGCCCATGGCGCCGGCGCAAAGGCCGATGATGAAGGTCTCGGCGTTGAATACCTGGGAAATGTTGTGTTTGGAAGCGCCGATGGCCCGGAGGATACCAATCTCCTTGGTACGCTCCAGCACGGAGATATAGGTGATGATGCCGATCATGATGGACGACACCACCAGCGACACCGCCACAAAGGCCACCAGCACATAGGAAATGACGTGGATGATGGTGGTCACGGAGGACATCAGCAGCCCCACATAGTCGGTGTAGGTGATCTGGTCGGCGTCGGAGGCCGTGGCGTTGTAGTCCTTGATGCACCGGGCCACGGCGTCCTTGTTCTCAAAGCTGTCGGTGTAGATGCTGATGGAGGACGGCGCGTCCAGACTCACCAGGCCGAAGGCGGTCATGTTGTCGTCATAGCTGCCGCTGGAGATGTAGGCGTCGTAGATCTTCAGCAGGGTGTCGCCGTCGGGATCTTTCAGGTAGCCATCCAGCATGGCGGCCAGCTGCGTCTCGCTCATGGCGTTCATCCGTTCGCTCATTTGGGCGTCGCCGCCGGCAAGCAGAATGGTACGGGCCATGGACGCCTTGCCGGACACGTTGAGGTTGGTGAGATAGGTGCGGGCGTCGGCAATTTTGGCCGCGTCGTCCGCGGGAGAAAAGGTGAGGCCGCTGACCACGTTCACGCTGGGACTTTGCTCCTGCGCCTTTACCACGGCGCTGTTTTTGGCGTGATCGATGAGATAGTCGGTAAGCGCCTTGGTATAGCCCACCGGCGCTTCAATGTTGGCGTGGTCGGCGCCCTCCGTGGGGCGGATGACGCCAACCGCCTTCAGCTCCACGGCGTTCTCCAGCAGTTTTTCCAGCTGGGCGGAGCCATCTTCGGTCTTGTCGAAGGTGCCGTGGTCGTTGGCCACATAGGTGTCGCAGGCGGGCAGCAGATAAAACGTCTGGCCGCAGATATCCTCATAGCGCCACTGGTGATCGTCCAGCGTCACTTTTTCGCCGTTTTCGATCTGCTTCATCAGCTTGCGGTACTCATTCGAGGGCAGCAGCCCCAGCTGATAAAGGGAGGTGGCGGAGATCTCGTTGTTCTTGTCCAGCACCAGCATCACCTCGTTGAAGGCGGCGGGCCAGGTGCCGTAGACCAGGTCATAGCTGGTTTTCACCGCTTCGTTGACGGAGGTGGCTCCCTCCTGCCCCGGCAGCATCTGGGTGAAGTTGGCGTTCCCGGTGGAAGCGCCCATCATGCCGGAGGTAGTGGTCATCTGTTCGGTGGTGGGCCGGCCCTGGAGCATGCGGTTCATTTTCTGGTTGCCGGAATCGGCCAGCGTGCTGCCGTCGGTGTTCACCAGGACATTGTCCGGGTCCCGGGCGTAGACGGCAAAGGCGGTATTGTAAGAATACAGGATGCCGTTTTGCCCCACATAGGTCTGCACGGGGCTGGCGGGGTCATCCAGATATTTTTTGAAGGCCGTGAGATTGTTCTCCGTCATGCTGGCGGTCATGGTGGAGACGTTTTCCAGGTTCCGTCCATTGGAGAACACGGCGTCCAGACTATGGTCGGCGCTGGGCGTATCCTTCGTGGTGGAGGCCATCATGCTGGTGAGATCCAGTGTCTTGGCCTCGATGGTGATGGGATAGGAGGTCATGGTGTCCTTCTGGATATCGGCGATGTAGTTGTCCACGCCGTTTGAAAGGGAGAGAATCAGGGCGATGCCGATGATGCCGATGGACCCGGCAAAGGCGGTGAGCAGCGTCCGGCCCTTCTTTGTCTTGAGGTTCTGAAAGCTCAGGGCAAGGGAGGTGAAAAAGGACATGGAGGTGCGGCCCATGGACTTGTGCCGGGGGGCGGAGGCGGTCTCGGCACTCTCTTCGCAGGGGTGGGTATCCTCGATGATCTTGCCGTCCCGCAGCCGCACGATGCGGTTGGCGTAGGTCTCCGCCAGTTCCGGGTTGTGGGTCACCATCACCACCAGGCGCTCCTTGGCCACCTGGCACAGCAAGTCCATCACCTGCACGCTGGTCTCGCTGTCCAGCGCGCCGGTGGGCTCGTCGGCCAGTAGGATATCCGGGTCGTTCACAAGCGCCCGGGCGATGGCCACCCGCTGCATCTGGCCGCCGGAGAGCTGGTTGGGTTTTTTGTGGAGATGCTGGCCCAGGCCCACCTGCTCCAGCGCTTCCGCCGCCCGTTTTTTCCGCTCCCCGCGGGACACCCCCGAGATGGTCAGCGCCAGTTCCACGTTGGACAGCACCGACTGATGGGGAATGAGGTTATAGCTCTGGAACACGAAGCCCACCGTATGGTTGCGGTAGGAGTCCCAGTCCCGATCCTTGTATTTTTTGGTGGAGATGCCGTTGATGATAAGGTCGCCGCTGTCGTAGCGGTCAAGGCCGCCCACGATATTGAGAAAGGTGGTCTTGCCCGAGCCGCTGGGGCCCAGAATGGCCACAAACTCGCTGTCACGCAACGTCAGGGAAACGCCGTCCAGCGCGCTTTGCGCAAAGTCGCCGGTGACGTATTTTTTGCTGATGTTCTGGATTTGAAGCATGTACCGTAACTCCTTTGAATGATCTGTAATGCCAGTATTGTATCACAAATTTTCCGCAATATATAGATAAAATGAAAAATTTACAGCCTGTTTGCGCCTATTGATCGAAAAAGCAGGACAGCCAATGGCTGTCCTGCCGCTTTGTTTATCGGGCCTGGGGCGGTGTGACCGAGGGCAGGTGGCTGAGATTGTTGCCGTCGGTGCCGTCAGGGATGGACTTGAGGTATTCCGTCTCGCCCCGGTGGGCAATGCCCACGCCGGCAATGCCGCCCTGCCGGGCCAGACGCACCGCCTGCTCCTTGTTCAGCACGGTGCCCTCGGAGAGCTGATAGCCCGTCACCTTCCCGTCTTCTTTCACAAGGGCGGTGATGGTGGGCGCGTCGGGCGCGGCGCGGGGAATATCGTCAAGTGTATTTTTCGCCAGTGTATTGTCATGCTCCATGGTGGTGCATCTCCTTTCACGCCTATTGTGCGCCGCACGGCGCGGCGTATGAAAGGGAAATGTTTCCGTTTATGTCAGGATGCCGTTTTTTTCGCTCTTTTTTCCAGCAGATGCTCTGTCAGCAAATTAATGAGGATACCCGTTGACACGATGCCGCCGCCCAGGAGCGAAGCGCTGTCGCTGGCGGTGCCGCAGAGCAGGTCAATGAGAAAGCCCGCGGCGATCTGCCCGGCAAAGGACAAAAGTGTCAGGTGAAATGCCTGCATTTTCGGCACGATGGTGTTAAACAGCAGCACCACCGTCACGCCCAGCATACCGCCGCCGTAGATCCACAGCCGGGGTGACGCCGTCATGCCCGCCAGCGCCGGGATGCCGCCTTGCAAAAGCCAGATCACCACCGTGACGGGCAGGCCCACCAGATGGTTCACGAAGGACCCCTGCAAGGCGCCGATATGGAAAGCCAGTCCCGCGTTCACCGTCCGGGACAGCACAATGGACACGCCCGCCAGAAACGACAGCGCCACCGCTCCTGCCACAACGGCGGGCGCCGCGGGTACCGCCGCCGGGGCCGACACGCCCACGCCCCGCAGCATCACGGCGATGCCCCAAAGAGCAAAGACGATGCCAATGATCTGTGTGGGCTGAAAGCGGCGTTTTGGCATCCCGAAAAGGCCCAGCGTGTCGATGAGCAGCGACGTCAGCGTCTGGCCGAAAAGGCCCAGCGCCACAAGGGAGGTCATGCTGATCCTGCCGAAGGCGAAGTTGTTGCACACCGTGGTCACAACGCCGATGACGCCGCCCAGATACATCCACAGCGGCAGATGGCCTGTGCCGAACAGGTACTGCCCCACGCTCTGTCCCCGCCGGCGCGGCAAAAGCACCGCCAGGGCAAACAGCGTTCCCACCACATGGATGATCACTGCCGCCAAAAACACACCGTACTGATCTGACAGACCGCCGTTGAGCGCCACCATCACCGCGATGATGCAGCCGTTGAGCGCCGCTAAAAGATAATACATGGGCCACCCTCCTTCTTTTTATATTTAGGATACCGTTTTTTATTGACAGGCAGTATGACATATGTCATAGTAAAAACAGATAAAAAGGCGGACTCTCCACAGAAGTGAAAGGACGTGTCTTTGTGAAAAGGAGAACGGCCACGGCATCAGAGCGAGCCGTGCTGGAAAAGCTGGGCATTCGGGAGGGCGAAGCGGAAACGGTATATCACCTGCGCTTTGAAAAGGGCGAAATGCTCTATCGGGAGGGGCTCCCCGCCTCGTATCTCATGGTGCTGCTCACCGGCCGTGCCAAGGTGAGCATTTCCGTGCCCAGCGGGCGGAAGCTGCTGCTGTTTTTCTATGCTCCCCGCGGTGTGCTGGGAACGGTGGAACTGCCTTTGGGGCTCCCCTCCTCCACCGATGTGGAGGCTCTGGAGGTTACGGAGTGCGTGGCGCTGCCGCTGGAAGAAGCCGGGCGCATTTTCGCCGAAAGCCGTCTCTTTGCCGCGCACCTCTCCCGGCTTCTGGCGGAGATCGTCGTCCGCAGCGGGCAAAACGCGGCCATCAACACCCTCAGCTCCCTTCGGGAGCGGCTTTGCGCCTACATTGCCTCCACCCGGGACGGGCACGGCCTGTTTTCCGCCAACTGCTCCCATCTGGCGGAAGTGCTGGGGGTGAGCAGCCGCCACCTGTTCCGGGAGATGCACCGGCTGTGCGCCGAGGGCGTGCTGGTGAAGGAGGGCACGGCCTACCGCGTGGCAGACAGCCGCGCGCTGGAGGCGCTGGCCTCGGACTGTTACACCATGGGCTGGCAGGATGCCGAGGCCCCGGACCGATAACGAAGGAGGAATTTTTTTATGACAAACGATGAACGGTGGATGAAAGAAGCCATCCGCCTGTCTCAGGCGGCGGTGGACCACGGCAACGAGCCTTTCGGCGCGGTGCTGGTGAAAGACGGCGAAGCGGTTTTTACCAACGAAAACCAGATCTATACCGCTTCCGACCCCACGTTTCACGCGGAAGCGGGGCTTTTGCGGCAGTTCTGCGCCCGAACGGGCATCACCGACCTGCGGGAATATACCCTTTATTCCAGCTGTGAGCCATGCTTTATGTGCTGCGGTGCCATCGTGTGGGTGAAGCTGGGGCGTCTGGTCTACGGCGCCAGTGACCGGGAGCTGTGCGCCCTGCTGGGCGAAGAGGGCGCCGACTGCTGTGAAGGGGTGTTTGGCCACTCCCCCTGGCGCCCGGAAATAACGGGCGGCCTTTTGCGAGAGGAAAGCCTTTCCGTGCTGGCCCCCTATTTTCAAGGCCACGGCAAGGGATAAAGAGAAAAACGGGCGGGCGCTTCCATAAAACGCCCGCCCGTTTGCTGTTTTTTCTCAGGAATTGGCTGCCTTGTACTCCTTGAGGAACTTCACCAGCGTTTCTACGCCCTCTTTGGGCATGGCGTTGTAGGTGGAAACCCGCAGGCCACCCACAGACTTGTGACCCTTGAGGTTTTCAAAGCACGCCGCTTTGGTGGCCGCCACCAAAGCCAGTATGGCCAGCGACCACAGGTAATTTTACTTTCAGTATTTCCGCTCTTTCTCTGCCTCTTTTGGGCTGTTATACATATCGCTGTCCTCCGTCTTGTGATACGGTGCCCATTTTATTAGGGGATTCTCCCCTTCGGCAGCAAAATTCGTATTTTCCTGTGAAATTAATAACAAAACGGCCGATCCGCTTTGCCAGGCGGGTCGGTCGTTTTGTTTGATGGATCACATTTCTTCCACGGAAACAATGCCGTCCAGCGTGGAAATATCGTTGACCAGTTTTTCCACCTGACCCTTGCTGCCGATCTGCATGGAGATCACAGCGCAGAAGTGGTCCTCCTTATCGCCGCTGGAGGGACGGGTGATCTCCAGGTCAGTGATGGTGGCGTTGACGTTGCGTAAAAGACAAATCACGTTGTCCAGCGGCTCATTGCCCACATACTCCACAAAAAGGCAGATGTCCCGGACGTGCTTCATGACGCTGTATTCCAGCCGGGAGAACACGGTCTCCGCCAGAAGCACCAGCAGCGTGGTGTAGGCCGCCGCCTCATAAAAGCCGGCGCCTACCGCCAAGCCCACGATGGCCGCCGTCCAAAGTCCCGCCGCGGTGGTGAGACCCTTCACCCGGCGGCGCCGGGTGATGATGATGGTACCGGCGCCGATGAAGCCGATACCGGCGATGACCTGGGCGCCCAGGCGGGCCATATCGGTGTAATAGTGCATTTCCAGCGCCAGATATTGGCTGGTCATGGTGGTCAGGGCAGCGCCCAGACAGATGAGGATGTGGGTGCGGAAACCGGCGGGGCGGCGCTTATGCTCCCGCTCAAGGCCGATGATGCCGCCGCAGACCACAGCCAGAAGCATCCGCACCAGGACGGACGCCGTATTAATATCGCGCAGGGGATCCAAAAATGTTAACACGGTCGTTCCTCCTTTTACAGTTCTTCGATGGCGCTGACGTGATCCAGCTTGGAGATGGCGGCCAGAATGGCGGTGTGTGCCTCCCTGTGATCCAGCCGCATGGCAATGACTGCGTTGGGCCGGCCCAGACTGGATTCACTGCCCCGGTCCAGGTCCACGTCGAAAATGGTATAGTTCTGGCCCCGGAGGAATTGCAGCACGCCGCCCATATCCTCCATGGAGTGTACCTCCACATAGATGCTCATATTCCGGCTGTGGGCCATGGCCATGTTCTCAATGCGGGGAAACACCCGCACGCACAGAAAGATCAGTACGAAACCGGGCACCACACACTCGTAAAATCCCGCGCCGATGGCAAGACCCATACAGGCCGAAGTCCAAAGCCCCGCGGCGGTGGTAAGGCCCTTGACCTCCTGACGTCCGGTGACAATGATGGTACCGGCGCCCAGAAAGCCGATGCCGTTGATGACCTGGGCGCCGAAGCGGGAGGCATCGGTGGTAAGGCCCAGCAGCTGCGCGGTGTCCAGCCATCTGGTGGCAAGCATCAGCGCCAGATACTGGCTCAGCACCATGGTCAGCGCCGCGCCCAGACACACCAGCATATACGTACGGAAGCCCGCCGGGCGGCGTTTCCTCTCACGCTCCATGCCGATGAGTCCGCCGAACAGCAGCGCCAGCGTCAACCGCAGCAGCATGGACGCCATATTCAATTCTCTCAGATAGGATAACACGTCGCCGAAGGTCTGCATCATGGCGCTGCCCCCTCTCCTTCCCCGCGGCCCGGGAACCGCATTTCGTCAGAATTTTGCATTTGACAAGCATTTCCGACAAAATCTTCCCTACCCGGCCATGCAAGTTTCCATCCATTTTACCAAAAAAAATCTTCTTGTCAAGGCTTTCACAGGAAAAACGTCCCTCCGGTCCCGCGGCTTTGTCTCTGGTAATTTTTGGAATGCTTCTTTTTTTCCCTGCTCTCCCTGCGCCGCCTGACGGCCCCCGTCCGTTTTTTTCTTTCTATCGTCTCTTCCCGGTATACGGTTTCTCCCTTCTTTACAAAAAAGAGGTGAAATTTAATTAAAAGAAACAAATTTTTCTTTTTACGAAAATTGTTACGGTTTCAAAACGCTTTAAACCGTTGTGGCGTCATTGTTTGTTCAATGATCCCATTTTTTCTTTCTGTTTTTTGTCTTCTCACTTTTTTCTCATTTTCTCCTTAACGGATTCTTAACGTTCGTTTTTCTGAAATTGCATTGACTTGCCTCCACCGGAACAATATAGTAGTCAATGCTGCCGCTCCCGGTTTGACGTAAAATAACCGGGCAGACCCAGATTTGTTTTCCCGCGGTACAATTTTTTGTAACGGAGGCACTTACATGAAGAAAACAAACACCAGCATTTTTGTCATCGGTTTTGCGCTGTTTTCCATGTTTTTTGGGGCAGGGAATTTGATTTTTCCGCCCTATCTGGGACTGGAGACAGGTACCCATTGGTGGATCGGGTTCATCTGTTATTACCTGGCCGATATCGGTCTTGCGCTGATGGCTCTGTTCGCCATGCTGGAATCCGGCGGCGCCGACGGCATCACCGGCCGCATCGGGCGAGTCCCGGCTCACATTCTGATGACGGCCATTGTGCTTTGTATCGGGCCCATGGTAGCCATTCCCCGCACGGCGGCCACCACCTACGAGATGTCCGTGCAGCCCCTTACCGGCGCTGTGAGTCCGGTGCTGTTTTCCGTGATCTTCTTTTTGATTATTCTGGCGCTGTGTATCAAGGAAAGCGCCGTTGTGGATATTGTGGGGAAATTTTTGACCCCCGTTTTGCTGCTGGGTTTGATCATCCTCATTGTGCGGGGCATTTTCTTCCCCCTTGGCCCCATCGGCGAGCCGCTGGTGTCCCACGTCCCTGTCACCGGCATCAAGGCCGGCTATCAGACTATGGACGTACTGGGCGTGCTGGTCTTCGGCCTGATCATTTTGCGCAGCGCCGAGGAAAAAGGCCACACCGAAAAGCGGGAGCGCTCCCGCGTGGTGGTGGGCGCCGGCATTGTGGCAGGCGTCGCGCTGCTGCTGGTCTATCTGGGCCTGACCTATCTGGGCGCCACCGCTTCCAACTATTACGGCATGGACGTCAGCCGTTCGGCCCTGGTGGTGGGGATCGTCCGCGCCCTGCTGGGCAAGGCGGGCCTTGTGATCTTCGCCGTTGTGGTGGCGCTGGCCTGCATCACCACCGCCGTGGCGCTGGTCAGCTCCGCTGCCAGCTATTTCTCCCAGCTCTCCCACGGCAAGCTGTCGTATCGGCTACTGGTGGTGGTGATCTGCGTCTTTTCCGCTGTGATCTCCAACGTTGGCCTGGAGACCATCGTTTCCATCGCCTCGCCTGTACTGGACGTGGTGTATCCCCCCGCGCTGGTGCTGATCATTCTGTCCTATTTCGGTAAACGGATCCCCAACGACAACGTGTTCCGTATGGCCACCCTGGGCGCGCTCCTGACCAGTGTCCTGGCCACTGTCAACACCTTGGGCGTATCCATCCCTCTGTTGGAGCGTCTGCCCTTTGCCACGCTGGGCTTCGGCTGGGTGGTACCGGCGGCTGTCTTTGGCCTTCTGGGGGCGCTGATGGGCCGCAGAGCACCCGCCGCCCAGAAATAAAGCAAACGGATCGGCGCCGCCCTTTGAGGCAAGGCGGATCCACCTTCCTCTTAAGATCGCTGTTCACCGTTTTCTGTGCCGCCAAAGAGCCAGCAAAAACAGCAGCTCCGCCAAAACCACAGCCACCCCCGACCAGACCAGCGGATCTTTCATGCGCCATCCCTCCTGTTCAGGATTTGCCTATGTCTATGCGGACATGGCTCCGGGTTTGACGGTTATTTGCCTTTTCGCGGCTATCTTTCTCCCTGTGACAGCGTGGCGGGAATGGGGAAAAAGTTTCTTCTCGCTACTGTTCCGTTCCTTATAACGAAAAGACTGTCCGTCTCACCAGCGGTCGGTCTTTTCATTTTCCTTTGTTATCACTTTTTCTTATAGCAGGTCATCAACGTTATAAATAGCATTTGCCGCGAAAGGCCTTCGCTCCTTCCATACTCTCCCGCTATCTTCTCCGCCGTTGGGTCGGCACAGCGGTGTCGTGTGGAAAACGACGGAACTGCTGTCTCCCGGCGACAGGATTACCCGGCCATTTGTTTTTTTCCGATTCATGCCGCTTTTCCCTTGTTTTCCCCAGATAATGGTCTAAAAGGCAGTAAATAGCTGTCCTTTTTCTTGACTTTCGTATAGAGGGGGCGCATACTTGAGTAAAACGACAACATCACAATGTTTCTTTGCGTTTTGCGCAATCAGGAGGCTATGTATGGACAGTGAAAAATGCGGGGCGCTGCTGTGGATTTTGGAGACGGGCAGCCTGACGGCGGCGGCGGAAAAGCTGGGGTATACCCCCTCGGGCATCAGCCGGATGATGGCGGCGTTGGAGGCGGAGACCGGGTTTTCTCTGCTGACACGCAGCCGCAGCGGTGTCACTGCCACACCGGAGTGCGAACTGCTGCTGCCCACTGTCCGGGAGCTGGCCCACTGGGGAGAACGCTACACCGAGATGGCGGCGGAGATCCGGGGCGTTCAGTGCGGCCAGATCACGGTGGGGACCGCCTACGCCGCCTATTACAGCTGGCTGACACAGCTAGTGTCGGCCTTTGTGACCGCCTATCCCAAGATTGGCGTGGAGCTCATTGAAGGTACCAGCAGCGAGCTGTGCCGGGCGGTGGAGGAAAAGCGGGCGGATTTCTGCATCATCAGCCGCCGGGAGGGAGAGCATGACTGGCTGCCGCTGAGCGACGATCCGCTGGTGGCGCTGGTGCCCTGTTCCCACCCGCTGGCGAAGCAGGATGTTTTTCCCCTGTCGGATTTCACCAGGGAGGCGTACATTGACGTTTACCCCACACGGGAGACGGATAACTCCCGTGTCTTTGCCAAGGAGGGCATCCACCCTCACATCCGCTATTCCACCGCCGACTCCACCGCCGCAGCCTCCATGGTGGAAGCGGGGCTGGGCGTCACACTGCTCAACACGCTGGTGGCGCAGAAGCTGCAAGGCAACTTTGTCACGCTGCCGGTAGACCCGCCGCAGCTCATCAACATCGGCATCGCCATTCCGCCCCGGGATGTGATTTCCCCTGCCGCCCGGCGGTTTGTGGAGCTGGCCCGGCAGCGGCTGAGCGAGGCGCTGCCCCAGGCATAATTTGCTTTCACAAAACGAAACCCGCAGGCACAGTGACTTGCTGTCACCGCCCCTGCGGGTCAACATTTTATAAGGAAAGCAGGCACGGCTCCAAAGACAAAGCGCCCGCGAGGAGAGACTTACGCCAGCTTCGGTACCGTGTGCTGGTGGTGTATCTGCCAGAGTTTCGGCAGAAAAATACTGCCCAGCACCAGCGCCACACCCACATAACTCTGGGGGTGCATTTGCTCATGCAGAAAGATGGCGCCCAGGACAGTTGCGCTGGAGGGGCTGATGGCGCAGAACAGACCCGCCTTTTCCACAGCCACCTTGCTCTGAGCCACCGGCTGCATGGTAAAGCCGAAAACCGTGCACACCAGGGCCAGCACCAAAATGGCGCTCCATTCCCTGGGCGTGTCCGGCAGACGCCAGCTGCTGGTGAAAAGCGCCGCCAGAAACGCGTAGAACCCCATAAAGCCCACCTGCAAAATACCGATGAGCAACGGGTCTTCCCGACGGGTCAGCCGATCGGTGGTGATGATCCCGATGGAGTACATGGCCGCGGCCATCAGGCAGAAAACCTTTCCTATGGTAAAGCCCTGCACGCCGCTGCCCAGGGTCAGAAATCCCACGCCCAGAAGAGCCATGGCGGCGCTGCCGATAACGGCGGCCGCGGGCGATTTGCGAAGAAGGGCGGCGTTGAGCAGCGGCACGATGACGATGGCCGAATTTTCCAAAAACGACGTTTCCGCCGTGCTGGTGGTTTTCAGACCCTCCATCTCCAGTGCCATCACGCCGAAGTAGATGGCTCCCACCACCGCGCCGCAGGCCACCGTTTTCCACCGCAGCTGCAGCAGCTTCTTAAAACAGATCACACACAGGATGCAAAACGCCAGCAGAAAACGGCTTCCCAGCAGGCTGAAAGCGCTCATGGTCTGGAGTGTCATTTTGCTAAACATAAAAGAAGTGCTGCGGGCCATAATGACACTAAGCAGCAATATTTCAGCCTGTTTTGCTGTGAGAGATCCAATGAATTTCATGGCATTCATTTCCTTCGTTTCTTGATGCTTCCATTATAGAATGCCTTTTATCACGAGTAAAGCGCACATTCGTCAACAGGTCTTTGACAAAACTGCAAAGAAAAAAGCGGCACCCCGCCGCCCGTCAACGGGGGCAGGATGCCACTTATTTTACTGCCGCGCGCCGGTGAAAAAATCAGTTCTGCGCCGCCGGAAAAATGACGGTCAGCAGCATTTTGAAGTCCTCATTGGCGAAAACGGCGTGGGGCTTGTGGGCGGGCATGACGATGCATTCGCCCGCGGCGCAGTCGTGGGGCACGCCGTCCACTGTCAGGCGGCCTTCGCCCTCCAGCACCAGCACCATGGCGTCCCCGTCGGAGACGTGGGTGCTGATCTCCTCGCCCTTTCCAAAGGCGAACAGCGTCAGACTGACGGCACCGTTTTGTGCCAGGGTTTTGCTGACGATCTGACCGGGCTGCACCGTCACCTGATCGGCCAGCGTCACCACGGTTTCATGGGGCAGATTCTTGATATACGTCATGCCGCGCTCCTTTCTCACTGCTGTTCGATGGCGGATACCGGACAGCCGTCCTTGGCTTCCAGGGCGCTGCTCTCAACAGCGGCGTCCACTTCGCCTTCGATGGCGACGGCCACATTGTCGTCGTTGATGGTGAAAACCTCCGGGCAGGTGGAGGCGCACAGGCCGCAGCCGATGCAGTTGTCGTTGACATGGAATTTCATAGCAATAGGCTCCTTTCCGCCGGTTTGTCCGGCTTTTCCCCGTTTAGCGGGGTCTTATGTGTGAAAACGAATACCGGTGAACTCTCTTTTGTCTATGGGCGCTTTACCGTGATCAATCGTTCTCCTTGACTTTATACCCAAATTATACTATGCTTTATTCCGCAAGTCTGTTGGATTTACAACGGGGAGTGAATTTTTATGAAAGAACACGGCATCGTGCTGCAAGAATCCTTCCTTTTTTCCGGCATGGAGCCCGAGGAGATCGAGAGACTGCTCAAATGCCTGGGGGCGCAGGAGCGCGCCTACCGCAAGGAGAGCTATCTCCTCCACGCGGGAGACGCCTCCGCGGAACTGGGGCTGCTGCTTTCGGGCGCTTTGCTGGTGATACAGGAGGATTTCTGGGGCAACCGCAATCTGATGGCCCGCATCGCCCCCGGCCAGCTCTTTGCCGAATCCTTTGCCTGTTCCCCCGGCGTCCCCCTGGGCGTGAGCGTGGTGGCGCTGGAGGAAAGCCGTGTTTTGTGGCTGGACGTGAAGCGGATCCTCACCACCTGTCCCACCGCCTGTGCCAGTCACAGCGCTATTATCTGCCGGCTTTTGATGGCTCTGGCGGAAAAAAATCTGCGTTTCAACGAAAAGCTGACCCACATGAGCCAGCGCACCACACGGGACAAGCTCACCTCTTTTTTGTCGGCGCAGGCGCAGAGGAACGGCTCATCCTCCTTTGATATTCCTTTCAGCCGGCAGGAGCTGGCGGACTATCTGGGCGTGGAGCGCAGCGCCATGTCCGCCGCTTTGGGGCGTCTGCGGGATGAGGGTGTGCTGATGTTTCAGCGGAATCATTTCGTTTTACACGACACTTCGGGTATGTAGCGGCTTTAAACGTCACATATTGTGTATAAGTCGTAAAGAATTCTCTGGTTTTCGATCCTTTTACTTGCAGGAAATTTTTAGCAGGCTATAATGTATCATTATGTTTGTCTGTCTGCGAAGCCGCGGTACCAATGGGTCTTTTGGAGGGGAGACGCATACCGGCACGGCGGCCGCACTTGAATCACTGGGAGGTCTTCGCTTGAAAAAAACTGTTTGTTTAATGGCAGGGCTGCTGACCACGCTGCTTTGCTGTACGCCCGCGGCGGCTGCCACCGGCGTCGGCACCTCCGGCGTGCCGCTGTGGCTCTGCATTCCTTTTGCGGGGCTGTTGCTTTCCATCGCTGTTTTTCCACTGGTGAAACCGGAATGGTGGGACAAGAACAAGGGAAAGGCCGTTATTTTCTGGTCGCTGTTGTTTGTTGTTCCCTTTGCCTTCACCAACGGTATCGGCGAATCAGCCACTGTGACGCTGGAATGTCTCATCAATGATTATCTCACCTTTATCGTACTGCTGTTCGGTCTTTTCTGCGTATCGGGCAACATCACGCTGGAAGGTGACCTGGTGGGCTCTCCCCGGGTCAACGTTCTGATCCTGGCCCTGGGTACGCTGCTCTCCAGCTGCATCGGCACCACCGGCGCCAGCATGCTGATGGTGCGCCCCCTCATCAAGATCAACTCCTGGCGCAAACGCAAATCCCAGACCATGATCTTCTTCATTTTTCTCATTTCCAACATCGGCGGCTGTCTGACGCCCATGGGCGACCCGCCGCTTTTGATGGGCTTTATGCGGGGCGTTCCTTTTTTCTGGAGCCTGCGTCTGCTCCCCATCCTGCTCTTTAACATGGCGGTGCTGCTGTTCATCTATTATCACATCGACCGCCGCGCTTATATGAAAGACATTGCCGAAGGCCGCAAGCCCGATATCAGCAAGCCGGGCACCCATGTGCGGATCTGCGGCGCCCACAATTTTTTCTTTTTGCTGCTCATCGTTCTGGCGGTGATCCTCAGCGGCGTCCTGCCCACGCTGCCCGCGTTTCAAGACGCTTCCGGCGCCGCGCGGGGCCTGCACATCGGCAGCGTGACGCTGAGCTTCTCTTCCATGATCGAGATCTCCCTCATTCTGCTGGTGGCATGGCTGTCCTTCCGCACCACAGACGTGACTGTCCGCACCAAGAACCACTTTACCTGGAGCGCCATCGCGGAAGTGGCGGTTTTGTTTGCGGGTATCTTTATCACCATGCAGCCGGCGCTGATGCTGCTCAAGACCAGCGGCGGCGAACTGGGACTGACGCATCCGGCACAGATGTTCTGGGCGACGGGCGCTCTGTCCAGTTTTCTTGATAACACACCCACCTATCTGGTCTTTCTGACCACGGCCGGCTCTTTGGGCTTCGCCCAAGGCATGGTCACCACGGTGGGCACGGTGCCTGTAAAAATGCTGACGGCCATCTCCTGCGGCGCCGTGTTCATGGGCGCCAACACCTATATCGGCAACGCACCCAACTTCATGGTCAAATCCATTTCGGATGAAAACGGTATCCGGATGCCCTCTTTCTTCCGGTATATGCTCTGGTCGATATGCATTCTTCTTCCTGTGTTCCTGTTGGATACGCTGTTGTTCTTTATGTGAAAGGAGGAACCTGTGATGGATCAGAACCGTGAAAAAATAATGGAGCTTGCCTCGCGCCTGTATGATCTGGACGCCGAGGTCTATCGGTGCCTGGGCTCCTCTCTGGGCCGAGTCTATACGGGCCGGCGGGACGACTGCATTGAATCGCTGGCCGCCTTGATGAGCGGCGGGCGGCAGACCTATATGCTGCGCAGTGAGCTGGCTCTGGTGGGCAACATGGCCCGCACCATTCCCGACAAAGCGAGCTACGTCCGTGTGATGGCGCAGTATGACCAGATCCTCAAGGAGATCCAGGCGCTGCCGGACACCTTCGGCAAAGTGGACATCGTGGATAAAGACCGGGTGCAGCTCAATTGGATCGATCTGAAAAACCGTTTTTCGGAAAGCGACCATCTTATTATCTGTATTGGCCGTACCCAGGGCTGCGCGGGCACGGACATCGGCTTCGCGCTGGCTGACGCCCTGAAGATCAATTTTTACGACACGGAGATTTTCAGCTCCGTCCGCAAGCGTCTGGAATCAGAGCAGGACAACGCGCCCGACAGCATCGGTTCGGACGTGTACCCGTTTTTGAATCCCAATCCGCCCCAGGGCCACCCCACTCTGCCCCAGCTGATGGCCAACTTCAACCGCTACCACGGACTGCTCCGTGAAGACGCGGTGTTCTTCAATGAGAGCGATCTGATTTGCAACATGGCGAAAAAGGAGGACTTTGTGGTGATGGGCCGCTGCGCCGACGTGGTGCTGGCCAACAACCGCATTCCCCACATCAGCGTGTTCATTACCGCGCCTTTTGAACTGCGGGTACAGCGCATCATGGAGACCCACGGTCTGGACCGCAAGAGAGCCAGCCGCCTGCTGCGGCAGCTGGACCGCCGCCGGAGCAGCTATTACCACTTCTACACCGGGCGCAAATGGGGCGATCCCGTGAACTATGATCTGTGCCTGAACAGCGCCTGCTACGGCATTGAAAAATCGGTGGAGCTGATCGCCCGCATGATCAACCAGCAGATCGACCCCCCCGCCCAGGCGTAGCAGGACCAAATCCGCCGCATGAAAAAACCGCAGACCCCACGTACAAAGGGTCTGCGGTTTTTGTCGGGCAGCGCGATGTGTAACGCGCCGTCACGTAATCAAAACTATCTCCCCCAGGTAGATGAGAGACGGATTCGAGATGTCATTGGCGGCGGCCAGCGCCCCACGGTGGTGCCGTAGTTCTGGGGAATGCCCCACAGGGTATTCCCCGCGCGCACCGTATAGGTACTGACTGCCTGGTTCCCCGCTCCTCCCGTGCCCGGAATCAGGAGTACCTCCCCCGGATAGATGAGCGGCGGGACCGAAAAGTCATTGGCGGCGGTGAGCGCCGCCACAGTAGTGCCGTAGATCTGGGCGATGCCCCACAGGGTATCGCCTGAGCGCACCGTGTAGGTGCCGGTGGTGTTCCCCGCCCCGCTTTCCGCGCCTTCGGTGCCGGGGATCTGAAGGATTTCTCCCGGATAGATAAGATCCGGGTCCGCAATGCCGTTGGCGGCGGCCAGCGCCGCCACAGTGGTGCCGTAGGTCTGGGCGATGCCCCGGAGGGTATCGCCTGCCCGTACCGTATAGGTGTGGACATTTGTCCCGCCGGAGGCCGGCGGAAGCGGGGTGGCTGTGAAAAGCCGCGTGGTGAACCAATCCAGATCCACATTACCGCTGATCCCAGCCACCCATCCCGAGCTGGTGTACTGATAGTCGCTCCAGCTGTCCCAGACGCCGTTGTACTGGGCCACCCACAAGGGGTAGGCGGCCAGATCGCTGCTCCAGATGGTCTGGGCGGAACAGGTGTTGAAGCAGAGGTTAAGAGTCTGACCGGTGGGGCGCTGCAACTCCTCCAAAAAGGCCCGCCCCCGGCGTTGACAGTGGCCGCGCCCAGATTGCCGAAGTTCTCGTCGTCCATGGCGGGTCGCATGATGTAGTCCATGTCCCGGATGAGCCGGGCAAAAGCGGCGGACCGGGTTCTGGCGTCGGCGGTGTTGATGGCGGTAACATAGGAATAAAAGCTGGTGTCATGTCTGCCGGCGGCGTTTTCAAAGTTGGTCTTATGATTGGAGTCCACATAGGAAAACCCCTGACCGGCCCGGATATACACCGCTTCTTTTCCGTCCTCCGCAGCGGCGCCGAAGTCGATACGGCCCTGATTGATACTCATGTCCATCCCGCCGTACACCGTGCCGGCGGGAGGAAAGAGGGCGAAGGCCCACACAGTTCAGAGCAAAAGCGTCAGGCAAAGCGCGCAAAGGGCGCACCGTCCTTTTTTCAGCAATAGCATAAAAACCTCCTTTCCTCTCAGCATATGGGCGGAGGAGGTTTTTGGTGATATGTCGATCAGCCGCCGCCGGGCAAATTTTTTCAAAAAAAGAGTGCCTCCCGCCGGAAAATCCGGCAGAAGGCACTCTTTTCTCTCTCAACTCTCCTGATAGGGTCAGCGCTGGCCGTCGCCCCAGAAGAACAGGGCCACGGTGCCGGGGCCCACATGAGCGCCGGTGACCGGTTCATAGCAAACGTTCAAAATTTCACCTGTCTGGCCCGCTTCCCGCAGCTTTGCCTCCAGGCGCAGCGCGTCGCCGGGGCAGTCGCCGTGGGCGATGCCCACCATGCGGGTGGGGTCGGTGACTTTTTCCCGATAGATGTCGCACAGCGTCTCCAGCGCCCGCAGTTTGCCACGCACCTTGGTGTGCAGCACGATGCGGCCGTCGTCGTCGCCCTTCAAGATGGGCTTGATCTGCAAAAGCGCACCGGTGAGGGCCGCCATGCCGGAGATGCGTCCGCCCCGGCGCAGGTACTTGAGTTCGTCCACCACGAAATACTGGCACATATTGTGGCAGATGACCTCCATCCGTGTCACCAGGTCATCGAAGGAAAGGCCTTCCGTCGCCAGTTTGGCGGCTTCCAGCACGCAAAGACCCACGCCCAGAGAGGCGGCTTTGCTGTCGATGGCGCAGACGCGGCGTTCCGGATACTTCTCCTCCAGCTCTTCTGCCGCCAGGTGAGCGCTCCAGTAGGTGCCGCTGACACCACCGGAGAGACCCATGTAAAGCACGTCTTTGCCCTCCGTCAGTGCCTGCTCAAAGCACTCGCGCACGGCGTCGGGCGCCGCCATGGAGGTTTTTACATCCGCGTTGTGGCGCATGGCACCGTAGAAGGCAGGGCCGTCAAATTCTTCCACGCCGGAGAAAGTCTCCCCATCCACCGTATAGGACAGAGGGATCACCCGCACACCGTACTGTTTCAGGACGGCTGTCGGCACATTGGCCGCTGTATCGGTATAAATCTGTATCATCATTCTGCCTCAACTTCCTCTAAAAATTCCGGCGGCGTTCAGTCCACACGTTCCTTGCCCCAGAAGAACAAGGCCACGGTGCCAGGGCCGGTATGGCTGCCGATGGTGGTGCCGATATGGTTGATGACCACTTTCCCGTTGATGTGTGGAAACTTTTCTTCCACAAGGTCGGCCACCGCCCGGGCGTCTTCATAGCAGGCGGACTGAGAAATAAAGCATTTACCGTTGTAGTCGTTACCGCCTTCGGCGTTTTGCTCCATCCGCTCCACAATGGTCTGAATGACCTTCTTTTTGGAGCGGATCTTCTCCCGAGGGATCAGATGGCCCGCATTGTCCATGTTCAGCAGGGGGCAGATGCCCATCAGACCGCCGAAGAAGCCGGCCGCTTTGGAAATACGACCGCCCTTGACATAAAACGACAGGTCGGTGGAAAAGAACCAGTGGTGCACCTTCAGCCGGTTTTCCATGGCCCAGGCGTAGAGCTGGTCGATGTCCATGCCCTCGTCCCGCTTGTCGGCCAGCGTGTCCATAAAAAGGCCATAGCCAGAAGACGCGCCCAAAGAATCCACCACATAGAGCTTGCGCTGGGGATATTTCTCCCTGAGCTCCTGGGCGGCCACCTCGGCGGAACCCACCGAGCCGGAAAGGCCGGAGGAAAGGCTTACATGCAAAATATCCTTTCCCTGCTCCAGAAGATCGGTGAAATAGGCCAAAAACTCCGCCACATTGACCTGCGAGGTCTTTGTCTCAGAACCGGTGGCCATCCGGCGATAAAATTCGTCAAAGGGGACAGATTGTCCCAGATCGTCGGGATAGTCCACACCGTCCAGGGCATAATGGAAGCAGATATAGGAAATATTCCGCTTTTCAAAATGCTCCTTGCTCAAGTCGGCTGTGGAACAGCAGCTCAGTACCATGTTTTCCATTCTTATGCTCCTTATTCTATTCTCTTTCTCCGGCATTTACAGCGCCCCTGCCAGGGAGCCGACCAGATGGCTGAACAAAAACCGATAGCCCTCGTCGGTGAGATGGATCCCATCCCGCGCGTTCATGCGCCAGAAATTATGATTGCCCAAAAATTCGGTCCGCACGTCCAGCAGCGGCAGATGCAATTTGTCCGCCAGCTTGCCCACCGCGTCGGAGTACATCTCCTGAAAGCGGTAAATCATCTGGCAGTCGCCCAGCCATGAGAGAATCTTGTCCTTGCTCAGGCCGTCGCGGCAGATAAAGTCCAGATATTTGCCGGCGTCGATGGGTGGCAGGGTCATCAGCACAGGCTGGATACCCTGCTGCTTGAGCCGCTCCACCATGGAGGTAAGCGTCTTCAAAAAGCGGGGCAGCTCCGTGTGGGGCAGGTGCTCTTTTTCTGGCTCCGCCGCCACAGCGCTCCAGTCAAAGTCGCAGTCGTTGCCGCCAAAGGCCAACAGCGCGTACCGTGCCTCCAGCCCCCGCTCCAGGTCGTGCTCCAGCAGGGATTGTCCCTTTGTCACAGTGGCGCCCATCTTGGCCCGGTTCACGATCTCCACCGGCAAATCTTCATACGGCTGCATCACCTGGTTCAAATGGAAATGATAGTGAAAGTCCTCATCGGGCACGGTGGCCTTCATAATGGAATCCCCGTAAATATAAATCTTTTCCAACATAACCAATCTCCTTTGGCACTTGCCGTCAAGCCGGAGAAGCGCCCTTTTCTTTTTCCCAAAAAAAGGGAGTGAAACCCGGCTATAAAATCCTTGTTTCGCTGCATCTAATATAGCATATCAGATAAGCTATGTCAATATGCAACATCTTCTGATTTTCTCTTGCAAGTTTTTGTTAAGATGTGTTATGATACTGTGCGAGGAGGGATAACCATGCATTATGACAAAGAGCTGATCTCTCATAAGCTGTGCCGGTGGGAACAGTTTTTAAAGGGCTATCGGCTGCCCGATTGGGACGATATCCCGGATTTTGGGCTGTATATGGATCAGGTGATGGTCCTTTTGGCCAACTATCTGGATTTTGTGCCCACTTCCATGGAAAAGATGGTGACTACCTCCACCATTAACAACTATGTGCGTCTGAAAGTGATGCCCGCGCCGGTGAAAAAGAAGTATTACCGGGTGCATATCGCCTATCTGCTCATCATCCTGACACTGAAGCAGAGCCTGAGCATCAGCGACGTACAGCAGATCATTCCGCCTGATATTCCCCGGCGTGACGTGCAGGCCATCTATACGGATTACGCCCAGCGGCTGCAGGCGGTGGCGCTGTTTTTCACTCAGGAGGTACGCAACGCCGCCCAGGACCTGCTTTCGCCGGATAGCGAAAACGCGGAAAACGCCACGGAGAGGCTCTTGATCCAAAGCGCCCTGGTGGCGGGCTTTTCCCGCATTCTGGCGGAGAAGCTGGCCCATCTCCGGGACGCGGACACCCAGCAGGTTCTGCAGGCGGAAGAGGACAAGCGCAAGCTGCGGGAAATGCGCTGAACGCGTCGGCCGTCTTTTATTTTCGTCTCTTAATTTAAAGTCTCTTAATTTAAATAGGTAACAGGCAAGGCAGGGGCCACGCTGTTTGAAAACAGTGTGGCTCCTGCCTTTTTTTGGGAGGAGCGGCTCACTCATGACAGTTGGCAAAGGGGTCGGGATGGTCGCCGCAGTACTGTTTGGCGGTAATCTCGTCCGGCACGATCTTCACCACGGTGGTGCGGGAAAAGTATTTGCCCATCACCTCGTCAAAGCGACCCATGCCCTTGAGATCGTAAAGCGTACACAGCAGCAGCATAGCCTTCACCCGCTCGCTCTCGTCGGTAACGACCTCCGCGCGGCCCCGGAACGTGGCCGAGGCGTATTCCATTTCAAAGGCGTTTGGCACCACCGCCGCGTGGCCCACGGCGGACAGGCAGACCCGATGGTCTTTGCCGATGGCGTCGAGCTTGGTCCCTTCCGTGGCGCAGTGAAAATAGATCACGCCGTAATCCAGGTCGGCCGCCGGGCTTACCGGGACACAGTAAGGCTTGCCCTCCGTGTCGGTCATCGCCAGCACGCCGTAAGGTGCTTTTGCCAGCACGCGCCAGGCAAAGGCGTCATCCCGCTCTCTTTCTTTTCTTCGCATGATAGTATCCTCCGCTTTTCTCCAGTGTATTCTCCTGTATCAGTTTGCCTCAAATGGCATGGTTTGTCAATGGGCGCATAGGATAGGAAGAAAAAACTTTTCCGGAAAGGATGACGCTCATGTCCGTCCACTATCCTTTTTCTCTGCCGCCGCTGCCCTATCCCTATGACGCGCTGGCCCCCCAGCTGGATCGCGTGACCTTGCAGCTGCACCACGACCGGCTTTTCGGTTCCTATACGGATTCTCTCAACAGTCTGCTTGCTTCCTGGCCGCCCTATCATAACTGGTCCTTGCCACAGTTGATCCTCCGCTGGCCGGAGCTGCCTCCGGACATCCGGCAGGCGGTACGCATTTCCGCCTGCGGCGTCCTGGCCCACACCTTCGTCTTTGAGAGCATGACCCGCCCCGGTACCACACAGCCGGACGAACTGCTGCTGGGCGCCATTCGCCGGAGCTTCGGCTCTGTGCCCAGCCTTTTGCAGACGCTGAAAAATACCGCACTGCAAGAGCTGGGCAACGGCTATGTATGGCTGGCGGGCGACGGCGGCGGCACGCTCTTTGTCTGCCGCACCGTCGATCAGGATACGCCCTTGCCCCTGTTCCCGCTTTTGTGTCTGGATCTGTGGGAGCATGCCTACTACCTCACCTATCAAAACCGCCGGGAAGCCTATGTGGACGCCTGGCTGACGCTGATCGACTGGGAAAGCGCCTCATCGTGCTACGGACGGCTGCGACAAAACCGCCCGCCTTATCCCTGCCCATAAAGTGCCTCTTTTTCTGCCCGGCGGCATTGACTATTTTCTCTCTTTCTCCTACAATAAATAGCAGAAAAAAACAGTGGGCGGCAGGCTTTCGCGCTGACCGTCCCATAGGGGAGGAACGGTATGCTGTATCTGGGGATCGATCTGGGCGGCACCAATATCAAGGTGGGACTGGTGACGGAGGAGGGCCGCGTGGTGCGGACGGTCTCCGCCCCCACTAACCTGCCCCGCAGCGCCGAAGAGGTCTGCGGCGACATGGTGTGCCTTTGCCGGGAAGTACTTGACGCCGCAGGCGAAACCGCTGCCGCGGTGGGGGTGGGCTGCCCTGGCACCGTGGACGATGAAAGCGGCCGCGTGGTGTATTCCAACAATCTGGGATGGGTGGATTTCCCCCTGCGGGACTATCTGGCCGCCCGCCTGAGCCTGCCGGTCACCATCGGCAACGACGCCAACGTGGCCGCCTACGGCGAGGCGGTGGCAGGCTGCGCCAAAGGAACCCAGAGCGCCGTTATCCTGACGCTGGGCACCGGCGTGGGCGGCGGCGTGATCTTAAACGGCCGCCTTCTCACGGGGTATACCGGGGCCGCCAGCGAACTGGGCCATATGGTCATTGTGGAAGACGGCGTGCCCTGCTCCTGCGGGCGCAAGGGGTGTCTTGAATCCTACGCCTCCGCCACGGCTCTCATCCGCATGACCCGGGAGGCCATGGCGGAGCACCCCGAAAGCCTGCTGCACACGGCGGCGCTGCTGGAAGACGGCGTGTCCGGCCGCACGGCCTTTGACGCCGCCGAGCTGGGGGATGAATCGGCCAAAGCGGTGGTGCGCCGGTACGAGCACGGTCTGTCGGTGGGCATCGCCAACATCATCAACATCTTTTTCCCAGAGGTCATCGGTCTCTCCGGCGGTGTGGCCAATCAGGGGGAAAAGTTGCTTGTTCCTTTGCGCGCGGAGGTGGAGTCCATGGTGTTCGGCCACGCCTACGCCAAAAGGAAGACCCGGCTGGTGGCCTGCACGCTGGGGTATCACGCAGGCGTCATCGGCGGCGCCATGTTGGCCCGTCAGTCCCTTTCGGGTGACTGACCGCCCTCCGGCGCGGGGGGATACTCAAAGCACAGCAGGCGATAGGGCGGCTCGTCCTCCTCAATGCGGGGAAAGCGCCCCACGGGGTCGTGGAAGCGGTTGTCCGCCTGGTCGTCGTTGCACTGCGACACTTCGCCGATGAGGATATCTCCCGTCCCCGCCTCCACGCTGAAGTGGTGGTACTGGTGGGGCCAGAGGGTGATGCTTTCCCCCGGGCGCAGGCGCACGCCGGTGCCGGCCTTGACAAAGTAGGAGCGGCCGTCGCTGTTGACTGGCACATCCGCCTGGGAAAAGCCGCCGTTTCCGTCGTCCAGATACACATGGATGATCAGCGTGCCGCCGCCCCGGTTGATGATGTCCTCGCTCTTTTTCCAGTGGAAGTGGTAAGGGAAGGTCTGCCCCTCCTTGAGATAGATCAGCTTTTCGGCATATACCTTTTTGTATTTGGGGTCGTTTCGGTTGCCGTTGCGGAGGGTGATGAGGGTAAAACCGACGCTGTCATACCGCTCCAGGCCGCAGTCCGTCACATCCCAGCCCAGGCGGTTATCCCGGATCTCATCGTATTCGTGGTTTTTCGCGGCCCACTCCTGGGGTGTGAAGGCGCAAAAAGGCGGCAGCGGGAAGCCGTGGCGGGCGGCCATGGCCTCCGTCTCCCGGATGCACCGATTAATTTGGGAACGTTTCATGGTGTTCTCCCCTTCCCTGTCTATTTTGTTAAAAAGCAGCTCTGCGCTCCGGATGTCCGGCGTGCAGAGCTGCTTTCACGTTTGGAATCAGTACAGATCCGCTTTTCCGTCGTCCTGGAAAAGTTTGATCTTCTCTTTGGCCACAGCCCGCATGGCCATGATGCAGGGGGGCTCGATCATGTTGGGCTCCCGCAGCGACTCATTTTTCAGGACCTCGCGCATCTTCTTGTAGTAGGCCGCCTTGATATCGCTGGAAATGTTAATCTTGTTGACGCCCAGGGTCACGGACTCGCCGATCTCCTTGTCGGGGTTGTTGGAACCGCCGTGGAGCACCAAGGGGATGGATACCTTGGCCTTGATGGCCTTGAGGATGTCCAGCTTCAGCTCCGGCTTCATGCCTGCGGGATACAGACCGTGGCAGGTGCCGATGGCGACGGCCAGGGTGTCAACGCCGGTCTCTTTGACAAACTCCACCGCGTCGTCGGGATCGGTGTAGATAATGACCTGTGTGAAGGCTTCATTGGAGTCCGTGGTACCGATGGTACCCAGTTCGCCCTCCACGGAGACATTGACGGCATGAGCGGTCTCGCAGACCTTTTTGCAGATGGCCACGTTATCGGCAAAGGACTTGCTGGATCCGTCGATCATCACAGAGGTGAAGCCGGACCGGATGGCCAGCACCACCTGCTCAAAGGACGCGCCGTGATCCAGATGGATGCACACAGGCACAGTGGCCTTGAGCGCCTTTTCCCGGACGGCAGCCACCATATCGGGACCGACATGGGACAGTTCATCGGGATGAATGGCAATAATGACGGGGGCACGCATCGCCTCGCACTCTTCCATGATGCCGTTGAACATCGCGTAAGAGCTGATGTTGAACGCCGGCACGGCAAAGTGGTGTTCGTTGGCCACGGCCAACAGGTCCTTCATGTTATAAAGCATAGGTAATTCCTCCTAAAAATTGGTATCGTGTTTAACCGTTGTGTTGGTAGCCCCAGCTTCAGGGTTCCTCCACGCGGACGTAATCTCCCGTATCGGTGAGCCGCAGTGTGACATCCGCCCTTTGCATGGCGGCGCAAAGCGCCACATTGGGCAGGTCGCTGCCGTCCACAAACTGTTCCGCCTCCCGGCGGGAGAGACCTGTGTGCATTTTTCGCAGGACAAGACGTTCCCGAACGCTGGTACCGTCGGCCAGGATCCGCACGCTGACGTCGCAGTACTGCTTGAGATCGCACCAGCCCGCCTGCTCCAGCAGGAGGTAGTTTCCCTCCAGCAAAACGATGGACCGGCTGACCTGAATCTTTCCCTCCTCGGGATTGTGCAGCATTCGGTTATACAGCGGCCAGGGACACACGTCTTCCTCTTTCAGGCGCTGGATGCGCCGTTTCAGGCCCGGCAGGTCAAAGGTCACGGGCGCGCCCTTGATGGAGACCATGGGAACCTCCCCCTCCCCCACCCGGACAGAGTGGGTCAGCAGATATTCCTGGGGCAGGTGAAATCCGTCCATACCGATGGCCGTCAGCGGTTCTACACCGCGGATCTGCTGGGAAAGCACCTGCAAGAAGCCGACCAGCGTGCTTTTCCCGGCGGCGGGAGGCGCCGCCAGAAACACCACCAGTCTTTCTCCCATTTTCTGCTGCATGGCCGTCCATTGGCGCAGCAGCGGGATAAAGACGGTCTCCACCGTGTGCTCCGAATAGCGGGCATGTACCGTAAGCCCGTTGATGGGCTGGTCGAAGAGGTATTGTCCGTTTTCCTTTCTGATCTCAGCCGTTTCCATTTTCCAGTACATGTACGGCGTCCGCATTGAAATCCAGATATGCGTCGTCGCCCACCTGGTAGATCTTCTTTCCCTTGGGGTTGTAGTCCATGATGGCCACCTTGGTGTCGCCCACCATCACATGGTAGTTCTGATAGGCGCCCATGAAGCAGGACAAAATGACTTTGCAGGGGAAGTGGCCCTTGTCGGCCAGGATGGCCGTTTCGGGACGCAGCACCAGGACGGTATCCTTACCGTCCTCCACGTGGGAAGCCTCCGGCACGTGAATCTTGACACCCTGGATCTCCATGATGCCCGTGTCGCCTTCGTGGGAGAGCATTCTGCCCCGCAGGAAGTTGGCCTCGCCGATGAAGTCGGCCACAAATTCGCTTACCGGGTGATAGTAGATCTGCTCGGGGGTGCCGATCTGCGCCACCACGCCGTTTTGCATAATGATGATCTGGTCGGAAATGCTCATGGCCTCGCTCTGGTCGTGGGTCACATAGACCGCCGTGATGCCGGCCTTTTGCTGAATGCGGCGGATCTCGGTACGCATGGAGACACGGAGCTTGGCGTCCAGATTGGAAAGGGGCTCATCAAAGAGCAGCACGCCCGGCTCTACCACCAGGGCGCGGGCCAAAGCCACACGCTGCTGCTGGCCGCCGGAGAGCTGGTTGGTCATGCGTTCTTCCATGCCGGTGAGGCCCACCAGCTCCAGAATATCCGAGACCTTCTTTTTAATCTCATCGGCGGGGACCTTGCGGATCTTCAGACCGTAGGCTACGTTATCGAAAATGTTGTAATGGGGCAGCAGGGCGTAGCTCTGGAACACCATGGCGGTATCACGCTTGTTGGGTGTCAGCTCGTCGATTTTCTCGCCGCCCAGCGAGATGCTGCCGGTATCGGGGCTTTCAAAGCCGGCGATCATGCGCAGCGTAGTGGTTTTACCGCAGCCGGAGGGGCCCAGCAGCGTCACAAAGCTGCCCGGCTCGATCTCCAGAGAAACGTCGTTGACGGCGTAAAAGTCCTTTTTGGTCTTGGGGTCCTGGTAGATTTTGGAGATATGATCCAGACGAATCCCTTTTTTTACGTTAGCCATATCGTTCATTCTCCTTTCATTTTCCGGCTGGTGCCGAAGTGCGCGATGAACAGGTTCATCAAAGCCACGGCAGCGTAGACAATAACGATCAGAATGGTTGCATAAGCGCAGGCCTCGCCGTAGTTGCCTTTTTCAGCCAGACTGTTGATCTGCACCGTGACCATGTTCCAGCGGGGCGTGACCAGCAGGATCACGGCGGAAATGGCGGTGATGCTGCGGACGAAAGCGGTGACCAGGCCGGAGAAGAAGGAATCCTTGATCAGCGGCAGCGTCACAGTGAAGAACACCCTGCCGGCATTGGCGCCCAGGTCAATGGCGGATTCCTCGATGCTCTTGTCGATCTGCCGCAGGGCGGAGATGCCGCTTCTGGTACCGGTGGGCAAAGAGCGTACCACGAAGGCGATGATCAAAATGGCTGAGGTGCCGTAGATCCCCTGCATCACGCCGGAGTGGAAAATGCCGTTGGAGAAGCCGCGGATAAAGCCCACGCCCAAAACAGTTCCGGGCACCGCCATGGCCAGCATGGAGGTAAATTCAATAAAGCTGCGGCCTTTGAACTTCTTTTTCACCACCAGATAAGCGATGATCATGGAGAGGACGGCGGTAATGGGTGCCGCGATCAGCGACAGCAGCGCCGAATCTTTGAAGGCGGACAGACCGCCGTAAGTAAAGATGAACTTGAAGTGATTCAGGGTCAGCGAGTAGTTGCGGCCCCAGAGTTTGAACAGCGCGCCCATGGGCACCATGGCGTACATCAGCATGACGAACACGGAGATGACCATGCAGATGATGGACAAGGACAACGTGATGCTCTTGTCGGTGATCCGCGCCCGGGCCCGGGTGGCTTTGCCGGTGAGAGTGGCGGCCGTCTTGGACTCCAGGTAGTATTTCTGGATGATAAACATGACCACGGTGATGGACAGCAGAATGATGGCCATGGCGGCGGCGCCCTGCTTATCGTAAGCGCCGGTGATCTGCAAGTAGATGGTGGTGGCCAGGGTATCGTAGTCGCCGCCGATGAGCATGGGGTTGGCGAAGTCGGCGGCCGACTCGATGAACGTCACCAAAAAGGCGTTGCCGAGGCCCGGCAGCATCAGAGGCAGCGTCACTGTCTTGAAGACTCTCCAGCGGGAAGCGCCCATATCCCTGGCAGCTTCCTCCAAAGAGGGATCGATATTTTTCAACAGGCCGCGCAGCATCAGGTAGCACACAGGGAAAAAGGTCAGCGTCTGAGTGACCACGATGCCCAGCAGTCCATAAACATTCGAATCATAAATGTGGAAGATCTGGCGGGTAATGAGGCCGGACCGTCCAAAAAGGCAGATCATGCTCAGTGACAGCACAAAGGGAGGGGAGACCACGGGAAGCAGAGAGACGACATTAAACAGCTTCTCCATCACCCGGGAGCGCAGACGCACATACACGTCCACATAGGCAAAGAGAAGGCCGATGACGGTGGAAATGATACCGGTGAGGAAACCCGCCTTCAGCGTGTTCCAGAAAGCCACCTGAAACCGTTCAAGGTGGATCACATTGTCAAAGATCGTGCCGGTCAGATGCCCGTTGGCATATATACTGTCCACCAGAAGGATGGCCAGAGGGTAGATCACAAACAGTGCGAGAAATACGATCAGGACGACAACAGCGAACACCAGGATCGGTTCACTGAAGAATTTTTTCCGGTCGAGAGCCGTGCTCTGACGTCGTTTCATGAGTTCACTCCTTTCCAATTAAAGGAAGAGCGGAGGAGGAGAAATCAAAGCCCTCCTCCTCCGCTTTGAGGTCAATAGGTTGAGAAAAATGATAGTTGCGAATTACTCCGTCTTGAAACGACTGTCAGCAGCGGCACCAATGGCCTTGAAGAAGTTCTCCACATAGGTCTTGGTGTTTGCCTTGGCGTCAGCGAAGTTATAGTCAATGGTGTTGTCGGGGTTCAGATTGAACTTGGCCACCACATCGGGCTGCTTGGCGTTGCTCAGCACCAGGAACTGATAGCTGCCGGTCTCAGCGGCGCGCTCCACGCAGTCGGGAGTCAGAGCGAACTCGATCCACAGCTTGGCCGCGTTGGGGTGCTTGGCGCCCTTGAAGATAGAGGTGGCACCGATCTCGCAGGAGGTTCCGGAAGAAGGCACGCACATACCGATGTTGTCGTAGCCCTGGGTGATCTGATAGATGGCATCGTGCAGGAAACCGATACCGATGACGCACTCGCCGGAGCCAACGCTCTTGGAGGGGCCGCCGCCGCTCTTGGTGTACTGGGCGACGTTCTTATCCAGCTGAGTGAAGTATTCCATGGCAGCGTCCAAGCCGCGCATCTGCACGAAGGTGTTGATGGTCAGCTTGGCGGTGGAAGCGGTGTTGGGGTTGGAGAACCAGATGAGGCCCTTATACTTGGCATCCAACAGATCGTTCCAGTCGGTGGGATAGGCCAAGCCCAGACGATCCAGCTCATCCTTGTTGTAGAAAATGCCCAAAACGCCGCGATAGATACCGTACCAGTAACCGTTCGCATCGCGGAACTTTTCGCTGACCAGATTCTTGGCGTTCATGGCTTCATAAGCTTCCAGCAGACCTTCGGAAGCGCAGATAGCCTGAGGATCGGAGGTGCCGCCGAACCAGACGTCGGCAGAGGGATTGCCATTTTCTTCTTCGACCTTGGCCTGGACTTCACCGCCGGTGAGGCGCTGCCAGGAAGTCTTGATGCCGTAAGTTGCTTCAAACTTCTGGCATGCAGCGGCAATATACGGGTCTTCGCAGGAACCATAGACAACGAGTTCGCCTTCTTTTTTTGCGGCGGCGACCAATTCATCCATCTGAGAGTTACCGGTAGAAGAACTGCCGGAACTCTGCGTCTGATTTGTGTTGCTGGAACCGCAAGCCACCAGTGAAAACATCATGGCGCCTGCCAAAAGGGCCGCGAGAATTTTGCTTTTCATAAGCATTGTCCTTTCTCTCTGCATTTTGGTGATAATTGCTACATTCACCTGATGAGGTTATCTTATCATTGTTTAATTCCATATGCAAGCAAAAATATCGATTCATTTTTTTGAAATAACATATTCTACATTATTAACAAATTTGTAATATTTTTTTTGTGCGCTCAGTAAGGAAAAAAGCCTTGTATTTAGCGGAAATTTGGCGGCTCTTTTCTGCCGATTTCCGTTTTTTACCTTTCGGCCTGTTGTCGGACGCCAAAAAGCGCCGCGGGATTCCCTGGGTATCCCGCGGCGCTTTCTCACAGATCATCGTCGGTATCTTCCGATGCCTTCCTGGTTTTTCCCGCTATGATGACGGGGACACTGTTGCTTTGCAGATCCTCAGCCATCAGCTTGTTGACGCCGGTGTCGGTGATGACGGCGTCAACGCTGTCCACGCTGCACACCAGCTTCATGGTGGTGCGCCCGAATTTGCTGTGGTCGGCCAGCACATAGGTCTTGCGGGACAGATTGAGGATCCCGCGTTTGATGGTGCATTCGGAAAGGCCGGAGAGGCCCATGATGGTAAAACCGTCGCTGACGCTGACGGCGTCGGTGCCCATGAAGAACAGATCCGCCCGCAGCTGCTGGATCACCTCCAACTGAAACTCGTCATACAAACTGCCGGAAACCGGGTTATACATCCCGCCGATCATATACAGCTCCACCACGTCCAGCGCCGGTGCCAGAGCCACCGCCGCGTGAAAGGAGTTGGTGATCACCCGCAGCTTCAGCCGCTTTTTGGCAATCTCCTGGGCCAGAACGGCGCAGGTCGTTCCGGCGTCCAGCACGATAGTCATGCCGGGTCGGAGCAGATGATCCACCACATAACGGGCGATGTCTCTCTTTTCGGCAATATGTTCTTGTTCCCTCACACTGATATTCAGCCACAAAGTCGGCGTTTCATCCGTCCGGATGGCGCCGCCGAAGGTGCGCCGCAGCATGCCGTGCTGCTCCAGAATCCGCAGATCATTTCTGGTGGTCGTTTCGCTGCACGAGAGTTCTTTGCACAAAAAGCCCAGTGAAACCTCCTCGTTCTGCTCCAGCAGTTCCAGGATCCTCTTCTGCCGACCCTCCACTTGGTTCTTCCTTCCCATGGTCTCCTCCTCTTTTGTCTGTTGTCTGGCTTTTTCAGACCGCCTCTCTCTTTTTGCCGCGTTGCTTTGGTATCGTCTTATGCCATGGCGTCCTTCAACTGCTTTAGCAGGTCTTCGGGTGAATAATGGTCAAAAGTGGTCACGTCCACCGTTAAAAGGGTGCCCCCGGCGTAAAAATCCATCATGCCCCGCTGGCGGAATTTGCTCTCAAAGGCCTCCAGCGAAAGGGGCACATAGGGCTCCGGCTCTTTTTCGGGATAAGCGGTGTTGACTACATGGCCCCGATGCCTGGTCAGATCCTGGTCCCGTTTCAAAAACCGCTGATAGACGGCCCTCACATCGGCGTCAAACCGGACGGTGATCAGGCGGCAGGGATGGCGCCCCGTCAGCTGTTTCAGCCCCGGCACCGAGCCCGTTTCAAAGTTGTTGTCCAAGATCACGGAAATGCCCTGCCCCAGCAGCTTGTCCGCCGTGGCATACATCAGATCCATGGCCGCCACGCCCAGTTTCACCTTTTCTTCCCGGCTCCCAAAGCCTATGTCGTCAAAAAGGATCTCTTTGAGGTCGTCCTTCACGATCACAGGCAGATGCAGCTGCTCGCCGGCGTAAGCGGCAAACCCCGATTTACCGGAGGCGGGCAGTCCCGCCACCAGGATCAGATTCAAACCCATTGTGTGTCCCTCCGCTCCTGCGTCCGGCTCAGCGTCGTTTTCACAGGTGTTTTACAGAATAATGGCGCCCTTTCCGGCGCTGCCGAAGAGGTCAATCTTGTGCAAAACGATGTCCCGGCACGCCTTGCGGTTGCCGCCCACGATCTTACGGATGTCGATCTCGTCGGGCTTGGCGGCCATGGTCTCCCGCGCCGTTTGGCAGCAGCAGTATTTCAGCTCCGTGCCCACGTTGATCTTGTTCATGCCGCAGCGCACCGCCCGCTGGAAATCCGGCTCGGGAATGCCGGTGCCGCCGTGGAGCACCAGCCCGCAGTCCACAAGGCCGCGGATCTTGATGAGGCGGTCAAAGTCCAGTTTGGGCGTTCCCTTGTAAAAACCGTGGGCGTTGCCGATGGCAATGGCCAGGGCGTCGATGCCGGTGCGCTCCACAAATTCGGGCACCGTGTCGGGATCGGTCATATTGGCCTCCCGGTCATTCACATCCACGTTTTCTTCCCGGCCGCCCAGCTTGCCCAGCTCACCTTCCACGGAAACGCCGAAGCGGGCGGCGTATTCCACCACCCGGCGGGTCATTTCCACGTTTTCTTCAAAGCTCTTGGCGGAGGCGTCGATCATCACGGAGGAAAAGCCGCTGTCCACGCAGTCCTTGATCATCTCCAGGCTGGTGCAGTGATCCACGTGCAGCACCACCGGCGCCGACACCTGATCGGCCAGTGCCCGGACGTAGGCCGCCACGGGGGCCGCGCCGCCAAAATAGTCCACCGCGCTCATGCTGGCCATCAGAATGACAGGGGATTTTTTCTCCTCGGCCGCTTCGATAATGCCGCGCGCGTCCTCGATGCCGTTGAAATTGAAAGAACCCACCGCGTAACCGTTTTTCCTGCTGTCATCCATGACAGATTTCAGTGTAACCAGAGGCATGATCTATCATCCTTTCTTAATGCGGCGTACGTTTTTTCTTCCTCCGTTGAATCGGCAGTGATTTTTTCAAACCCCGTCAACGGCAAGTTTTAAAACCGCACGTTTTCGTATCATTGTCGGAAATAAATCCGGCAAAACATCAGTGAAAAACGGTATCCTATGTATTTTATGTCACTATTTTTCCTTAAAAAGCAAATTTGCCGGAACGGTATCATAAAAGGGCCGTTTTTCGTTTTTGCTGTTTCAATTTATTATATCATCAGCATAAAAAGTTGTCAATCATTGTCACTTTTGTCTTTCCGGCTGTCTTTCAGCAACCGGAAAACAAGGTTTCCACACTCACTCGACCGTACATGGCAGCGGATTCCGCCGCGGTACACATCTGGGTGCCCGGTTTTTCCAGCGAAGCGTCCGCCGCGGCCACTGCCAGACGCAGCAGCACAGCGCCGTCTCTCTCGCCTTTGTAAAAACCGCCGCACAGCCCCGCCACCATAGAATCTCCCGCGCCCTGCACGCCCCGCACATGGATGTCGGCGCCTCTGGTATACCACGCCCCCTGGGCGCTTACCAGCAAGGCGCCCTCCGCGCCGAGGGACAAAGCGATGTAACCGATGCCGTAGGACGACGCCAGATCCCGGCAGGCCCGGGCGGCGGACGTGAGGTCTGCCACCTCGATGCCAAAGGCGCTTTTCAGTTCGTCCCGGTTGGGCTTGATAAAAAGCGGCGCGGCTTCCACGCCCCGGCGCAGCAGCGCGCCGCCGGCATCCAGCCCCGTGGGAATGCCCGCTTCTTTTGCCAGGCAGATAAGCTCCTTGTAAAATGTCTCCGGCACGCCGGGGGGAACGCTGCCGTTGAGCGTCAGCAGTCGGGAGCCCGGCAAATGCTCCGTCACGGCGCGGCGGACACTTTCCAGATCTTCCCGGGTCAACGGAGCGCCCCGCTCGTTGCACTCGGTCATCACGCCGCTGTCCTCGTCGAAGATCTTCAGATTGACCCGAGTGGTGCCGGGTACCTCCAAAAGTGTGTAGGGAATGCCCACCGCCGCCAGATGGCCGCGCATCACGCCGTCGCCGTGCCCCAGACACAGGCACCGGGTGGGCAGACCCATCTGATGCAGGGCGGCACTGACGTTGACGCCCTTGCCCCCCACGTCACGCCGGGTGTTCTCCACCCGGTTGGTCTCCCCGATCCGGAAATCATGGATGCTGACGGTGTGATCCACGCAGGGATTCATGGTAAGTGTGGTGATCATCACAAGACGCCCCTTTCTTTTTTCTCTTCTCCCATCACGGCCCGGAGGGCCCGGTTCACCGCGGCTTTGTGTCCGGCGGCGTCGCTGTCCTTATCCGGGATCTCCGTCAGGCCCGCATGGGGGATCTGTTTGCTGAGATACACGCCATAAGAAAAGGGATGGCAGAGATCCTGCCGGTTGGCAAGGAGGTGCACCGGCACAGTCAACTGCCGCAGCACCTCCACTGAGGAAACCGCCTTTTGCGGCGGCAGGAGCAAATACTTTTTCCAGTTTTTCAAACTGGAAGGGTCACGGAAGGGGCTGACAAACGCGCCCCTGGTGTAGTCCGAGGATTCCGCCACAATGCGCCAGCCCTCCGATGCGTAAAACCGCTCCACAGAGCCCTCCGCCAGAGCAAGGCCCAAATCCCGGTAGGCGATCTGCACCTCTTCGGACATGGGCTGATCGGTCCATGCGTTGCGGATGAGCAGCAGCTTCTCCACCCGCTGAGGGTACCGTGCCGCCAGGTTGAGGCTCACCGCCGCACCCATGGAAATGCCCGCTATGGCCGCTCTTTCCAGCGAGAGCCTATCCAACAGAGCGATCACGTCGTCCGCCAGGCTGTCGAAGGAAAATGTCTCCCAGTCGGCGTCGCTCTCGCCGTGGCCCTGCTGGTCCATGGTGATAAGCTGCACGCCGGGAATGGGGTCGTACACCGCGTCGATCTGCTTTGTGCTGCCGCCCATGCCGTGGAGAAACACCAGTGGGCGCCCCTCTCCCGTCACCCGGTAAAAAAGCCGCAGGCCGTTGTGGTAAAAAGATTCCATCACAGTTTTTCCTCCAGAAAGCGGCGGCTTTGGGACACCTGCGCCTCGGTGAGACCGTGCATCTCCAGCGCCCCGTCGTAGCCGGCTTTTTCCAGCAATTTCAGATAGTAAGGAAAGTCCAGCACACCCTGTCCCGCCGCCACGAAGGCCATGTGTCCGTCGAAGGAGAAGTCCTTGGCATGGGCCAGCACGATGTCGCCTCCCAGATACGCGAACGCCTCGTCCAGCACGTTTTTCATGTCCCCCACCTGTTCCGGCCGGAAAAGGTTGGCCCCGTCCATGATGATTTTCAGATGGGGCGTGTTCCACTCGTCCAGATACCGGCGGGCCCTTTGGGGTGTGTTGATGATGTTGCTGGCCTCTGTCTCCACGCCCAGTACCACGTCGTAGTCCTCCGCCGCCCGGAGGACTTTCTCGGTGGAACGGGACAGGTCGTCCCAGGAGGCGGGCTTGTCGTTGTCATCGTGCCACTTCCACTTGCTCTCCGGGTTTTTGGAGCCGGTGCAAAGGGACACGATGGGGATCCCCAGCGCCCGGGCGATGGCGCACTGGGTGCGGAATTGGCGGCAGCCCCGCTCCCGCGCCTCCTCGTCGGGATCGATCATGTTGAAGGTGCCGGAAAGAGCATCCAGCGTGACGCCGTACCGCTTTGTCAACGCCTTGATTTCCTGCCATTTTTCCTCGTCCACACGGTCCGGCAGCGCGGGAAGACCGGCGTTGGAGAGGTTGAACTGGGTATGGAAAATGCCTTGTGCCGTCATGCGGCGGCAAGTTTCGTCCAGGTCGGAGACCTCATAAGTCCTTGAAAAAACGCCCAGCTTCATCAAAGCGCCCCCTTTACACCCTTGAGCGCCACCCATTTGCCGCCCTGCTGCACGGACTGGTAGGTGGCGATCAGCGCCCGCATGACCATCATGCCGTCATCGGCGGTCGCGCCGGTACAGGGGGTGTGGTGCAGGATGCTCTCGGCGAAGCCCTCCAGCTCCCGGCGGTAGAACTGCCCATCGTAGGCGGCGGGGGTGGTGGAAAGGTCGGTTTCCCGGTCGTAGCACTCCACGATGGAGGAGCGAAACTCCCATGGGTTAAAGGTTTTAGCATAGACAGTGCCGCCGGTACCGTAGATCTCACAGCCCTCATGCCACTGCTGGGCGATGGCCACGGACAGATCCAGCGTGCCCATGGCGCCGCAGGCAAAGTCGCAGTCGATGAGCCAGGAGTGCAGTTTTCCCCGGTGGACATAGCGGGCGGACACCTGGTCAATAGGGCCCATGAAATAGAGCGCCGTGTCAAAGAGGTGGCTGCCGTGACCCAGCAGGTAGTAGTGATCCAGCACCGCCTTGGGGTTGCCGTCCGGTTTTCTGGCGTGTTCTCCGGTGTAGAGGATGGGCATCACATTGTCGGTGAGGGTATAGCGGCCCACACTGTCGCAGTACCAGCCCTTGTAGGTGGTGATCTCGCCCATTTTTTCTTCCTTGAAGCGCTTTGCGTATTGCAGGCCCGGATCGTAGCGCTTCATGTGGCCGATCTGGAGCAGGACGCCCTTTTCCTCGGCCAGCTCCTTGAGCTCCTGGCACTCCTCGATGGACACGCCCATGGGTTTTTCCAAAAAGACGTGCTTGCCGGCCAGAACAGCTTTTCGGGCGCAAGGAACGTGGAACTGATCGCCCACACCGATGATGACGGCGTCCACAGCCGGGTCCCGGAGCATGGCGTCGTAGTCGTCGTAGACGCTGTCCGGTTCGTACATGGCGGCCATTTTTTCCCGCAGATCCCGGGCCACGTCGCAGATGGCCTGCAGGTGGATGTTCCGCGCCTTGCTGCTGGCGATGAGGTGGGCAGCCTGGCAAATGACGCCGCAGCCCAGCACGCCCACGCGCAGCAGCTGCTCTTCTTTTTTCACATTTGATCTCATGTTCCAAACCCTCCCGGCAAATTTCAAAAAGTTTCCTTTGTATTTGGGGTACATTGTAGGTGCTTGCCGGCCATCTGTCAAGTGACGTTACCGGGAACGGTTCCATTTTTTGCGCCCGCCTGCCCCTTTTTTCGACTTTAAAAAAGCCCGCGGCCGTTCCTTTCGGGTACGTCCACGGGCTTTTTTTATCATAGGCAGATGCTCAGTGAATGGTTCTGTTCAGTTCTTTGACCTCTTCAAATTCCTTCACCACTTCCTTACTGGGAGTGGGGGTCAGCAGCGACACAATGACGATCACCGCGCAGGCCAGCAAAAACGCGGGCAGCAGCTCATAGATGTTCCACGAACCGCCCAGGGGCCGCACCAGATACTTCCAGATAAACACCATGGCGCCGCCGGTGATCATACCCGCCAGCGCGCCCCACTTGTTGGTGCGCTTCCAGAAGAGGCACAAAAGCATGACGGGGGCAAAGGTGGCGCCGAAGCCCGCCCAGGCAAAGGAAACGATGGCAAAGACGGAGCTGTCGGGGTCGCGGGCGATGAAGATGCCCAGTGCGGCGATGATCAGCACCGTGGCGCGAGCCGTCCACATGGTGGCCTTGGGAGACAGCTTGATGCCCAGCACGTCCCGCATCAGATTCTCCGACACGCTGGAGGACGCCGCCAGAAGCTGCGAGTCGGCGGTGGACATGGTGGAGGCCAGAATGCCCGCCAGAACAACGCCTGCCAAAAGCGCAGCCACCACGCCGTAGCGGCTGAGGAGGTCTGCGATCTTGACGATGACAGCCTCGGCGGCGGAAGCGGAGGTAAAGGTCACGATGCCGCCCGTCTTGGAAACGGTGTAGCCCACCACGCCGATGCAAATGGCCACGGCCATAGAAATCACCACCCAGACGGTGGCAATGCGGCGGGAGGTCTTGATCTTGCGCTCATCCTTGATGGCCATGAAGCGCAGCAGGATATGCGGCATACCGAAGTAGCCCAGGCCCCAGGCCAGGTTGGAGCAGATAGAGACGAAGCCGTAGCCGGACACGGAGCCGGTGGCCACATTTTCCACGGAATCCATGCTCATATAGCCGGAGACAGAGGCGGCCGTATTCTGCACGGAGCCCCAGCCGCCGGCGGCGTCGATGCCGAACACCAGCACCACCAGCAGCGCCACAGTCATAACGATGCTCTGGATCAGGTCAGTGGTGGACACGGCCATGAAGCCGCCCATAACGGTGTAAAGAATGATGACCGCCGCGCCCACCAGCATGGCCGTCATGTAGTTTACGCCGAACAGGCTGTTGAAGAGCTTGCCCACAGCGGCAAAGCCCGATGCGGTGTAGGGAATGAAGAAAATGATGATGACCACCGCCGAGATGCCCAGCAGCACCTTGTGGTCATCCCGGAAACGCTTGGCGAAGAAATCCGGCACGGTGATGGCGCCGATGTGCGCGGAGTAAAGCCGCAGGCGCTTGGCCACAAACAGCCAGTTGAGGTAAGTACCCACCGCCAGACCGATGGCGGTCCAGGCGGCGTCCGCCAGGCCCGTGAAATAGGCCACGCCCGGCAGACCCATCAAAAGCCAGGAGCTCATGTCGCTGGCCTCGGCGCTCATGGCTGTGACCACAGGACCCAGCCTCCGCCCACCCAGGTAAAAATCATCGGTTGTATCGGAGCCATTTTTGGAACACGCCACGCCCACATAAATCATGGCGACAAGATACACAACGATGGCAATGAGAATACAAATTTGCGATGTATCCATTTTTTCAAGATCCTTTCTCTCTTTTTTTAACACGTTTTTAATCATAGCACAGGGAAAAGTAGACGTAAATAGAGAACGACGTGCAGAATTTATTCTGTACGTCGTTCTCATTATCTTTGATATTTTCTTTTAATACCAGTCAATTTAAGCTGAACGAAATAGCATTCACAATCTAAACGATTTTAATTTTTTCTTGAGCGGCCGCCCGGTAGCCGCCCAAAAACATGGGCATCATCACCGCGGCGTACTTGGACAGGGCGTATTCCCCCTCGGACAAGCACCAGTCGTAGAGCAGCGCCCGCTCAAACATGGCGTAGGCCTTGACGATCTCGTTGGCGGTGATGTCGCCGCGCAGTTCGCCCCGGCGCTGGCCTGTCCGCACGATCTGCAGCAACAGCTTGAAGTAGGTGCGGCTGCGGTCCAGCAGGTGTTTTTCCCCCTTGGTCACCAGCTGCGTGGACAAAAGCCTTGCCAGCAGCTCCATGGACACCCCGTCATCGATCATGGTAAACAGTTCCCTGTTGAGATAGATCAACGCCTCCACCGCGTCCGTGTCCGGATCCATCTGCTCTTTCAGCTCTTCGTATTTCTCGTCAAAGATCATGGAAAGCGACCCCAAAAGGGCATCTTTCCCCTCAAAATAGTGGTAAAAAGAGCCTTTGGAGGTCTGGGACTGAGCGATGATGTCCTCCACCGTGGTGTTGTCGTAGCCCTGCTCGTAAAAGAGCTTCCAGGCGGCGGAGACAATGCGCCCCTTGGTGTTGCGGCCGTTCTTCTTGGGCATGGGCTTTCTCCCTCTTCCTCAGAGCATGGCTCGGATACACTGCACCTGCTCCCGCAAAGCGGCGGTGAACAGCGCGGCATCCAGGCTGTAGGTTACTGCGTCGAAGCCGTCCCGGAAGCCCTGGGCCACGCCCTCCGGCGTGGGGGCGAACAGCACGCAGAATTTTCCCGCCGCATGGCAGGTGCCGAGAATGCGGGAGAGCGCCTCCCGGAACGCGGGTTCGGTAAACCGTCCCGGCATCCCCATGGAAATGGACAGGTCGAAAGGCCCCACAAAGATGCCGTCCACGCCGTCCACCGCCGCCACTTCCTGGATCTGTGCCAGGCATTCCGCCGTCTCGCACTGGGGGATCAGCAGCGTCTCCCGGTTGTGAAAGGCCATGTTCTCCTCCATGGATGCCGTGGCCGGGTAGGCCGCGCCCCAGCAGTCCTTTCGGGTGGGGCAAAAGCCCCGCTCTCCTAAGGGAGCGAACTTGGCGTATTTCACCAGTTGGCGCACCTGCTCGGGCGTTGTGATATTTGGCACGATGAGGCCCTGTACGCCCACATCCAGCAGCTTCAGCACCGCCGGGCGGCTGATCTCCCGCACCCGGGCCAGAGGCGTCAGGCCCGTCAACTCCGCTGCGCGGACGAACTGCAAAGTGCTCTCCGCCTCAAAGGGGCCGTGCTCGTTGTCGATGATGGCAAAATCCAGCCCCGTGTGTCCCAGGCACTCCATCACATTGGGGCTGCCCAGCTCAAAGAAGGTACCCACGGGCTTTTCCCCCGCCGCCAGTTTTTTGCGCAGCAAATTTTCCATAGTGCTCCTCTCCATTTGCCTGCGTGCAGCCTTTACAGGCTGTGTCTCCCCCGATAGCCGCCGAAAATACGGCGGACAGGACCGCGCACCAGGCTCTTTTCATAATTGTTCATACCAAATCGCCACACAAAGAGGGCGTAGATCACCAAAAAGATGCAGCCATACACAAACACCGTGAGATAGGAGACGCTGCGCACGAAAAAGGCCATCAGCAGCGCCGCAGCCAGCGGCACGATCATCGACGGCAGAAGCGAGGCGATCTCCTTCCAGAAGCGGGGCATATCCAGCTTCACCCTTGACTGATAATACCAGTTCATAATCAGCACATTGCCGATGAAGGTCAGCAAAATGGTCCCCACCGCAGCGCCCACGCCGCCCCATTTCATGGTGAAGGGAATGCTCACCAGCGCGTTGCCCACGGACACCCCCAGATAGAGGAACGTCCGGAACTTCTGCATATCCTTGGCCCGCTGGATCTCGATGCCCACGGTCTGGATGGCGGGCAGGAGCGTAGTGGCCATGAGGATGATGGCGATGGGATAGGAGATGTTGAACCGGTCGCCGCCGCCCCAGCGGATGACGAAGGGCCGGCCCACGGCGATGAAGCCCAGAAAAACCGCCATCAGCAAAATAAACTGCAAGCGTCCCACCTTGGTAAAGAGCCGGCTGAGCTCCCGATCGGAACAGTTGCTGGCCACCATGCGGTGGACCCTGGGTGTCAGCACATTGGAGATGGCGGTGGCAAAGGAGAGGTAGTAGACGTTGAGCTGGGAGGCCACCACATAGGTGGTCACCTCGCCGGTGCCGCGGATCCACCCCAGCAGCAGCCGATCGATGCTCCAGTTGACGTTTTCCACCACCACGCCCAAAAACACATAAAAAGTAAAGCCCAGCATCTCCCGCAGGAGGGCAAAATCATACCTGCGGAAATTGACCGGCATCCGGAGTTTCCGGAAGCAGTAAGACATATTGATGATGCCGGTGATCACGGTGATGATCAGCGCCAGATACGCCATGGCAGGCGACCGGAAGCCCACCAGCAGCAGCGGGATCATCACCATCGGGTTCACCACCGTCTTGAGCATGGAGACGATCTTCTGGAACAGATAGTGTTCGTTGATGGTCACATTGGAATCAAAGACGCTCAAGGGAAACGCAAGTCCCGCGTTGATGGACATGATCCGCAGCAGGTGCTCCGCCAGCGCCACTTCCTCGGCGGAGAGCTTTTTGCCGAAGATGAAGCTGCCGTAGTAGGACAGGAAAAAGCCCAGGCAGACAAGAATGATGCCCAGCACCGTATAGGTGATAAGAAACATACCGTTGAGCATGGCCATGCTTTTTTTGTCTTTTGCCACCTTGTAGCGGGAGTAGTAGCGCACATAGGCGCTGCCAAGGCCCGCACTGAGCAGATTCAGATAGGCGATCACGGGCAGTACCAGGTTGTAGACACCGTACTCGCTGTCGCCCAGATGGCTGATCATGATAGGGGTATACAGCAGCGAGATGACGGTGCTCAGCGCCATGGAGACATATGACAAAAGCGCCCCGGCCCGTATTTGATTGGCCTTCAAAGCCCCAACTCCTTCTTAAAGTGCCCCGGCATTTCCCCGTCGGAGCGATTTCCCGGCATTTTCCCCGGGTAATTGATCAATTTAGTAAAAAGCGCGGCTGTCAAAAAAGCGTCTTTTCTGTTTGATGCACTTTTTCTTTTTGCAGATACATCTGGTGGTCGGCCTCCCGAAACGCCTCGGAAAAAGAGAGCGGTCCCTCCGGCCGGTACAGACTTACACCGCAGGAAAGGGTGGGCAGCCGCGGTTCTGTCTTCCGTTTTTCCAGAAGACCTTCCGTCAGTTTCGTCAGCCGTTTTTGTACCTCTTCCGTCTCCGTCCGGGGACAGAGTACGCAAAATTCATCCCCGCCGATGCGGTAACATTCTCCCGCGCCGGCAAAGGACTCCCGCAGCATACCGGCCACCATACGCAGGCATCTGTCGCCGTACTGATGGCCTCTGTTGTCGTTGACTTTTTTAAATCCGTCCACGTCCAACACTACGATGCACACGCGCTGCCGGCCCTCCAGATCCCTCACCGCGTTTTCATAGGTGCGGCGGCTGAAGAGTTCAGTGAGGATGTCCAGCTTGTTGCTCAGGGCGCACAAAAAACCGTAGTACAGCAAAAGCGCCATGGTCACGCAGGCCCACGAAATGTGCAGGAAGGGGAACAGCACCTGTATCGAGGTGCCGATGAGCAAAAACGCCACCAAAATGGCGAAAAAGGCCCGTGTTCCCTGCCGGTAATGGGCGATCACCCGGGCCGTGCAGAAAACGGCCACGGCGCTGCCCCACACGTAAGATACCACAAAGACGGCAAACAAGGGGCCGCGGACATAAAAATTATCCGGTGAAACATAAAAGACGGATCCCGTCCAGACGGACGCCACGCACAAGGCCGCGTTTCCCACGGCGGGCAGGAGCATCCACAAGTAGATCTTTTGCAGCTTGTGGCTGAATACCACCATCAAAAGCAGCGGTATAAAGGGCGTGGCCGCGAAGCCCACCATATTGGCCAGTACCGACGGGACACGCAGCGCCGCCCTCTGGTTGTCGCAGAGCACGGCGCAGGCTTCCGCCGCGATAATGACGATGCTGACGATCACCACCGCAGAAAAAAAGTTTCTTTTCCTCTGCGAGAGCAGATCGCAGCTCACGACCTGCATCAAAAGGATCAGCAGCGCCACGCATTCCAGGACTGCCTGTGCCATATAGTTTTCGATCATCGGCAGACCTCTCTTTCTTCCGTGAACGATGTTTGCTCAGTTGGATAAACGGCAGGCGGCAGGGCGTAAACCTTGCCCCTGCCTATAATAACAGCAGTTTATTATATCATACTAGAGCCGCCAAAAGCAACTTCCTTTTCCCCCCGCCTTTTCGCCTCCCGCCTTTTCGCAAAAAACATTTCTTGACCCGACGTTTCTTTCTGCTATGATAAGGACAGATTTCTGCTTCCGGCAGACTTCTCCCACATTTTAGACACATCAGGAGGTTTTACAATGAAAGTGTTATTGATCAACGGCAGCCCCAACCGTCACGGCTGCACGGACGCCGCTTTGCAGGAGGTATCCGCCGCCCTCCGCCGGCATGAGATCGACACAGAGATCTGCTGGATCGGCATGACACCCGTGGCCGGGTGCACAGCCTGCGGCCACTGTGCGCAAACGGGTCGGTGCGTCGTTGACGACGGCGTCAACCAGGTGCTGGCGCGTCTGGACGAATATGACGGTCTCATCGTTGGCTCCCCTGTCTATTTCGCGGGTCCCTCCGGCCAGATCTGTTCTTTTTTGGACCGGCTTTTCCACTGCGGCAAGCGGCGGATGGCGGGCAAGCCGGCAGCGTGCGTGGTATCCTGCCGCCGGGGCGGTGCCAGCGCGGCTTTTGACCGGCTGAACAAATACTTCACCATCAGCCATATGCCGGTGGTGTCCTCCCAGTATTGGAACCAGGTCCACGGCAGCACACCGGAGGAGGTGCGCCGGGACGCCGAGGGCCTGCAGACCATGCGAAGCCTTGGGGAAAACATGGCGTGGATGCTCCGCGCCAAAGAAGCGGCCAAAGCGGCCTGCGTATCGGACCCAGTGTACGAGCCGGTAACGCCCACCAATTTCATCCGCTGAAGCATTTTCCCCTTCAAAAGAAAGAAAAGATCCGGCAGGCACGAACGTGCCTGCCGGATCTTTGATAGGAAAGGAAGTCTGCCGTTATACCTGTTTTTTGCGCGCGGCCAGACGCTGGAACAGCTTCACAAGCTCCACCAGCGGGATCACGCAAAAAGCGACAGCCAGAGCGGCCACATATTCGGTGAGGCTGATGTGGGTGAAATCGAACGCGTTGGCCAAAAACGGCACATAGATCACGAGGGTGGTGCAGGCAAGGCTTGCCAGCGCCGCGTAGTTGAGGAATTTGTTCTGGGAACGCATGGTCAGCAGGCTTTCCCGCTGAGAGCGCATATTGAAGCTGTGGAAAATTTCGGCCATGCTCATGGTCAAAAAGGCCATGGTGGTGCCGTCGGCGGAGTTGACGATGGCCCAGGCCCCGTTTTCCATAAACTCGCCCAGGAAGTAGGCGAACAGCACCAAAATGGTAACCACCACGCCCTGGTAGGCTACGTCGAAGCCCATGCCGCCGGCAAAAATGCCCTCCGAGGCTCCGCGGGGCTTGTGACGCATCAGGTCGGACTCCGCCCGCTCGGTGCCCAGCGCCAGCGCGGGGAAGCAGTCGGTGACCAGGTTGATCCACAGAAGATGCACAGGCTCGAGAATGGTGAAGCCCAGCATGGTGGCGGTAAAAATGGCCAGCACCTCGCTCATGTTGGAGCTGAGCAGGAACTGGATGGCCTTGCGGATGTTGTCGTAGATACGGCGGCCCTCTTCCACGGCACTGACGATGGTGGCGAAGTTGTCGTCGGCCAGCACCATGTCGGCCACGTTTTTGGTGACGTCGGTGCCGGTGATGCCCATGCCCACGCCGATGTCGGCGGCTTTGATGGAGGGTGCGTCGTTGACGCCGTCGCCGGTCATAGCGGTGACGTAGCCGGCTTCCTGCCAGGCGCGGACGATACGGGTCTTATGCTCGGGCTGCACACGGGCGTATACGCTGATCTTCCGGAAACGGGCGACAAAGGCGGCATCGTCCATGGCGTCCAGCTCCAGACCCGTGACGGCCTCGTCCTCCTCTCGCAATATCCCCAGCTCGGAGGCGATGGCCATAGCCGTCACCACATGGTCGCCGGTAATCATGATGGGGCGAATGTTGGCCTCGCGGCAGTGATTGATGGCCACCTTCACCTCAGGGCGCACGGGGTCGATCATGCCGGTGAGACCCACGAAGCAGAGGGCCTGCTCCAGTGCCTCGGGCGAACAGTCGTCGGGCTTTTCCGCATGATAGCGCACAGCGCCGGCCAGTACGCGCAGCGCCTTGGTGGCCATGGCGCGGTTGGCGTCGGCGATCTCCTTGCGGTCCGCCTCGTCCATCATTTCCATTTTCCCGTCACGGAGAATATGGGTGCAGTGGCGCAGCACCTCGTCGGGCGCGCCCTTGGTGTACTGAATGATGCCCTCAGATGTTTCATGGACAGTGCTCATCATCTTACGCATACTGTCGAAGGGTGCCTCGCCCACGCGGGGCTGTGTCTTTTCCAGCTCGGTCTTGACCTCGCCCACCTTGGCGCCCCAGTTCACCAGCGCCGCTTCGGTGGGTTCGCCCTCGGCCTTCTCACCGTTCCAGCGGGCGTCGTTGCAAAGGCTGACGGCGTGAGCCAGCAGCTTTTTATCGCTGCCCCAGTTTTCCACCACGGTCATGCGGTTCTGGGTCAGCGTGCCGGTTTTATCCGAGCAGATGATCTGGGTGCAGCCCAGTGTTTCCACGGCGGTCAGCCGCCGGATGATGGCGTTGCGGCGGCTCATATTGGTCACACCGATGGAAAGCACGATGGTCACAACGGCGGCCAGGCCCTCGGGAATGGCGGCCACAGCCAGGCTGACGGCCACCATGAAGGTGTTGAGCAATACCTCGCCGGTAAAGCTGCCGGCGCGGAGCAGGCCCACGGCAAAGATGGCCACGCAGATACCCAGCACCAGATAGGTGAGGATCTTGCTCAGCTGGGACAGTTTGCGCTGCAAGGGTGTTTGGCCCTCCTTGGTGGCGGCCAGAGCCCCCGCGATGCGGCCCATTTCTGTGTCCATACCGGTGGCGGTGATGACGGCGGTACCGCGGCCGTAGGACACGGTGCTGCCCATATAGACCATGTTCTTCCGGTCGCCCAGCGCCACGTTGGGCTTTCCGTTCAGGCCGATGGCGTCAATGAACTTGGAAACCGGCACGCTTTCGCCGGTGAGGGCGGCTTCCTCAATCTTCAGGCTGGCGCTTTCCAGCAGGCGGCCGTCGGCGGGAATGGCGTCTCCGGCTTCCAGCACCACCACGTCGCCCACCACCAGGTCCTCGCTGTGTACCTGCTGCACGATGCCGTCCCGCAGCACCCGGCTGGTGGCCGCCGCCATTTCCTGCAGGGCCTCGATGGCCTTTTCGGCCTTGTTTTCCTGGTAAACGCCCAGTGCGGCGTTGACGATGACGACGAACAAAATAATGATGACATCGGCAAAACTCTCTCCGGCGTAAATGGATGTGATGCCGGACACCAGCGCCGCCGCCAGTAAAATGAGTATCATGGGGTCCGCCATCTGGGCAAAGAAGCGTTTCATCAGGGAGTCCTTGGGCGCTTCCGCCAGGCGGTTGTTTCCGTTTTTCTCCAGTCGGCTTTTTGCCTCTGCCGCGGTAAGCCCCTCCGGCGTGCTGTCCGTTTCGCGCAGGACGGTCTCTTTGTCCTCGCAGTAGTAGAGCATATGATCCTTCCTTTCCGTTTCTCCGATTGATGGGGCAATAAAAAAAACTCATGAGCGGGTTCGTGACCTGCCCATGAGTCTGGTTCTCTGAATTCAGGCCAGAACGGATATCCGAACATGTATGTTGACCTGAAACACGCCGATGGCGCGGGAACTACTCCCCCATATGGTATAGGTCAATATAACAGTTTTTGACAATTCTGTCAAGGGGATCGTCTCGGGTTTTTTGATTTAAACGCAGGCGTTTTATTTCTTTCCCATTGGGACCGCCGCTGCCTTTTTTTTCATTTTAGTATGGCAGGACAGCGGCGAAAATAATCACGGTTGACGTGATTTCATGCGTGGCTCCCCTGTGATGAAATTTTTGTGTGTCAGTCACGGAAAATAGGCGGAAATGTGGTATACTATGACAAAAGAAAAATGGGAGGATTTCCTATGTCTGAGATCTTTATTATCGGTTCCGGCCCCGCCGGTATTTCCGCTTCGCTTTATACCGCCCGTGCGGGCCTTGCCACCACGGTGATCTCCAAGGGCACCGGCGCGCTGGACAAGGCGGAAGCCATTGAGAACTACTACGGCTTTGCCCAGCCTGTCTCCGGCAGGGATCTCCATGCCTCCGGCGTCGAGGGCGCCAAAAACGTGGGCGTGCGGTTCTTGGAAGACGAGGTGGTGGGTCTTACCTGGGACGATGTCTTTGTCATCGAGACCACCCACGGCAGCTACCGGGCCGACCAGGTGCTGCTGGCCACCGGCACCGCCCGCACCGCACCCCCTGTGAAGGGACTCAAGGAGCTGGAGGGCCAGGGCGTCAGCTACTGCGCCGTGTGCGACGCCTTCTTCTACCGGGGCAAGGATGTGGCGGTGCTGGGCGCGGGCGAGTACGCGCTCCATGAGATCGCCGCCTTGCAGCCGGTGGCCAAAACCGTGACGCTGCTCACCAACGGAGTCAAGCCCACGGCGGTCTTTCCCCCGGAGGTGACGGTGGATACCCGTCCCCTTGCCGCCATCGAAGGCGGTGAGCGGGTGGAAAAGGTGGTCTTCGCGGACGGCGGCGAGCTGCCGGCTTCCGGCGTGTTTGTGGCTTACGGCGTGGCGGGCAGCACGGCGCTTGCCCGGAAGATCGGGGCATTGGTGGAGGGAAACCGCATCACGGTGGACGATGCCATGGCCACCTCCATTCCGGGGCTGTACGCGGCGGGCGACTGCACCGGCGGACTGCTGCAAGTGGCCAAAGCGGTCTACGAGGGTGCCCGGGCCGGCACGGAAATGGTGAAGCGGGCCCGAAAGTCCCAAACCGCCTGAAAAAAATTCATAAAAAAAGCACATGGGTTGATATGCGTCAGCCCATGTGCTATATTTGTTGTCAGAACCACCGTCAAAGGAGGCTGAATTATGTCATCTGACAACTGTGCCGCGCTGTTCGCGCAGTATCTTTCTTTTTGGGAACAGCTCACCCCCGCCCAGCAGGATTTTCTCTGCCGTAGCACCCGTGAGGTGCACTACGCCAAGGGTACCAGCGTTCACCGGGGCGACCAGCAGTGCGTGGGCGTACTGCTTATCAAAAGTGGGCAGCTGCGGACGTATATGCTCTCGGAAGAGGGACGCGATGTGACGCTTTACCGCCTGTTTGCGGGGGACGTGTGCATTCTCTCCGCCTCCTGCGTGCTCGACGCCATCACCTTCGACGTGTGCATCGACGCCGAGGAGGATGCGGAGGTGCTGGTGATCAACGCCTCGGCATTCCATCAGCTGGCGGATGAGAACATCTATGTGAAGTGCTTTGGCTACCAGTTGGCCACCACCCGCTTTTCCGATGTGATGTGGGCCATGCAGCAAATCCTCTTTATGGGCGTTGACAAGCGGCTTGCCATCTTCTTGTGGGATGAGGTCAGCAAAAGCGGCTCCAACGAAGTGAAGATGACTCACGAGCAGATCGCCCGCTATATAGGCTCTGCCCGGGAGGTGGTGACGCGGATGCTGAAATACTTCGCTTCCGACGGCATTGTGGAGCTGGCCCGGGGCGGCGTCCGCGTCCTTGACCGGAAAAAACTGCAAAGCCTTCTGGCATAACATATGCTTAAAACGTCTGCGAAAAAGTCCGTACCCATTTGGGTACGGACTTTTTCTGTAAGAGTAAGAGAGAGTGAAAAGAGAATCGTTTATCCGATAAACAGGTTCACGTTGGATTCCTCGGCGTCGCCCAGATAGGCACCCACACCACCCAGTTCCACGCCGTCGATGAGTTCTTCTTCCTTGATACCCATCACGTCCATGCTCATGGTGCAGGCCACGATCTTCACGCCTGAGCGGATGGCCTTCTGGATCAGTGTCTCCAGAGAATCCACATTCTTGTCGTTCATGATCTTCTTCATCATGGCGGTGCCCATGCCGCCCATGTTCATGCGGGAGAGTTTCAGCTTCTCGCTGCCCCGGGGCAGCATGGCGTCGAACATGGACTCCATGACCGTTTTTTTCACGGGCTGCTTCTCCTTCTTTCGCAGCACGGTGAGACCCCAGAAGGTGAAGAACATGGTCACTGGGCGGCCCATGGCGGCGGCGCCGTTGGCAATGATGAAGCTGGCCAGCACCTTATCCAGGTCCCCGGAAAAGACGATGATGGTCTTGCCTTCCGGCGTTTCCTTCACCGCCGTCTGGGGTGCGGCAGGCGCGCCCTTGCGGACGCAGGCCACATAGTCTTCGCCCCGCTTTTCCTGGGAAACCAGACTCTGGCCCGTGCGGCGGCACCAGGCGGCGATATCGCGGACAAAGCCGGGATCGGAGGCGGACACCTCCAGCATCTCGCCGTTTTTCATGGTCTGCATGGTCTCGTAGACCTTCATGATGGGGCCGGGGCACTGCATACCGCAGCAATCCAGCCGCAGGGCTTCCGTCGGGGCCGTTTCCGCCTGACCGGAATCGGCCACAGGAGCGCTGTCCGCCACGGGGATGGCCTCGGATTCATAGTGAGTGGACTGATAGAACCGGGTGCCGGCGGGATAAAGCTTCACATGATTGAAGCCGTTTTGCATAAGGATACGGGCGGCGTTATAGGAGCGCACGCCGATGGCGCAGAAGGTGATGATCTCCCGGTCGCGGTCCAGTTCGCTCAGTCGATCCCGCAGCTGACCCAGGGGGATATGCACGGCGCCGGGCAGCGTAAAGGCCAGCAGCTCCGCGTCCTCCCGCACGTCCAGCAGCACCGCGTCGGGGTTTTTCTCCACGGCGTCCCAGTCGCAGAACGTTACAAGACCGTCCAGCACGTTTCGGGCAGTAAAACCCGCCATGTTCACCGGATCCTTGGCGGATGAGTAGGGGGGCGCGTAGGCCAGCTCCAGACGCATCAGATCCTCCACCCCCGCGCCCATGCGCAGCGCCACGGCAATGGTATCGATGCGCTTGTCAACGCCGGAACGGCCCACGATCTGGGCGCCAAAGAGGCGTTTGCCGTCCATGGAGAAAAGCAGCTTCAAAACCAGGGGCACCGCGCCGGGATAATAGCCGGCATGGGAGTTCTGGTTGATGATGACGCTCTGGTAGTCCTTTCCTTTTTCCATGCCGCGCTGCCTGAGAGTCTTTTCATTGGCGCCCGTGGTGGCCACCGTCAGGTCGTATACCTTGGCCACAGCGGTGCTCTGACTGCCGGCGTAGTGATCTTCCACACCCCCGATGTGATTGGCCACGATACGGCCCTGCTTGTTGGCAGGCCCGGCCAAAGGCGCCGGCGCGCGGCCGCCGAAGACCAGCTCTTCAGTCTCGGCAATATCGCCCACCGCGTAAATGTCGGGGTCGGAGGTGCGCATCACCTCGTCGGTTTTCACAAAGCCCCGGTCGATCACCGCCAGATCGGCCGTCCGGGCCAGCTCGCTGTTGGGACGCACGCCGATGGAGAGAATCACCAGATCCGCCCTCACGGTGCGGCCGCTTTTGAGGGTAATGGTCACAGGGCCGTTGTCGCCGGCAAAGGAGGCCACGCCGTCGCCCAGGTAGAGCTGTACGCCGTTTTGCACCATGTTTTCATGCACCAGCTGGGCCATCTCGAAGTCCAGCGGCGCCATGACCTGATCCAGCGCCTCGATGAGGGAGACCTTGAGGCCCGCGTGCTGCAAATTTTCGGCCATTTCAAGGCCGATAAAGCCGCCGCCGATCACCGCCGCCGTGGTGATGTCCGGCTGCCGGATCATATCACGGATGTGGTCGGTATCGGGCACCGTCCAGAGGGTGCGGATGCGGGAGGACATGATGCCGGGAATGGCCGGGCGGATAGGGGAAGAACCCGTGGCCAGCACCAGCTTGTCATAGCTCTCCTGATAGGTCTCGCCGCTCTCCAGATTTTTGACGGTGACGGTCTTGGCCGCGCGGTCGATGTCGGTGACCTTATTTTTCACCCGCACGTCGATGCGGAATTTTTTCTTCATGCCCTCCGGCGTCTGCACCAGCAGCGCGTCCCGGGACTTGATGGTGTCGCCGACATGATAGGGCAGGCCGCAGTTGGCGTAGGAGATATAAGGCCCCCGCTCCAGCAAAACGATCTCCGCCGTTCCGTCCAATCGGCGCAGTCTTGCCGCGCAGCTGGCGCCGCCGGCCACGCCGCCGACAATCACAATTTTTTTCATGGTGTTTCCCCTTTCACATCGCAAAAATACGGATCGAGATATACGGCAGCGTTTGCTTTACCGGCCGATCATCTTTAGAATGGAAGCCTTGGGCTGCACGCCCACGGAGTGGGACGCCACCTGGCCGTCCTTCATCACCACCAGCGTGGGGATGCTGGAGACGCCGAACTGCATGGCAAGCTCGGGCTCTTCGTCCACGTTGATCTTGCCCACCTTCACGCCGGCGGTTTCTTCGGCGATCTCATCCACCACAGGGGAGAGAATCCGGCAGGGGCCGCACCAGGAAGCCCAGAAATCGATGAGAACAGGCTGGGAAGCCTCCAGCACTTCGGACTTAAAATTATCCTTGGTAATTTTCGTAACAGACATATTCATTTTCCTTTCATCGTCACACGTTTTACACGTTTTTTTGTTTTGTTGTGTTTAGTATATCCCGCCGCCGCGGCTTCTTCCGTAATCAAGTCACATACAGATAAAAAAACAGCGCCGGAAAAACGATTTAATTGTTTTATATTCCCGGCGAAAAAAAACGTAACCCTTTTTTGATAAAAAAACAGCGCCGGAACTTTCGTTCCGGCGCTGGCATCTTTTTGATTTGTTTACAGTCCGCAGAGCATATCGGCGCTGCCCTCACAGGCGGACTGGAGTATCTCCGCCACCACTTCTCTGGTCTCGGGGGCGTTAATGCTGCAATATTCCTGTAACTGGGCCAGCTGACGCTCAAAAAGGGCGCAGTCAAATTCGATGGGGCGTCCGATATAGATCAGCTTGTTTTCGGTCTGCTGCAAGCCCTCCTCGCCCATGAGCATTTCCTCATACAGTTTTTCGCCGGGTCTCAGTCCGGTATAGACAATGGAGATATCCACATCCGGCACCAGGCCGGACAGGCGGATCATATTGCGGGCCAGATCGTCGATCTTCACCGGCTCGCCCATATCCAGCACAAAGATCTCCCCGCCCTGAGCGTAGGCATATGTCTGCAAGACCAGCGACACCGCCTCGGGGATGGTCATGAAATAGCGAATGATGTCGGGATGGGTAACGGTGACAGGGCCGCCGTTTTCGATCTGCTTTTTGAAAAGCGGGATCACGCTGCCGTTGGAACCCAGCACATTGCCGAAGCGCACGGCCGCGAAGTCTGTTTTCCCCTTTGTGTTGAGATACTGGATCACCATTTCACACACACGCTTGGAGGCGCCCATGATATTGGTGGGATTCACCGCTTTGTCAGTGGAAATGAGGATAAACTTTTCCGTTCCGTAGCGGATAGCCGCCTTGCCCGTGTTCAGTGTGCCGAACACATTGTTCTTGATGGCCTCGCTGGGGCTGCCCTCCATCAGTGGAACGTGCTTATGGGCCGCGGCGTGAAACACCACCTGCGGGCGATACTTTTCAAAGATCTGGTTCATGCGGCACACGTCGCGCACAGACGCGATCAGCACCGTCAGCGTCAGATCCGGGTACTTGCGCTTGAGCTCTTGCTGAATGTCGTAGGCATTGTTTTCATAGATATCCAGAATGATCAGCTGCTTGGGAGCATGAGCCGTCAGCTGACGGCACAACTCGCTGCCGATGGAGCCGCCGCCGCCGGTGACCATCACCACCTTGTCGGTGATCTTGCGGAAAACGTCCCCGTTGTCCACGCGGATCACGTCCCGGCCCAGCAGGTCCTCCACGGAAACCTCCCGCATGGCCTTGACGCTGACCTCCCCCGTGACCATCTGATAGATACCGGGAATGATCTTCATCTCACAGCCCGTGGTTTTGCAGATCTCCAGTACGTCTCTCTTTTCCTTTGCGCCGAGGGTGGGAATGGCCAGGACGATCCGGGCGATATCGTACTTTTTGACCATCTTCGGAATATCTTCCCGGCCGCCGACGATCTCCTTCCCCTCTACAAAGCTGCCCTTTTTCACGGGGTTGTCGTCGATGATGCAGCGGATATCCATCTCCAGCAAACGATTGCGGTTGTTCTCCAGGATCAGCTGGCGGCCCGCTTCGCCGCCGCCCACCAGCAGTGTGGGAATACCGCCCTCTCCGTCCCGGTTGGAGATGCGGTGCCAGGTCTGCAAAATACGGCAGGTATACCGCATGATGACCAGCAGCGCCGTACTGAGCAAAAAGCCGACAAGATACACAGATCCCGGCAGCCGGCAGCCGGCGGCAAGACTTCCCACCACACACAGCGCGTTGGCCCCCATGGCGGACAGCCCAATCCGCACCAGATCGTCGAAGCCGATCAGGTGCCAGACAAAGTGATACATTCGGCAAAGGATAAATACCACCACCACGATCACAGTGTCCACCGGCACAAAACGGATCCAGGCGTCAATATATCCCTGGGGAATCTGTGCAAAGTGAAAATCGAACCGAATCCATAGGGCCACTGCATAGCTGCAATTTACGATCAGAATATCCAATATGGCAATGAACATTCTTTTGAGGATGCTTTTCTCTCCCACTGACTCTCCTGCTTTCTCTCAAACTTTACAGCCGCTTCCCACAGCGGCACGCTTAAAACATTTTTAAAAATTATAGCATTTCTGCTTTCCTTTGTCTACCGTCATCGGCTCATATTTGCTGCCAGTTCGTGTCATTTCGTCAAAACGCCAGAGAAAACGGCAGGGATCGCCCCCTGCCGTTTTTCAGGCACGTTTTTTGCTTGTCCAATTACTCAGATGTTGTAAAGAGAATGCTTTCCTGTCATTTCCAGCACGCGGCGAGCCACTTCGTCCCGATTGCCCCCAAAGTCGGAGGCAATGAGGTAGATACACTGGGCGATGTCCGCCATATCGGCAGGTACAAAGCCCCGGGTGGTCACGGCGGCGGTGCCGATGCGGACACCGCTGGTGACGGCGGGCTTTTCCGGGTCGTGGGGAATGGCGTTTTTGTTCACGGTGATATGCACTTCATCCAGGTTGTTCTGCAAATCCCGGCCATTGACGTGCAGGGGGCGGAGATCCGCCAGCATCAGATGGTTGTCGGTGCCGCCGGACACCAGCTCAAAGCCGCGCTCCAGAAGGGCCGCTGCCAGTGCCTGGGCGTTGTCCACCACTGTTTTGGCATAGGTGCGGAAGGATGGCTCCGCCGCTTCCTTGAAGCAGACCGCTTTCCCGGCGATGACGTGCATCAGCGGGCCGCCCTGGCTGCCGGGGAACACGGCGCTGTTGAGCTTTTTGCCCCACTCCTCTTTGGCCAGGATCATGCCGCCCCGGGGTCCGCGTAAGGTCTTATGGGTGGTGGTGGTCACCACATCGGCGTAGGGGACGGGGCTCATGTGCTGACCGCCTGCCACAAGGCCGGCGATGTGGGCCATGTCCACCATCAAAAGCGCGCCGTAGCGGTGGGCGATCTCGGCAAAGGTCTTAAAGTCGATGGCTCTGGGATAGGCGGAGGCGCCCGCCACCAGCAGCTTGGGCCGGTGTTCCTTCACCATGTCCTCCAGCCGGTCATAGTCGATGCGTCCGGTGCCGGGGTCGATGCCGTAGGGGACGGAGTGATACAGCTTGCCGGAGAGGTTCACGCTGGCGCCGTGAGTCAGATGCCCGCCGGCGGAAAGATCCATGCCCATGAACGTATCGCCGGGTTGGAGCAGCGCGGCGTAGACCTCCAGATTGGCCTGGGCGCCGGAGTGGGGCTGCACATTGGCGTATTCGGCGCCGAAAAGCGCCTTGGCCCGGTCGATGGCCAGCGCCTCAATCTCGTCCACCACCTCGCAGCCGCCGTAGTAGCGGCGGCCGGGGTAGCCCTCGGCGTACTTGTTGGTCAAAACAGTGCCCATGGCGGCCATCACGGCGGGCGAGGCAATGTTTTCAGACGCGATCAGTTCCAGATTCTGGCTTTGGCGGGTGTACTCACGCTCCAGCAGTCCGCCCACGGTGGGATCAAATTCCTGAAGGAATTGAATGTTTTTTTCTTGACTTGTCACAGTGCAGTCCTTCTTTCCAAAAAATAGAGTACGCCTATAAAAAAAGAGCAAATCCGCTGCGGATCTGCCCATCGTATGCAAAAAGCAAATGCTTTTATGGCACACTCTGTCCTTTTGCCTGAGAGATTCGGCCAACGCCTTGCACCTTCGGCACTCAATTCAATGAGCTTCTCCAGAGATCCCTTCCGTCTCAGTCGGAAAACCTTCTGGGCGCGGTCAACGGGTAATAGAACAGTGCCATTATAGCACGAAAAGTGTCGATGTCAACCGTCAGTTTCTCCGGCGTCGGCAGGCGGGCGTCAATAGGTGGGGCGCACATGAACGCCGAAAGAAACAGAGGGAATTTTGGCAGATTATACAATTTTACTTATTTTTAAGATTAGTTAATGCAACTTCCTTTTTAATATAGTATAGTAGGAGAAGCACTTTTGGGAGGTGCATTGATTTTGAGTATTGTGAACATTGTTTCCTTGCTGGGCGGCGTGGCACTTTTTCTTTTTGGTATGTCGCTGATGGGCGAGGGACTGAAAAAGGTGGCTGGCAGCAAGCTGGAATTGGTTTTGTATCGTTTGAGCAGCACGCCGCTCAAAGGTGTGCTTTTGGGCACGGGCGTCACCGCCGTGATCCAGTCCTCCTCCGCCACGTCGGTGATGGTGGTGGGCTTTGTTAACTCCGGCATGATGAAGGTGCGCCAGGCCATCGGCATTGTGCTGGGGGCCATCCTGGGTACCAGCATCACAGGCTGGATTCTGTGCCTGTCGGACCTGGGCGGCGGCGAGGGGCTGGCGCAGCTGCTATCCACCTCCACCCTCTCCGGGATCATCGCGGTGGTGGGCATCGGTCTGCGGATGTTCTGCAAAAACCAGACCAAGGTCCATGTGGGCGACATCATGCTGGGCTTTGCGGTGCTGATGTTTGGTATGCAGGCCATGAGCAGCGCCGTTTCCCCGCTGAAGGAAAGCGCCGCTTTTTTGCATCTCCTCACCTGTTTTTCCAATCCCCTGCTGGGCGTTCTGGTGGGTCTGGTGTTCACCAGTATCTTACAAAGCGCGTCGGCGGCTGTGGGTATTTTGCAGGCACTGGCCGTTACCGGCACCATCAGCTTCGCGGTGGCTTTCCCCATGACGCTGGGCATTGCCATCGGCGCGGCAGTGCCTGTGCTTTTGTCGGCTCTGGGCGCCAACATTAACGGCCGCCGCACGGCTTTCGCGTATCTTCTCATCGACGTGCTGGGCGCTTTGATCTGGGGCTTTGTTTTCTATCTGGCCAATGCCATTTTCACTTTTTCTTTTATGGGCACGGTGATGACCACCGTGACGGTGGCGCTGCTGAACACCGTGTTCCGTTTTGCCACCATTACAATCCTGACTCCGGCCATTCCGCTGCTGGAGCGCATCGTGTGCCTTCTTTTCCCCGACCCGCCGGAGCATGCCGCTCAGACCGCCGAGTTCGACAGTCTGGAAGACCGCTTTGTGCAGCACCCCTCTTTGGCCATTGAGCAAAGCCGCATCGTCATCAACTCCATGGCGGCCAAGGCGCAGGAAAATCTGCTGCACTCTTTCGCTCTTTGCACCCAGTACACCGATGCGGACTATCACGCCGTGGAGGAACGGGAATCGGTGGTCGACCGCTATGAGGACAAGCTGGGCACCTATCTCATCAAGATCACCCGCCAGGAGCTGACCCGCACCCAAAGCGAGGACGTGAGCAAATATCTGCACACCCTCAACGACTTCGAGCGTATCAGCGACCATGCGCTGAACATCGCCGACGCGGCCAAGGAGATCCACGAAAAGAAGATCGTCTTTTCCTCTTCCGCCGCAGGCGAGCTGAAAGTGATCTGCGCGGCCGTAACAGAGATCCTCTCCCTTTCCGTGCAAGCCTTTGTCAGCAGCGACCTGGCTCTTGCCAGCCGTGTGGAACCGCTGGAGGAGGTCATCGACGGACTGTGCGACGAAATGAAACTCCATCACGTCAACCGTTTACAGCAGGGCCTGTGCACGCTGAACCAGGGCTTTGTGTTCAACGATCTGCTCACCAATTTTGAGCGTGTGGCGGATCACTGCTCCAACATCGCCGTGGCCATCATTGAGCTCAAGTCCGACACCTTCGATACCCACGAATACCTCAACAGCATGAAAGATCTCCGCTCCGGTCACTTCAACGAATATTTCGGGGAATACAGTGCCCGCTTTTCTCTTTGACCACGCGCGGGACAGGCTTTTTTCATCCCCTCCCCATCCTTACATATAAACTTACATACAGAGGCGCTTCTCCTGTCATCGGGAGAAGCGCCTTTTCTCATGACGCATAGAGGCCGATGCGGATCCCGGGGCACCGCTGCTCCAGAAGCGCCAGCACCCGCTCCACTTGTTCTTCGGCCTCAAACTGGATCTCCGTCAGTTCTTTTCCGCCGCCGCAAAGCACTGCCGACACCATGGAAAAGCGCATGGGGCCGCAGCAAACGTTGCTCTTGACCGCCCGCTCCCGCTCAAAGGCATGGTCGATGGCGCCATAGGCAATGGCATAGGTCTTCCACTTTTTCCGAAAAAAGCAGTGTGTCTCCCCGAAGCGCAGGACCCTCACCTTTTCCGCTGTTTACACGATGCCGCCAGCGCTGCGTCCTGTAGGAGCGCTGCGTCCCACTGATTTAATTCCTTTGTCATTTCAAGTCTCCGTCCCTTGTCTGTCTTTCGTTACGGCTACTTTACCCAAAGAAGCGGCTCCATACATTATAATTTTGTTAATTTTATTCTGTGTCAGTGGGAGAAGCGATGCCGATCTCCATATCGGGACACCGTTCCCGCAGGAGGGCAAGCACCCGCTGCACCTGCGCCTCGGACTGGAGCGGCACCTCACCGACCTCCCGTCCGTCGGTACAGAACACCACCGTGGCGGCCGGCCGTTTTGTCACGCAGCCGCAGCCCACGCAGCCCATGACCTCCCTCACACGGCCAAAGGCGCGGCGGGCGCCGGCAAAGGGCACGCAGAAATATTTGAGTCCCCGGCTGAAGTAACAGCCAAGGCGGCCCACACGGACATTGCCCACGCAGACGCCGTCCTTCCAGTCCACCGCCAGCGCATCGTTCTGAGCCGGTTTGCCGCTTAAATAGTAAAAAGTCTTGATCATGGGCGCTGCCCCTCCTTTTGTTTTTTCTTCTTATACCACAGTTTGCTTTGAAAAACCGTGGTATTTGCAACAGTTTCAAAAAAATGACCTGCAGAACTATTCCGCAGGTCATATGTATTATACTTTTCTTTTCCAAATAGAGGGGAACAGCAGCACGAGAATGGGCATCAGTTCCAGCCGTCCCAGCAGCATGGACAGCGTCAGCACCACCTTGCTCACGTCGGAGAAGGCGCTGAAGTTGCCGATGGGTCCTACCATGCCAAGGCCGGGTCCCACGTTGCTCAAACAGGTCAGCGTCCCGGTAAAGGCGTCCACAAACGTAACCTCGTCCCAGGAAACGATCAGCGTGCCCACCAGCAGGATCAGCAGATACACGAAGAAGAACACGCCGGCGGAAACCACCACCCGCTCTTCCACCTTCTGCCCGTCCACGGAGATCACGTGGACCTGTCGGGGGTGAAGGATCGTTTTCAGTTCCCGCTGCATATTCTTGCCCAGCAGCAAAAGCCGGGAGGACTTGATGCCGCCGGCGGTGGAGCCGGCGCAGGCGCCGGTGAACATCAAAAGCACCAGCACCGTCTTGGAGAAAGTGGGCCACAGGTCAAAGTTGCAGGTGGCAAAGCCGGTGGTGGTCATCACCGACACCACCTGAAAGGCGGAATCGGTAATGGACTGGCCCAGGCTCATGCCCTCCCGGACATAGAGGTTCAGGCAGATAAGAGCGGTCCCTCCCACGGCCAGTGCCGTGTAGAGCCGCAGCTCCTCGCTTTGCAGCGCTTCCTTCATCTTGCCCCGCAGCGCGAAGAACAACAGCGTGAAGTTCACGCCGGAGAGGAACATGAATACAATGACGATCCAGCTGATGAGGTCGGAACCGTAAGCGGCGATACTGGCGTTTTTCACGGAGTAGCCGCCGGTGGAGATGGTGCAGAAGGTGTGGGTCACGGCGTCATACCAGTCCATACCGGCCAGGCGCAGCAAAATCGTCTCTGCCACCGTCAGTCCCACATAAATGCCATAGAGGATCTGGGCGGTGGTACCCACCTTGGGAACCAGCTTGGATTTAATGGGGCCTGGGCTTTCGGCCCGCATGAGAAAGACAGCGCCCTCGCCTATCTTGGGGATCAGCGCCAGAAACAGCACCAGCACGCCCATGCCGCCCATCCACTGGGTTTGGGCCCGCCAGAACAAAATGCCCTTGGGCAGATGCTCCACCTCTGTCAAAATCGTGGAGCCTGTGGTGGTAAGACCGGAGGCGGTCTCAAAAAGGGCGTCGATATAATGAGGGATGGCGCCGCTGAACACATAGGGCAGCGCGCCGAAGGCCGACAGCAGCAGCCAGCTCAGGGCCACCGCGGCAAAACCGTCCCGTGCGTGCATCTGCTTGGTGTTGTAGGGGATTCTGGTCACCACCAGGCCCAGCAGGGAGCAAAGGATAGCCGTTTTCAAAAAAGCCACCCACGACGCCTCGCCGTATCCCACGGCCACCAGCATGGGAAACAGCAAAAATCCCGCTTCCACCAGCAATATGTAACCTAAAATATTCGCTACCAAACGATGATTCATGACGCACTCCTGACGCAAATTTGACACAATTTGACACAAAAATAAACGCCGGCCACACTCTGACCGGCGCAAAAGGGCCGTCGGCACGCAAAAGCGCCCCGCTTCCCTCTTACGTTGACGAGATTAGCTGACGGGTTCGGGAAAGAAGGTTCCCTACCGCAAAAGCGGATGCACCCCAAGTCTGAATTGGTTCTCCCGCTGCTGCCGAAGCAGCATTAGACGTGTTGCCACTGATTATACCCCCGCCCTTTTGTTTCGTCAATAGAAGCGGGTGGGTTTTTCGTTTTTTTCTTACTTTTTCTTAACAAGTTAGTTGCTTTTTTGTCAATTAAGAAACAGACTGTCGACGTTTTTCCTCTTGTTATTTTTCTTATTTTGTATTGTGAAAGTATAAACAATGCAGGTAATAATTGACTTCTGCGGCCGTTTGTGTCATTCTGGATTCATACAAATCAGTTCGGTCGCGCGACAGAATCTCGCTGTGTTCCGGGCGGAAGGAGTGGTTTTTCTTGAGCAGACTTGATATCAAAACGCCCAGCAAGGCGCAGACGGTCGTTGACAATCTGTACCGCGACGTGGAGCGGCGTATTGCCGCCAGCCCTCCGGGGCTTTGTCCCGTGGATATGTCTCTGACGTTTTTGCAGCTGTGTCATGCCCAGTCCTGCGGCAAATGCGTCCCGTGCCGGATCGGTCTGGGGCAGTTATCCAAGCTCATTGCTCAGGTGCTCGACGGCACCGGCACAGAGGAGACCGTGACTATTATCGAAAAGACGGCCCGCAGCATTCTCAACACCGCCGACTGTGCCATCGGGCGTGACGCCGCCCGCCTGGTGCTCGACGGCATGGAAGGCTTCCGGGACGACTATGAAGAGCACGTCCATCACCACCGGTGTCTGGCAGGTCTGCAAAACCCGGTGCCCTGCGTGGATCTGTGTCCGGCCGGGGTGGACATCCCCGGTTATGTGGCGCTGGTGAAGGCCGGCCGCTACGCCGACGCGGTGCGTCTCATCCGCAAGGACAATCCCCTGCCGGTGTCCTGCGCCTACATCTGCGAGCATCCCTGCGAAGCTCGCTGCCGCCGCAATATGATCGACGACGCCATCAACATCCGTGGGCTCAAGCGCTACGCCGTGGATCACGCGGGCGTGGTGCCCAATCCCCCCTGCGCCGCCCCCACCGGGAAAAAGGTGGCCATCATCGGCGGCGGCCCCAGCGGTCTTTCCTGCGCCTATTATCTGACGCTGATGGGCCACAAGGTCACCATTTATGAAGAAAAGAAGAAGCTTGGCGGCATGCTGCGCTACGGCATCCCCAACTACCGATTCCCACGTGCCAAGCTGGACGAGGAGATCAAATCCATCCTCTCCACCGGCATCGAGGTCTACACCGGCATCACCGTGGGCCGGGACGTGACCTTTGACCGTTTGCAGCAGGAGTATGACTGCCTGTATATCGCCATCGGCGCCCACACGGATAAAAAGACCGGCATCGAGGGCGAAAATAGCAAAAACGTCATGTCCGCGGTGGAAATGCTCCGTGCCATCGGCGACGATCAGATGCCCGATTTCACCGGCAAGCGGGTGGTGGTCATCGGCGGCGGCAACGTGGCCATGGACGTGACCCGCAGCGCGGTGCGTCTGGGGGCGGAAAAGGTAACGTGTGTCTACCGCCGCCGCCAGGAGGATATGACGGCCCTGCCCGACGAGGTGGAAGGCGCCATTGCCGAGGGCGCCGAGGTACTGACGCTGGCAGCTCCCGTCCGCATCGAAGTGGACGAAAACGACTGCGCGTCGGCGCTTTGGGTGCAACCCCAGCTCATCGGCGAGGCCGACAAAGAGGGACGCCCCCGTCCCAGCAAGGCCGCTTTGCCCGAAGAGCGCATTCCCGCCGACATTGTGGTGGTGGCTATCGGCCAAGGCATTGAGACCCAAGGCTTTGAGCAGACGGGCATCCCCATCAAGCGGGGCACCTTTGTGGCGGAAAGCTCCGCCCATGTGGATAATATGGACAATGTGTTCGCCGGCGGCGACTGTGTCACCGGCCCCGCCTCCGCCATCCGGGCCATCGCGGCCGGCAAGGTGGCCGCGGCCAATATCGACGAGCACCTGGGCTTCGGGCACGAGATTGAGGTGTCCATCGACATCCCGGCGCCGGCTCTGAACAACCGGCCGCCCCACGGCCGCGTCAACACCACCGAGCGGGACGTGTACGAGCGCCGGAACGACTTCAGAGACATTGAATGCGGCATGACGGAGGAAGGCGCCTGCACGGAGGCCTCCCGTTGTCTGCGCTGCGACCACTTCGGCTATGGGATCTTTAAAGGAGGGCGGGAAGTAAAATGGTAACACTGACCATCGACCAAAAAATGGTAACAGTGCCTGAGGGCACCACCATTCTGGAAGCTGCCCGGTCCATACATATCGATATCCCCACCCTGTGCTATCTTAAGGGCATCAACGAGATCGGTGCCTGCCGCATCTGCATGGTGGAGGTGGAGGGCTATGATCGTCTGGTTCCCTCCTGCGACAACGTGGTGTGCGAGGGCATGGTGGTACGCACCAACTCGCCCCGCGTGCGAGAAGCCCGGCGGGTGAACCTGCGTCTGCTGCTGGCGCAGCACGACAGCAGCTGCACCAAATGCACCCGCAGCGGCAACTGCAAGCTCCAGCAGCTCACCAACGATTACAATCTGCTGGGCGAACATTATGTAAAAGATCTGCGCCCCATTCCCGACGATTTCTCCAACCCGGTGGTGCGTGTGGAAAACCGCTGCATCAAGTGTATGCGCTGCGTGCAGGTGTGTGAGAAGATCCAGGGCATGAACATCTGGGACGTGATGGGCACCGGCTCCCGCACCACGGTGGGCGTGGCCAAGGCCCGAACTCTGGGCGAGTCCGACTGCACCTTCTGCGGCCAGTGCATCACCCACTGCCCCGTGGGCGGCCTGCAGGAGCGGGATGACACCGGCAAGGTGTTCGACGCGCTGGCCAATCCCAAAAAGATCACGGTGGTGCAGGTAGCCCCCGCCGTGCGGGCCGCGTGGGCGGAGTATTTCCATCTCAAGCCCGAGTACGCCACCGCCAGACGCATGGTGACGGCGCTGAAGATCATGGGTTTTGACTATGTGTTCGACACCAATTTCTCCGCCGACCTCACCATTATGGAAGAGGCCAGCGAGTTTGTGGAGCGCTTCACCCACCGGGACAAATATCCCTGGCCCATGTTCACCTCCTGCTGCCCCGGCTGGGTGCGGTTCATGAAGGGCCAGTTCCCCGCCTATACCAGAAATCTCTCCACCGCCAAGTCCCCCCAGCAGATGTTCGGTGCGGTGGCCAAAAGCTACTTTGCCAAGAAGATCGGCGCCGATCCCCACGACGTATTTGTGGTGTCCATCATGCCCTGCACCTCCAAAAAGAGCGAAGCGGCGCTGCCCACCATGCGTGACGTGTGTAGCGATCCGGACGTGGACGTGGTGCTTACTACCCGTGAGATCGTGCGGATGTTCCGGGGCGAGCAGATCCATCCCGCCGTGCTGGAGGAGACGGAGTTTGACAGTCCTCTTGGCAGCGGCACCGGTGCAGCGGTGATCTTCGGCGCCACCGGCGGCGTCATGGATGCGGCGCTGCGCAGCGCGTATTACTTCGTTACCGGCTCCAATCCCGACCCCGACGCCTTCCATGCGGTACGGGGGATGGACGGCTGGAAAGAAGCGGTGTTCACCGTTCCCGGCGCGGGAGACGTGTCCGTGGCTGTGGTCAACGGGCTTGGCAACACCCGCAAGCTGATGAAGGCGCTGGAGCGGGGCGACGTGACATACGACTTTGTGGAGGTCATGGCCTGTCCCGGCGGCTGCGCCGGCGGCGGGGGCCAGCCCATCCACGACGGTCAGGAGTGGGCGGAAGCCCGGGGCAATGTGCTGTGGACTCTGGATCAGACGTCGGAACTGCGCTTCTCCCATGAGAACCCCGACATTCAGGAACTCTACCGCGACTATATCAAAGAGCCCATGAGCAACAGAGCCCATCACCTGCTCCACACGGAACACGACGCCTGGCAGATGCCGGGCCAAACAGCCGGAAAATAATCGTGAAAACGGCGAAGCCGTCTTTGCGGTAAACAGAAAGCCGGAGGGCAACGCCACAACACGCTGCCCTCCGGCTCTTGTATTTATACGTCTCGCTCCTTATAATTAGGGCAAAGCCTTATGCCTGCTTCTTTTGCAGAGCCTTGCGCACCGCCGGGGTGATGAGCGCCGCCAGCGTGCCGCCGATGAGGGCCGTGACGATCTGTGGCCAGGAAAAGCTGGCCGACAGCACCGCCGCCTGCTTGGCCGGCAGCGACAGGGCCGGGATCAGCATCTTCACGATCATCAGGTACAGCGTCAGGCACTTGGCCGCGGCCGCCGCCGCCACGCCCGCCCAGGCCATGGGACTTTTGGGGGTCAGATGCTTGCCGGTGATGAAATACAGCACCGCCACCAGCACAATGTTGCCCACCGCCACCAGCGGCACCACTGGCAGCAGCGCCGGGCCGATGCTCAGCAAAAACGCGAAAAACGGGGATAAAAGCGCCACCGTCACACCGCACCAAAGGCCGCCCACCATTACGGACATGGCCAGCACCAGATTGACACAGGAGCCTGTGACGAACTGGCCTGCCGGCTTTGTCACCGCCTGCAGGGCAATGAGCAGCGCGATCATCACGGCCGTCTCCGTGATCCAAAGTGTTTTCTTTTTCATGCTCTTTCTTCCTCTCATATGAACGATGGGATGTTTCTCTTTAAGTATAAAGCAGCCAGGCCAGCAATTCTGTTGCCATGGCAACGAAAGGAGTCTTTTTATGGAAGCCGCCCTCGCCTGTTTGCAGCGCACCCCACTTTTTGAAGGCATCAGTGGATCCGACATTGAAAAACTGCTGAAATGCCTTGGCAGCTATACCCGCCGGTATGGGAAAGGCGGCATTTTGTGGCAGGCGGGGGACAGCGTGGCGCAGACGGGCATCGTTCTGCGCGGGGCGGTGGACGCCCGGCAGGACCGGCCCGACGGCAGCTTTCGCATCGTGGCGCGTCATACCGCCGGCGGGCTCATGGGCGACGTGCTGATGGCGGCGGGGCAAACCAGTCCCGTCACTCTCACCGCCCGAGAGGAGACCGAGGTGTTGTACCTGCCCCTGGAGCGCATCATGTCCGGCTGCGGGCAGGAGTGCCGGTGTCATGTGCAGCTGCGGCTGAATCTGCTGCGGGAGATGGCGTCCAAATTCTGGCAGCAGCGGCGGCAGATTGCCTGTCTCACAGAGAGCAGTCTGCGGCGGCGCATTGTTCGTTTTTTGCTGGACGAGGCGGATGACGGCGTTTCCTTCACCCTGTCCTATTCCAGAGAAGAACTGGCCGCTTTTCTGGGGGTCAACCGCAGCGCTCTGTCCCGTGAACTGGGACGGCTGCGGCAGGAGGGGTATCTCACCTTCTGCCGGGGCAGCTTTACGCTGCTCCAGCCCCGGCAGCTTCAGGAGCTTCTTTTGTAAAAGGGTATAAAATTCACATATTTTTTTAGGTTTTCACGCAATTTTTAGTTGATTTTCAAAGGCAGTTCGGTTAAAATAAAGGCACAATCAAAGATTGGTAGCTGTAAGGAAGTGCTTCGCGCACGGGCTGAAACTATCACTCGGCGTTTGTGCTTGAGTGTTTCAAATCTCGACCATGAGATTTGAAACATTTTTTCTTATCCGGCACAAAGCAGCCAGGACCGATAGGGCAATCTGAATGATGTCATCAAACTGATTGAAATCAAAAGGAGGATTCATTCATGTATCTGGTAACAAACGGCAGACTGATCACCCGTGACGAGGGGGGCCGTGGCTATTACGAGCACGGTGCTGTGGCCTTTGAAGGCAGCAAGATAGTGGAGGTGGGCGAAGAGAGCGCACTGCGCGCCAAGTACGCTTCCGCCGAAGTCATCGACGCCAGAGGCGGTGTCATCATGCCCGCTTTCATCAACGCCCATACCCATATCTACTCCGCTCTGGCCCGCGGTCTTTCCATCGTGGGCAACAACCCCACCAACTTCTACGAGGTGCTGGACGGTACCTGGTGGGCCATCGACCGCAAGCTGATGCTTGACGGCACCAAGGCCTCCGCCGACGCGCTGTACATCGACTGCATCAAGCAGGGCGTTACCACCATTTTCGACCACCACGCCTCCTACGGCGAGATTCCCGACTCCCTTTTCACCATCGCCGAGTCCGCCCGCCGCTTCGGTATCCGCTCCTGCCTGTGCTATGAGACCTCCGACCGTGACGGCGAAGAGAAGTGCCTGGAAGCGATCAAGGAAAATGCCGACTTCATCACCTACTGCGAAAAGCAGAACGACCCCATGCTGCGGGCCATGTTCGGCGGTCATGCCCTGTTCACCCTGTCCGACAAGACCTTTGACCGCATGGTGGAGGCCAACAACGGCCGCACGGGCTATCACATCCATGTGTCTGAGGGCATGAACGATGTGTACGACTCTCTCCAGAATTACGGCCGCCGTCCGGTGCAGCGTTTGCAGGACCACGGTATTCTGGGCCCCAAGACCATTCTGGGCCATTGCGTCCACGCCAACACCGCCGAGATGGATCTCATCAAGGAGACCGATACCATGGTGGTGAACAACCCCGAATCCAACATGAGCAACGCCATCGGCATCTGCCCGGTGCTGCAGCTGTATAAGCGGGGCATTTTGCTGGGCATGGGTACCGACGCTTACACCAACGATATGCTGGAGTCCATCAAGGTGGCTCTTTGCTCCCAGCGCAGCAACGCCTGCCTGCCCAACGTGGGCTGGTGCGAGGTGACGGATATGCTCTTCAAGAACAACGCCAGGATCGGCGGGCGGTACTTCCCCGATCAGCTGGGCGTGCTGAAGGCCGGTGCCGCCGCCGACATCATCGTCATGGACTACAAGCCCTACACCCCCTTCTCCGACGCCAATATCGACGGCCATATGCTCTTCGGCATGACGGGCCGCCAGTGCCAGACCACCATCGGTAACGGCAAGCTCCTCATGAAGGACCGGGAACTGGTAGGCATCGACGAAGAGGCCGAAAACGCCCGCATCCTCACCGCCGCCAAGAAGCTGTGGGGCTCCTTGAACCACTGCGAATATTAAATCAAAAAGCGATCAAGCCACTTTTTTAAGACCAACCTGCCGGCCCGCCGTCATAAAAGCCGCAAAGCGGCTTCTGCCACGCTGATCGCGGGTCTGAAAGCCACTGTTCAAATAACAAAGGAGGAATATCCATGTCCGAAAAGATGTACCCCATTCCCTTCCGTTCTTTGATGAACTGGATCACCACCGAGTACGCCCAGAGCGGCGAGATTTTCGGTGTGCATAAAGCCTATCACGCCACCGGCAAGACGCTGCCCATCTTCGGTGAGACCATCGAGACCCCCTTCGGCCCCGCCGCCGGCCCCAACAGCCAGCTGGCGCAAAACATCATCGCCGCCTACATGGCCGGCGCCCGCTTCTTCGAGGTAAAGACCGTCCAGAAGATGGACGGCGCAGAGCTGGCCGCCTGCGTGCCGCGTCCCTGCATTCTGGCCAGCGACGAGGGCTATAACCAGGAATGGTCCACCGAGCTCACCGTTCCCCAAGCCCGTGCCGAGTATATCAAGGCCTGGTGCGCGCTGAAAATGCTCTCCAAACTCTACGATCTGGGCGATCCCGACGGTTTTGTGTTCAATATGTCCGTGGGCTATGACCTGGAAGGCATCAAGGGCGACAAGGTCAACACCTACATCGAGGGGTTGAAGGACGCTTCCCAGACCCCCGAATTTAAAGAAAGCCTGGCAGTGCTCAAGGAGCTGTTCCCGGAGGAGTCCGACTATATCGACGCCATCAGCCCCCGTGTGTCCCGCAGCGTCACGCTGTCCACGCTGCACGGCTGCCCCCCCGCGGAGATCGAGCGCATTGCCACTTATCTGATCTCCGAAAAGCACCTGCACACCTTTGTAAAGTGCAACCCCACCATCCTGGGCTATGAGACCGCCCGCAAGACGCTGGACGCCATGGGGTATGACTACATCGTCTTTGACGAGCACCACTTCAACGAAGATCTCCAGTGGGCGGATGCCGTTCCCATGTTTGAGCGGCTGCAGGCGCTGGCCGACAGGAACGGTCTGGAATTTGGCCTGAAGCTGTCCAACACCTTCCCCGTGGACACCACCCGCGGCGAGCTGCCCAACAACGAGATGTATATGTCCGGCCGCTCCCTGTTTCCCCTGACCATCGAAATGTGCCACCGCATTTCCCGCCAGTTCAAGGGCAAGATGCGTATTTCCTTCGCCGGCGGCGCGGAGTATTTCAACTGCGACAAGCTGTTTGCCGCCGGTATCTGGCCCATCACCGTGGCCACCACCATCCTCAAGCCGGGCGGCTACAACCGTTTGCTGCAAATGGTGGAAAAGACGGAGTCCCTGCCCTACACTCGCTTTACCTCCACCGACACCCAGGCCATCTGTGAGATGAGCATGGCTTCCCACACGGACTATCACCACGTCAAGCCCATCAAGCCCCTGCCCTCCCGCAAGAGCGAGAAGAACGTTCCCTGGCTGGACTGCTTCGCGGCGCCCTGCAGGGGCGGCTGCCCCATTGATCAGGACATCCCTGAGTATATCGAGCTTTGCCGCAAGGGTCTGTATGGCCCGGCGCTGAAGCTCATCACCGAGAAAAACGCCTTGCCCTTTATCACCGGCACCATCTGTGCCCACCGCTGTCAGGGCAAGTGCTCCCGCACCTTCTATGAAGAATCTGTGCACATCCGCGACACCAAGCTCATTGCCGCCCAGCACGGCTACAACACGCTGATGGCCTCCATCCGTGTGCCCGAAAAGGTACAGGGTAAGAAGGCGGCCATCATCGGCGGCGGCCCCACCGGCATCGCGGCGGCCTATTTCCTGGGCCGCGAGGGCGTGGAAACCACCGTTTTTGAACGAGAAAACACCCTGGGCGGTATTCCCCGCCATGTGATCCCCGCCTTCCGTATCTCCGATGAAGCCATCGACAAGGACGTGGCGCTGATGGAGCAGTACGGTGTGGAGATCAAGTGCGGCGCGCCCGCTCCCTCTGTGGCGGAGCTGAAAGCACAGGGCTACACCCACATTTTCTTCGCCGTGGGCGCCTGGAAAGCAGGTCAGCTGGACATTCCCGGCAACGTGCAGGGTGTCATTGAGTGGATGAAGGACATGAAGTGCGGCAAAGCCTCCGTTTCCGGCCATGTGGTGGTGGTCGGCGCCGGCAACACCGCCATGGACGCGGCCCGTGTGGCCAAGCGTTCCGGTGCAGCCTCTTCCACCATCGTCTATCGCCGCACCAAAAAGTATATGCCTGCCGATCCTCAGGAGTTGGAGCTGGCCATGGCCGACGGCGTGCAGTTCGTTGAGCTGGCCGCCCCTGTGAAGCAGGAAAAGGGCGTCTTGACCTGCGAGATTATGAAGCTGGGCGAGCCCGACGCTTCTGGCCGCCGCAGCCCCGTGCGTACCGGTGAAAGCATCACCATTCCCTGCGATCTGGTGATCTCCGCCGTGGGCGAGCAGGTGGATTCGGCGCTTCTCACCGCCAACGGCATCGAGGTGGACCGTAAGGGTCATCCCGCCTTCCAGACCAACGTGGAGGGCGTCTACGCCGGCGGCGACGCGTCCCGCGGCCCCGCCACCGTGGTGGAAGGCATTGCCGACGCTGCCCGTTTCGCTGAGGCAGTGGTGGGTCACGCCCACAGCTATGAAATTCCCGCCGCGGCCTACGAGACCAAGGCCGATGTCATCGCCAAGAAGGGCGTTCTCATGATGCACAGCGAGGCCAAGTGCGAGGGCGACCGCTGCCTGCAGTGCGCCACCGTCTGCGAAAACTGCGTGGACACCTGCCCCAACCGCTCCAACGTGGCCATCGTCATGGCCGACGGCAGCCATCAGATCGTCCATGTGGACAAGATGTGCAACGAGTGCGGCAACTGCACCCAGTTCTGTCCCTATGCCTCTGAGCCCTGCCACGACAAGTTCACCCTGTTCCAGACCGCCGAGGACTTCGACGATTCCAAGAATGTGGGCGTTCTGTTCCTGAGCCACGACCGCGTGCGGGTGCGTCTTTTCGATGTGAAGGAATACGACCTCTCCGGCGCCAACACGCTTCCCTCCGAGTTGGAGAAGCTGATTTGCACCATCCGCGACAAGTACAGCTACCTGTTCGCGTGATCGTCTTTGTCTCTTGTGCTTGCAAAAGAACCGGGCCGACTGCGGTTGGGCGCCGGCCCGG
>JAYFNH010000012.1:0-208647 GCA_034933545.1 Oscillibacter sp.
AGGAAAGAAAATGAATAAAATAGACCAAGATTACATTTTGTATTATCCTGCCAACGCGGCGGAAAAACTCCCGTCTGTCAGCGGGGAAAAAGCACGGCGCGGCGGCTGGGCAAAAGACGTGAAAAATGGTGAAGATTTCGGTTGACGATTGGGGAAAAGTGTGTTATCATACAATACGCGTTCGATGGGGGAGGGGTAATCGTCTCCCATCGCAAATCCGTTTCGCTGGATTAGCTCAGCCGGTAGAGCGCCTGATTCGTAATCATGAGGTCGCGAGTTCGAATCTCGCATCCAGCTCCAGCAAAAAGCCCCGAAAGCATTGAGATCAATGCTTTCGGGGCTTTTTGCAAGATGGGAAGGTAGTAGATAGCGTCTCAAGTGCCCGGCGCGGGCGGGGCGGTGCTTTTCGAAAAAGCGGAGATCAGACCGCCAGAAAATCGCCGAAAGCCAGCATGAAGGCCGCGATGGCCGAAGCGGCGGCTGTGTCATCCGGCGGCGGTGCCGCCTGGAGCAGCAGCCGGGTCAGGCTCTCCGGCAATTGGCTCTCTCTTATCAGCGCCTGCATCATCGCGGCCTGGCAGGCGTTTTCCGCAGGGAGGGATCTTTGCCCAAGGGTCAGATAAAAAACACCGTCTCGCGTTGTCTTCGTGACGTCGGGCTTTAAAGTCGGCAGGGTGCGTTCTATTTTGCGTTCCTTACCCATGGAGGGAGCCGCGGTTCCGTCTCCACGCGTTTACCGTGCCACAGGTGGCTGTAAGGACAGTATACCGCAAAAGGTACCGTCTGCCATCCGCCCAAAGTATGAGTTTTGCTGAAAAACAAAGAAAAATTTCCAAAAAATGAACCTTTTTCAAAAAACGGCCGCTTTCCGATGGCTCACTCCGCCCTAACACCGCCGTTCTACATAGACAACGGCGTTACGCGTACCTGGATCTCGGTGAGAAATTCCTCCGGCCGCACGGTTTCCCGGTTGTCCACCAGATACAGCTCAAAGGGCGTACCGGAGAGCGTCAGCCCTTCTTTTTTGGCCCAGACGGTCATGGCCTGCCAGCAGCGGGCGTTTTGGGTGTAATCCCCCCGATAGCGGCAGGTGAGATAGGCCCCGCCGCCAAGACGCACCTCCCCGTCGGCAGACTGGCCGTCGGCAGACTGGCCGTCGGCAGATTCCCCGTCGGCAGAATCCTCGTCGGCAAACGCCCCGCCCACCAGGATGAAAACGGAATCGAACACGTTGAACTGCCCCTGCGCCAATGCCTGGGGGTCAAAAAAAGCGCCAATTTCCTGATTGCCCAGGTGGGGGATCACCGCTTCGTGGCGGCGCTGCAATTTTTTCACCACGAAATCCATTTCCTCATCCCGGGTGATGCGCTGGCTCAGAAGCACGCCGCGGCGCGGGGGAAGCGTCTGCACCCGAACCTCTCCCGCCGGCAGATCTCGAGCGGTCTCCAGCGCGGCGATGCGCTGGCGGAGCACCTGCTGGCGCCGCTTCCCGGCGTCGAGCTGCTGCTGCAAAAGCGATTCCTCCTGCCCCAGCAGCGTCAGCGTCTGGGAGAGGTTCTGCCCGTCCAGATAGTCCTTGATCTGGGCCATGGAAAAGTGCAGCTGCCGCAGATCTCGGATGATGTTGAGTTTGTAAAGATCCTTGAGGTGATAGAGCCGGTAGCCGTTGGTGTCCCGGCGGGGGTGGAGGATGCCCAGCTTTTCATAGTAGCGCAGGGAGTCCACACCGATGCCGTAGAGCTGCGACACCTCATGGATCTGATAGATATTTTTCACGGAAGGACCGCTCCTTTCTCCCGCCGGTCTTGCGGCGGCGTAAGTTTTTCTTGACTCTGGTATTATACCAGGGTTTATGCTCTTTGAGAAGAGAGGAGCTTGCGATCATCATGAAGACCTTGCGAAAATGGGCAAAAACGTGCTTTTGCGACGTGACATGGCAGCAGCTGGCGCTGATCGTGCTGGGCACGGCGGTTTTGTCCTTCGGCGTTCACAATATCCATCAGCGCGCCGGCGTCACGGAGGGCGGCGTCATCGGCATGATCTTGCTGCTGCACCAACATTTGGGCTGGTCGGCGGCTATTTTGTCGCCGCTGCTGGACGTGATTTGTTACGGACTGGCCTGGCGTCAGCTGGGCGTGGGATTTATCCGGCTGTCCGTCTTTTCCACGCTGTGCCTGGCGGGCTTTTACCGGCTGTGGGAGCTGTTTCCGCCGCTTTTGCCGAATCTGTCGGCGCACCCACTTTGGGCGGCGGTGCTGGGCGGCGTGCTGGTGGGTCTGGGCGCGGGACTGGTGGTGAGCCAGGGCGGCTCCTGCGGCGGCGACGACGCGCTGGCACTGAGCATTGCCCGTGTGACCCGGTGGCGCCTTTCGGCGGCGTATCTGGTGACGGATCTCACGGTGCTGGCGCTGTCGCTGACCTATATCCCATGGCAGCGCATTATCTATTCACTGGTAACGGTGCTGATCTCCTCGCCGCTGATCGACCTGGTGCAAAGCGCGTTTGCAAAACGTAAAGAAACCGCCCTCCAAAAGGGCGGCACCCAAACCCCGGTTGACATTCCTCCCGTCTCCGATTAAAATGAGAAAAGATTGCTGAAAAGTGGGTATCCTGCAAGGGAACCCGGACCGCTGGGAAACAGGGAGGACAAAATTTTGGATCTATGGGGAAGCCTGTTCGGTAAGATCATCACCACTTTTGCCATTTCCATGGTACCGATTCTGGAGCTGCGGGGCGCCATTCCCATCGGCGTCGCCCACGGACTGAACATCTGGACCGCCATCGTGGTGTCCATTTTGGGAAATCTGGTGCCGGTACCTTTCATTATCATTTTTATCAAAAAGATCTTTGCCTGGCTGCGCACCAAGAGCCGGTGGCTCAACGACCTGGTGACGCGGATGGAAAAGCGGGCGGAGAAAAAATCGGAAGCCGTCCAGAAATACGCTTTCTGGGGATTGTTCATTCTGGTGGCCATTCCGCTGCCGGGTACCGGCGCCTGGACGGGCGCGCTGGTGGCGGCCATGTTGGAGCTGCCCATGAAGCGGGCGTTTCCCTCCATTGCCCTGGGCGTGGTAGGCGCGGGCGTGATCGTAGCCTTCGTCACCTACGGTGCGGGGGCGCTGCTGTTTTCCTAAGTGAAGAAAAGCCGGAGAGCGGATGTTTTTCATCCCGTTCTTCGGCTTTTTTTATGTCCTTTTATCTAAACAGGCAAGGGGTATCAGCACAGAGCGCCCCGAGCGGCGAGAGCGTCCGGCTCTTCTTCCGTATAGCCCGCCTCCGCCAGCACGGCGCGGGGGGCTTGTCTCATGGGATGCGTGGGACGGTTTTGCGGCGGCCGTAGTCGGAAAAGCCGATGGGCGGCACCGGCATGGCGGGCGTCCTGCCGTGGGGACAGGAGACGGTGTCAAAGCAGTCGTTGGCCAGGGCCTGGGGGTCATGGGAGACCTCACTGTAATGGCACAGGCACTCGCTGGGGATGTCGTTGGCGGCGAAGAGCGCCTCGCGCCGGACGCAGGGGAGTGTCTTTATCAGCGCTTCTGTTTTGGCCGAAAGGCGCTTCGCCTTGCCGCTTCGGCGAATGGCGGTGAGATCCGCCAGATCCGGGTGGGAGAGCAGCTCCGAAAGACCCGGAATCCGGGCGAGGGCGGCCATGCCCTCCGGCTTTTTCAGATCCGGCACCACCATGCGCTTGCCGGTGTTGGCCAGATGGAACAGCGGGCTGCTGCCCGCCTGGGCGGGGAGGGAGTGTTCCCATCCCACGGGGCGCAGCAGATCACCGCCGGGTGCTTCCGCCTTCGTCACATCGGCACCGCAGGTAACCATCACGTGTTCCGCCGCGGGCGCGGCCACCACGGTGGCCGGCTTCGGCACCCGGACGCCGGTCAGAGGAAGGTGAGCGTATCATCCATTTTGATCCCCCTGTGTAAAGTTTCCCGGCAGTATAGCAGGAAAACACGGGACTGTCCCTCGGCGCGCCGGTATAAAAGTCCCGGCGCTTGGGAAAAATTGGAGAAAATTTTACAAAATAGATGTCAACGGAAAGCCACCGTGGTATAATATGTTATTCGACTAAATCAGCTGTAAAAGCGATGCGGAGTGAGGAAACGACCATGATACGAGCGGATGAGACCTTGTTTTTACTGGAGACAGCGCATACGGCCTATGCATTCCGGATCAGCGGCGGCGTGCCGGAGCATTTATATTACGGGGCGCGGCTCCCCCGGCGGGAGGATTATGCCCTGCTGGGGCCGTCGGTGCGCCATGAGATCGGCGGCGGCGCGGTGCTTGACACCGGCGTGTGCCTGGAAAACCGGCTGCTGGAGGTGGGGACCCCCGGTTGGGGCGACCTGCGCGCAAGCGCCGTGGAGGTGGAATTTGCCGACGGCGGCCGCGCCGCCAGCTTTGCCCTACAAAGCTGGGAGGTCACACAGCGGCAGACGCCCGCCGGTCTGCCCGCGGCGGCGGAGGGCGGCGAAACGCTGCGCCTTGTGCTGCGCGAGACAGCCCATGATCTGGTCTTGGAGCTTTTTTATACGGTATTTGAAGAGACGGACGTGATCTCCCGCTGGGCCCGGCTCACTAACCGAGGAGGCCAGGGCGCGGCGGTGCTGCGCCTGATGAGCAATCAGGTGGACATGGAGGCGGGGGACTATCAGATGGTGTTCTTCCGGGGCGCCTGGGCCCGGGAGATGGAGAAGACGGTGCAGCCCTGCCGGGGCACGGTGTCCGGCGGCAGCCGCACCGGCACCAGCTCCAGCCGCTGCAATCCCTTTGTGATGCTCTGCCGCCCCGACACCGGGGAGGAGAGCGGCGATTGCTGGGGCTTCAACCTGCTTTACAGCGGAAATCATTTTTACGCCGCCGAGGAAAACGCTTTTGGGCAGGTGCGCTTTTTGCAGGGCATGGGCACGGAGGGCTTCCGCTGGCAGCTGGCGCCTGGGGATTTTTTCGATGCGCCGGAGGCCGTGATGACCTACGGCCGGGGCTTCGGCGCCGTCAGCCGGCAGATGCACGCCTTTGTCCGCCGCCACATTGTCCGGGGGTACTGGCGGGATCGGGAGCGGCCGGTGCTGCTCAACAGCTGGGAGGCGTTTTATTTCCGGTTCAACCAGAAAAAGCTGGTGGAGCTTGCCAAAGAGGCCAAGAGCCTGGGGGTGGAGCTGTTCGTTTTGGACGACGGCTGGTTCGGTCGCCGGGACGACGACACCTCCTCTCTGGGGGACTGGACGCCCAATACAAAAAAACTGCCCCAGGGGCTGACGGGTTTTGTGAGCCAGCTCAAAGGGCTGGACATGGCCGCCGGCATCTGGGTGGAGCCGGAGATGGTCAGCGAGGAAAGCGACCTCTTCCGCGCCCATCCCGACTGGATTCTGGGGCGGAAGGAGCAGGCGGTGGGCCGGCACCAGTATGTGCTGGACCTCACCCGCCCGGCGGTGTGCGCCTATGTGCTCTCCGCCATGCGCCGTGTGTTCGCCAGCGGCGTTTCCTATGTGAAATGGGACATGAACCGCAATCTGACGGATACCTGGTCCTCCTTCTGGCCGCCGGAGCAGCAGGGCGAGGTGGTTCACCGCTATCAGCTGGGGCTTTACGGCATTTTGCAGAAGCTGACAGAGGAGTTTCCCCAGGTGCTGCTGGAGGGCTGCGCCTCCGGCGGCAACCGGGCGGATCTGGGGATGCTGTGCTACTGCCCCCAGTTCTGGGCCAGCGACAACACAGACGCTCTGTGCCGCCGGGACATCCAGGCGGGGTACAGCTATGGCTACCCGCTCTCGGTGTTGGGGTGCCACGTCTCCGACTGCCCCAACCACCAGACGCTGCGCCGCACGCCGCTGCACAGCCGATTCCAGGTGGCGGCGCTGGGGCTTTTGGGCTATGAGCTCAACGTCCAGGAGCTGGGCGCGGAGGAGAAAAAAGAGATCCGCCGGCAGATCGCCTTTTATAAGCGCCACCGGCGTCTTTTCCAGTTCGGCACGCTCTACCGCTGCGAGGAAACGGAAGATACCTCCTTCACCGTGGTGACCACGGAGGACGGAAACAGCGCGGCGGGGCTGTACTTCGTCCGGGAAAACCGGGCCAACGGGGTACAGAGCCGCTTGCGGGCCAGGGGATTACGGGAAGAGGAACTTTATCACCTCACCAGCCGTCCAATGGCTATACGGGTGCAGGACTTCGGCTCTTTGGTGAACATGATGTCCCCGGTGCATTTCAGGCGGGAATCCGCGGTGGTGGCGGCGGCGGACAAGGTGCTGGGCCTGCGGGAGCCGGCGGAGGACATCACGGCCTCCGGCGCTTACTTCATGACGGCGGGCTTTTGCCCCATCCAGTCTTACGGCGGCACTGGATTTGACACAAAGACACGGGTAATGAAGGACTTTGACAGCCGTCTTTACCTGTGGCGCCGGGTCAAGTCCGGGGACAAGACTGTAAAAAAACCGTAAAAGAGTTGATTTCCCTAAGGGTATCTGGTATAGTGTTCCATATTTCACAGGGAAATTTTCTGTGAGGGGCAGTACCTTCGGATGAAACATACTTTTACGCAGGAGACGTTTGTTTGATATGCTGCAACGATTCAAATATTCCATTGTCACGCTGATGAAGCTGGGCGTGTTTGCCCTTTGCTGGTGGACGTTTTTCGGTCTGTTCGGCATCCGGCACTTTTATCTTTTGAATTTCAGCCGTACCTCCGGCATCACCTGGATCACCTTCGGCGTGGTCTATGTGCTGATGTCCCGGGTCTACGGCGGGTATGACATCGGCAAGCGCAAGAGCAAGCCCATCATTTTCGCTCTTTCGCTGACGGTGTTTGTCACCGACCTTATTACTCACCTCTTTTTGTGCATCATGAACACCACCGTGGTCCACGGGGGCCGCTTTGTGTATGAACAGCCGCTGCTGCTGTTGGCCGTGTTCGTGGTGCAGGTGGCTGCCATCGTGGTGGTCAGCTATCTGGGCAACGACCTCTATTTCAAGATCAATAAGCCCCTTAAGTGCCTTGTCATCACCCAGCGGGGCGAGGATGTGGAGTTGCTGCTGCGGAAGGTGGGCCGCTTCAAAAAGCAGTACCGGGTGGAGGAGGTCTCCTATGCCGATGACCCCGACATCTTCAGCCGCATCGACCGGTACGAGGGCATCTTTATCTACAACCTGGTGCCCTCCGAGCGATCGGGCCTCATCGACTACTGCTACGACACCAAAAAGGACATCTATTACAGTGTGGAGATCTCGGACATCGTCACCATGCGCGGCGAACGCGTGCTCTTTGACGACAAGTCCATGATCTGCTCCCCTGCCAAGGGGCTGACCTTCGAGCAGCGCATCGTCAAGCGGGCGATGGATCTTTTCATCGCCTCCGTGGGCATCATCCTCACATCGCCTTTGATGCTGGTGACGGCGCTTTGCATCAAGCTGGAAGACGGAGGCCATGTGTTTTACAGGCAGAAGCGTGCCACCTACGCGGGGCGTGTCTTTGAGGTCATCAAGTTCCGCTCCATGCGGGAGGTGGGGACGGTGAACCGTTCCGTCACCAAGGACGACGACCGCATCACGAAAGTGGGGCGCTTCATCCGCAAGTTCCGTATCGACGAGCTGCCCCAGCTTTTCAACGTCATCAAAAGCGATATGAGCATCGTCGGCCCCCGACCGGAGATGCTGGAAAACGTGAACCGCTACACCGGCGAGCTGCCGGAGTTTGCCTACCGTCTGCGGGCCAAGGCGGGTATTACCGGCATGGCGCAGATCTACGGCAAGTACAACACCTCCCCCAAGGACAAGCTGATCCTGGATCTGACCTATATCGAGCAGTACAGCATTTGGCTGGATATCAAGCTGATCCTGCGGACGATCCTGGTGCTGCTGACCTCCGACGAGAGTACGGAGGCCTTCGACAAAAGCGGCAAGGAGGGCAGGCATGGCAAATAAGAAGAGGGCTGTGCTCATCAGCTGCTCGGATCACTACACCCACAGGCTCTTTGCGATAGACGAGTATTTGAGATCCGCCGGTTTTTTCACCACCTATGTGACCAGCGATTTCGACCACTCGTCTAAACGCGCGCTTAGGTGCTCTGTGCCGGGGTGCGTGCAGCTGCCCGCCCGGCCCTATCAGAAAAATCTGTCGCTGGATCGGATTTTGTCCCACCGGCAGTACGCAAAAGACGTGTTTCGGTGGCTGGAGGAGCAGGAGGAGCCGGATCTGGTGGTGACGCTCCTGCCGCCCAACTATCTGGCCCAATACGGCGCTGCGTATAAAAAGCGCCACCCCCATGTGCATCTGATCTTCGACATCTTTGACCTCTGGCCGGAGACGTTTCCCTTTGGGAAACTGAAAAAGCTGCTCTCACTGCCCTTCTCGGTGTGGGCGGGCATCCGGGACCGGCACCTCTCGGACGCTGATCTTGTGACGGCGGAGTGTGATCTCTTCGGCGAGAAGCTGGGTCGCTCGGATATCCGCACGGTGTATCTGGCGGCACGGCCGCTGGCGGGCGTCAGTTATGATTTCACCGGCGGCTTTGACACCTTACAGCTTTGCTATCTGGGGGCCATCAACAACATCATCGACATTCCCGCCATCGCCCGATTGCTGCGGGCGCTCACGGCGTACCGGCCGGTGTCGCTCCACGTCATCGGCGGCGGCGAGCGGCAGCAGGAGCTGCTGAGCGCTTCCGAGGGCGCGGGGGCGCGGGTGGTGTACCACGGCGTCCTCTATGACGAGGCGGAAAAGCACGCCGTCATGAACGGCTGTCACTTCGGGCTGAATCTGATGAAGGAGTCGGTGTGCGTGGGGCTGACCATGAAATCCGTGGACTATCTCAAGCACGGCCTGCCCCTGCTTTCCAACATTCCCGCGGACACGCAGCGCCTCATTGCCGAAAAACATATCGGCGTGCAGGTCACGGGCGACGGCGTGGCGTGCGCGGCGGCGGTGGCGGCCATGGGACCGGTGGAACTGCTGGCGCTGCGTGAAAACGCCCGGCAGGCCTTTTCACAGCTGTTCGACCTGCGGGTGATCTGCGCGCGGTACGAAACGCTGCTTTCCCCTTTGTGGGATGGCGACAAGGAAAAGGAGGCGGAGCATGGAAACGACAGATAACACGGTGGTGATCCTGCTGGCCGCCTACAACGGCGCGGCGTACCTGCCGGAGATGATCGAATCTCTTCTGGCTCAGGACACGGACGACATTCGCCTTGTTTTGTCGGACGACCACTCCAAGGACGAAACGCCCGCTCTTTTGGCGGATTATGCCGCCCGTTTCCCGGGGAAAATTGTCTATCACGATTCGGGACTGCGCTTCGGCAGCGCCCAGAAGCATTTTATGTATCTCCTGTCTCGGTTCGGGGACAGCGCGCCCTACTTCATGTTCTGCGATCAGGACGACGTGTGGCACAGGGACAAAGTGCGAAAGACCCTGGCGCTGATGAAAAAGACTGAAACGGAAGAAAAACGCCCCACGCTGGTGCACACCGATCTTCGCGTGGTAGACCAAGGCCTGCGGGAGATGGCGCCCTCCTTTTTGCGCTATTCCCGTCTGGACGGCGGCTGCACGGCACTGCGCCGGCTTCTGGTACAAAACGTGGTGACAGGCTGCACCGTGATGGTGAACCGGGAATTGGCGCGCCTTGCGGGAGACGAGATCCCGGAGGCGTGTCTCATGCACGACTGGTGGCTGGCGCTGCTGGCCTCCGCCTGCGGGCGCGTGGGCTTTTTGGACGAGGCCACCATCGACTACCGCCAGCACGGCACCAACACGGTGGGCGCCAAGGACGCGGGGAGCCTGACCTATGTGACGGGCAAACTGCGGGAAAACCGCATGAAAACGGCCATTTTTGATACGTTTGACCAGGCGGAGGCACTGGCCGACCGCTATGCCGGGGTGCTGCCCACGGCGGCGGAGGCGACGCTGCGTGACTACGGGGCGCTGGCCCGCAAGGGAAAACTGGCGCGTGTGGCTGCTTACAGCAGCGGCGGCTTCTGGAAACAGGGCCTTGCCCGACGGGCGGGGCAGCTGCTCTGGGGCTGAAGCGGACGCCGCGGCCAAAACAGTAATTTAAGTAAATCAGGTGAAGAAAATGAACATCATTCCCACGGCCATTCCGGAGGTGCGAATTATCGAACCCGACGTGTTCGGGGACAACCGGGGCTGGTTCATGGAGACATGGTCCACCCGGAAATACGAGGCGCTGGACTTTGTTCCCGTGCAGGATAACGAGAGCTTTACCGCGGTGAAAGGCACCCTACGGGGCATCCACTATCAGTGCGATCCCATGTGCCAGGCCAAAATCGTCCGCGTCACGGCGGGGGCCGTCATGGACGTGGCGGTGGACCTGCGGAAAGGATCGCCCACCTATCTCCAATGGGTCAGTGTGGAGCTTTCGGCGGAGAACAAGCGCCAGTTTTACATTCCCCGTGGCTTCGGCCACGGCTTTGTGACGCTGACGGACAATGTGCAGTTTGCCTATAAGGTGGACAATCTCTACTCCAAGGAGTGTGACCGCTCCCTCCGCTTCGACGATCCCCAGATCGCCGTGAACTGGGGAGTGGCGGCGCCTGTCATCTCCGAAAAGGATCGTTCGGCCCCGCATCTGGCCCAGAGCGACTGCTCCTTTGTCTGGGAAAAGAAATAAAGTCAGCATAAAAAGAGGACGAAACAAATGAGACAAGAGAGCCTGACGGAGAAGGTGAAGCACGGCCTGGGCCGCATCGTTCCCCGTGGATTGAAGGACCGATGCAAGCAGGCTTACTATACGAATCAGAACCGCCGCGTGATGAAAAAAACGGCGGGCGATCCCCTGCCGGCGCTGACGCCGGGCGTGCGGATGTACGCCTACATGGGCGGAGCCTTCGGCGTGGGGATGCTGGGCGGCATGGTGGCCAGCGGCTGCCGCGGCGCGGAGATCCCCCTTTCCATCGGCGCCGTGCGCGTGGGCGACCTGCATCGCTTCGCCGCCACCCCCTGGGACGACCTCATCGAGCCGGAGGGGTATAAGACCAACAATCTGTTTATTTTCAATGCCGACTGCGCCCAGCAGCTTGTGGCCCGGGTAGGAGCGGAGAAGCTGCGGGGCCGGTACAACATCGGCCTTTGGGCGTGGGAGCTGCCGGAGTTTCCCGACCGGTGGCGCGCCAGCTTCGAGCCGTTTGACGAGATCTGGACCATCTCCGACTTCTGCCGGGCGTCCATCACCAAAAAATCTCCTGTGCCGGTGCGGACGCTGCCTTTGGCCATCACGGTGAAGCCGGATCCCCACTTGACACGCCGGGAGCTGGGACTGCCGGAGGAGAGCTTTTTGTTCCTCTCCATGTACGATATCCTCAGCATCTCCCAGCGCAAAAACCCCAGAGGGGCCATCGACGCCTTTTTGCGGGCCTTTGGCCCCGACGACCGGCGACGCGCCCTGGTGGTGAAGGTGAACCACGCCGCTCAGGCCCCCCGGGAGATGGAGGAGCTGCGGCGTCTGGCGGCGGGGGCGTCCAACATCTATCTGGTGGAAAAGGACATGACACTCTTCCAGGCGCATGGACTCATCCGCCTTTGCGACTGCTTCGTGTCGCTGCACCGGGCGGAGGGCTTCGGCATTCCCGTTGCCGAGGCCATGCTGCTGGGAAAGCCGGTGGTGGTGACGGGCTGGTCGGGAAACATGGATTTCACGTCGCCGGCCAACGCCTGCTGCGTCAAATACCGTCTGGAAGTCATCGGCGACAAGGCCCGCCCGCCTTACGACGCGTGGCAGCACTGGGCGGAGCCGGATCTTTCGGACGCCGCCGGCTATATGAAGCGCCTGGCGGACGACCCTGACCTCTGCCGCGCGCTGGGGTCGGCGGGACAGGAGACCATCCGTAGCCGCTATTCCGCCGCCGCCTGCGGCAGCGCCATGCGCAAGCTGCTGAAACTCTGAGACGGAGAAGGCCGGGGGGATTTTCGGGGCCTTTGCGCTTTCGTTCCTCCGCATCACGGGACTTTTTTGATCTGCCACAGCCGGGCGCCTGGGTGTCCGGCTGTTGTGCTGCGGTTTTGTCGGTTTTGACGACTTTTTTCTGTTTTCAGCAGGAATATCGGCTGAGAAACGGAAAAATAGGTGGACTTTCAGAGCCAACTGGGGTATAATGCTAAAATGTATCGGTACCTGTTGACAGATGGTTTTTTGGTAGGAACCATGATGGATAAGAAAGGCAGAAACATATGAATCAGAAAGCAATCTATGATCGTTGGTGCGGCAAAGCCGTTTCCGACCCGGACTTGCAGCGGGAGCTCCATGAGATCGCCGGGCAAGACGACGCCATTGAAGACCGCTTTTATCGGGAGCTGGAGTTCGGCACCGGCGGGCTGCGGGGCGTTATCGGCGCCGGCACCAACCGCATGAATGTCTATGTGGTGGGCAAGGCCACCCAGGGCTACTGTCAGTATCTGAAGGCACATTTTGCCGCGCCCAGCGTGGCTGTGGCCTATGACAGCCGCATCAAATCCCCGCTCTTTGCCCGGACGGCTGCCGGTGTTTTCGCCGCCAACGGCGTCCATGTATATATGTATCCGAAGCTGATGCCCACCCCGTCGCTGTCTTTTGCCGTCCGGCATTTTGAGTGCAGCGGCGGCATCGTGATCACGGCCAGTCACAATCCGTCCAAATACAACGGATACAAGGTCTACGGACCCGACGGCTGCCAGATCACCACCCAGGCCGCTTCGGATATTCTTGCGTGTATCGGCGAAATCGACGCCTTTGACGGCGTTGTCTCTCTGCCCTTTGACGACGCGCTGGAGCAGGGCCTTGTGACGTATATCGGAGACGGTGCGGTACAGACTTATATAGATACCGTGTCCAAAGAATCCCTGCTGCCCGCCTCCGTGCCCAAGGATATCGCCATCGCCTACACGCCCCTCAACGGCGCGGGCATCAGTTGTGTGCCCGGGTGCCTGGCGCAAAACGGCTTTACCAACATTTCCATTCCCGAAGAGCAGGGGACGCCCGACGGGCATTTCCCCACCTGCCCCTACCCCAACCCGGAGATCCGGGAGGCCCTCACCGTGGCCATCCGCCACGCGGGCGAGGTGGGCGCAGAACTGGTGCTGGCCACCGACCCCGACTGCGACCGTGTGGGCGCCGCCGTCAAGGTGAACGGGGACTACGTCCTCATCAGCGGCAACCAGATGGGCGTGCTGCTGCTGGACTTCGTGTGCCGTATGCGCGGTGAAAAGGGCGCCATGCCCGCCCGGCCCGTGGCGGTAAAGACCATCGTCACCACCAAGATGGCCGAGCATGTGGCCAAACACTACGGCGTGGAGATCATTAACGTCCTCACCGGCTTTAAATACATCGGCGAGCAAATCGGCCTTCTGGAAAAGAACGGGGAGCAGGAGCGCTACCTCTTCGGCTTTGAAGAGAGTTACGGCTACCTCAGTTCCACCGCCGTCCGGGACAAGGACGGCGTCAACGCCGCGCTTTTGATCTGCGAGATGTTCGCCTGGTACAAGCACCAGGGCAAGACCCTGCTGGACGGCTTGCAGGCGCTTTACGCGACCTGCGGCTATTATACGGAAAAACTCCTGAGCTTCACCTTTGAGGGCGCCTCCGGCTTCCGGAAGATGCAGTATCTCATGGCGGAGCTGCGCCGGGCACCGCTGCATCAGGCGGCGGGCATGGCCGTGGAGACGGCCACGGACTATCTCTCGGAGGGCACGGGCCTTCCCAAGTCCGACGTGGTGCAGTATCACCTCACCGGCGGCACCGTGGCCACCGTGCGTCCCTCCGGCACTGAGCCAAAGCTGAAGATCTATCTCTCCGCCTGTGGCAGGGACGGACAGGAAAGCGCCGCCGTGGTGGCGGAGCTGGAAAAATTCTTTACGGACTGGATCCATGAAAACGAAGATCGCGCTTGATGTACAGGTCTGCCTGGGGCAGCGCTCGGGCGTGGGCACCTACGCCTACGAGCTGGTGCGGCGTATGGAACCGGACGGGGACACCGCCTACTTCGGCGAGTGCTTCAACTTTCTGGGCCGCAACGACAACAGCGAAGCGCTGCGGGACATCCGCCTGCCCGTCCACGTTCATCAACTGATCCCCTATGGGTTTTACCGCAACCACTGGGACGTCATGCCGGTGCGGTATGACAGCCTCTTTCCCAAGGCGGACATCACCCACTTTTTCAATTACACCGTTCCGCCGGGAGTGGGCGGCAAGGTGCTTTGCACCCTTTTCGACATGACCTATCTCCGGCATCCCGAGACCATGGAGCCGGGGAATCTGCGGCGCATCCGCCGGGACATCGACCAGAGCGTCCGCCGCAGCGACGCCATCATCACCATCTCGGAGTTTTCCAAGCGGGAGATTATGGACTTGCTGGACGTGCCGGAGGAAAAGCTCCGCGTTATCTACTGCGCCGCCCCTGTGCCGGCGGCGCCTGCGCCCTTTGACACGGTGCGGGAAAAGTTCGGGCTGCAAAAGCCCTACATCCTCTTTGTGGGCAACACCGAGCCCCGCAAGAACCTGCTGCGGCTGTTGGAAGCCTATGGGCAGCTGGGCGATTGCGATGTGCAGCTGGTGCTCACCGGCGGTAGCGGCTGGCGCTCGGAGGAGATCCACCAAAAGGCGGCGTCTTTGCCCGGCGTGCGCCTGACGGGCTATGTGTCCGAGGCGGAGAAGGCGTCACTTTTTGAAAATGCCGCCGTTTTTGCCTACCCCTCGCTGTATGAAGGCTTCGGCATTCCCGTGCTGGAGGCCATGCGCTGCGGCACGCCGGTGGTGTGTTCCGACGCTGCCTCCATTCCGGAAGCGGCGGGTGAGGCCGCCCGGTATGTGGACCCCCTGGAGGCATCCAGCATCGCCGCGGGACTGCGGGACGTGCTGGAGCATCCGGCACTGGCTGATGAGCTGCGGGAGAAGGGATACAGGCAGGAGCGAAAATTCAACTGGGACGCCTCGGCGCGAGCGCTGCGGGCTGTCTATGAGGAGTTGCGATAATGGAACGAAAGAATATATGCTATCCGATGGAGCTGGCCCCCGCCTACAAGGATTATCTCTGGGGTGGGAACCGTCTGGAGGAGTTGTACGGCAAAAAAAGCGGCCTGTCCGTCACGGCGGAGAGCTGGGAGCTGGCCTGCCACAGGGACGGCCGGTGCACCGTTGCCAACGGCCCCTGCGCGGGACAGACGCTCTCGGAGGTGCTGGGGTGCGGAGATGATTTCCCGGTTTTGGTGAAGCTCATTGACGCAAAAAAAGATCTCTCCATCCAGGTGCATCCCTCCGACGCCACCGCCGACAAGGAAAAGGGCGAGCACGGCAAGGCAGAGATGTGGTATGTGGTGGAGTGCCGGCCCAAAAGCGCCATCTACTATGGCTTTGCCCAGTTCATGACGCCGGAGGCGTTTACAAAAGCCGCCGAGGACGGCACCATCTGTCAGTATCTCAACCGGGTGGAGGTCCACAAAGGCGACGTGTTTTTCATGCAGCCAGGCACCGTCCACGCCATCGGCGCGGGGATGCTGATCGCGGAGATTCAGCAAAGCTCCAACACCACCTTCCGCATCTACGACTATCAGCGCGTGGGGGCGGACGGCAGGCAGCGGGAGCTGCATCTGGATCGGGCGGCCGCGGTGGTGGACTATGAACCCATCGCGCCCGAGGAGTGTCGGGTGAACGCCCAGGCACGCTACCGGGGCTTTACCATGGCAGAGATGTTCTCCTGCCAGTATTTCAAGGCCTACTGCCTGGACACCCACGACCGAGCCGACCTGCGGGTGGGAGAAGAGGAGTTCCACCATCTGCTGGCCGTTGAGGGTGAGGGCTTCATTCACTGGAACGGGAAAACCTACCCCCTCCGGGGCGGCTCGTCCTATTACCTGCCCCAGGGTCTGGGCGCGTACGAGATCTGCGGCACCTGTCGGGTGCTTTTAACCATTGCTTGAGGAGGAACATATGAAAAGAACCGCGTTGATTATGGCAGGCGGCCGGGGCGAACGCTTCTGGCCCAAGAGCCGCAAGGCCCTGCCCAAACAGTTTTTGTCCCTCACCGGGGACGGCAAGACCATGATTCAGCTCACTGTGGAGCGCATTTCTCCGCTGGTGGCCATGGAGGACATCTATATCGCCACCAACCGTGATTACAAGCACCTGGTGCAAGAACAGCTGCCGGGCATCCCGGAGGAGAACATCCTCTGCGAACCGGTGGGCCGCAACACGGCGCCGTGCATCGGTCTGGGCGCGGAGCACATCGCCAGAAAATACGGCGACGCGGCCATGATCGTCCTGCCCTCCGACCACCTGATCCAGTACACCGCCATCTTCATCAACACGCTGAAATCGGCGCTGCGGGTGGCCGAGGCGGGAGAGAATCTGGTGACCATCGGCATCACCCCCGACGTGCCGGAGACCGGCTACGGCTATATCAAGTTCAACAGCGACGAGATGATGGGCGACGCCTACGCCGTGGAACGGTTCGTGGAAAAACCCAATCTGGAAACGGCCAAGCAGTATCTGGCCTCCGAGCAGTACCTGTGGAACAGCGGTATGTTCATCTGGAAGGTCAGCACCATTTTGAAAAATCTGGAAGCCCATATGCCCGACACCTATGAGGGCCTGTGCCGCATTGCCGGCGCCATCGGCACGGCGGAGCAGGACGCTGTGCTGCAAAGCGAGTTTACCGCCTTCAAGTCCGAATCCGTGGACTACGGCATCATGGAAAAGGCGGAGAACATCTGGATCCTGCCTGGCTCCTTCGGCTGGGATGATGTGGGCAGCTGGCTGGCGGTGGAACGGTTCAACAAGGCCAACGAATTCGGCAACGTTATCTCCGGCGACTTTGTCAGCATCGACACCAAAAACTGCATCCTGCAAGGCAAGGACAAGCTCATCGCCACCGTGGGCGTTCGCGATCTCATCGTGGTGGACGCGGGGGACGCCCTTCTCATCTGCCAGAAGGACAACGCCGGCAGCATTAAGAAAGTACTGGAAATTTTGAGTAGAAGTAATAGACAGGAGTATGTGTAACATGAAAAAAGCATTGATCACCGGTATCACCGGTCAGGACGGTTCCTATCTGGCAGAGCTGCTGCTGGAAAAAGGCTATGAAGTGTACGGCATCTGGCGCCGCAAGAGCTATGTGGACTATGGCAACGTGGCCCACATCAAGAATAAGATCCACTTTATCTACGCCGATATGACCGACCCCATCTCCCTCATCACCGCCATGCGTATTTCCCAGGCGGACGAGGTCTACAACCTGGCGGCCCAGAGTTTTGTGGCCACCAGTTGGGAGCAGCCCCTGGCCACCGCGGACATCGACGCCATCGGCGTGACCAACATGCTCGAGGCCATCCGCAACGTGAAGCCCGAGGCCCGCTTCTATCAGGCGTCCACCTCCGAGATGTTCGGCCTGGTGCAGGAGATCCCCCAAAAGGAGACCACTCCCTTCTATCCCAGAAGCCCCTATGGCGTCGCCAAGCTGTACGGCCACTGGATCACCAAGAACTACCGTGAGAGCTACGATATGTACGCCTGCTCCGGCATTCTCTTCAACCACGAGTCCGAGCGCCGCGGTATGGAGTTCGTGACCCGCAAGATCACCGACGCCGCTGCCCGCATCAAGCTGGGCAAGCAGGAGTATGTGGAGCTGGGCAACATGGATGCCAAGCGTGACTGGGGCCACTCCAAGGACTATGTCCGCGCCATGTGGCTGATGCTCCAGCAGGATAAGCCCGACGACTATGTGGTGGCCACGGGTGAAACCCGCACCGTCCGCGAGTTCGTGGACGCCGCCTTCCGTGCCGTTGGCATTGAGCTGGAGTTCAAGGGTTCCGGCATGGACGAGGTGGGCATCGAAAAGGCCACCGGCAAGGTGCGTGTGAAGGTGAACCCCAAGTTCTTCCGCCCCGCCGAGGTGGAGCTGCTGCTGGGCAGCCCCGAAAAGGCCGAAAAGCAGCTGGGCTGGGTGCGTGAGATCAGCTTCAACGATCTGGTGTCCCGCATGGCGAAAAATGATTTGGAATTGGTGAGCAAGGAATGAAAAAAGCATTGATTATCGGCGGTGCCGGCTTTGTGGGCCAGCATCTGGCCCGGCATCTGCACGATGATCTGGGCTGGCAGACGGCTGTGACCAAACTGCCCTTTGAGACGCCCACGCTGCCCTTTGCCGACGTATACGATCTGGACATCCTGGATCAGGAGGCCGTCACCGGCCTCTTGACCCGGGTGCAGCCCGACTATATCTTCCATCTGGCGGCACAGAGCTCCGCGGCGCTGTCGTGGAAAAAGCCTGCCATGACGGTGGATATCAACATCAAGGGCGCCGTCAACGTGTTGGAGGCGGTGCGTGCCCTGCCACGGCAGCCCCGTGTGCTGCTCATCGGCTCCAGCGAGGAGTACGGCAAGGTGTCGGAGGCGGAGTGCCCCATTACCGAGAAGCAGGAGGCCCGCCCCGGCAACATCTACGCCGCCACCAAGGTCTGCCAGGAGATGATCGGCAAGCTCTATGCCGACGCCTATCAGATGGACGTGATGGCCACCCGGTCTTTTAACCATGTGGGCCCCGGACAGGCCCCCATCTTCGTGGTGGCGGATTTCTGCAAGCAGGTGGCCGAGGTGGAAAACGGGCAGCGTGAGCCGGTGCTGCGTGTGGGCAATCTGGCCGCCGCCCGCGACTTCACGGACGTGCGGGACGTGGTGCGCGCCTACGCGCTTCTGGCGCAAAACGGCCGCCGTGGCGAGATCTACAACGTGGGTACCGGCAGAGCCGTGACCATCGAGAGCATTTTGCAGATGATCCTCCGGCAGTCCGGGGCTTCCATCCGGGTGGAAAAAGACCCGGAGCGGTTCCGCCCGCTGGACGCGCCTCTCAACGTGGCAGACATTTCCAAGCTGCGCGCGGATACCCAGTGGCAGCCTGTGATCCCCTTGGAGCAGACCCTTCAGGACACTCTGAACGAATGGCGAAAGGCGGTTTCTTGCTGATATGGGAATGACCCGAAAGACACTCAGAGAACTTTATGACTATCGGAACATGATCTATATGCTGGTGCGCAAGGACCTGCGCGGCCGGTACAAGGGGTCTGCCCTGGGCTTTTTATGGACGTTTTTAAACCCGCTGCTGCAGCTGGCGGTCTACACGCTGGTGTTTTCCACGGTGATGCGGGCGGGTATCCCCAATTATTATCTCTTTTTGTTCGTGGCGCTGATCCCGTGGCTGGCCATGGCCAACTCGGTGAACGGCGGCGCCACTTGCATTTTGTCGCAGCAAAATCTGGTGACAAAGATCCACTTTCCCCGGCAGGTGCTGCCCATCGCCGCCGTCACCACCAGCTTTGTGAACATGCTTTTGTGCATGATCGTGGTGCTGGTAGTGTGCGCCTTCGGCGTGGGGCTGAACCTGGCCATTTTGTGGTATCTTATCCCCACCATGCTCATTGAGTACATTCTGGCGATGGGCCTTGCCTTTCTGGTCTCGTGCCTGACGGTATATTTCCGGGATCTGGAACATATCATCGGCATTTTCGTGATGGCCTGGCAGTTCCTGTCCCCTGTGATGTACGGCATCGACATGGTGCCGGAAAGGGTCTATCACATCTTCATGCTCAACCCCATGACGGCGGTGATCCTCTCCTACCGCGACATCTTGTTTTACAAGACGGCGCCGCATCTGAACACCATGCTTCTGGCGCTGGGAATGGGTATTTTCTTCCTGGTGGTGGGCTGGTTCGTCTTTGCCAAGCTGGAGCGACACTTCGCGGAGGAACTGTGATGGAAACAATGAAAAGAGAAACGGCAACGGAGAATCAGGACATCGCCATCTCCGTCCGCGATATTACCAAGAGCTTTAAGGTCTATTATGACAAAGGCGTGAGCCTGAAAGACAAGCTGCTCTTCCGCGGTCGGGGCCGGTATGAAAACCACCAGGTGCTCCGGGGCGTCAGCTTTGACGTGAAGCGGGGGGAGGCCATCGGCCTCATCGGCCAGAACGGCTGCGGCAAGTCCACCACGCTGAAAATGCTCACTCAGATCATGTACCCAGACAGCGGCACCATCACCATGAAGGGCCGTGTCTCGGCGCTGATCGAGCTGGGCGCCGGCTTCCACCCGGACATGAGCGGCCGTGAGAATATCTACACCAACGCGGCCATTTTCGGCCTGACCCGCAAGGAAGTGGATGCCTGCGTGGAGGAGATTATCGCCTTTTCGGAGCTGGGCGAGTACATTGACAACCCCGTGAGGACGTACTCCTCCGGTATGTATATGCGTCTGGCCTTTTCCGTGGCCATCAACGTCAACGCCGACATTCTGCTGGTGGACGAGATCCTGGCCGTGGGCGACGCCGCGTTCCAGGCCAAGTGCTTCAACAAAATGCGGGAGATCAAGGCGGAGGGCACCACCATCGTCATCGTGTCCCACTCCCTGGGTCAGATCGAACAGATGTGCGAGCGGTCCTACTGGATCGACAAGGGCGTGGTGCGTAAATCCGGCATCCCCCGTGAGGTACACGCCGAGTATCTGGCTTTCATGGGCGAAAAATCCGCCGAAAACCGGGCGGAGACCGAGGCGGCGGAAAAGAACGCCGCCCAGGGCGGGAAAGACGACAAGCGCTGGGGCAGCCGGGAGGCCGTGATGGAGTCTGTGGAAATGCTGGACGAGCAGGGTCGGGCGACCAACTGCTTCCACTCCGGAGACGCCGCCACCGTTCGCATCCGATACAAGGCCGCGGGTAAGCTCTCCGACGTGGTGGTGGGCCTTGCGGTGTATCGATCGGATCAGACGTATATGTTCGGCACCAACACCATGATCGACCATCTGGGGTATGCCGTAATGGAAGGCGAGGGGCTTGTGGAACTGCACATGCAGGATCTGGCCCTCATCTCCGGTCAATACACGCTGGATCTGGCTTTCCACAAGCCGGACGGCTTTGCTTATGATTTCTGGCGCGAGGCCTGCACCCTCCAAATCATCAGCGACAAGGAGGAGTCCGGGGCTGTCAGCCTGAAGCATGAGTGGACGTTTCACTGACAACATCTGAGAAAGGAGCTGACACCGCATGGCCTCCCTCAAAGAACGCGTGCAGCGCATTCCCGTCCTGGGTTACCTGCTGCGCTGGATCAGCAATGTGCTGCTGCTGCCAAAGCGCATCGCGGCGCTGCAAGCGCTGTTGACCCAGCAGAACGTACAAATTCAACAGATGCAGGCGCGCGCCGTCGCTCTGGAAGAACAGATCACCACATTGGAGAACCGGGAGACACGGGAATACTTCCGCAAGCGCTTTCATGAAATCGAGCGTGACGCCGGCGAGATGGACCGGCTGCGGAGCATTCTCAGCGGCCGCTCCGCCATCTGGGGCGATCCCGCCCGTCTTCACATCGCAGAGACGGCGGCTGTGGTCTCGTGCCTTTTCAACACCAATTCCGGCAGCATCACGGTGGGGGACTATACCTTCTCCGGCTCCAATGTGAGCCTGCTGGCCGGCAGCCACGATATGAACCTGACGGGCCTTCTGCGCCGTGACCGGCAGCTGGAAGAGGGCTGTGACATCGTCATCGGCGAGGGCGTGTGGCTGGCGTCTGGCTGTACATTACTGGGCCCCTGTACTGTGGGGGACAACGCGGTGATCGCGGCGGGCAGCGTGGTGCTGCCGGGGACCGTGGTGCCGCCTGCCACCGTTTATGGCGGGGTCCCCGCCCGAGCGCTCAAGCACCTCGAAGAGCAGGAGGACTACCGCCAGACGCAGCGTTTTCTGGCCGGGGAACCGGTGGCGCACGTGGAGCAAACGGCCATCGGCCGGGCGCTGAAACGTACCGGCGGCACGCTGTTCACCATCGGCTGGAACCAGGAGGAAGATTGCTTTTTTGGCAAGACCCGCCGGGGCCACTGGATGCGGGAGAAAGAAGCTGTTTTATTTCAGCAGCTGGACGAGAGTAAAACAATCCTGCTGCCCTATTTTTATTCCCCCGGTGAACAAAAACCCACCCGCCTAACGGTGTCGGCTTTCCTGGGGAAAAAACGTGCTGCCGTGTATGAGCAGGTCATAGACCGGCAGGACGGCACCCTTTCCGTGGCGCTTTCCGGCGTGGGGAGGGGGCAGATTGTGCGCCTTTGCCTGTCGCTGGAGGAGCTGTGGCAGCCCAGCGCTGTTTTCGGCAGCCCGGACGGGCGGTATCTGGGACTTTTCATCAGCGCACCCACCCCAAAACAGGGCCAATAAAGGAGCCAAACCATGCAGAACATTGACATTGAAGCCATTATGCGGGAGATCCGCCGGGAGATCCGGGAGGATCCCGCCTTTCAGGAGCCGCTGACTCTTGAGGAGATCCCCTCTCTTTCTCAGACGGATAACACGGTGGTCATGGGCGGCCTATATGATGAAGAGCTGCTTTGTCGCCATGTGGGCGAGATGGGGGCTCATTTTGCGGTGCCCTACTACCGCCCCATCGAGAGCAGACGCGCCAAGGCCTTTTTCAAGCGGGTGCTGCGCAAGCTGCTGTGCTTTTTGCTGCGTCCGGCATTGGAGGAGGTCTCCGCCTTTCATGCCATGACGGCCTCCTCCATGAACGCCGCAGCCAACTTCATCCGGGAGCAGGAAGCGGAAAATCAGCGCAGGGACCGCCGGATCGCGGAACTGGAAAAACGGATTGCCGCTTTGCGCCGGGAGGAAAACAAACAGGAGGAACTGTCATGAGAGTTGTTCAGCTGCTGTCCACGCTCTCCTTTGGGGATGCCGTGAGCAACGATGCCATTGCCCTCAAAAAGCTCCTTTCCCAGATGGGCTTTTCCACGGGGATCTACGCCGAAAATGTGGATCGCCGTCTGCCCCGGGGCACGGGACAGAGGGTGGAGGAGATGCCGCCGCTTTCTCACGGGGACGTGCTGATCTATCACTTGTCCATCGGTACGGAGCTGAATTATCATATGGATCAGTACCACTGCCGGAAGCTGATGATCTATCACAACGTAACGCCACCGGCGTTTCTGGCGCCTTACAGCCGCATTTCCGAGCGGCTTTGCCTGGAGGGGCTGGAAGGAATGCTGCACCTGCGCGACACCTTTGACGAGTGCCTGGCGGTGTCCGATTTCAACCGCCGCAGCCTGCTGCACGCGGGTTACACCTGCCCCATTGAGGTGCGCCCCATTCTGATTCCCTTTGAGGATTACGAGCGGGAGCCGGACAAAGAAACCGTGGAGCGGTACAGCGACGGCTGGACCAACATTTTGTTTGTGGGCCGTGTGGTCCCCAATAAGAAGCACGAGGATATCATTCGTGCCTTTGCCTGCTATAAAAAGACCGTCAATCCCAAGTCTCGGCTGATTTTGGCCGGCTCCAGCAGCGGTATGGAGCTTTATAAGAAGCGGCTGGAGGACTATATCGCGGCGCTGGGCGTGGAGGACGTGGTCTTTCCGGGCCACAGCACCTTTGAGCAGATCCTGGCCTTTTACCGAACAGCCCATGTCTTTTTGTGCATGAGCGAGCATGAGGGCTTTTGCGTGCCGTTGGTGGAGGCCATGTATTTCAACGTACCCATCGTGGCCTACGCTGCCTGCGCCGTGCCGGATACCCTGGGTGGCAGCGGTATTTTGCTGCAAGACAAGGATCCGGTACTCACCGCGGCGGCCATTGACCGTCTGGTGACGAATGAAGCGCTGCGGGCGTCGGTGCTGGAAAAGCAGCGCCGCCAGCTGGAACACTTTTCTTATGAGACCGTCAGCGCTCTGTTCCAAAAGCAGTTTGAGACCTTTTTAAAAAGAGAAAATTGATCTGCGGCGGGCGAAAGCCGCCGCGGTACAGATACCGAACAAAAAAGAAGAAGATGAAGGAGCCATTGTTATGGAGACCATCCAAATAGAATCCATTATGGAGGAGATCCGCCGGGAGATCCGAGAAAAGCCGGAGTACCGGGAAGCTGTGACGTTTGAGCAGATCCCCATGCTCTCCCAGGCCGAAAACGCCGCCATGATGGGCGAAAAGTACGACGAGGAGCTGCTGCGCCAGAATGTGGCGGACATGGGCGCCCATTTCGCGGTGCCCTATTACCGCCCCATTGCGGGCAATCGCTTCAAGACCTTTTTCAAACGGGTGCTGCGCAAGCTGATGTGCTTTTTGATGCGCCCGGCGCTGGAGGAGATCTCCTCTTTCCACGCCATGACCGCCTCGTCCATGAACGCGGTGGCCAACTTCATCCGTGAGCAGGAAGCGGAAAACCAGCGGAAGGATCGCAAGATCGCGGAGTTGGAAAAAGAGCTTTCCGCGCTGGAGCAGCAGAAGGAGCAGGCAAAGTGAAGGTCGTACAGCTGCTGCAGACGCTGGCCTTTGGCGACGCGGTGAGCAATGACGCCAGAGCTATTGACGCACTTTTGAAGAAAAACGGGTATGACGCGGCCATCTATGCCAAAGAGATCGACGAACGTCTGTCTCGGGACGTGGCGCACCCTTATGCGGAGATGCCGAAGCTGGGAAAAGAGGATGTGCTGATCTATCATCTGTCCATCGGCTCGGATCTCATTGGCCTGGTGCAAAAGGCGTCCTGCCGGAAAATGATGATCTATCACAACGTCACGCCCGCCCGCTTTTTCACCGGTTACAGCGACTATGCCGAGAGCCTTTGCCGCCTAGGCGCGGAGGACGTCAAGGCACTGAACCATACCTTTGGTTACTGCCAGGCGGATTCCGACTTCAACCGCCAGGAGCTTCTGGACGCCGGCTATGACTGCTTGGTGGACGTGCGGCCCATTCTCATCCCCTTCGAGGACTATGCCGGAGAGCCGGACAAAGAAACCGTGGCGCGGTACAGCGACGGCCGAACCAACATTTTGTTTGTGGGGCGTCTGGCACCCAACAAAAAGCAGGAGGACGTGATCCGTGCCTTTGCCTGCTACAAAAAGACGGTGGATCCCCACGCGCGGTTGATCCTGGCCGGCTCGGCTGGCGGTATGGACCTCTATAAAAACAGGCTGGATGCCTATATCAAAGCCCTGGGCGTGGAGGATGTGATCTTCCCCGGCCACATTTCTTTTTCCCAGATTTTGGCGCTTTACCGGACGGCCAGCGTTTTTCTGTGCATGAGCGAGCATGAGGGCTTTTGTGTGCCGCTGGTGGAGGCCATGTATTTTGACGTGCCCATCGTGGCCTACGGTGCCTGCGCGGTGCCGGGCACGCTGGGCGGCAGCGGTCTTTTGCTGGACAAAAAAGATTCCATGCTGGCCGCGGCGGTGACGGACCGTGTGGTGACGGATGGGACGCTGCGCGCTTTTGTCCTGGAAAAACAGCGGCAGCGCCTGGCTGACTTTTCCTATGAGACTGTCAGCGCGTTGTTTTTACGTCAGTTTGAGACGTTTCTTAAAGGAGAAAACCAATGAAAAAGCTGGCATTTGTGGCGCCCTGGTACGGTGAGTACATCACCGGCGGGGCGGAAATGGAACTCAGAGATCTGGTGCACCATCTCCGGGACGCAGGTATGGAGCTGGAAGTGCTGACCACTTGTGTCAAGGATTTTACCGCGTCCTGGAACATCAACTACCATCCCGAGGGCGTGCAGACGGAAAAGGGCATCACCATCCGCCGTTTTCCCGTGCGTGCCCGGGATACCGAGGCCTTTGACCGGGTAAACGGCAAGCTGATGCAGGGGGAGAAGGTCAAGCCCCAGCATGAGGAGATCTATTTCAGGGAATCCGTGAACAGCCCAGAGCTGTACCGCTATATTGCCCGGCACCGGGAGGAGTACGCCTTGTTCGTGTTCATTCCCTACCTCTTCGGTACCACCTTTTACGGCATCCAGCAGTGCCCCGACAAGTCGGCGGTGATCCCCTGTCTGCACGACGAGGGGTATGCCCACCTGATGTCGCTGCGGAAAGAACTGGCCAAGGTAAAGGGCATGATCTTCAACGCCGCGCCGGAAGCGGAACTGGCCAAACGGCTCATCGACCTGACCAATGTGAAAACCATCACCATGGGCATCGGCATGAACATCGACGCCGCGGGCGACCCGGCCCGTTTCCAAGAAAAATTTGGCATCGACACACCGTTTATCCTGTACGCGGGCCGTAAGGATGCGGGGAAAAACGTGGATAGGCTTTTGCAGTATTTTGCCATGTGGAAGAAGAGATGTCCCTCCGACACCAAGCTAGTGCTGATCGGCGGGGGCAAGATCGGCGTTCCCTCGTCTGTGAAAAGCGACGTGGTGGATCTGGGCTTCGTTTCGCCCCAGGACAAGTACGACGCCTGCGCGGCGTCGTTGCTGCTGTGCCAGCCCTCCCAGCATGAGAGCTTCTCACTGGTCATCATGGAAAGCTGGCTGTGCGGCCGGCCGGTGCTGGTCAGCGGAAAGTGTGACGTGACAAAGAATTTCGCCGTGGAAAGCGGCGGTGGCCTGTATTTTTCCAACTATCCCGAGTTTGAGCGCTGCGTGGAGTATCTGCGGACTCATGAGGACACCGCGGCGCAGATGGGCCAAAACGGCGGGGACTATGTACGGGAGAATTTTGCCTGGCCCGTGATCGTGGAGCGTTACCGCACCTATTTTGAGCAATTGACAGGAGACGGAGTGTGAACAGCTTGAAAGAGAAAATAGTCTTCGTCTGCCAGCGCTACGGCATGGAGGTCAACGGCGGGGCGGAAGCGGAGTGCCGGATGTATGCCGAGCGGATGACGCCTTTTTATGAGGTGGAAGTGATCACCACCTGCGCTTTGGACTATGTGACCTGGGACAATGAGTACCCGGCGGGAGTGTCCAACCTCAACGGCGTGACGGTGCTGCGCTTCCCCACGGTGAGAAGCAGGAACCAAAAGAGCTTCGACAAAGCCACGGCGGCGGTGCTGCGTCCCGACCACACCGACGCCGAGGAGAAGAAATGGCTGGAGGAGCAGGGCCCGGTGGCGCCGGAAGCCCTGCGTTACCTGCGGGAGCATGGAAAAGAGTACAAGGCGGTCATTTTCATGACCTATTTGTATTATCTCTCTGCCAGGGGACTGCTGGACGACTGCGGCCGCACCGTTCTGATCCCCACGGCCCATGACGAGTGGCCCATTTATCTGCGCTGCTTCCAGCCGGTGTATCAGCGGGCGGAGAAGTTTATCTACAATGCCTGGGCGGAAAAAGCCTTTGTGGAGAAGCTGTTCCCCGCCACGGTGGGCAAGCCCGGCGTGGTGGTGGGCTCCGGCGTTGTCTATCCCCAGGGGGAGCTGCCGGACGTGAAAGAGCACTTCGGCATTGAGGGGCCGTATATCTGCTATTCCGGGCGCATCGACGAGTCCAAGGGCTGCGGCATGTTGTTCCGCTATTTTGAAGAGTATAAGAAGCGTCGGGGCGGCGAGCTGAAGCTGGTGCTGACGGGCAAGGCGGTGATGCCGGTGCCCCAGCGGGCGGACGTTTTCTCTCTGGGCTTCGTGTCCGAGGAGGAGAAGTACGCCGTGATGCGGGGGGCGGAGGCGTTCGTGCTGGCCTCCCAGTTTGAGAGTTTGTCCATTGTGGTGCTGGAGAGCATGATGATGGGCCGCCCGGTGCTGGTGAACGGCAAGTGCGAGGTGCTCAAGGATCACTGCACCCACAGCAACGCGGGGCTGTACTTTACCAATTACGCGGAGTTTGAGGCCACGCTGACCTATCTTTTGACGCATCCTGAGGCCTATCGCCAGATGTGCGAAAACGGGAAGCGGTACGTTCAGGAAAATTACCAGTGGGATACCATTGTGGAGAAGATCCACGGACTGATCGAAGACGGTGCGGAGACTTGATAAGCGTCCGGGCAGGTATCGTCTCCCCGCGGCGGGAGACGATGCCTGCTGTTCACCGGCGGGACTTGCAATTTGTGGATAGAATTGCTATAATAAAAAAGTTGCGGAATTGATCTTAAAGTACGTCTTTACAAAGTTTTCCTACTGCCCCGGTTGTATCAGAGAAAAAACGGCGGCAGCGGCGCGAAAAGATGAAACGGCTGCTTGCTGTCCGTCCTTTTTGGGACAACAAGTTTTCCGCGTTTGCGGGCCGCCTTTTTTATATGAAAGAATCCGCGTATATATGGCTGCGAGCCGGTGCCAAATCGGTGAGAGCCAATGATGAAATAATGAAAAAGAAGAAAAGAAACAATGATGGAAAATAAACAGATGACATCACCTGCGCCGCACGGCGGGCAAAATAAAAAAAAGATGCCATGGGGCTATCTGCTGATCGCTCTTCTTCCCAGTGTCTCTTTGTTCATATTTCCGGCCTTTTCCCTGTACTACAAAAGTGTCCAGGACTTCATTTTCAGTGTATCCGCCATTACCCGGTTCGCGCTTTCAGGTTGCGCCATTGCGCTGCTGCTGGCAGGTCTGGTGGCTTTTTTGCTGCCCAAGAACAAGGTCTACCTGGTGTATGCCTCGCTGACCTTCTCGGTGGGACTGTGCCTGTATCTGCAATACAACTTTCTCAATCCCTCCTTCGGAGTGCTGGACGGCACGGTGATCGACTGGTCGAAGTTCGGCAGAGAGAATCTGATCAGCATCGCGGTATGGGTGATCTGCATGGCGGCGAGTGTGGTGCTGGCGCTTTTGTTCCGTGAAAAGTGCCTGACGGTGATGAAATTTGCGGCGTCCTTTGTGGTGGCCATTGAGGTGGTCACCGTGGTGACGCTGGCGATTTCCACACCCGAGCATCACCTGACCAATTTTAACGTGACCAACGAACATCTGCTGGATGTGTCCGACGACAACATTGTGGTGTTTGTGGTGGACTCGGTGGATCAGTTTATCTATGACGCGCTGCTTGATTCCAACGCCCCGGAGGTATCCGACGAAAAATTGGCAGACTTTGTCTCTTTTAACAACTGCATTGCCGGCGGTGGGCCCACGCAGTATGGTCTGCCTTTGCTTTTGACGGGTCAGCAGTACACGGATCTGCAGCAGCCCTACAACGACTATCTGGAAGAAGCCTATCAGAGCACCCACCTCTATCAGGACTTGTCGAATAGCGGATATCACATTGGGCTTTACACGCCCACCACCTACCTGTATGGGGCGCCGGTGGATCTGTTTCAGAATGTACAGCAGGGGGATTGGACATTTACGTCCCCGCTGCGTTTTGCCAAGACGCTGTATAAGTTCTGCGGCTTCTTTACGCTGCCCCAGCCGGTAAAGCAGTATTTCTGGGGCTTTACGGATCAGTTTAACCAGCTCATTACCCTCAAGGGATATGAGGACATCATCTATCACTGGTCCACGCAAAACGACCACCGTTTCTATCGCCAGCTGGTCACTGACGGCCTTTCCTATACGCCGGGCGAGAAGGATTACCGTTTCTATCACCTGGTGGGCGCTCATTCGGAGGATCTCAACGAGAACATGGAGTTTGACAAAAACAGCACCGACATGCAGGAGACTCGGGGCGAGTTCATGTTCATCGAGACGTATATCCGGCAGCTCAAGGAACTGGGCGTCTATGACAACACCACCATCGTCATCACAGCGGATCATGGGATCCGTTATGAGGAGGTATATGCGCATCCGATGGTACTGGTGAAGCCCAAGGGGCACACAGGCCCCTATGAGGGAAATGCCGCTCCCATTCAGTTCATGCAGTTTCCCGCTACGGTGGCGTCACAGTTTTTGACCGACCACAGCCAGTATGGCCCCAGCTATTTTGAGGTGGATGAGAACAGCAATCCCGACCGCTATCAGGTGGTGCATCCGTCCATCCCGAAGTACGCGGGCATTCTTGAAGAGGATGATCCCAATGCCAAGGCGGTGATGTTCCTGTTCCACGGCAATGTGGCGGATAATCAGTTTGAATTGGTGACAACCGCGCAGAGCGGTAAAAATTGAAGTAGGCATGGGTGAAAAATTGACATGATGGAGCTACTTGGTAAACTTCTGGGCTATGTGATGCACTTGTCGTGGGTGTGCATTCCCATTTATCCGCTGGCCGTGCTGCTGTTCACGATCCTCACGAGGGTGATCTTGCTGCCAGTGAATATCTGGGTGCAGAAAAACAGCATCAAGGTGGTGCAGATCCAGCCGGAGCTGAACCACATCAAGGCCTCCTATTTTGGCGACAGAGACAAGATCAACGAGGAGATGGCGGCGCTTTACAAACGGGAGAAGTACCATCCCTTTGCCAGCCTGATCCCGCTTGTGATCCAGCTGGTGCTTCTGATGGGCGTGATCGCGGTGGTGAAGGAACCGGCCAGCGCCGGTATGACCACGGCGGATATGTTCTGCTGGGGCGTGGATTACTATCTCATTCCCTGGGAGACCAAGGGATGGTATCTGCTCTGGCCGCTGATCGCGGGGGCGGCGTCCTGGCTTTTGTGCGTGACGCAGAACCATGACCAGGTGCTCCAAGCGGAGCAGAGCAACCTCAACAAGTACGGTCTGATGATCTTCTCCGTGGTGCTGTCGCTGTATCTGGGCGCCTTCGTGCGCTCCGGCGTGGCGCTGTACTGGACCTATGGCAACCTAGTGGCCATCGGGCAGATGTACCTGCTGAATATCTGGATCAACCCCAAGAACTACATCGACTATGAGGCTCTGGAGAAGAGCAAGCAGGAACTGACCGCCATCGACGCCCTGGGGGAAAATGACACAAAGGAGAATCGCGCCCGGGAGAAAAAGGATTATAAGCGATTTTTTTCCATTGCCAACAAGCATTTGGTGTTTTATTCTGAGAAGAGCGGTTTTTACAAGTACTACAAAAGCCTGATCGAATGGCTTTTGCAGCACGCCAATGTCACCATCCACTATGTGACCAACGATCCTGACGATCAGATTTTTTCCATTGCAGAGCAACAGCCGCGCATCAAGACATACTACATCGGGCAAAAGAGGCTCATCACTCTTTTTATGAAGATGGATGCCGACATGGTGGTGATGACCACCCCCGATCTGGAAAACTTTTACCTCAAACGCAGCTATGTCCGCAAGGATGTGGAATATGTGTATGTTGACCACGCTATGAATAGTGCCAACATGACGCTGCGCGAGGGGGCGCTGGATCACTTTGACACCATTTTCTGTGCCGGTTCTTTTCTGGAAGATGAGATCGTGGCGCTGGATAAGCTGCGGAATCTGCCTGAGCAAAAGACGGTGAAAGTGGGATATCCTTATCTGGATGAGCTGACGGCGCTCTATCAGTCCTCTGACAGGAAAGAAAAGGAGCGCAAACAGATCCTTATCGGGCCGTCCCATCAACCCGGCAATATCATGGATACATGTTTGGATGAGATCATTCAAAAGCTTTCCGGCCATGGATACAAAGTGATTGTGCGGCCGCATCCGCAGTATGTGCGCCGCAGCCCGGAGAAGGTTCAGAAGCTGCTTGAAAAGTACGGCAAATATCCCCAGAATGAATTGCTGATTCAAACGGATTTCTCTTCGAATGAAACAGTTTACAGTTCGGATCTGCTGATAACGGACTGGTCGAGTATTGCCTTTGAATACAGCTTTTCCACAGAGAAGCCTTCGCTGTTTATCAATACACCCATGAAGACCATCAACCCGAACTGGAAAGCCATAGACGTGGAACCGGTGGATTTAAAACTTCGGAAGATCCTGGGAAAGAATCTGGATCCCGAACAGGTCGGAACGATCGGCGAAGTGGTGGAAGAAATGCTGACCCATGCGGATGCCTATGCCGGGAGTATTGCCAAAGCCCGTGGAGAGATCCTTTACAACCCCGGTTCTGCCGCGCAGGCTGGCGGAAAATATATTCTTGCCTCTCTTGCCGGGGGACAGAAGAATAAAAAATGAGAATGATCGGAAGAAAGGAAAATCATAAATGAAAAATTTATACAAAGTATGCCTCATAACGGGCGTCATGCTGATGCTGACAGTAAATGCCAATGCTTACATCGATCCCTCGGTAACTACCTATGCGATTCAGGCGATCGCCGGCGTGGTGATCGCTGTAGGTGCCGTGGCCGGTATTATTTGGACTAAGATGAAGAAAAAGGCCAAAGAAAAGCTGAACATTGACCTGGACGGTAAAAAAGAAGTGGAAGAGGACATCGTGGCATATGCAGACACCGAAGAAAACGCGGAAGTGAAGGCAGCTGCAAAGAGCGTTGACGAAACAAGATAAAAGAGAGAACACCTGTGTGGCGTATAGCCGCACAGGTGTTTTTATAAGTAGAAAAGTAAGCGAAATCGACCGGCTTTCAGTCCGGCGGAAAAAGGCTGACAATATGCCGCACTGGGTCACTGTTCCATGGTCTCCCGCAGCGTGTCGGTGACGGCGCCCTGGAACAGGCGGGTGGAGTGAGCGTGCAGGGTCTCCAAAGCGCCGGGCACCAGCGAACCGGCAATGCTGCCGCCCATGAAGAGATCCAGATCCAGGATGTATTTGACCTCCGGGTCCTGGGGGGCGCCGGGCATATTGCTCTGAACCCGGCCGGGACCGGCGTGCAGATGCACCTGACAGCTGCTGTCAAGACGCATCTCCGCGTCCAGGGCGCATTTGGTCACGTTGTCCTCTCGCACGTCGGACTGGCACAGGGGCCCCAGATAGGGGCTCTGGATCAGCTCTGACCAGTCATGGCCCTCCAGCCCCAGTTTCTGCCGGGAGATGATGTTCAGATACCGCAGCCCGATCCGCTCGAAAAAGGCGGGCTGGTAAAGACGGATAAAATGGCCCAGGGGCTGATCCAGCTTGCGGGCAAAGTCCTCCCAGCTGGTGTAGCGCAGGGTGGAAAGGGCGATGAAGCTGGGAGCCAAGTTCAGCTTCCACGCCCCGTCGGAGGAGATAAAGTGATAGTTGACGATGGGAGGCGGGTTTTCCACGGTGGGATGCTCCGTGCCCACGCCGGCGATCTTGGGGGCGGGAATATCCTGCTTGACCAGGTAGCGGGGGAATTCGGCGCGGATGGCTTCCTGGAAATCGGCGGGTTCCCGTGTGCCGATGGTGAGGATGGTAGGGAAGCGGAGCTGGCAGATGACCTCCTGAAGGGAGTGGCGAGGATATATACAGCGTTCATGGTCTGAAAACAGCATGGCGCGGCCTCTTTTCTTTTTTTATTTATTGTAAGGCTTCGCGGAGGAAAAGTCAATTTCGCCCTGGGCATAAGGACTTCCTGTTGTCACATAGATTTTTTGATGTGAGGAGGGGTCTTTATGATTTCCGCGGCCATTATTCTGTTGACCAACAGTTTGTTTTTGTCGCTGCATCTGGCGGACGGCGGCCATTCGTTTCCCCGCCCGCTGAATGCGGCGGAGGAACAGAAATATCTGGAGCGGTGCGCCCAGGGGGATATCGATGCCCGCAACGTGCTGGTGGAGCACAATCTGCGTCTGGTGGCGCACATAATCAAAAAATATTACACCCAGGCCGACAATCAGGAGGATCTGATCTCCATCGGCACCATCGGCCTCATCAAGGCCATCAATACCTTTCAGCCGGGGAAAAATATCAAGCTGGCCACCTACGCCTCTCGGTGCATTGAAAACGAGGTGCTGATGTATTTTCGGTCCCAGAAACGCACCAAGGGCGAGGTGTCCCTCTCCGAGTCGCTGGATACGGATCAGGACGGCGATTCGCTGTATCTGATGGATGTGGTGGGCGTGGATGACACCATGCTTTCGGATCTGCAGGAAAAGGAGAATCAGATCCTCATCCGCCGACTGGTGCAGGAGTGTCTGACAGATCGGGAGGCAGACATTATTCGCCGGCGCTATGGGCTGGGCGGGCGCAAGCCCCAGACCCAGCGGGAGATCGCCGCCGAGTACGGCATTTCCCGCAGCTATGTATCGCGGATCGAAAAGCGAGCGCTGGAGAAGCTGGAAAAAGAGCTGCGTACCGACTGACGGCGGGGAAGCACGGTGCGGCCGAAAAGCGGGCCGAAGCGGCGGCAAACGCCGTGCTTCGGCCCGCTTTTTCATTGATAAGGGGGAATGTCGGCAAAGGGCGGCCGCTCCTTTTCACAGCAAGCGGTCCAGTGCCTTTTCCACCTCCGGGTACTTCTTTACCCGAGGTTTTTCCACCAGATGACCCCGCGCCATCACCAGATAGGGGACCCGCAGCGCGGTGAGATCGTCCAAGGGATCGCGGTCCGTCACCAGCAGGTCTGCGCATTTGCCCACCTCCACAGTGCCCACGTCAGCAAGCCCCGCGATCTCGGCGTTGCGGCAGGTGGCGGTGTAAAGGGCGAAGGCGTTGGAAACGCCCAGATATTTCTGGAAGTAGTAGACCTCCCGCCACATATCGTAGTGGGTGATGTAGGGGCAGCCGGTGTCGGTGCCCATGCCCACGGAAATCTGGTGCGCCAAAGCGGTTTTGGCGCAGGCAATGACGCCCTCCATTACCACACGGCCGTTAAACTGATCGTCGGCGGAGATGTGCATTTCCTCGGGGGAGAAGCTGGAAAAGGGCAGGGCGGGGGAGATGGTACACACCACCTTGGTATTTTTCTCCCGGAAAAGCGCCACCATATCGTCATCCAGCGCCGCGCCGTGCTCGATGGTGTCCACGCCGCCCTCCAGCGCCACCCGGACGCCCTCGGGGCTTTCCACATGGGCGGCCACAGGCAGACCCAGCCGGTGCGCCTCCGCGCAGCAGGCCTTCACATACTCCGGCGGCATTTTCAAGGAGCCGGGTTCGCCACGCACCTTGGCGTCCAGCACGCCGCCGGTGATCATCAGCTTGATGAGATCTGCTTTTTCCTCTGCCGCCTGGCGCACGCACGCCACCGCGGCCTCCAGACTCTCCGCCGGATAGGCCACGGAACCGGCCATATGGCCACCGGGCACGGAGACGCCTGTGTTGGCCGCCAGAATGCGGGGGCCCTCGGCCTTGCCGGACAGAATGCGGTCCCGCAGCTGCGTGTCCACGCTGCCAACGCCGCCCACGGTGCGGATAGTGGTGACGCCGGAGCGGAGCTGGGTCTGGGCGTATCCCAGGCACAGCTGCCGGGTCATGGCCCGGGTGGGGGCGGAGCTCATGAGGAATTTCACCAGCTTCACCACGTCCGTCTGCTTCTTTTTGGGTTTTCCGCTGGCGGGCAGGTGGACGTGCAGATTGATCAGGCCCGGCATCAGACAGCGGTTTTCCAGGTCGATGACGCGGCAGTCGGCGGTGGGCAGGCCGCCCTTGACCACTGAGGTGATGATACCGTCGGTGACGATGACCGTCATGCCCGGCATGGGCGCCATGTCCGCCCTGCCTGTCAGAACGGTGCTGTTGATAAAAGCTGTTTTCATAACCAGCGTCCCCTTTCTGTGACATATGATTGAGTGTTATTTTAGCCATTTGCACCGATGAAGTCAATCGCTGTTTTCCAGCCGTGTCCTCAACCGCCCCGCTGACGGCAGATCCGCCTCACCCCGTCGAAGGTCAAAAGGGGAAAAACCGCGAAAGAAGCAGAAAAATGTCAAAATGGAGGAAAATTTTTCGGGCAATTTGTTGTAAAATAAAAATGAAAATGCTATCATGTTTTAATAAGGATGCCAGGAAGCGGATGACGTTCTGACGGATGGCTGGACAAAAGGAACGGCGCGGGAGACAGGGAGCGGGCAATGAAGCATATGAAACAACATGGAAATAAAGGCTTCACGCTGATGGAGATCATGGTGACCACGGCGATCGTGGCCATTTTGGCGGCGATCACCATTCCGCTGGTGGCAAGACTGGCCCAGCAGCTGAAGATGACAGAGGCGGACGCCGTGGCCAGAGAGATCTTTGTGGCCGCGCAGAATCGTTTGTCCGCCGCGAGAGCCTCGGGCGATCTGATCGCTTTCAACACGGACGTACAAACCAATTACAGCACCCGGAAGCTTTCCGTGAAGCCCGGCGACTGCCCGGACGATATGGACTGGCAGAATTTTTATTATATGACCTCGGATGATCCCGCCATAAAGAACTATGTCATTTCCGACGAGGACGTCATCAGCAAGACGCTCAAGGGCGGGTTCATTATCGAGCTGAACCCGGAGAGCGGCAACGTGTACAGCGTCTTTTACCGCGCCGGCGCGTTGGATGAGCTTAAAAAGCTCTATGAAGACGATTCGGGGATCTCCCTTTATACATACCGAGCCAGGGAAGACCGCTCGGAAACGCTCACCGGCTACTACGCCGGGGCCGAGAGCAGCGCCACGCCGGCGCTTCGCAGCTTCGCGCCCCAGGTGACGGTGGTCAACAAGGAAGAACTGTATCTCAATGTCACCTGTAACGGGCTCAAGAGCCTGCTGGCGACGCAAAACGATATGACCATCACCGTTACCCTGGCCGACACCCACGGGGGCAAATGGACAAAGACGTATACAAAAGCAGACCTGGGGAGCGACTGGAGTTTTCCGTACGATCAGTTGTCGGCGCAGGTGCGGCTGGACAGCATGGAGCTGGGGAGATCCTTTGCCCAGATCACGGAAGGGAAGCTGCGCCCTGGCGACAACATCACGGCGGAAGTATCTCTGCTCTATCAAAACGCCAATAAGACCATCACCACGGTCTCCCCGGTGAAGGCGGCGCCGTTCAACAGCCTCTTTGCCGCCCGGAAGGACGACGGAACCGTGGAGGTGGGATATTTGCGCCAACTGAACAACCTGCGCTCGGACATCCTCAGCGGAGACAATGCCGCCGGCATTACCGCCGTGCAGCAGACAGGGACCATTGATTTTGACCCCGGGAAGTGGGAGACGGACGCGGTCTGCCCCTCCGCTCCCAGAACGGAAAAGAGCGACGGCACCACCGTCATCGCCAATCCGCTCTCCGCCTTCAAGCCCCTTGAAAACGCGACCCTGTTCGGCATCAACTCGGCAAGAGCCGGACGAGCCTCTTTTGCGGGCCGTGAACTGAAAAATTTCGTCATCACGGGCTCCAACGACACCTCGGACAACAACCCCGGCACGGGCCTTTTCTCCCGTGCCAACTGCATCATCCGTGACGTGCGCCTCATCGACCCCGCCGTGACCGGCGGCAGCAACATGGGTGCTTTGGTGGGCAGCCTGATGGGCGGACGGGTGGAAAACTGCGGCGTTTATCTGGCCACTACGGTGGACGGCGTGTATCAGGATCAGACCTATATGGACGACAGCCTGACCAGGCACACCGTCAGCGCGGTGTCCGGCGGCCAGTGGATCGGCGGCCTTGTGGGACAAGCCTTAGGCGCCTCGGTCATCTCCGAGAGCTTTGCGGCCATCGACGTGCGGGGTACGGTGTGTGTCGGTGGCCTTGTGGGTTGGTTTGCCGGCGGCGCTGTTACCAACTGCTACGCCTCCGGCAGCGTGACCGCCGGCAGCTATGGCGGCGGCCTTGCGGGAATCATCCACGGCGGCAGCGTCAGCCAGTGCTATGCCACTGCCAACGTGACAGCGGGCAGCTATGGCGGCGGCTTCACGGGATATCTGGAAAGCGGCTTCCGGGTGAGCGCCAGCGCCGCCTACGGTCTGGTGAAAAGACCCGATACCACCGACCTCACTGCCATGGGCGCGTTCGTCCCCGCCGGCGGGGCGCGCGGCACCGTCAGCGACTGTATGTATCTCCGCCAGAACAGCTACAACGATGGCTTTACGGCGACGGTGACAGGAGTTACCTCCGCCACCTACGCGACGCTGCGGAAAGCAGCGGCGGACAATGGCCGTTCCCTTAGCTCCGACCAGTCCCACCCCTATGAGGTGAAGCTGCTGGGCATGGCGTTCCCCTTTGCTAAAACCGGCGCGCAGACCGATTTTTACGGCTCCTGGCCGGAAGAATATATCATTGATACCTCGATTGTATATTATGAGGTCTATGCCGACGCGTCCGGCGGCGAGACCATGGGCTATTATGCTGAGGGCTATACCGCGGCGGCCTCTCAGGCCTGGACGCTGAGCACGCTCAAGACCCAGAGCCAGCTGACGGCGGCGGGCCTCACGGTGAAGCAGGACGGCTACGCCATTTTGTCCGTCTACAACCTCTCCCGCATGGAGTACACCCTCAACGGCGAGGCGATGCAGACCATCACCAGGGCGGATACGGCCCAAAGCGGCGCTTTTACCCTGCTGAGCACGGAGCGGCAGCTGACCTTTACGGACAAGAGCTCCAACGCGTCCTTTGAGGTGGCGTATGTGTATCTCTATCAGCTGCCCTTTGCCCTGCAGGAGACGGCGCGGGACAAGACGGCCGCCTTTTACGACACGCTGAAGCTGTCCTGCTATGCCAAGGGCGCGGGCGGCAGCGGCGTGGCGGTGACCAACAACTATACGTTCTACTACTGCCCCCACTTCGCCAAAAACGCCATCAATCCCGATGTGAACAAGCCGCAGCCCGGCCGGCCGGCAGACCCCTCGGTGATCTATATGCGCTCGGCCCGGCAGCTCAACGCCCTGGGACGGGTCTACTATTACTGGAACACGGCCAATAACGGCGCCGGCAACAGGTTTGCTTTCCGGCAGGAGATCAACATCAGCTTTAGCGACTATACCAAGCAATACTGCGGCACGGTATTCGATCTGATGGATACCGGTGCAACGAACCTCTACCGCAACCGGCCCATCGGCGAATCGGCCAGTACGTCCCATTACGGTGTCAAGCCCTGCCAGTTCAAAAACAGCTATGACGGCGGCGGCTATGAGATCAAAAACTACTGCCTGCAAAGCTACGCGGCGGATAAGATCCGGTTTGCGGGCCTCTTCGGAGAAACGCTGGCCGCCACGCTGCAAAATATCCATATGGTTTCCGACGGCAGCGCCTATGTGCGATCCACCTTTGTTGACAATGACAGCTCCGCGGTGGGTGGCCTGGTGGGGTTGAGCTATGTGCAGGGCAGCGAATCCTGTCAGATTTACAACTGCAGCATTTCCGGCTACACCGTGCGCTATGAGGCGGCCAAAGCTGTGGGTAACGTGGCGGTGGGCGGCCTTGTGGGCATCAACATGGGCGAGGTGCAGAATTGCAGCGCGGTGAACAAGCTGGTCAAAGCCCAGATTACCGACGGCACTGGCAAGGTGATCTCGCTGGGCGGTCTTGTGGGCAGCAACAATACCACCACCATGAGCAAATGCTATGCCGGCGGGCAGCTCACCATGGACGTGCAGCGAAACAGAGCCAATACCAGCATGGGCGGCGTTTCCGGCGGGTACTGCTATACCTATTCCGGCAACGCAGGCAAGACGGCCTCCAGCACCATGAGCAGCTGCTATTCCTTCTGCACCTTTGACACCTCTTCCAACTATACGTCTTACGGCGTGGCGGGCCGCGGCCCGGCGGATAACAGCCGGACCTATACCGTGACCAACTGCTATTATCTCGCCCCCACTGTCACCGGGACACCCTCGGCGTGGACGGGCGCCACAGCCGTTAGCTATACAGAGATGACCAAGCTGACCATCACCGGCTTTGCCCCCGCCCAGAACAGCTTCCCCACGGATACGGCGCTGCTGGGCAAGACGTATCCCTTCCCCACCTCCGTGGTGCAGACCAACACAGTGCAGACCCCTGTCTATGTGCATTACGGCGACTGGCCGGCCTACACGCCAGACCCGCCGGCCGGAAGAATCGGCCTTGTGAGCCGCAGCAAAACATGGGTCTATGTGATGTGGCCCCTGGGCTACTGGAATTACAGCACCACCGCCCAGTACGGATATGATGCCTCCGCCGGGCAGGTTTTGACCAGCGGAGCGCCCAACATTCAGTGGGCCGGGGACTATGAAGAGGACAGGTCCTATCTGTATATATCCGACGACCTGGTCCCGGCTTACGCGCCGGACGGCACCGGGACGGACGCCTGGACCGTGAATAGCAGCGTCCCCACCGCCATACAGGTGTCCGGCGTCAAGGACAGCAGTGTTACCGCCAGCGGGTACAGTTGCTACGCCCTCAATGTGGGGTCTTACTCTGGAAGCAAGTCGAGTTATCTGACCTTCCGGTGCCGTGGCGATACGAAGCTGACGGTGCTTGTTAAGGTCAGCTCCAGCGGAAAAGTGACCATCACATCCGTCCCATAAGAATTTGAAAGGAGGCACCGTATGAAAAAGAGTTCAGCGCTCAGACAAAAACTGCACAGCCAGCGCGGCGCCTCACTGGTGATCACGCTGCTGTTCTTCCTGCTGTGCCTGATGGTGGCCGCGGTGACGCTGACGGCGGCCTCGGCCAGCGTGGGCCGGACGGTGAAGCAGCGCAAGGAGCAGCAGGCCTATCTCTCTGTCAGTTCCGCGGGGGAGCTGCTGCAGCGGGAGATAGAGGCCATGCCCGCCTTCGCAGCGCGAAAGGAAGTCCTGTCCCACCAGTGCGGAAAGCCTTCCTACGCTCATATTTCAGCATATGAGTTCGATGGCATGGAGGGGGAGTGGGCCTATGCGGACACCGTCGACAAGCCCCTGCTGGAGTCGTACCTTTGGGAGGACGCCCTGACCCTTTGCAAGGCCCCCAACACGGTGCCGGCCTCCCGCACCTTTACCGCAGAGCCGGAGACGGACTCCGGCGCGCTGGCGGTGCAGGTGAAGATGACCACGGGGCAGATGAAGACGGAAGGCGGCGTCAGCTCCTATCAGATCGTGTTTACTCTGACGGCGCTGGACCCCGACGACCCGGCCAGAACCCTCTCCGCTTATAAGATGGAGCTTAGTCTGGACGCCGAGATAACCGATACCAACGACGGCGGGCGAAACGATCCTGCCAAGCGCCAGTGTATCTATAAAACAGGCAGATATGTGCTCAACCCCTACACCTATGAGTGGGTGGAAGAGACCGCCGCCATGCCCTATAGGCTGACCACCTACACCAAGAGCGTGCAGTGGAGCCACTTCAAGCTGACCAAGGAGGCATAAATGGGAAAGCGTTTACGAAGCAAACTGCATAGCAGCGGCGGCGAAACGCTGGTGGAGACGCTGACAGCCATCGTGGTGGTGGTGTTCTCATCCCTGCTGCTTTTGATATCGGCGGCGGTGGCCACTCGCTTCAACCAAAGCGCCAAGCGCCTTTCTCAGGCATATCAGACGGCACTTTCTCAGGCAGAGCTGCGGACCGCCGACCCGCGGACCGGCACCGTGACCATTACGGGAAAAGACGGACAAGAGCAGCAGATCACGGTGGACTATTACACGGGCGACAACACGCTCACCTCCTATACGAAGGAGGGGTCCTGAGATGAAAAAAAAGCTGGCCTCCCGGGGAGGCCTGACGCTGGTGGAGCTTTTGGCGGCCATTGTGATCCTGGCGCTGATCGGCGTGGGCATGGCCACCGGTATGACCGCCGCCATCCAAACCTATGAGCGCTCCGTCTTTTCCTCGGAGACTCTGGTGCTGCAAGATACCATCAACACAACGCTGGGGGACTACCTGCGTTACGCCTCCGGTGTGGTGGACGGCAGCGGCACCGTGACGGTGGCCTCGGAGGAGTACGGCACTGGTACGTTCGTCACGGGTAAAGGCGGCGCCGTCTTTACGGCGGGGGCGGGGTATCTGTACTTTGACGTGGGCGGAAAAAAGGCGCTGGTGGTGAACAGCGGCGCCTACACCGATTTGACAGTGACAAACTTTGCCATTACCTACGCGCCGGACTCCGGCGTGTTTCATGTGACTTATCAGCTCCAGAAAAAAGGGGGCGAGGGGATCGCCGTGAATTGTCAGACGGATTTCCGGTCCCTTGCTGTATCGTAAGACCGGATATGAGGGAAAATGAACCGACGGAAGGGGTTTGAAAATGGCGTACAAAAGACTGGGCGACCTGCTGGTATCGGTGGGACTTATCACAGAGGATCAGCTGATTGAGGCGCTGAAGGTCAGCAAAAGCGAGGGCAAGCGCCTGGGCGCCGTGCTGATCGACACCCACGTCATTACCGAGATGCAGCTCATCGACGTATTGAAGATCCAGTTGGGCGTGGAATTTGTGGATCTGTCCAAGGTGGAGATCCCGGTGGCACTGGCCAATCTGGTGCCCAAGAACATTGCCCGCAAATATACCGTGGTGCCGGTGCGCGCTGTGGGCAGCGAGCTGTATCTGGCCATGGTGGACCCGCTGAACTTCGTGGCCATTGAAGAGGTCAAGTCCGTGACCAAGCGGCGGGTGATTCCCATGATCGCCACCGCCTTCGCCACCGAGAGAGCCATTGCCGCACTGTACGGGGCCGAGGGTGTTTCCCGGGCCATCGACGAATTGCAGCGGGATCTTGTCAACGAGGAGAACGCCTCGGCGGCGCAGGAGACGGTGGGCTCCACGCTGGATCTGGAGGACAGCCAGTCCGCGCCCACCATCCGTCTGGTGAACTCCATCATCGAGCGCGCCGTGGCGGAAAACGCCAGCGACATCCATCTGGAGCCACAGGAGGACGGCATGGTGGTGCGGATACGGGTGGACGGACTGCTGCACCAGGTCATCACGGTGCCCAAGAATTTGCAGGCGTCCATCATTTCCCGTATCAAGATCATGGGCGGCATCAATATTGCCGAGCGGCGTGTGCCTCAGGACGGCCGGGCCAACCTGCGGGTGCGTCAGAAGGACGTGGACCTGCGTATCTCCACGCTGCCCACCATTTACGGCGAGAAGATCGTGATGCGCCTGCTGCTCAAATCCCAGCAAATGCTTACCAACGAGGGTATCGGCCTGACGGGGGAAAATCTGGAAAAGTATAGAGAGCTGCTGCGCAGCAGCAACGGCGTTATCTTGATCGTGGGGCCTACCGGCTCCGGCAAATCCTCCACCATGTATACCATGATCCAGGAACTCAACCATGACGAAGTGAATCTGGTGACGCTGGAAGACCCGGTGGAGTATAATCTGGACAAGATCAACCAGGTGCAGATCAACGAGAAGGTGGGCATGACCTTTGCCACGGGCCTCCGGGCCATATTGCGCCAGGATCCGGACATCATTGCCGTGGGCGAGATCCGGGACGGCGAAACGGCGGAGATTGCCATGCGGGCGGCCATCACCGGCCATCTGGTGCTCTCCACGCTACACACCGGCGATGCCGTGTCCACGCTGGACCGGCTGGTGGATATCGGCGTGGAACCCTATCTCATTTCCAACGCCCTCAAAGGCGTTGTGGCCCAGCGCCTGGTGCGGAAAGTCTGCCCCCATTGCCGCACGGCGTACACCCCCACCGAGGAGATGCTGGAGAGCCTGCGCTTGCCCGCGGAAGACCCGTCCCAATATCAGTTTTACCGAGGCAAGGGCTGTTCGGAGTGCATGGACACCGGCTATCGGGGCCGGACGGCCACCTTTGAAATTTTGGAGATGAACACAGACCTGCGCCGCCGGTTCCGTGCCGGCGCCACGCGAGAGGAACTGCTTGCGGCGGCACAGAAGGCGGGATTCCGAACCATGCTGGAGGACTGCCGCCACCTGGTGCTGAGCGGCGTGACCACGGTGGAAGAAGCCGGCCGCATCCTGCACACAACGGACGAATGAAAAGCGCGGAGGAATCAGATGAACAGATCCATTCAGGAAATCATTGAACTGGCCCGGCGGCAAAACGCCTCGGACGTGCATCTTGTCTGCGGCATTCCCGTGCGCTTCCGGGTCAACGGCGCTCTGGCCGATCTGGACGCCGAGAAGCTGACGGATGGCGACTGTGTCCGCCTTGCCAACGAACTGACAGAGGGGCGGTACGCCCAGGTGGCGGAGCAGGGGGAGCTGGATCTGGCGGCCACCATTGCGGGGGTGCGGTGCCGGCTGAACCTGTTCATGCAGCAAAAGCACGTTTCGGCGGCCATCCGGCTGCTGCAAGACCGCATCCCCGCGGTGGAGGAGCTGCATCTGCCCCCTGTGGTGCAGCGTTTCGCCTCGTTTCCCCGTGGCATCGTCATTGTAACGGGAGAGACCGGCTCGGGTAAATCCACCACACTGGCCGCGCTGCTCAATGCCATCAACCACACCCGCCCCGCCCATATCATCACGCTGGAAGACCCCATCGAGTATCTCTACACACCGGATAAATGCACGGTGAACCAGCGGGAGATCGGCACGGATACCGCCAGCTATTCATCGGGACTCAAGTCCATTTTGCGGGAAGACCCGGACATCATCCTGGTGGGCGAGATGCGGACGCTGGATACCATTGAAACGGCGCTGACCGCGGCGGAAACGGGGCATCTGGTGTTCACCACGCTGCATACCAATTCCGCCCCCAACACCATCGACCGCATCGTGGCCGTGTTTCCGCCGGAACAGCAGCAGCAAATTCGTTTGCAGCTGTCCATGACGCTGCGGGGCGTTCTGGCCCAGCAACTTTTGCCAAAGAAGGACGGCAGCGGCCGTGTGGCGGCCTGCGAGGTAATGATCCCCAATGATGCCATCCGCAGTCTCATCCGGGATGCCAAAACGCCCCAGATCGTCAACGCGCTGGCCACCTCGGCGGCGGAGGGCAATATTACCATGGACAACAGCTTGCTGCGCCTGGTGCGGGAGAATGTGATCGCGCCGGAAACCGCTCTTGCGGCGGCGCAGGACGCGGCGTATATGAAGCGGGTGCTGACGGCGCCGGGGGCGCAGACGAGGGCGGTGATGAGATGACAACGTATAAGTATGAGGCTGTTTCCCTCAACGGCGCCGTGGTGACCGGCGTGGTACAGGCCCATGATAAAAACGACGCTATTTTGCAGATCAAGGAAAACTGCGCCGTGATTAACCGGCTCACGGAGGTTCGGGGCAGCGCGCTTGCAGAGCGCCTCAAGGTCCGCAAGGTCAATGAAAAGACCCTCTCTTTGATGTGCCGTCAGTTTTCCATCATTCTCACCGCCGGTATGCCCATCGTCAAATCGGTGGAGCTGGTGGGCCATCAGGTGGAGGATCGGATGCTGAAAAATCTCCTGCTGCAAGTGGCGGGGGATGTGGCGGCGGGCTACCGCCTGGCGGACAGCTTTGAGCTGCGGGGTCCCGGCCTGCCCCCCACGTTTGTGGAAACGGTGCGTGCCGGCGAGGAATCCGGCTCTTTGGAGCAGTCCTTCGCCACGCTGGCCGAGTTTTATAAAAAGAAGGCCATGCTGCATGGCAAGATGGTCACGGCGCTGACGTACCCGGCCTTTGTGCTGGCGGTAGCCGTGTCGGTGATTATCGTTATCATGACCTTTGCCGTGCCCACGTTCTCCTCTGCCTTTGGGCAGATGGGAACGAATCTGCCGGGGGTGACCCGGGCGCTGGTGGCTATTTCCCACTTCTTTAAAACGTACATTCTGTATATCCTGATCGCGCTGGTGGGTCTGGTGCTGGCCTGGCGGACTTACTGCTCTACGGAGCGGGGCAAGCTGACCCGGGGGCGCCTGCGCCTGAAACTGCCGGTGCTGGGCCGGGTCAACCGCATGAACGTGGCCAGTCAGTTTGCCAATACGCTCTCGGCTATGCTATCCTCCGGTCTTCCGGTGATGAAGGCGCTGTACATCACGGCCAAGACCGTGAACAATTATCTGGTGTCCTCTGCCATCATGAACGTGGTGGCAGGAGTGGAATCCGGCGGCACCATCGGCGAGGGGCTGCGGGCCACGGGCCTGCTGCCGGAGCTTTTGTGCGAGATGACCGCCATGGGCGAGCAGTCCGGCTCGCTGGAAGATACGCTTTTGGTCATCGGCGCGTATTACGACAACGAGGTGGAGCAATCCACCAACCGGGCCGTGTCGCTTTTGGAGCCCATTATCATCTGCGTGCTGGCCGTTTTTGTGGTGTTTGTGCTTCTGGCGGTATACCTGCCTATGTTCTCTTTGTATAACACCATCGGCTGACGCTTCTGTTCCCAGCGGTTTCACCGAAGAGACCAACCCATCTTCGTGAAAATAGACAACCCAAAAAGAAAAAGACAAAAGACATATGAGGTGAAAATGATGAAAGAAAAATGCACCGCTTTGGTCAAAGCCCGGGATAAGAAAGGCTTTACCCTGATGGAAATGCTGATCGTGGTGGCCATCATCGCTGTTCTGATCGCTATTGCCATCCCCACCTTTTCCAGCCAGCTGAAAAAGGCAAATATTGCCGCCGACCAGGCCAACGTCCGTTCGGCCTACGCCGTGATGCAGACTTGCAGGCTACTGAACGTGGATCCCACCAGCGATGCCGCAGTGCCCACCGCGGATACAACTTGGTATATGCAGAAAGACGGTTCTTTTATGGCAGGAGATGCCGGGAAAACGAATGCCTATGCACTCAAGGCTGACGGCTACACTGTCGATACCGTTACTGGATTTACGCCTACAAAGGGAAATGGCATTGCCATCACGTACACGGCCACCAGCGGTAGTTTTGCACTGAGTAATTTGGCCCTTAGTTAATTTCCTAACCGTACATAAGCCCTTCCTATGCTAGCGGGAAGAGCTGCCGACAGCTTCTGCCGGGGCGCCGATGGGTTGCGGCGCTCCGACGGGAGCCGGATCTGAACGATCCTCAAAGAGGAGAAACCACATGGAATTTCCAAGTACCTTTACCGCGGTCTACGCCGCTTTGGTGGCGGCGATGCTGGGCCTTGCCATGGGCAGCTTTTTAAACTGTGCGGCCTGGCGCATGACCCACGGCGACTCGGTGGCCCGGGGCCGCTCCTACTGCGCCGCCTGCGGACACACACTCTCCACCACGGATCTGGTGCCGGTGGTGAGCTGGCTGGCGCTGCGGGGCCACTGCCGCTACTGCGGGGAGAAGATTTCCTTTGTCCACCCGCTGGGGGAGTTGATCTGCGGCGCCTGCTACGCGGCGGTGACGCTGCATTTTGCCCTGTCCTGGGAGACAGTGGCATATCTGATCCTGGTGTCTTTGCTGTTTTGTATCTCCTGCGCGGATCTCTATGAGTACATTATTCCCAACCGGCTCATCGCGGCGGGCATCGTGTGCCGCGGCGTATTTATCCTGCTGGGTGGAGACGTTCCCATGACAGCGCTGCGAGCGCTGGTGGGCGGCGTATCCATCTCGCTTCCGGTGCTTTTGCTGGTGCTGGCGGTGGAAAAGATCATGAACAAGGAGGCCATGGGCGGCGGTGATATCAAGCTGCTGTTTATGACGGGCCTCTATTTTGACTGGAAAATAAATCTCGTCGGGCTGCTGTATGCCTGCCTTATTGGCATTGCGGCGGGCCTTGTGTGGCAGCGTACCCATCCCCGGGCGGATCGCCACATTCCCTTTGGCCCGGCCATTGCGCTGGGCTGCGTGGCGGCCATGCTGACAGGCGAGAGTCTGATACATTGGTACCTGGGCCTCTTTTTCTGAAAGAGGGAAAAGAGACGTAAAAATATCCGGAAGAGTCCGGCTTTTGCAAGAAAGGGTTGTGTCTATGGAAAAGACGACGAAGGAGAATCTGCTCAGAGGGTCTTCGCTCATCGGTGTGGACATTGGCGGCGCGGAGCTGAAACTGGCGCTGGTGAAAAACGGGACCTATCAGCTGGCTTGTGAGCGCCTGCCGGAAAATTTGGTGAAAGGCGGTCACATTCAGGCACCGGAGCAGCTGGCGCGGCTGATCCGCTCGGTGCGCGGCAGGTACCGCCTGGGAGCCGGGCGCTGCGCCGTGATCCTGCCGGACTTCACCACCTACTTCCGGCGCATCACGCTGCCGCCCATGACGGTGGACCAGCTGAAGATCAACCTGCCTTACGAGTTCCGCGACTATATCGGCGGCGACACGGACAGATACTTTTTCGACTATGCCATGGAGCGTATGCTCACCGCCGAAAACGGCTCTGTCACAGGGCTGGAGATGGCGGCGGCCGCGGTGCAGAAGACCAGCATTGAAGAGTATATGCAGCTTTTCCGCCGGGCCGGTATGCACCTTTCGCTGGCGCTGCCCTACGAAATGGTATATACCAATATTATGAAAAGCCACCTGCGGCAGTATCCGGAGGACGGCTTGAAGGAGTTCTGCTTGGTGGAACTGGGGTACGACAGCTCCCGGGTGGTAATCATGCAGGGGGCGGCGGTGCTGGCCTCCAAGGTCATTGAGATCGGCTGCCATCAGGTGGACGAGGCCATCGCGGACACTTTCCACATCGACGCCTATGTGGCGGCGGAGTATCGCCGCACCAACCATGTCGATGCTCTTTCCGCTCCCCAGTGCGTGAATGTGTATGACCAGCTGGCCGTGGAGGTGATGAAGGTCATCAACTTCCATGCCTACAACAACCGGGACAGCCAGTTGGCCGATGTGTATTTCTGCGGCACAGGCGCCGCCATCGACCTGATGAAAGAGACGGTGACAGGCGCCGTGCAGTTTACTCAGCACTCCATAACGGAGCTGCTGCCCCAGGCCAATGGCGCGGACGAGGCGCTGATGACCACCTGCGCCATGGCCATTGGCGTCGTGCTGGAAACGGAGGGTTGATATGAAACTATCGGATCGTGTCCCTTTTGGCAAAAAGCAAAAGATGAAATACCCCACCAAGACCACCATGAACTTGGCCGTCAGGGAGACCAACGACAACAGCCCGTCCCGGGTGGTGCCGGTGTTTGCGGTGCTGGTGCTGGCGGTGGCGCTGTTCGTCAAGTTTGGCGTCATGGATCGCTACGCGGCGCTGAACAAAGCGCAGGCGTCCCTTGCCGCGTCAGAGTCCCGGCTCACGGAGATGAACCAGCTGGTGACAGGCTATGACCGCGTGGCGTCAGAGTATCATCGGTATAGCGGCGACTATCTCACCGATGCTCAGAAGCAGCTGGTGGACCGTCTGAATCTGCTGGATCTGCTGCAAACGCGGATGGCGGGCGTGGCCACGCTGAAAAGCGTTTCCATTGTGGACAACGATATGGTGGTGGAGATTTCCGCCTCCAGTTTGAAGCAGGTGAGCGACCTGCGCCTGGCGCTGTTACAGGAAGCAAAGGTGCAAAGCGTCACCGTTTATACCGCCACCACGGGCCAGACTACCTCTGACGGTACGGTCAGCGCGTCCCTGGTCATCCATGTGGCCCAGGAAGGCACAGCAGGGGAGGCGTCGAAATGATGAAACGGACGATTTCTATACGGGAACTCATTTTGCTGGGCGTGCTGGTGATCGCGGTGGTCTATTACTTCGCGCTGCATAAGCCCCTCACCGCCCAGATGGCGGAGGTGCAGGCCCAGCAGACCCAGGTGAACACCCAGCTGAGCACGGTGATGGACAAAGCCACCGAGATGAAGACCATGCAAAAAAAGCTGGATGATCTCAGAGCCGCCTCCGGCGGCAGCCTCAAAGGGCTTCCGGCGTATAACAATCTCAACGCGGTGCTGCTGGAGCTCAACACCATCTTGTCTGCCGCGGGGAACTATACCATCCATTTTGACGACGAGGTGTTTTTGGGCGATGGCTATACGGTCAGCCGCAGCTTCACCCTCAATTTCCAGGCGGCCAGCTACGATGCCGCCAAAAACGTGCTGGAACAGATCAAAAACAGCAGCTATTGCTATTTGCTCCGGGACATGAACGTGACCAATCAAAGCGGCACCTCCGGCCAGGGCTGCTCGGTGAATGTGAACCTGACTTGCTTTGAGTATCGGAAGTGACTGCCCGCCTGCCTTGTGGGATGTAACGATTTTTCTCTTCCGGCAAAAAGTTTCTTATCCGCTTCCACGGTTGACTTTCGGGGGCGGACTTCACCGCGGGAAGATGATTTCCTGCTGTTAAGGCGCGGCAGACCCGTTCTCCATTAAAAAGTGGTATCCGGAGTGTTTTATCTCCGGATACCACTTTTTGGCATATAAATTGTCATAAAAGCGGGAAAGGCAAGATTTTATCTTTGCGTTTCCCGCTTTTTTCATCGGCAGCTTTCAAACAGATCCACGGCGTCGGCCGCGTCGGTGTGGCGCAAAAAGACATAGTTGAACTCCCTGGCGATGTCCCAGGCGTCCACATGGAAGCGGGCAAGCTGGGGGTGGCTTTGGGCGATGGCCTCGTAGGCAAAGGAGATGCCAGCCCCCTGCGCCGCCAGACTGCACAAAAGACCAAAGCTGCTGACCGTCACCACCCTGGCAAATTCGGTGAGGGATCGGTTGGCCTGGGTCAGTACCTGCTCCAGTACGTCACGGGTGCCGGAGCCGGACTCCCTCAGCAGCAGCGTCTCACCAAACAACTCCTCCGCCGTCACGGTGCGCCCGGCAAAGGGATGACTGCGGCCGCACAGGCCGCCGAAAGGCTCCTTCCGGTACAGGCGGCAGTCATACTGCGCCCGGTCGAAGTTCCCCTCCACCAGCGCGAAGTCGATCTGCCCCCGGTCCAGCAGGTGCAGCATTTCCCGTGTGTTGCCCACCAGCACGTCCAGATGATTTCGGGGGTTTTTCAGATAGCGGGCCACCTGCCCGGCAATGACAAATTCCCCGATGGTCTTGGTGGCGCCGATGGTCAGGTGATTTTCCGGCAGGGGGTGCAGCGCCTGCATCAGCTTCTCCTCCTGATAGACCATACCCCGGGCATAGCGCTCCAGCGTGGCCGCGCCCTGGGTCTTTTGCAGGCGGTGCCCGTCGTAAAGGAACAGCCGGCAGCCGTAGTACTGCTCCAAGGCGTGGATGTGCTGCGTCACAGCGGGCTGGGTGATATGCAGGTGCTCCGCGGCCAACCGGTAGTTCATGGTGTCGCAGAGTGTCAGAAACGTGTGGATTTTATCATCTCTCATGACGGCCTCATAAAAAATTATTATTGATATATTTGATAAGATAATTGGATTTTATCACTCTGACGCTTTATAATCAAGAAAGAAATTGACAAATGAAGGAGCAAGAGATGAAATTCATTGAAAAAAATGGAAAAGGGCTGGCGCTGTGCCTGGCCATTGCCATTCCCAGCTGGCTGCTGGGGCGGATATTTCCGGTGATCGGCGGCGCGGTGATTGCCATCCTGGCGGGCATGGGCGTGACGCTGCTGCTGAAAGATAAAACCGCCGTGGAAAGCGGCGTCAAGTTTACCTCCAAGAAGATCTTGCAGTGGGCGGTGATCCTGCTGGGCTTTGGGCTGAATCTCAACGTGGTGTGGCAGACGGGGAAGGAATCCCTGCCCATCATCGCCTGCACCATCACCACCTCCCTTGTGATCGCCTATGTACTGCATCGGGTGATGCACATTCCCGGCCGCATCTCCACGCTGGTGGGCGTGGGTTCTTCCATCTGCGGCGGCTCCGCCATCGCGGCCACCGCCCCTGTCATCGGCGCGGACGATGAAGAGGTGGCCCAGGCCATCTCCGTCATCTTCTTTTTCAATGTGCTGGCGGCGATCCTGTTTCCCACCTTCGGTTATCTGCTGGGCTTCGACACTACCTCTGGCGGTGCTTTCGGCGTTTTCGCGGGCACGGCCATCAACGATACATCCTCGGTGACGGCGGCGGCTTCCACCTGGGACAGCATGTGGAGCCTTGGCAGCGCCACGCTGGACAAGGCGGTGACGGTGAAGCTCACCCGTACCATTGCCATCATTCCCATCACGCTGGTGCTGGCTTTCGTGCGGGCGAAGCGGGAGCGCAGCAAGGAAGGCCCTCAGGTGAGCTTCCGGCAAATCTTCCCGTTTTTCATCCTGTATTTTCTGGCGGCTTCGCTGATCACCACCGTGGCGGTGCGCTGCGGCGTCAGCGCAGCGGTCTTCGATCCCCTCAAGGGGCTGAGCAAATTCCTCATTGTCATGGCCATGGCGGCCATCGGCCTGAACACCAACATTGTCAAGCTGGTGAAAAGCGGCGGCAAGCCTATTTTGATGGGCCTTTGCTGCTGGATCGGCATTACAGGCGTCAGTTTGCTGATGCAGCACGTGATGCACATCTGGTAAGGGACTTTAACCAAAAGCGGCGAAGGATTTTTCCTTCGCAGCTTTTGGTTATGCTTTTGCGCTGTATTTTTGGTCATGCTTTTGTGAAATCAAACAGGTTCAGCCCGGTCTCCTCGTCGAACCGACGGCCCACCGTGCCTGGCAGGGCGGTGACCACGATCTCGGCCGTGGCACTGATGATTGCCCGATTCAGATGCCCGCCGGTGAAAAGCTGCTGCTGGGGATTGCTGATGGTGATGTGCAGGTGCAGGTAGGGGGTTCCCTCCTGCCGGGTAATGGTGCCCAGAAGGCTGGTGATCTCAAAATCACCGGTGTAGGTGAGCTTGTGATACTCCTTCGGGGCGGTTTCAAAGATGCCCACCGTCACCTCGTCGGCGGCTCCGATGCCCCGGACGTCGGCAAAGGAGATGTCCTCCTGCTGTGCCAGCTTTTCCAGCGATGCCACCACTTCTTCGCCCTTGGCAAGGCGCACCACATAGGTGTTGTCCCATTTCCGATACTCCATTTTGTCTGCCTCCTTTTATTTATGCTCAGCGTGTCGTGAGGTCGATGGTCTCCAGATCCTCCGGCACAAAAATGCTTCCGTGGTACCAGGCTGCCGCCTCCTCCGTATAACGCGCCTTCCGCGTAGAGAGGGTTTCGTCCTCCGTGTGGTACAGCACCAGATGCCGGACCCCCAGTTCCTCCGCCATCTGCGCGGCGTCCCGCACGGTGCTGTGGTGCTTTTCGTAGGGCTTGAAGATATCCCTGTCGGCGTAAAGGCAAAAGGCCTCCGTCAAAAGCCAGTCGCAGCCGAACACATAGTCACGGCTGACGGGGGCGTAGGACTCGTCCCCCAGACAGGTGAGAAGCTGCCCGTCCCTCAGCCGTGCCTGAAAGCCGAACTGCCTGGCCTTTGTGGAGCAGATGTCGAACACCGTCCACTCCGACTCCGGCAGGGTAAGGCGGTCGCAGGGGCGTATTTCCCGCAGCAAAATGCCCTTGCCCAGATGGCGCAGCAGCTTGGGCGGAAAGAGGGCCTGGCAGAACTGTTCCAGCAGTGCCCGCAGCTCCTCGTGGCAGTAGATGGTGAGGGCGCCGGCGTAGGCTCCCTTGTTCAGCAGCGTAGCCACGGCGCGAATGACCCAGATGACGCCCAGCACATGGTCGGTGTGGGCGTGGGTGACGAACAGGTGGTGCAGGTCTTTAAAATCCAGTCCGGCCTTATCCACCTGGGCGAGAATGCCGTTGCCGCCGCCCGCGTCCACCAGCGTCCATTCGCCGCTGTCCGCCTCCAGGGCAAAGCAGGTGTTGTAGCATTTTTTCACCATGGCGTTACCGGTGCCCAGTAAGATCAGTTTCATGATAGATGGCTCCTTATTCCTCGCCGCTGTCCCGCACCGTCTTGTTTGCGGCGATGCCGAAGGCAATGGCGTTTTTTCCGAATTTATCCCGGATGGCGTCCATGGCGCCCTCCAGCTTTTCTTGTTTTTCTTTCCTCTGCGGCGCGGGGCCGCTCAAAAGGTCCAGCTGCTCAAAAGCCTCGTCCGCCGGCGCCAGATGGATGGCGGTGACGGTGAGCATCCGGATGGGCGTGGGCGCTTTCCACGCCTTTTGAATAAGGGCCAGCGCCGCCTGATAGATGTCTCGCGTGAGGTGGGTGGGAGCAGGCAGCTGCGTCTGGCGGGAGATGTTTTGAAAGTTGGCGTCCCGGATGACCACCTGCACGCCTCGGCAGGTAAGGTCGCCGCGCCGCAGGCGCAGGGCCACGCTGTCGGACAGCAGGGCGACGCCGGTCTTCACCTCGTCCCACCGGGTCAGATTGCGGCTGAAGGTGGTGCCGTTGCCCACGGACTTCACGGCTTCCTGCTCATGTTGGGGCCGCACGGGGCTGCGCTCCAGCCCGCAGGCGTACTCGTGGAGCTGCAAGCCCATTTTACCCAGCAGCGACTCCAGCATAGACACCTGACATCCGGCCAGCTGGCCGATAGTGGTAATGCCGTATTGCCCCAGTACGTTTTGGGCGGTCTTTCCCACAAACAGCAGCGCGCCCACCGGCAGAGGAAAGACCATCTCCTGCCAGTTGTCGGGGCTGATGACGGTGGTGGCGTCGGGTTTTTGATAGTCGCTGCCCAGCTTGGCAAAGATCTTGTTGAAGGAGACGCCCACCGAGAGGGTCAGCCCCAGCTCCCGCTTCACCCGCGCCCGGATCTCATCGGCGATGGCCTTGCCGTCGCCGCCGAAGAGGTGCATACTGCCGGTGATGTCCAGCCAGCTCTCGTCGATGCCGAAGGGCTCCACCAGATCGGTATACTGCCCGTAGATCTCATTGACAAGGTGGGAGTAGTGGCGGTATAGCTGGTGGTGGGGCGGCAGCAGCACCAGCCCCGGCGCCTTTTTCCGGGCCTGCCAGATGGTCTCCGCTGTTACCACGCCCAGGCGCTTGGCCGGCTCGTTCTTGGCCAGAATGATGCCGTGGCGCTCCTCCGGATCGCCGCACACCGCCATGGGAACGTCCCGCAGATCGGGGTGGGACAGCAGCTCCACAGACGCGAAAAAGCAGTTCAGATCGCAGTGCAGAATGACCCGTTCCATATAGCCGCCACCTCCTCAATCATTTGTTCTATTATACCACACCTGTTTTCATCTGAAAAGAGGAAAAAGCCGCCGGTACAAATTTGCGCTTTCCGGCTGTAAGACAGGTTTAGTTCCGAAACCACGATTTGTGGGCATCAGTCATGGCAGTGCTGGAAAATGATGGGGAGCTGTGAGACCGTCATGCTTCGTACAGCTTCTGGTTTTGAGCAAAAGCACACAGTAAGCGGTGAGGTGTCCGTCGTGGCTTTTTTATAAAAGTGAAATCGCCTCTCCCATATCCGGACGGATCAAAGCGGATGGCTCCGCAATCCTTTCCGGTACCGATATGTGCTGCGCGCTGATGCGCAAAAGCCGTGTGCCGGAATTTGCCGCGGTGATCTGCCGGAAGGGAATCTTCATAATGCCGGGGGGTGCGTTTATTGCGCGCCGTTTGGTTTTCTCCGCCTCCGCCGCCTGCCGTTTGAACGCTGCCGTATATTGCTTTCCCGGTATCCTCTTTGGCATAGAAAAACACCCCATTCATTAGCTCAAGCATATTGCTCGTCTAACAAATGGGGCGGTGTATATGTGCCTGCGTGCAGAGATCTCTGCGCAACGGAAAGCGGGGGAAAAATTGCGGAAAACAACCGCTTTTCTGCGTATCTGATGGAAATGGGCCAATTCGCGGCAATCCTGAGATCCGCTTACGCCGCGTCCGCATATCCGGCTTGAATCGTACCGTTCAAAGCCTGTTCGTGCGTAAATCCGTCCGCTTCCAACTGATTGATCAACTGGTCCTGGCTCCAGGTCATCACCACAAGCTGCATATATGCACGCGCAGCTTCCGCTGCTTCCGCGGTCCAGTCGGCGCCGCAGTTGTCCGCGCCGTACCGGGCTTCTTCCGGGGTGAAATCACCTGACCACTGCAGGTCTTTCAGCAGTTTGGCGTAGGAACAGGCATTCTTGCTGACACAATTTTTCGCCCAAAGGCGGGCCTGCTCGTCCCAGTCGGCGCCGCAGTGATCCGCGCCAAAGGCGGCGTCCTCCTCGGAAAACTGACTGATCCTCAATGATGTCATCACCGCCCTGCGCGACATGGGCTGGACCAAAAGAAGCCTTCTCGCGCCGTAGACCGCCTTGAACTGACTGTCTGTCATTTGGGATGTATCACCCACGGGGGAGGTGCCCTCCGGCCCCGGTATTTCTCCTGGCCCGGGCAAGCCGTCATCAGGTGCGGGGGCATTGTCGGGTGCGGGGGTGTTGTCGGGTGCGGGGGCATTGTCAGGCGCGGGCGTGTTGCCGGGCGGGGGGGTGTTGTCAGGCGCGGGTGTCGTGTCGGATGCGGGCGTATCCTTGTTGGTATCCTGCACCGATGTTTCGGCGGCAGTCTGTCCGGCGGCAGCCCCAGCGCTGTCTCTGACAGGGGATGCGGTGTCGGCGGTGACTGCGTTTCCTGTTTTTGCGCAGGCGCATAACGTGAGCAGTACGGCGATGAAAAGGATGCAGGCAATCAGTTTTCTCATAGTTTCCTCCTGTATGCGGTCATAAATGTCATTTCGCAAAAAGGCCCAGGGGAAAGAATCCGGTTTTCCTGGTTTGGCATGTGCTGGATGCTGCCTTTCCCTTATTTGGCCGACGGGCGAATGATCTCTGCGGAAAAAGACGCTCCGCTGCTGAAGGGAAAAAAACAGACTGAATATAAAATCATTGTACCGTTCAGCACGGCGAGAATCAAGAGGCAAATGAAGAAAAGGCGAACGGCGGTCTCCCGAAAGCCGGTCAAATAAATGGTCGGTGCGGATTTGCCTTCTGCCCGGTATTGTTGATGGAGGGGGAAAAGAGAGGCTGGATGGGCACCGCCTTCTGGCGCTGCCTCCGCGGCGTTCTGCCGTCAGTCTTTAACGGGGGCACCGGGATCTGCCTGCTGCGGATAAAAAGACATCCTCTGCCATTACGACAGAGGATGCTTTTGTTTTGTCGCGGTCAAAGGCAGGCCCGGTTGTCCCGGTGCCTCAAAAAAGCATCCGGCATTTTCTCAGGCGGCTTGCGTGTCCTGTACCCATTTTTGACTTATTTGTGCAGCAGAGGAGACAGGGGCTTGTAGATGAGGAAGCACAGCACCACGTCCAGCAGACCCTTCACCAGCGTAAAGGGGGCGTTGAAGAAGGTCAGGCATTCCAGCAGGCCGTTGACGCTGGGACGGATCTTCTGGTACATCCCTACGATGGCGTCGATGGGCATGAAGTTGACGTAAATGGGGTATGTAATGAAGTAGTTCACGGGAATGCTCAAAAGAGCCATCAGCACCGCACCGGTGAAAGCGCCGGTGAGGGCGTTTTTGCGGCTTTTTTTCCGCCGGTACAGCAGTCCCGCCGGGACGACAAAGCACACGCCCAGCAAAAAGTTGCACAGCTCTCCAACGCCGCCGGTGGTGGTACGCAGGCAGTTGATGAGGTTTTTGATAAGGCATACGGCCACGCCGCTCACCGGGCCCAGAGAAAAGGACGCCAGGAGGGCTGGCAGTTCGGAGAAGTCCAGCTTGATAAACGGCGGGATAAGGAAGGGAATGGGGAAGTCCAGGAACATCAGGACGGTGGCCACCGCCGCCAGCATGGCGGTAACGGCCAGTTTGTGGGTTTTCAGTTTTTGTGCCATAGAAAAAATACGCTCCTTTTGTAAAAATAACAAAACACCCTGAAAGACATGTCTTCCAAGGTGCACGCACAAAAAGAGCATATTGACATATGCCGTACACGCCTTCTCCCATCCAGACTGTACTGTCGGTACCGGAATCACACCGGTTCCTGCGGCTTGTGGCCGCTCGCGGACTTTTACCGCCGGTGGGGAATTTCACCCCGCCCCGAAGACAAATGATTCACTTGTTTTGCGTAACTATGATACAACATTCTGACAAAAAATGCAACCCCCTTTGTGGCATGCCCTTTTTCATATTGAAAATCAAAAATAATTTATTGGGAATCGATAAAAAACAATTGACATTCAATATAGACTGTGGTACAGTAGCGGCAATAGAAGAAAAACGGAGGAATGAAATATGCTGGAACACAGAACGGAGTGGCTGCGGGGCATCGTTGTGGGAGCGGCGGTTTGCGGTGTGATGGTATTTTTTGTAATCGTACCCTGTCTGGGGCGGGACATGGCGGCGGCGTACCCGGAGTTTGCGGGATACTTCTGGCCATGGCTGCTTTTGATATGGGCGTGTTCGCTGCCATGCTTCGGGGCGCTGGTGCCTGGGTGGCGTCTTTTCGGGCGCATGGGGCGCTCCAGTGCCTTCTGCCGGGAAAACGCGGCGTGCCTGCGGTGGATCGCCCGCTTGATCGGATGGGACAGCGCCTTTTTCCTGGTGATGAATTTTGTGTATTATCTGCTGGGCATGAACCATCCGGGGATTTTGCTCCTGGCACTGCTGCTGAGCTTTGGGGGCATGGCCATCGCGGTGGCGGCCCGTGTGCTGTCGGGTCTGGTGACAGACGCGACGGCGCTGCGGGAAGACAACGACCTGACGATTTGAGGCGGCGACATGATCGTATTTAGTATAGATATGATGCTCCTCAAGCGGAAGATGAGCCTGACGGAGCTGTCGGAGAAGGTGGGTATCACGTTGGCCAACCTCTCCATTTTGAAAACGGGCAAGGCCAAGGCGGTGCGGGTGGAGACGCTGAACAAGCTCTGCGCGGCCCTTGCCTGTCAGCCCGGCGATCTGCTGGAGTACCGGGCGGACGACCCGGAAAATGAGGAATAGGAGTCAATTCAATGGAATCGATGGATGCGAATAAAGGCGTTCCCCAGCCCCAAAGCGGCACGGCGCCGACGTCGGCGGCCTGGGTGAGCAGGATCCCCTTCGCGGCCACGCCCACGGAGAAAACGTCGCTGCTGGTTTCCTATCTGATGGCCTACCTGTATGTGAGCGCTTTTTTCACCGTTGACGCGACCCCTGCGCTGAAGGTGGCGGAGGTGGTTTTCTCCGTGCTGTTCTGTGCGGCGGTGGAGTGGGTCTACCGGGGGGAGAAGGCGGGCTGGGAGAGCTGGGTGTGGCTCGGCTGCGCGGCGGTGATCCTGGTGAGCATTTTGGCCGGGCGGTGCCGGGCGGTCCCCACCTTTTCCATGCTGTTCTACCATACCTATGTGGTGTATTGGCTCCTGGCCCGATCGGGCCGTCTGATGGAAGGGAAAAGCGGCCGTTTTTTGCCGCTGGATGTGTGCCATGGCTTTTTTGTTTTCCCCCTGTCGCATTTCTTCCTGCGGGTGCAGGTGCTGTTTTACCGGGAGGAAAAGAGCGGGGGAAAAAAGAAAGCGGTTTGGCCCGCCGTGGGAGCGGTGGTGCTGGCGGCAGTGCTGTTTTACGGAGCCGCAACGCTCCTGGGCGAGGCGGACGGCCAGTTCCGCACGCTGACAAAAGACCTGCTGGATTGGGTCAAGCTGCCAGAGCTGCCGGAGTACGGTGCGCGGCTGGTGCTGAGCCTGCCGGTGGGCGCGTATCTCTTTGGGCTGGTGCTGGGTACGGCGCGGGAAAAGCCCCAGAAGCTGCGAGAGAAAGCCGGGCGCATGGCGGCGGAGGCGGAAAAACTGCGGCGGGTGCCGGATTCTGTGTGGAATATGCTGCTGGGTGCGTTCTGTCTGTTGTATCTGCTGTTTTTCGTGATCCAGGGCAGCTATCTCTTCGGGGCCTTCACCCGCACACTGCCCGAGAGCTTTACGGTTTCGTCTTACGCAAGGCGGGGCTTTTTCGAGTTGTGCTGGGTCATGGCGCTGAACTTCCTGCTCCTGGCGGCGGTGACCGTCAGCTCCCGGACGCCCGCCGGACAGAGCAAAAGCACAAAGGGCATGTGTACGGCCTTGCTGGGCGAGAGTTTTTTGCTGGCGGTGACGGCTTTTTCAAAGCTGGCGCTGTATATCAGCTGCTTCGGCTTTACGCCCCTGCGGCTTGAGAGCAGCTGGCTGGTGTGCGTACTGGCGGCGGGCTGCGCCGCAGCCATGGTGTGGCTGTGGAACGGGAAAAAGACGGCCCGGCCGTGGATCTTGTTTACCGGCGTCACGCTGGCGCTGTTGCACCTCTATTAAAAAAGGCCCGACAGGCAAAAGGAGGAAAGGAGAATGGAACATGATCGGACATTGTCGGCAGTCTTTCCGATCATCCTCCGGCAAAACGGCGGGACGGAACAGATCCTGCTGTACCGGCGGATCAACACCGGCTACATGGACGGCAAGTGGGATATCGCGGCCGGCGGTCATGTGGACAGGGGCGAGACCGCCACGGAGACGCTGGCCCGGGAGTGCGGGGAAGAGATCGGTATTACGGTGCGCCCGGAGGACGCCGCGTTCGCTCATCTCTGCCACAGCGTGGAAAGAAGCGGCAGGCAGACGTATTACAACCTTTATTTACGGGTGAGAACCTATACGGAAACGCCCACCATCATGGAACCGGAAAAATGCGCGGCGCTGGAGTGGTTTGACCTATCCCGCCTGCCGGAGGACATGATCCCCGCCCGAAAAAGGGATCTGCTGCTGGCTCTGGCGGGCCGGATGTACAGGGAGTCTCTGCGGGAGGAATGACCGGAGAAACACAAAGACGGCGAAAAGCCGGAAAAGGTGCCATGTCCAAAGGACAATGGCACCTTTTCCGGCGCATATGTGTTACACGGAGAGAAATGCCCGCCGTCAGATGCGGCGCTTGCCCCGCAGCCACAGGTATTCCTCCCGGATGGTTTTTTCCATGGGGCGGCAGGTGTAGCCCAATTCCCGGTCGGCCTTTTCATGGGAGAAGCGGGAGTTGGAGGTAAGGGTGTAGAGGGAGTAGGGGGTGTACAGCGGCGGCTGACGCAGGAGCTTGTAGTAGACCTCCGAGAGGGGCGCCGTGACCTTGGCAAACCACAGCGGCAGGTAGGAGCGGATGGACCTGATCCCGGTGATCTGGTGGAACAGTTCCAGCAGCTGCCGCACCGGATAGTACTGGTTGGAGAGGATGTAGGTCTCGCCCAGACGGCCCTTGTGACAGGCGGCAATGATGCCTTGTGCCACGTCCCGCACGTCCACGAAATCGTAGCCACCCCCGTCCACGCCGGCGGCGAGATGTCCCTTGCAGTAGTCGATGAGCAGCTGGGTCAGATTGCCCCGGCCGTAGTCATAAGGCCCACAGATGCCAGAAGGGTGTACCACCACCACCGGAAGACCCTGGTCGGCCGCCGCCATCACGTTGCGGGTGGTTTCCGCCTTGGCCTTGGCGTAGCAGCCGGTGACAAGAGCGGGGTCGAAGGTCTTGGTTTCCCGGATCAGATGCCCCTTGGGCGGCTCGGCAATGGCGTGGACGGAGCTGACGTAGATCAGCCGTGTCACGAGATACGTCCGGCACATCTCCAGAATGTGATCGGTGGCGGTGACGTTGAGATCATAGACCCGCTGATCGAACTGGGTGGCAATGGACACCATGCCGGCGCAGTGGATGACATAGAGCGGCTCGTCGACCTGGTGCTGAAAACAGGGCGCGATGGATTCCGGGCACAGAATATCGCCGGTAAAGATCTCCGCCTGGGGAGGCAGCTCCGCCTTTGTCTCGTCTCCCGGCAAAACAAGACACCGCACGCGCTTGCCCTGCGATACCAGCATTTTGACCAGTGTGTTGCCCAGATAACCGGCGGCTCCGGTGACAAGATACAGCTCTTGTTTGTCAGTGACACTTTCCATGGAAAATCGCCTCCTTTTTGTTTGATTGTAACCCATGAAAAGGGAAAAGTGGTGACAAAACCGTGAATGAATCAGTAAAATTTATGGAGATCGGCAAAACAGGCCTCTTCTCCGCCGACTTCTGATAACGAAAAGCTCCCGCCTTCCAAAAGGCGGGAGCTTTCATATGTCAGCCCATGTTGTACTGGGAGGGGTCAATGCGTCCGGCTGTGATGCCATAGGAGGAGCAAAGACCCTTGAATTCCTGGGAGCCGCAGAAGCCGTCAAACACTTGGGCGCGGGTACTGATGCCGGAGATGATATCACTGGCCCAGCTTTTAACTTCAGCGTCACTGGGCTGGCGGTTAAGAAGCACATTATAGAGCAGCCCGACATAGTTCTCATTGGAAAGATTCTTGTTGAGCAATTCTGTACTGGAGAAAAAGCCGGCAGCGGCCTGGGCACCCGTGATCGCCTGGGCCTGCAGGTTGTTGACCCAGTTCCTCAAACCGGCGGCGTCAGGATCACGGCTCAGACAGGTCTTGTAAAGCCGTATCACAAAGGAGTAAATTTCACCCATATCGTACTGGGCGGGATCGATGCGCCCTGCGGTAATGCCATAGGCGGCACAGAGTCCCTTAAATTCCTGAGAGCCGCAGAAGCTGTCAAACACCTGCGCGCGGGTGTAGGTCCGGTTGTAGATGGTGTCGCTCCAGTTCTTGACCTCGGAGGCACTGGGCTGGCGACTGAGCAGCGTGTTGTAAAGTGTGGTGACAAATTGCTCCACAGTGCTGTCCCCTGACAGATATTCATAGCTGGAAAAGAACCCGGCGGCAGCTTCGGCGCCGGTGACGGCACCTGCTTTCAGATTTTTGGTCCAGTTGGTCAGACCGTCCGCGTCTGGTTCACGGTTCAGACAGGTCTTGTAAAGCCGGGTGACAAAAGACTGGACGGAGGTCAGGTCTTCTCCCATGTCATATTGACTGGGATCAATGAGACCGGCGGTGATGCCGTAGGCAGCGCAAAGATTGATGAATTCCTGGGAGTCGCAGAAATCGTTAAAGACTTGAGAGCGGCTGCTGCCGCCGGAAGCAATATAAGCACACCAGTTGTTCACCTCGGAAGAACTGGGCTGTCGACCCAGCAGAGCGTTATACAGGCTGGTGACGAACTCCAGATTGGAGTGCTTCCCATTCTGATATTCTGTGCTGGTGAAGAACGAGGCGGCAGCCTGAGCACCGTTCAAGGCGCCTGCTTTGAGATTCTTGCTCCAGTTGGTCAGACCGCCCGCGTCTGGTTCACGACCCAGACAGATCTGGTAAAGGCGTCTGACAAAGACCCGCACGGAGGTGGGATCCTCACCCATGTTGTAGGAAGAAGGATCGATGCTGCCGGGGGCTATCCCGTAAGAGCCGTAAAGGTTGATAAATTCCTGAAGCCCGCAGATAGCAGCAAAGACCTCGGAGCGGTTCTGGGTACAGGCGGAGAGCTGATAGACCCAGCTGCTCAGCTCACTGTCGGAGGGAGAGCGGCCCAGCATGGCGCTGTAAACCGTGTTCACAAATTCGGCATCGGTGTGGGTCCTGCTTTGATATTCGCGGCAGGAGAAGAAGTAGGCACCGGCGCTGGCGGCTGTATGGGAACCGGATCTGATACAGCCGATCCAGTTGGATAGTTCACTGCCGGAGGCAGACCGACCCAAAACAGACTGGTAGAGCCGGGTCACAAAATTGGAAATACTGGCGTCCGGACTATAGGTATAATGGGCATAGATCATCTGGTTGAATGCGGACGAGGTCGCGGTGGAAGCCGTCACAGCCGTGCCGCCCACGGGGGAGGTAAACCAGCCGTTGAAAATATAGCTGGGCATGGTGGGCGTCGGCAAAGAGCCGCAGGCGCTTCCGGAGGTGACCTGGCGGTAAACGGTGTCGCAGGAGCCGCCCATGGCGTTGAAGATCAGGTTGCAGGTTTTGCTGTCATAGCCGTCGGGGATCACACGGAACGTGGTGCTGAAGGTGTAGGCGGCGTCGGAGGTGCCGCCGGTATTGACGGCGGTGATTCGGTAGGTATACTGCCCCGCGCTCAAAGCGCTGAAGCGCAGGGAACTATCCAGGCTGGCCAGGTTGTAGCTTCTGGCGTTGGGAGTCCCGGTGGCGGTCAGCGCTGTTTGACCGGTGCCGTTGTTGATGACGGAGATGGTGACACTCTTAATGGGAAATGTGCTGCTGAGTGTGCCGCGGATGGGGAAACCATAGCCGTAGAGCCAGTAAGTGGACGCGGTGGGGTAGGAGGCGCCGGTCAGCCGCCAGTCGGAAGCCGACGGTGTCAGTGCCCAGACGGCGGCGTTGGCCCCCAGTGTAAGAGAACTGCCGGAGAGGTTCAGATAGGTGCCGGTGGCCTTGTTTTGCAGCGTATAGCCGCTGCCGCTGGCGGCGAGACGCCAGCACTGGGAATCAGAGGCGGAGGCAGCGGCGGAAACGGCGCTGCTGCCGGAGGCGGTAAGCCGCTGACAGCTGCCGTCTTTGGCAGTCAGGGTGTAGTAACCGCTGGCAAAATAATTCAATTGGTAAGAGTGAGAGCTGCCGCCCAGGGTGAGATAATAGACGCCCTGTGCCACAGGAGCGCCGGTAAAGCCGTTGTTGGCCAGCATCTGCTGGGCGTCAGCCACCTCGTTGATCCGCAGCCGCTGATAGACGCCCACCTGCACGCCGGAGGAGTTGCCGGAGTAGTAATCCAAAGAGGCGCCGGCGATGCCGAATCGCACAGCGGTGTCGCCGCTCATCACGTTGGTGCGGGGGGCGCCCACAGCGCCGCTTTCGGCATAGATGGCGTCGATGAGCGTGGCCTCGTCCTGGTTGGCAAAGCCGCCCAAAGAGGCAAGCGCACTGGTGATCATGCCCTTGGCGCCGCCGGAGCCGTGCTGCACGGAGCGGGACCAGAACACATTGCGCAAAGCGATGCCGTAATTGGTCATGGAGAAGCCGGAAACGCTGCTTTCAATGGCGGAAACGATGGGGTCATAGTAGCGCAGCCGGATAAAGTCGCGCTGCGCCTGCCAGAAAATACCGCGGGTTCCGCCGTAAGAATTGTCGCTGGAGGCCAGAGCTGTCCATACGCTGTCAAAATGAGCGCCGTATGTATTGCCGTCGGCGGTATAGGCGGTTTGCAGCTGCGTGCCGATGTCCACATAGGAAGATTTGGAAGCCTGCTGCATACACCAGGTAAAAAAGTTCTTGGGGATATCATACTGGCTGGCCAGCTGGTAGGCGCCGTAGGACTTTCCGCCCAGATCACCGGAACCGGAAGAAATGGCGCCGGGATTTCCGTTGGACTCATATCCTTCACTGAGCGTGCCCAGCAGCGAGGCCTCCTGATCATCGGCGGCGGAAGCAAACGCTTTCGTCCAGAAAATACCGGGAAAGGCTGTCACCATCAGGCTGATGCAAATAAAAAAAGCACCAACCCTCTTCCATTGTTTTTTGCTTTTTTCCATAATGCTCCTCAACTCCACATAATGCCAAAAAACTCTGTAATTTTATCCAAATTATAACACAGGCGCAGAGCAAAAGTCTACCTTTAAAAAAAAGAAATAATTTCCAAGAAAGAAAGAATTTCTGCTTTTTGCAAGAGATCCGGCTGTGTGCCGCTCGCATACCGGGACGTGGAAGGCGGCGGACGCGGTGCCCGCCCGGCATGGCGATCCGGGCGGGCCGCAGCGGCGCCGCTGGCAGGCTCCGAGGCTGTTTTTTGATCCCAAAGCCCCGTTCGATGGTGTATTTCCCTTCTATATCTCTCTAAGAAACATCGTGAAAAATGCAACAAATTTCTTTTTTCACTTTAAACGGCGAAAGTGCTTGACAGGGGTGTCGGAGAGGAAAAAACCCGCTGATTTCCAAAAATTTTATGTGTATTTTCACAACAGAATGGGTGGATTCATGGTGGAAATAACTGAACTTTTTGACCGAGGCCGTTTTTCGTTGACGGACGGATTTCAGAACTTTATAATAAAAACGAAACCGGGCGGGCGGAAGGCGCCGTTCGCCCAGGAAAGAGGAGACGCACATGAAAGTATTGATCATCAATCCGGGTGCGACGTCCACCAAGGTGGCCGTTTTTGATGAAGAAACACAGCTTTTTAAAGAAGGGATCGACCATTCTGCGGAAGAGCTGGATCAGTTTGAGCATGTGATCGACCAAGCGGACTATCGCAAGCAGACAATTTTAAAGGCCATTGAAAAAGCCGGCTTTCAGCTGACGGATTTTGACGCCGTCTGCGGCAGAGGCGGCTTGTATCATGCCATTCCCTCGGGTACCTATCGCGTCAACGACAAGGTGATGCATGACGTGGAGACGGCGCCCTACGGGGAGCATCCCTCCAATCTGGGCGCTTACCTGGCCAAGCAGATTGGCGACATGGCGGGCATTCCCTCCTTCTTTGTGGACCCCGTCTGTGTGGATGAGATGACGGAAGTGGCGCATTACACCGGCTTCGCGGATTTCCGGCGCCTTTGCATGTTCCACGCCCTCAACCAGAAGAGCATCGCCCGCAAGGCGGCCAAGCAACTGGGCAAGGCATATGAGCAGGCAAATCTCATCGTCTGCCATCTGGGCGGCGGTGTATCCGTGGCAGCGCACGAGCATGGCCGCGTGGTGGATGTATTCAATGTAAAAGATGAAGGCTCCATGGGCATGGACCGGGGCGGCAGCCTGCCGGTCAACCAGCTCGTCGACTACTGCTATTCGGGCCTTGCAAAGGCAGAGGTCAAGAAGATCCTGGGCCGCCGGTCGGGTATCTTCTCTTATCTTGGCACCACGGATTTCCGCGTGGTTTGCGCCAAGGTGGTGGAGGGCGATCCCAAGGCCACGGAAGCGTACCGGGCGCTGGTGTACCAGCTGGCCAAGGACGTGGGCGCCATGGCGGCAGTGCTGAAGTTCGACGTGGACGCCATCGTCTACACCGGCGGCATGGCCTATGAGCAGTTTTTCTGCGACGACATTTCGGCCTATGTGGGCAAGATCGCGCCGGTGCTGCGTATGCCGGGCGAAGAGGAAATGCGTTCTCTGGCAGAGGGCGCGCTGCGGGTGCTCCACGGGGAGCCTGCCCGCGAATATAATTGATTTCAACGAGGAATTGAAATAAAAATTTGGAAAGGTGGAGTTTTTTATGAAACATTTGATGTCCGGCAATGAAGCCACCGCGCGCGGCATCTATGAAGCCGGGATCAAGGTCTGTTCCGCATATCCCGGAACTCCCAGCACGGAGATTCTGGAGAATGTGCCGCAGTACAAGGAGGATGTCTACTGCGAGTGGGCGCCCAATGAGAAGGTCGCCACCGAAGTGGCCTACGGCGCGTCTCTGGCCGGTTCCAGAGCGTTTTGCACCATGAAGATGGTGGGTATGAATGTGGCGGCTGACCCGCTGTTTACCGCCGGTTATCTGGGCGTGAACGGCGCTTTCGTCATGGTCACCGCCGACGACCCCAGCTGCCACTCATCTCAGAACGAGCAGGATAACCGTCACTTCGCCCGTGCCGCCAAGGTGGCCATGGTGGAGCCGTCCGACGCGCAGGAGAGCAAGGACTTCGTGAAGATCGCCTGCGACATTTCCGAGAGGTTCGATACCCCCGTGATCTTCCGTACCACCACCCGTGTGTGCCACTCCAAGAGCATGGTGGAGTTCGGCGAGCGTGTGGAGCATGTGGCTCCCGCTTACGCCCGCAACACCCGCAAGTTCGTGGCGGCGCCGGCTCACGCATACCTCAACCACCCCATCGTGGAAGAGCGCCTGAAGAAGCTGGAAGCCTTCGGCAACACCGAAGCTGTGGAGATGGGTCTCAACAAGGTAGAGATAAACGGTTCCAAGGTGGGCGTCATCACCGCTTCCATTTCCTACCAGTACGCCAAGGAAGTATTTCCCGAGGATACCTCTTTCCTGAAGCTGGGCCTTACATATCCCCTGCCCATGGATCTGATCCGCGACTTTGCCGCCAAGGTGGAAAAACTGTACGTCATCGAAGAGCTGGATCCTTTCATGGAAGACCAGATCAAGGCCGTCGGCATCCAGTGCATCGGCAAGGAGCTCACCGGCCTTTGCTATGAGCTCAACACCGAACTGCTGCGCGAGCGCATTTTGGGCGTCAAGACCATCAGCAAGGCCTCCGATGTGGCGCCGGCCAAGCGTCCTCCGGCGCTGTGCCCCGGCTGCCCTCACAGAGGCTTCTTCTACACCCTGTCCCAGAACAAGAACTATGTGGTCACCGGTGATATTGGCTGCTATACACTGGGCTTCGCGCCTCCGCTGAACTGCATGGACGTGTGTCTGTGCATGGGCGGCGGCTTCACCGCCGGTATGGGCGTGTCCAAGTCCTTTGAACGTGAAGGCGTCACCGACAAGGTGATCTTCGGCGTCATGGGCGACTCCACGTTCTTCCACAGCGGCATGACCGGCGCGGCGGAGATCGTTTACAACAAGGGTAAGATGATTCCCTGCGTGCTGGATAACCGCATCACCGGCATGACTGGTCACCAGGATAACCCCGGTTCCGGCTACACCCTGATGGGCGAGCCCACCGTGATGATCTCCGTGGAGAAGGTGCTGGAAGCCTATGGTTTTGCCCCCATCTTCACAGTGGACCCCCAGGATCTCACCGCCATGAAGAAGGCCGTGGACGATGCCGTGGCCGCGCTGAAGGAGGGCAAACAGCCCGCCATCGTAACGCGCCGTCCCTGCCTGCTCATCAAGAGAATGAAGCACGACATTGCCATGTGCACCGTCAACACCGACAAGTGCCGCAGCTGTAAGAAGTGCCTGAAGGTGGGCTGCCCCGCCATCTCCATTGAGAACGGCAAGGCGTTTATCGACCGGACACAGTGCGTGGGCTGCACCGTCTGCGCGCAGGTCTGCCCCTTTGGTGCCATTGAAAAGGAGGCTAAGTAACATGAGTAACGTAAAGAGTGCATTGTTGGTTGGCGTCGGCGGTCAGGGCGCCATTCTGATCTCCAAGATCATGACCAACGGCTTTATGAAGGCCGGCTTTGACGTCAAGCAGAGCGAAGTCCACGGCATGGCCCAGCGCGGCGGCAGCGTGTCCACCCAGGTCCGCTGGGGAGACCGTGTGTATGGCCCCGTATTCGGCAAGGGCGAAGCGGATATCATGGTGGCACTGGAAAAGATGGAAGCCGTTCGCTATGCGGACTTTTTGAAGCCCGACGGCGTGGCCATCATCAACGACTATGCCATCAAGTCCACCACCATCGCCTCCGGCGCTGAGGAGTATCCCCAGGGCTGCGTGGAGGATATGCAGAAGAAGTTCAAGACCATCGTCCTTAAGGCCGGTGAGATCGCCATCGAGCTTGGCAACGCCAAGTGCATGAACGTGGTGCTCTTTGGCGCCATGTGCGACTCCCTGGGCGTGGACATCGACTGGGAAGAAGTGGTGGCCGAGACGGTCCCTGCCAAGGTCAAGGAACTGAACCTGAAGGCGTTCCGCGCCGGCCGCGAGGCTGCCAAAGCCGCGAAGTAACACAGGCTCGTTTATATGATTTGAAAAACCCGGCGTCTGTTTTTTGACAGACGCCGGGTTTTTGTCAAGGCGGAACACATTGACAGATTTCTTCTGAAACAGTATAATAAAATGTCAGCTTTCTCAATCCTCCAGTCAGGGAGCAGGCTGGCAAGCAAGTGTGTTTAAAGGAGAAGTCCTATGGATATTTTTGAAAAATGCGAAAAACCTTCTCTGGCAAAAAAATTGAAGGATGAGGGGATCTACCCCTATTTTCACGCGTTGGAATCCCGCCAGGATGTGGAAGTCATGATGGAAGGCAAGCGCCGGATCATGCTGGGTTCCAACAATTATCTGGGCCTGACCACGAACCCTGAGGTGGTGGAGGCGGGCATCAAGGCACTGGAAAAATATGGAACCGGCTGTTCCGGCTCCCGTTTTCTCAACGGCACGCTTGAGATGCATCTGGAGCTGGAGGCCGAACTGGCCCGGTTTTTGCGAAAAGACGGCATCATCACCTGGTCCACCGGGTTTCAGTCCAATCTGGGTATCATCAGCGCATTGGTGGGGATGCACGATTATGTGATCTGCGACCGGGAGAATCACGCCAGCATTTATGACGGCTGCCGTCTGAGCTATGGCAAGATGCTGCGCTATCGCCACAGCGACATGGCGTCTTTGGAGAAGGTGCTGCAAAAGGTGCCGGAGACGGCAGGGGCTCTCATTGTGACGGACGGCGTTTTCTCTATGGGCGGCGATATCGCCAACCTCCCGGAGATCTGCGCGCTGGCCAGAAAGTACGGCGCCCGTGTGATGGTGGACGATGCCCACGGCTTGGGTGTTCTGGGCGAGGGCGGCCGCGGCACGGCCAGCTATTTCGATCTGGAGGATCAGGTGGACATTTACATGGGGACTTTTTCCAAGTCTCTGGCGTCGCTGGGCGGCTATATGGCGGCCCGGGCGGACGTGGCGGATTATGTGCGCCACTGCTCCCGTCCCTTCATCTTCTCGGCGTCCATTCCGCCGTCCAACTGCGCGGTGGCGCTGGCAGCGCTGCGGTATCTGGAAGCTCATCCAGAACTGCCGGAGCGTTTGCAGGCCATTTCCCAGTACGCCCGCAAAGGGCTCACCGGCCGGGGACTGAAGATCCGGGAATCGGCCGCCAACGTGCCCACGCCCATTATTCCCATCTATACATATGAAACATACCATACCCTGGAGACATCCAAGGCACTTTACGACCGGGGCGTTTATGTGAACCCCACGCTGCCGCCTGCCACGCCGGAGGGAGAGGCACTGCTGCGCACCAGCTATATGGCCACCCATACGGAGGCGCTGCTGGACGAGGCAATGGACATCATCGCCGATGTCATGGTGAAGCAGCATGAGTAAGGTAGCGATCATTACCGGCGGCACCTCCGGTATCGGAAAAGAAACGGCTCTTTGCCTGGTGCAGGCGGGCTATACGGTTTATGAGATCAGCCGCCGTGAGCAGGGCGTGGAGGGGATGCACCACATCTCTGCCGACGTGACGAAGGACGAGCAGGTGAACGCCGCCGTGGCTCAGGTGATGGAGAGAGAGGGCCGCATTGACCTTCTCGTCAACGACGCGGGCTTTGGCATCTCCGGCGCCATTGAGTTTACGGAGACGGAGGCGGCCAAGCGGCTGTTCGACGTGAACTTTTTCGGCATGGTGCGGATGAACCGGGCGGTGATCGCCCATATGCGGGAGGCGGGCCGCGGCCGCATCGTGAACCTCAGCTCGGTGGCGGCGCCGGTGCCCATTCCGTTCCAGGCGTATTATTCCGCCACCAAGGCGGCAGTGAACGACTATACCATGGCGCTGGCCAATGAGCTGCGCCCCTTCGGCATCACGGTTTGCGCGGTGCAGCCGGGGGATATCCGCACCGGTTTTACAGCGGCGCGGGAAAAGACCCAGGCCGGGGACGAGATCTACGGTGGGCGCATCAGCCGCTCTGTGAAACGGATGGAGCACGATGAGCAGACCGGCATGGACCCCGCGGCGGCGGGGCGGTTTATCTGCCGCGTGGCACAAAGCCAGAGCCGCCATCCCCTCTACACCATCGGCGCTTCTTACAAGTTTTTTGTGTTTCTTACCAAGATCCTTCCGGCGCAGCTGCTGAACTGGATGATTGGATTGTTGTACGCCAAGTGACAGAACAGGCCGCTGCAAAGGGAGCCAAGCGCTCTTTTTGCGGCGGCTTTGCCGTATGGACGAAAGAAAGGAAATGGATATGCAGACATTTTTTGAACAGATCAGCGCATGGCTGGAAGCGGGAGAAAATGTGGTGCTGTGCAGCGTGCTGACAGCCTCCGGCTCCACGCCCCGGGGGGCGGGCGCCCGCATGGCCGTGCTGGCCGACGGCAGAATCATCGGCACCATCGGCGGCGGCATGGTGGAAAAGCTGGCCACAGACCAGGCCCGGGAGATGCACACCACAAGAGAGTCCGCCAGCAAGCGCTTTTGTCTGGGGCCCAACCAGAAAGCGGATATCGGCATGATCTGCGGCGGGGAGGTCATGGTGTGTTTCCAGTACCTCGCGGCGTCGGATGAAAAGACGCGGACGCTGTACCGTACGCTGGTGGAGCAGCTGCACATGGGCGGCAACGTTTGGCTGGTGCTGGAGATGGAAGGCGGCGCGGTGGTTCGGACGGCGCTGTGCGATGAGCGGGGCGGCCTTCGGTTCGGCGGGACGCTGACGGAAGAAGCCATTTTGCCGCATCTGAAAAACTACCCGGTGTGGACGGCGGGCGAACCGTCTTACTATGTGGAGCCTTTGTCCCGGCGGGGCACAGTGTATGTGTTCGGCGGCGGCCATGTGAGCCAGGCGCTGGTGCCGGTGCTCAAGAGCGTGGGTTTCCGGGTGACGGTGTACGATCACCGGCCGGAGCTGGTCAACCGGGAGAAGTTTCCCCAGGCCGATGCGCTCTGCCTGGGCGCTTTCACGGCCATCGGCGAAAAGGTCGCCATCCGCCCGGAGGACTATGTGGTCATCATGACCCCCGGTCACGAGGCGGACCGGGAGGTGCTTTTGCAGGCGCTCAATACGGAGGCCACCTACATCGGCTGCATCGGCAGCCGCCACAAGATCCTGCTCACCAACAACTACCTGCTCACCCACGGCGTCACTCAGGAGCAGCTCCAGCGGGTACACGCCCCCATCGGGCTGCCTATTCTGGCAGAGACCCCGGCGGAGATCGCCATCAGCGTGGCGGCGGAACTGATCCAGCACCGCGCCCGCCTCAATGGCGTGAAGAAATAAGGAGACAGTATCAAAAAAGAGGACTTCTTTTGAAGTCCTCTTTTTTTACGTCCTTTGGAGAGAGCGATCAGCCCTTTTTCAGCTCCAGCGTTTTTTCGTAGGCGGCGATGACGGCGCCCATGGTGCCAGCGCGGAAACCGCCCTCTTCCAGCGCCCGAACGCCGGCGATGGTGGTGCCGCCGGGGGAGCACACCGCGTCTTTCAGCGCGCCGGGATGTTCTCCGCTCTCCAGCAGCAGTTTGGCCGAGCCCAGAAGCATCTGCGCGGCGTACATCTGGGCCTTGACCCGGGGCAGACCGCAGGCAACGCCCCCGTCGGCCAGTGCCTCCATAAAGAGATCGGCAAAGGCGGGGCCGCAGCCGGAGACGGCGCTGCCTGCGTCCATCAGGTGCTCCGGCAGGGGGTCAAGGCGCCCGCTTTTGGCCATCACACGCAGAAATTCAGACAGCTGCTCTTCCGTCACGGCGCTGCTGCAAGCGTAGAGAATCAGCCCCTCGCCCACAGAAACAGGCGTGTTGGGCATGATGCGGATGACGGGATAGTCCCCGCCGGCCATCTGCGCGATGCGCTCCGCCGTCAGTCCCGCCGCCATGGAGACAAGCACAAAGGGCGTCTGTCGTCCGGCCAGCACGGGAGCGATCTCCCGGAGCATCGCCTCCATCATCTGGGGCTTCACCCCCAGAAAAACATAGCCGCATTCGGCGGCGATGGCCGCGTTGGAGGCTGTCTGCGCCCCCAGCTGACGGGCCAGCGCTTCTGCCTTTTCCGCCGAGCGGTTGGCCAGCCACAGATCCCGGGGCGGCACCACGGCCGCTGCCGCCTGGGCCAGCGCGCCGCCCATGTGTCCTGCACCGATAAATCCCCATTTCATGTCCCGTACCTCCTGCCATTGATTGCCTCTATCATATGACAGCCTTCCGCCAAAAGCAAGAAAAAATGCCCGCCGCGGCGAAAAGAAGAAAAGACCCGGCCATCAGAAGAGATGACCGGGCCTTTCCTTCAAAAGAAAAAGACAAATGAAAACGACCGTGTCAGGACAGGAGTCTGAACTTGCTGACCTGCTCTTTGAGCACCTGCGCCTGGGCGGACATTTCTTCACTGGTGGCGGCGCTTTCTTCTGCGGTGGCGGAGTTGCTCTGAATCACAGAGGAGATCTGGTTGGTGCCCTCCGTGACCTGAGAGATGGCGGAAGCCTGCTCTTCCGAAGCCTCGGCGATCTGCGTCACAAGGGAGGATACGTTCTGAGAGGAGACGACGATCCGGCTCATGGACGTGGTGGTCTCCGCGGCGATGGCCGTGCCTTCGGAGATGGAGGAGACCGTGCGGCCCAGCAGGGCGGCGGTATCCCGGGAGGCTTCCTGGCTCTTGTTGGCCAGGCTGCGAACCTCGTCAGCCACCACGGCAAAGCCCTTTCCGGCGCTGCCGGCACGGGCGGCTTCCACGGCGGCGTTCAGCACCAGAATATTGGTCTGGAAGGCGATATCCTCAATGGTGTGGATGACCTTGCCGATCTCGGCGGAAACGCTGCCAATCTGCGTCATGGAGGCGGAAAGCTGCTGCATCTGCTCGGTGCCGCGCCTGAGCTCGGTCTCCATTTCGGCGGTGCGCTGGCGTGCCTCGTGGGCATTGTTGGCGTTTTGATGGATGCGCTCGGACACCTCGCTGATCATGGCCACCAGCTCTTCGATGGAAGAAGCCTGCTCCGTGGCGCCCTGGCTCAGCGCCTGGGCGGCGCAAGCCACCTGATGGGAGCCGGAAGCCACCTGTTCGGAGGAGACGGCAATGTGGCCAATGACCTCGTTGAGGGCGGTGCTCAGATGCTCGATGTCCTGCTGCACGGGGCCGAACTCGCCTTTGAACGTCTCGGCGGAATGCTCAATGTTGAAATCCCCCCGGGAGATCAGACGCAGTGTCCCGGAAATATAACTGACATAGTAGGAAAGCTGCCGTGTCATGGTACGCATACTGTCGGCCAGATGGCCCAGCTCGTCAGTACCCTGATAGGTGAGCTCTTTGCTGAAATCGCCCTCCTTCATGGCGTTGGCCACCAACTCCAGCTCGTCCACCGGGTCTGTGACGCTCTTGGTGATGCGGCTGCTGAGAATCATGGAGATGCACACGGCTCCGATAATGAGAAAGCCCATGATCCCCACAGAGATATAGGACTGGGTGGAGAGCTGCCGCGCCGCGTCGTTGCCCAGAGCCACCTTTTTCTCCAGCATCGTATTGATGGCCGTGGCAATCTCGGCGGCTTTGAGAGCCGCCTGGGTGCGGAACATATCCAGAGCCTCCTGCGGTGACTGATCGGAGAGGCTCACAACCTACTCACGTACCTGTTCATAGACCTTCATCCGGTCGCACAGCTCATGATAGGCGGCTTTTTCATCGGCATTGGTCATCACATCGGCGATGGCGGAGAGATCCGCGTTGATGGTGTCCACCTGCTTGGCGAGATTGCCCTTTTGTTGCGCCCGGGACGAGGGATCGGGCAGGGTGATGATATACAGTACGGTGGCCCGGTGAGCCTGAAAATCCTGTCCCAGCATACCGATCATGCCCTGGGAAAAACCGTCTTCTTTCAACACGGAACGAAACTCCCTGTTGACCTTGCTCAAAAGCAAGACACCCAGCACACTGGATACACAACAACAGACCAGCACCAGCACAAAGGCTGTTTTGAGCCGTCGGCCCAACTTCATTCGTTTTAACATACGAGCACACCTCATTTGCATTGATAGTTGGGCAAAGGAGAGCTTTACCACCCATTTCGTCCATCGTCCCAAAGGGAAAAAACATAAGACTTTGCAGAAAATTATGCGGAACAGAGCCGAAAAAACGGAAAGACGCCGACCAGCGGCTCTTTTTCACAAAGAACCGCGCGGCCGGCGAAACAGATGGAAAAGAAAGGACCCTTACGTCCTCTGCTGGGCCAGATCGTTGCGCTGGATCTGCAAAATGGCGGCGCAAAGGCGGTTTTCATCCCGCAGCGACAGTGACTCGAAGGAACAGCCGCAGCGCGCCAGACCGTCCTCCAAAGGCGATACCCACCGCACGGTGGCCTTGAAGGAAAACGGCTCTCCTCCGTCGGAGAGGGTCATGCTCAGGATCATGATGCGGTCCCCGGAGCGGAACATCTGGGCGGATTCTATCTGCAAGCCGCCCAAACTCACGTCAATAATGCGGCAGGGCTTGGAGGCGGCCAGCTTGGGCTTGTCAAAATGGGGGATATAGCCGTCGCTGATGTCCAGCACATGGGCCGACCGGTTCAAGGGTTGGCGGAAGGTATCCCGCTGCTCCTCCTGATGGAAGCAGTAGACCTGGTCGAACATCCAGATCTGACGGCTGCTGCCGCAGATCTGCCCGTGCCAGGAGGCGGCCTGCGTACCCGGAATGTGCAGTACCAGCTTGTATTCCGTGTTGTAGATCACAGGACGCAGTTCGCGGCCGCTGGCGGAGACGATGGTGAGAATCTCACCGTCATAGATGCGAATACGGCCCAGCAGCACCATGGTATTTGTCTCCACCGAGCGCACTTCGCAAAGACACCCCACGCTGCGGCGCAGCACTTCGGCGTCTCGGGTCAAAATGCGGTCCGACCTCTGAGAAGAAAAATTTTGATACATTGCTGACTTGTCTCCTTGTCACACCGGCCAGGCCGGAGGCAGTATAAAAGGTTGCGTGTCTTACGCCGGAGCCTCAGCGTGTTTCGCAGAAAAGTTCTTTTTCACGGAGGCTCTGCCGCCCGGCGGAATGGTTGCGGAGCTGCTGGCAGAACACGGCTTCCCGGATCATGATCTCCTCGTCGTGGATGATGTCCATAAACTTGGCGGCCACCAGCGGAATGGGGGAGGGGGAGGGACGGAACCGCAGCACCTGCACCTTGGCGATAATGGGCTGGGTCGTCACCGGGATCACCAGCTCGGCCGTCTCGCCGATGGACAGCTTCTGATGGCAGAAAAAGGCGATGCCGCCGCAGCTCATGTCCTGGGAAACAATAGGGACACGGCCGCTCCACCGGGGCGAGAGGCTGTAAAGAAAGCTGTCGAACCGGACGGGGATCCGCAGCTCCAGGCGAATACTGGCGTCCAGCTGCGCCGAGGGAGATACCGTGAGAAGATCCGGCTCCGGCTGGCTGAGGATCTCCGCGTTGACGTTGGGGACCCGGTCATTCAGGCTGATGACGCGGATGATGCCATAGGAGATGATCCGCTGGATATCCGCTTCCGGCACCCGGATGCGCCAGACGGTGTCCTGAGGCCGGCTTTCCAGCACGGCGCTGGCCAAGGGCTGGTTCTGGCTGTCGGAAATAATGCACTCATACTCTGTCATCGGGGCGATTCCTCCTTGTTTTCGTGGGCAGAAGCTGTGTCCGCCCCGGGATTCCGCCCGGGCCGCTTGTCCGGCGCGGCGGGATCAAAATCGAGAAAATACAAATAGATATCCACAATGGCCTGGTAGAGCGCCGGCGGAATCTCCTGCCCCAGCTGAAGCTGGGAGAGCATGGTGGCCAGCGAGTTTTCCTCGTAGATGGGAATGCCGCTTTCCGCGGCCACTTCCACGATCTTTTCGGCCAGATACCCCATGCCGGAGGCCACCACCACAGGGGCGCCGTCGTTGGCGCCGTAATGCAGGGCGACGGCACGGCGCCCGTTTCTGGGATCAGACTGTGACATTGACGCTGTCCATCCTTTCAAAAATCTGGGGGAACACATCGGAAATGGCCAACGGCCGCTGACGGGGCGCCACCGCCACAGAGACCGCCTGCAGGCCGTTGTCCTGCAAAATGCCGGTGAGCGCGCCCTGGATGGACTGGGTATAGGGCGCCACCGCGGTGGGGCAGAACACCTGAACGCTGACGGCCTTGTCCCGGCAGGACAGCACCACGTCCAGCAGGCCCAGGGACTGCACGTCCATTTTCAGCAGCAGCCGGGCGGCCTCGCTCTCTTCTTCGCCGGAGCCACTCTGCCCCTTGGCGTTGGGGTCTACCCACAGCTCGGAGAACATCATGCGTCCGTTCCATTCAAGGGGCAGTATGTAGTGATTCAGCGGCATATACACGCTGTTGTTCACCAGAAGGGAGGAGACCAGCTGGGTGAACGCCTCCTGCGCCTCTGTGCCCAGCCGGCCGTGGAGGGCTTTTCCCGCTGCGTCGGCCAGCCCGTCGGCGAACCAGTCGCTTCGCGCGGCGTGCTGGAAAGGCGTCTCTTTGAGCAATTTCAGCAGCGCCGCGTCGTCCATGTCCGCGAAAGAAGAGCGCAGCGACGGCGTGTTTTGCAGGCGGTGGAAGGCATAAAGCAGGTTTTCCTGGGAAGCGCCTTCATACCGGGCGATAAAAAGCGTCAGCTGGCTCAGTGTTTTCCGCATCAGTCCCATGTCGTGGGAGGCCGAGACGTAGTTGGAGAGGTAGGGCAGCAGTTTTCCCTGCAGCAGGGCAAGGCCACCCGCGCGGTCCCCCGCGGCGAAGAGATTTTGCAGCACCGACGTCATATCCGTCACCCGCCCGGCCCAGCTTTTGGGCATGGCGGCGGCGATCTGATTCAGCTGGGACAAAATGGCCCGCTGGATGTGGGCGGTAGAGGACCAGTCGCTGTACAGCTTCACGAATTGCAGGATGTCCCCCCGGACGCCCTGGGAATCCGCCTGCTGATAAGCGCCCCGCAGCAGGGAGAACAGCGGCCCGTTGAAGCGGCTGCCCGCCGTGATCTGATTGGCCAGAAAGGCGGAAAAATCCTGCTCGGACATTTGCAGCATCTGCATGACGGCGGCGAGATCTTCCGCCGTGCCGGCCCGCAGCCCGGAGGAGACCACCGTGCGCAGCGCCTCCGACAGCAGCTGCGTCATGTCGGCGGAGGTGATGTTGGCCTCCGACAGCCGCTGGAAGAAGGTGTAAAAATTGGAGTCGTAGTGAACGCCTCTGGAGGTGGAGGCGGGATTTTGTTCCGAGGCGTTCTGCTGCTCCCCCGTGTTGGCGTCGGGGCGGGTGACACGGGAGGGAACGGGGATGTTCTGGATATTGGGATCGTTGGCCAGTCCCGGAATGGCGCGTGTACCCGCCGCGTTCTGGTATCCGGGAACGGGATTGGTCACATTCATAATTTCTGGCATAGGAACGCAGCTCCGTTTCGTAATGTGAGATAGGAGAAAGGACAAATTTTGGAGAAAGACCTTAATTTTTTTCGGATACAGTCGATAACGTTAGTAGATATCCATTCCAACCGGGGGGCGGCTTGTCTGCCGCTGTGCCGCCGGGCGAGAAAGTGAGGAAAAAGGCTTTTATGGATAACGACGGAAATGAAAGTATCCTCGATACATATCTTTATGAGACAAACACCCTGCTGGAGCAGCTGGACAACATCGTGCTGGAGGCGGAACAGGCGGATACCTTTTCAGAGGGGAATGTCAACGAGATCTTCCGCATCATGCATACCATCAAGGGCGCTTCGGCCATGATGGAATATGAATCCCTTGCCACGGTGGCTCACCGGATCGAAGATCTGTTCTTCATTATCCGGGAAAAGGGGATGGATGCGGTACCTGAGGAGGCGCATCCGGATCTGTTCGAGATGATGTTCCAGTCCATCGACTTCTTCCGCGGTGAAGTGGAGAAAATAGAAAGCGGACAACCTCTTTCTAATGATATCGACAGCTTTCTGCAAAAAATTAATAGTGTGATCGATAAAATTAATGGAACCGCTCCGGCGGCTTCGGCCACGGCGGCTCCTGTCGCGGCCGAAACGGGGAACAGCCCCATCGGCGGCGGTTTTCCCTACCGGGTGAAAGTGTTTTTCGACGAGGGCGCGGGGATGGAAAATCTGCGGGCCTTCATGCTGGTGACGGAGATCCGCGCCATGTGTCCGGAGAGGGATTTTACGTTCTTCCCCTCGGACGTGGAGACCAACAGCACCACAACGGACACCATCCTCTCCGAAGGTTTCCTGCTGGCATTCCGCCGCGGCGAGGATCGGGAGAAGGCCGCCAAATTGGCCGCCGCTTCCGGCTCCGTGGGAAGTTATCAGACCATGGATCAGCAGGAACGGGAAGAAAAAAAGCCGCAGCGGAATGACAGCGCGCCGGAAGAGAAAAAGCGCGAGAGCGAGGAAAACGTGCCCGTCAAGGCCGCTGCTGCCGCTGCCGGACAGGCGGCGCCGCAGCACACCAAGGAAAGCCTCATCAGCGTCAGCCTCTCCAAGCTCAACCAGCTCATGGATGTGGTAGGCGAGATCGTCATTACCGAGTCGATGGTCACCTCCTCTCCGGATCTGAAGGGCCTGAAGCTGGATCGGTTCACCAAATCCGCCCGGCAGCTGCGCAAACTCACCGACGAATTGCAGGATGTGTCCATGTCGCTGCGGATGGTGCCGGTGCTTTCCACGTTCCAGAAAATGCAGCGCATCGTGCGTGATATGGGCAAAAAGCTGGGCAAGAGCGCCAAGCTGACTCTGGTGGGCGCGGAGACCGAGATGGACAAATCCATCGTGGACAGCATCGGGGATCCGCTGATGCACATTATCCGCAACTCCATGGATCACGGCATCGAGGATACAGAGGCGGAGCGTGTCGCCGCCGGAAAAGATTCGGTGGGCGAGATCATTCTCTCCGCCATGCACACCGGCGAGGATGTCATCATCCAGGTCAAGGACGATGGGCAGGGCATTGATTATGACAGAGTGCTGCAAAAGGCCATCAAGGTGGGCCTTGCCAATCCCGAGGTGGAGTACAGCCGCAAGGAGATCCTGAACTTCCTCCTGATGCCTGGCTTTTCCACCAACTCCGAGGTGACGGAGTATTCCGGCCGCGGCGTTGGCATGGACGTGGTGAAAAAGGCGGTGGAGGAAGTGGGCGGCACCGTGACGCTGAGCAGCGAACCGGGCCGCGGTATGACCACCACGCTGAAGATTCCGCTGACCATGGCCATCATGGACGGCATGGAGGTACAGGTGGGCGGGTGCATTTTCACCATTCCCATCATCAACATCCGCCAGTCCTTTAAGATGAGCGACACTGACGTGATCCACGATACCTCCGGCGGCGAGATGGTGAAGATCATGGACGTTTTTTACCCCGTGGTGCGGGTCAAGCAGCTTTACAGCATCCCGGAGGGAGCTGAAAAGATCGAAGACGGCATCGTGATGTGGGTGGAGTCCGGCGAATGCTCCTACGCGCTGTTTGTGGATGAGCTCATCGGCGAGCAGCAGGTGGTGGTGAAGCCCCTGCCCAACTACATCAACGCCTTCAACATGAAGCAGCACGGCATCACCGGCTGCACCATTCTGGGCGACGGCAGCATCAGCGCCATTCTGGACGTGTTCAATCTCTACTCGGCGGCACTTTGAGCCATCGGCGGCAGAAACGAGAGGACGACTATGGAACTTACAAATGAAAACAATTCCGGCGTGGAAGAGACCAGACAGTATCTGATCTTCCGCTCCGGCGATCTGAAATTCGGCATGGACGTGCAGTATGTGGTGGAGACCATCATCAACCACCCCGTCACCCGGCTGCCCATGCTCCCCGAATATGTGCGGGGTGTTTTGAACCTGCGCGGCGAGGTGATTCCGGCGGTGGATATCCGCCTTCGGCTGGGGCAGCCTGCTGAGGACGACTCCACCATCATCGTGCTGCATATGGACGGCGTGCAGCTGGGCATCCTGGTGGACGGCGTGGAGCGCATCGTCAAGCTGACGCCCAAAGACATTCAGCCCATGTCCCAGCGCAACACGCAGAAGCTGTTTTGCGGGATGTGCGCCCTGCCGGAAGAGGAGACGATCATGATGATTGACGTCCGCGCCCTGCTGGAGAACACGCCGTGAACGAGCATACAGGGGATAACAGAGAGTCGTCTTTTGCCCCGCTGAGCATCAGCGACGCCGACTTTTTGCGGCTGACGCGCTTTGTGCAGTCCCAGTACGGCATTGATCTAAGCAAGAAGCGCCATCTCATCACGGCGCGGATGTCCGCCAGCCTTCAGCGGGCGGGATACAGCTCCTTCACATCGTTTATCGACCACCTGCTACGGGAGAAAGACCCGGCGGAGGTGCAGATGCTGCTGGACAAGCTGACCACTAACTATACCTTTTTCATGCGCGAGACAGAGCATTTCGACTTCTTCAACAAGGTGATCCTGCCGGACCTGGTGGGAAAGCGCCGTCAGCAGAAAATGCTGTCCATCTGGAGCGCAGGTTGCGCCTCGGGGGAAGAGCCATACAATCTGTCTATGTACATCAAGGACTATCTGGGCCCAGAGGCCAACAAGTGGGACACCCGCATCTTGGCCACAGATATTTCCAATGACGCCCTGGGAAAAGCGAAAGCGGGCCGTTACCTGCTGCCGGACACCGTGCCGGAGACATGGAAACGCCGTTATTTTACCAAGGCCGGGGAAAATGACGAGTATCAGGTCACTCCGACCATCCGCAACAACGTGATCTTTCGGCAGTTCAATCTGATGGACCCTATCCAGTTCCGCTTGAAATTCGACGTGATTTTTTGCCGGAATGTGATGATCTATTTTGATCAGGAAACGAAAAACGCCTTGGTGAACCGCTTTTGCGGGGCCACCGATCCGGGCGGTTACCTGCTCATCGGCCACTCCGAAGCCCTGGGACAGAATCCCGGCTATCGCTATCTGGCCCCAGCTATTTTTCAGAAAACGGCGCCCACCCGCATCTGAAGTCTGAAGTGTTGGCAAAGAAGAGGAAAGAAACGGGAGGCAATATGTTACCTGAGGGAAAGAAAATACGGGTTTTTGTGGTGGATGATTCCGCCGTGGCACGGGCATTTATGATCAGCGGCCTTGCCCAGAAACCCAATATCGAGATCATCGGCTATGCCGTCAACGCCACGCAAGCGCTGCGGGAGATCCCCCGCCTGCGGCCGGATGTGATTACATCCGACGTGGAAATGCCCGATATGAGCGGCATTGAAATGCTCAAAAAGCTGCTGCCTACCTGTCCGGTGCCGGCCATTCTGGTGTCGTCGTTGAACCTGCGGGTCTTCGAGGCGCTGGCGGCGGGGGCGGTGGACTTTGTGAGAAAGCCAGACGGCTCTCAGAAGCGGGATGAGTTTATCGCCACGCTGGCGGATAAGATCGTCATCGCCAACTACGCCCATGTCCGCATGGCGCCGCGGCAGACGGCTCCGGAAAATGTGGAGAAAGCACCCGTGGTCCTGCTGGGCCGTGAACCCGCCATCGAGCGGATAGTCATTGGGCTTGGCGCCTCCACCGGCGGCACCGAGGCGACGCTGGACGTACTCAAGCGCCTGCCGGCGGATATTCCGCCCATGGTGGTGGTGCAGCATATGCCCCCCGGATTCACCCAGATGTATGCCGAGCGGCTCAACCGCCTGTGCGCCATGGAGGTGCGGGAGGCGGCCGACGGCGATGCGCTTCGGCGGGGGCTGGTGCTGGTGGCCCCGGCGGATCTGCAGTGCTGTGTGGTGAAAAGAGGCGATCAGTACCGTGTTTCCTGCCGTCCCGGCGAAAAGGTCAGCGGCCACCGCCCGTCAGTGGACGTGCTGTTTTCCTCCATGGCGGAAAATGTCACCGGCAAAATGGCGGGGATTATTCTCACCGGCATGGGACACGACGGTTCCGAAGGCCTGCTGGCCATGCGGAAAAAGGGCGCTTATACCATCGGACAGGACAAGGAATCCTCGGTGGTGTACGGAATGCCCATGGTGGCCTACGATATCGGCGCCGTGCAGGTGCAGGCTTCCTGCGAAAAGATCGCGGACGTTCTGCTCAAACATCTCTCGTCGCTGACCAACAAACCTTGATAAGGATTTTAAAAACTCCCGGTTGCACAACTGGGAGTTTTTTACATATATTTTCAGGAAAAAATAAAAAAATCCCTTATATTCCTGAAAATCATGCCGACATATGAGTGTAGGAAATATGATCTCAGGGAATGTCCGGCCCAGCCGTCATCACGGCCGGGAGCCGGAGAGAAAGGATGAACACAGTATGAGAATTGAATCCAGCGAGGCCGCCAAGGCCCAATTTTATATAAATGCCTCCGCCCACCGCAGCGAAAAAGCCGCGGCGGAGGAACCGTCTGCCGCCAAGCAGCAGTATGACCGTGTGGATATCAGTCACAGCGCCTCCCAGGAGACGGATTTCAGCCATACGCTGGCTTCCCGCCTGGTCCAGGAGGTGCGTGCCGCCAACAGCACAGGCAACATCCAGAAGCTGAAAGACCAGGTGCAAAGCGGCACCTATACCGTCGACGCGGAGCGTCTGGCGGCGGCCATGATGGGGAGAATCTCCTATGAATGAGACGGCTTTTTCCGCCTATCTCCAGCTTTTGCAGCAGCTGACACACGTGCTGGAGGAGCTGATGGCTATCGAAGAGGAAAAGACCCGTGCCGTGTGCCAGGATGATCTGGCCGGGCTTGCGGAGTGTATGAAGCAGGAGCAGGCCCAGACACTGGCGCTGCGGGGTCTGGACCGCAAGCGGGAGGCGGCGCTTTCCGAAATGGGCGCGGCGAGCGCGCCGCTGTCGGCCATCGGCATCTGGGCGCCGGCCCACCTCCGTCTGGAGGGCAAACGGGTCGCCGAGGATCTGCGCCGGCAGTACGAGCTGTTCCGGGGCGCCGCGGATGTGGCGCGGGACACGCTGGAGATCAATCTCCACCAGGTGGAAAAAATGCTGGAAAAGCTGAATGCGGAAGCAGCGGACGGATTTGAGCCGGAGCTGCCGTCTCGCATGAGGACGGATTTCAAGGCGTAACACGGCATCGGCAAGGAGGAAAACCATGAGAGGTGTGACAACATTCGGCGCGTTTACCACGGCTCGGCTGGGCATTTATGCCGCCCAGAAGGGACTGGATGTGGCCGGCCATAATATTGCCAATATCAATACAGAGGGATACACACGCCAGTCCTTGCAGCAGGTCAGTCTGCGGACGGGCAACAAGGATATGTATACCTCCATCTATGACGCCGGAACAGGTTCTGGCTCTTTGGTGACGGGCATCTCCCAGCTGCGGGACCCGTTTTTGGACATTCGGTTCCGCACGGAGCAGGCCAGTGTGGGCAGTCTAAACGTGCGTCTGTCCGGTCTGAACGAGCTCTCTGGGATTCTGGACGAGGTGGGCGCCAATAACGGCGACGGCATTTTGGAGGCCCAGTTCAACGATCTGGTAAAGCAGCTGCAAAACCTCAATACGGAGCACGCCACGGAAAATGAGTATGACTCTCTGGTGCGCTCTTCCGCCGATTCTTTGACACGGCTGTTCAACAACTATGCCGAGCGTCTTGAAAAGGTGGCACAGAACGAAAGCGAGAGTTTCAAACAGGACATCAGCAATGTCAATGACATTTTGAAAAATTTGCAGTCCCTCAACGACAATATCATGAGCAGCGAGATCCACGGTGATTCCGCCCTGGAGATGAAGGACCAGCGAAACCTGCTGCTGGACCAGCTCTCTTCTTATATGAAGATCAATGTCACCTATCAGCCGGTGAGCATCGGTGCGGGCGCCAAGGTGGACAAGCTGGTGATCAAAACGGCGAGCAATACGCCCCGGCTGCTGGTGGATGGCGGCTATGCCACACAGATGAGCCTGCGGGAGAACACGCCCCAGCTGAACCCGGATTACACCGGCGCACCCGGCAGCCAGAAATACCTGGATGCGGCGGGCCATCCCACCGACGATGTGACAAGTGCCGCCATGATGGCGGACACCAATTACGATCTGGATCTGACGGCGCTGCAAAACAGCGCCGGCAAAACGCTGACAGGGTCTGAAGCTGTGGCGCTGTCTGACACGGAGCTTTACGGCGGCCTGCAGTCCAGCCGGGAGATGCTCACCGAAAAAGGCGAGTTTACCACGGCGGGGGAACTGATGAGCGATGCCAACGCCGCCAGTAAGCGGGGCATCCCGTACTACCAGAACGCGATGGACGCGCTGGCCCGGAAATTCGCCACCGTGCTCAACGAGGCCAATACAGGCTACCTGAAGGACAGCGGCGGCTTCTATCTGTACAAGAACGGAGCAGGGGAGTTGACACGGCTGACCAAGGTCGACGGGAGCGCTCTGGCGCTGGAGGATATGAGCGAGGCGCAAAAGGCCACCTTGCTCCACACCGGGAAAAGCGGCGTTTTGTTCAGCAACGGCCGGGACAATCTGTACCAGTCCGGTGACGCGGACTACAACGCCAAGATCACGCAAGGAATCACCGCCGCCAATCTGACCGTTTCCAAGCTGTGGAACACGGGTGCGGTGCGGATCCAGAACTCCTATGTGCAGGGTGCGGAGAAGGGCGAGGCGGTGAACTCCTCCGACAACTCCAATATTCTGCACATCATTGCCCTGATGGACAGCAAACAGGCCTACAAACCCAGCGATACCATCACCGGCAAGGTGTCGGAGGACGATCCTTTCTTTGAAGGCAGCTTCCAGCAGATGCTCAACGGCATGCAGGCCACGCTGGCCCAGGATGTGAAGAGCACCAAAACCCTGCTGAACAACTTTACCGCGTCCGCTTCCGAACTGAATACCAGCCGCGATTCGGTGTCCGGCGTGGATCTCAATGACGAGGCCATGAGCATGATGACCTATCAGAAATCCTACGCCGCGGCCTGTCGGCTGATGACCACGCTGGATGAGGCGCTCAACACCCTCATCAACAACACCGGCATCGTGGGACGTTAAGGAGGATAGAGCTATGATTCGCATTACTACCAACGGGACCCTGCGGGGCTATCAGACAAATCTCAACAGGTCGTCCGTCAATCTGAGCCAGACCCGTGACAAGGTGCTGACCCAGCGCAATTTCAACAGCTATGCCGAGGACCCGGCAGCAGCCACCCAGGCTTTTAAGCTCCGGCGTTCTTTTTCCAGGACCAGCGATCAGCTGAGCAACACGCAGTCGGTGACAAAGAAGTTTGAATCGGCCTGGGATGCCATCAACACGGTGAAATCCAATCTGACGGAAAAAACCGCCAAGGTGTCGGCGCTGAGCGGCATCAACGGCTCCACCGGCACCGGCCGCCAGCCGCTGGGCAAGGTGCTCGCTGCCGCCGCCGACTCGGTGGTGCAGACCATGAACTCCCAGTATGGAACGTCCTTTATCTTTGCGGGCAACGACGCGCTGAGCGGCGCGCCCTTTGCCTGGAACACTGACGGCGATCTGACCTATCGGGGCATCGCGGTGGACTCCGCTTCTGCCGCCGACCAGCAGAAGCTCCAGACCATGAGCGCCGAGACCTCCTATGTGGATATCGGATCCGGCCTTAGCGAACAGAATGGAGAGGTCCTCAACGCCAGCGCCTTCAACGCGGCCATTTCGGGCCTGCAATACCTGGGATACGGCACGGATGCGGACGGAGATCCCAAAAACGCGGCGTCTTTGATGAAGGAGCTGTCGGATATCTTCACCCGCTGTGACGCGGATACCGGGGCATATGCCAACGCCACGGATGAAAAAGACGCCAATCGCCTGTGCAAAAAATTGCAGGGCACGCTGGACAATATGACCAACGAGTGGTCTACCCTCAGCGGGAAGGCCTCTTACCTGACAGGGACAGAGGATCGTCTGACCAACATGGTGGATGATCTCAACAATCAGATCCTGCAGGTGGAGCAGGTGGATCTGGCCAGTGCCATCACCGACTTTTCCTGGGCGCAGTATTGCTATAACGCGGCGCTGAAGGTGGGCAACAGCATTTTGTCCCAGTCCTTGATCGACTATATGAACTGACACGGCCGATGCCATACAGGCCGAAGCCGTTGAGCGAAAGATAACGGCGAAGGGGGTGAAAATGTTGACCTATCCATTGATCGAGATCCAGTCCGTACCAATCGAGCTTGAAATGAAGATTACGGATGCCCATCTGGAATATCAGCGGGGCATCGTTGATATGCAAGTGACACGCGATAAAGGCGGTCTGAGCATCAAGAGCAGCCCCATCCGGCTGCAAATGGATACCTATGAGGCACGCAATTCCGTTGTGCCCACCATATCCAGTCAGATGCGGCAATCGGCAGCAAAGGGAAAACAGGCGGCCTATGAGGCCACCGCCACATATGCCCGGCAGGGGCAGCTGCTGCTGCAGGCCAAGATCGGACAGGAGCTGGAAACACAGTTTGCTGAGGAAGCCACGACGAAGGACCTGAAAACCAATGTGGGCATTTCGTTTATTCCCACCACGGGACCGAATATCTCCTGGGATAAGGGAGAAATCAATATCCGCTATGACATGGACAAGCTCAATTTTGATTGGCGCAAGCAAAACGGGAACTTTGAATTTATACCCGGTGACATTGAGATTTCGGTGAAACAGCAGCCGGATGTGATCATTCGCTATGTGGGCGGCCCCTTGTATGTGCCGCCGTCCGCCGCCCCCGACTATCAGCCAATCGACGTGCAAGCCTGAAGGAGACTGACTTTTTATGCAAGTTGACACCAAATATTTCGGAAGCGTGACCTATGAAGCGGGGGATGTTCTTTCATTCCCCAACGGCCTGTTCGGATTTGAAGAGGAAAGGTCCTTTTTGCTGCTGCCCTTTGCCGGCAGCGAGGGGACGCTTCTGTGCTTCCAGAGCACGCAGACGCCAAGACTGGCTTTTGTGGCCATGAACCCCTTCGCGCTCAAGGGCGACTATGCGCCGTTGCTCACGCCGGAGGAACTTACTTCTTTGGGCGTGACGCGCAGTGAAGAACTGTGCTATTATGTGCTTTGTGTGGTGAAAAGTCCCATTGACCGCAGCACGGTGAATCTGAAGTGCCCTGTGGTGGTGAACGAGGATACCGGCGTGGCCATGCAGGTGATCCTGGAGACTTCGGCATACGGCATGCGGCATATCCTGTCTGAGTTTCCCATAGAGGAGGCCGGGCCATGCTGATCTTGCAGCGAAAGCCGGGGGAGTCTCTTTTGATTGGAGACAACGTGGAGGTGACCGTGGTTTCGGTGGAGCCGGGCGGCCGGGTGAGACTTGCCATCCAGGCGCCGCGTGAGCTGGCGATCCTGCGCAGCGAGCTCAAGGGAGCCATTGACACCAACCGGGAGGCGGCGGAAGAAGCTGGTTCTCCGGCGGAACTGATGGAGCTGCTTTACAAAGGAAAGGGCGGCAGACAAGCGTGAAAACGACGCCCGCCAAACAAAAAAACAAAGCGGCTGTTCCCGGGCAGAAGCCTGAGGACAACCGCTTTGTTCTGTCTGTAAGAGGAAAACGGGAGTGTTAATGCCGGGGGTGCTCCTGCACCGTGCGGCAGGCGGTGATCAGCTGCGTGGTGATCTCGGTATCCATCTTCTCCTCGTAAAAAGAGAGCATGGGAACCAGATCCGACTTGGACATCACAATATATCGGGGCGGCAGCTTGGTCAATGCCAGCGCCTTTACGTCCGCCACACACCGGGGGCAGGTGCATATATCGAACATGCGGATGTATTTCAGGGCCTTTTCATCCACCAACTTTTCCGTCACGTTGCAGTATTCCATCTCCGGCGCGCTTTGAGCGGCGGCCCGGGCTGTTTCGGCGTTGGGAAAAGTGCCGTCCTCGTCCGGGACGGGCACGGCGGGCACTGATTCCGAAATGGGCGGAGCGGTCTGTACCGGCGACGCAGGTTCTTCTGCGGCCGCGGCAGGCGCTTTCACAGCAGCGGGCTTTTCCGCGGCGGCGGGCGGTGCCGGCGGATCGGCCTCGGCTGCCTCGTCTGCTTGCAGCCCGGCGAGAATGGCGTCGGAAATGGCGTCGTCATTTTCACGGGCCACCTCCAGAATGGGGGGGACAATGCCGTGATTTTCCTGTGTTGCCGGCGTATCTGCTTCCATAGGCTCGGAAGACGCTTCGTCCCCGGCAAGCAGGTTCAGAACGTGCGCCGTTTTACTGGTTTTGCTATCCTTGTTCTTCGATGCCATATCATCACTCCTTGTTCATTCTTAAACGGAAAAGGGGCTGCGGCCCCTGGTTATGTTCTGGAAAACGAGGCAATCACTTCTTCTGTGAGATGGGTGAAGTCCGCCGACGGCTTTGAGCGGGGCGCGTAGGTGATAACGCTCTCCCCGTGGGCAGGGGCTTCGGCCACGGAAACGCCGGAGCGAATGGTGGCTTCAAACACCTTGGTGTGCAGCTGCCGGGCGATCTGCTCGCTCATCTCCCGCACCTCCTGGTTCAGTGTGAAGCGGGGGTTGAATTTGTTGAGCAGGATGCCCAGGATCTTCAAGTGACCGTTGTAGCATTTCTGCACGGTCTGAATGGTATCTTTCAGCTGGGAGACGCCCAGCAGGCTCAAAATTTCAGGCGCCATGGGAATGATCAGGGCGTCGGACGCGATATACGCGTTGACGGTGAGGATATTCAGCGCGGGGGGCGTGTCGATGACAATATAGTCATAGCGGTCGGCCACCAGCGCCAGATGCTTTTTCAACAAAAATTCCCGGTTGGGCAGCTCCAGTTCCAGCTCCAGCGCGGAGAGCAGAATGTTGGCCGGGATCATATCGCAGCTTTCGGTGGGGCAGATGACCTCTTCCACGGGCGAATTTCCTTTGAACAGGTCATAGATGGTCTTGACCTTGTCGATGTTCAGCCCCAGGCTGAAGCTGAGGCTGCCCTGGGGATCCAGGTCCACACCCAGCACCCGGAAACCCCGCTTGTGAAGAGAACTGAGCAGAGCCGCCGCTGTGGTGGTTTTCCCGACACCACCCTTTTGGTTCGTTATGGCAATGACCTTGGCCACAATATTTCCCTCCGTCCTACAAAATTCCACATAAAATCTTATTTTTACTATACAATAGGCCGATAAAAAAGTACAGATAAAAATTGTCGGAGGCCGCAAGTTATTGGCGGCACACAGAAGATACACCGTCCCCGGGCGGGATCAAACCGAGAAAGGGGCTATTCATATGGCAACAGTAAGCGGAGTCAGCGGCAGCAACGCCAGCAGTATTTACGGAAACCGGAATGTGCTCTCGGGCCTTGCGACGGGCCTTGATACCGAGAGTATGGTGGAAAACGCTGTCAAGGGATACAAGACCAAGATCAATACCCTCAAACAAAAGGAAACGCAAATCACCTGGAAACAGACCGCCTTCCGGAATCTGACAGATCCGATGGTGCAGTTTACCAGAAAATACACCTCCTATACGTCCTCCACCAACCTGTTCAGCGCCTCCTATTTTGACAACGCCACGGTCACCGCCTCCAATGGCGTCAATGCCTCAAAAGTGTCGGCCACCGGAAAGAGCAATAGCACGGTGAAGATCCTGGATGTGACGCAGCTGGCTTCGGCCGCTGCCTACCGTGTCAGCGGGGACCGTGTGACCGGCAGCACCGCCACTGTGCCCACCGTTACGGCGGTCAACGCGCTGGATCTCAACTCCACCGTGGATCTGAGCGCGGTGTCCGGATCGCTGACCCTGCAATACGGCGGCCGCAACATTGACCTGAGTTTTGAAGAGCTGGATCTGTATCAGGCCTCGTCGGACGGGACCGCCTCCGCGGTGGACGCCTTTGTCAGCGGGATTCAGAAAAAACTCTCCGCCGCGCAGGTGTCAAACGGCAGCGGCGAACTGGTCTCCGCCGCCACGCTGGTGAGCGTTTCCAAGGATGCTTCGGGCAATATCGTTTTTGGCGACGCGCAAAATGCGGGCAATACGGTAAGCATCTCCGCCGCCTCCGGCAAGCTGGCCGCCACACTGGACATAACGGCCGACGGAACGGAGACGATGCTGAAAACGGCGGGACTGACATCGCTGACAGTATCGGGTCTGAAAGGAGAGTTGCTCTCCGGCAAGTCGCTGAACATGGTGGTCAACGGCAAGACCCAGACCATTACCCTGCCCGCCTACCAGACCGGCAACGCCGATCCCGACGCCGCGTTCGTCACGGCGCTGCAGCAAAGCGTTCAAAGCAAATTCGGCACCGACTATTCTGTCAGCCTCACCGCCGGCGGTCAGCTTCAGATCGTGGGCCCCAAGGGTTCCACCATCCAGCTTTCCTCGTCTGACAGCACAGTGGTCAAGGGACTGGGCTTTCCCGATTCCACGGCCACCAGCTATCTCAATACAAGTGCGGAACTGGGCGCGCTGCTGTCCACCGTCAGCGGCACCGGGACGGAGACACTGGGCAATGCCTCGGCCGGCACCATGCAGGGCACGGCCCTTACTGGCGTGGGGACCATCACCAAAAAAGACGACGGCACCTATTATGATTCGCTGGGGCAGCTGACAGACGCTTCCGGCAATCGCCTGGGAACTGACGGCAAGCAGCTCTATGGCTACGACATGGTCATCAACGGCGTGAAAATCGGAACCTATACCCGCGACACGGCCCTTGGAACGGTGCTCCGTGACATCAACAGCTCCTCTGCCGGCGTCACGGTGAGCTATTCCAGGATCACCAACAGCTTTCAGATGCAGGCCAAGGAGACAGGCGCCGCCGCCGATGTGTCCGTCACGGGCGGATCCTCCAATCTGGCCACGCTGCTCTTCGGCACGGTGGACGGCGGCAAGGACGCTTTCGGCAATGCGGCGGCAGGCTATACGGCCGGCCGGGATGCCGTTTTCTCCATGGAGGTCAACGGTCAGCAGTTCACCAACATGACCCGCAGCGATAACAACTTTGACGTGGACGGCCTGACGCTGTCACTGAAGGGGACCTTTGCCTCGGGCACCGACACGGCGGTGACGTTCACCAGCACATCGGACACGAATAAGATCACGGAGAATATCAAGAGCATGGTGGAGGATTTCAACAAGATCATGACCTCCCTCCACAGTGCCTATTCCACGCAGCCCCTGACCAAGAGCGATAATAAGAGCCGCTATGAGCCTTTGACGGATGACGATAAAGAGGGAATGAGCGAATCGGCCATCACAAGCTACGAAGAAAAGGCGAAGACAGGCCTGCTGTTCGGTGACAGAGACTTGAGCAATCTTTACAGCAGCCTGGTGGACGTGGTGCAACCCTATGGCGCCGCTGCCAAGACCTTGAACGATATGGGCATTTCCGCCACATATTCCGGCGGCGTGACCACGTTGATACTGGATGAGACGGCGTTGAAAGACGCCCTGCAAAACAATCCCGACGAGGTGCGTGACGCCTTCACCAAGAGCTCCGGGGGTCTCATGACGGGCCTTAAGACGGTGCTGGACGCCTATGCGTCAGTATCCAGCGCCACCAAGGGGATCCTGGTGGAAAAGGCCGGGTCCACATATTCCTCTTTGTCCTTGCTGAACAACACGCTGCAAGATCAGCTGGGTGATCTGGACGGTGAGATCGATAAGTGGCAGACCCGGATGTCGGATAAAATTGATTACTATTCAGAACAGTTTTCCAAGCTGGAGCAGCTGACGTCGGAGATGAATTCCCAAAGCTCCATGCTCAGCGGCCTGCTGGGCGGCAAATAAGCGCAAGCACAGGAGGAACAGATCATGATGAACGCACAGGGCTATCAGCAGTACAAGACAGACGCAGTGGGCACCATGACCCAGGGCGAGCTGCTGGTTCTGCTGTATGACGAACTGGTGAAAAGAGCGGCAAGAGCCGGCTTGTTTTTACAAAAAGAAGACTACGAGTCCTTTGAAGCGTGTATCGACCGCTGCTTGGACATCGTCCGGTATCTGGACGACACGCTGGACACCCAGTATCCCATCAGCCGGGAGCTGCACAGAATGTACGACTTTTTCGGCTATGATCTCAACCGGATCAAGGCCGGGCGCAACGGCGCGGAGCTCAAGCGCCTGTGTCCCATGCTGACGGAACTGCGGGACAGCTTTAAAACGGCGGAAATGAGTACGTCCGAGAGGTGAATGAATTGCGAGAAAAACAGATGCAGGACATTCGTGCCATTCAAAAAAGCATTTGCGAAAAGCTGTTGGAAGTGACTTCGCTGACGCAGGAACTGGACGAGGCGGTGAACCGCCAGGATCAGGTATCGGTACGCCTGCTGCTGCTGGCCCGGCGGAAGCCGCTTTGCGAGCTGTGCGCGGCCTGGGCGGAGATGGATCTCCAGCGCTGCGAATTATCGCCCCGGGAAGCCGGCGAGATTGAGGAGATCTTCTCTGGCATCGGGACGGAGGGCGGTGAAACCGGCGCCATGGCGGCGCTGCAGCAATCCAACCAGCGTCTGCTCCAGCGGCTCAAGGCGATGGATCAGGCGGTCAGCCGCAAGATCTGCCGGGAAAGATCGTATTACAAAGACACGGATAAAAGGGCGTAAGGCCTGTTAACTTTTTTATAAAACAGCGGTACTTGTCTATTTTAATCTTCCCAAACGATCCAAAATGTATTATAACAAATGAGTAGAAAACGGGGAGCCGCGGGGCGGCCGTCCATGGATGAAGCGGGATCGGGAGGATGACTATGCCGACAATACGACTGGAAGAGGCGACCAAATTTTATATGGAAGGGCGCCGAAAAATCGATGCCGTGCGAGGGATCGACCTGACCATCAAGCAAGGAGAATTTGTTTTTATCACCGGCAGCAGCGGCGCGGGAAAAAGCACGCTGCTCAAGCTCCTCTGCGGCATCGCGAAGCCGGATTGCGGGATGGTGTATTTCAACGAATCCAACATGGCAAGGGCCATGCTTTTGTCCGGCGATCGCATTCGGCAGCAATTCGGCTATGTGCCCCAGACGCCCATGCTGATGCACCGACGCACCATTGAGGATAACCTCACAGCGGTGGCCCGCAGCAAGGGCCTGCTGCGCCGCCGGGATGTGCACAGCCGGGTGAAAAAGGTGCTGGGCATCGTGGGGCTTTCGGGCATTGAAAAGGTGTATCCGGCGGAGCTCTCAGGCGGAGAGCGCAGGCGGGTGGAGCTGGCCCGGGCGCTGATCAACAGCCCGCCAATACTGGCGCTGGATGAAGTGACGGCGAATCTGGACGAGGACAACATATGGGATATTTTCCATCTGTTGACGGAACTGAACCGGCAGGGAACCACCGTTATTATGGCCACCCATGCCAGTCTGTTTGTGAACCTGATGCGCCAGCGTGTCATTACGCTGGTGGACGGTAAGGTGGCGGGCGATGTCTGCGGCGGTAAGTACGGGGATATTCCCAAAAAGGATGATACGGCGCCAGACCCGCCGTTTTAAGCGTATGTGAGTGGAGCAGGAGGAACAACGGTTGGACAGAGAATGGACACAGCAGGAACAGGATCTGATCTTTGCGCTGGATATTGGCACGCGCAGTGTCATCGGCGTGGCGGGCCGCCCGGAGGACGGTTTATTCCATGTGCTGGCAACAGAGCGTGAAGAGCACAGCAAGCGTGCCATGCTGGACGGTCAGATCGAGGATATCGCGCAGGTGGCGCTGGTGGCCGGCCGGGTGAAAGAGCGGCTGGAGCAGCGCCTGGAGCGCAGACTGAAAAGAGTGTGCATTGCCGCGGCGGGCCGTGCCCTACAAACGGAGCAGGGCCGCTATGCCATCACGCTGCCGGAAACGCAGCGGGTGAACGATGAAATGATCGCCCGTCTGGAAGCCGGCGCCGTGTCGGAAGCCGAGGCGGCGGTGGACAGCGCCGATAGACTGTTTTTGGTGGGCTATACGGTTTCCCGGTATCTTCTGGATGACTATCCCCTCTCTACTCTTAAAGGGCACAACGGCCAAAAGCTGGAGGCGGAGGTGGTAGCCACCTTTTTGCCCGCCGGCGTGGTGGAGAGTTTGTATGCCGTGATGGAGCGGTGCGGTCTGGAGGTCAGCAGTCTGACGCTGGAGCCCATTGCCGCCATCAACGCGGCCATTCCGATGGACCTGCGGCTTTTGAATCTGGCCATGATCGACATTGGCGCCGGCACCTCCGATATCGCGCTTTGCCGGGACGGTAGTGTGGTGGGCTATACCATGGCCACCGTGGCGGGCGACGAGATCACAGAGGCGATCATGCGCGCTTATCTGGTGGACTTCCAGACAGCGGAGCATGTCAAGGCGCATCTCACCGGCAGCGTCACCTTTACGGACATCCTGGGTCTGGAGCAGACGCTGGATGCCCGGAGTATCTGTGAGAACATCCGCCCGGCGGTGACCGCGCTTGCCAAGGAACTGGCGGAGCGTATTTGCTGTATCAACGGCGGCAGCGCGCCATCGGCGGTGTTTCTGGCCGGCGGCGGCAGCAAGCTGGCGGGACTGCCGGAAGAGACCGCGGCGGCACTGGGTATCGAGGGACGCCGTGTGGCCATTGCGGGCGGTTATTTTAAAAATGTGATCCGGGCGGAGGACGAATCCATCTTTGACCCGGTGTATGCCACGCCTTTGGGCATTGCGGCGTCTGCCGGCCTGGGGCTGATTTCCGATAGCTATCGCTTGCAGCTCAACGGCAAGCGGGCCCGCCTTTTTCGCAGCGGGCTGATGTCAGCGCTGGACGTGCTGATGATGAACGGCTATACTTACGCCGACCTTATCGGCCGCACAGGCAGATCCCTGATGGTCTATGCCGACGGGGTAAGAAAAGTGTTTTACGGGGAACCGGCGGTTCCCTCCGTGCTGAAGATCAACGGCGCTGACGCGTCGCCCTCCACGGTGATCCAGTCCGGCGACAGCGTCGAGTTCACCCCCGCCGTATCGGGCGCCGACGCGTCGCTGACACTGGGGCAGCTGCTCCGGGCGCTTGACCTGGCTGCGCCTGCCGCCGTCAACGGGGAAAGAGCGGAAGAGGATACGCCGCTCCAGTCCGGCGATCGGATCACCTCCGGCCTGGCTCTTTTGGCGGAAGAGCCCAAAGAAGAATCGGAGGAGGAACCCGCGGAGGCGTGGGAAACCGAGACACGCTTTGCCCCCCGGATGGACGAAACGCCGGAGGCGGACAAAGAGGAAGCGCCCATAAACTGGCATTTCATGCTCAACGACAGACCCTTGATGCTGCCCGGCAAAAGAGGCGGCGAGCCGTATTATCTGATGGATCTGCTGGAACATACCGATATTGATTTTGACCATCTGCAAAGCCCGGTGATGATACAGGTCAACGGCGCCAACGGGCAGTTTTCCCAGACGCTGGCGGAGGGCGACCGTGTGCGGATCTATCTGGCAGCCAGGCAGATTTTTGAAGATTTTTCCTGATGAGATGCGGCAGGAACCTGGGATGCCTGCCGGCGGAGAGTACATTACCATAACGAGGAGACCGAGATGAAAAGCTATATTGCGCGCCAGCCGATTCTGGACAGTACGGGCACCGTCAGCGCTTATGAACTGTTGTACCGCGGCGGTGAGATAAGCACCTCCGGCCTCACCACAGATGACGAGGCGCAGGACGCTGCCACGCGGACGGTGATATCCAACGCGTTTACCGTGTTCGGGCTGAAGAATCTGACCAATGGAAAGCGTGCTTATATCAATTTCCCGGAGCACCTGCTGTTGGATGACACGGCGCTGCTGCTCAATGCCAATGAGGTGATGATCGAGATCCTGGAGCAGGTCACGGTGACGGATGAACTGGTCAGCCAGGTAAAAAAGCTTAAAGCGCGGGGATACGTCTTTGCGCTGGATGACTACACCGGCGATCCATCCTTTGAACCGCTGCTGCCTTTGGTGAACGTGGTGAAAGTGGATTTTCTCCTGGCGAATGCCAACACGCAGAAGCTGATCGCGGCGCGTCTGGCCCGGCGCGGCCCTGTGCTGCTGGCCGAAAAGGTGGAGGATGAAGAAACCTTTCTCCGTGCCAAAAAGCAGGGCTATCGTTTTTTCCAGGGCTATTTCTTTGAAAAGCCGTTGACCATTGTCAGGGAAATGCCCAAGGTCAATAAGATCTCCATGATCCAGCTGTTCAGAGAGCTCAACCGCGCGGATGCGAATCTGAACAAGTGCGCCACCATCATCCGGAAGGATGCCTATCTTACCTATCAGCTGCTCAGAAGCGTGGGAAAGATGCAGTATTACCGAGGCAATTCCATCAACACCATTGAATACGCGGTGGCCTTTCTGGGGATCAACGAACTGCTTCGCTGGACACTGCTGATCTTCGGCCGGGGCATGAATCATACCTATTCCGACGAGACGGTGCGCCAGGCGTATCTGCGCGGTGTTTTCACCGAGCGGATCATGGGTGCCTCCTGTCATTATCAGGAGCACAAGGTGGAAGGCTTCCTGCTGGGAATGTTCAGCATGATGGAAGCCATCATGGACACCCACATGGAGAAACTGCTCCATGAGATCTCCCTGCCCGACCGGGTGGAGAAGTGCCTTCTGGGCGAGGAGGAGAGTTTTTATTTGCGGCTGCTGTCGTTTGTGATCGACTATGAAAGGGATCCCGGAAAAGCCCAGTTCTCCTTTGAAGAGGAGATCCCCAGCGACCAGGTGACCGAACTGTATATGCAAAGTGTGGCAGAAACGGACGAGGCGTTTAAAACGCTGGAACCGGAGCACTGAAAGGGAGGCCGTATGAAAAAAAGAAAGCGGCTGCTTTTCCTCTGCCTCGCGGCGCTGCTGCTGATGACGTCCTGCGGCAAGAGCAAAACCGTACTGCCTGAGACGTATGAAGTAAGCGACACCAGTCTTTCGTCCCTGACGGCTGTGCTGGGCGACACGGCGAGCAAAGCGGAGCTGACCGCGTCCCAGACGCCCACCGAAACGGACGCCACCGCATCCTATTCGTATGATAAGCTGACATCCGGCGCCGCCGCGGCCAAGGCGTACGCGGACTATCTCACCGGCAGCGACGTGAGTTTTAAGGCCGACAGCCAGAGCGGCACGGTGGATGAAACGTCGGAAACAGGAGAGACCACGCTGACAAAGACAGGCGATACCGCGGGCGTGAAAGCCCAGATCGCCTGGACAGCGTCGGGCTGTCAGATCACGCTGACGGTGGTTTCCGTGGAAGAGACAGACACCGACCCCATGACAAATGAGGACGCGGTGACCTATCTCAAAAGTCTCAGCCCTGCTGCTTTGGGACTCCCTGGCAGCAGTATGAGTGGTTACGCCATCTATCCCATGGACAGTATCGCGGAGGTAGATGACGTTCCCTGCTTGAAATTGCAGGTATATGAAGAACACCGGCCGGAAAACTCCAACCATCTGGTGGGGATCTACCTGTTGACGGCGGATCAGAAACACCTTTACAAGTTGGAGGGAAGAGGCTCCGTCAGTGAGCTGACGGTGTCATAAACGGACGATCAAGTGAACACAAGCCGATAGAGAGAAAAAGCCAAAGATGGGAGAGAACGACATGAACACTATGCAAATATCGTCAGGTGCCGCTGCCGGCCTCAGAGAAAAGGAGCAGAAGTATCTGACATTCTGGACAGCGGGACAGCTGTTCGGCATTCCTATTGTCCACGTGGAGCAGATCATTGGCCTGCAGGAGATCGTGGAAGTGCCCCATCTGCCCGCTTATGCCAAAGGAATTATCCATCTGCGGGGACAGATCATTCCGGTGATCGATATGCGCCTGCGGATGGGCAGGCCAGAGCAGGCGTACACCAGCCGTACCTCCATCGTGGTGACGGATGTGGAAGAGCAGCTGATTGGATTTGTGGTGGATTCGGTGGACGGTGTCATCGACATTGGTGAAGACCGCATCTCTCCGCCGCCCCGGATTCAGCAGCAGGAGGACGGGACCTATATGGCGGGTGTGGCCTGCCTGCCCGGAGAGCGGGGTACGCAGATCGTTCTACTGCTGGATCTGCCCCGGATCTTGTCCGGCCCTGAACGGGAAAATCTTCGGCAGCTTGGATAAGGCTGCGGTTTGAAGATACAAAATAGAAATAGGTGGGGGAGCGGAACATGAAACATATCAAGATAAAAACCAGACTGTGGAGCCTTTGGGGGATCGTGCTGGCCGCCGTGACGGGCATGGGTGTATTTTCCGTTTTGTCATTGCGGAACAATGCCGGCGCTGCCGGCGGCGTTACGACCGTTTTGATCGTGGCGGCGGCTGTGCTGGTGGCGGCGGGGGCGTTGACCTTCTGGCTCATCGCAAGCATCGCGTCTCCCTTGTCGGAGATGGAGAGAAGCCTGGCTGCCTCCGGCATGGGAGAAAAAGACCGCTCTTTTTCCGATGACGGCGCCAACGAGCTGGAAGCTCTGGCAGAGCGCTTCAATGAAATGACGGCGCTTGTCAAGGACTATGATCGACAGACACAGGATCTTGCCGACGCTCTGCGCCAGGTGGCGGACGGAAAACTGGATCAGACGCTGCCCCACAGCGACGGCGGCGCCTATCAAAAGGTATGCGCGGCGCTGGAGGAGCTTTGCGAAAAGTTCAGCCGGAGCATCGGCGGGATCAATCAGGCGGCGGATCAGGTGTCTGCGGGCGCGGCGCAGGTGGCCTCGGGCGCGCAGGTGCTGTCACAGGGCACGACGGAGCAGGCGTCCTCCACGGAGGAATTGGCTGCCACGGTAAACGACATTGCCGATCGCGTCAGCGAAAATGCCAAGCGGGCGCAGGAAGCTGCCAACCAGGCCGAAGAGACCGCCAAAGAACTGGAAGTGGGCAAGCAGCAGATGCAGGAGATGATGGGTTCCGTCAATCGCATCAATGAGGTTTCCGAGCAGATCGGGAAAATCATTAAGAGCATTGAGAATATTGCGTTTCAGACCAACATTCTGGCGCTGAACGCCGCGGTGGAAGCCGCGCGGGCAGGCGCGGCGGGCAAGGGCTTTGCCGTGGTGGCCGACGAGGTGCGGAATCTGGCCGGGAAAGCGGCGGAAGCATCGACCAACACCGCCTCGCTGATCAAAGCCACCATGGACGCCGTTGCTGACGGTATGAAGATCACCACGGCCACGGCCCAGTCGCTGGAACGTATCGTGACCTCCTCTGAAAAGACGGCGGTGCTGGTGAAGGAGATCGCGGAAGCCTCTCAGAAGCAGGCGGAGTCCGTTGACCAGGCCACCCAGGGCCTGGATCTGATCTCCGGCGTGGTGCAGACCAATTCGGCCACCGCCGAGCAGAGCGCCGCCGCCAGTGAAGAGCTTTCCAGCCAGGCACTGATGCTCAAGCAGCTGGTGAACCAGTTCCGGGTCAAGAAAACGGAAGAGAGCAAGTGGGATATCGGCGGAGAGGACGTCCCGGACACCTCTTTTGACGCGCCGACCTTTGACGCCCCAGTTCAGGAACCGGCGGAGGAACCCGAGGAAACGCTGGATATGCTTTTAAGCCGCACCGCCTCGCCTGTGAGAACGCCGGCGCCAAAGAAGAGCGATTCTCAGTCCTTCTGGGAGACAAAGCAGCCTGCCTATGAGCCCGCCCCCAAAGCCCCGGCTCCGGCTCCCGCGGCGGTTAGGCCCGCCCCCAAAGCCCCGGCTCCGGCGTATACACCCAAGCACTTTGCGGGCGCTGCCGGTAACTTCGGCGGGCACGACGACGAAAAATACTAAGTCCATGCATAGAAATAAAAGGTCATAGATTGTAAGAAGCAGGAAGCACTATCTGGTGCTTCCTGCTTTTGCCGTTCGCTCTTTTGCTGTCGGCCCTTTTTGTTGTCGGTGAGAGGTAATATATGTGGCTTTGTGGTCGGTGTCTCCCTGTACCGCTGGAAAATGGCGGTCAGCAGATCCTGCTGCCGCGGCCCGCGGAATTGCGGCTGACCCAGAGAGGAAGAGACCACCGGGAGACGCCATTTGCCCCCTGGCAGAGAGAAGCGTTATGCTTTCCTCAGAGCCGCATAAGGCCCCAAGGCAAAGACTGCTGCTATTTTGGAAAAGGTGCTGGTGCCGCGCTTGGTGGTTTGCTCCCATAGGAATATACTGCGGGGTATATAAAAGAGTCGGTTTTTTGAAAGAGACAGTTTCTGATGAAAGGTACATCTTCTCTCCGGCAAACGATACCGATCAATGTGCCAATCGACGCACCCGCGACGCACAAAGCGGCACACCCGCAGCGCACCCACCGGCACACTGACCGGCAAACGACTTCAACGCACCAATCAATATAATAAAAAGAGACCGGGCTTTCGCCCGGCCTCTTTTTATTATGCTTGTGGTTTCCTGAGAGACGTTGCTTACTGCAGCAGCTGCAGCACGCCCTGAGGAGCCTGGTTGGCCTGAGCCAGCATGGCCTGAGCGGACTGAACCAGAATGTTGTTCTTGGTGTAAGCCATCATCTCTTCGGCGACATCGGTGTCGCGGATGGTGGACTCAGCATCCTGAACGTTTTCGGTCATGACGGACAGGTTGTTGATGGTGTGATCCAGACGGTTCTGGGTAGCACCCAGATCGCCACGAGTGGAAGAAACGGTGTTGATAGCAGTCTTGATCTTGCTGACAGCGTCAGAAGCACCGGACTGCGTCTTGATGTCGATGCCGCCGATACCCAGGGAATTGGTGTGCATATCACCGATGCTCACATTCAGCTTGTTGAAAGCGTCAGCGGTATCACCGATCTGCAGGGTCAAGCCACCCTTGCCGGTAGCGTCATCCACCAGAGCCAGAGCACCGGTCGTAATAGCGTCTGCGCCGGCGGTCAGAGAAATATTGTTGGACTGCATAGTGAAACCGGAGAGATTGCTGGCAATCGTGGCATTGGCACCGCCTGCCTTGGCAGCGGTGGCCGCAGCGGAACGAACAGCCTGTGTGATCTGATCAGCACTGTAAGTAGCAGCGGCCTTGCTGCCCAGAGTGACCGTCACAGCGCCGGCGGCGTCGTCGGAAATAGAAACTTTGATGCCCTCATCGGCATCCTTATCAACGGTCAACGCCACGGTGTGAGCACTACCGAGGCTGGCAGTCTTGGAAGAGGCACTGAAAGTCACTGCGGTAGAACCGAACGTTCCGGAAATCTTGGAAGCGGCGGACAGAGAACCGTCCAGCAGCTTGATGCCATTGAAGTTGGAGGAGTCAGCGATACGATCGATTTCGGAAGACAGCTGAGAAACTTCCTTCTGCAGGTTGGTACGGTCGGTAGAGTCATCGTAGGTGCCGTTGGCGGACTGGTCAGCCAGCTTGACCATACGGTTGAGCATATCGTGGACTTCGGTCAGAGAACCTTCAGCGGTCTGCACCAGGTTGATGCCGCTCTTGGCGTTGGACTGAGCGGTCTGCAGGCCGGTGATCTGAGCACGCATCTTCTCGCTGATGGCCAAGCCGGCGGCGTCGTCACCGGCGCGGTTGATCTTGTAGCCGGAAGACAGCTTTTCAAGGTTCTTGGACAGGGCGTTGGTGTTGCTGGAGTAGTTACGATAGGCGTTCATCGCCATGATGTTGTGTTGTACACGCATGATATGTTACCTCCATGTATTTTTTGAAGCGAGATTCCTTTCTCGCTTTTTTGGTTGCCCCCGCCGTACCGCCAGAGGCCTCAGGTGGTGGGTGGAGGGGGCTGCTTTCTGCGGGAATTTCTTCCTTGCATCCACTATATCGGCAACGAATTTGGGAGAGATAAGGGCTTTTTGAAAGAAAAAAATATTTTAAAAAAAAAGGAGGGCAACGGACAACTGTTAAAAAGGCGAAAAAAGTGCCGCTCATGGGTCAAAAAAGTACCTGTCGGCGCTGTAAAGACAGGTGTAAAAGGACGAAAGACAGCCTCGAAATGAACTAAAAAATAAATAATTATGCAGTACAATATGAACGTTACCGGTATACACCAATGGAAACAAAGGAAAAAAATGCATAATAGAATATGGACAAAGATAAAAATTCTATATAATAGAATAAATATTCAAAACTGCAAAAAGTGTCAAATTTTCCTTGCATTTCGACATATTTCGAGTAAAATATACATATGAGTAGATGCACGATTCGCGGAAAGCGGGCAAAAAACATCTATGCGTGAGCGAAACGCCGTTTAGGAAGCGCAAAAGATGACCGCGTTTGAAAAATATTTTCGGAAAAATCCGGAAAAGCATACAACTATTATACGTTTTAAGCAGACGCAGGCGCCGTCGGATTCAGATTGCGGCATGGCGCGGCGCGGAAATAAGACCGGGAGGGAAGCCAAATGAGTTTGCTGACAAGCAATGTACAGCTGATGATGGAGCAGTCGTCCAGATTCCTCTGGAACAAGCAGACAGCGATCCTGGATAATATTTCTAATGTAGAGACGCCGGGCTACAAGACCCGATATGTGACCTTTGAAGAAGCCTTGAAAAAGAGCCTTCAGTCCGCAGCCGGCAGCGGCACACCCGAGGCATCCATCAAAAACGCGCTGACCCGGGCGGCCAGCACCACTCATGAGGACGCGAACGAGAGTACCCGGATGGACGGCAACAGCGTCAATCTGACAGAGCAGGGCGTGGAGCTGACCCGCAACAGCTTTCAGCTTCAATATGCCATGAACGCCATCAACGGTGATCTGGGGATCCTGCGTACAGCCATTAAGGGCCAGTAAGTAAGGCAAGAAACGGAAAGGGGAAACGACGATGGCATTTCTCAGCTCCATCAATGTGGTCGGCTCCGGCCTGACGGCGCAGCAGCTGCGCCTGGACGTGATCTCTGAAAACATTACCAATATCAACACCACCCGGACGGAAGGCGGCGGCGCTTACCGCCGCAAGATCACCGTGTTTGAGACCAATGGCAGCCGGCAGTCCTTCCGCCAGCAGCTGGCGGCCAGTTCTCTGGCGGCCAACGGCAGCGCCAATACGGCCGGCGGTGTCCGTGTCAAGGAAGTGACCGAAGATCCGTCCGGTCTGAAGACCGTCTATGACCCCACCAACCCGGACGCCAATGAGGCGGGCTATGTGGAGTATCCCAATGTGACGCTTGTCAAAGAGGTGACGGACGCCATGGCGGCGACGCAGGCATATTCGGCTAATGTGACAGCGCTGAACTCGCTCAAGACGGTGCTGAACCGGGCGCTGGAGATCGGTAAGTAACGGGGCGTTTCGAAAGGAACGCGAGAGAACATAAAATAAACAGGAAAGAGTCGGAGGGAGCTTGAACATGAAAACAGAACTGTTTCGAAATATTCAGCCTTTGTGGAGCACTTTTCCCACCGGTGAGACTTCCTCCAAGGAAAAAACAACAGAAACCGGCGGAATGTTTGGAGAGATTCTCCAAAACGCCGTTGAAAATGTAAAGACCACCGATGCGGAAAAGAACAAAGCGGAGTATCTGCTGGCCACCGGTCAGCTGGATAATCCGGCGGAACTGACCATTGCCACCACAAAAGCACAGCTTTCGGTGGATCTGCTTGTGCAGTTGAGGAACAAAGCGCTGGATGCGTACAGTGAACTAAACCGCCTCAGCCTGTGATCGTGTGATCCAATTTAAAACTGGCCGGAGGTAAAGGGTCGTGCAGGAGAAACTTAAAAATATGGTAAAAAAGGTAAAAGGTTTTTTTACCAATATGAATAAGAAAACGCGCACTATTGCAGGTGCGGTTTTAGGCGGCGTTGTAGTTGCCGTTGTCGTGATTGCTCTTGTCATCGGCAATAGGCCCTACAACGTCCTTTTTACGGGCCTGAGCGCGGATGAGCTCTCCTCCATCGTGACATACCTGAACGACAAGGGTGTGACCGATTACAAAGTACAGGGCACCGACACCATTTTGGTGGCGAAAAACCAGGAGGCGCAGCTAAAAGCGAACCTTCTGATGGAAGGGTATCCCAAGTCCGGCTTTGCCTACGCCACCTACAAGGCGGGCGTTGGCAGCATGTCCACAGAGACGGACCGGCAGATCGCCTACTTGCAGGATTTGCAGGATCGGATGGCGGGCGTCATTCGGTGCATGGACGGCGTGAAAAGCGCGGTGGTGACCATTGCCCAGGGCGATGACCAGCGGTATGTGCTTGACAGCAGCAATACGGTGGCGGCGTCCGCGTCGGTGATGGTGACCATGAACAATGGCGCCATGTTGACCAGCCAGCAGGCGGCGGCGGTGAGGAATCTGATCTCCCACGCGGTAAAAGGGCTGGATGTCAGCAATGTCAGCATTTCCGACTCTCAGGGCAACACCTACTCCGCCGGGTCCACCGGTTCCACAGACGCCTCGCAGCTCAAGCTTACCCTGGAAGAACAGGTGAACAACAAGGTGCGCGCGGAAATCCTGGCGGTGCTGACGCCGCTGTACGGCGAGGACAATGTGCGTGTGGCAGTGAACAGCACCGTCAACATCGACCATACAGTGGGGGAGACCACCACCTATACAGAGCCCACATGGGCGAAGGACGGCAGCACCGGCGGTGAGGGCATCATCGGCTCCAAGGTCTATGACAAAGAGGTGGTCCGGGGCAAGGATGCCACCGTGGGCGGCACCGTCGGCAACCAGAGCAATTCGGATATCGACACCTATGTGGACAACAACACCACCGCGACGGTCACCGATGACCAGACCTATATCCGCAACCAGGGCACCAATACATATAATGTCAATACAGATAAAGAGCAGGTGGAGCGTATCGCCGGCCGGGTCAGCGACGTGATGGTGTCGGTGACCATCAACCGCTCGGGCACGTCCCAGACCACCGCGGGCTCCGCGGAGCTGCTCAGCCATATTGCAAGAGCCGCCGGTATCGGCGCGGATGTGCAGGCGTCCAAGATCTCTATTTTGATGGAGCCGTTTTACAGCAAGACCGCGGACAGCCCGACTCTTTCCCTGCTGGAGACACTGGGCCTTCCCAGCTGGACGCTGTACGCGGCCGGCGGCGCGCTGCTTGTACTGTTGTTGCTCATCATTTTCATTGCCTCCGGTAAAAAGAATAAAAAGAGTCGCCAGCGGGCGGAAGTAGAGGATCTCATCGGCAGTATGCCGAAGCAGCGGCAGGTGGTCATTCCGGAAGATGGCGCCGATATCATGAATATTCGCACAGAGAAGAGCATTCTGCTGCGCCAGCAGATCCGCAAAATAGCGGAGGAAAATCCCGAGATGGCGGCACAGATGCTCAAAAGCTGGATGAGGGGGCAGGAAAATGGCTAAAGAAAAGACCCGTCCCTCCAAAAAAGAAAAAGAATACGCTGAGGAGGTCAATTCCAATCGCGGCAAGATGATGGAAGATGAGATGTCTCAGGAGAGCAGCCGTCTTGCCGCCATGAGCGGTACCCAGCGGGCTGCCGCCGTGGTCGTTTCTTTGGGTGTGGAAAAGGCATCCCAGATTTATAAATACATGGAGCCGGAAGAGGTGGAGTCGCTGACGCTGGAGGTGGCGCGCCTTGGCTATCTGGATTCTCAGGTGACGGAGGAGCTGCTCAGCGAGTTTTATCAGGAGTGCCTGACCAACAAGGCTGTGACCGAAGGCGGCCTGGAATATGCCCGCACGGTGCTGGAAAAGGCATTTGGAGAACAGACGGCCAACAACCTGCTGGAAAAGATCGAAAAATCTCTCAAAAACAAACAGTTTGCCTTTTTGGATCGAGCGGACGCCAAATCGCTGTATTCCGCGCTGCAATATGAGCGGCCTCAGGCCATTTCACTGGTGCTGTCCTTTGTCAGTCCTGACAAGGCGGCCAATGTGATCGAGCAACTGGATGCCGCCCTGCAGGTCAAGGTGGTGGAAAATATGGCCCGGATGGAAGGCGCATCTCCCGTTGCCATGAAGATCCTGGAAGAGGAGATGAGCCACAAGTTCTCCACCATTATCAACGACAAGAACGAAAAGGTGGGCGGCGTGGACTATGTGGCCAGCGTGATGAACAATCTGGACCGCAGCAACGAAAAGAGCATTTTCGACGGTTTGTCGGTATACAACAACGAGCTGGCCGACGAGATCAGAAAGCGTATGTTTGTGTTTGAAGACATTGCCACACTGGACGACCGCTCCGTACAGCGCTTTTTGCGGGACTGCGACGTGCGGGACATCGTGCTCTCGCTCAAATCCACCACGCGGGAGGTATCGCACAAGCTGCTTTCCAATATGTCCACTCGTATGGCGGAAAATATCCGCGACGATCTGGAGGTCACGACCAATGTGCGTATGCGCGATGTGGAACACGCGCAGCAGCGTATTGTGGATATCATCCGCCGGCTGGAAGAGCAGGATGAGATCATCATTCTGAAGGGTGGAAAAGATGACGTCATTGCATAACGGTATTTTAAGAAAAATGGCGGGCGCAAAGGCAGAGCCCTATCGCTTTCTCGATAAAGACGATCTGGTCGATCCGCAGGAAAGCGCGGCGCCCGCTGCCGAGAAAGCGGAAGATCCCGCGCCCGAGGAGACGAGGGCTGGCGGCCGCACCTATGAAGATGTGTTCGACTATGCGTCGGTGCAGACGGAAGCCATTTTGGACGACGCCCGCCGGCAGGCCGAGCAGATCAAGACCAACGCCTATGCGGCCGTACAGCCGGAACTGGACACGCTGCGTGCGGCGGCCAGGAACGAGGGCTACCGTGACGGCTACGCCGCCGGTATGGCGCAGGCGATGGAAACCTACCGTCAGGAGCGGGAGCAGCAGGCGGCGGCGCTGGAGAGGGAAGTAAAAACCTTTTTGGAGAAAGCGTCCCAGGAACAGCTGACCGTGATCGAGCAGACCAAAAATGATATGCGGGACCTGTCCCTTGCGGTGGCGGAAAAAGTGATCCAGGTGAGCCTTCGCAGTTCCAGCGCGGTTATCTCAAAGATGATCCAGCGCGCCACCGAACGGCTCAAGCGCCGGGAGTGGGTGCATGTCTATATCGCCGGGTGCAATTCCCGGGAGATCGCCCAGATGACGCCCCAGCTGGCGGCGGCGCTGTCGCCGCTGTCGGATCACATCCGGGTGGTTCCGGTGAATGAAGAGGAGCGGGGCACCTGTATCATCGAGATGCCGGATACGATCATTGACACCAGTGTTTCCACGCAAATGGAAAACATCCGCGCTCTGGTACAGGAGATTCCCAACGAGGATCAGGAAGGGCCCATGAGCTTTAGCCGCCGGATCAGCGACATTGAGTGATAACCAAAGGAGGCGGCCTTCGTGTTCAAACAGATGATACAACAACTGAAGAATGCGGAGACCTTCAGCCAGACCGGCAAGATCGAAAACATCGTGGGCATGTCCATTGAGGCCTCAGGAGGCCGGGGCGCCATCGGTGATCTGTGCCGGATCTATAACGGCGAATCGGGCCGTCAGTTCACGGCGGAAGTGGTGGGCTTCAAAAATGACCATATGCTTCTAATGCCGTATTCCGACATGGGCGGCATTGCTGCCGGCAATCTGGTACGCAACACGGGCAAACCGCTGACCATGCGGGTGGGTTCCTTTTTGCAGGGCCGCATCATCAACGCCCTGGGGCAGCCCATTGACGGCAAAGGTTCCTTTTCCGGCGGCGACCTGTACTGCATTGAAGGGAGTTATATCAATCCGCTCTCCCGTCCGCCCATCCAGCAGCGGATGGAGTTCGGCGTCAAGGCCATCGACGGCATGCTGACAGTGGGCAAGGGCCAGCGTATCGGAATCTTCGCCGGTTCCGGCGTGGGCAAAAGTACGCTTCTGGGCATGATCGCCAAGAACGTAAAAGCGGATGTGAATGTGATTGCTCTGGTGGGGGAGCGCGGCAGAGAAGTGCTGGACTTCGTGCAGAAGGATCTGGGGCCGGAAGGCATGGCGCGGACCATCCTGGTGGTGGCCACCTCCGATCAGCCGGCCATGCTGCGAAAGAAATGCCCCTCGGTGGCCACCGGTATTGCCGAGTATTTCCGGGATCAGGGGTACGATGTGCTTTTGATGATGGATTCCCTGACCCGGTTTGCCATGGCACAGCGGGAGATCGGGCTGGCGGTGGGAGAACCCCCTGTGGCCCGTGGCTATACCCCCTCCATTTACGCAGAGCTGCCCAAGCTGCTGGAGCGGTCGGGCAATTTTGAAAGAGGTTCCATCACCGGCGTCTATACGGTGCTGGTGGAAGGCGATGATACCAACGAGCCCATTGCCGATACGGTGCGCGGTATTCTGGACGGCCATATCGTTCTGACCCGTGATCTTGCCGCCGCCAACCACTTCCCGGCCATTTCGGTCAGCGCCAGTATTTCCCGGCTGATGACCGATATCGTTCCGGAGGAGCAGTATCGCATGGCCGGACGCATCCGGGATATTCTCAGCACCTATGAAAAGAGCGCCGATCTGGTGTCTATCGGCGCCTATAAGCAGGGGACCAACCCCAAGCTGGATTTCGCTCTGACGAAAATGGACGCCGTCAACATCTTTTTGAAGCAGGGAATCAACGAAGTGTTTACCTACGATGAAACCGTGGCACTGATGCGGCGGATCTTGCAATAAAGCCGGAAGGAAGAAAGAAACGTGAAACAGTTTCGCTTTTCACTGGAAAAAGTGCTGGAATACAAGCAGGAATTGGTGGATGGCCTGCGGGTGGAGTACGGTGTCTGCATGGAAAACGTACGCCGGCAGGAGGCGGTGGTGCGGGAGCGCAAGCTGCGCCGCGCCCAAATCAATGAGGAGTGCCGGGAAAAAGAGAAAAGCGGCATACCCATCACCGAGGCCCGGATGTACGCCATGCAGTTGGAGGCGCTGGAGCGGGAGATCGCGGCGGAGCAGAGACGGATGACACAGCTCCGGATAGTGGCCGAGCAAAAACGGGAAGAGATGGTGGCCATGCGGCAGGAGGCCTCCGCCATTGATAAGCTGCGGGAGAAAAAACTGACACAGTACCGGTCCGAGGTACAAAAAAGCAAGGAAAAAGCCATCGACGATCTGGTATGCGCTCGCCTCTACTGCCGCTGAGCGGAGCGGAGGACCAACAACGGAGAACACGGCGAGAGCCGTTTCTCATATAAGAGATATCACGGAAAGGAGGTGAAAGAACATGAATGTAAATGGAGCCACCATGATGTCCGGCTCGGCCGGGACAAGCAGCGCACCTTCCGCGCAGCAGACCGGCTCTTCGGATGGGAAAGACTCTTTTGAGACCATTTTGACCCGGCGCGGACAAAAACAGCGGAAGTGCGACACCGCTGCCGGCGGGCAGACGGGCGAGGAAACGCCCCAGGGCCTTTCGGAACTCTGCGCGGCCATGGCAGCCGTCATCTGGCCCACCCCCGCGGTTTCTCTTACCCCGGAAACAGCGCAGCCGTCTTTGGAACAGGGTGCGGAGCTGCTGTCGATCCCCAGCGCGGCGCAGACGCTCCCGTTTGCCACTCTCCGCACCGCGCAGACCGTGCAGACACTCTTCACTACCGCATCGGCCACGCAGAGCCTCACGGCTGTCCCGATGGAAACCGGTGCCCCAGCCTTGGGAGAAGCCCACGCAGCGCCGCTGACACAGGAAAGCGTCGCCGATGTGAGGGCATCTGACCAGACGCAGACCGTGCAGACAGCTGTTGCTGTCAGTCCCAGGAACCGCGGCGCGGACCAGACACAGCAAAATGCGGGAGATGACGGCGCGAAGGCGTCTTACACGGCGTCCCGGACGGAGACCCCTGTTTTCCCGGACGTGAAAGCTGTCCCCGTGAAAGTGGGCGACGCCCCGGTGATTGACACTCAGTCCGCCGACTTTGAGCAGGCCCTTACCAAGCAGGTGACCACAGCGCTGGAAAACGGCAGCCAGCGGGTGAAGATCTCTTTGACCCCGGCCAGTCTCGGCAAAATTGAAATCGAGCTGACACGCTCGGCGCAGGGCGTGCTGCAAGTCACGGTGCATACCGCCACGGAAAAAGCGGCCGCATTGCTGGCGGAGCATTCTCAGTCTCTGGGTCAGCTTTTGCAGGATTACAGCCAGAGTAGTGTACAGATTCGTGTACAGCACCAGGGCGAGCCGGACGCCCAAAACGCGTTCCGTCAAAACGGTGGCCAGGGCGGTCAGCAGCAACAACAGCAACAGCAGTCCCGCCGTCAGACCGCGGGTGACGACTTCCTCCAGCAGCTGCGGCTGGGACTTGTTCCGCTGGAACAGCAGGCCGTCTGATAAAAGAAAGGAGAATCAAAGACATGAGCGACTATTTTTCTGACTTATCCACACTGCGGAGCGTGACAGGCGCGGCCTCCACTCCCTCGTCCGGCGTGAAGAAGACCGGCACCACCAATCTGGATATGACGGACTTCCTCTCCTTGATGGTGGCGCAGTTTCAGAACCAGGACCCCGAAAACGCGGCGTCCACCACGGATATGCTCAACCAGATGGTGCAGATGTCCATGATCCAGGCCATCAGCAATATTACGGACGCGTCCACCATGATGTACTCGTCTTCCCTGGTGGGAAAACAGGTCACCATCGGCAAGCTGAACAGCAGTGGCAATATCGCAGAGGTGGTGGGAACCGTCACCGGCGCAGGTACATACAACAGCAAACCTGTGGTGTTTGTCAACGGTGAACGGTACGAGCTCAGCAGCATCATGGCGGTGGGAACATTGCCCGCCACCAACAGCAGTACATAACACAAGGAAGAAGCAAGCCGGTCAAAGAGGGCCGGAGGCAGGGTGAAAGATATGATCGATAAACTTTCTTCCGCGCAAAATAACGCCTCACAGATATCCCGGCAGAACCAGACGGCGCGGCAGGGACAAGGCAGCTTTGGGGAAATTCTCCGCAGCCGGCAGGAACAAAAGCCGCAGGTGGAATTTTCCAAGCACGCCATCGAACGGGCGGAGGAGCGCGGCATCCAGGTGGATGACACACTTATCAGCCAGCTTTCCGATTCTGTGGAAAAGGCGCAGAACAAGGGTGTCACCAATATCCTGGCATTTGACTCCACACGGGCGTTTGTCATCAACGTGCCAAACTGCCGCGTGATCACTGCCATCTCACAAGATGAGATGCAAGAAAATATTTTTACACACATAGATGGCGCCGTGATCCTGTAAACAGACAGAGAGCAGGACCGGAAGGATGCTCTGGAAGACGTCCGATTGACGATCTTCCGGCGGCGCCTATCGGAAGGAGAAATTGAATTATGACAGGTGCAATGTATGCCGCGGTAGCAGGACTGCGGACCCAAATGCAGAAAATGAACGTCATTGGCAACAACATCTCCAACATCGGCACATACGGCTACAAGGCCGGCCGTGCCACCTTCAAGGAATCCCTGTACACCACCCTTTCCTCCGGCTCCAACGGCTCGGTGGTCACCGGCGGTGTGAACCCCACGCAGCTTGGCTTCGGGTGCAGCATCGGTTCCGTCGATCTGGATATGAGTACCAAGAGCTATACGCCCACCGGCTATAATCTGGACTGCATGATCGACGGCGACGGTTTTTTCCTGGTAGGCGACAAGGCGGAGCTCTCCGCCGACCAAAGCTATGCCTCCACCAAGGCCAAGGATCTGCTGCTCACCCGTGTGGGCGATCTGCGGTTTGACCCCCAGGGCTTTTTGACGGATGGCCAGGGCAAGGTGGTCTACGGCTTTGTGACCCGCAGCGAGACCGCGGTGGCGGGCAAGTGCAACACCGAAAATCCCAAGACCAGCGGGCAACTGGTTCCCATCCGTCTGCCGGTGGCGGCCAAAAACGGCGCGGCCGGCTTTGCGGCGGGCGAGGCCATTTATCCCGGCGTCAACGCCGCCGGCGCCAACGTGTATGCCGCCACCACCGGTGCCGGCGCTTTGACAGAGGGCGACACCATCGCCGTCAACTCCGTCAGCATCGACAAGGATACCGGCAAGATCACGGCGGTGAACAAGGCGGACAACAGCATTGTGGTGGTGGGTTATATCCCGCTGGCCAGCGTCACCAATCCCTCCGGCGTGACCCATGTGGAAGGCCCCTATTACCGGGCGGATGAAGGTGCCGGAGAGTGTGTGGCCGCTTCCATCGGCAACGCCCTGAAGGGTACATATCTGGACAACGGCACCACCAAGCTCATCGGCAGCGCCGGCACCACCAAGCTGGTCACCGGCGGTCTTGAGTCCTCCGGCACGGACCTGGCCAACGAGATCAGCGAAATGATCAGCACCCAGCGCGGCTATCAGGCCAACACCCGTGTGGTGACGGTAACGGACGCCATGCTGGAAGAACTGGTAAACATGAAGCGCTGATAGCGGGTAAAGAGAAAAAACCATACAGCAGGTATTTCGTATTTCGGCCCCGGAGTACGTTCCGGGGCCGGAATCACTCTGCTGACAGGAAGAAAGGGGAGAAACACATGATCGTTCTGACAAAAATGAACAACGACCGGTTTCTGGTCAATTTTTCCCAGATTGAATGTATTGAACTGATTCCTGAGACCAAGGTAGTCATGATGAACCACAGCTATTATCTGGTGCGTGAAACGGCGGAGGAGATCATTCAGAAGATCGCGGAGTATACGGCGAAGGTGGAAGACATTCACCGCATTATCTCCATCAGAGACAGCCGCTGACGATCCCTTTTCCGCGGGCCCGGCGGGGCCATTATTGAAGCAGCAGGAGGAAGAGGCGAATGAATTTTACCTACATTATTGGAACCGTGTTGGCCACGGTTTTTATGGTCATCGGTATGGTTCTGAAAAAGCTGGCGGACGGTTCCATGGGTATGGATGCCGCCCAGATCATGAACTTCTATGATCCGTCCAGTATTATGATCGTGGTGGGCTGTACCATGGCGGTGGTGGTGTCCAGCTTTCCGGCAAAGATGGTCAAGTCCATGCCGAAGCATTTCAAGATCTTGCTGAACACCAAAAAGTTCAACCCCATGTATTATATTGACCAGCTGGTGGATCTGGCGCAGGTGGCTCGCAAGAACGGTCTTCTGGCGCTGGAAGAAAAAGCCAACCAACAGGACGATCCCTTTTTCCGTCAGGCCATCATGCTCATCGTGGATGCCAATGACGCTGACAAGGTGCGGGCGATCCTGACCAACGACATCGAGTGCATGAGCGGGCGCCATGACGACGTGGCAAGTATGTACGAAAAGGCTTCCTCCGTGGCTCCGGCTTTCGGTATGGTAGGTACGCTGGTAGGCCTAATCAATATGCTTAAAAACATGAATTTGGACGGCGGGGGCGGCTCCAGCAGCATAGGCTCGGACATGGGCACTGCGCTGATTACCACACTCTACGGCTGTATTCTGGCGCACATGATCTTCAACCCTATCGCCTCCAACCTGCGGACGCGGGATGAAGAGGAGGTTTTGTGCAAGCTGATCATCGTGGAGGGCATCATGTCCATCCAGTCCGGTGAAAATCCGAAGTCACTGCGTGAAAAGCTGCTGACCTTTGTGGATCAGAAGCGGCGCGAGTCTGAGGAAGAAGGCGGCGGAAAGCGGAGCAAGGGCAAGAGCAAGAAGTAAGGACAGCGTGTTTCCGCGGACATGACTTGGAAAAAAAGGGGGCAGCGACATGAAAAAAAGGAATAAGGGCAGCGGCGGCGCCAGCTGGATGGATACCTACGGCGATATGGTGACACTGCTGTTGTGTTTCTTTGTGCTTTTGTACTCCATGTCCTCCATCGACCAACAGAAATGGGTGCAGCTGGTGCAGAGCTTCAACCCCGACGCTGTGACGGACAGTACGCAGACGGAGGGCTATGAAGGGCAGCTGGCGGATCCCGCCGGCGGCACGGGTTCTGCGGAAGAGACAGCCCAGACCCAGCAGACCATTGATACCACGATGGAGAAGCTGTATATTGACTTGAAAAACTATGTGAAGCAGCAAGGGAAGGAATCGGCCATATCCGTGACCAAGGGCAACGGATATGTGTTCATCTCGTTTAATGAAACAGTATTTTTTGACGGCGACAGCTATGCCATCCGGCAGGACGGCAAGGTGGTGCTGGACGATACCGCCGCCATTTTGCAGCGAGCCAGCAGTGCCATTGATGAATTGCGCATTCTGGGTCACACGGCCCAGGCCAGTGAAAATCAGACCAACAACGTGACCGACGACCGCTTTTTGGCGTCCAACCGCGCCACGGAAGTGCTGGTATATCTGCAATTAAAGAACATTCTGGATCCGGCCCGCATGGTGAGCATGGGCTATGGCCAGTGGCGTCCGGTATCGGACAACGACAATGATGCCAGCCGCTCCAAAAACCGCCGGGTGGAGATGATCGTCACCGGAAAGAATTTGTCCAACGTCCTGGGCGATCAGATCGAGCAGTATTATACGGAGCGCGGCGGCGACGCAGCCATTACGGCCACCGACGAATAGGCAATGTGAAAGGCGCCAGGAAGAAAATGAGAGAGGAAAGAGGGAGTGCTGATGCCTGAAATATTGTCACAAAACCAAATCGACGCATTGCTCAGCGCGGCCCGAAGCGGTGAGGAGATCAAGGCGGCGGAGGAACCTGAGAACAGTAAATTCCGGCAATACGACTTTAAAAGTCCCCGGAAATTTACCAAAGACCGGATCAAGATGCTCAACGGCATATTTGAAAACTATGCCCGCAACATCAATTCCCGGCTCAACGGCCTGCTGCGAACCAACTGCGAGATCGAGCTGGAGTCCGCGGAAGAGCAGCGTTACTATGAATTTTCCAATGCTCTGTCAGAAGGGGATGTGCTGACCCTTGCGTATATCGAGTATGAAAATCATGCGGAATCCATGCCGGTGCTGCTGTATATTAGTACGCCGCTGACGCTGAGCATGATCGACCGGATGCTGGGGGGTTACGGAGACATTGACGATGATCTGGACCCGGATTACAGTATGACGGGGCTGGAGCTGCGGGTCTATGAGACCATTATGCATACGCTCATCGCCAACATGGGAGAGAGCTGGAAAAACTACATCCATCTGAGTTTCAACTATGGGCGTGTGGAACCGAATCCCACGCTGGTACAGCCGCTGAGTCTGGATGAGACGGTGGTTCTGATGAGTATGCAGATCAAGTTTCCCAACTGCGATGGAAATTTGACGGTGTGTCTGCCTGGCATGATCCTGTCGAATCTGTTCCGCGAGGTGGACCGGCTGAACCGAGCCCCCACCAATGAAAATGACGAGACGCGCCAAAACATTCTGGAATCCATTCAGGACACGGAGATCGAGTTGGTGGGGGAGATGTGCCAGACCCAGCTTACCTTTGGCGACGTGTATCACCTGCACGTGGGGGACGTGATCGACCTGAACCGCCCCAAAGACGCGCCCGTTTATATCAACATCGGCCGAAAACGCTGGTTTGAAGGAAAAATGGGAGTTTATAACACAAACATTGCGATCAAGATAGGCAAAACCTATAAGGATCCGCAGGAAAGGGATGAAAAGCAGGATGACAGATAAGAGTTTGACGCCAATGGAGCTCGATGCGCTGGGCGAGGTCATGAACATCAGCCTCGGCTCGTCAGCGACAGCCGTATCCAACATATTGGGGCATCGTGTGGAGATTACGACTCCTGCTGTCACGGTAGTCACCAACAGCGAGTTCCCCATGGACGATTTGCTCCATGTGATCGGAGTGGAGGTTCATTATGTGTCGGGGCTCGCGGGTAACAACCTGCTGATCCTGAAGCGGAAAGATGCCCAGATGATTGTGGACACACTGATGGGCAACGAGTTCAGCAATGGGGAGTTTGAAAAGGACGAGCTGTCGGTGAGCGCCTTGTGCGAGGTCATGAACCAGATGATGGGTTCGGCGGCCACGGCACTGTCGAATTTCCTGGGCTTTTCCGTCAACATCTCCACGCCGGAGTATTTTGAGCTGGATGATCTGGTGAAGCTGAAGGAGAAGTGCTACCAGCCCAATGAAGATGTCTGTGTGGTGGTGCGTTTCACCATGAAGATCGAAGGGATCGTGGAGAGCCAGTTTATCAACGCCATGTCCATGGAGCTGGCGCAAAAGCTGCTCTCGGGTCTTGGCATTTCGGATGACGGCCAGGAGGAGAGCGGACCTGCGGCGGAAGAACCGGCATTGTCGGATGAAGGGCAGGGAGGCGGTGTTTTGAGCCAGGAGGAGATCGAGCGGCTCATCAACGGCGGCAGTGCGAAAGAACCGGAGATTCCCGCCGTTCCCAAGTCTGACAGGCCCTTGAGCCAGGAGGAGATCGAAAAACTGCTCCATCCGGAGCCGGAGCCCGCTCCCGCGGCGCCCGCGCCGCAGCCGCAAGCACAGCCCACGGCTTCGCCCATGCCGCCCATGCCGCAGATGCCGGGCGGACCTTACGGCTATCCCGGCGGCGCCATGCCGGGTGGCTATCAGATGCCGCCATACGGCGCGTATATGCCGGGCTATTATCCGCCGAGTGGCTACTATCCGGCGCCCAACCCCAAGGTGGTAGATGCCAGGGAAGCGGAGATGGCGCACCTGCACGGGGGAGAGGCTCCCATGACCCGACAGGAGGAGAACCTGCAGCTGCTGATGTCGGTACCCATGGAGGTATCGGTGGAGATCGGCCGCACGCAGAAAAAGGTGAAGGATGTGCTGACCTTCTCAAAGGGGACGCTGGTGGTGCTGGACCGGCTGGCAGGCGATCAGGTGGATCTGTTTGTCAACGGCAAATGCATTGCCAAGGGCGATGTGGTCGTGATCGACGACAACTTCGGCATCCGCATCACAGAGGTATTGAGTCTGCCCACAGTGGAAGAACTGCGGCAGAACAATAGGAAATAAATGATGACCAGTAAGAAGGGATGGTAGTATATGGCCAAAATTATGGTGGTTGACGACGCAGCGTTTATGCGTAAAGTCATCAAGGACATTCTTGCAAAGAGCGGTTATTCAGACGTACATGAAGCGGTAGACGGTGCGGATGCGGTGGAAAAGTTTAAGGAACTGCACCCGGATCTGATCCTGATGGATATCACCATGCCCAATATGGACGGGCTGGAGGCGCTCAAGACGATCCGCGCGATGGACGGCGGCGCCAATATTGTGATGTGCTCGGCCATGGGGCAGGAGAGCATCGTGATCGACGCGGTGAAATCCGGCGCAAAGGACTTTATTGTCAAGCCTTTTAAGGCAGACCGCGTATTGAAAACGGTGTCTGCCATTGTGGGCAATCCCTGAAAGTGATGACCGGACGGGAGATCGCGTCGCTGTTGGGGATGCTTTTGGCGTTGGCGGGCATTTTGGTGCTGGCCTACTATCTCACAAAGCTGATGGCCAAAGGCAGTTTGGGCGGCAACGCCTTTCTGCGCCGTCATATGGGAACGTCCCAGCACCTGGAGGTGCTGGAGCGGGTGCCCCTGGGGCGGGAGCAGTATCTGGTGGTGGTGCGTTTGGACGAGCACTGCTTTCTTCTCAGCGTGGCGGGCACGTCCGTGTCCATGCTCTATGAGCTGACGGCTGAGGAGACCGAAAAGTGGATCAAGGAGCGGCGGGAGGCCCAAAACGTGCCGCCCACACCGTTTTATGAAACGCTGAAGGACGCCATCAGCCACATCAAAAAGTAGGGGAGGGAGTTATGTGACGGACGCGATCATCAATGTCAACGGCGGCAATGTGCAGGCGTTGCAAATTCTGTTTTTGACCACTGCCATTGCGCTTTTGCCCTCGCTTTTGATCATGATGACCTCCTTTACCAGGTACATCATCACGTTTTCCTTTCTCCGCTCGGCCATGGGCACGCAGCAGACGCCGCCCAACATTGTGCTCATCGGCATCGCGCTGTTTCTGACGTTTTTCACCATGAGTTCGGTGCTGGGGACCATCAAGACCGAGGCGTATGATCCCTTTGTCAAAGAGGAGATCACCCAGGAGGAATTTTTGCAAAAGGCGCAGGTGCCCTTGAAGGACTTTATGCTCCGCCAGACGGAGACAAAGACCGTCAATATGTTCTGTGACCTGGGGAAAGTGGATCATCCGGCGGACGGTGACGCCGCCATGGATCTACCGCTGCATATCATTGTGCCGGCGTTTATGACAAGTGAGCTGACACGGGCCTTTGAGATCGGCTTTTTGCTTTACCTGCCGTTTATGCTCATCGACATTGTGGTGTCGTCGGCGCTGATGTCCATGGGTATGATCATGCTGCCGCCGGCCATGATCTCCACGCCGCTGAAGCTGCTGCTGTTCATTGTGCTCAACGGCTGGGATCTGCTGTTTTCCACGTTGGTGCAAGGCTTTCGATAGGGGAAAAGAGAGATATGAGTTTTGACGCAAGCGCTGTATTGCGCGAAGGGATACTGGTAGCCATCAAGTTGTGCGCGCCCATTTTGCTTTTGACAATGGTGGTGGGCATTCTGGTGGCCATTTTCCAGGCGGTGACGCAGATCCACGACCAGACGCTGTCCTTTGTGCTCAAGCTGGCGGTGGCGGTGGTGATCTGCCTTGTGGGCGGACGCTGGATGCTGACCACGCTGGAGCAATACGCACAGTATCTGTTCACGCTGATGACGTAAAGAGGACGGGAAGGCATGATCGATTGGGGAAGGCTCACGCTGCTGTTTTATATTCTCATGCGGATGTCGGGCTTTGTCCTGTTCAATCCGCTCTTTGGCCGCAGCACCATCCCGGGTCTGGTGAAGTCGGGCATGATCCTGACGCTGACCTGGGCGGTGGCGGGCTTTACGGAGGGAACGGCTCCGGTGCCCACGAATATCCTCCAGTTTTCAGTGCTGTTGCTGCTGGAGCTGGCGCTGGGGTATCTGCTGGGACTGGCGATGCAGTTTTTCTTTGCGCTGATCCCTCAGCAGGCCGGCGAAATACTGGACAACCAGATGGCGCTTACCATGTCCAAGGAGTACGATCCTGCCTCCCAGGCGTCGCTGTCGGTGACCAGCACGCTCTTTACGGTGCTGATGGGCCTGCTGTTTTTCGCCAACAACGGGCAGGTGACGCTGCTGCGGATCCTGCTCTCCTCCGGCTCGCTGGTGCCTTATGGGCAGGTGAGCATCGGAAGCGATGCCATCAACACCCTGGTGCAGCTTTTTATCGAGTGCGCGGTGCTGGGCCTGAAGCTGGCGCTGCCTGTGCTGGCGGCGGAGTTTTTGGGGCAGATCGGCATGGGTGTTTTGATGAAGGTGATCCCGCAGATCAATGTGTTTTCCATCAACATCGAGTTGAAGATCCTCATTGGACTTGCTTTGCTTTTGCTGTTCATCACGCCCATGAGCCAGTTCCTGCTCCGGGCGGAAAATCAGATGCTCAGCGCGGTGGAACAGCTTCTCAAATTGGCGTAGCGTGGTTTTTCAAAGGGGGGATCTTTGGTGGCGGAAGGCAATAAAACCGAAAAAGCATCCCCCAAAAAGCGACGGGACCAACGAAAAAAGGGCAACGTCTTTCTCAGCAACGACGCGGTGGCGGTGGCCACGCTGGTGGGCGCTTATCTGTCGCTGCGGGTGCTTTTGCCGGGCATGAAGACGCGCCTGGAAACCTTTTTGAAGTATTGTTTCCGTGATGCCGCCGATCTGTCGGTGGGAGGCCTCGCGGCCGCCGCGCCGGAGATCTTCAAGCAGGGGGTCTATACGCTGGTGATGACGGTGGGGCCGCTGCTGCTGATCGTGGCGGCCACGGCGATCGCCGCCACCTTTGCCCAGACCCGTATGCTGTTTTCCGGCGAAGCCATGCGGCCAAAGTTCAGCCGCATCAGTCCCCTTGAGGGGTTCAAGCGCCTTTTTTCCATCCGATCTGTGGTGGAGGCGCTGAAAAATACCATTAAGATCGCTATTTTGCTTTTCATCATCTACCGCTTTTTCAAAGGGCAGTTGACGGTATTTTCCAACTATCTGGAAACCACGCCGGACGGTTTTTGCCTGGGCCTTTTCAGCCAGTTCAACACCATGCTCCTCCAGATCATCGGAGCGTTCGTGGTGGTGGCGGGTTTCGACTTTTTCTACCAGTGGTGGGACTACGAGCGGCAGATGAAGATGACCGTCCAGGAAGTCAAAGAGGAATTTAAGCAGACCGAAGGAAATCCTCAGATCAAAAGCCGGATCCGGGAGATCCAGCGAAAAATGGCCCAGTCCCGCATGATGCAGCAGGTGCCAAAAGCCGATGTGGTCATCCGAAATCCCACCCATGTGGCGGTGGCGCTGCGGTATCAGCCGGAGCGTGACAATGCGCCGGTGGTACTGGCCAAGGGTCTGGATCAGCTGGCGCTGCGTATCGTCCGCACGGCGGAGGAGGCGGGGATTCCCGCCATTGAAAATGTGCCGCTGGCCCACTCGCTGTATAGTGACTGCGATCTCAACCGCGAGATTCCCCAGGAGCTGTACGGCGCGGTGGCCGACGTACTGGCCTATATTTACCGTCTGAATAAAGAACAGGCGGGAAAAAAGCGGTAAACAGTGCCGCATTTTAAAAAGACGATTCAGGGCGAACGCCCTTGTCCGATATCTCAAACTGACACAGGAGGAGAGACATGAAGCGCATTTATAACAACGTCATATCTCTTTTCGTGGTCATCGTCGTTCTCTTTCTGATTTTGCCGCTGCCCGCTTTCATGCTGGACATACTGCTCATCATAAACATTTCTTTGTCCATCGTGATTTTGCTCATCACCATGAATATCAGCGATGCGCTGGAATTTTCCATATTTCCGTCGCTGCTGCTGGTGACCACGCTGTTCCGGCTGGGGCTGAACGTATCTTCCACCCGCTTGATTTTGTCCAAGGGCGGCAACGCCGGCCAGGTCATCAAGGCCTTCGGCCAGCTGATCACACAGGGCAATATTGTCATCGGTATCATCATCTTCCTCATCATCGTGCTGATGCAGTTTATCGTCATCACCAAGGGCGCCGAGCGCGTGGCGGAGGTGGCGGCCCGGTTTACGCTGGACGCCATGCCCGGCAAGCAGATGGCCATTGACGCCGATCTGAACTCCGGCCTCATTGATGAACAGCAGGCCCGGGCGCGCCGGGAAAAGGTGCAGCGCCAGGCCGACTTCTACGGCGCCATGGACGGCGCCACCAAGATCGTCAAGGGCGACGCGGTGATGAGCCTTATTATCACCGCCATCAACTTCGTCGCCGGCATGATCATCGGTGCGACCAGCGGTCTTGCCACGCAGGACGTGCTGCAGGTCTATTCCATTGCCACCATCGGCGACGGCCTGGTGTCCCAGCTGCCGGCGCTGATGATCTCCACCGCCACGGGCATGATCGTCACCCGCTCGGTGTCGGAGAGCAGCTTGAACAGCGACGTGCTCAGGCAGTTCAAGATGCAGCCCCGTGCCATCATGGTGGCGGGCCTTGTGCTGTTGTTTCTGGCCGTGATGCCCAATACCCCCCATCTGGCGCTGCTGCTGGTGGGCACGGCGCTGTCGTTTTTCGGCCGGACAGGCATACAGAAGATGGACCACGAGACCCAGCAGCAGGCCCAGCAGGAGACGCAGGAAGAAGCGCCGCCGGTGCCGCGCAGTGAAAACGAATATTATCGGGACATCGGCAATGTCTATACGCTGCTGGGTGTGGAACCCATTGAAATGGAGTTTGGTTACAGCCTCATCCCCCTGGTGGACGAAGCCCGGGGCGGGCGGCTCATCAGCCGCATCGTCATTTTCCGGCGCCAGTTTGCCCAGGACATGGGCTATGTGATCCCGTCGGTGCGTTTGCACGACTCGGCGGTGCTGGGGACTAACCAATATATCATCCGTGTCAAGGGCGAGGAAGTGGCCCGGGGCGAGCTGCTGGTGGACTATTATCTGGCGCTGGATCCCCCCAGCCCCGGCGGCGAGATCGACGGCATTGAAACGGTGGAGCCGGCCTATGGCATACCCTCTCGCTGGATCCTGCCGGAGAACAAGGAGATGGCGGAGATCTATGGATATACCGTCATTGACCCTCTGTCCGTTATGCTGACGCACCTGTCGGAGACCATTAAAAAACATGTGTATGAGCTGCTGGACCGTGAAGAGACCATCCGTCTGGCGGAGAATCTGAAAAAGAATATGCCCCAGCTGGTGGAGGAGACCATTCCCAACACAGTGAGCTATGCGATGCTGGAGAAGATCTTGCGAAATCTCCTGCGGGAGGGCGTTCCCATCCGGGATCTGGCCACCATTGTGGAGGCTGCGGCGGATTCATTGAGTTCCACCCGTGATATGGACATGGTGACGGAGAATGTGCGGGCGGCGCTGGCAAGGACCATTACCCGCAGGTTTTGCGAGCAGGGTCAGCTCAAGGTCATCACGCTGGACGCCGAGGTGGAGAAAAAGATCGTCTCCTCACTGACGAAAAATGAGCAGGGTGTGTTTTTGGCGCTGAGCGCCGACCTCATGCAGCACATAATCTCCCAGCTGGGAGAGATGATGAAGAAGTTTACGGACTTCTCCCAAAAGCCGGTGCTGCTGACAAGCCCCGTGATCCGTGTGTATCTGAGCAAGATGCTCTCCCAGTTCTACCCCGACCTCTATGTGCTGGGCTTCAATGAGATCACCGGCAGCATGCAGATACAGGCGATCGACAATATCAAAGACAAAGAAGCGATCTGACAAGGAAAGGTGGTGCGGCAAATGATGGATACGGCGGACAGGGTGAGCGAGACGCGGGAGCAAACGCTGACAGAGCGAGAAATTGAAAAACTGGCGACTCCGGATTTGCTGCTGCTGTATAAGACCACCGGAAACCAGGCATATAAATGGCCGCTGGCCATGCGGTATACGGGCCTTATCAAGAGCATCGCCATTCAGATCTGCGGGATGCGCAGCGGCGTCATGCAGATCGACGATATCGTGAACGAGGGTATTATTACGCTTTTGGGCTCCGTCGACAAGTTCGACATGGAAAAGGGCATCAAGTTTGAAACCTATGTATCCAAGCGCGTGCGCGGCATGATCATTGATATGGCGCGCAAGCAGGACTGGATCCCACGCAATGTGCGCCGCCGCTCCCGGGAGATTGACCAGGCGGTGAACGAGCTCACCGGGCGCTATGGCCGTTTTCCCACCGACCAGGAGCTAGCCGATTATATGGGGGTGGGGGTGGAGAAATTCCGCTCGGACCTTGCCAGCACGTCTTATTGCAACCTAGTCTCCTTGGAGGCGCTGTTTGAGCGCCGGGGCGAAGGGGACGTGGGTCTTTCCCTGCCAGGAGGGGACGACGCGGACCAGCCGGAAAATATGCTCATGAACCAGGAAGAAAAGTGGGAACTGAGCGAGGGGATTAAAACGCTGCGGAAAAATGAACAGCTGGTGCTGTCGCTGTACTATGAAAAAGAATTGAATATGCGGAGTATTGCGCAAATCCTGGAGGTCAGCGAGCCCCGCGTTTCCCAGATACATAGCCGCGCGCTGCAAAAACTGCGAGTCTATTTGGAAACAGGAAAAACAGAGACTGGAGGGAGAAAAAAATGATCAAAGGCTTTTATAACCTGACGTCCGGGATGCTGTCACAGGGGAACCGGTTGGACGTGATCGCCAACAACATGACCAATGTGGCCACGGCTGGCTACAAGAGCGACAGCTACACGGACACCACCTTCAAGGAGTATATGCTCAACCGCGTGGGGAACAAGGACAAGAGCAATCCCTCTCAGCTGGGCACGGCTAGCTATATTCTGGCCCCCGACAAGATCTATACCGATTTCACCCAGGGGATCATGGAGCAAACGGGCCTTCCCCTGGATTTCGGCATTTCCGGCGACGGCTTTTTTGCCGTGCAGACGCCGGAGGGCACCGCCTATACCCGCGCCGGCAGCTTCGCGCTGGATAACGAGGGGTACTTGTGCCTGACCCGTGCCGGCCGTGTGCTGGACCAAAACGGCAATGCCATCTATCTGGGAACGGACAAGATCCAGGCGGACACCACCGGGATCATCACCGGGGACAACGGCACGGTGCTGGGCAAGCTGGGGGTTTTCACGCTGGGCGATACCCAGCAGCTCCAGCGCAGCGCCCATGGCCTTTTCACCGGCGGAACGCCCCAGGCGTCCAACGCCACGGTGATGTGGAAATATGTGGAGCGTGGCAACGTGGATCTGATGAAGCAGATGACCGGCATGATTTCGGCCCAGCGGGCGTTCCAAAGCGCCGCGGAGGTCAGCAAGATGTACGACGAGCTGATGACGAAGGCTGCCACCAATCTTGGCAACGTCTGACGGCGTGAAGGAGGTCAAAGATGAATCTGTCTTTTTACTCGGCTGCTGTGGGGGCTGAACAGCAGCAGCAGCGGCTGAATGTGCAGTCCAACAACATTGCCAATATCAGCACCTCTGGCTTCAAAGCCCAGAAGCCCAGCTTTTCCACGCTGATGTACGGTACCATCCAGGGCGTGAACAACGAGACGCTGACCCGGGGCACCGGTGCCGCCGTCACCATGGCGGACACGGACTTTGAGCAGGGGATCATCGTCCCCACCCAGCGGGCGCTGGATTACGCCATTGACGGCGACGGCTTTTTCGCGCTGTACGATCCCCGCACCCAGCAGGTCTCCTACACCCGGGACGGGTCGTTTATCGCCTCTGTGGTGGAGCGCCAGAACGCGGCGGGGGAGACGGAAACGGTGAAGATGCTCTCCGATGGCGACGGCCGCTTTGTTCTCAGCAACAGGGGCAAAACCATCGAGCTGACCAATGAAACGGAAAAGCCGGCCATCGGCGTGTATACCTTTGCCAGCAAGGACGGGATGCAGCGTCTGGACGCCAACCGGTATGTGCCGGTGGCGAAAAACGGCCCGGCGCTGTTCGGCACCGGGACGGTGGTCAGCGGCTCGCTGGAGCAGTCCAACGCGGATCTGGGCGAGCAGCTGGTAAAAGTGATCGAGGCGCAGCGGTCGTATAGCTACGCGCTGAAAATGGTGCAGACCTCCGATGAGATCGAAAGCACTGTGAACGCGCTGCGGACGTAAGAAACGGGGGAGAGAAAATGGAGATCAAGAATTACGTCGATCTCAGCAGCATGGAGATCGACGCCCTGCGGGAGATCGGGAACATCGGCACCGGCAACGCGGGCACGGTTCTTTCGCAGATGATCGGAGAAGAGGTCAGCATCACGCTGCCGGAGGTCCACATTATGGGCTATAACGAGGCCATCGAGTGGATCGGCGGACCGGAGGCGGTGACAGCGGGCGTTTTGGCGCAGCTCAAGGGCGATATCAACGGCATCATTCTCACGGTGCAGAAGCTGGACTTCGTGAATCTGGCGCTGCGCGCCATTTTGGGGACAGAGATTTCGTCGTTCAGTGAACTCAACGAGCTTCAGATCTCGGCGCTGACGGAGGTGGGCAATATTATGGGTGCCTCCTTTATCAACGCCATGAGCAACCTGGCGGATATGACGGTGAATCTGACGGCGCCTGCCTTTGCCGTGGATATGCAAGGCGCCATTCTGGCGGTACCGATGGCGGTATATGGGGGCCAGTCGGACTATATCATGACCATCGGGGGAAATTTCCAGTGTAAGGAGCAGAAAGCGCCCTGCCGAATCCTGCTCTCGCCGGATATTCAATCGTTGAATCATCTGTTGCGGAAGCTGGGCGTCATTGATGAGTGAGAGAGATAAATTATTGGTAGTGGGCATTGCGGACATGAAGCTGGCGCAAAAGGGGGAGAAACTGATCACCTATGCGCTGGGCTCGTGCATCGGCATTTGTCTGTATGACGGATTGCTCCACAACGCGGCCATGGTGCATATCATGCTGCCGCTGAACAAGGAGGCTTCGGCCCGGGAGCAAATTTTCAAATATGCGGACACCGGGATCCGGGAAGCGCTGCGCCAGCTGGCGATGCGAGGTTCCGACTGTAGGCGGGTGACAGCGAAGATTGCCGGGGGTGCCAAGATGTTCGACATTCCCAACGGCAGCATCGGCAACATTGGCCAGCGGAATATCGAAAGCGTGCATCAGATTCTGCGGCAGGAGCGCATTGCGCTGCTGAAAGAGGATGTGGGCGGCAACATTGCCCGCACGCTGGAATTTGACAGCACCAACGGAGAGGGCGTCATCCGGACGTACAGCGGTCGGCCGGAGCTCCGTTTTTAAAAAAGCAAGCGCATCCTGTGGGCCGTAAGGCCTGGCAGGATGCGCTTTTTTGATAGGTGCGGGGCGGCGGGCGCTCTTTTGCTCAGCGGTGGGGCCGGGGCAGGTGGGCGGTGAAATCCTTGACCCGGTCGCTCTTGAGCTTTTGCAGCTCCAGCAGCACAGCGGTGCGCTGCTCATCGGTGTAGCTGTCGTAAATAGAGGCGGCCTGGCTGTTCTCTCGCAGCAACCTTCCAAAGGCGATGGCATTGTCGTAATTTCTTTCCATGTGCAACACTCCTGTCTGACGGTTTTGCCGGTATCACGCGGCCTTGTCCTTACTATAAGACAGGGGCGGGGTGGAAAGCTGTCGATTGCCGCTGGCGAAGCGGTATTTTTGCGGAAACCCTGCGTATTTGCCCACAGAGAGAAAAAGAAAATTGCAAGCACCTGCCGAATCTGCTATGATAGGCAAAATAGGAGGGATGACTTTGGGTATTTTGGAAGAGATCGCGGCCTATCAGCCGTTTAACGAGCAGGAAGAGCGTGACAAGGCGGTGATGCTGCGTCTGCTGTCGGAGAAAAAGGATGCCTTTTCCCGCTCCAGTGCACTGGCGCACATGACGGCCTCCGCCTGGGTGGTGGACGCGTCTGGCACACGGGTGCTGATGCTCTATCATAATATTTATCATTCCTGGTCCTGGGCCGGCGGCCATGCCGACGGGGACGAGGATCTTCTGGCGGTGGCCATCCGTGAGGTGCGGGAGGAAACGGGCCTGCGGCATCTCACCTGCCTTTGCCCCGGCATCTTTTCTCTGGAGAATCTGACGGTGGACGGCCATGAGAAGCGGGGCGTCTATGTCCCCTCTCATATCCACTGCAATGTGACGTATCTGCTCCAGGCGGCGGAAGAGCCGCTGCGTGAAAAACCGGATGAAAACAGCGGCGTCAGGTGGTTCACGCCGGAGGAGGCGCTGCGCGCATCCACGGAGCCCTGGATGGTGGAGCGGATCTACCGCAAGCTGACGGAAAAAAGCCGCCGCTATATGAAGATGGCGGAGACGAAAGCGCTGTAAGGGGAGAAAAGGGGCGGACATATGCAGAATCTGGTACAATTCAGAGAAGAGTGGAAGCGGGCGTATATGGACGATGCTTTTCGCCGGCAACTGCACCAGCGGGGCACGGCGGCGGAGTGGGCCCGCGGTGATTTTTACACCCGCTTTTTCCCCATGCGGCAGCGTTTGGACTGCCGGGAGGCGGTGGAGCGGGCCGGTGAGCAGCTGATGGCGGTGACAGTGCCGGAAGAGGGCTGGCCGTCCTTTGTGCTGCAATTCGGCATCGCGCGTCTGTATGAAAACCATGCCCGTCCCTGCACGCCCGCCCAGGAGGATTTCGCCCTATGCGCGCTGCGGGCGCTGTCACTGCTGTTGACGGCGGAGCGGGAGAACCTGCCCTTTGACCCGGCCTTTGACTTTGCTTTTTGCACCCCTGCCGAGCGGGAGGGTTACGCGGCGGTCTACAACCGCTTTCTCACAGCCTGGCAGGAGGGGTATCTGTATGAGGTGATGCGCCTTTCCGGGGAGCTGACGCCTTTTTCCACCCTGCCCCATATCGCGGGGGTGCATCATGTGGCCATGACGGTGGCCCGGGAGCTCAAAGTGTCGGGGGAGGCGCTGGATCTGGCGCTGGTGTCGGCGGCCGCGGCGGGTCACGATGTGGGCAAGTTCGGCTGTATGCCCGGCGAGCGGGTGCCCTATCTGCACTATTATTATACCGACCGCTGGTTCGAGCGCATTGGCTTGCCGGAGATCGGCCAGATCGCGGCCAATCATTCCACCTGGGATCTGGAGCTGGAGAATCTCACCACAGAGTCCATGCTGCTCATCTATGCGGACTTTCGCATGAAGCAGCAACGGCTGCCGGACGGCCGGGAGGAGTCTGCCTGCTATACGCTGGACGACGCCTTTGACGTAATCCTGAACAAGCTGGACAACGTGGACGCGGCCAAGCGCCGCCGGTACGAGTATGTGTACCGCAAGCTCCACGATTTTGAAGAATATCTCCGCAGCCGGGGGGTGGACACCACGCTTTCCGGTCATCCGCGGACGCCGGAAAAACCCCGTGATATTGCCCTCATGAAGCCGGAGGATTATTACCGGATGTTTCGTCTCATGGCGGTGGAGCACAATCTCAATATGATGCACCGCTTCAGCCGGGAGCAGCTCTTTGCCAACGTACTGGAACAGGCCCGCAGCGAAAAAGACTGGACGCGGCTGCGGACGTATCTGTGCATTCTAGAGGTGTATTTCACCTACCTCTCCGGCAATCAGAAGATGCAGGCGCTGCGCTTTTTGTATGAGCTGCTGCTGCACAAGGAGGGGGACATCCGCCGTCAGGCGGCGGGACTCATGGGGCAGATGATCGCCCGATTCAGCCTGCGCTATAAGAAGGAACTGCCCTCCGCAGCGGGGGTGGAGGAAATTGACCGCACCCAGTTCGCGCTGTGGGCGCAGTATCTCAACCTGCTGATCTATCCCGAGCGGAAGCTAACCCCCCAGCAGCGCAGCCACATCCATTTCACCGCCAAGCTGGTGGTGTCGGCGGTACTGGAAAACAGCGGCACGGCAGATTCTCTTGCCTTTATGGAGGGCCTCATGCCCTATTACGCCCAGGAGACAGAGGACGAGGAGGCGGCGCTGGCGCTGACAGATACGCTGAGCTATCTGCCCATCGCGGCGCTGACGCCGGAGCAGCTGGATACGGTCATCGACTTTGCCGGGGTTCAGAGCCGCCGGGGCAACCTGTCGCTGACGGCGGCGGCGCTGCGGTTTTTCTGCCGGGCGGCGGAGGAACTGCCCGTGGGCCATGCGGTGACGGCGCATTTGCGGGCGGTGGTGGAAGCCAGCGGCGAGCACAGCGTGCCAGCCCTGCGGTATCTCAGCGCCTATTTCCGGGAGAGCCTGGGCCTTTCTCAGGGATTTGCACTGGGGCGTGAGGAAGTGGCGGACATTTTCGTGGACAATCTCAAAACCGCCACGCCCTGGCTTGTGAAGCTGGTGAACATTGAACTGCTGACCCGCCAGGCGGCCTATGACCGGGACGGGAACATCATGCACATCGCGGCGCATTTTTCCAATCTCATTAAGGTCAGCGAGGCCATCGTGGTGCGAAAGAGCGCGGGCGATGCGCTGCTGGCCACCGTACCGCACCTGACCTTCGATCAGCGCAACGAGGTGGCGGTGGAGCTGGCCAAGGGACTGGAAGTGGGTCAGCACGAGTTTTCCAAATATATTCCGCAATATCTGGGGGAGCTGCTGCTGTACCTGCGTCCCACGGAGCTGGATGAAACGCTGGACTATTTGCAGGAGCTTCTCAGCCATGCCAACGCCAGCGTGGCGGCGTCGTCTCTTGACACGGTGGGGCAGGTGCTGGAGCATTACCGCGACTATGCCGACCGCTATCCGGAGACGCCGGAGACGTGGCGGGCCCGTCGCCGGCTGATGTACGGGATGCTGCTCAAGGGCATGGCGTCTTACCGGCAGACGGTGCAGCAGGAGGCACTGTTCGTCATCAGCAACCTCTTCTCGTCCGAGGACTTTTCCACGGAGGAAAAGGCGTGGTTCTTCACGCTCTGCGCCCACAAGATGCTGTTTTTGCTCTGCGAACAGCCGGAGCGGGGGCTGAACTATCTCTACTGCTCCGCCGCGCTCTATCATATCTATCGCTTTTTGATCCACTATGAGGTGGATTACGGCGGCTTTACGTTCCATGACCGGAAAAAGGTGGCGTTTTTCCCCGGCACCTTCGACCCCTTCACCCTGTCCCACAAGGGCATCGTCCGGGCCATCCGGGACATGGGCTTCGAGGTGTATCTGGCCATCGACGAGTTCTCCTGGTCCAAGAAAGCCCAGCCGGGCCTGCTGCGGCGCCAGATGGCGTCCATGTCGGTGGCGGATGAGTTCCATGTGTACCTGTTCCCCCATGACGTACCGGTGAACCTCGCCAGCCCCGCGGATCTTGACCGTCTGCGGTCTCTTTTCCCCGAAAGGGAACTGTATCTCACGGTGGGTTCAGATGTCATCAGCGGGGCTTCTTCCTATCGCCAGGCTCCGGTGCCCGGCTCGGTGCACAGCATGAACCATATCGTCTTTTTGCGCGTCTCCGATCAGCACGGGGAGAGCGGGGCGGCAGCGCCTGACTTTTCCGACATCACCGGGGATGTCATCACCTTGCAGCTGCCGCCGGAGCTGGAGGACATCAGCTCCACCCGCATCCGGGAAAACATCGACCTCAACCGTGATATTTCCCATCTCATTGACCCGGTGGTGCAGGAGTTTATTTATCAGCGAGGCCTTTACCTGCGTGAGCCGCAGTATAAACCGCTGATGGAAGCGGGTACGCTGCATTTTGTGCGGGAGGAGCATCCTTCACGGGAGCTGCTGCGGGAGGCCTTCGCGGATCAGCCGGATAAACGGGCGGCGGCCGCGGTGCTGGAGCGGGGCGACAGCGTGCTGCTGCTGCGGGCCCGGAACGAGGGCAACCGTGTGCTGGGCCTTGCGGCCTGGCGGTATGTGCGCTTGCCGGAGCTGTATCATCTGCTGCAAAATGTGGAGCAGGTGAACCGTGTGCGAGACGTGGCTTCGGGGAAAATCCTGTGCCTGACGGGTCTGTACGCCACCACGGAGGAAGTGATGCAGCTTCTTTTGACGGAGCTGTTCACCCAGGCCATGGCGGACGACTGCGTTTACGCGTTGCATATCCGTCACGATACCCAGGCCCTTGTGACGGATACCCTGCGCTGTCAGGGCTTTTGCCCGGTGGACCCGGCAGGCGGGGACGAATCGCTGATGCTGGTGGATATGAATTCGCCGGTGGTCTTTTTGCAGAATGTGGAAACGGCGGTGAAGGCGCCTTTTTCCAACGATCCCACGGTGATTGCCACCATCCGTGCCTGCCGGCAGAAGCTGAAAATGGCGCTGGTGGGGATGTATCCGGGAAAGCTGATTTTGACGGTGTCGGCCCAAATGATCCATCACCGGCTGGTGGAAAAGATCACGGAGCTCAATCATGTGCCCATGGCGCCCACCTATCCCCGGACGCTGGGGCCGTATATGTGTGTGCCTTTCGGCAAGCTGCTGCGGGGCAACGCGGTGCCCAATACCGTCACCAAGACCATTCACACCGACAAGGTGTTCGCGCCGGATCTTCTTAGCCAGTGGATCGAGGCGTTTCCCTACTACGCGCCTCTGGCCGACCAGATGAGGACGGTGAAATCCTTCGACCGTCCCGTGATCCTGGTGGACGACCAGCTGCATACCGGCCGCCGGATCCGTGTGCTGGACCCACTGGCCCGGGCGCAGGGCGTGGAGATCCGGGAGGTGCTGGTGGGCATCCTCTCCGGTCAGGGCCGGGATCTGATGGAGCAGTGGGGCCGGACGGTGGACTGTGTGTACTTTGTGCCCAATCTCCGGGCCTGGTATGTGGAATCCACGATGTATCCCTTCATCGGCGGCGACACGGTGCGCCGGGAGCGGCGTCCCCAGCAGGGGCTGCAGCCCTCCGTCAACATGATCCTGCCCTACACCTATCCCGAGCATCTCAAGCGCTGCGGCGCGGCGGCGGCCTATGGGCTCTCCCGCGCGTGCCTGGAAAATACCTTTCATATCATGACCGTGCTGGAGGCGGCCTACCGCCGGACGTATGCCCGGAATCTGACGCTGAGGCGTCTGGGAGAGGTCATCGTGCTGCCGCTTTGCCCCGACAAGGGGAATCTGCTCTACGATCTGGGGCAGGCGGTGTCGGCGTACCTGCAAAACGATCTGGCGTCGCTGGAGCGAATGCGAAATCTGTTTGAGGGATAAGGAGAAGAAATGTATTTTTACAAGGAACAAAACCGGCGATACGCGTCCTTTGAAAAGCTGCCGCTGCCCAAGAGCGAGCCGTCTGACAGTGGCCCGCTGACGTGGCTTTATACCCGTCCCATGGCCGAAAGCCGCGCGTCCTTCGCCCCCACGGTACCGCAGCAGCTTCTCTCGGCCACGGAGGATGTCCGCTGGCTGGACCCCCGCCGCATGGAGCATTGCCGGATGCATCTGCCGGAAAATGTCCAGCGGCGGCTTCTGGGCGGCACGCTGCGGGCGGTAAACGCGGCGCATCCCCGCTGGCGGGAGATTGCGGCTTCCCCTGTGACACGGGGGAAAAAACGGGTGCATATTCTGGCGTTGGGAGATGTGGGCAGTACCATTTTGATGGCGTTCAAGCTCCAGGGCGGCGATGCCATCAGCGCCATCGGCATCTGCGATGTGAATGAAAAAGCGCTGGAGCGCTGGGAATTTGAGATGAACCAGGTGACTTATCCCTGGGAGTATGACCGTCTGCCGCCGGTGGAGATCGTGCCAAGGGAGGCCATTTTCCGCTGCGACGTGTTCTGCTTTGTGGCTTCCCGGGGTATCCCGCCGGTAGGATCGGCGGTGGAGGACGTGCGCATGGCACAGTTCGCCGCCAACCGGGAACTGGTGGAGGACTTTGCCCGCCAGGCCCGGCAGGACGGCTTTCGGGGCTTGTTCGCGGTGATCTCCGACCCCGTGGACCCGCTGGCCAAGGCGGCGCTGCTGGCCTCCAACTGTGACGAAAACGGTCAGTATGACGGCCTGGGCCTTCTGCCCGAGCAGATACAGGGCTTCGGCCTTGGCGTCATGAACGCCCGCGCGGCGTACTACGCCCGGCAGGAGGAGCGCTTTACCTCCTTTTTGCAGGAGGGCCGTGCCTTCGGCCCCCACGGCAAGGGGTTGGTCATCGCCAACTCCATTGAGCATTATGACGACGCGCTCTCGCGGGAGCTGACGGCCCTGGCGCTGGGCGCCAATCTGAAAATGCGGGAGCTGGGCTTCAAGCCTTATGCGGCCCCGGCCCTGTCGTCGGCGGCGCTTTCACTGCTGCTGACCATGGAGGGCGCATGGCATTACAGTTCCGTCTTTTTGGGCGGCGTGTATCTGGGTGTCAAAAACCGTTTCACGCCTTATGGTGTGGAGACGGAGACGCTGCCGCTGCCGGATGCTCTTTTTCAGCGGTTGCAGGAGACGGAGCGGGAACTTCACTCCATTATATAAGAAGCTAAGAAGCTAAGGAGGCGGATGAAAAAGTGGAACCGCTGGTGGTGATCTGTCCCCGGGACGGGGAAAGCCCCCGGCTGGACGGCGTCTTGCGGACGCTGCTCCGGGGCCGCCGCTGCACGCGAATAGAGCGGGCGGAGGAGCTGCGCCCCCTGCGCGGCGCCCGGATCCTTTTTGCCGTGTCCCTGTGGGACGAGGGCGTCAACCTGACCTACTACGCCATGTTGGGCAGGATCCGCTCCCAGCCGGACTTTCTTGAAGGCTGTACCGGCGCCCTTCTGGTAGACGGCAGCTGTGAGCTGTATACCAAGGCGCTGGCCCGGGAGCTGGTGTTCGCGGCCAACCGGGCGGGCTGCGCCTTTATCGGAAAGCCTTTGGTGGAGGCCACCGGCTCCCTGCAGAATTTTGCGGTGCGCGCGTGCCTGTTGGGAACGGACTGCTCCGGCGCTTACGCGGCCTGCGTGGAAGAACTGCTGGAGCGGCTTCTGGCCTTTACGCCGCCCCGCCCGGCGCATCCCAGGCTGCTGGTGCTGCACGCCTCCAACCGGCGTACGTCCAATACGCTGGCACTGTGGGAGGTGGTGCGTCAGCGTCTGGGGAACCGGGTGGAAACGGAGGAGATCAGCCTTCGCAACGGCGCGCTTCTGGACTGCAACGGCTGCGAGTACCACGCCTGCCTGCACTTCGGTGAAAAGGGCAGCTGTTTTTATGGCGGAGTCATCGTGGACCAGGTGTATCCGGCGCTGCAGGCGGCGGACGGCGTGCTGTGGCTGTGCCCCAACTACAACGACGCTCTGGCGGCTAACCTCACCGCCTGCATCAACCGCCTCACGGCCCTTTTCCGCGCAACGCCCTTTTTCGACAAGGCACTCTACGGCATCGTGGTTTCCGGTTACTCCGGCGGCGACATTGTGGCCCAGCAGCTCATCTCGTCGCTTTGCATGAACAAGGCGTTCTGGCTGCCGCCCCGGTTCAGCCTGCTGGAAACAGCCAACGACGCCGGCACGGCCATCCGCCTGCCGGGCATCGAAGAACGCCTCGCCGCCTTTGCCGAACATCTTCTGCTATGAAAAAATTCCGCCGTTAAAAAAAACGACGGAATTTTTTCATGCGGTTTTCCCGTTTATTGCTTCTGATGTGCCAGTGCCGCTTCCACGAAGCCCCGAAACAGGGGGTGGGGCCGGTCGGGGCGGCTCTTGAACTCCGGGTGGAACTGCACGCCCACGAACCACGGGTGTTCGGGCTCCTCCACGATCTCCACCAGATGCCCGTCGGGGGAGAGGCCGGCGGCCCGCAGGCCCTTTTCAGCCAGAGCGTCGCGGAAGTCGTTGTTGAACTCGTAGCGATGGCGGTGCCGTTCGGAGATCTCCTCCGCGCCGTAGAGGGCTGCGGCGCGGCTGCCGGGCCGCAGCACGCAGGGGTAGCGTCCCAGACGCATGGTGCCGCCCTTGGCGGTGACACCGACCTGATCGGGCATCAGAGCGATCACCGGATGGGGGGAGGCGGGGGCAAACTCCGCCGACGAGGCGTCGTCCCAGCCCAGTTGGTGCCGGGCAAACTCGATGACAGCGATCTGCATTCCAAGACAGATGCCGAAATAGGGGATGGCGTTTTCCCGGGCATAGCGGGCGGAGAGGATCATGCCCTCGATGCCTCGGTCACCGAAACCGCCGGGTACCAGAATGCCGTGACAGCCATCCAGCGTCCCGGCGATATTTTCCTCTGTCAGCTCTTCCGAATCCACCCAGTGGATGTCCACCACAGCACCGCTCACGGTGCCGGCGTGGGCCAGAGACTCCACCACGCTGAGATAGGCGTCATGGAGCTGGGTGTATTTGCCCACAAGCGCGATGGTGACGCGGCCGTCGGCGCTTTTGATGCGCTGCACCATGGCGCTCCACTCGGTGAGGTCAGGGCCCTTGGCGGGGAGATCCAGCTTGCGGCACACCACCTCGGCCAGCCCCTCTTTTTCCAGCATCAGCGGCACTTCATAGAGGGTGGAGGCCGTCAGATTGGGGATCACGCAGTCCGGCTCCACGTTACAGAAAAGAGCGATCTTCCGACGGATATCCTCCGGCAGCGGGGCGTCGCTGCGGCACACCAGCACGTCGGGTTGGATGCCCTCGGAGAGCAGCTCTTTGACGGAGTGCTGGGTGGGCTTGCTTTTCAGTTCACCGGAGCCGGGGATCTGCACCACCAGCGGCACATGGATGAAAAGAACGTTGCTACGTCCTTTTTCACAGGCCACCTGCCGCGCGGCCTCCAGATAGGGCTGGCTTTCGATATCGCCCACGGTGCCGCCGATCTCACAGATGACCACGTCCAAAGACGCCTGCTCCATGGCGTAGATGCGCCGCTTGATCTCGTCGGTGATGTGGGGGATGATCTGCACGGTGCCGCCCAGATAGCCGCCCTCCCTCTCCCGGTTCAGAACGCTCCAGAAGATCTTGCCGGAGGAAACGGAGGAATCCCCGGTGAGGTTTTCGTCCACGAAGCGCTCATAGTGTCCCAGATCCAGATCGGTTTCGGCGCCGTCGTCGGTGACGAAGACCTCGCCGTGCTGATAGGGGCTCATGGTGCCGGGGTCCACGTTGAGATAGGGGTCAAATTTCTGGTTCCGCACGGAAAGGCCCCGCTGCTTGAGAAGCCGTCCCAGCGACGCGGCGCAGATGCCCTTGCCCAGACCCGATACCACGCCTCCTGTGATAAAGATGTATTTCATATCCATTCCTCCGTCCAGCCCATCAGGGCAAATTTTACATAAAAAAAGCACCTTGGATGCTGATTTTGCGGGCATTCGTCCCACTTCCGGGACAAAAGGCCGCAAAAGATCCGTGGTGTCTGATAGCCGGGTCATAATGCCGCGCGATGAAAAAAGCAGGAAAAGCGTCCCGGTTTCCGTTTCAAAAAATATGTTCAAATTTTAGACGTTTTGCCTGCCGCCGTCAAGGAGTGAATTGCACGGAAATAAAGGATGTGTCTTTGGGGTGCTTTATCGGTTTAGACAAAAATGCGGCAAAGGGCAAAAGAGTGTTTGCCTTTGCGCCGCAGGCGTATTATGATAAAAGTGATCCACTCTGTTCAGATGAAGAATAGAGTGATGGAGAAAACAGGCCGCGCAGAGGCTGGGGAAGAGGGATCATATGCGCGTTGTGGTAAAAGTGGGCACCTCCACGCTGGCTCACCGGACGGGTTTGCTGAATATCCGCCGGGTGGAGCAGCTGTGCCGTGTGCTGAGTGATTTGAAAAATGCCGGGCATGAGATGGTACTGGTCTCCTCCGGCGCTATCGGCATGGGGGTAGGCAAGCTGTCGCTGGGTGCGCGCCCGTCGGATATGCCCACCAAGCAGGCGGCGGCCGCGGTGGGTCAGTGCGAGCTGATGTATACCTATGACAAGCTGTTCACGGAGTATCGGCATACGGTGGCTCAGATCCTGCTCACGGCCAGCGATGTGGAGCAACCGGAGCGCCGCCGGAACTTTCATAACACGCTGACCCGGCTTTTGGAGCTGGGTGCGCTGCCCATTATCAATGAAAACGACACCGTTGCCACCGAGGAGATCAACATCGGCGACAACGATACGCTCTCGGCCATCGTGGCCGCGAATATTCAGGCGGATCTGCTGGTGCTGCTCTCGGATATCGACGGGTTGTACGACGCGGACCCCCACACCCACCCTGCGGCGCGGATCATTCCTACGGTACACGGCGTCACGTCGGAGGTACTGGCGCTGGCCGGCGGCAGCGGCTCGGAGCTGGGCATCGGCGGCATGGTGACAAAGCTCCACGCCGCGCAGATCGCGGGGCAAGCCGGCACCGACATGGTGATCGCCAACGGCGACCGTCCGGAGGTGCTATATCAGATCCTGGCCGGTGAACCGGTGGGAACCAAATTTGTGGCGAAGGGATGATGACATGACCACAGCATCCATGCTGGCGGCGGTGAAAAAAGCCGCCCCTGCTCTGGCCGGCGCGGCCACGGAGCGGAAGAACCGCGCGCTTTGTTTCATGGCCGAACAACTGCTGTCTCATGAAGAGACGATTTTGTCGGCCAACGCCAAAGACGTGGCGGACGCCCAGGGACAAATCTCCCCTGTGATGATCGACCGCCTGACGCTGACGCCGGAGCGCCTTTCCGGCATGGCGGAGGGCTTGCGTCAGGTGGCGGCGCTGCCGGACCCGGTGGGAAAGGTACTGCGCCGTGTGGAGCGCCCTAACGGCCTTGTGATCGAAAAGACGGCGGTGCCCCTGGGTGTGGTGGCCATTATCTATGAAAGCCGCCCCAACGTCACGTCGGACGCGGCGGCGCTGGCCTTGAAATCCGGCAACGCCTGTGTGCTGCGCTGCGGCAAAGAGGCCCACCGCAGCGCCAAAGCCGTGGTGAACGCGCTGCAGGCGGGGCTGACGCAGGCCGGTTTCGCGCCGGAGCTGATCGGCCTTGTGGCCGATACCAGCCGGGACAGCGCCAGAGAGCTGATGCAGGCGGTGGGGTACATCGACTTGCTGATCCCCCGTGGCGGCGCGGGCTTGATCCGCTCCTGCGTGGAAAACGCCAAGGTGCCCTGCATCCAGACCGGCACCGGCATCTGCCATATTTTTGTGGACGAGTCGGCGGATCTGGCCATGGCCTGCCGGATCATTGAAAATGCCAAGGCCAGCCGTCCCTCGGTGTGCAACGCCGAAGAGGTGTGCCTGGTGCATGAAGCAATTGCTCCTGTGTTTTTGCCCATGCTGCGTCGGACGCTGGTGACGAACCGGGCATCACTCCATCCGGTGGAGCTGCGTCTGGATGAAGCGGCTCAGACCGTGATCCCCGGCACACCGGCCGGCGCAGAGGATTTCGATACCGAATTTTTGGATTATATTCTGGCGGTGAAGGTGGTACCAGATGTGGAGGAAGCCATTGCCCATATCGCCCGCCATTCCACTGGGCACAGCGAGGCCATCATCACCCGCAGCGAAGAAAACGCGGCCAGATTCACCCGCCTGGTGGACAGCGCGGCGGTGTACGTCAACGCCTCTACCCGCTTCACCGACGGCGGCGAGTTCGGCCTGGGCTGTGAGATGGGCATTTCCACCCAGAAACTTCACGCCCGCGGTCCCATGGGCCTGGAAGAACTGACCACCTATAAATACATCGTCAGAGGCGATGGCCAAATTCGATAGAGACAGACAAAAGCGGCTGCATCCTTTGCGATGCAGCCGCTTTTTTAAGTGGCGTGTTATCCCAGTGAGGCGTAGGTCTTTCACGCGTTTTTCCGCAGCCAGCGATAGAGGAGCAGGCACCCGGCGGCGCACAGGGCGGTGTCGATGCCCAGTCCCAGCGAGGCGAAGCCCCGCATACCCAGAAAGATGCCTATGGCGCCCAGCCCCAGCACCACGCCGAAGCCCGAGAGCATGAGAAGCAGCATACTGGCGCCCTGCTTCACCACCTGCGTCTCGCTCATCCAGGTGAAGTTGGCGTGCTTGAGGTTGATGGTGACGCCCAGCTGGGCGTAAAAGACGGCAAAAAGAGCGGGGAAAAGGACGGCGAAAAGCGCGTCCGTCGAACCCGGCCGCAGGGTGAAAATGACGCTGGCCGAGGCGAAAAGGGAGATCGGCAGATTCAGCAGCAGCTGCATGACCACCTTGGCCCAGATGACACGGAAGCCGTCCACCGGCAGGGACTGGCCGATCCACAGGCTCTGCCCCTCCAAAGAGACGGAGGCGGCGGTGAAGGTCACGGTGGAGTTCATCAAAACGATGGCCAGCACCATCACGGGGACGGCCAGGGCGGCGTCGTCTCCGATCAGCGGCAGCAAGGAGAGCACCTTGTCCCGCTCCACCAGCAGTGCTCCGCCCAGCAGCAGGAGGAAGACAAGCCCAAGCCCTGCGTTGAGCATATAGACGGAGGAGCCACCCAGCCGCCGCAGTTCTTTTTGCACCAGCGCCTTTGAAGCGGAGGAGACCTGCAAGGTCTTTTCCTCGTAGCGCACCCGTGCCGCGGCCTGCTTTTCCGTGGCGGTACGCACGAAGGTGCGCGAGAGCAGCCACCAGGCCAAAAGGAAGGGGATCACCAGCAGGACCACCGCGAAAAGAAGATACAGCAGCCTGCCTTCCGCCATGCACGTCCCCAGCCAGTAGAGGATGGCCACGGCGGAGAGCCGGTCGGCGATGAGCTGTCCGCTCATCAGAAGATTCGCCAGCCCCTTGGCAAAAAAGGCGTAGTAGACGTACAGATACGCCCCGATGAACACCACGGACAAAAGGGTGGACACGGCGGCCTTGTTGCGGACGTGGACGGCGATCTTGGCAATGAGCCACCCAAAGAAAGACGAGAGGGCGGCGGAGAAGAGGGGCAGCACCAGACACAGCACCACAAAGGAAAAGACGCCCCAGGGGCTGGCGAAATGCCCGGAGATACCGGCGGGGACGGCCACGATCAGCTCAAAGAGATAGTTGATGCCAAGGAGCATCACAAGGCGGCTGGTGAGGATCTGCCGGGGCGGAATGGGCATGGAGAGCAGCAGTTCGTTGTCCTTTGCCTCAAAAAGCTGGGATTTGGCGGTAAAGACGCTGAAAATAAACATCAGCGCCAGGTCTGCCACGGCGAAAAGGGCAAAATAGAGCCAATCCAGCCCCAGCGTGTGGTAGGCGTCGCCCAAAGAGCCGAAGGTCAGGAAGAAAAGGGCACCAAAGACGCCAAAGACGTAAAGAAATAAAAGACCGTAGCCGATGGCCTTGGCGGTGGAGGCTTTCTTTTTGGCCCGGGAGGTGCCCATGATCCAGCCGGCCAGAGAGGCGAAGCGGATCCGCAGCAGCGATTTAAGCATGTTCGCCCTCCAGTTCCAGGAACACATCCTCCAAAGAGGTGTTGCCCTTGACCTCTTCCATGGTGCCCGAGACGACAAGCCGCCCGTTTTTGATGATGGCCACCTTGTCGCAGAGTTTTTCGGCCACCTCCAGCACATGGGTGGAGAAGAAGATGGAGCCGCCCTGATCGCAGTGCTGACGCATCAGTTCTTTCAGCGCGTGAGAGGCCTTTGGGTCAAGACCCACGAAAGGCTCATCCATGATGATGAGCTTTGGCGCGTGGATCAGGGCGCTGATGAGGGCCAGCTTCTGCTTCATGCCGTGGGAATAGCTGGAGATAGGCTGTGCCAGATCCTGCGTCAGCTCAAAAAGCTGGGCATAGCGGCGGATACGCTCTTCCCGGTCGGCCTGGGAGACGCCAAAGACGTCGGCAATGAAGTTCAGGTATTTGATGCCCGAGAGAAAATCATACAGGTCGGGATTGTCGGGGATGTAGGCCAACACCTGCTTGCAGGCAATGGGGTCTTTGCCAAGAGACTTCCCGCTCACGGTGATTTCCCCGGAATCGAAGGGCAAGATGCCGCAGCAAGCCTTGATGGTGGTGGTTTTACCGGCGCCGTTGTGTCCGATAAAGCCGTAAATTTCGCCCGGGAGAATGTGGAGTGACAGATCGTCCACGGCCTTCTTTTCCCCGTAGGTTTTGGTCAGATGCTCAATTTTCAGCATAGCAGTTTCCTCCTAAAAGATGTGACTGTGGTGAGTGTATACCTTCCACCAGCGGGAAGGTCAATGCTTTTTTGAAAAAAAGAGGCGTTGGGATTGAAAAAAGAACCGGTTCAGAAAAACCGGGCGTCTTGGTGCATCATGTATGGGCTGCCGCGAAAGACTGATACTGGCCGTCGATCCACTGCTTCAGCGCGTCCACGCCGTCGTCATCCCAGGAAAAAATCTCCGTCTGGACATCGGTGGCCACCTCGAAGCAGTACACGGTGTAAGCGGAGGCACTGATCTCGTTTTTGTCCTTGTCGGTGGCAAAGCGATAGCGAAAATCGCCGATGCTGCCGGTGTAGACAAAGGCGCGCTTGAACCAGCGGGGCGTGAGAAGAGAAAACTGGGGATGCATATGGGTCACCTTACCTGTCGTTAAAGATACCTCAGTATAGCATGAACGGTAAAAAACTGCAAGAAAGGACATTTGCGTGTTTTCACAGGAAAAAGACTGTGTTATAATGTCAAAAAGCGGTCATTTACCGCCTGATTTTGCCAAAAAAGGGACAGGAGAGAGCGTATGTATGTGCTGTTGTTCGCGGCGCTGCTGCCGGCGGTGGTGCTGCTGGTAAAGGTGTACCGCATGGATAAGGTGGAAAAAGAACCGCCGCGCCTTTTGTGGAAACTGGTTTTGTTCGGTGCGCTGTCGGGTATTGTGGCGGGCGCGGCGGAAGTGGTGCTGGGCCGTGTGCTGAGAGACTTTCTGCCGTCCTACACGTTGCTGTATCAGGTTTTGGAAAACTTCCTGGTGGTGGCGCTGGTGGAAGAACTGTGCAAGTTTGCACCTGTGCGTCTTTTTGCTTGGCATCACCCGGCGTTCAATTACCGGTTCGACGCGGTGGTGTACGCCATGTTTTCGACGCTGGGCTTCGCGGCGCTGGAGAACGTGCTCTACGTCATGGACGGCGGCCTTGTCACGGCGGTGTCCCGGGCGCTGCTGTCGGTGCCGGGCCATGCGTTCTTTGCGCTTTACATGGGCATCTATCTGGGGGACGCCAAGCTGGCGGAGGTGCGGGGCGACGCATATATGCGGGGGCATTTCATGCGCCTTGCCATCGTGGTACCGGTGCTGCTCCATGGCTTCTGGGATTTCAGCCTCAGCGTGGGCAGCAGATATATGGCGGGTGGGTTTTTGATCTTCGTGGTGATCTTCTTCGTCTGCGCCCTCCGACGTCTGCGCCGGGCCTCGCAAACAGATGAGCCGCTGGACACTTAAAAAACTTGTGTTTTTGTTTGAATTGTGATACAACAATAAGGGAGAAAAATGGGCTGAACGTTCCAAACGTTCCATTTAAATTTTAAAACGAGGTGTACCTGTATGGAAAACGCAGTAAAGAGAATTGGCGTGCTGACCAGCGGCGGTGACGCGCCCGGCATGAATGCCGCCATTCGTTCCGTTGTCCGCTCCGCCTTGAAACGCGAGATCGAGTGCGTGGGGATCCGCCGGGGCTGGAACGGCCTGATCACCGGCGATATTTTTCCCATGACCTCGTCCTCTGTCAGCGGTATCATCAACCGCGGTGGCACGGTGCTGTATACGGCCCGCAGCGACGAGTTCCGCACGGAAGCGGGTCTGGAGAAGGCAGCCAACACCTGCAAGCTGCTGGGGTTGGACGGCATTGTGGCCATCGGCGGCGACGGCACGTTCAGGGGCGCCCAGGAACTGTCCAAGTTCGGCATTTCCGTGGTGGGCATTCCCGGCACCATCGACAATGATATCGTCTGCACGGATTATACCATCGGCTTTGATACCGCCTCCAACACAGCGGTGGGCTGCATCGACCGCATCCGTGACACCATGCAGTCCCACGAGCGCTGCTCTGTGGTGGAGGTCATGGGCCGCCACGCGGGGTATCTGGCGCTGTATGTAGGGCTGTCCGTGGGCGCCACGGCGGTGCTGGTGCCGGAAGAAACGTATGATTTCAACGCCCATGTGGCGGAAAAGATCCGCCGTGCCCGGCTCAATGGCAAGACCAACTTCATGATCGTGGTGGCGGAAGGCGCCGCCAGCGCGTTGGATGTGGGCCATCAGATCCAGGGGCAGTTGGGTCTCGATCCCCGCGTGACCATTCTGGGTCATATCCAGCGCGGCGGCGCGCCCACGGCCAAGGACCGGGTGATGGCCACCCGCATGGGCTATGAGGCAGTGCGCCTGCTGGCGGACGGCAAGACCAACCGTGTCATCTGCTCCAAGGATAACCGCATCGTGGACTTTGACATTGATGAGGGCCTTGCCATGAAAAAGACGCTCAACGCCGAGGAATACGAAGTCATGGAGGCCATGAGCGGCGTATAAGACACGGCGCGGAAAACCATTCGATCCAGCAAAACCTTGGGAGATCTTCACAGATTTCCCAAGGTTTCTTGTCGTTTTAAGGCAAACACTATGGCTGCGGTGCAAAAAACTGTTTTGGGAGGTGATGTTGAGAAACACAGGGGAGGGAAAAGATGATGGCACTCAATGCCGCGGCGCTGGCGGCGTTTTTATGGCTCCGGTGATGTCCATCCGCCTGTGCCGGAGCGGGAAAGCATGTCGCCGCAAGGTGCTGCGCCTGCTGTGCTTTTTGCTCTTGCTGTCCAATACGCTGCGCTATACGCTGACGCCTCTGCTGGGCGGCCTTCTGAAATTCCCAGTGGAATTTTCGGCTTTCGCCTATTTTGCGGTGTCCGCCATTATTTTGCTGGATCGGCCGACATGGCCGACATGGCCAGCCGCCCGAACCCGGCAGACCGCCCAGATCCGGCAGACCGTCCGAACCCGGCAGACCGCCCAGACCCGGCAGACCGTCCGAACCCGGTAGACCACCCAGGTCCGGCAGACCGTCCAGGCTTGGGCCGCTTACTTGGCGCTGATGGCCGGCTTTTTCTATTATGCGGCCATGATCCTGTTGAGCGGCAGGCCGTACGGCTCCTGGCCGGTGCGGGATGTTGTCTTTGCCATGTACAGCCACGGTACGCTGTATGTGTGCGGACAGGTCATTATCGGCACCCGCCCGTTCCGCGCCCGGGACGGCGGAAAGCTGCTGGGCGGCGTGGCGTATGTAAGCCTGCGGGCGGTATTGCTGCGGTCGCTGGTGAAAGGGGCGGAGGAGCTGCTGATCTATATGCTGCTGGACGGCGCACTGGTCCGGCGCTTTTTGCCGGAATCCCTGTGGGGAGCGGCACTGCCGGCCTATTATATCCTGCTGGTGAGCGGCATTGTCCTGCCGGTCCGCTTTTTCTTTCGTCACAGCCGCTTGATTTACAGCAAATTTTCCGCCTGCCCCGGATAAAGATAAAAAAGGCGAAAATTTACAAATATGATGTAAAACAAAAAGAAAACCTATTTTTTTTAATAAACAACATGAAATAGTGCTGAAAAATAAAAAAAATACCGGTGGCTTTTTGCCTGCGTCGTAAAAAAATTACGGAAGGCTATCATTTTTTTTGTTATTTTGCCGATATTTGTAGTGAAACGTTTGATACGTGGACGTTTCGCACTGTGGTGCAATATGAGTTAGGAGATGTCCTTCATGAAGAGTATCACCGGGAAAATATTTTTGCGGATCGGCGGCTTTGCGCTTTTGGCCATGATCGTGGTATGTATTGTTACATCGGTCACTGCCACAAAGAATATGACCGCCATCGAAGACAGGCTGGTGCAGATGGCCAATGCCAAGAGCCTGACGGACGTGACGGATTATATGGATCGTTATGTGGCGTCGGCACAACAGATGGCCCGTGACCGGAACGTGGTGAATCTGCTGACCGCTGATACCACCATGGCTACGTTGGATGCCAGTCCTTATTACAGCAGTACCTACGCAATGCTGAAGGATGTGACCCTCAGCGATTCGGCCAATATCCTCTCGGCCTATATTGCCAGCGGCAGATCAGACGTGGCCTTTGATGGGGAAACGTGGCGTGCTGCCGATTTTGATGTAAAGACCCGTGACTACTGGTTTGCCGATCAGGCGGACATTGCCAAAGGGTATATTATTACAAACCCCTATAAGGACATGGACACCGGCAATATGGTGACCACCATCTCCGCCCCTGTTTACAGCGAAAACGGCCATCAGCTGATCGGTGTGGCGGCCATTGATATCAAGATCACCACGATCTGTGATGTGATCCTCAACAGTGATACGTCGTTTTCCACGGGTACGCAGACGCTGATTTCTTCCGATGGCTCTATTCTGGCCAGCAAGAACGAGAATCTGCTGCTGAAAAAGTATACCGAAGCCGGCTATTCCGAATCCATGACCAAGGAGATCACCCAGACCACCGGCAATGTGGTGGCTTACACCGATGCCGGCGGCGAGTCCTACGCGGTGGTGGGGACTGAGCCTGTCACCGGGTTCCAGATCATCACCTCTGTTCCCCACAAGGAATATCATGCGGACAACGATGCGCTGCTGCGTGTGAATATCATTACATACGGCTTGGCCATTATTGCCATCTCGGTGCTGATTCTCTTCCTGGCCAAGAACATTTCCAAGCCACTGGGCCGCTTGACCGAACTGACGGATCAACTGGCGGCAGGCAATCTGGACGTGGATATTGACGTGGAGTCCAAGGATGAAGTGGGCCGTCTGGCCAACTCCATGAAGGCGCTGGTAGCACGTCTGAAAGAATACATTGTCTACATCAAGGAAAGCTCCGATCTGATGCGGCAGGTCGGCCACGGTATTTTGGACCTGGAGTTCACCAGCAGCTATGACGGGGAGTTCAGGGAGATCAAAGAAGCGCTGATCTATACCGCCGACACGCTCAGCCGCATTCTCCACGAGTTCAATAAGGTGTCCAACACGGTGGCGGCCAGTGCCGCGCAGGTGTCCGACGGCGCGCAGGCGCTGGCCCAGGGTGCTACGGAGCAGGCCTCTTCTGTGGAAGAACTTTCCGCCATGATCGCCACAGTGTCCAGCGGCATTTCTGAAAACGCCCGCAACGCCAACCAGGCCAACTCCCTAGCGCAGGAAGCGGAGAAGAGCATTCTTGAGAGCAACAAGCACATGGAAAAGCTGACAGCGTCTATGGCGCACATCAGTGAAACCTCCGCTGAGATCCAGAAGATCAACGCGGTCATCGATAACATTGCCTTCCAGACCAACATCCTGGCCTTGAACGCGGCAGTGGAAGCGGCGCGGGCCGGCGAAGCCGGCAAGGGGTTCGCGGTGGTGGCTGACGAGGTGCGCAACCTGGCGCAGAAGAGTGCCGATGCCGCCAAGAGCACGGCGGGCCTCATTGACACATCGGTGGAAGCGGTGCGCTCCGGCGTGGATATCACCAAGGATACGGCGGCGGCGATGAAGAACGCCGAGCAGCTGTCTCAAAGCGTGATGGAGATGATCCAGGCCATTTCCAAGCAGACCGAAGATCAGACTTCTGCGGTGAATCAGATCCGGGTGGGTATCGACCAGATCTCCACGGTGGTGCAGTCGTCTGCCGGTATGGCGGAAGAAAGCGCCGCCTCCAGCCAGGAGCTCTCCTTGCAGTCTGCCCGGCAGAAAAAACTTATCAACCAGTTCAAGCTTTCCACGTATGTGACATATGATGACAGCAATAACGGCAGCATTAGCGTCAAGGATCAAAAATGATCATGATTTGAAAGCCGCCCTTTTCTCTTCGGAGAAAAGGGCGGCTTTTTTGCGTGGGACGGGCGCAAATCTTTGGGACTGAATAGAAATTGACAGCGCTGCCGGCGCTGTTATATAATAAATCACGTTATACCGGCAAAAGACAGACACATGAGAGGAGACCTACGGCAATGGGATATCGGATACTGGTCATCAATCCCGGCTCCACCTCCACCAAAGTGGCGGTGTTTGACGGCGCCGAAAGGATTTTGCAGGAAACACTGCGTTACGCGCCCGAGCAGATGCAAGACTTTGAATGGATCATGGCGCAGGCGGCGTTTCGCCGTGTCTCTGTGGAAGCTATTTTGGAAAAAGAGGGCATTGCCCTCTCCACGCTCAGCGCCATCTGCGCCCGGGGCGGTATGATGCCGCCCTGTTCTTCTGGCGCGTATTTGGTGGATAAGCAAATGGTGGATCATATGTATGGTATCGTGCAAGGTGCCCACGCGTCCAACCTGGGCTGTGTGATCGCCTATGAGATGGCACAGCCGCTGGCCATTCCCGCTTATGTGTATGACCCTGTTTCAGTGGATGAAATGCCTGCGGAAGCCCATATCACGGGCTTGCCGGAGCTGCCCCGCCGGATGCTGGGGCACGCGCTCAATACCCGTGCCATGGCGCTTCGCTGTGCCCGAGAGATCCTGCACCGTCCGCTGGAGGACTGCCGTTTCATTGTGCTGCATCTGGGCGGCGGCGCGTCGGTGCGCCTGTTTGTGGGCGGACGGATGGTGGACAATGTGCGGGATGACGAGCTTCTCTTCGCGCCGGAGCGCTGCGGCGGGCTGGATGCCGAGGGCTTGGTGCATCTGTGCTATTCCGGCAAATATACGGAAAAAGAGCTGATGAAGCTGGTGCGGGGCAAAGGCGGGCTGATGGCGCACCTTGGCACCAATGACGCCATGGAGGTGGAGCGGCGAATCGCGGCGGGTGATGAGAAAGCCAAACAGGTGTATGACGCCATGCTGTATACTGCCTGCAAGAGCATCGGCGCTTTGGCGGCTGCGGCGGGCGGCGGTATCGACCGCGTCATTCTCACCGGCGGTATCGCGCATTCCGGGTATGTGGATGGATATATAACAAAAAAAGTGCAGTTTATTGCGCCAGTTGAGGTGATGGCCGGTGAATTTGAGATGGAAGCGCTGGCGGCGGGGGCCTGCCGCGTGCTGGCCGGGGAAGAAGCGGCGCAGTCCTTTGCTTCCCTGCTGCGGTAAGCGGGGGAGGAGAGAAAATGTTTAAGTCCTTTTTTGACCCGGAGGGGCCGTTTGCCACCGCGGTGAACCGCATCGTCACATTGATTCTTCTCAATGTGCTGTGGCTGCTGTGTTCAGTGCCGGTTTTCACGTTGGGCGCGTCCACCACGGCGCTGTATACGGTGCTGCTGCATATTCTCGCGGGGGAGGAGAGCCATGTGACCCGCCAGTTTTTTAAAGCCTTCGGAGAAAATTTTCAGCGAGCCACCGGTATTTGGATGATCCTGCTGGCGGCGATGGGGATTTTCTTCTTTGACCTCTATTATGCTGGCTGTACGGGCAGCTTCTGGTGGCGCCTGTTGGCGCTATTCGGACTGCAGATTGTGGCGATGGAGCTGACCTTCGTGTTTCCCCTGCTGGCCCGCTATGAGAACAACTGGCGGGCTCATATGCGCAACGCGGCGGTGCTGGCCGTGACCCACCTGCCCAAGATGCTGCTGATCTGGCTGATCTGGGCGGTGCCTGTTGCAGGCTGTATCTGGATCGAGGAGGTGTTCTACGCGCTGCTGGGCGTGTGGCTGCTTATCGGCTTTGCGGGGCTGTTTTATGTGACGGCGCTGCTCATTAAACCGATTTTTGACCAGATGGAAAACAGCAAAAAGAAGTAATAAAAGAATAAAAAGCAGGGCGCGTGCATTATGCACGCGCCCTGCTTTTTTGCTGAACCTACTTGATAAAATCGTTTTTACAGGGAGATGAGTCTCGCGTCGGCCATCTTCTGTACCGACATGAGGATGCCCAGCTTGGCGTGGTACCAGGTCAGACCGCCCTGGAAATAGACGGCGTAGGGCTCCCGGATGGGGCCGTCGGCGGACAGTTCGATGGAAGAGCCCTGCACAAAGGCGCCCGCCGCCATAATGACCTCGGCGTCGTAGCCAGGCATGGCCCATGGCTCCGGTGTCACATAGCTGTCTACCGGCGCGGCGGCCTGGATGCCCTTGCAAAAGGCCATCATGCCTTCTTTGGAGCCAAGCTCCACGGCCTGGATGATGTCGTGCCGTTCCTCCTGGGAGCCGGGGATCACACGAAAGCCCAACTTTTCGTAGATGCCGGCGGCAAAGACGGCGCCCTTCAAGGCGCCTGAAACCACCGTGGGGGAGAGGAACAGGCCCTGGTAAAAGGCGGGCATCAGTCCCAAGTTGGCACCCACCTCCTGCCCCAGGCCGGGGGCGCTGAGCCGGAAGGCACAGCGGGAAACGCAGGCTTCGGTGCCGCAGATGTAGCCGCCGATGGGGGCAAGGCCACCGCCGGGGTTCTTGATGAGACTGCCCACGATCATGTCGGCGCCCACGTCAGAAGGCTCCTGTTCTTCCACAAACTCGCCGTAGCAGTTGTCCACCATGCAGATCACGCCTGGCTTGCACTGCTTGCAAAAGGCGATCAGTTCCCCAATCTGGGACACGGAGAAGGAGGGGCGGGTGGCATAGCCCTTGGAGCGCTGAATGGTGATGACCTTGGTGCGCTCGTTGATGGCCCGGCGAATACCGTTGTAGTCAAAGGCGCCGTCCGGCAACAGATCCACCTGGGCGTAGGTAACGCCGTATTCCATCAAAGAGCAGGGGGAGGGGCGGATACCGATGACCTCATCCAGCGTGTCGTAGGGCCGCCCCACGGGGCTGAGCAGCTCGTCTCCCGGCAGCAGGTTGGCGGAAAGCGCCACCGTGAGCGCATGGGTGCCGCAGGTAATCTGGGGGCGCACCAGCGCCTTTTCCGTGTGAAAACAGTCGGCGTAGACCCGCTCCAGGTTGTCACGACCCTCGTCGTCGTAGCCGTAGCCGGAGGTGGCGGCGAAGTGGGTGGCGTTGACCCTGTTTTTCTGCATGGCCCCGATGACCTTGCACTGGTTGTATTCCGCCACGGCGTCGATGCGGGCGAACCGCAGCCGCAGGTTGGAAAGAACGGCTTCCCCCGCTTCATATACCCGGCAGGAGATGCCCAATTGCTGATACATGGATTCTGTGTTCATTCTCGGATTCCTCTTTACCCTATCAAAATTTCGTCAGTAAATTTTATTATAGCACACTGTCTGCCTTTGGCAAGTGAACTGCCGTAAAAGGAGCGTTTTGCGGAAAAAAGGGAAACAAATAAAAATATCGGCGGAAATTTCCAGCCGATATTTCATAAAATTAAGTTAATGCATGCGGGGAAACGCAACGCCGTTGAACCGCAGGATCGTCCGCAGGGGATAGTCCCGATCCAGGTAGTTGCGGACGTACCACTCGAAGGTGGCCTGGGGCAGATGGATAAGCTCCGGTGCCTCGCAGCGGAATAATTCAAAGGTGGCCTGATCGCCGGAGAGCAGTGCCGCCAGCACTTCCAGCTGTTTTTCCTCTTTCAGCCGGTTCATGCACCCGTCCATCACAGCCACGCACTGCTGTTCTTCCTCAGGGGTGTACAGTTCCTTGTTGCCCAGCCACAAAAGAAATTCCTCCGGGTCCAGATCCAGCTTGGTGGTAATCTGGGACAGCTTGTAAAATTCCTTCCAATCCTTCTCCCGCAAGACTTTCGCAAGATACGCCACCAGACCGTCGTCCAAGGAGACGCAGTCGGCGAACACCTCAAAGGCGTGCTTTCCCGCGTCCGGATCGGGCGCGGCTTCTTCCGGATCGGGCGCGTCGCTGCTTTCGTCACTTTCCTGCGCGTTTTCCCCCTGATCAACCATCATTTGGGCGGCGGAGAGAACATCTTCCATGCTGAAATCCGCGTAGACAGAGGCGGGGATCTCGGTGCCGTCGGAGGCGGCGCAGGCGCGCACAAAGGCGGGAAGATCCGTGATCTGCCGCTGCAGCTCCACCGCGCGCTCGGCGGCGTCCTGGCCGCGGAGCGTCATGCCGGCCGGCGCGGGACGCGTTCCTTCGCAGATCTCCCCCATATATTGCAGATAATATTCAAAAAGAGTCATAAAAGCCCCTCACTTTCCTCCAAAACTTTACCATACACAGCTTGTCATTGCAAGGACAAAAATGCTATACTGCAAAGAGAAAAAGGAGGGTGCCATGTACTATCACACGCTCAACGAGGAAATGCGCCGCCAGTTCGGGCGGAAAGTCTACAAGCTGGCGCTATCCGGCGGCATGACCTGCCCCAATCGGGACGGGACGCTGGGCACCCGGGGCTGCCTTTTTTGTTCCGGCGCGGGGGAATTTGCCGCTTCCGGCCCCATTGACCGGCAGATGGAAGACGCCAGGCGCCGAGTGGCCGCCAAGGCCGGGGACGCTTTGTATATCGCCTATTTTCAGAGTTTTACCAACACCTACGCGCCGGTGGAAACGCTGCGACAACTCTTTACAGAGGCCATGGCGCCGCCGGAGATCGCGGCGCTGTCCGTGGCCACAAGGCCGGACTGCCTGGGCCCGGAGGTCCTTGCGCTGTTGGCGGAGCTGCAAGGCCAAAAGCCCGTGTGGGTGGAGCTGGGCCTGCAGACCATTCATCCCGCCACCGCCCGCTATATCCGCCGGGGCTATGACCTGCCCGTGTTCGACAAGGCGATGGAAAAACTGAAACATGCGGGGCTCACGGTGATCGTCCACCAAATTTTAGGCCTGCCGGGAGAAACGCCGGAGATGATGGCCGCCACCGCCGATTATATCGCCCACAGCGGGGCTGACGGCGTGAAATTTCACCTGCTGCATGTGCTTCGGGGCACCGACCTGGCCGACGAATACGCGGCGGGGCGCTTTGAGACCATGACGCTGGAGGCTTACATCGCGGTGCTGGGGGACTGCATCCGCCGCCTGCCCCCCCACATGGTCATCCACCGGCTCACCGGCGACGGCGACAAGCGAACGCTGATTGCCCCCTTTTGGAGCGGCGATAAAAAACGGGTTCTCAACGCCATCCACGCCGCTTTTGAGAAAGAAAATTTACAGCAGGGCTCACTGTACCGGGAGAACGTATGAACGAATATTTCACCTATATGCTGCGCTGCGGCGACGGCAGCTATTATACCGGCTCCGCCGCCCATATCTGCCGCCGGATGCGGGAGCACGTCCAAAAAGAGAAGAACTGCGCCCGCTACACCCGCACCCGCACGGTCACGGCCCTCTCCGCCCTCTGGCAAAGCGCCGACCGCTCTACGGCAGGACGGCTGGAATACCACATCAAAACCCTGACCCACCGCCAGAAGGAGCGCCTTACTGCCCACCCGGAGGAGCTTTCCGCGCTTTTGGGAACGGCGGTGCCGGTTGCGGCGTACACCTATGTGCCGGACGTGACGCTGGAAGCGTGCCTTGGAGGTCACTTTCACGAGGGAGACTGACCATGATCTATGAATTTGCCCCCATGGAGGGCGTGACGCACTATCTCTTCCGCCAGGCGCATCACTGCCTTTTCGGCGGAGCGGACCGATATTACACGCCCTTTTTGTCCCCCAACGCCAACCTCACCTTTACCACCAAAGAGGAAAACGAGATCGATCCCGCCCACAACGCGGGCTATCCGGTGGTGCCGCAGCTGCTCACCAACCGAGCCGCCTATTTTCTCTGGGCTATGGAGGAGCTGAGGCAGAGGGGTTACCGGGAGGTCAACTTCAATCTGGGCTGTCCCTCCGGCACCGTCACCGCCAAGGGGAAGGGCGCGGGGCTTCTCTCCAATCCGGAGGGGCTGGATGTCTTTCTGGACGACGTTTTTTCCCATGCGGGGGAGATGAAAATTTCCGTGAAAACCCGGGTGGGGCGGCGGTCGGAGGACGAGTGGCCCCGCCTGCTGGATATTTACAACCGCTATCCCATCTCGGAACTGATTGTCCATCCCCGCATCCAGACGGATTTTTACAAGGGAGAGCCCCGATGGGACGCCTTTTCCTACGCGGTGGAAAACAGCAAAAATCCCCTTGCCTACAACGGCAACCTCTTTACGGCGGAAGATGTGTCCGCCTTTGCCCAGCGCTTTCCCACCGTGGACATCGTGATGCTGGGCCGGGGCGCCGTCACAGACCCCAGCCTTTTCCGCTGCTGCCGGGGCGGGGAAGGGCTGACACGCCAGGAGCTAAAAGCCTTTCACGACCGGCTTTATGAGGGCTACCGCACCCTGCTCTCCGGGGAGAAAAACCCCATTTACCGGATGCGGGAGCTGTGGTCCTACTGGGGCGGGCTGTTTGTCCAGCCGGAGGACTGTCTGAAAAAGATTCGCAGGGCGGAGGGCCACGGGGCCTATCAGCAGGCGGTGGAAGCCATTTTTCAGCACCCCTTTGTCAATGAATAGAAAGAGATTGGGAATGACAGCTCATCATTCCCAATCTCTTTTTTACAGCTTTTTTTCAAGGCAAACCAGCTGAATCCCGTCAATGCCGCTGAACCGGCAAAACACAATGCCGCTTTCCCGATAGCCAAGGCGGGCGTATAGACGCCGCGCCGCTGCGTTGGTCTCGTTGGTGTCGATGCGAAGCACCGAGCAGCCTTTTTCCCGGGCGTAATTCTCATAAAACGCCACAAATCCGGCGCCCACGCCCCGGCCATTCTGGGATGGCTCCACCGCCAGCGTGTGCAGCACCATGACCTCCTCCGGCGGCGCGGGATAAACCCACGGGCACCGGGCGTACACATCCACCTGCACTTGATTGATGCAGCCGGAGGCCAGAACAACGCCGTTTTCCTCCCAGACGAAAAGATCGGATCGCGCCAGCCCCTCACGCACGGTTTCCTCCGTGGGATAGATGTCCCTTTTCCAACCGGTGCGGCAAAGGCCCGCCGCTTCCCGCTCCAGTATGTGCCCATAGATGCCCACGATCACCGCCGTGTCAGCCGCTGTGGCTTTTCGTATCATGTCCTTCACCTCGCCCTTTGCATGATAGTTCCATTATATCAGAAGAATATCCATGCACAAGAGAAAAAATGCCTTGACAAAAAGTGAGTAGAGTGCTATAAAGTAAGAAAAGTAATACTAATATAACAAAGGAGGCGGCCATATGAGAGCGCGGCCCAATGACCAATACTACATGACCACCGTGAAGATCGGGCCCAAGGGGCAGATTGTGATCCCAAAGGAGGCCCGGGAGATGTTCGGCCTGACGCCGGGGGACACCGTGGTCTTGATGGCCGATAAAAAGCGGGGCATTGCCCTGCAGACCAGCGCGGCGCTGCGCGGTGTGGTGAAGCGGATCTTCAACGGGGAGAGCCATGACATTGACCCGGAGGCGTCGGAAGAAGAAATGCGTGCCTTTGCTGATGAGGCACAGGACACACTGGAGGAGACGTAACATGGATGTGCTGACCGTCAGGGATCTTTGCAAGACTTATCCGGCGTTTTCTTTGAAAAACGCCTCCTTTTCCGTGGAAGAGGGCAGCATTATGGGCTTTATCGGCCGCAACGGCGCCGGAAAAAGCACCACCCTCAAATCCATTCTCCATCTGGTACATCCCGACAGCGGGGAAGTGACGCTCTTCGGAAAAAGCTTTGAGGAAAACGAAGCTTACATTAAGCAGAACATCGGCGTGGTACTGGGCGGCATCGACTTTTACCCCAAAAAGAAGGTGGGCGTCATTACCGATGTGACACGCCGGTTTTACAGTCAGTGGGACGAGGAGAAGTACCGGCACTATCTGGAACTTTTCGCTATCGACGAGGCAAAGCGGGTGGATCAGCTCTCCAGCGGTATGCGGGTCAAATACATGATCGCGCTGGCGCTGTCCCATCAGGCACGTCTGCTGATCCTGGATGAGCCAACCAGCGGCCTTGACCCGGTGTCCCGGGACGAGCTGACGGAGCTGTTCAAGAGAATCGTGGCGGACGGCAGGCGCAGCATCCTCTTTTCCACACACATCACCTCCGACCTTGAAAAATGCGCCACGCATATCACCTTTATCAAGGACGGAACCATTTTGCAAAGCGGCACGGCGGCGCAGTTCATGGACGTCTACCGCTCTCTGGCACAGCCGGGAAAACCGCTGACGCTGGAGGATATCATCGTGTCCGTGGAAAGGAGGCCCTATGATGAAGGCGCTATTATATAAGCAGCTGCGGCTGGTGAGCCATCCCATGACCTTTGTCTTTGCCTTTTTTGGCGTGATGCTGCTGATCCCCAACTATCCCTATACGGTGGCTTTTTTCTATGTGATGCTGGGCATCTTTTTTACCTTTACCAATATGCGGGAGCAAAAGGACATCTATTACAGCGCCCTGCTGCCCATCCGCAAGCGGGACACGGTGAAGGCTTCCTGCCTTTTTATAACGCTCATTGAACTTTTGTCGCTGCTGCTCGCCATTCCTTTCGCCTTTATCGGCGCCAGGATCAATCCCTTTGGCGGCAATCAGGTGGGCGTGGACGCCAACGTGACGCTTTTTGGCTTCGCACTGGCCCTGTACGCGGTGTTCAACGCCGTGTTTCTGCTCTCTTTTTATAAAAACGCCTACAAGGTGGGCATGGCCTTTTGGAAGGCGGTGATCCCGGTGAGCCTTTTGATGATTTTGATGGAGGCGTCTGTCCATGTGCCGGGGCTTGCCTTTCTGGACGGGTACGACGCACGCGGACAGTGGCCGGTGCTGGCGGCGGGGGCGGCCCTCTACGTCGGCGGCATGCTTCTGACCTGCCGCCGGGCCGGAGAACTTTACGAAAAAGTGGATCTGTAAAAGTGGAAGCGCACCGCCCAAAAGGCGGTGCGCTCTTCTTGCGGAGACGGCGTTTCTGGAAGTGTTCACTGTACGCCGTGCGCGCCCTCCATCCAATAGGGGAGCGCCGGCGAATGGGTCAGCGGCACCTGCACATCTGTGCGTTCGGGGCCGTAAATGGCACGGTGCGCCGCCATGATCTGGGACAGGGGCAACCGGTTGGGGTCGTACAAAAGCGCCTGCCACGCCATGCCGCAGGTGGCCATCTCATAAGCGGGGCAAAAGCCGCCGCGCTGATAAAAGCCGATGCGACGGCGGCGTATGTCGTTTTCTTCCGGGGACGCACCGGGGACGGGCAGCTCCGATTCCACCACCAGCGGGCGGCCCTGTCCTTTCAAAAGCGTCAGCATCCGGCTTCCAAGACCGCCGTTCCGGCAAAGAGCCGTGACGCCCAGATAATCCAGCAGCACAAGAGGGTGCTCCGGCGCTTTCCACAAGGCCCCATAGCCCAGCAGCGCTTCCCCATCAAAAAGGCCCCAGATCTCATAGCGCCCGGCGGCCCGAAGAGAGGCGATATCCGCAAAAGGCTTTCTCTCCTGGGGCGCAAAAGCCTCCGACAGCTCCGCTTCATACCAGTGAGAGATCTCACTGTCCGTCATAAGGCGAAAAACCATGTCAGTCACATCCTCCTTCCCAAAGTGCCCGCATATCCGCGGGTAAAGGCGCGCTAAGACGCAGCCACTGTCCTGTCATGGGATGGCGCAGCGCCAGAGAGGCGGCGTGCAGCGCCGGGCGGGCAATGAGACGCCTGTCCTCCGTGCCGTAGAGCCAGTCACCCACGAGAGGATGGCCGATGGACGCCATATGCACCCGCAGCTGGTGGGTGCGGCCGGTGAAGGGCACAAGACGCACCAGCGAAAAAACTTCCCCGGTTTCCAGCACCTCATATGCCGTGCGGGCGGGCGACCCGGAGGACGACACCTCACGCCGCAGCAGCGAATCCGGCGCCCGGTCGATAGGGCGATCCACCACTCCCTTAGCAGGGGAGGGCGTCCCCACGCAGATGGCGCGATATTCCCGCTGAAAGTCGGAGGTGTGCAGGATCTTACGGCAGCGGTCGTGGATGTACCCGCTTTTGGCCACCACCATCAGTCCTGAGGTGCCCCGGTCCAGACGGTTCACCGGATGAAAGCCGCACGAAGGCCCCAGATATCCGGCGATCCCGCCGGCCAGCGTGACCGTCTCCTCCGTCAGCGCAGAGGGATGCACCGCCAGCCCTGCGGGTTTGTTCACCACCAGGAGAAAATCGTCCTCCCAACAGATGTCAAGCGGCAGACAGCAGGGCAGGACAGGAGGGCCGGCCGTGTCCTCCAGCGAGACGTGAAGCCGGTCGCCGGCGAAAAGAACGGCGGTGACAAAAACAGGAGCGCCGTTGCGGAGCAGGCCGCCCGGTTGCTGTTTCAGGCGCTTGAGCTGGGTGTTGGACACTTGGTACGACTGCCGCAGCAGTGTCTTCACCGTCTGCCCCGCCTGCTGGGGCGTGATCAAAAGTTCCAGTTTTCAGCACCTCCTGCAAATTGCTAAGAAGATTATAGCATAACGGGACAAAATGTGATAGAATGAGAGCACTAAAAATTCACGCCGTATGGCACAAAAGAAAAAGGAGAATGAATGATGGCGTCAAAAGTATATTGGGCCGATCTGCGGGCGGACTATCGGGAAAATTTGCAGCAAAAAATGATCCGGCTGATGAAAAACGCCGGGATGGATCAGATCGATTTTGATAAAAAGTATGTGGCCATCAAAATGCACTTCGGCGAGCCGGGCAATCTGGCTTTCCTGCGCCCCAACTGGGCCAAAACCGTGGCCGACTTCGTGAAGGAGCGGGGCGGAAAGCCCTTCCTCACCGACTGCAACACCCTCTATGTGGGCGGACGCAAAAACGGTCTTGACCATATGGACACCGCCTGCCTCAACGGTTTTTCGCCCTTGTCCACCGGCTGCCAGGTCATCATCGGCGACGGCATCAAGGGTACTGACGAGGTCTATGTGCCAGTAAAGGGCGGCGAATATGTGAAAGAGGCCAAGATCGGCCGGGCCATCATGGACGCCGACGTGTTCGTTTCTCTGACCCACTTCAAGGGCCATGAGGCCACAGGCTTCGGCGGCACGCTGAAAAACATCGGCATGGGCTGCGGCTCCCGCGCCGGCAAGATGGAGCAGCACAACGCGGGCAAACCCCATGTGGATCATGAGAGTTGCGTGGGCTGCGGTATGTGCACCAAGATCTGCGCCCACTCTGCCATTACCGTCAGCAGCAAAAAGGCCACCATCGACCACAACAAGTGCGTGGGCTGCGGCCGCTGTATCGCCATCTGTCCCCGGGACACCATCTACGCCAACGGCGACGAGACCTTCGTGAACCTCAACCGCAAGATTGCCGAGTACAGCAAGGCGGTGGTGGACGGTCGCCCCTGCTTCCACATCTCCGTGGTCATCGACGTGTCGCCCAACTGCGACTGCCACGCCGAAAACGATGCCGCCATCGTCCCCAACGTGGGTATGTTTGCCTCCTTTGACCCGGTGGCACTGGATATGGCCTGCGCCGACGCTGTCAACGCCATGCCGGTGAACAACAATTCCGCCGCCACTGATCCAGGCCACAACGCCGGCGACCACGACCACTTCCACCGCGTGCATCCCGAGACCAGTTGGATGAGCTGCCTGGAACACGCGGAGAAGCTGGGCCTGGGTACCAGAGACTACGAACTCATCAAAATCTGAAATCAACGATAAAAGAGGAACCTTCATGTTGCTATCCGCGGAACATCTGTCTGTCAATTTTGGAATGAAACAACTCCTCCGGGACGTGTCGGTGTATCTGAACCCCGGAGATAAGATCGGTATCATCGGTATCAACGGTACGGGCAAAAGCACCCTGCTGAGGATCCTGGCTGGCATACTGTCTCCCGACGAGGGGACACTGACCCGGGACCCCAATGTGCAGGTGTCGTTTTTGCCACAAAATCCGGTGATGGACGATGCCAACACTGTGCTGGAGCAGGTTTTCGCGGATTTTCCACCGGAATTTCGGGCGCTGAACGAGTACGAGGCCAAAGCCATGCTCTCCCGCCTGGGGATGACGGATTTTGACCAGAAGATCGGCACCCTCTCCGGGGGACAGCGCAAGCGGGTGGCACTGGCCACGGCGCTCATTCATCCCGCCGACGTGCTTTTGCTGGACGAGCCCACCAACCATCTGGACACCGATATGGTGGCCTGGCTGGAACAGTGGCTTGCCCGGTTTACCGGCGGCATTGTGATGGTGACCCACGACCGCTACTTCCTGGAGCGGGTGGTCAACCACATCGCGGAGCTCTCCCGGGGGAAGATCTACCACTACGACGCCAACTATTCCCACTATCTGGAGCTGAAGACCCAGCGCGCAGAGATGGAGGAGGCGGCGGAACGGAAGCGGCAGTCCGTTTTGCGCGTGGAGTATCAGTGGATGATGCGCGGCGCCAGGGCGCGGTCCACCAAGAACAAGGCCCACATCCAGCGTTATGAGGAGCTGCGGGACAAGAGTGCTTCGGAAACCGACGATACCGTGCAGATGTCCGCCGTGGATGCCAGCCGTCTGGGCCGCAAGACCATCGAACTGAGCCATGTGACCAAGGCTTTTGATGGGAAGACCGTCATCCGGGACTTCTCCTATGTGCTTTTGCGCAACGACCGCATCGGGATCGTGGGGCGCAACGGCGTGGGTAAGACCACGCTGCTGAACCTGCTCTGCGGCCATCTTACGCCCGACAGCGGCAGCGTGGACACCGGCGCCACCGTAAAGGTGGGGTACTTTTCCCAGGAGGGAAAGGAACTGGACATGGACCAGCGGGTCTACGACTTCATCCACGAGATCGCCGCCGACGTGAAAACGGCGGAGGGCACCTTTTCCGCTTCCCAGATGATGGAGCGTTTTCTTTTCCCGGCGGATCTGCAAAGCGTGCCCATCGGTGCCCTCAGCGGCGGCGAACGGCGGCGGCTGTATCTGCTGAGCATTCTCATGGAGATGCCCAACATTCTGGTGCTGGACGAGCCTACCAACGATCTGGACGTGACCACGCTGGCCATTCTGGAGGACTATTTGCAGCAATTTCCCGGCGCTGTCATCGCCGTGTCCCATGACCGCTTTTTCCTCGACCGGATGGCCGATGCCGTTTTCGAGGTGCGCTCCGGCGGCGAGGTGCGCCGCTATGTGGGCGGCTACTCCGATTATCTGGGGCAGCGGGAACCGGAAGAGACCCCGGAGACAGAGGAAAAACGATCCAAACCCGCCCCGCAGCTGCAAAGGGCAAAGAAGCTGAAATTTTCCTTCAATGAGCAGCGGGAGTACGACACCATCGACGGCGATATCGCCGCACTGGAAGCCGAGCTTGACCGCTGTGAGCAGGAAATGAATGCCTGCGGCAGCGACTATGTTCGTTTGCAGGAAGCAACGAATCGGAAAGCGGAGCTGGAAAACCGCTTGAGTGAAAAGATGGAGCGCTGGGAGTATCTGATGGAGCTGGCGGAGAAGATCAAAAACCAGCCTTAAAGATCCTGCCGCCGCCACAAAATAAGAAGACGTGCCATACCCCGCGCCGGCAAAGAAACAAGGGGATACCCCAAAAATCTTTGCGCGGCGCGCCGTATGGCACGTCTATCCTATGGGAACAAAAACGAGCCCTCAGATGTCTTACTTCAGTCAGTGGGTTTTTCCTCCTGATAGAACATATTCCAGTCCACCTGAAAGGCCCGCAGGGCTTCCGGCATGTGGCAGATGATCCGCACGGTCAGGTCCGGATGGTCATAGAGGAAGCAGGTAATGGCGGATAGCGCCACATGAGCCGCCTGTGGCAGCGGATAGCCGAAGATGCCGGTGCTGATAGCCGGGAAATCCACCGTGCGGCAGCCGTGCTCCACCGCCAGCGCAAGGCAGGAGCGGTAGCACGACACCAAAAGCGCCGCTTCCCCCTTTTCACCGCCCTCCCAGACGGGGCCAGGGGTGTGGATCACATAGCGGCAGGGCAGATCATAGGCCCCCGTGATCTTGGCTTGTCCCGTTTCGCACCCGCCCAGCGCCCGACACTCCGCCAGAAGACCAGGCCCCGCCGCCCGCCCAATGGCGCCGCTGACACCTGAATCGGGCAGCAGCAATGTGTTGGCGGCATTGACGATGGCATCCACATGGGACTGGGTGATATCCCCCAAAAGAAACGAAACAGGCCGCATAAAAAGTCCTCCTCCTGCAAGTCGAAAAGTGTCGAAAAAAGTTTACGAAATCTTAATAATTTGTCAAAATACCATATATCTGTTTACAAAACAGACCGAATATGGTAATATTGTTCAATACGGAATACCGGAAAGGGGAAAGGAGACGCCTTGAAAAAATTTGTACCAAACTATGAAGGAACACTGCGGAAACACGCCTTGCAGGTACCCACCTGCATCAGCGAGTGCAGCGGTATCCGTGTTTTCGGCCGGAGGATCAAATCCCTTGTATTCTCCACCGATGTGGCCATCATCAAGAACATCAACGCCGACGCGGTCATCGCTGTCTATCCGTTTACGCCGCAGCCCAGCATCACACAGGCCATCATCACGGTGTCGGATGTGCCCGTGTTTACCGGTGTGGGCGGCGGATTTACCAACGGCAGCCGTTCCACCAGTATCGCGGCCTACGCCGAGCATCAGGGCGCTTTCGGCGTGGTGTGCAACACACTCATCACCAATGAGACCATCCGCGCCATCAAGGAGACGGTGGAGATCCCTGTGGTGTTCACCGTGGTTTCTGAGCACGCGGAGATCCAGAGCCGTCTGGACGCGGGCGTGGATTTTCTGAATATCTCCGGCGCGGCCAGGACGCCCTCCATTGTGGCCGCCATCCGGGAACGCTACTCTGACATCCCCATTATTGCCACCGGGGGCCCCACGGATGAGAGCATCCTGGAGACCATCCGTGCCGGCGCCAATGCCATTACTTATACCCCGCCCACCAGCGGCGAATTGTTCGCCAAGAGTATGCGGGAACACCGGGCTACTTATCCAGAGTACTACGAAGAATAAAGAGAATCAAGAGAGGCGGGAGAAAAATCTCCCGCCTCTCTTTTTTTAGGGCTTGGCCAGGTACCGGGCACAGACCGCGTTGGCTTCCCGGGAAACCTCTTCCTCGTCCACGTCGGTAAGCCGGCCCTTTGCCACAGTGATCCGCCCGGCGGCCACCGTATAATCCACAGCGCCCCGCAGGCCCACCGTGGCCAGAACAGACGTGGGGTCGTACAAGCTGCCCACCAGCTCCAGACGACGGCTGTCCACCATAAAGAGATCCGCGCACTTCCCTTCGGCCAGAGAGCCAATGTCGTCACGCCCCAGCAGCGAGGCGCTACCGCGGGTGGCCATCTTCAAAATGTCGTAACCGCTGGGCGCCTGACGGCTGGAGGTGAGCCGGTGCAACAGATACGCCACGCGCATTTCCTCCATCAGGCTGGAGCCGTCGTTGGAGGCGCTGCCGTCCACCGCCAAACCCACCGGGACACCCAATCGCAGCATCTCCGGTATCCGCGCCACGCCGGAGGACAGCTTCATGTTGGAAATGGGGCAGTGAGCCACACCGGTGTGGGTGTCCGCCAACAGGCGCAGATCCTCGTCGTTGAAGTGGATGCCGTGGGCAAACCATACATCCTGGCCTGTCCAGCCAAGACGCCGCATATATTCCAGAGGACGTACGCCTTCCCGCTGGAGCATATAATTTTCCTCATCCTTCGTCTCGCAAAGATGGGTATGGAGACGCACCCCATACTGCCGGGCCACGATGGCGCTTTGCCGCAGCAGCTCGGCCGAGACGGAGAAAGGAGAACAGGGTGCCAGCACGATCTGATGCATGGAGCCCACCGAAGGATCATGATACTTTTCAATGAGGCGCGCGCTGTCGCACATGATCTCATCCACTGTCTGCACCACGCTGTCCGGCGGCAGGCCGCCATCTTTTTTGCTTAGATCCATGCTGCCCCGGGAGGCGTGAAAGCGCAGCCCCAACCGGCTGCTGGCACGGAACTGCTGGCCGATGAGATCGCCCGCGCCCTGGGGAAAGACATAATGATGGTCAAAGCAGGTGGTGCAGCCATGCTTCATCAGCTCGCCCATGCCTACCAGAGAAGACCAGTACACTGTTTCTTCGTCCAGATTCTTCCAAATCTCATAGAGCGTACGCAGCCAGTCAAAGAGCTCCATGTTCTGCACCTTTGGTAGATTTCGGGAAAAGATCTGGTAGAGATGATGATGGGTGTTCACAAGGCCCGGATAGCAGAGCATATGGCGGCCGTCCAGTTCTGTATCGGCTGTGACGGAAAGGGCGGGGCCGATCTGACGGATCAAGCCGCCCTCGCAGTATATATCCACATCCCGTAAAACACGGTCGGACGCGTCGCAGGTGACCACGGTGTCGATGTGGCGGATCAAAAGAGATGACATGGCAATACCTCACTTTCAAAAATCACACAATGGGAAAAAATCCTCTGCCCCGTACAGGGGCAGAGGATAGAATGCAAAAGTCATCGCTCTTCTCGGAAATAAGAGAGGCCCAAGGCCGCAGGCGGCTGATTCTCTCTGTTCTTCCGCAGGGAAACGGTGATCAGAACGATCAGCGTCACCACATAAGGCAGCATCTTGAACAGCTCCTGAGAGCTTCTGGTGAGACCGGGGATATAGAAATACACCCACGTCAAAACGCCGAACAGGTAAGAACCCCAGATGGTGTTCACCGGCTTCCAGGAAGCGAAGATGACCAGCGCCACGGCCAGCCAGCCCAGTGCCTCGATGGCGCCGTCGTTGGCCCAGGTGCCCTTGATATAGTCCATGGTATAGAATACGCCGCCCATGCCGGAAATACCGGCGCCGATGCAGATGGACAGGTACTTATACCGGGTGACGTTGATACCGGCCGCGTCCGCCGTGCCGGGGTTTTCACCCACGGCCCGCAGGTTCAGACCTGTGCGGGTGCGGTTGAGAAAATACTTGAGCAGGAAAGACATGACCACCGCCACATACACCAAGAAGCCGTAAGACAAGAACAGTTTGCCGATGACGCCCAGGTTGGCGAGGGCCGGGATGTTGGCGCGAAAACCGGAGCTGGTCACGGCCACGGAGATCTGGCCCACGCCGCCGGCCAGCTTGTTCAGCGAACCGCCGAAGAAGTTGGCAAGGCCGCTGCCGAAGATGGTCAGAGTCAGGCCGGTCACGTTTTGATTGGCCCGCAGGGTAATGGTCAGGAAGGAATAGATCAGACCGCCGAGACCCGCGCCGATGAAGCAGGCCAGCAGAGCCAGTAGTGTGCCCACCGCAGGAGAGGTGCCGCCGCCGCGCTCATAGGCGAAAGACGCCAGAAGGCTGGAAATAGCACCCATATACATGATGCCGGGAACACCCAGGTTCAGATGGCCGGATTTCTCAGTGATGATCTCACCCATGGCACCGAACATGATGACGGTACCGAAAGTGACGGCTGACTGAAACAGAGCAATCAGTTTATCCATTAGGCACGCACCTTCTTTCCGCGGAATTTCACACTGTAATTGACGAAGAACTCACTGCCCAGCAGGAAGAACAGAATGATACCCGTGATGATCTGGGACACATATTCGTTTAAGCCAAACTGAGAGGCGATCTGAATGGCGCCTTTTTGCAGGAAAATCAACAGGAAGGAGAAAATGACCATGACAACCGTGTTAAACTGGGCCAGCCACGCCACAATGATGGCGGTGAAACCGCGCCCGCCGGCGGTATCCGTGGAAATGGTATGGGACGCGCCGGATACCGCGATGAAACCGGCAAAGCCGCAGATCGCGCCGGAGAGTGCCATGGTGCGGATATACACCCGGTTCACACGGATGCCTGCGTAACGCGCCGTGTTCTCCGAATCGCCGATAACAGCGATCTCATAGCCGTGCTTGGATTTGGACAGGTACAGATACATACCCACCGCCAGCACCATCACCAACACCACGTTCCAGCCGTAGTCCTTGTTGTAACCGGCGGAGAACATATTGGGCAGCCAACCGGCCATATTGTCCTGGTTGATAATACCCACCGTATTGGATCCGAAGGGATGTTCCCACAGCGACACACAATAGGAGGTCAGCTGAATGGCAATATAGTTCATCATCAGCGTAAACAGCGTTTCGTTGGTGTTCCACTTGGACTTGAAGATGCCGGGAACCAGACCCCAGATACCGCCGGCGATTAGACTGGCAACGATCATCACCAGGAACAGCAAGGGAGCGGGTAGATTCTTGAAGTAGAGCATGCAGGCCGCCGTGGCAATGCCGCCCACCAGGATCTGACCTTCCGCGCCGATGTTCCAGAATTTCATTTTGAACGCAGGCGCCAGACCCACGGCAATGCAGAGCATGGTCATGGCGTCACGAACGGTGACCCAGGAACGTTTCACTGTGCCGAAAGCGCCTTCAAACATGGCGCCGTACACCTTCAGCGGGCTCATATTTACGATGAGCACGATCACCAGCGCGCAGACGATCAGTGCCAGAGCAAGGCTGATGAGGCGAATGCTCCATGCACGCCAGCGGGGGAGTGCCTCGGCCCGTTTGGACATACGCACAAAGGGCTCATGGCCCGAAACCGTTGTCTTTGTCATGCCAACGCCCCCTCCTTCCGGTGCTGGGTCATCAGAAGACCCACTTGTTCTTTGGTAGTGGTACGGGCGTCCACAACGCCGGAGACCTGACCGCCGCAAAGAACCACAATGCGGTCGCACAGCTCCAGCAGAACATCCAGATCTTCGCCCACGTAAATCACCGCTACGCCCTGCATCTTTTCATCCGTCAGCAGATTGTAAATGGTATAGGAGGTATTGATATCAAGGCCGCGCACCGCGTAAGCGCTCATCAAAACGGAGGGCTGCTGTGCGATCTCACGGCCCACCAGCACCTTCTGCACGTTGCCGCCCGACATACGACGGACGGGGAACGATATGCTGGGGGTGACGACTTCCAGCTCTTTCCAGACCTTGGAAGCCAGGTCTTCCGGATCCTTTCGATTGACAAAGGGACCGTGCCCTTTTTTCCAGCTGCGCAGCATCATGTTGCCGGTCATGCCCATGGAACCCACCAGGCCCATGCCCAGACGGTCCTCCGGCACAAAGGACATGGAAATGCCCGCTTTGCGGATGGAGAGGGGATCCATGCCTACCAGTTTTTTGTCCGTGCCGGATACCGGATCATGGAACAAAATGCTGCCGGTGCTGATGGGATAAAGGCCGGCAATGGACTCCAGCAATTCTTTCTGGCCGGAACCGGCGACGCCGGCAATGCCCAGAATCTCGCCGGAGTTGGCGGTGAAGGTCACATTGTCCAGACGCTTGACGCCCAGTTCGTCAAACACCGTCAGATCGTTGATTTCCAGACGGGGCTTGGGATCTTTGGGCTCCGGACGGTTGATGTTCAGTTCCACGCTGTGGCCCACCATCATGTCGGTGAGAGACTGCTGAGAGGCGTCCTTGGTCATAACATCGCCTATGTACTCGCCCTTGCGCAGGACTGCCACGCGGTCCGACACGTCCAGCACCTCGTGCAGCTTATGGGTGATGATAATGAGGGATTTGCCGTCTGCCTTCATGGTACGCATGACGGCAAACAGATTGTCCGTCTCCTGTGGGGTCAGAACAGCGGTGGGCTCATCCAGAATCAGGACATCCGCACCGCGATACAGCACCTTCACGATCTCGACGGTCTGCTTCTGAGAAACAGACATATCATAGATCTTCATGTCGGGGGTAATGTCGAAGCCGTACTTTTCGCAGATCTCAGCGATTTTCTTGCTGGCTTCCTTCAAATTGAACTTGCCCTTTTCTTCCAGACCGAGAACAATGTTCTCGGTGGCGGTAAAGACATCCACCAGTTTGAAGTGCTGATGAATCATACCGATACCATTCAAATAAGCGTCTTTGGGGGAACCAATGGATACGGGCTTGCCATGTACATAAATCTGTCCCTCATCCGGGTAGTAGATGCCGGACAGCATGTTCATCAGTGTTGTTTTGCCGCTGCCGTTTTCGCCCAGTAACGACAGGATCTCACCCTCACGAAGCTCCAGATTGATGCGGTTGTTGGCCACAACACTGCCGAAACGCTTGGTGATGTTCTCCATTTTAATGGCGCTAACAGTTTCCAAGGCTGTCATCCTCTCTGTCAGAAAGTTCGAACCAACGGGAATGTACCTTCTCTCCCTCTATTCGATTGATTACCATTAGTTTAGCATAAACTGCCGTGGTTGTAAATCAAATTTGCTAAAAAATTTTTTGGAATGGCCAAAAAATTTGTAAGAAAGAAGGAAAATGACCCGGATCACCCGCGCATAAAAAAAGGGAGCCACTTTCGTGGCTCCCTTTTTTACAGGTAAAATCAGCTGTTTTCAGTGATGCCGTTGATACGGATGGTGAAGGAAGGAGCGGACTGATAGTCGGACTCATGATAATAACCATCCTTCACAGCCTCTTCAGTATCATAGGTAAAGTCAGCGTTGGTGTCCACACAGAAGGCGGAGGTCACATGACCGTTGGCGTCAATCTGATAGGCGTTGTTGCCGCTGGCGGGCGCGGTGAAGGTGGCGGTATCGAAGACATGCAGCTTGCCGTCCTTGATAGCGGCTTCCACTTCAGCGACCTTGTCAGCCGTACCGGCCGCGCAGGCGGTGCCCAGCTTGGTGATGGCCACAGCGTCCTTGTTGAAGCCCTCGGCCCAGTTGGTGGACAGCTTTTCGCCCTTGGCAGCGGCGCCGATGGCATAGGTGTAATACACACCCCAGTTGTTGGTGGCGGAGGTCAGAGCCACGTCGGGAGCAACAGAGAGCATATCAATGTTGTAGCCAACGGAGAAAGCGACCTTGCCGGCCTTGAAGGCGGTCTCAACAGCGGAGGGGGCGCCCGTGGAGTCAGCGTGCTGGCCGATGATGACGCAGCCGTCAGCCATCAGAGATTCAGCAGCGGCGCCTTCCTTCTGCAGATCGAACCAGGAGTTGGTATATGTAACCTGCATGGAGACCTTTTCATAAGCGGACTTGATGCCCAGATAGAAAGCAGTATAACCGGAAACCACTTCGGCATAAGGATATGCGCCGACGTAGCCGATCTTCACGTTGCCGGCCTTGTCGTAGTTGCTGTCGGAAAGCTTGCCCTGCTTGACCAGTTCGGCAATCTTCATACCGGCCACAACACCGGAGACGTAACGAGCTTCATAAATGCGGGTAAACGCGTTGGAGAAATTGTCCAGTCCGTCGGCCTTGGCGGTATCGCCGGTCATGGCAACAAACTGCACCTCAGGGTTTTCCTGAGCGGCACGTTTGCAGAAGGACTGATGGCCGTAAGAGTTGGTGATAACCAGCTTGCAGCCCTGGTCGACCAGGTCGATGCAGGCATCATAGCAGGCTTCCGTTTCACCGACGGAATACTTCCAGATAACCTGGTCGCTGGTCAGGCCCAGAGAATCCATTGCGGTCTTGATGCCGTGAATATGAGCGGCAGTGTAGCCCTCATTTTCGTCGCCTACCAGAACAACGCCAACTTTGAAGGGCTTTTCCTCGGTTTTGCTGGTGTCGGTGGTACCGGTGCTGCTGCTGTTGCCGCAGGCGACCAGAGCCAGTGCCATTGCAAGAGCCAGGATCAGTGCAAGGAACTTCTTCATTCAAATTTCCTCCTTTAATATTTTGGGCACTATTAAATGAATGCTTCAATAATGCCGAATAATGGGTGATTACCCCAATATCCACATCATACAGGAAAGCTTGGAAAATTTCAACTTAAAATCCACTGAATCAAGAACTTTCTTTACGTTTGACAAATGCTGCGCCCACCGGGAAGAGAGTGCTGCTCCATTCGCAGAAAGTGAGGGCTCTGCCGATAGACGTTGCTAATGGCTGATAGGATTACATATGAACGGCCGTGCCAGTTTTGCCGGCAATGCCTTCCTTGGCTTTTTCCAGAAGTGTGATGAGCGCCGTGCGGCCGGGCTTGGACTGGGCGAACTTCACCGCGGCCTGCACCTTGGGCAGCATGGAGCCGGCGGCGAACTGGCCTTCGGCCTCATACCGCGCGGCCATCTCCGGCGTCAGGTCGGAGAGCCACTCTTCGTTGGGCTTGCGATAGTTGATGGCCACCTTCTCAACGGCGGTGAGAATGATGAGCATATCCGCGTCCAGCAGCTCAGCCATCATCTCGGAACCGAAGTCTTTATCAATGACAGCCGCCGCGCCGCGCAGGTGATTCCCCTCGGCGATCACGGGAATGCCGCCGCCGCCGCAGGCCACCACCACGGCGCCCGATTCGGAGAGAGACTTGATGCAGGGCGCTTCCACAATGCTCACAGGCTTGGGGGAGGCCACATACCGGCGATAGCCGCGGCCGGCGTCTTCCTTCATCAAATAGCCGGTCTTGGAAGCCACTGCCTCGGCCTCCTCCTTGCTGAGGAACTTGCCGATGGGCTTGGAGGGATCTTTAAAGGCGGGATCGTTGGCATCCACCACGGTCTGGGTGACGATGGTGCACACAGGTTTGTTCAGACCGCGGTTGAGCAGCTCTTCCCGCAGGGCGTTTTGCAGGTCATAGCCGATATAGGCCTGACTCATGGCGCCGCAGACGGACAACGGGGTGTTGCCCTGGGTGAGATCCTCATGGGTCAGAGCGGCCATGGCGTTATTGATGATACCCACCTGGGGGCCGTTGCCGTGGGCCACGATGACTTCGTTGCCCGCTTCGATGAGGTCCACGATGGCACGGGAGGTGGTCCGGACTGCTTCTGCCTGCTCAGGCAGGGTGGCGCCAAGGGCGTTGCCGCCCAGCGCGATAACGATACGTTTGCTCATATGTTTCTTACCTCTCTATCTACAAGATACGGATAGCGGGAGCGTCTTTCTGGGCACTCCCGCTATCATCCGCTTGATCAGAACTTCTTGCGCTGATCTTCGGAAGCGTCCATGCTCATCAGAGCCCGTGAGGGATCCTTCACCTGAGACAGGAAGATCATAGCGGCAATGATATAAGGCTTGTAGGAAGCCTGCTTATACAGAGGAACCAGATAGCGGTCGAACACGGAGTTGTCCACTTCACCTTCGGGGCAGGACAGACCGGAAATGTCCGCGGGCAGGCAGTGCAGATACAGGGCCTTGCCGTTTTTGGTGGTCTTCATCAGATCCTCAGAGCAGGTCCAATCCTTATGCTGCGCGTTCTGCGCCAGCAGCTCTTTTTCCAGAGCGTCGATGCCGGCCTGGTCGCCCTTGGCATACAGCTTCGTGCGCTTTTCCATGGCGGCAAACGGTGCCCAGGACTTGGGATACACCACGTCCGCACCCTGGAAGGCGTCGGCCATGGAGTGGGTCTTGCGGAAAGAACCGCCGGTAGCGGCAGCGTTCTTCTTGGCAATCTCTTCCACCTCGGGCATGATCTCGTAGCCTTCGGGATGCGCCAGCACCACGTCCATACCGAAACGGGTGAACAGGCCCACAACGCCCTGAGGAACGGACAGGGGCTTGCCGTAAGAGGGAGAATAGGCCCAGGTCATAGCGACCTTCTTGCCCTTGAGGTTCTCCACACCGCCGAAGTAGTGGACGATGTGCAGCATATCGGCCATGCACTGCGTGGGGTGATCCACGTCGCACTGCAGGTTTACCAGCGTGGGGCGCTGTTCCAGAATGCCGTCACGATAGCCCTCTTCCAGAGCGTCCATGAAGGTCTTCTGATACTTGTGGCCCTCGCCGATATACATATCGTCGCGGATACCGATGACGTCAGCCATGAAGGAGACCATGTTGGCCGTTTCACGGACGGTTTCGCCGTGAGCGATCTGAGACTTCTTCTCATCCAGGACCTGCTCTTCCAGGCCCAGCAGATTGCAGGCGGAAGCGAAGGAGAAACGGGTACGGGTGGAATTGTCACGGAACAGGGAGATGCCCAGGCCGGAATCGAACACGCGGGTGCTCTTGTTGCGCTCACGCAGATCGCGCAGGGCGTCAGCCACCGTAAACACGGCGTCCAGTTCTTCATCGGTCTTGTCCCAGGTCCAGAAGAAGTCAGTCTTGTACATGCTATTGATGTGCAGCTTCTCCAGATGGCGGGCCAGTTCAACAGTCTTGCTCATAATCGATTACTCCTTATTATAAATATGTGTATGTATCGGCGTATGCGAAAAGGGGGAAAGGTACGGGAAACGGGCGTTTCCCGTACCCAGTGAGTTCCTTACTTGATGTCGTTGTCGGTGAGGGTGGCGCGGAACTGGGTCACATCGGCGGTCTTGTTCTCGGACTTGTAAAGACCGGGGACAGCGGCGTACAGCGCGGCGCAGATCACCAGATCCTGCTTCCAGGTGATCTCATTGGGGGCGTGTGCCTGGGACTCGGCGCCGGGGCCAAAGCCCACGCAGGGGATGCCGTAGCGGCCCTGGATGGACACGCCGTTGGTGGAGAAGGTCCACTTGTCGGTGAGGGGACGGCCTTCACGCGTTGCCTTGGCGGCCTCGTCGGCGTACAGACGCTTGTCACCGAACAGACCGTGGTGGGCGTCGATGAGGGCCTGGACATGAGCGGCGGATTCCTTGTTGATCCAGGTGGGGAAGTAGCACTCGGTCTCATAGACCTCGCCGGTCCATGCCGGACGGTCATACATGTACATGGAAACCTTCACGTCGTCACCGTACTTCTTCACATTGGGCAGATCGCGGATCTCCTGCAGGCAGGAATCCCAGGTCTCGCCTGCGGTCATGCGGCGGTCGATGGAGATGGCGCAGCTGTCCGCCACCGCGCAGCGGGAAGGAGAGGTGTAGAAGATCTGAGAGGTGGTGCAGGTGCCGCGGCCCAGGAAACGGGCGTCTTCAAAATGCTCGGGATTGTATTTGGGATCCAGCATCTTCACAAGACCCTTGATCTCCACGGAATCGTCGGTGGGGTTTTCGTTCAGCGCGCGCACATCCTGGAGAATGTCGGCCATCTTATAAATGGCGTTGTCGCCCCGCTCGGGAGCGCTGCCGTGGCAGGACACACCGCGCACGTCCACGCGGATCTCCATACGGCCGCGGTGACCGCGGTAAATGCCGCCGTCGGTGGGCTCAGTGGAAATGACGAACTCGATCTTCTCCTTGGCTTCGGGGAAGAACTTGTTGACGATGTACTGCCAGCACATACCGTCACAGTCTTCTTCCTGAACGGAACCCACCACCATCATTTTGTAGCCGGCAGGGATCAGGTCCAGATCCTTCATGATTTTCACGCCGTACGCTGCGGAGGCCATGCCGCCTTCCTGGTCGGAGCCGCCGCGGCCATAAATGATATCATCGGTCTCGTAGCCTTCATAGGGATCCTTTTCCCAGTTGGCACGGTTGCCGATGCCAACGGTGTCGATATGAGAGTCGATGGCAATGATCTTGTCGCCCTCGCCCATCCAGCCGATGACGTTGCCCAGACCGTCGAACTCCACCTTGTCGTAGCCCAGCTTCTTCAGCTCTTCGGCAATGCGTCTGACCACGCCCTCTTCCTCGCAGGATTCAGAGGGGATGGCAATCATATCACGCAGGAACTTCACCATATCGGGTTTGTAGGCTTCCGCCGCTTTTTTGATAGCTTCAAAGTCCATAGTGTACCTCCGTTAATGTAAAATAAACAAAATGATGGTTGTGATGCCCTTTGTTTTCTACTCCTATGATAACATATCCCTTTCAAAAGTCAAACAAAAATTTATGAACCCTAAAAATTTTTTTGGGAAAAAGATTGATTTCTTTCTGAATTGTGATATGATAAGAGGGAAAAAAACGGGAGAGGTGACGGAATGGAAGCAAGAAAGCTGAAAATGCTGGAACAGCTGGCAGTGGGAATTGCCGCCCAATTCGGCAGCAAGTGCGAGGTGGTGATCCACGACGTCAGCAGCAATCACCCGGATCATTCCATCGTGGCCATTGAAAACGGCTATATTTCAGGACGCAGGGTAGGCGACGGCGCCTCCCAGATCGTGCTCGATCAGCTGGCACAGCAGGACGCGCAGCCGCAGGATCATCTGTGCTATCTCATGCGGACGCCCGACGGCAAGATCCTCAAGTGCTCGTCGCTGTATATCCGCAACAGCAAGGGGAAGGTCTCGGCCATTTTCAGCATCAACTATGACGTGTCGGGTCTGACCATGGTGCAAAACGAACTCTGCGCCCTGCTGGATACCCGCGATAAGGATCTGACAGAACCGGAGAAGATCATTAACGTCAACAGCGTTCTCGACGAGCTTATCGAACAGTCGGTGGCCAAGGTGGGAAAGCCGGTGGCGCTTATGAACAAAGAGGATAAGGTCAGGGCCATTCAGTTCCTGAACCAGAGCGGCGCCTTCCTCGTGACCAAATCCGGCGACAAAGTGGCAAAATACTTCGGTATTTCCAAATATACACTGTACTCTTACATTGATAATAAACAACAGGAGGAGAAACGACATGATTGATTTGACCATCAACAAAAACGGCCTGGCGCACAATATCCAGAAGGCGAAGGAAAACAACATCATTATCCCCACCATCGCTCAGATGCAGAACCCCGATTTGATCCCCGAGAAGATCAAGGCCAAGCTGAAGGATACCGGGCTGTGGGACGTGAACCCCGTCAACCTGTTCCGTATTTCCTGGCACAACGAAGCGAAGGAAAAGGGCGGTCTGTTCCAGGCAGTCCCCAACTATGTGGAGATCCCCAGCGAGCTCTCCGGCGTGCCCTGTCGCATCGTGGCCATGGCCGGCAAGTGGTTCCCCACCGGCTGCCATAAGGTGGGCGCTTCCTTCGGCTGCCTGGCTCCCCGTCTGGTGACCGGTCAGTTCGACGCCACCTATCATCACGCTGTTTGGCCCTCCACCGGCAATTACTGCCGCGGCGGCGCTTTCAACTCCAAGCTCCTGGCCTGCGAGTCCGTGGCCATCCTACCCCAGGATATGTCCAAGGAGCGTTTTGACTGGCTCAAGACCATCGCCGGCCAGATCATCGCCACCCCCGGCTGCGAGTCCAACGTCAAGGAGATCTTCGATAAGACCTGGGAACTGAAGAAGGATCCCACCATGATGATCTTCAACCAGTTCGCCGAGATGGGCAACCCCCTGTGGCACTACAATGTCACCGGCTACGCTCTGAGCGATCTGTATGAAGCCATCAAGAAGCCCGGCGACAACTTTGCCGGCGCCTGCTTCACCTCCGGTTCCGCCGGCACCATGTCCGCCGGCGACCTGCTGAAGGATCGCTATCCCCGCCTGAAGCTGGCTGTGGGCGAAGCCCTGCAGTGCCCCACCATCCTGGACAACGGCTTCGGCGGACACCGGATCGAGGGTATCGGCGACAAGCACATTCCCTGGATTCACAACGTGAAGAACACCGATATGGTCATCGACATCGACGACGAGGATTCCCAGCGCCTGCTGCGCCTCTTCAACACCGAAGACGGCCGCAAGTACCTGAAGGAAGAACTGCACCTCGCCGACGAGCTGATCGAGAAGCTGTCCTGGCTGGGCATCTCCGGCATCGCCAATGTGCTGTGCTGCATCAAGATGGCCAAATACTACGAGCTCACCGAGCATGACGTGGTGGCCACCGTTCTCACCGACTCCGCTGTGATGTATAAGTCCCGTATCGACGAACTCAACGAGATGCACGGCGCTTACAACACGGTGGAAGCCTCCAAGGACCACGCGCTGCACATGCTGGGCCTCAAGACCGACAACATGATGGAGCTGTCCTACGCCGAGCGCAAGCGTGTCCACAACCTGAAGTACTACACCTGGGTGGAACAGCAGGGCATGACCGTGGAAGAGCTTAACGCCCAGTGGTACGATACCAAGGACACTTGGGACGCCGTCCACGCCGAAGCCAAGGAACTCGACGTCCTCATCAACGAGTTTAATGAGGCCACCGGCCTGCTGAAGACTCTGTAAAAAAAGAAAAGCGCCTGCAAAGGCAGAAAAGCGGGGCAGGTGATTCCTGCCCCGCTTATTATTTAATAAGGAGTAACTGTGATGCGTAACGTAAAATACGGAAAATGCGTCCGCTGCGGCAAGACCTATGAGGCGGTGCCGGATCTCACCACCTGCACCTGCGGCGGCATTCTGGATATCGTCTATGACTACGACTACATCAAGACCGTTCTCACCAAGGAAAAGCTCTCCAAACGGGAAAACCGCTCCATGTGGCGTTACCGCGAGCTGCTGCCCGTGGAGGAGACCACGCCGGACACCCCCCTGCGGGTGGGCTGGAGCCCTCTGTATGAAGAGCCGAGACTGGCCCAGATGCTGGGCATCAAGAAGCTGTGGATCAAGGACGACGGGCAGAACCCCACCGCGTCTTTGAAGGACCGTGCCTCCGCCATGGCGGTGGCCAAGGCCATGGAAGCCGGCGCCAAGACCATCGCCTGCTCCTCCACCGGCAACGCGGCCTCTTCTCTGGCGGGCAATGCCGCCGCCGCGGGCCTCAAGACCTACATCTTTGTGCCCGAGCGCGCCCCCAAGGGCAAGGTGGCACAGCTGATGATCTTCGGCGCCAACGTGATCTCCGTCAAGGGCAACTATGAAGATACCTTCAAGATGTCCGCCGAAGCCATCGACAAATACGGCTGGTACAACCGCAACGCCGCCATCAACCCCTACCTCTCCGAAGGCAAAAAGACCGTGGCACTGGAGATCGCCGAGCAGCTGAACTGGGAGATGCCCGACTATTTGGCCATCTCCGTGGGCGACGGCTGCACCATCGCGGGCGTCTGGAAGGGCTTTAAAGACCTGTACGCCATCGGCTTTATCGACAAGCTGCCCAAGCTTCTCTCCGCCCAGTCTCTGGGCTGCTATCCCCTCAACCGCGCCATTCAGACCGGAGAAGCATGGGAGCCTATGGAGGAGAACACCATCGCCGACTCCATTTCCGTGGGCGTGCCCCGCAACGCCGACAAGGCGCTGATGGCCATCCGGGAATCAGACGGCATCGCAGTGAACGTGTCCGATGAAGAGATTCTGGATGCCCAAAAGCTGTTGGGCCGCACCTGCGGCGTCTTCGGCGAACCAGCCGGCGTCACCGGTGCCGCGGCGCTGAAAAAAGCCTGTGAGGAGGGTCTCATCCCCGCCGACGCCACCGTGGTGTCCGTGGTGACGGGCAACGGCCTCAAGGACGTGGCCAACGCCATCAAGTCCGCCGGCGAGCCCCTTCACATTGCGCCTGATCTGGAGCTGATGGTGGAAGAGTTCAAAAAGCGCGGCGTGACCGTGGAATAAACGCACTCCTTACTGTTTTCAAAAAGCGCGTCATCCCTCACAGGGATGGCGCGCTTTTTCACGAAAAAGGGCGGAAAAACAAAATAAGTCGGGACTGGAAAAAACAGGCCGTTTGCATTATAATAGCCGTAATACCATCAGGAGGAAGAATATATGGAAGAAACAAGAAGCTTCGGCTATATCTGTCCGCACTGCGGCAAGAGCGTCATCGGACAGCGCAGCCGTTTTTCTTTGCTGGCGGCCGCGGCCGATATAGAATGCGAGTGCGGCAAGAGCTCCATGCAGGTGGAGACGGACGGGCAGAAATTCCGCTTTTGGGTGCCCTGCGGCTTTTGCGGCAAGACCCATCAGGGGGAGTGCGACGCCAAAATGCTGCTGGAAGGCAAGGGAATCGGCCTTTCCTGTCCGGAGACCAAGCAGTTTTGCTGCTACGCCGGGGAAAACGGCCGGGTGGAGAGCGCCATGCACGAGCTGGAGGTTTTGGCCGAGAAGGAGAAGTCCCAGAAGGACGACGCCTTTGCCGACAGCCTTGTGATGTATGAGGTGCTCTCCGAGGTGAAGGACATCGCCGCAAGAGATGGCATCTCTTGCACCTGCGGCAGTCACGACTATGCCATCCAGGTGCGCCACGCCGCCGTGGATCTGGTGTGTAAAAGCTGCGGCGGCAAGCTGCGGGTGCCCGCCGCCACAGACGAGGATCTGGATACCCTATGCTGCCAGATGACCTTGCAGATCAAGGGCCAATGAGTACGCTCATCACCTTTGCCATTTTCATCGCCGCCATGCTCACCTGTCTTGTGACGGGTATCCACATGGTGTTTCCCATCTTGCTGGGGCTGGCCATGTTTTCTTTTCTGGGCTGGAGGGGAGGCTTCGCACCCCGGCGGCTGGCCGCCATGGCGTGGGACAAGGGAAAAAAAGTCCTTGTGGTGATACGCATTTTCGTCTTCATCGGCGCCATCACCGCCTTGTGGCGCTCCTGCGGCACCATCGCGTTTTTCATCTATTACGGCATTCGGATCATCACGCCGCCGCTGTTTGTACTGGTGACTTTTCTGCTGACGGCACTGATCTCCTTTGCGCTGGGCACCTCCCTGGGCGTGGTGAGTACGGCGGGCATCATCCTTATGGCGCTGGCCCGTTCCGGCGGCGTCAGTGAACTGGTGACGGCCGGGGCCATTCTGTCGGGGGCGTATTTCGGAGACCGCTGTTCTCCCGCCTCTTCCAGCGCAAGCCTCGTGGCGGCGGTGACGGAAACCTCGCTATACGATAATCTCAAGACCATGCTCAAAACCGGCCTTTTGCCGCTGGGCGTTACCACGCTGTTCTACGGCGTCCTTTCGATGCTGCACCCCATCGTGGCGGTGGACGAGAAAATGATGCAGGCGTTGGCAGCTGCTTTTCGCATTACGCCGTGGGCACTGCTGCCGGCGGTGCTGATGATGCTTCTGCCGCTTTTAAAGGTGCCCATCCGCCATGCCATGGGCTGGAGCGTTTTGTCGGCGGCCGTTGTGACGCTGCTAGTGCAGCGCATGGACGTGTGGGAGATGCTCAAAGCCGTTGTGATGGGTTACGTTCCGGCGGATGCGCAGATGGCCCGCATTGTCTCCGGCGGCGGCCTCGTTTCCATGTGGAAGCCGGCGCTGCTGGTCTTTACCACGGCGCTTTACTCCGGGATCCTGGACGGCACCGGCGTCATGCGGCCCTTGCAGAAGAAACTGGAAAAACCGGCGGAGAAGTGGGGATTGTTCCCTGTGATGACGGCGATGAGCCTGCTGTGCGGCATGGCCTTTTGCAACCAGAGCATCGTGGTGATGATGGCACAGCAAACAATGGATAAACTATACGCGGCCCAGGGCGCGTCGCAAAGCGAGGAAGCCATCGACATAGAGAACTCCGGCATCCTGCTTTCGGCGGCGATCCCGTGGAACATCGCGTGCAGCATTCCGCTGTCCATGCTGGGCGTGGGCGCGGGGGCAGTGCCTTACGCGATGCTGCTGTTTTTGACACCGCTTTGCTGGGGCCTTACCAAAAAATATGTTTACCCGAGCCGAAAAACGGCTCTGAAGGAGAATGTTCCATGATTACGCTTTTGTCAAAATGGCTGATCCCGCACCGGGATCAGGTGGACGATCCTGCCGTGCGCCAGGCTTACGGTACATTGTGCGGCATAGTGGGCATCGCGCTGAACCTTCTTTTATTTGCCGGGAAATTCTTTTCCGGTACCATCAGCGGATCCATCGCCATTACCGCCGACGCCTTCAACAACCTGTCGGACGCCGGCTCTTCCGTGGTGACGCTCATCGGTTTCAAACTCTCCGGCCGCAAGGCCGACACAGGCCACCCCTTCGGTCACGGACGGATGGAATACCTCTCGGGCCTTATCGTGGCGGGACTTATTATCATTATGGGTATTGAACTGGGCAAATCCTCGCTGACAAAGATCCTGCACCCGGCGGCGGTGGAATTCAGCCTTTTGTCCGTGGGCATTTTGGCGGTATCTATCTGCGTCAAGGTGTATATGAGCATCTATAACCGCCATGTGGGAAAGAAGATCCACTCCGCCGCCATGGCCGCCACGGCCATCGACAGCCTCAGCGACACGGCGGCCACCACGGCCGTCCTGATCGCCACGCTGGTGGCCAAATGGACGGACTGGCAGATCGACGGCTGGGTGGGTATCATGGTGGCTCTGTTCATCCTGTACGCAGGCTGGCGCGCCGCCAAGGAGACACTGGATCTGCTGCTGGGACAGCCGCCGGAGGAAGCGTTTGTGCGCCAGATCATCGCCATTGTGATGAACCATCCCCGTATCATCGGTATGCACGATCTGGTGGTGCATGACTACGGCCCGGGCCGGCTGATGATCTCCCTCCACGCGGAGGTGCCCGCCGAGGGCGACATCATGGAACTCCATGACGAGATCGACAATGCCGAAAGAGGGCTTGCCGAGAAGCTGAACTGCCACGCGGTGATCCATATGGACCCGGTGATCACCAATGACAACGGCGCCACCGCCGCCGTCAAGGAAAAAGTTTGCCGGGCAGTGAAAGACCTGGACTCCCACATTAAAATCCATGACTTCCGCATGGTCACCGGCCCCACCCACACCAATGTGATCTTTGACGCTGTGGTGCCCTTCGAGTTCCGTATGACCAACCAGGAAACGGAGGAGAAGATCCGCGCCGCGGTGCGGGGCCTGGAGGGAAACTACTTCGCCGTGGTCAACGTGGAAAATTCTTTCAGCGAGATCCTATAAATAAAAGATCCGCCCGGGCCAAAGGCACGGGCGGAGAAAGCAATTTTGCAGCAGGGGAGAGAAAGATCACTGCCATGTCTCCCAGATCTCGGGATGATAGCCTACCGTGGCGTCCTTGCCGTTGCGGACCACCGGGGTGTTGAACAGCTCCGGATACACTAAAAGCTTTTCCTCGGCAGCCTCGGGCGTGATATACGCCATGAAGAGCTCTTCGTAAGCGCGGCAGTTTTTGTTCACCAGTGCGTCATAGCCCACCTTGGCTTTGACGCTGCGGTACTCTCCGGAGGAGAGCCCCTTGGACACCATATCCACATACTGATATTTGATGCGGCGCTCCTTGAACCAGCGCTCGGCCTTTTTGGAATCAAAGGATTTGGAAGAACCAAAGATCTGAATATTCATAGCGTTACTCCTTAATGAGTTGGAATGGAGGATTTATGATGACAGAGTCAATTCAAAAACTGAAAGAATGGGTGGATGGCAGCCGCAACATCGTCTTCTTCGGCGGCGCAGGCGTGTCCACCGAAAGCGGCATTCCCGATTTTCGCAGCGTGGACGGATTGTATCACCAGCAGTTTCCCTATCCGCCCGAGGAGATGCTCAGCCACTCCTTCTATATGGAACACAAAGAGGAATTTTTTGACTTCTACCGGCAGAAAATGCTCTGCCTCACCGCGCGGCCCAACGCCGCCCACCTAAAATTGGCCCAGTGGGAGCGGGAGGGGAAGCTCAAAGCGGTCATCACCCAGAACATCGATGGTCTGCACCAGGAAGCCGGCAGCGAAGAGGTGCTGGAGCTCCACGGCAGCGTGCGGCGCAATTACTGCGAGCGCTGCCACCGCGCTTGGCCGGTGGAGAAGATCGCCCAAAGCACCGGCGTCCCCTGCTGCGACTGCGGCGGCGCCATCAAACCGGATGTGGTGCTGTATGAAGAGAGTCTCAACGAAAGGATCATGGACAAGGCCGCGGCCTACATCAGCCGGGCCGACGTGCTGATTATCGGCGGGACCTCTCTTGTGGTCTACCCCGCGGCGGGCCTGATCCGTTATTACGGCGGCCACAAGCTGGCGGTGGTGAACAAAACCGACGTGGGCAACGTGGGCGCAGATCTGGTGATCACCTGCCCTATCGGCGCTATCTTTTCCCAACTTTGACGGTTTCTATCAGTATAGCGCGGCGGGGAAGAAATGTAAACCGTACCCCTTGAAGTCGATACGGAAAATTATTTGCAAGATAAATAATTAGCCGATTCACAACTAAGGGGAAAAAGACGGAAAAATCCCGGGCGCACCCCCTTGATTTTGCAAGAATAAGGTGATATACTTGCAAATTAGAGGATGAAAGGAAAAGGAGGCCTGTTTTTTATGTCCATCAATCAGATTTCAAAAGAGGAATACTGCCGCATTACGCCGCAGATTGAGTCGTTGCTGAGCCGGTGGAGCGACCACAGTTACATAGAGCCCGAGCTGTATGAAAAGTATGACGTAAAGCGGGGCCTGCGAAACGCCAACGGACGCGGCGTTCTGGCCAGTCTCACGCGCATCTCCGAGGTCAAGGGCTACACGGTGGATGATGTGGATACCATCCCCTGCGAGGGCGTGCTCTACTACCGGGGCATGGACGCGCGGGATCTGGTGGGCGGCACCATGAAGGATCACCACTTTGGCTTTGAAGAGACGTTTTATCTGCTCCTTTTCGGCGATCTGCCCACGCAGGAGCAACTCGCAGAGTTCCGAAAGATGCTGGCGGACTATCAGAGCCTGCCAAAAAACTTCGTCCGTGACGTGGTGATGAAAGCACCCACCAAGGACATGATGAACACGCTGGCCCGCAGCATTCTGACGCTGTACTGCTATGACGACAAGGCCAACGACACCAGTCCTGCCAATGTGCTGCGCCAGTGCCTGCAGCTGACGGTGAACACCCCTCAGCTGGCCATTTACAGCTATCTGGCCTACCGCAACACGGAGGGCGACGGTCTTTATCTCCATGCGCCCAAGCCGGAACTGTCCATGGCGGAGAACATTCTTTACCTCCTGCGGGAGGACCGGCAGTACACCGCCAAGGAGGCCCAGGCGCTGGATGTGGCGCTGATCCTCCACGCCGACCACGGCAGCAACAACTCCACCTTTACCAACCATGTGGTGGGCTCCTCCGGCACCGACACCTATTCGGTGATGGCAGCGTCCCTCTGCTCCTTGAAAGGCCCTCGCCACGGCGGCGCCAACATCAAGGCCATGGAAATGATGAACGAGCTCAAAGGCAAGCTGGACGACTGGAAGGACGAAGACGCGGTGCGGGCGTATCTCACCGATGTGATGAACAAGAAAGCTTTTGACGGCAGCGGCCTGATCTACGGCATGGGCCATGCGGTCTATTCACTGTCCGATCCCCGGGCTGAGGTGCTGCGGGATTATGTGGCACAGGTGTCCGAAGAAAAGGGACGCGGCGACGAGATGGCGCTTTACCGCACGGTGGAGCGCATCGCAAAAGAGCTGCTCACCGGCCGCACCAGCCGCCCGGTGGCGGTGAACGTGGACTTTTACAGTGGCTTTTTGTATGATATGCTGGCGCTGCCAACAGAGCTGTTTACGCCTTTGTTCGCCATTTCCCGTATGGCCGGGTGGAGCGCGCACCGGATGGAGGAGCTGTCGGTGGACACCAAGATCATCCGCCCCGCCTGCAAGTGCATCGAAAAGCGCAGGCCGTATATCCCCATGGATCAGCGGTAAGAGCGAGTAACACCGCGCGGCGCCGGACGGGGTCCGACGCCGCGCGGTGTTTGTAAAAAATCGCCTTTGCCCCCTTGACAAATGCGGCAGGAATGGTATAATAAGCAAGCATTCGATTTGAGGGGCCCTTCGCGAGTGTGCTGGAACAGGCAGACAGGCAAGCTTGAGGTGCTTGTGTTCGATAGGACGTGTGGGTTCAAGTCCCATCACTCGCACCATCCCCTCAACCGATGTGAGAAGAATAACGTACGCGCGAGTGGTGGAATTGGCAGACTCGCTAGATTCAGGTTCTAGTGTCCATTACGGACGTGCGGGTTCAAGTCCCGCCTCGCGCACCATTCTTCTTAACTTCATATTGATACGCGCGAGTGGTGGAATTGGCAGACTCGCTAGATTCAGGTTCTAGTGTCCCCTACGGACGTGCGGGTTCAAGTCCCGCCTCGCGCACCAATTTATAAAGATAATGGAAGAATTCAAACCATGATGGTTTGAATTCTTTTATTATTTTTATTCTTATGGTATACTCAGTTCAGATTATTTATGAACAGGGAGGTGAACTGATGCTTAATAGTAATGAGTTTGATTTATGGGCGGACGATTATGATAAAAGCGTTGATCTCAGCGAAGAAGCAAATGAATACCCGTTTGCCGGGTACAAAAATGTATTAAGAACAATCTATGGCATCATAAAAAGCGGGAACGGAAAGAATATTCTTGATGTTGGCTTTGGAACTGGGATTCTATCAAAAAAGCTATATGACGAGGGATGCTCCATTTGCGGAATTGACTTTTCACCAAAGATGATTGAAATCGCAAAACAGAAAATGCCGAATGCTATGTTTATTCAACATAATTTCACGCAAGGAATGCCTGTCTTTCCATTTGATGAAACGTTTGATTTTATTGTTTGTACATATGCGATCCATCACTTAGACGATTCACAGAAAATTAGGCTAATCAAAGAATTGACCGATCTTCTATCCACGGGCGGCAAAGTACTAATTGGCGATGTTGCTTTTGAGACGATAAATGATATGGAAAAGTGTAAAGCACAATGCGGGAGTAAATGGGATAATGATGAGATATATTCGGTTCTTGAAGTATTAAAGTCTGCATTTCCTTCTATGCAATTTAAAAAAATATCATTCTGCTCGGGAGTGCTCTCCTTCGCTAAATAAGCATAATCAGAATCTGCATCTAAATTGAGCAAATGACACAACTAAAAAAGCAACATGTCAGGATTTGAACCTGCATGTTGCTTTTTGTTTTTTGCACGATATACTAAAACAAAGTGATTCATATTTGACGGAGGAAAATATTATGAAAAGGTCAATGATGCAAGCTTATGTAAAAGGAAGCAGAGAGGCTGTAAAACTGTATATAAATGCTTTTAATGCCACGTTAGGATATAACGTAAAAAGCCCTGATGGTACATTTTATCATTCAGAACTTGATATTTGTGGTCATACCTTAGCGGTAGCCGAGGCGAATGATGGCATGGATGATAGGATTACAGGCAATACAATGCAGTTTTGCCTTCATTATGGCAAGGGAAACGAAGATATGGTTCAACAGGCGTATGAGATACTTAAGGAAGGGAGCAAAATTCTATTTCCGTTAGGTTCATGCGAATTTAGCCCACTGTGTGCAGACTTTATTGATAAGTTTGGCATCAGATGGTGTCTTTTCGTGTAATTGATTCTACAGATATAAGCATTTTGAATCATAATGTCCTGCATCTAAATTGAGCAAATGACACAAAAGCACCCTTGCGGTGCTTTTTAATTTTCTAAAAGTGCCGCTGCTACGCGCCAAGCGATGCCGGAGCGGATAGGAAAGAGCGCTGCGCCGGATGCTTACCCAAAGGAAGAAGACAGATAAGATAAAACCGTTTTGGGGCATAAGCTTCAAAACGGTTTTGCTTTTTCATAAAGGAAAGGTCAGAGGAAACATCATTTTCAAGCGCGGCGGACGATCTCGTCGTATTCCCGGCGCAGCGTCTGCCCCTCCTGGTCGGCGGTATGGTACATATCGTTGAGACGGTGCATGATGGCTTCGATCTGCGCGCGGGTGTTTTCCACACGGGCCTGGGAATCGTGGATGCGGTCCAGAACCGCCCAGTCGGCAAATACGCCGTCAAAGATGTAGTCCGCAAAGCGGAGAAAGCCGTCGATCTGGATCTGAAAGTCGGCGTAGACGGTCACATCCGCGAGCTCTGTGCGGAAGCGCCGCAGGCACGCTTGCAGACCGTTCACCAGACTCTGGGCCTGGTCCAGATGGCTGTGCTTGACAACGTCGGAAATAAAGCCACCGCCCAGCAGATCCCAGGTGCCCCAGCCTTCGGCGCTGCCCAGTTCGCTTTGGATGGCTTCGATCTGCGAAAGGCACGCGCTGCCCGCATCCATGGCCTCGGCCGCTTCACGCATCTGGGCGGAAAGGTCTGCCATGCGCCGCTCGCATTGCAGCAGCCGCGCGGCCGATGCTGGCGCGTTGGCTTTGAGCCAGGCCGCCTTCTCTGAGAGCAGACGCTCATAGGCGGCGTCGCAGTCGCCCAGGGAGCGCAGTTCTTCTTCCAGCGATCGCCGCTCCTGCACGATGTCCTCGAGCTGGCGCACGGCCGCGTCGTGCTTGGCCGCGGCCGCGTAGGCCTCCGCGCGTTCCTTGTCCAACCGCTCTTCCCGGCGCCCCAGCGCCTCGTAAAAGAAAGAGGCCAGGGAATTTTGCTCCAGCCGGACCACATCGTATTCCTCTTTCTGGCGGATCTGACGCAGCGCGGCTTCGTTGGCGGAAAGATCGTGTTCCTGCCGGGAAAGCTCCGCCAGCATCCGGGCAATCTTTTGCCGGCGAGCGGATTTTTCCTGTAATTGCCGCAGTTGTTCTTCAAAATCAGTTGTCATGGCAGTGTCTCCTTGTCGGTTTGTTCGTCCGCGGGAAGCGGGCGTTTAAAAAGTTTGGATAGGGCGTTTTTCCAGTCGGTTTCCATTAAAAACAGGGAAGAGAGCATCAGCGCCGCACCCACATAGCCACGAGGCGGCAGGATCTCATGGGCAAAAAGAAACGCTACGATGGAAGAGAAAACGGGCTCCAGCGTGAAAATGAGCCCTACATGACTGGCGGAGGTATACTGCTGTTGCACCGTGGTGACCACAAAAGCAACGCCGGAGCAGAAAATGGACAAAAACAGTGCCGCGCCCCACACCACCGGCGTGGTTGGAAAATGAGGCTTTTCAAAAATGAGGGACAGCACCAGCATGATAACGCCCACCACTCCCAGGTTATAGACGCCCAGCTGCAAAGCGTTGACCTCTTCCTTGGCCACGGCGGTCTCAGTCACCAGAAGGTCCGCCGCGTAGGCCACCGCGCAGATCAGACAGATCAGATCGCCGGGGGCGGGGCGAAACTGTTCGTTCAGCGTCAGAAGTCCCAGCCCCACAAGACACAGGGATAGGGGGAGGATCAGCCGTTTTTCCGGTATCTGGTGCTTGAAAATAAAAGCCAGCAACGGTGTAAACACCACCGGCAGCGAACAGATAAACCCGGCGTTGGAGATGGAGGTATACATTACCCCGTAGGTACAGCCCAGATACGCGCTGGCAAGGCACAGCCCTATCAGGACGCTGTATTTCAGCGTGATACGGTTCACATGGCGTACTTTGGGGAACAATACCGCGTACAGGAAGGCGAAAGCGATGAGAAACCGCATGGCGTTGAGGGTCAGCGGGCCCATCTGCGCCAGACACAGATCCATCAGATAGTAGGAGACGCCCCAGAAAAGCGTCACCAATACCAGCAGATAATCCGCTTTTTTTTCCCGATTCAACCTTGTTTCCCCCTCCCTTTTTTTTCATTCTATCATACAGCCGATGCGGTGTCAAAGCGCAAACGGCACAGTTGAAAAAGAAACGGAGGATAGCTCATCCATCTCTTTTGTAAAGGTCGGACGTCCTGCTTACAGTGCCGAGAAACCGGCCAGCAGCGTGTTCATGGAGGCCGCATCGGAATAAGTCAGCATAATGCAGGCCATCCGGTCTCCTATTTTTTTGATAAGAGCCGTCTGATTTATGCTGGTGCCGTTGGTTTCCATCGTATAGGAAAGCTCCTTAAAGGTGATACCGCATACGTCACGGGTGGTAGGTTCGTTAAAGGTTGCGGAAACATTCAAGCCGTTAAACTGCTGCTTCAGCGCGGCAATGTACTGCTCTTCTGTGGTGCCGGAGAGTGCCAGCTGTTCCGCCAGGATCACCACGTTGCCGACAGTGCCGCCATCCGCCACATCCACGGCCAGCATCTCATAAACCGTGCTGATGTTGGCGTAGTCCAGCATTTTCTGGCCTTCGGCGGAGTCCTTATACAGGGCTTTGGCCCCGGCCTGCATCATGCTGTTGATCTCGTCGTCGGATGCCATGACCATGTTTTCGCTCGGCGTATACTTCAGACCCAGCCACTCGCTGGTATACTCTGTGTCAGTCCGTGTACCGGGCGCGTACTCCTTCTCCTGCACCACGGTCTGCGTACTGGCGGAGGCGTCAGAACCGGCGGAGGTGCCGGAGGTTTCGGAAGAAGCTGCTTTTCCGCAGCCGGACAAAGCGGCGCAGAGCATCATGCAGGCCAGACAAACACACCCTATTTTTCTCATCACAATTCCTCTCTTTCCTCATTTAAAAAACAAAACGATACCATACTATATTAAATACCGATACCCACTATACCAGATTGTCAAATTCTGTCAAGTTCGGTATGGAATGCTCCAGTATGGAAGCAGGATGGGACACTGATAAAATGAAATAAGATTTTCTAATATAAAATATATTGAGAAACTATTTTACTTATACTTACTTTTGGGATACAATAAAGTAGCTGTGTTTGCGGCAAATGAATCAACACTTCTGGAAAGGATGTTATAAAATATGACTAAGCATTGCGCCATCGTGGGTATCAACTGGGGCGACGAGGGGAAGGGCCGTATGGTCGACCTCATTGCCAGGGATTATGATGTGGTCGTCCGCTATCAGGGCGGCAGCAACGCCGGGCACACCGTGGTCAACGAGTACGGCAAGTTCGCGCTGCACCTGATCCCCTCCGGTATTTTCTCCAAGGGCGTCATCAACGTGCTGGGCAACGGCGTGGTGGTGAACCCGGAGAGCCTGTGGGGCGAGATCGAGTCTTTGCGGGCGGCGGGGGTTTCCGTCACACCGGAGAATCTGAAGATCTCCGACCGGGCCACCATCGTGTTCCCTTACCACATCCGTATGGATCAGCTGGAGGAACAGCGGCTCAAGGACAAGAAGTACGGCTCCACACTGCGGGGCATTGCGCCGGTCTACTCCGACAAGTATCAGAAGAAGACCATCATGATGGGCGAGCTGCAATATCCCGCCTATCTGGAAAAGCGTCTGAAATCCATCCTGGACTGGAAGAATCTCATCATCACCGGTGCTTATGGGGCGGAGCCCTCTTCCTACGACGAAACGCTGTCATGGATCAAGGAGTATGGCGGCAAGCTGGCGCCCTTCCTGTGCGACGCCACGCAGGTGCTGACCCAGGCGGAAAAAGACGGCAAGCGCATCCTCTTTGAGGCCCAGCTGGGCGCTCTGCGGGACATCGACTTCGGTATTTTCCCCTATACCACCTCTTCTTCCACCATTGCCGGTTTCGCTTGCAGCGGCTCCGGTATTCCCGGCAGTCGTGTGGACCGCGTGGTGGGCGTGGTGAAGGCTTACTCCACCTGCGTAGGGGAGGGCCCCTTCACTGCCGAGTGGCAGGGAGAAGAGGCGGAGAGGCTCCGCGAGGCCGGCGGCGAATACGGCGCTTCCACGGGCCGGCCTCGCCGGGTGGGCCCCATTGACCTGGTGGCTACCCGCTATGGCTGCACCATCCAGGGCGCTACCGAGATCGCGCTGACCAAGTTGGACGTGCTGTCCTATATGGAGGAGATCCCCGTGTGCGTGGCCTATGAGATCAATGACAAACGCACGGAAGAGTTCCCCTTCCCGGCGCTGCTGGATGCGGCCAAGCCCGTCTATGAGACGCTCAGGGGCTGGAACTGCGACATCAGCAAGATCCGCACCTTTGAAGAGCTGCCCAAAGAAGCGCAGGAGTATGTGCTCTTTGTGGAGCGCGGCATTGGCTGCCCCATCACCTACGTCTCCGTGGGCGCCGGGCGTGACGAGCTGATCCGCCGGTAAGACTGGTACACGTTTTCAAATGGATATTTCAGCTTTGGCCCACGGTTGCCGTGGGCCAAAGTGACGTTGACACACGAATAGGAGCAAACATCGTAATGAAACCTGTTTATGAAACGCCTTTGGCGTCCCGCTATGCCTCCGGGGAGATGCTGCATCTTTTTTCCCCGGACTGCCGCTATGAAACGTGGCGCAAGCTTTGGGTGGAGCTGGCCCGTGCCCAGCAGCAGTTGGGACTGCCCATTACAACCGAGCAGGTAAAGGAGCTGGAAGAGCATATTGCCCCCATCAACTACGACGTGGTGGCGGCGCGGGAAAAAGAAGTCCGCCACGACGTGATGGCTCATATCTACGGCTTTGGCGAAATGGCGCCGGGGGCTCGGGGCATTATCCATCTGGGAGCCACCAGCTGCTATGTCACCGACAACGCCGACCTCATCCTCTACCGCGACGCCCTGCGCTATCTACGGGGCGAGCTGTGCCGCGCCATCGGCCTGCTGGGAGATTTTGCGAAGAAATATGCCGCCACGCCCTGTCTGGGCTACACCCACTATCAGCCGGCGCAGCTAGTGACGGTGGGGAAGAGGGCCACCCTTTGGATGCAGGATTTCCTACTGGATCTGGAAGAACTGAATGACGTGCTGGATGCCATCCGCTTTCTGGGCTGCCGGGGCACCACCGGGACAGAAGCCAGCTTTTTGGAGCTGTTCGATGGCGATACGGCGAAGATCGACGAAATGAACCGGCGCCTTGCCGGCGCCTTTGGCTTTACCGCTCTTTATGACGTCTGCGGCCAGACCTATCCCCGGAAGCTGGACAGCCGCGTGATGGGCGTTTTGTCCTCCATCGCCCAGAGCGGGGCCAAATTTGCCGGCGACGTGCGCCTTTTGCAGCACGACCGGCAGGTGGAAGAGCCCTTTGAGGACAAGCAGATCGGCTCCTCCGCCATGGCCTACAAGCGTAATCCCATGCGCTGTGAGCGTATTTGCTCCCTGGCCCGCTATGTGATGACGGACGCCATGAACGCCCCTCTGACCGCTTCCGCCCAGTGGCTGGAGCGGACGCTGGACGACTCCGCCAACCGCCGCATCTCTATGCCGGAGGCCTTTTTGGCTACCGACGGTATTTTGCGCCTGGTGCAGAATGTGGCGGCAGGGCTTCACGTCAACGAAAAGATTGTGGAAAAATCCGTGCGGGACTATCTCCCGTTTATCGCCACTGAAAATCTGATGATGGAGGCGGTGCAGCGGGGAGGCGACCGCCAGCAGGTCCATGAGATCATCCGCCAGGCTTCCATGGAGGCCACCGCCGCCATGAAGGAGGGCCAGCCTTGGGATCTCACCGCTTCTTTAGCCGCGCACCCGGAGTTTGGCATGACGGCGGAGGAGATCCGGGCCGTACTGACCCCCACCCGGTACATCGGCCGCAGCAAGGAGCAGACGCTGGCCTTTGTGGCCAAGTGCCGCCGTCTCACCGGCTCGGTGGAAAAAAAGCAGACAGAACTGACGCTGTAAAAAAACCAGTTGTCAACAAAGCCATAACACGGTATAATGGTGAGAAATTGAAGTGACAAGTTGATTAATTTCTCTAATGAGGTGTATGGTATGGCTGTGAAACTGGAATTGTATAAAGTATTCAAGGAAGTGGCGGAAGCCGGCAACATTACGGCTGCGGCCCAGGCGTTGTTTATTTCTCAATCCGCGGTGAGCCAGTCTGTGAAGCAGCTGGAAGAAGAGCTGCACACACGGCTTTTTTCTCGCAACTCCCGGGGCGTGATCCTGACGGGGGAGGGAAAGATGCTCTATGAATATGTGCGAAGCGCCATGGGGCTGCTGGAAACGGGAGAAGAGAAACTGGCGCAGACCCGGGAGCTGCAAATGGGACAGCTGACCATCGGCGCCAGCGACACCGTGACCAGTCAGTTTTTACTGCCGTATCTGGATGGCTTTCATCGCCGCTATCCCGGCGTCCACATTCAGATCGTCAGCGGACGCAGCCACAAGGTACTGGGGCTGCTGCAATCCGGCAAGGTGGACATCGCCTTTGCCAGCACGCCCTCTGAAACGGATTCACTGGAGACCTGCCCCTGCTTTGCCACTCATTCCATTTTCGTGGCGGGCGCGGGCTATCCCTGCCAGTGGGATCACGTCTACGGACTGGGCGAGATCGCGTCTTTTCCCTTGATTTTGTTGGAGAAGAAGGCGTCTTCCCGGCTGTATCTGGAAAAATACTTTTTGCAAAACGGACTGCGCCTTCACCCGGAGATCGAGTTGGGTGCCCGGAGCCTTCTGGTAGACCTGGCCCGCATCGGCTTCGGCGTGGCGGGCGTCACGGAGGAATTTGTACGCCGGGAGCTGTCGGATGGGACGCTGCGTAAATTGCAGACTTCCTTTGAGATTCCGCCGCGCAGCGTAGATATGTGCGTTTTGAAGGATGTGCCCCAAACGGCGGCGGCTCAGGAGTTTGCCGCCTATGTAAAGGGTGGGCTGCCTCAGTGAGAAAAGGGCGCGTGGTGAAAATGGCTAAAAGCGGGCACTGCCGCCTGTGAAACTTCGGCGGCTTGTCCCCTTGCTTTTTGCGGGAAAATCGGGCATGATGAAACCAATTATTTTTGGGAGGAGCAATGGTATGGACAAGCTGAAAGAGAGAATCCGCCGGGAGGGGAAAGTGCTGCCTGGCAACATCATCAAAGTGGACGGCTTTTTGAACCACCGCGTAGACACCTTGCTGATGGAAGATCTGGCAAATGAATTTGCCAAGTATTTCGATGTCAGCAAGATCACTATGGTATTGACCGCTGAGGCAAGCGGTATCGCTTTGGCCACAATCTGTGCCCGGAAATATGGCGTTCCCATGGTCTTCGCCAAGAAGGCCAAGAGCGACAATATTGAAGGCGGACTGTACCAAAGCGATATTTTTTCATATACCTATAAGAAAAAGGTAACGCTGATCGTGGCGCAGGACTGGATCTGCAAGAACGACAAGGTGCTCATCATCGATGATTTCATGGCCAAGGGCTATGCCATGCGGGGTCTTGTGGATATCGTGAACAAGGCGGGCGCGGAGTTGGTGGGCATCGGTGTGGCCGTGGAAAAAGGCTTTCAGAACGGCGGCGATTCCCTGCGGGAAGAGGGGTATCCCATCCACTCTCTGGCCATTATCGATCAGGCCGATGAAAACGGCATTGTCTTTCGGGAGGATCAGGCATGAAAAAAGTATTGGTACTGGACTTCGGCGGGCAGTATAACCTGCTGGTGGCCCGCCGCATCCGGGAATGCGGTGTCTATTGTGAAATCAAGCCCTATCACATTTCTATGGAAAAAATCAGGGATTTTGCGCCTGACGCACTGGTGTTCACCGGCGGCCCGGCCACGGTTTTCGCCCCCAACGCCCCCATGCTGGACCCGACTGTTTTTGAGATGGGGATCCCGGTGCTGGGCATCTGCTACGGCTTGCAGCTGATGATGCACCTGCTGGGCGGCCGCTGCTGCGCGGCGGAGACCCGGGAGTACGGCAAAACGGAGCTGACTCATACAGGGGACAGTCTCCTCTTTGAGGGCGTCGAGCCCACCGCCATCTATTGGATGAGCCACGGCGTGGAGGTGGAGACCATCGCGCCGGGTTTCCGGGTGATTGCGTCCACTGCGGGCTGTGACCACGCGGCAGTAGAGTGCGCGGCAAAGAAACTCTACGGTGTGCAGTTCCACCCGGAGGTCATGCATACCGTCCACGGAAGAGAAATTCTGGAAAACTTCCTTTACAAGATCTGCGGCTTTACAGCGGAGTGGAGCATGGCCGATTATATGGAGCAGGCGGTGGCGGAGTGCAGAGAAAAGATCGGCAGCGGAAAGGTGCTGCTGGCGCTTTCCGGAGGTGTGGACAGTTCCGTGGCGGCGGCACTGCTGCAGCGGGCCGTGGGCGAGCAGCTGACCTGCATTTTCGTGGATCACGGTTTGCTGCGTAAAAACGAGGGCGACGACGTGGAGCGGGTCATGCGCGGGCAGTTCCATGTGAATATGCGGCGCGTCAATGCGCAGGAGCGCTTTTTGTCCCGCCTGGCCGGCGTTACTGACCCGGAGAGCAAGCGCAAGATCATCGGTGAGGAATTTATCCGCGTCTTTGAAGAAGAGGGAAAGAAGATTGGCAAGGTGGATTTTCTGGCGCAGGGAACCATCTATCCTGACGTGGTGGAGTCCGGTTTCGGCGGCGAGTCCGTGGTCATCAAGAGCCACCACAACGTGGGCGGTCTCCCGGACTGCGTGGACTTCAAGGAGATTGTGGAGCCGCTGCGGCGTCTTTTCAAGGACGAGGTGCGGCAGCTGGGCATTGAGCTGGGTCTGCCGGAGTCCCTGGTGTGGCGGCAGCCGTTTCCCGGCCCCGGCCTTGCCATCCGCGTCATCGGTGAGGTGACGGATGAGAAACTGACCGTGCTGCGGGAAGCCGACGCCATCTTCCGTGAGGAAGTGGCCGCGGCCGGTCTGGATCGCAGTGTGAGCCAGTATTTTGCCGTGCTGACGGATCTGCGCAGTGTGGGCGTTATGGGTGACGAGCGAACCTACGACTATACGCTGGCCCTGCGGGCGGTGGAAACCCAGGACTTCATGACGGCTGTCTGGTCGCGCCTGCCCTACGAGTTGCTGGAAAAGGTGTCCAACCGCATCGTAGGCGAGGTCAAGCACATCAACCGCATCTGCTACGACATTACCTCCAAACCCCCGGCGACGGTGGAGTGGGAATAATAGCACAAGCCCCTGAATACATTGCATTGCAATGGATTCGGGGGCTTTCTTTTTGCCTTTGACCACGGTTTGACCACAAAGACCAATGAGAAATTACCCCTAATTAGTTGAAATGTGCGTTGACAAATAAAAAAATAAGGGGTAATTTTTGAGATATGAGATGCAATCGATAAGGTCGGAGAGGTGGGAAATGAATTGGACAGCACAAAATATCGGCAATGCAAAATAATCAAAGAGTATGTTTTTAAAGATGCCTTTCTTGATACAAAATTTGATTCTGAGATTGTCAGAGGGTATTTCCTCTGTCGGCTGATCAATGTGCTTCAGGCAGCCAAACAGGATTTTCTGGCACCTTTTAATGACCAATCACTGTATGCGTGGCTGGATCATGTTGAGATAGATTTTTTTAAGCCCATAGATTTCATAGAAGGGGAAAATCTTGATTTTATTGAAAGATTGTGTAGGTCTCCGGAACTGCTGCAGGAGAATTTTCAAGAGATACTTTCTTATATGTCGCCTTATATCGTGGCGGACTGGGACGAATTTTTGACCCCTGACAATTTGGGGGAGGTGAAACACCGAGATTCAGCCGCTTTGCTGATATTGTATTTTGTTCTGAAAAAGGCAGAGTCCATGACAGAAGTGCAGAGAAAATGGGCGCAGGAAGGAAAAGTCGATGCGCTTTATGAATCGCTGACAGATGAAGACAAAAGGTATATATCAGATGTTCTCAGACTCAAAGAAAAAGCACAGATTCTCTCCTGCATGCGTGCCATTTTTTATCGGGAGCTGAAAAACTACCCCAACCGTGTGAACGGTACCATCACAGATGCAATCAAGATGTATCGCAAATACTATGTACCAATGAGCAAACTGCTGGAAGACTACAGCGATGCGATGAAGCATACGCAAGAATTGGAACGGGCAATTGATCCATGGCTTGCGTTGAATCGAGGCATCAAAAAGGTTCCGGTTGAAGGCGGCATGTCCGTTTCAGAAACGGTTTTTGAACGGGCTGCCTTCCAGTTGAAAGCGGAGTTGCCAACGGATGTGATTCGCGCTGTATTTTATCCGCTATCGCGCAACGATGCGCCTTTTGAGTGTTCTTTTCTTTTGCCGCAGTTGACTTCGCTGTTTCAGAACGGACAGCGCATTTTGATCGTAAATCCCAGCCCTGATTTTATTTTGGCGTATCAGGAGATTCCGCATCTTGAGGGACAGGAGACTTATTATGCAGCTACAGATGATACGGTGGCTTATCTGTACAGCAAGCAATTTCCGAAGAACCACTTTATCTCATTCTCTAAAATAAGTAATCAGGCGCCGATGGATTTGTGCCTGGTCATGGCGCGCGATTATCCAATGGAGAAATTGGAAACGCTCCTGTCCGACATGTGGCGGGTATGTGCAGAGGAAAGCCATATTTTGGCGGTATTGCCCAATGCCCTAATTGATTCAGACAAAAACGGTTTCTTAAGAGAACAGATTTCACAAAATGATTTGCTGGGTATGGAGGCTGTGCTGCTTTCTTCCAATATAACAAATTCATCTCCCCGAAAAAAGGTTTTGCTTCATTTTGTCAAAACCAAAACCCCCGTATACGCGTCATACAGGAGAATGGAAGAGCAGCAGATGACGGTCTACATGGCAAGCCGCACGGCTGATCAAAAAAGCATTTTTGTGGAGCGGCAACATTGTTGTTTACGGCAATCCACTGAGGCTCCTTAGTTGAAACCATGCCTTCTGCGTAGATGTACTGGGAATACGGGAGGACGGCTACGAAAACCACGATCTCTATGACCTCACCGGTAAGTGAATCTACCATGTGAAAGGTCTTTCCGGCGAAATCCACCTCCATCTTCTGGCCAATGACGGCGTTGAAATGCAGCGACTCCTTGTTTTCTTCACACCACTTGGCATAGTTTTCACAGAACTGCCGATATGAGTAAAACTTTACCTCGCTGTCCCGGCATTTCTTCACATACCGGTTCCAGAGAACCTTGAGGGTCATGTTCTTCCGGGTGGACATATCCTTTGAAACTGCCTCGTAATCTGGCAGTTCATAGCTCAGATCCCGGTCTGCCGCTGCTGGATTCCTTCCATAGACGGCCTCAGCAATACCATAATTGGTGATTCCGGGTGGAAGTGGATAGCCGAGCTTTTTGCACGCCTTGAATGCGCGCAAAAAATCGTTGACTCCGGAAGGACTGGCGTTGATCGTCTTGGCAATAGATCAAGAAGAAATAGCTAACACTCTAGACAAAGTCACCGAGCTCATTTCTCTCCGCCAGCAGCAGCTTGAAAAGCTCGACCAGCTTGTCAAATCCCGATTTGTTGAGATGTTCGGGAACCCAATCACTAATCCGTTTAACTGGGAAAAAGCACAACTTCAGACATACTTACTTGATATTGAGAATGGAAAGAGTATTGTTTGCTCAACTAAACCGAGACAAGGTGAATGGCCTGCAATTCTCAAATTAAGTGCCGCAACATATGGAGAGTATAGGCCTGAAGAAAACAAAGCACTACTTGATGATGGGCAATACATAGAAAGCGTTGAGGTACATAAAGGCGATTTGCTATTTACCCGGAAGAATACTCCTGAACTTGTTGGAATGGCTGCATATGTGCGTAGTACTCCGGCAAAATTGATGATGCCCGATTTGGTTTTTAGAATAAACACGAAAGAGCAATGTACCAAAGTGTTTCTGTGGCAACTTATAAACCACAAATTATTCAGGACGAAGATACAAGAATTAGCAACAGGTTCAGCAAAATCAATGTCGAATATATCAAAAGAACGCTTAATGAAGTTGGAAGTTTATATGCCTCCGATTGAACTTCAGAACTGTTTTGCTACTTTTGTTACTCAGATCGACAAATCAAAATTTAAAATTCAACAGAGCCTCGAAAAGCTGGAAACACTGAAAAAAGCGCTAATGCAAAAATACTTTGGGTGAGGTGAGCGCATGAATACATATCTTCCATATATTGTATCTATCATTTGTGCTGCCATTGCCGGCATTACCAGCTACGCGGTTGCGCGCAAACAGGCAAAATCCGATATACAGAAACTTGAAAAGCAGTATAGTCTGGATATAGAAAAAGAACGCGAAAAATTTTCTATGGAAAAAGAAAAAATGGAGATTGAACATAGGCACGAATTAGAAATGCTTCAAAAGGAAACAGAGAATAATCTTGGGTCTTCTCTTACCAATACGATTCTTAGTGAAGCAATGAAAATGCCGGAAGTACGGCAGAAAATTGCTCAGGAAATACATACTCCACAAAGAAGAAAGCATAAGTGAGGTGACACTGTGACCAACTTTGATATTTTTGTCGCTGACCCGCAGTTTGCGTCCTTCGCGGGCGTTGCGGTTTCCGCGGAGAAAATCTATTCGATCGACCCGGAGGCCAGTGTGCTCAACTGCCGCCGGGCGATGGAGTTTGCCGTCAAATGGATGTACTCCGCAGATAAAAGTCTGGTCATGCCGTACCAGGACACGCTGGTCAGCCTGATGAACACCGAGGAATTCCGGGATATCATCGGCACGGATATCTGGCGGCGGATGGATTTCATTCGCAAGATGGGAAACAACGCCGCACACTCCGGAAAAAAAGTCACGCCGGAGCAGGCGGAGCTTTGCCTGGAAAACCTCTATGTTTTCCTTGATTTCGTCGCCTACTGTTATGGAAAAGAGTACACGGAGGGCAAATTCGACCCCGCGCTGCTGACGCAGCAAGCGGAGCCTGCGCCGGTTCCGGAGGCCGCACCGGAGATTGACCTCGCCGCGCTGGTTGCCGAAAACAAGGCGCTGAAGGAAGAACTCACTGCCCGCCGCGAAGAGCAGCAGCAGACCTATGTGCCGAAGCCGCTGGATCTTTCGGAGTACAAGACCCGCAAAATCTACATCGACACGATGCTGACGGACGCGGGCTGGACAGAAGGCCATGACTGGCTGGACGAAGTGGAACTGCCAGGCATGCCGAACAAGTCCGAGGTCGGCTATGCCGATTATGTGCTGTACGGCGACGACGGCAGGCCGCTGGCGGTCGTCGAGGCCAAGCGCACCTGCGTGGATGTGGCGAAAGGCCGTCAGCAGGCAAAGCTCTATGCTGATTTGTTAGAGCAAAAATATTACCGCCGCCCGGTCGTATTCCTGACCAACGGTTTTGAGACCCGTATTGTCGACAACCAATACCCAGAGCGGAAGGTCGCGGCCATCTACTCCAAGCGTGACCTTGAAAAGCTGTTCAATCTGCAAACTCTGCGGACAAGTCTTGCCCATATTATGATCGACAAAAAGATTGCCAGCCGGTATTATCAGGAGGCTGCCATCAAGGCCGTGTGCGACAGCTTCGACAAACGCAATCGCCGCAAGGCGCTGCTGGTAATGGCTACGGGCAGCGGCAAGACCCGAACGGTCGTCGCTCTGTGCGACGTACTGTTGCAGCATGGCTGGGTGAAGAACATCTTGTTCCTAGCCGATCGCAACTCGCTGGTGACGCAGGCAAAGCGCAATTTCGTGAATCTGATGCCAGACCTGTCCATTACAAATCTCTGTGAGAACAAAGAAAATTACGCGGCGCACTGCGTCTTTTCCACCTATCAGACCATGATGAACTGCATCGACACCGCCGGCGACGAAGAGGGCCGGCTGTTCACCTGCGGCCATTTTGACCTGGTGATCTGTGACGAGGCGCACCGCTCCATCTACAACAAATACCGGGATATCTTCAACTATTTTGACGCGCCGCTGGTCGGCCTGACCGCGACGCCGAAGGATGAGATCGATAAGAACACCTATGAGATCTTTGAGCTGGAAAGCGGTGTGCCTACCTACGGCTACGAGCTGGCGCAGGCGGTGAAGGACGGCCATCTGGTGGCTTTCATGTCCGTGGAGACGAAGCTGAAATTCATCGAACAAGGCATCGTCTACGACGAACTTTCCGACGAGGACAAAGCCGCCTACGAGGCGACGTTTGAGGACGAAAACGGCGAGTTGCCGGAATCCATCGCCTCCTCAGCGCTTAACGAGTGGATTTTCAACGAGGACACGATCCGTCAGGTGCTCCATGTGCTGATGACGGAGGGCATCAAAATCCACTATGGCGAGAAGCTGGGTAAGACCATCATCTTCGCAAAGAATCACGACCACGCGGAAAAAATTCTGGACGTGTTCGGGAAGGAATACCCGAATCTGCCCGGTTACGCCAAAGTGATCGACAACTACATGACCTACGCACAGAGTGCCATCGACAAATTTTCCGAGCCGGACAAGCTGCCGCAGATCGCCATTTCGGTGGACATGCTGGACACAGGCATCGATGTGCCGGAGGTGCTGAATCTTGTTTTCTTTAAGAAAGTGCTGAGCAAGGCAAAGTTCTGGCAGATGATCGGACGCGGCACCCGGCTTTGTCCCGGCCTGCTGGACGGCGGGGACAAGCAGAAATTCTATATCTTCGATTTCTGCGGGAATTTTGAGTTCTTCCGTATGAACAAGGGCCGCCCGACGGCAAATCAGATTGCCTTGCAGGGTTCTATTTTCAAGCTGAAAGCGCAGATCGCTTTTAAGCTGCAGGACATTGCTTATCAGACGAAGGAACTGATCCCGTTCCGCAAGAGCCTGGTCGACGAGATGGTAAACAAGGTTCGCGAGCTGAATCGGGACAACTTTGCCGTGAAGCAGCACCTGAAATATGTGGACCTGTACTCTGACGCCAAAAGCTACGATGCGCTCACCTACGAGGACACGCTTATCATCGGAGACGAGCTTGCACCGCTCATCCTGCCGGATGACGGCGAGGCCAGCGCCGTCCGCTTTGACGCGCTGCTCTACGGGATCGAGCTTGCTTATCTGATCGGGAAAAAGTATACCCGCGCCCGCAGCGACTTGTTCAGCCGGGTCAGCGGCGTCGCGGGCGTCGCCAACATCCCGGAGATCATGGCGCAGTCCGAGCTGATCAACAAAATCCTGCACACGGACCATCTGGACAATGCCGGGATCAACGAATTTGAGAACATTCGCAAAAGCCTTCGCGGTCTGATGAAGTACATACCGCATAACGGAGTAAAGTATACAACCAATTTTGCTGATGAGCTTCTCTCCACCGACTGGCACGATTCCGAGCTGGAAAACGATGATCTGAAAAATTACAAAGCAAAAGCGGAATTCTATATCCGTCAGCACGAGGACAACGCGGCCATCGCCAAGCTGAAAAGCAATGTTCCGCTGAGCCATGCCGACGTAAAAGAACTGGAAAATATTCTCTGGAGCGAGGTCGGGACAAAGCAGGACTATGAAGCCGAATGCGGCGAGAAGCCGCTGGGCGAGTTTGTGCGTGAGATTGTCGGCCTGGACATGAACGCGGCGAAGACCGCTTTTGCGGAGTACCTGAACAGTGCCAGCCTTGACAGCCGCCAGATCTATTTTGTCAACCAGATCGTCGAATATATCGTTTACAACGGGCTGATGAAAGACCTTTCCGTGCTGCAGGAATCTCCGTTTACGGATAAAGGCAGCGTGGTCGAGGTGTTTACCGATATGTCAGTCTGGCTGGGCATCCGCAAGGTGATCGAGCAAGTCAACGCCAATGCGGCGGCAGCATAACAGGCAATCAAGCATGACGAGACGGCGGCGTGGATGCTGCGGGGGAGTACTGGGTAAAAAATTATGGATGGCTTGACGATTCCGGATGAATTCGATTGCGCGGAGGAAGACCTTTCTTTGGTATGTCTTTGAGATGCGGCGCGAAAAAAACATTTCCTGTTATGCTGCAGATGCTGCATCTATTGAACGACAGTATAATACAAATGCAGATCGAGCTCAAACGTCTGCAAAAAAAATTGGGTATTACGTTTATTTATGTGACACACGATCAGGAAGAAGCCATGACCATGTCGGACCGCATTGCAGTCATGCGGGAGGGAGTCATTTTGCAGATGGGGCCTCCCCCTGAAATTTACAAGTATCCCAACTGCCGTTTTGTAGCCGATTTTATCGGCGAATCCAATGTACTGTCGGGGACGGTGGCCGCTGTCAAAGGCAATTCTCTGACTGTAAAAACGCCCAACGGAGAGATTTTGGCCAAGGTGTCCTGCTTTTCTCTGTCTACTTTTTAGGTATCATAGCACACATATCTTCCGGTTTTTTGCGTCCCTTGGGATTGCCCAAACCTTTCCCGGCTTCTCCAGAGCGGGAATTCGACTTTCGCTGCAGAGCACCTGCACGCGTCGGCGGGTAATGCCCCGTTTTCCTGTGGCTTCGGCAATAGAGTCCACAACCTTTCACCTCGTGTATATGTGTGAAGAAAGCCCTGCGATTTGCAGGGCTTTTCTATTTCGCAGCTGACTGCCATCCTGAAGGTACAGGCCCTTGCAGCTTTGCGTCACCATCTTTTGACGGCTTTGCCAACAGTCCAATTTGATCATCTTAAATTATATATTCTTTGACAAATAATCACAACTGATTTCTGGAATATTTTTGAAAATGCACAGATAGGAAAAGACGCCTCGATCCGCCGCTTCTGCCGCAGCCGCAGAGGCTGCCGTACATATGGCTGCGGTAGTGCTCACAGCTTCAGCCGCAGGCAGTACGCATTGAGATCCATTTCCTTTGTACCCACAAGCGGACACTTTTGGGCAGTTTCGTCTTTCCGTGTATCAAACTGCTGCTGCGTCATTTTTTGGAATGGAGGCGGCGAAGGGAGTCTTATACGCCTTCCTGTAAATCGCCATGGCGGTATTTCCTCCGGTTATTTCCTGTTCATGGGTGCGAGACTTCCCGGTTTTGATGCAGGGCTTTGTCTCCCTGGGGCAATGCGGTCACATTCGGAAAAATGTAGGTGGCGCATTGTCGATCTACGATAAGTATTCTATAATTTCTACTTTTTCTGCTGGCATAACTTTTACAATATGGTGCCTATGTACTGAATTGCGGACACATTGCGCTGTATACTTACCATAAAAGCGAGGCAGCTTGAAAAAGAAGAAAAGCAAATCATTTTGTGTCTAAAAGATGATGTACCGGCAAACATCTCCGTGCCGCACCCATGAAGAGACAAATTATAACAAGAAATTGGTAAATATATACAAATTCGCGGTGAATATTTCTATACACAAAATAGACTGTTTTGCCAATTTACCATGAATACCGGGCGAATTCATGATAGACTAAAAATATAATTCTTTTATGTACCTAAAGAACAAAACATGGATCAGTTCCCGAAGAGCTGCCGTATGAGGAGGTTTAAAAGTGACATATCTGGCGCACAGAGACCCGGAAAACGGGCGGGAGCAAAGTATTCTGACACACTTGCAGGAAACGGCTCGTCTGGCGGCTGACTTTGCGGGTGCTTTTGGAAGCGCGGAGGAGGGCCGCCGCTGCGGCATGCTCCACGACATTGGCAAATATTCGGACGCCTTTCAGCGGCGTATTAACGGCGCGCCGGAAGCGGTGGATCACTCCACGGCAGGCGCCCGGGAGGCCATGGGGTTACGGGATGTACCCGCCGCCATCTGCGTGGCCGGGCACCACAGCGGTCTGCCGAACGGCGGGAGCCGGGTGGACAGCCCGGATGCGTGTACGCTCTGGGGTCGGCTGAACCGGGCGCGGCAGGGGAATATCGAGGACTATGGCGCTTTTAAAACCGAGGTTTCTGTTCCCGACGCACCGCCGACACATCTCACACAGTCAAACCAAAGCGCATTTTTTTACATCCACATGCTCTACTCTTGCCTGGTGGATGCGGATTTTCTGGACACAGAATCCTTCATGAAAAACGGCAAAGTGCCCCGTGGTGATTTCCTGCCGCTGGATGCCTATGGAGAAAAGCTCGGCGCCCATATCGCACCGTGGCTGGAGAACCCGCAAGATACGCTGGGAGAGCGACGCAGTGAAATCCTGCGTGCCGCCATTGCCGGCGGGCAGGAGACACCGGGGCTTTATACCCTCACCGCTCCCACCGGCAGCGGAAAAACAGTGGCCCCCATGGCCTTTGCCCTGGCCCATGCCAAGGCGAAGGAGCTGCGCCGGGTGATTTATGTGATCCCCTATTGCAGCATTATCGAACAGACCCAGGCGGTCTTTGAACAGATTTTTGGCCCGGGCAGCGTGGTGGCGCATTACGCCGATGTGGTTTATCCCGATGGGGAAAATCGGGGGGAGAAGGACAAGCGTTATCTGGCTGCCGAAAACTGGGACGCGCCGGTGATCCTCACCACCACCGTGCAGTTTTTCGAGTCACTCTTTGCCAACAAGTCCTCCCGGTGCCGCAAGCTGCACAATCTCGCCGGCAGTGTTCTTCTTTTCGATGAGGCGCAGATGCTGCCGACGCCGCTGCTGCGGCCCTGCGTGGCGGCCATCTCCGAGCTTGTGAAGCACTACGGCTGCACTGCCGTCCTCTGCACGGCCACCCAGCCGGCGCTGGAACCACTGTTCCGGGAAAAGGACAATCTGCCGGATGTAACGCCGGTGGAACTTTGCCCACGGCGGGAGGAGTTATATGAGCAGTTTCGCCGGGTGCGCTATGAATTGGCCGGTACACTCAGCGATGTGGAGTTGGCTGACCGCCTTCAGGAAAAGGAACAGGTGCTTTGCATCGTTAATCGCCGGGATCAGGCACAGGCGCTGCTGGCGCTCTTGCCGGAGGAGGGACGCTTTCACCTCTCCACCGCCATGCATCCGGCGCACCGGCGGGCGGTGCTTGGCACCGTTCGCGCCCGGCTCAAAGAGGGAAAGGCCTGCCGCGTGATCTCCACCAGTCTGGTGGAAGCGGGAGTGGACGTGGACTTCCCGGTGGTGTACCGGGCTCTGGCGGGACTGGACTCCATTATTCAGGCCGGGGGCCGCTGCAACCGGGAGGGTACACCCGGCGTCGTCGGCGGCACGGTGTACATCTTTGAAAGTGAGCGCCCGGCACCCAAAATGTTGGCACAGAATGTGGCCGCGGCCCGGCACGTTCTGGAAACCTATGAGGACATTGCCTCGCCGCAGGCTGTGGAAGCATATTTCCGGGAGCTGCTGTATGTGAACAAGGGCATGGACGCACTGGACGAGCCGGAGATCCTAAAACTCTGTGCCAGCCAGACCTTTCCCTTTGAAGAGGTGGCGCGGCGTTTTCGCGTCATTGACACCGCTCAGTACACCGTTTACATTCCCACGCCAGAGAGCCAGCCACTGCTGGAGGAGCTGACCCGTTTCAGCCCCGGCCGCGAGCTGATGCGCGAATTGGGCCAGTATGCCGTGGGCGTTTATCCGCAGCACTATCAACTCCTGTGCGACAGCGGCGCACTGACAACGGTGGCGGAAAATGCCGCCATTCTGGCGGACACACGGCTTTATAACCCGGAAACGGGTCTTGCCCTGACGGTGGAAGAGGGCCGCTGCATGTTCAGTTAAAAGGAAAAGGCGGGACGAAACCGTCCCGCCCGCGCATAGCGCAATCCTAAATCCAACTATTTCAATCCACAGCATTTGCTGACAAAAATATCATAACAGCTTTTTTGGGTCTTGACAACAAGGAAAAAAAGGAGTACAACAAACAAAATAATCATAAATTCAACTGAAAGGAGAAATGCAGATGTCTGTAAAAGTGGAAGTCTGGGGCCCCTACGCACTGTTTTCCCAACCGGAATTAAAGGTCGAAAGATGCTCGTATAGCGTGATGACACCGTCGGCGGCGCGGGGACTGCTGGAAGCTGTATATTGGCACCCTGGTATGAAATGGCGAGTGGACCGGATTCATGTACTCAACCCCATTGCCTTTACCGGCGTGCGGCGCAATGAAATGGCTTCCAAAATTTCAGCACGCACCGTTTCGGCGGTCATGAAGGGCGGCAGAGGAGAGCTGTATCTGGCTACATCGGAGGACATTCAGCAGCGGGCCGCCACAGTGCTGCGGGATGTCCATTATGTGATCGAGGCCCATTTCGATTTGACGGACAAGGCTGCCCCTGGTGATAATGAGGGCAAGTTTTGCGACATTATCCGCCGCCGCCTGGAAAAGGGCCAGTGTTACCACCAGCCCTGCTTTGGCTGCCGGGAGTTTCCGGCGCATTTCAAAAAGTGGGAGGGCGGGGAGATCGTCACCGCCTATCCCAATGAGGATCAGGATCTGGGATTGATGCTCTACGACATGGATTACAGCGACCCGCGGAATATTACCCCTATGTTTTTTCGGGGCAGACTGCAAAAGGGCGTTTTAAACGTCCCTGAGCCGGAGAGTCGGGAGGTGCTGCGATGATTTTGCAGGCATTGGTCGACTACTACGAAGCGCTGGCCGCTAAAAATGAGATTGCCCGTCCCGGCTGGGGTAAGGTGAAGGTGTCCTTTGCGCTGGACATAGGCGACGACGGGACACTTCTGCGTGTTCATCCGCTGTCGAGTCTGTCGGCAGACGGGAAGAAGCAGATACCTCAGACAATGGAACTGCCTGCTACGGTCAAACGGTCTTCCGGTCTTGCTTCCAATTTTATGTGGGACAACTCCTCCTACCTGCTTGGATTCGATGACAAGGGCAAGCCCGAACACGCCAAAGACTGCTTTGCCACGGCCGGAGCGCTGCACCGTTCACTGCTGGAAGCGGTCGACGACCCCTTTGCCAAAGCCGTGTGCGCCTTTTTTGAAAAGTGGGACACAGAAGCGGCAGCGGAAAATCCGCTTTTTGCGGACTGCCTTTCCGAACTTTTCAAGGGCGGCAATCTGGTTTTTCGCTGGAACGGAACTTACCCCCATGAAAACGCGGCCATCTGCCGGGCGTGGCAGACGCATTACGACGGGGCGGCAGAGGGCGTAAAAATGCGCTGCCTTGTGACAGGGGAGGAAGTCGTTCCAGAAAGGATTCACCCGGCCATTAAAAATGTGGTGGGCGCTCAGTCCACCGGCGCCAGCCTTGTGGCCTTCAACGCACCGGCTTTCTGTTCCTACGGCCGGGAGCAAAATCTCAATGCACCTGTGGGAAAATACGCTGCCTTTGCCTACACCACCGCGCTAAACACGCTGCTGGCCGACCGTACCCACGTCCGCCGGTTCGGAGATACCACCGTGGTCTTTTGGGCGGAGGACGCGGAACACGCTTATCAGGATGCCCTTGGTGCCTTTATGGACGGCGGCGGGGAGAGCATCACGGATGCAGAAATGCAGAGCTGCATGGACGATCTGGCTCACGGTCGGCAGAGCAGTTGGGACAGCATCCCACTGCATCCGGAAAACCGCTTTTTCATCCTGGGCCTCGCGCCCAACGCGGCACGCCTCTCCGTGCGCTTTTTCCTGCAAAACAGCTTTGGCAACTTTGCTGACAACATAAAAAAGCACTACGACGATATCCGCGTGGTGAAAGATAACCGTTCTCCCAAGGACACACTGCCTCTTTGGGCGCTGCTGAGGGAAACGGTGAACTTGAACTCCCGGAACAAGGATGCCCTGCCGCAGCTGGCGGGCGACACGCTCCGGGCCATCCTCACCGGGCAGGACTACCCCGCCACGCTTTATCAGCAGACCCAACTGCGCATCCACGCCGAGCGTGACGTGACGCGGGGGCGGGCTGCCATTATCAAGGCATACCTTTTGCGGCTGCATCAAAATGAGAGATATAAGGAGGCATTGACCGTGGAACTCAACGATCAGACCAATTACCAGCCCTACCTGCTGGGGAGACTGTTCTCCGTGCTGGAGGGTCTGCAGCAGTCGGCCAACCCGGGCATCAACACAACCATCAAGGACAAGTATTTCACCTCGGCGGGGGCGACGCCTGGTATTGTGTTCCCAACGCTTCTGAATCTGGCCGAGAAGTACCTCCGTAAACTCGACGGCGGCAAAAAAGTGTTCTGGGCCAAACAGATCACGGATCTCACCGGACGCATCACCAAAACCTATCCCGTACACTGTAATCTGTACGACCAGGGTGTTTTTCAACTGGGCTACTATCATCAGACCCAAAAGCGCTTTGAGAAAAAAGACAAGGCGGAAGCCGCCGACACAATGAAGGAGGAAACGAAACATGTCTGAGCCTATTAAAAATCGCTATGAATTTGTGATCCTGTTTGACGTCCGGAACGGGAACCCCAACGGTGACCCCGACGCCGGCAACATGCCCCGCATCGACCCGGAAACCAACCTGGGTATCGTCACCGACGTGTGCCTCAAGCGGAAGATCCGCAACTATGTGGAAATGGCCAGGGAGGGCGAGCCCGGTTACCGTCTTTATATCAAAGACAGAGTTCCGCTCAATTGCACCGATGACGAAGCCTTTGCCTATGTTGGCATCCCGAACGCCTCTAGCATGAAAAACGAAGATCTGAAAAAGACCATCAAGGCTAAAAAACAGGCGGGAATAGATCCGGATGTCCAAATCAGGGATTTCCTCTGCGGTAATTTCTTTGACATCCGTACCTTTGGCGCGGTGGTTACCACCTGTGTCACAGGTGGCCTGAACTGCGGCCAGGTGCGCGGCCCTGTGCAGATGGGCTTTTCCCGCAGCGTGGACCCGGTGATCCCCCAGGAGGTGACCATTACCCGGATGACCCAGACCACCGAGGCTGACATGGAGAGCAAGGGACCTCACACCATGGGCAACAAGTTCATCGTGCCCTACGGCCTTTACCGCTGCGAGGGTTACGTTTCGGCCAATCTGGCCCGCAAAACCACCGGCTTTTCTGAGGACGATCTGACACTGCTGTGGGATGCCATCTTGAATATGTTTGAAAACGACCACTCCGCCGCCCGGGGCAATATGGCAGTCCAGAAACTGATCATTTTTAAGCATGACAGCGAACTGGGTAACGCTCCTGCCCACAAACTCTTTGATGCCGTGACTGTGGCGCGCAAAGAAGGCGTAGAGGTGCCCCGTCGCTTCGAGGATTATCAGGTGACCATCCGCAACAATGCGATTCCGGCAGACGTGACGGTGACGGTGATGGGGTAATTGATTCGGAAGACGACTATCTTCAGCTTTCCGGCATCCAGCATTTTTCTTTCTGCCGACGGCAGTGGGCGCTGATCCATCTGGAACAGCAATGGGCGGAAAACCTGCGCACGGTGGAGGGCAATATCCTTCACGAACGCGCCCACGACGAGGGATTTGACGAAAAACGAGGCGATCTGCTGACGGTTCGGGGACTGCGTGTCCAGTCCCCGAGCCTTGGCGTATCCGGAAGCTGCGATGTGGTGGAGTTTTTCAGAGACGAAAACGGCGTGGCGCTCAGCGGCCGTCAAGGCCTGTGGCGACCGTATCCGGTGGAATATAAGCACGGAGTTTCCAAGGAAATAGATGCCGACCGCCTGCAGCTTTGCGCGCAGGCTATGTGTCTGGAGGAGATGCTCTGCTGCGCCATTCCGGAAGGTGCGCTGTTCTATGCACAGACCCGTCGCCGGGAGCGCGTGGCACTGACAGAGGAATTAAGAGATCAGGTACGCGCGATGTTCACAGAAATGCGCGCTTTGCAAAAGCGGGGATATACCCTAAAGGTCAAGACTGGCCCCCGCTGCAATGCCTGCGCATTAAAAGAGTTGTGTCTGCCAAAGCTGTGCCGCGGCGTTTCGGCAAAGGCGTATCTCAAAACGGCACTGGAGGAGGATGCGACATGAGACATTTGCTCAACACCCTTTTTGTCATGACGGAGGACAGCTATCTGGCGCTGGAGGGCGAAAACGTGGTGGTGCTGCGGGAGGAGGAAACGCTGGGCCGCTTTCCGCTGCACACGCTGGAGGGAATCAACTACTTCGGCTACAAGGGCGCCAGCCCCGCACTGATGGGCGCCTGTGCCAAAAATGAGATTTCTTTGTGCTTTCTGACGCCCAATGGCCGCTTTCTGGCTCGGGTCTGCGGCGAAACGCAGGGTAATGTGCTGCTGCGAAGAAAACAGTATGCTGTGGCCGACAGGGAGGAGGAAAGCTGTCTTGTGGCCCGGAATATGATTGCCGGGAAGCTGACCAACGCCCGTTGGGTGCTGCAGCGCGCCACCCGTGACCACGCGCTGCGGGTGGATGTGGAGCAACTGAAGACGGTCAGCACCTCACTGGCCGACGCGGCCCGTCTGGCCGCCGTAGCAGAGCAGGCGGAGGTGCTGCGGGGCATTGAGGGAGAGGCTGCCCGCCGGTATTTTGGCGTTTTTGATGAATTGATCCTGCAAAATAAGGAGACTTTCTTTTTCCGTACCCGCAGCCGCCGTCCGCCGCTGGATGCCATGAACGCTTTGCTCTCACTGACGTACGCGGTTTTGGGCAACGATTGTGCTGCGGCGCTGGAGGCGGTAGGGCTTGATCCTTATGTGGGTGTGCTGCACGGGATCCGGCCGGGGCGTACTTCATTGGCACTGGATTTGATGGAAGAATTGCGGCCCTGCTTTGCCGACCGGTTTGCCCTTTCCTGTGTCAATACGCGTCTTTTGCGCCCTGAGCATTTTAATACCGCTGAAAACGGCGCTGTGACTTTGACGGATGCAGGGCGCAAGGCGTTTTTTACCGCATGGCAGGAGAAAAAACGGGAACCCATCACCCACCCGTTTCTGGGGGAAAAGATGCCGTGGGGACTGGTGCCCTATGTGCAGTCGCTGCTGCTGGCCCGGTATCTGCGGGGCGATCTGGACGAATATCCGCCCTTCATATGGAAGTGACCAATGTGTCCGGAGGAGAAGTATGCTGGTGCTGATTACTTACGATGTAAACACAGAAACCGCTGCCGGCCGCCATCGGCTGCGGCAGGTGGCCAAGCAGTGCGTCAATTATGGGCAGCGGGTGCAGAATTCCGTGTTTGAATGCAGCTTGGACGCGGCACAGTACCGTCAGGTGCAGGAATTGCTGGTCAGACTTATTGATCCCCAGCGGGACAGCCTGCGCTTTTATAATCTGGGCGATCATTACGCCCGCCGCGTGGAGCATTTCGGCGTGAAGCCGGGTTATGACCCAGAGGGAACACTGATGGTGTAGTGCGAAGCCCAAGCGAGCAGTGTTTTTCTGGGTCCTTCGCACCAAAATTGAGCATGGAAAAGACTCCTGCCACACCTACCAGAAGCGTGCGAGCAGGGGACAGGCCGCATCAGGCGGCTAAAGTTTGTGCAAATAGCTCAAAAGACGAAAAAATTTTTGTAAGCTTTTGCTGTCGCTCCCCCCACGGGGAGCGTGGATTGAAATCTCAGTCACGGTGATACTGGGCACAACGCTGCGGCGTCGCTCCCCCCACGGGGAGCGTGGATTGAAATTTTTTCAAACCTTTTTGCTATCTGCCGCTGCAACGTCGCTCCCCCCACGGGGAGCGTGGATTGAAATCAGTGAGGCGGTGAGAGGCCGAGGATCATAAGGCGTCGCTCCCCCCACGGGGAGCGTGGATTGAAATTACCTCCGACAAGAAGTCGGTGTAGCCATCAAAAGTCGCTCCCCCCAC